>JBEKOC010000005.1:0-199489 GCA_049522175.1 Occallatibacter sp. | reverse complement strand
TGTTTCGACTTCCGCTCGACCCATTCTGATCCACACCCCCTGTGGATCAACTTCTACTACCGGCTCGCTTTGCGGAAGTACCTATGCTGGTTCAATCCAGATTTTCAAATGCGATTGCCCTGAATCCCAGGCAGATTACGGTATCCTCGCTCGTCAAGTGTGAAGCGTTCTCTCCTAAAACTTAAATAATCGAGGCGGTTTGATAACCTGGCGAGTTCCGGAATAGCGGCACCCGCAACACATGTGGTTGGCCGACTCGACGGGAGGCGCAGATAGGGCGCAGCACACATGCTGCCACTTGATCCCCACGCCTCGCACGGTAAAAAGGATGCCAATACCCGAACCACGATGAAAATGGAAAGCAGACTGAAGCAAGTCAGCCCGAAGGGTAGTACGCGCAGACCTTGACAAACGGGCTCCTTATGGTCCCGAGAGCTAAGTCCTGCATGCACAGCAGTCGGCTCATGAATAACCGTGTTGATATTGGGCTTCATGCGCAAAGGAAAGACTTATCCAACTTTACCACCAGAATGTCGGCCTGCAGGCGGAGCATGGGGTCGCGCAGTTCTTCAGATTCTCGCTGTCTCCTTCGAACTATCTTCAAAAGACTGTCTGCCGTACAGGCCGCTCCGTAACAAACTGCATCAACATTAGAGGAATGGAGCCAAGATAAGATTGTTGAGCATTTTCCGTGTCTTATTTGCACCATTTCCGGTGCAAATTGACCTTGGCCCTATAAAACCGGTACACTACAATAGTTTGGCGATTCCTGCCTGTGGCCGTGGAGCCGGGCGTTCGCCCTGGAATTGAGGGGCTGGAGCGCACTCTTTCGGTTCGGAAGTTTCCGCCCGAGCTATTTTCTATAGGCGCGCACCGGCTGTGCCGACTTGCGCTGGAGGGTTTATGTACGCGGTTATTCGCACCGGTGGCAAGCAGTATCGGGTCGCGCCAGGCGACGTGGTGAAGATTGAGAGCGTTGAATCAAACAAAAAGACCGTCGAGTTCAGCGACGTGCTGGCCGTCAGCGGCGAGCCGGGAAGCATGGACAAGCCGGCCAAAGCCAAGGTGATCGCCGAGGTGCTGGGCGAGGGCCGGGGCGACAAGATCCTGGTCTTCCACCTGAAGCGCAAAAAGCAGTACAAGAAACTGCAAGGGCACCGGCAGAACTTTACTGAGGTGCGCATCAAGGCCATTGAGGCCGACGGCAAGACCTACACCGCCGCCAAGTAAGGCAGCGCACAAGAGACGGAAGGGGATTGGGCAATGGCACATAAGAAAGGTGGAGGCAGCTCCACAAACGGACGGGATTCCAATGCACAGCGGCTGGGCGTGAAGGCCTTTGCCGGCGAACTGATTACCGGCGGCTCGATCATCATGCGCCAGCGGGGCACGCGCATCAAGCCAGGCGTCAACGTGGGCCGCGGCTCCGACGATACGCTCTTCGCCAAGGTTACCGGCCGGGTGAAGTTTACCGATCACGGCAAACTCGGGCGGTATGCCTCAATTGAACCCGTAGCCGCCGAGTAATTCCGGCGTACCATCAAATTCGGCTGACATTTACACGAAAAGGCCGCGGCATTGCCGCGGCCTTTTTCTGCGTCCTGATCTCTGTTATGTTGCCGATGCGCGGCTCTTCAGGTCCTGGGTGAGCGCCTCTTCCACGGCATTCTCCGCCTCGGTCAGGGAGAAGCCGCTGGCCGGCTGCACGGCAACCTGGGTTCCGGTATGGCCCAGGGCGGTGGCAATCTCGTCCCAGCGAAGGATGATGGAGTTGGCCGGCACCATGACGGGCTGGCGGGCGGGTTCGGGCAGAACACAGTAGACCACCCACATCCCCAGTGTTGCCAGAATCACCGACTCGTAGACGAATTGCCAGGGAGCGGTTAATGAAGTGTAATTCGACATCACCAGCGATTGAACGAAGTCGTTGGCGGACATCAAGCCAAATCCCAGAGCAATCCCGAAAGCTAAATTGCGGGCTGAGAGGCGCAGCGCATTCATTCCCAGGCAGAGGAAGCCCAGCAGGCACAACTCAATAATGCTTACCGAACGCATTAAGGCGTAAGCGACGCTGGGGATGAGCAGTAGCTTGTGATGCGAAAAGGGAATCGTCGAGAAGCTCACCAGGATTGAGGCCAGAACCGCCCAGCGAAAGATCATGATGCCGAACTTCATCAGTCCCGGGAACGCCGAGAGCGCAGAGCGAAAGACCTCCATGCAGACAAAGAAGAGGAGTATCGCGCTGGCGATATACACTCCAAAAAAACCATAGAAGTAAATGAGAGCACAGAGGCCGTGGAACCAATGCTGCGATTGACCATACAAGAGGAAAAGCAGCGGGGGCATGGAGGCTACGCGCAACGCCAGATAGGCTCCCATGGCGGGAAACCGCCGATGGAGCTTCTTCGTCCAGAACAGGAAGCCGAGCACGGCCCAAAGAGCAAACTCGGCCACGCTCATCAGGGACATTGCGGTCTGTGGAGACATAGGCGCCCCTCGCCACTCTTAGAACTATCTAAGAATAGCGCCAAATGCCCTATTACTCAAATGAAAAATAATATCGGGCTATGTCCCTTCCACTGCCATCACTGGCATTTAGTTGCCGTCACCGCCGGGGTCGGGAGGGCAGATGTACGGATTGCACGATGGAACCGGCAAAGTAGAGGTGGCCGACTGGTGGCTTGCGATGGGCGTGGTCCTGGGCGTGGTGGCGGCGGCGGCAGCGCCGGCGACAACAACGGTCAGAGCGAAGATGCGGATGGCGAGTTTCATTGGAGGTTACCTCTGGTGGATTTTGTTGGGCAGGAGCACAGCTCCTGTACCCATAAATCGTAGGAGATTTTGCAGATTAAGTCCAGCGAATTCAGAATTATAAACAGGTGGTAATAAAATGGTTACCAACGTACCCACTTACGCTGGCATTTTCCTTCTTTCGCACGCCTTTTCCACCCCGCTTTTCCCCTTCGTTCCGGCCCACCCCGCATGGTAAAATCAGCATAGATAAGTTTGATTGAAAGCCCCTGTCTTTCAATCGGTTAGGCCCCCGAATTCCGGCCCGGAAGCTCCTCCGGAGGCCGCGACCCCAGTGGAGCTTGAAGCGAAAGCCTTACGAACGGAACCCCAATGGCGACTGAACCCCTGAACACTACCCCGCTCCCTGACGATAACGGCAACTATACCGGCGAGAACATCAAGGTGCTTGAAGGCCTGGAGGCGGTGCGCCTGCGTCCGGCCATGTACATCGGCTCAACCGGCGAGATGGGTTTGCACCACCTGGTCTACGAGGTGGTGGACAACTCGGTGGACGAAGCGCTGGCCGGCTATTGCAAAAAGATCGACGTCGTCATCCACGTGGACAATTCCATCACCGTGGTCGATGACGGGCGCGGCATTCCGGTGGACATGATGACGCTGTCGAACGGCGAGCAGATGCCGGCCGTGCAGGTGGTGCTGACCATGCTCCATTCGGGCGGCAAATTCGACGCCTCCACCTACAAGGTCTCCGGTGGCCTGCACGGCGTCGGTGTCAGCTGCGTTAACGCTCTCTCGCAGGAGCTCAACGTGGAGATCTGGCGCGACGGCCACACCTGGGAGATGGACTTCAGTTGCGGCGAGCCCACCAGCGAGCTGCGCCAAGCGGGCACCAGCAAGCGGCGCGGAACCAAAATTCATTTTTTGCCTGACAAGAGCATCTTCGCCGCCACCGAGTTCAACTACGATACCCTGGCCCAGCGGCTGCGCGAGATGGCCTTCCTCAACAGGGGCCTGGAGATCACGCTTACCGACGAGCGCACCGCAGACTCCAAGACCGGCGAAGCGCGCCACTCTGAATTCAAGTACGCCGGCGGCATTGCCGAGTTCGTCAAGCACCTGAACCGCGGCAAGACCGTGCTGCACGACAAGCCCATCATGATGGAGGCGACGCGCGACAAAGTCGAGATCGAGATTGCGCTGCAATACAACGACAGCTACTCGGAGACGGTCTTCAGCTTTGCCAACAACATCAACACCGTAGACGGCGGTTCGCATCTCTCCGGTTTCCGGACGTCTCTCACTAGAACGATCAACGCCGTCGGCCAGTCGCTGGGCCTCTTCAAGGACATGAAAGAAAACCTGAGCGGCGACGACGTCCGCGAGGGGCTGGTGGCCGTGGTCAGCGTCAAGCTCTCGCAGCCGCAGTTCGAGGGCCAGACCAAGGGCAAGCTCAACTCCGACATCGCCGGCACCGTGCAGGCCTTTGTCAACGAGCGGCTGGGCGCGTACCTGGAGCAGAATCCTCCCATCGCCAGGCGCATCATCAACAAGGCCATCGAAGCCGCGCGCGCTCGCGAGGCCGCCCGCAAGGCCCGCGACCTGACCCGCCGCAAGGGCGCACTGGATGGCGGCGGATTGCCCGGCAAGCTGGCCGATTGCAGCGAGCGCAACCCGGAACGCTGCGAACTTTATCTGGTGGAGGGCGAAAGCGCGGGCGGAACCGCCAAGCAGGGACGCGACCGCCGCTTCCAGGCCATCCTGCCGCTGCGGGGCAAAATCCTCAACGTCGAAAAAGCGCGCTACGACAAGATGCTGGGTCACGAGGAGATCCGCGCCATGATTACCGCGCTGGGCTGCGGCATCGGCAAGGACGACTTCGACGCCGCCAAAATCCGTTACGGCAAAATCATCCTCATGACCGACGCCGACGTGGACGGCTCGCACATCCGCACGCTGCTGCTCACCTTCTTCTTCCGCCACATGACCGAGCTGATCAAGCGCGACAACATCTACATAGCGCAGCCGCCGCTCTTCAAGATCAAGAAGGGCCGCTTCGAGCAGTACATCAAGGACGAGCGCGAGTTTATCAAGGTGATGGTCAACCGCGCCGCGGAAGGCATGATCGTGCGCCACGGCGAGTTGGCCAGCCGCATTGAGGGCGCCAAGCTGACCCGTTTCATGGGAACCTTGAGCGAGTACCTGGACTTTGTTGAGAAGGTGGACAAGCGCGTCCGCAACGAAAAACTGACAGAGCTGCTGGCCCGCGCCGAGCTGGTTCACAGAGCCGACTTCGCCTCCAAATCCGAGAGCGAGCTTCCGCCCAAGCTGGCCCTGCTGCGCGCCGAGCTGGCCGAGCGGACCGATGAGTTCGGCTTCAAATCGCTGGGTAATCTGGTCGAGGACGAGGAGCACCATACCTGGTCGTTTAGCTTTGTGGATGTTCAGGGTCAGGAGCGGCACATCAACTGGACCCTGGCCTCCAGTCCCGAGTTTCGCCAGATGATGGCCAAGTACACGCTCATCAAAGAATTTCTGGAGCCGCCGTTCCTCATCGAGTACGCCTTCAAGGCTGTGACTGCCGAGGCTGGCGCCTCCAAGGCAGACGAAGCCGAGGCCGAGGACGAAGAAGGCGCGGAGGCGCAGGCCGAGGCCAAGCAGGCTCGCCGCACCGCACGCATGCTGCGCGAGCCGGTGGAAAAGCAGACCGCCCGCGAACTCTTCGCCTACATCGTTGAACAGGGCAGGAAGGACTACCAGGTGCAGCGTTACAAGGGCCTGGGCGAGATGACCTCCACGCAGCTCTGGGAGACCACCATGGACCCCGAACGCCGCACGCTCCTCCAGGTGAAGCTGGAAGACTTCGTGGAAACCGAGGAGATCTTCGCCACGCTGATGGGCGAGGATGTCGAAAAGCGCCGCAAGTTCATCGAAGACAATGCGCTGGATGTAAAGAACCTCGACATCTAAGGCTGGCCGTTCGTTCTAAGAATTCCGCAACCGGGAGATTGTGCCCGACTGCACGCGGCGGTTTAGACTGGTTGCGGAGACAAATCCCATGAAATTGAATCTTGTCCGGAGCGCAGGAGTCATCGCCGTTCTGGCCGTCTTGTTTGCCGCGCACACGCGGATATACGCACAATTCGGCTGGAGCGCGCCGCCGCCGGAAAGCGCCGCTTCCATTCCCCCTGGACAACTGCTTCAGCCCGAGGAACTCAACCGCCTGTTGCATGCCCAGGGCGCAAACAAGCCGCTGGTTCTGCAAGTGGGATCGCACATGCTCTTTGCCCAGGCGCATATCGCGGGCTCGGAGTATGCCGGGGCCGGCTCGCAGGCCGAGGGCCTCAGTCAATTGCAGGCAAGGGTCGCGCTGCTCAACCGCAAAACCTTCATCGTGCTCTATTGCGGCTGTTGTCCGTGGAGCCGCTGCCCCAACGTCGGACCTGCGTTCAAGCTGCTGCGCGATCTGGGATTCACCAATGTGAAGGTTCTCTATCTCGCCAACAATCTCGGCGCCGATTGGGTCGACAAGGGGTATCCGGTTGAGCGAGGACGCTAAGGCGAGGGCCGAGTATCGCCGCCTGTTGCTGGCGGGTCTCCTGCTGGCCGCCTGCCTTGCCGCTGTCGCGCACGCCGCCTTTGCCGCCGAATCTCTTGTCGGCAAGAAGGCTCCGGAGATCACACGCACCGATTTGAACGGCGGAAATCTTGATCTCGCCAGATTCCGCGGCAAGGTGGTGCTGCTCGACTTCTGGGCCACCTGGTGCGCTCCCTGCCAGGTGGAGATGCCGACCTTCGTCCAATGGCAGCGCGAATACGGCGCGCAGGGCTTGCAGGTCATCGGCATTTCTATGGACGATGACCCCGCCTCGGCGCGCAGGATTACCACTAAATTTCGCCTGAATTACCCCGTGGCAATGGGCGATGAAAAGCTCGGGGAACGTTACGGCGGAGTCCTCGGATTGCCTTTGACCTATCTCATCGACAGGAAGGGAATCGTCCGCGCCAGGTTTCAAGGCGAGACCGATCTGAAGATCATCGAAGAACAGTTGAAAGCGCTGCTGGCGGAGCGTTGAGCCATTACATCCGTTCCAAGCTAACCCACCTTCTCCTTCTTCTCTAGCCGCGCCACGCTGAACTGCGCTCCGGCAAACAAAATCAACCCGGAGATATAGGCCCAGAACAGCAGACTCACCGAAACCTGGAACGGGCCGTAGAGATCTTCCAGATGCATATGCGGCAGCAGGAGTACAAAGATATACTTGGACACCAGCCAGATGACGCCGGTATAGATCGATGTGCTCAGCACATGGCGCCACGGAACCTTGCGGTTGGGCAGCAGCCAGTAGATGGAAAAGAAGAAAGCGATCGAGGCCACGCCGGTGGTTGCGGCCAGGAGGAGAAAACTGATTCCCTGATAAGTAACATGCAGAACAAAATCAACAAACTTGATATTCGTCTGGTGAACGAAGATCACGGATAGCACATCGCGCGCGGCCGTGTTCACCAGGATGCTCGCCAGGCCCAGCGCCACCATCAGGATCGCCAATCCAAAGGCGATGACCTGATTGTGCAGGTAGTTGCGGCTCTTGGTTACGCCCCAGGCCTGGTTCAGAGCCACCTCCAGGGGCAGAAAGATGCCTGTGCAGGCCACCAGAATCATGATCAACGAGAAGAGCTGCGCCCCATGGCCCGAAGCTACAAGAGCCAGATTGCGGGCTACAAAATCCTGGTTCGAGGGCAGGAAATAGTTCACCATGTCGTTGATCACGCGCTTCATCATATCCGAGTGGTGGAAGACCGACTCCTCCAGCGTGTAGAGCAGCACAATGAAGGGTATAAACGAGAGAATCGCATTGGCCGCCACGCTGAAGGCGAAGGTGTGCACCTCGCTGTCCAGCAGGTATTGGATCAACGCCGTGCCGTCCTTGCGCCAGCGGTACCACTTGGACTGCTTTGCCGGTAGTGGTACATCGGCGGCTCGGGGAGCCTCGACTGCCGCATCGTTCCGCTCATCGGAATTAAAAAGTTCAGCCACGGGTTGCTTCCTTTCCAGAGAGAAACTCATTGTGGTCAAATTGCGCGCGAAGCAAAACTGCCGGAGGATGGTTGCATTAAGAATAGCCGCTGAGCTTGCTTAGCGCCCAGCGCGCCGCCGTGCGCAGACCATCGTCCGCATCCTCGGCCCATGTTTTCAGGAACGGCGCAAACCGGCCCAGCCCACTGTTGCCCATGGCGATAGCCACGTTGCGCCTGAGGCCAAGGAATCCCGCCCTGCGCACCGGCGAGCCGTTGAATTGCCGATCAAACTCCGCCTCGTCCATCGCCGCCAGCCCCTCCAGCGCCGGGTTTACCAGCTCCGGACGCGGCTCGAGCTCCGGGTCCGCGCTGACCGGCGCTTTGCGGTTCCAGGGACAAACCTCCTGGCAGATGTCGCAGCCAAAGACCTGCCGCCCCATGCCCTCCATCAACTCCGGCGCAATCACTCCGCGGTGCTCGATAGTCAGATAAGAAATACATTTGGCCGCATCCATCTGGTAGGGAGCTATCAACGAGCCGGTCGGGCAGGCCTCAAGGCAGCGGCGGCAGCTTCCGCAGCGGTGCGCCGGGGGCGCATTGACCTTTTTTTCGGCTTCGAGTGAAGTCAGCAGCACAGCCAGAAAACCGTACGAGCCGAGCTTTGGATGGATCAGACAGGTATTTTTTCCTGTCCAGCCCAATCCGGCCGCCGCGGCCAGCGCCCGTTCCACCACCGGCCCGGTGTCCACAAAACTGCGCGCCTCAAACTCGCCGAAGCGCTCGTGCAGACGTAACTCCAGCGTTTTCATGCGCTTGAGCAGCACCTTGTGATAATCGCTGGGCCGCCGGATTCCATCAGCAGCCATTTTGCCTGACCAGGCATAGCGTGCAATCCATCCCGCGCCTTCTGTGGCCGGATCAATCGAGCGCGGCTGCGAACTGTTGTAGTTCGCCAAGCAGACCACCGCCGAGCGCGCCCAGGGAAATGGAATTTCGACGCGAGAGCGCAGCAGCCGCCCATCCTCGCCCCTCCGCTCCAGGTAGCGCATCGTTCCCGCGCGGCCCGCCCGCACCCATTCCTCAAAGCGCGCCGCATCCCGCTCCTGGTTTGCATGGGGAAGCGCAACCACGCCGGCCTCGGTGAATCCGGCCTCCAGCGCCAACGCGCGCGCCTGCTCCCTGATCAAGCCGGGGACGGCAGCGGAGCTGGTTCCGAATTTAGGCGCAAAGTTAGACACAAGAAGCAGGTGAATCAGGCCTCCATTCACTATCACAAGAATAAGCGTAGCGGCTTTGCCTCACTCAGTGACCCGCTCTCGGACAAAGAATACGGACCGATGATAACCATTTCTATCTGCGCATGTGGTAGGCTTTTGACATTCGATGACTACAGCTTCCATTTTTAATTACCTCTTTTGAGACCACCCTAGGCCAGCGTCGCAGAGGATATTATGTCTAACGAATCAAGAGCAGACGTCGTGCAGCGCGAACCTTTCCGCACCCGTATCCATCTCTCTTACTGGGGTATCTGGGCGTTGATGATTGGTCTGAGTTTGTACTTTGGAGCAATTCTGCTCTCCATCGTCCGCCTGCTACTTCTGCATCATGGACTATTCGTCGGTTTAGTCTCAAAGCTCTTATGGATTAGCGGATACCTTACGACGATCGGTATTATCTTGATCGCGATCGATCTCTGGATCTTTCTTCCCATGAAACAGCGAGGCGCTCGCCAGATTCGACCGCAACTGGCCGAAGAGTCATTCATTACCGTTGCACTCACTGCGTACAATGACGAATTAAGCATCGGTGCCGCAGTCCGGGACTTTCGCTCCCATCCAAAGGTTAAGCGCGTTATCGTCGTCAGCAATAACAGCAAAGATCGCACCATGGAATTTGCGCTGGAGGCAGGAGCGATTGCTGTCAACGAAGAACGTCAGGGATATGGCAGCTGTGTCTGCCGCTGCCTTGCGGAAGCCGCTCAATGGAAGGATACCGGCCTAGTGGCGTTGTGCGAAGGGGATATGACGTTTCGCGCAGCCGACTTGGACAAACTCGTCGCCTTTATCTCTCATGCTGACATCGTGAACGGCACACGCATTGTTGAACAATTGCGGGATTACGATACCCAGCTAAGTAAGTTTATGTATTACGGTAATTTCTTTGCAGGCAAGTTATTAGAAGTAAAGCACTTAGGAAAAGGAACCTTCACTGATGTGGGAACTACTTACAAGTTAATGCAGCGTGAGACTATTGCCGCGCTACTCGCCATTGTGAACCCGTCGATCAACCTTGAATTCAACGCTCACTTTCTCGATACTGCTTTGGGGCACTTGTTTTCAATCGTCGAGTGCCCGGTGACATTTCACGCGCGGATCGGCGAAAGCAAGGGGGGCAATGTCAATAATTTCCGCGCACTGAAGGTTGGGTTGCGCATGATCTGGGGCCTTACATTTGGATGGAGTTTACTAGCATGACTCCTAGAGTTGGCTATCATCAGATCCGCTTTGAGCGCGACACACGCAGGGAAACCCTCTGGCGCTTGTTGACCAGGTTCTACTTTCAACGCTGGATTCATGAAGACAATTGTGTGCTCGAATTGGGAGCCGGTTATGGCCACTTCATCAACAACGTCCAAGCTGGCAGGCGCATCGCCCTTGATCTTTGGACTGAGCTGCCGAATTTCCTGCAGGCTGGCGTTGAGAGCCATGTTGGGAGCGTAACCAACCTGTCTTTATTGCAAGATCACTCGGTGGATTTTGCATTTGCCAGCAATTTGTTCGAACACATTACCAAAGACGATCTCGCACACGTCCGGCATCAGCTTGAAGCAAAGCTGTCCAATCATGGCCTGCTCTGTTTGCTGCAACCTGACTATTGCTATGCGTACCGGGAATACTTCGACGACTACACACACATTGCGGTCTATTCCCACGTCACGATGAGCGATTTTCTGCTCGACTGCGGTTACGAGATTGTGGACCGCAAACCGCGCTTCATGCCTCTGACGGTAAAGAGTAGAGTTGTGGTGTCCTCTATCTTAATATGGCTTTACCTAAAATCATTTCTAAAACCACCAGGAAAGCAGATGCTGATCATCGCGCGTCCGTCCAAAAGAGCTGGTCCGACAGAATATCGTGTGGCAGCTTAGAAAACGGGACGAGCAACAAGCGGCTGAAGGTAGTCGCCACGGTGGAGATTGCATTAAGGGTCTATTTTCGATGATCCAATCTAAAGCCGAGGGCTGAAAATTCTAGTTGAGTGATCAAGCGTTCGTCAGCCAGGAGAATTGCCATGTTGAAGGTTGCATCAAGAATCATTCTGACGATCTTCGTGCTGGGCGCATTGCTGGAGGCGCTCGGCATGACATGGAAAGTCGGCGAACCCAGAGAGCTTGACTATGGAGAAGGAATCGTCATCTGGCAAGCATCTCAGGTTTTCGACCTCAAGAGCGCATTCCACCCCCTGGAGCAATATCCTCACATCGTGTTCCACTACACCCCTGTCTACCACGTTGCGGTGAGGATGCTATCGGGCTTGCTCGGTGATCCTTTTCTCAGCGGCAGAATCATTTCGCTGCTGGCGGCGTTTTGGATCGTGGGGCTGTTCGCATGGATTGTCCTGAGAGCAACACGCGGATACGCGTCTGCCGGCATCCGGTGGTTCAGTGCCGTACTTATATGCGCATGCGCTCTGATGGTGCCCTCGATGCAATGGGTTCCGCTGGCACGGGTGGATATGCTGGCACTGGCCTTCCAGTTCACGGGCCTGAGCGTGATAGCGGTTATGCCATTCCGGCTGCGTAACCAGATTGCCGCTTTCTGTTTGTTGTTTTTGGGACTGTACACGAAACAATCTCTTTTGGCCATTCCCGTCGCCTCGGTATTACTGATCGGTCTGATCCGCCCCGCCCGGGCAATACGGCTATTTTGCGGCTTTATGGCGGCCGGTTTGGGCGTTCTTCTGCTTCTGGCGTGGTTCACTCACGGGGGGGTTATCAAGCACTGGTTCGCATACAATGTAAACCCGTTTCACCTTAATAACGGCCTGTTCGCGGAACTGGGCGCTTCAAGGAATCTGGCAGTGCTCATTGCGGCAGGACTTGGAGCATTTTGGCTTACTTTCCCCGGCGCCAATCGTAACAAGTGGAGAAATTGGCGCGCGTCGGTATCCGCCCGGCTTATGGGCAGCCCACTGAGGCGGACCGGAGCCGGTTTCGGACTCGCAGCCGTGCTCGGGTTTGTCACTTCCTGGGGGATAGGCAAAGAGGGGTCCAACATCAACTACTGCCTCGATTGGCAGCTCGCGTTGTGCCCGCTGACTGGAGTATTCGTGGTTCTGCTTTCCCGGAGTTGGACCGCACGGGATCGCGGAATGGCCTTTCTTCGCCCCCTGCTCTTGCTTCTGGCTGGAGTGACCGGGCTGCAGTTTGGCGTTCAGGCGGCGCACGAATTCAATAATTCCATCGGGTTGACAGCAAGCGCGCATCAGCGACTCCAGGAGGCGCGGCGTGAAGATGCGGAACTAGCCAGACTGATTTCTTCGTTTCCCGGTCCCGTCGTCAGCGAGAACATGACGGCGTTATTGCGGGCAGGCAAATCCATCCCGTTTGAGCCGGCGATCATCAAGCAGACTACCGACACCGGAGTATTCGACGAAACCGCTTTGGTCAAGAGGACGTCGGACAGATTTTTCGACGCGTTCGTCCTGACGACCGATACGTACAGCTACCGCTTTAGCCCGCGAATGCTGCAAGCGATTCACGAGAATTATCGGCCATATACGTTCAGCGGAAGTGATTATCTTGTGTACGTTCGACGATGAGAGTCTGAAGATGGTTGGCATCGGCCGCGGTGGCTCACATCTCAGTATTTCTTCACGGAGATGGTGTGGGCGTCCAGCAATGCGCTGGCGCACGGAACCAACGGCACCCCTGTTTGCGTATGGAACTTCAGCGTGTTCATTTGCGGGCGGCAACGAGCGCAAAGGAACACCCGGAACAGCGGCACGGAACCAAAAATGCTTCTATCCCCTGCGATTTCAGCACTTTCCATTCTCTGCGGCTTCCCCTGGAGGTTTTTCTAATGACTACGGCAATTTTGAACCCGATGAGCAGGACAACGGCCTCGGCCAGCCAACCGGCCGATGTGATTGAACTGATAAGCGGCCGCGAGCAGGAGTTGCTTCACTGGCTTGCGCCGCTGGTGCGCCGGCAGAGCGTGACGCTCGACCTGGGCTCGGTTCAGCGCATCGACGCGGCTGGCATCTCCGCACTGGTCTCGCTCTATTCCATCGCCCAAAAGGCCGGCCACCGTTTCAGCGTGGCGAATCTCTCGCCGCGCGTGGCCGAAGTCCTGAAGCTGGTGGGGTTGTACCGGATTCTCCTTTTCCATGGTGTTGCCCGGAAGATACCTTCCGGCCTGCGCCTGGCGCAGACCGCCGCGTGAAAAAACGCTCGTTGCAGCCCCTTACACCTTGCTTCAGATCTGGTTTTTCGAGTCAAATTTCGAAAAAGTACCTGTGCCAGCCTGGCACGCGGTTCCAGGCTTGTGCGCACGGATGTGACCTTCAACACAGGCAACTGTATAATGAAGACGATATTCGTAGTAATGACGAATCAATGCCGCGCAGCGCTCTCCGAAGCCCGGATGACCCGTACGCGCTCAGCCTGAAAACCTCACTTCTTTCGAGCGCTGAGCCTCCGTCCAGCCACCCTGCCCAGTAGACCGCTCACGCAAATTCTAGATAGGGAGGCTTCACCCCATGACGCAGGGCGTTCTGGATCAGGCGTCTGCCGGACAGGCAGGCTCGACATCAACCAAGTACGTGTATTTCTTCGGCGGCGGCAAGGCCGATGGCAATGGCGGCATGAAGGATGTGCTGGGCGGCAAGGGCGCCGGTCTGGCCGAGATGACCAACGCCGGATTGCCGGTTCCCCCCGGATTCACCATCCAGACCGAGGCCTGCCGCGAGTACATGCGCGGCGCGCTCTCGCCCGCGGTCAACAACGAGATGTACGCCGCCCTGGAGCGGCTGGAGAAGCTGCAAAGCCAGAAGCTGGGCACGGGCGACAATCCCCTGCTGGTCAGCGTTCGCTCCGGCGCCAAGTTCTCCATGCCCGGCATGATGGACACCATTCTCAACCTGGGCCTCAACGATCAGGCCGTGGAAGCGCTTGCCAAGCGCAGCAACAATCCCCGCTTTGCATACGATTCCTATCGCCGCCTCATCCAGATGTTCGGCGACGTGGTGCTGGATGTTCCCAAGAAGCATTTTGAGCACATCTTCGACAGCGTGAAGAAGCGCGCCAAGGTCAAGTATGACTACGAATTGGGTCCCGAAGCTCTCAAAGAGATCATCGGCGAGTACAAGAAGCTGGTGAAAAAGGAGACGGGCAAGGAATTTCCGCAGGCTCCGATGGATCAACTGGTGCAGGCTCGCGACGCCGTCTTCCGCAGCTGGATGAACGAGCGCGCCAAGACCTATCGCCGCATCAACCGCATTGACGATTGGCTGGGAACAGCGGTCAACGTGCAGGCCATGGTCTTCGGCAACCTGGGCGAAAGCTCGGGCACAGGCGTCGGCTTCACGCGCAACCCGGCCACCGGCGAGAAGCTGTTCTTCGGCGAGTACCTGATGAACGCGCAGGGCGAGGACGTGGTTTCGGGCGTGCGCACGCCGCTGCCCATCAGCGAACTCGAGCGCGTCATGCCCGATTGCTACCAGCAGCTCAAAACCATCACCGGCAAGATGGAAAAACACTACCGCGACATGCAGGACTTCGAGTTCACCATCCAGGATGGCAAGCTTTACATGCTGCAAACCCGTAACGGCAAGCGCACCGGCCTGGCCGCGGTTCGCGTAGCCATTGACATGGTGAAGGAAAAGCTCATCACCCAGGAAGAGGCCATTCACCGCGTCGAGCCCAACCAGTTGTACGACTTCCTGGTTCCCCGCCTCGTCGAAAAGGGCGAAAAAATTGAAGTGCTGGCCACCGGCCTTCCCGCATCGCCTGGCGCGGCTGTCGGCCAGATCGTCTTCACCGCCGAAGACGCCGTCAAACAACACCAGAGCGGCGCCTTCAAGACCATCATCCTGGTGCGCGGCGAAACCACCCCCGAGGACATCGCCGGCATGGAAGTGGCTGCCGGAATCTTAACATCGCGCGGCGGAATGACCTCGCACGCCGCCGTCGTCACCCGCGGCATGGGCAAGTGCTGCGTGGCCGGCGCGGGCGATTGCACCGTGGACGAAACGAAAAAGGAGCTGCGCGTCAAGGGCAAGACCTTCAAGCACGGCGACTGGATCTCGCTGGACGGCACCACCGGCCGCGTCATCGCCGGCAAGCTGAAGACGCTGGACGCCCAGCCCGACGATCCCGATCTGGTCACTTTCATGAGCTGGGTCGATCCCGTCCGCCGCCTGCGCATTCGCGCCAACGCCGACATCCCGCGCGACGCCAAGAATGCTCGCATGTTCGGCGCAGAAGGCATCGGCCTCTGCCGCACTGAGCACATGTTCTTTGCCGAAGATCGCATCGGACACATGCGCGCCATGATCCTCTGCAACACCGAGAAGGACCGCCGCGCCGCCCTCAAGAAGCTCCTGCCCATGCAGCGCGCCGACTTTGTCGGCCTCTTCAAGGCCATGGAGTCGCTGCCCGTCACCATCCGCACCATCGATCCGCCGCTGCACGAGTTCCTGCCCAAGCGCGAGGATCTGATGGTCGAGATTCAGCACCTGGTAGACACCAAGCCCCGCTCGCCCAAGCTCAAGGAACTGCGCACCCTGCTGGCGCGCGTCGAAGAGCTGCACGAGCAGAATCCCATGCTCGGACTGCGCGGCTGCCGCCTGGGCATCGCCTTCCCCGAGATCACCGAGATGCAGGTCCGCGCCATCCTCGAGGCCGCGTGCATCGTCAAGAGCAAGGGCGCCGATCCGCATCCCGAGATCATGATTCCGCTCGTCGCCACCATCGAGGAAACGCGCAACCAGGCCACCATCGTTCGCCGCGTCGCCGCCGAAGTCTTCAAGGAGAAGGGCGTCACCGTGGATTACATGGTGGGCACCATGATCGAGCTGCCGCGCGCGGCCCTCACCGCCGACCAGATTGCCGAAGAGGCCGAGTTCTTCAGCTTCGGCACCAACGATCTCACGCAAACCACCTACGGCATCAGCCGCGACGACATCAACCAGTTCCTGCCGGCCTACATGAAGGCGGGCATCTTCAAGCAGGACCCCTTCGCCACCCTGGACCAGGCGGGCGTGGGCCAGCTTGTCAAGATGGCCACCTCCAAGGGCCGCGCCACCCGGCCCACTCTCAAGGTGGGCATCTGCGGCGAGCATGGCGGCGATCCCGAGAGCGTCAAGTTCTGCCACAAGATTGGCCTCAACTATGTCTCCTGCTCGCCCTTCCGCCTGCTCACGGCCCGTCTAGCCGCCGCGCAGGCAGCGCTGGAGGAGAAGATGGCCGGAGCCGCCCACACCACCAGCTAACCCGTGCAGGGTGCCCCACCCTCGCCGCGTTCTTGCTTTTGCGGCTTCGGGGTCCCCGGCGAGTGATTTTTGCTCGCTGGGGTGATCTAGGGTGGGAAACAAGGAACTCTGAATCAACAACAAGGGCGCAGACTAAAGTCTGCGCCCTTGGCGCGTATGGGGGTGATTTTGCCATTTGAGGTGGATTTTCTTGCAGTATTGGCCTGGAAATACTGTGACACTTAGTGTTATAGTGTAATCCGTGGGTGGGAGATGGGGTGCGCATCTTCAAGAACAAATCGTTTGCCCGCTTTGCGCGAAAGAGCGAAATCTCCGATTCGGAGCTTTGCACGGCAATCAAGGATGCGGATCGCGGCCTGATTGACGCCAACTTGGGAGGCGGAGTGATCAAGCAACGCATTGCGAGAAAGGGTTCAGGCAAGTCAGGCGGCTTTCGCATGATGATTCTATTCAAGGCCGGGGAACGAGCCATCTTCGTTCACGGATTCGCCAAGAATGATGTAGAGAACATTCGCCCGGACGAACTGGTCGCACTGAAGAAACTGGCATTCTCAATGCTTGCTTATAGCGAGGATGCACTCGCAAGAGTGGTTGCAAATGGAACGCTCATAGAGGTGAAATGCGATGGGAACAACGAAGCAGTATCGTAGCAGTCTGATGGCGTCGATTCACGAGACCGCCGAGGGGTTGCACTCCGCCGGTGTGATGGATAAGCGGACACTGCGCGAGTTCGATGAGCTTTGTCTGACCCCGGTTCAGCCTCTTGCACCTAAGGAAATTCGTTCCCTTCGTTTGCGCGAGGGAGCAAGCCAGGCTGTCTTTGCGCGCTACCTCAATGTGACGACGGGCCTGGTGAGCCAATGGGAGCGCGGAGAAAAGCGCCCGCAAGGCGCCTCGCTCAAGTTGCTCACCCTAGTTGCCAACAAGGGGCTTGCCACCGTCGCATGATGGAACAGCCCAGCACACACCACCAGCTTGCCCAGCACTCGCCGGCCCCAACAACAAGGGCGCAGACTAAAGTCTGCGCCCTTGACGCGTATGGGGAAGCCGCAGTGTGTGAACAGCCGGACCGGGTACAGTCTCTACAATTCGTGTTCCGATACTGCGAACCGCCTGGGGGAATGCCAGAGCGGGGATTCACGATGACCTCAACTGCACCCGTTCCGGGGGCTGGGGTACTTGAAGCGTAGCAAGGAAAGATGGGTTCGGCAAGAGAAAAATAAGACAATATTAGTCCAATTAATATAAGATTGATAATAATAGAGTTATGGGAATTTCCGGCTATACGGCGCGCGGCCAGCACTATTATAAGGACCAGCGTCAGCGGAAAAATCCTGCGCATTAAATTCCACTCTGCCGGATAGGATGGATTCCGGAGGCCGCTAAGCCCGACGGTTCACGCTATCGCTACCAGCCGGGAGGATGCAAGGAATCTACTCCTGCTTTGGCGAAACTTTGGATTTGCCGGGAGCAGCGGCCATCAGCCTGACCCCAGCCGCCGGTTTGACTTTGTGGGTTGCGTTGATCGCCGTCGCCGGCTTGTCCTCGTTCCCCGCGGAGGCTGCCGATTGCCGTACTGGACACAAGGCCAGAACCGGCCTTGCCCGATGCGAGACTGGCCTTCCGGAAGCCGGCCTGACCGGGCGGCGTACCTCAGCTTTGGCCGGGCTGCCGGCCAGATCTTTCGCCGCAACAACCGCTGGTGCAGGAGCTGCAGGCAGAGCAGTCTTCTGCGCGACTATCACAGGGGCTGGAGCCGGCGCCACCGGCAATGCCTCAGCAACTGCGGCTATTGGAATCTGCGCAGCGGGCAGACGGGCCTCCGCCTCAGCGGGCTTTTGCGCTTGAGCCTCTGCGGCGGGCAGCGGCGTTGCAACCGCCTCTGGAGCAGGAAGCGGCGCTTCTGTACTGGCCATGGATGTTTCCGCCACGGCGTCCTTTCCCTTGCCCTTCACAAAAACCGTGAAGACGCCGGGCGCGTTCTCAACCGTGGCCGTCCCGCAACGATTAGGAGCGCTCACGCCATCGCGGCGAATCAGCTCCACGCTGAAGCTGGTCTTGCGCGGGTTAGCCTGGCAGAGCGGCTTTGCGGCGACCCAGACCTGCAGCCAGGGTAGATTTGCCAACTGCCTGGGCAGCCGCGCCTGGCCCTGCGCGTCGGTCAGCGCTTCCGCGCGATAGAGCTGGTTGTGCAGGTCGCCCTGGTCGTAGCCTCCAAGCATCACCAGATGCATGTGGGCGAGCGGCAGGCCGTCCGTTCCTCCAACGATGCGGACGGTGATGGGCTCGTTGTGGACCACCGGGAAGACCTCATGCGCGCCGCTGATCGGAGCGTAGAGCAGAGCCATTCCGGCGGCAAGAGAGAGGGTGAGAGGTCGGATCATGAGTTGCACCTAATAAACCTATCGGCGCAACAATCCATCGTATGAGTTTTCTAATGACCTTTGCGCGGGTTTCCCGTCTCTGACGCTGCGTTCCGGAGCGTCAATAGCCCCGGATAACCCGTGCAGGAAGCAGGATCATTGCTCGTATCAACTCCAGCACGCCGCCTACCGCAATGCCCAGCACGCGAAACGGCAGCAACAGCAACCACACCACCGGGTAGAGCACCAGCGCCACCAGCGCCAGCGGCCAGCACAGCACCAGCAGTATGCACCACAGCAGGAACTTGATCATGACTGAACGCCTCTTTATGCGTGAATTACTTCTGGTGCCGTCCATTCGAGATTACGAAAACGCGCCTTGAGCAGTTCCCGCTGCGTCTGTTTTGACTATTTGCGTGCGGCCAGCTGCTTCTTGCGCTCACGGATCAGCCTGGCGCGCTCCTTGTCGGGCAGCGCCAGCACGGCCTTGACCCGTTTGGGCAGCTTGGCGTAGATCAGTGCATGGGCGCGGGCCAGCTCCTCCGCAATCTCGCGTGGCTTGAGCGCGTCCCACCGTTCCAGCGCGACCCAGTGAGCGTTGGCAGAGTAGGGCGCGGGGCGGATTCCATCCATCTCCAAAAGCTCGTGAAATCTTTCAGCTCCACAACGGAAGGTAAGCACTACATCTCCCGCGTTGTCGACATTAGTCATGGCAAAGGATTTGCCGCCAATCTCCCGGTCGCCTACCCAGTAAACCAGAACCTGCCCCCAGTTCAGCGTCTCCACCGTGTGCGGCAGCGCCAGGCAGATCTCGCGAATGCGCTCGTTGTCCATGAGGCGAGTGTAATGCGGAAACGCCGCCCGGGGAAGACCGATTCGACTTGCAATTGCCTGTTCCGCGATCAGTACCACTTCCAAATCTCCGCAAACCGGCGAACTCCACACCGGAGAATAACCAGCGCGCGAGCAAGACAACCATAAGCGGCAACCCCGCCCAGGCGATTATTCTGAAATGTGACGACAACGACCTACACACTCCCCGAGACCCCGCACCGGAAGAGTTTCTTCCTATCCTTTGTTCGATGGCTTGGCCTCGTTGTGGTGATTCTATGGTTGCTCGCCGCGCTGATCCTTGTGGCCGCACGGTGGATCAATCCACCGACCACCGCCTTACACATCGAGCGCCGCCTGCAGGCCTTGATTCACCGTACGCCGTATCGCAAACACTACAAATTCATTTCGCTCAATCAAATCTCGCCGGAACTCCAGCACGCTGTAGTCGCCGCGGAGGACGCGCGCTTTTACCAGCACAATGGTTTCGATTGGCAGGAACTCGAAATCGCCGCCAAAGACGATTTGGAAGGCGAGCGCACGCGCGGAGCTTCCACTATTACGCAGCAACTGGTAAAAAACCTGTTCTTCGGAACGGGCGGCTCTTTTCTTCGCAAGGGCGCGGAGTTCACCTTGGTGCCGGTGGCGGAATTCGTCCTCGGCAAGCAGCGCATTCTGGAAATCTACCTCAACGTGATCGAATGGGGCCCTGGTATTTATGGCGCAGAGCCGGCGTGCCGTTACTACGACGGAACCGCGGCCCGGCATATCGGCCGGGAACAGGCGGCGCGGCTCGCCGCAATTCTGCCAGCCCCCCTCAAGCGGCGGCCCGAGCGCATGAATAGCTACAGCACGGTCATCCTTGAGCGAATGCGCCAAATGGGGTGGTAATCGTTAGAACTTCGCTTCAAACGCCCGAAACCTTCGCTCCAACTCCCACTGCGCCGCGGCTTTCTCGTTGCCGTCGAGAAAAGCCTTGCATCCTGTGGCGGGCTTGTCGGAGCCAAGAACCTGTGCCTTGCAAGCGGCAACCGGAGCGGTAAACGCATCCGGCGCGGCCCACAGGCTCTCGCCGGCGAGGAAGTTATGCTCCATCCCGGTACGGGCTAATTGCTTCAGATCCTGGTAGCTCAGGTGGTAGTCCAGCGCGGCGCGGACGTATTCGCTGGTAATGTCGATGCGGCCGACGCCCTCATCGTCGGTGGAGAGCGCCACCGGCACATGAGCGGCGCGATAAATCGGGAACGGATGCTCCGCGCCTTTGACTCCCAGAATGGCCTCGTTGGAACTGAGGTTAATCTCCACCATTACGTGCTTCTGGGCCATCTCTTTGAGCAGGCCGCGGGCATCGTCTTCGTACATCACGTCTACGCCGTGGCCGATGCGCTCGGCATGGCCCAGTTCAACGGCCTGGCGAATGTGGAAGCGCAGCCCCTCGGGCGGCACAAGGCCCATCGCCAGCTCGCCGGCGTGCAGACTGATGTGAACCTTGGGGTAAACGGAGTGCAGGTAATCGAGCATCTTCATCTGCAAGGTGTAGTCGCGCATGGAGAGAAAGCCATCCTCCGGCATGACGAAGTTGATGCCGACAAAGCCGGGTTCATGCACCTCGATGCCGGCCTGGACAGTTTCAAAGCCCAGCAGCGTCTGTGCAAAGACCTGCTCCGGCGCATAGCCGCGCAACACCTGGTAGATGTAGCGGACCTCGACTTTGCAGGCGGGCGCGGCCTGCGGAGTGCCACAATGTTCAATCTGAAGGCGGCTTGCCTCGGCGACGCGTACATGCTCACGGTCGGCGGCAACTTCATCGCGCAGCCCGTGGTCGAGCAGCGCCTGCCGGTACTGCGCAAAATCGTGGCCCAGCGGGTTCTCGTGGGCGATCATTGCGGCGTGCGAAAAGGGCGGCGTTTCCATCAGCTCCACATATTGCTGATTCTGCGCGGCGGCGCGGCTGGCCACTTCGTCCACCCACTCGCCCATATGACGCTTGTTCAGCCCGCTAAAGCGGTCGAAGGTAACAAAAAACTGGTCGTGTGTGCTGAAGCCGGAGGTAGGCACAAAGCTGCGGATGGAGAAGGCGTCGACCAGCCGGTCGTAGAGCTTCTGATTGGCCGGAAGCTGCGCGGCCCCCACCAGCGGCGGCGTGCAGGGAGGCTTGGCAAAGCTGAGAGCCGCCGGATCCACGCACAGCCCATCCTCGCCGGCGTCGCGGATAAAGGTCTCGGCATACACGGCTCCGGAAAGATGTACGTGCAGGTCGGCGCCCTTGGGAAACTGGTCCAGAAAGGCGCGCAGCGCCGGCGGCCCCTCGTGCAGTGCGGCCTGGTAGGCACGGGCGGCGCGGGCTTCCGCGGTTTGCGATGGAGCAGGCGCCTGGGCGTGGAGAGTTGCGGCTTGGACGAGGACAAAGCAGGCGAGAAGACAGACAAATCGGCGCATAATGCCTTCCAGTGTAGAACAGCCAAGGCTGGCGCGGGCAACGGCAAGTTGGTATACTGACACAAGTTGTTGCAGCCAACTGTCATAGGAATCGCCCATCAGCTCCGGCGATGCCGGAATCCGAGCAGGAAATTGCAACGCGAAGTTTGCCCTGAGGCCAGATAGCTCAGTGGTAGAGCGCGGCCCTGAAAAGGCCGGCGTCGGCGGTTCAATCCCGTCTCTGGCCACCACTTTAGATTCAGATACTTAGAACCAGAATCGATGCGCCGGGATGGCGGAACTGGCAGACGCAGCGGACTCAAAATCCGCCGGCCCTCGCGGCCATGGGGGTTCGACCCCCCCTCCCGGCACCATTTAAAATCAAGAGTTTACGCGAAAATGGCCTCTCTTTTTCGGAGAGGCCTTTTTCGTCTAGTGGCTGTTTTGGTGGCTGTTTGTCGATTCAGTGCGACGTGCTCGATTGAGCGATCCCGGCAAGGCGATCGACAACGCTTTATTGTGTTCCGGAGGTGTCACAAATAACCAGCATGTTTCATCTGTACTCAGCATATTTGATGGAAACCAATTCCCATCAGCGCTGCGGTCTTTTTAAGCGTAGTGGCAATATGACCAACACCAACCGCGCAGTGGTGAGCCGGACCTTGGGCGGTCCAGGCATTCACGAAGTCACGCGCGCCGAGGGAGAAGCGATACCTGCTGTTGGTATTGCCAATCGCCATAATCTCGCCAGCTACACATTCGCCCTCGGCCACGAGTAACTTGAAATGCGTATCCGCGTCTTCCACTACTGAAAGTAGAGTTATCGGACCGTGCTTCACGCTCATCTCGACAGAAAGACCGTGTCCCACCTTGCCGTGATAAACCGTAAGAGGCCTCACCTTGGTTTTACCTTCGCTGATAACAATGTGTCCTGGGCCATCGTGACCCATGAGCACCAGATCGTCGTTGAAGTCCATCGCATAGAATTCGGTGAATGAGCCTCCCGCGCCCAAACAGTCCATGATCTTCATGGCCAGCGCATTCTTGACCTCATACTCGCCGGCCACGGGGATGTGGCGCGCCGTCAGTAATGATGTACCCAGAATGATGGAGCTGATTGTGTCTTCGTTCGACGTGCCTGTACCTTTGTAGTAGTAAGCCATCGCATCCAGGGCGTGGCGCGCAACGAACGCATCAAGCGCCACTGAAGTGCGCGCTGCGCGGCGCAGTTCCTCTGGGGGGCAGTCAGGCTGAATATCGAATGTGTCCTGGAACTCTTCAATGCGCCGTGTAACTTCGGATTCTTTGACCGCGGAGCCCAGCGCGCTCAGCTCATCCACCTCAAGAAGCTCCACGTGCGCGCCGAAAATGATTGAAACTTGAGTTACATCAGTTATTACATCCAGCATGCCGCTGTAATAATGACCCAATAACCCCAGCCGGGCTGATGCAAGCACGGAACGAATCTGTGCAGCCGCCATCCATTCTTCTATCTCCCGCCAGGTTGTAGCCTCGTTTAGAACACCTGTCACCTGATGAAAGGGAATCCGGGCTCGCATCAGCACGTTGGCAATTTCCGGAACTGGGCAAGTCGTGCAGTATGCGAGCCAGTGGCCGGTCATAGCGGTTCTATCCTGGAGCTGGTTAAAAGTTTTGTAATCGATGGCCGCTTCGGGCTGCAGGTTCAGTACGATCACAGGCACACCAGCGCGCTGCACCAAGGGCAGAACGGTGTTAGAAAGGGCATAGGTGGTTACGTACAAGAACAGTATGTCGATGTCCTCGCGCCGGCATTGATGGCCGGCTTCGCGCGAGCGCGCCGTCGTATCTACCAGTCCAAGGTTGACTATCTCGACGCCCGGCCGCGCGAGTCGCACAGCTACCTGCTCCACATAACCTTCCAGCCGGGTCTTGAGGCCCGCAAACTGGCTCCAGTAGGCATCGAGCCCGATGCCGCAGAGTCCTACCCGTAACTGCTGTCTACCTTCCATGGATATTCTCTTCCTCTATGCACTACAGAATATACGGGAGAACACTGAGGTTGTTATAGCGATGGTTTCCTCATTGTTTATCTCCTTCGTTTTGCACTGCGCGCGAATTATGAGGCAGGCAGAAAAACACAGCGTTCATCTGAATGGCTCTATGCTGTCGATTTGCAAGGTCACCGGTTCAAGGATGCCAGACAGCAGCAGCGGAGAATCATTTGTGTAAGCTCGAACATTTGTATGGGTGTAGCGCACAGTTGTTCCAGGCTGCAAGTCTCCGATAATGCGGTTGGGCCAAAGGTTGGTGACCTGAATCTCCAGTGTGTTGTCTCCCGGATGAAGTTGCGGATCAATGCGCGCGACGAATGGAGCCCTCCATAAAGTCTGCACGGCAATTCCATTGACGGCTATGGAAGCAATTTCGCGCACTTGCCCCAGATTCAACCACAGCTGCCGTTGTGGAGTGAGCAGTGCGCTGGGGATGTGAAGGACTGCTCGATATGTGCCCGTGCCGGAGAAGTATTTAACCCCCGCATCTTGCGACTGTGTCCAGGATTCAAACCGTGGCACTGGTATTGAAGGTGGTGCGCCCCAGCCGACTGGAAAAAAGATCGTCCATGGTCCCAGGAGATGTGTGGATTGATCTACCGGCCGGACCACGAAGGTATGACTGCGCCCATCAGAGCTTCTGGCGAGGTAGGTTCCCGGCTCAGCGGTAATAAATGCCGAGTTGCCACCTGGAA
The DNA here is from genome assembly GCA_049522175.1 of Occallatibacter sp. Classification (GTDB taxonomy): domain Bacteria; phylum Acidobacteriota; class Terriglobia; order Terriglobales; family Acidobacteriaceae; genus Telmatobacter. The sequence goes on along the minus strand of JBEKOC010000005.1, from coordinate 174,886 downwards.
AAACACCAACGCCTTGGCGCACCGAGGGATATATTTCGTTCCCGTCGCGCTGCAAACTAACCAGATGCAAAGCCTGGTAACGCTCAAAGACAAAAAAGACAGATCCGGCGGCGGGAAATGTGAGGGGAATCTCTGTCCGGCCATCCTTTGTTTCCTTGTACACCAGCGCAGAGACTGTAGCACCAGTGTCCGGCATCCATAGCTCGGGTACGCGGCCATGCACCCTGAATGATACGGTTGCCTCCACGGCTTTAGCCTGCGTGTTCCGGACAAAGTAGATATCCGCGCTGGCGGTTCTCCGATGGACATAGTCGAAAACTTCCCCGCCTTCATTGCTTGCATGGTCACCGTTCAACGTATAAGAGAAGTCAGGTGCGACGCCCATATGAGTGAGGGCGCTTCTCGCGTTCTCTGTGCAATAGATATGCCCCTGTCCGTAGCGAACTTCACTCTTGCTGCTGCTATCACAACTTCCCCACATCTCATTGACTGTCTGCTTATATTCCGCCTCTTTTTGAGGAGGGAGAAGGCCGAGCGGACCAGCAGGCTTGAGGCCGATGACGATCCCGCCCTGATGTATAAACTGCTTGACCCACATCAGCGCCGGATAAGAAAGGGAGCGCGAATTGAGAAGCGCCAAGGCACGGTAATGAAGGCCCTCCGGCGTGTGAAGATCTGAAGCGAAGAATCGCATGCGGTGCAGCAGTGCATCTTCATTGGTCACATCGTAGTCGAAACCGGGCAGCACGTGGGCTGGATCGTCCATTTTGTTGCGCACCATGCCCGGCACCTGATCCCCATAAAAATACAGAAGATCGGAGACAGAACCGCCTTGTTGCATAAGAAATTGCGCACGGTTAAAAGCCAGTAAGAGAGGTGCAGACTGGCGCCACCAGGTAACATTAGGATTCAAATGTGTGCCGGCAAAATATTCCTGGCCGGGTAATCCGTACTCTGCGGGTGATGAGGTGAACTCGTGCCAGAAGAGGCGATTCAATCCCTCGGTAAGAGCATGATCGAAGGTAGGCTGTAGATTGGCGCCTGGAGACTCCGACCACGCAGCCAGGTTCATGCTGGTGAGTCCTTCAGCCGCTGCGAAGGGCTTGCCATAGATGTGTGCTGCACTGGAAGTTTCCTTGACAAAAAAGCGCTCTGTATCCGTTACCCGGTGCCAATTGGATTCAGCCCAGAACTCGGTCTGCGGAAAGGATGTACTGCGGAAATTCTCCAGCGCGTCGATTGGCGCTCCATGTGGACCGCCGGCTTCCGGGTGCGTCCCCAATCCGCGCTTCCTTGCGTGCTCGGCAAAGCGATCATAGTAATTCGCGGCAATCAGATCGGCAACGGTGCGCCGAAGATCGAACAGAAAGCGCTCGCTGGTTTCGCGGCTGCTCACAATGCGTCCGGCAACGATGGGCAAATACGGGACCGGATCATACCCACGTCTGCGCTGGAACTCCGCGCGGAATCCGTCTGTCCAGTTTGTCCCGCCGGCCTCCCAGCTATCAGTTACAAGAAAGCGCAGGCTGGTGCCGATGTACGGTTTGGCTGCATCGAGCAGAGGTTCGATGGCCTGCTTCCAGTAGTGATCGAAAGCCTGTGGGCTCATTGCGTCCATCTCCAGCCCGAGCGTGGTTCCCGTGTAGTCGGTCAGGCTCATGGGAGAGTCGGTGTAGCCAATGCGAAGCACTTCCCATATGCCGGATGGAAATGTCCACTGTAAGGCGCCGTCCGCGCTCATGTGAGAACTTACATCGACGATCTCGTGAACGTCCGTATCCGCCTCGCCTGCAACGGAGGGCACATTATGCAACCCGTCACTAAGCGGCTGCATGGAGATGCCTGTTTCTTTCGTTGCCGTTTTGAAAGGCAAATTTTCGATGGCGGTGCGGCCGCTCCCCGGCGCTCCGGGGAGCGAGGCCCCGTGCCGCAGCGGATAGGCAAGGGCCGCGATAGGTCGATAGAAGCCATTCACTGCTGGCGGAGGAGCAAGTTGCACCGTTCGACTGCCGCCGCCTTCCACTACGCTATGCGAAAAGGTGAGCAGCTTCATGGCGTCTTCGGGCTTGACGGTGGGTCCGCCGATGATTCCAACATCACAGCGGCTGGTAACGTTGAGGCTGATCTCCAGTCCGAGCTTCTGCGCTACTTGGAGAGCATGCACATAGAGCGCGATCCACCGGGGACTGCCGATTGCAGGACCCATAGGCACTCCTGCATTTCTCTGTTGACCCGAGCCGGCATCAACCAGAATCGCTCCCGCGTACCCATTCGCCTTCATCGCTTTCAGGTCGCGCGTGATGGTTTCAGCCGTGGTGTTGCCGTTGAGCCACCACCAGTAGCAGCGCAGTTTCGCGGCAGCGGGTGGTTGCTTGAAACCTGCTCGCAACGCATCCGCCGGCGGCTTGTTAGCCTGACCGTGCACAACGCAGGTAAACAGGCTCGTGAGCGCAAGTAATATGACGCGTCTCTTCCACCCTGACGCAATACAGGTATGCACGTTGATCCTCTGATTCGCTGCGGCGTTGCAACCGCCATGAAAAAGATGGTGACACAAATCTGCTGTGCCACTTAAAAGTGGACTTCCGAAAGACGTTTGGTCTCTCGGAAGTCCAGGGTCGGAGGCCCCAAATCAGAAGTTGATACGAGCTGTCAACTGCGTCAGACGAGGATCGTTTTGCTGGGTCATCGTCACGATACCGTAGCTGGATGTGCCCGGCGTTGTGCCCGGAACGCCAAAGTTCGGCGTGTTCAAGGCGTTGAAGAATTCTCCGCGAATTTCAAAGTTGAGGGATCCGCGGATTTGGAAGGTTTTGAAGAGCGAAGCATCCATCAACGGGTGAACCAACTCGCGCAGATTCATGTACGGCCCAATACTGTTCAGGGTGTACGAGGGGTTCGCCCGGAACGCCGGAACGTTTCCGTTGGTGCTGTCGCAGCCGGGGACGATTGCCCCGCTGCCGCTCACCGTGGTGTACACCAGGGCGCCCGAAGAGTTCTCATAACAGGTATTGAAGTACCTGGTATAGGAACGGTATCCCAACTTCGGATTTTGCAGTTGCGTGTAGGTCTGCGAGGTGCCGTACTGCGATCCGCCCGCGTTACCCGGACTACTCACTGATCCCGGATTGTTGATCAGGATAGCGTTGTAGGCCCGCAGAACGCCTTGCAGCTTCCATCCGCCCAGAATCTCCCGCACTACGAGGGGCTTGCTTTTCAGTTCAGAAAAGTGATAAGTCCCCCAAAGATTCGCAAGAAGATTTGGCTGCGCGTCCTGGACGCGAGTCGGAGTTAAGCCGAACTGCTGAGGATTCAGATAATAATTCTGATCCATGATCTTGGACCAGGTGAAGTTGCCCTGAATCTCGAAGTTATGCGACAACCGCTTGTTCGCCGCGATCTGGAGCGCGTTGTACAAAGCGCTCCCGTTGGGGGCGTACTGGTCGGTAACACTTGTAAATTCAGGGTAAGGAACATACAGCAGATACTGCTGTATGTTGGTTCCGTTCAGGGAGGACCCGGACAGCAGACCCGCCATGGGATTTGTTACGGAGGCGTTGAGGGCGTTGATTTGCGTGCTCGTGAGTGGAGTTGCGCTGGTGCCCATGTACGACGCCGGAAGGCCATTGACGTTCACGTTGATGGGAAGCTGCGACACCTTGTTCCCCACATAGGCAAGCTGCACGGCGAGTTGGCCGGGCAATTGGATCTGAAGGCTGGCCGACCACTGCCACATCTTCGGTTGCACTGCCTTTGGATCGGGATAGGTAACACTCTGGCCAAGTTGTGTAGACAATCCCAGCGTGCTTCCCGTCGGCAACGTTACGCCGGAGGGCCATGGGTTGCTGAGGATGTTTGCCGGATACACGTTGTTGGTCGTGGCTACGTAGGAAGTCGAGTTGCTGAACCCCGCAGCCTCGCTTGCCGGAGAATCCTGCGTGTTGTAGTACACCAGTCCGAAGCCGCCACGCGCCACCAGTTTAGGCGTGATCTGATAAGCAGCGCCAACCCGCGGCTGGTAGTGGGTGTAAACCTGCGGAGCCTGGAAGCGGCCCGGCGAAGAAGAGGTGTTGACGAAGGTCACACCACCCTTCAGCGTCAGACCCGATCCCGTCGGTAAACTACTATTCAGCGGGTTCGTGCAGGTCGTGCAGAAGCTTCCATTCAGGCGGTTGAACCGCTCCGTAAAGGGTGACTCATAGTCCCAGCGAAGGCCGGCATTCACCGTCAGCTTGGAGCTGACGCGCCAGTCGTCCTGGACATAAAGCGCCATGTACTTCTGCTCCAACGCAAAAGCGATGGTATTGCCGTATGTTCCGCTGGAGGGATAGCCCAGCAGCAGGGACGCCATGGCATTTCCAGATGTTGTGTCGCTCCCCACTACGCAACTCGGAGCCGGACAACTGCCTCCCGATGCGCCGCTGGAGTTCTCCTGTGTAAATCTGCGGTCAAATGCGAAAACGCCAATTCCGCTCTGCGGATTTTGTACGTTGTACCGGCTCAGATTACCTTCGAAGCCTGTTCGCAGAGAATGTTTCTGAATGGTTTTGGCAATCATCAGAGAAGTTGAACCGAGCGTATCTTCGCTGATCTGCCCGGTGTTGCCTGCTGCCAGTCCGGCATAGCTGTCCGAGGACGACGTGCCTGGAAAAGACTGATAAGGCAGACCTGTTCCGCTCATGCCGATTCCGGAAAGATTGAAGACATTTCCCGGATAAACCAGGCCGAAGGGGTGATAGATGACGCCGAAACGTCCAGTCGCCACCAAGGTGGGCGAGAAGACATAGCTGTCTTCTATACTGCCGCCCTCGTTATTGCGGAAGACGGTGTACCCGTAACCCGTGGGACCGACAGCCTGCGGAAATCCCTCGTTTGGCTGAAATTGATGCAGCACGGCCTTGAAAAACTTGGCATCAAGATGCTGCTTTTCAGAAAACTGCTGATCGACGCGCGTTACGAAAGAGTAGTACTTGTTCGGATTGGACGTGTCCGACGAGATGTAGTTGACTGTCGAACTGTAGGTACTGTTCGGCGCTGGGTAGTAGCCCAGGAGCGCCGCGCCGGCCGCATTGATCCTATTCGAAGGAATGATGTTGTAAGCAAACGGCGTACGATTTCCGGTCCCGCTGGCGACCGAGGTGGGATCGTAAATCTGGATGCCGGATGTGCAGAGGCCGCTGCCGTTGAAAGTCGAGCACAGGTTGGAGAAGTCGCCACCCAAATTTCCATTGTCGGCCACGCTGGTTTGGGGATTGGTTCCCTTAACGGTCGGAACCAGCGACTGATACGGAAGCGTCGCGTGCAACTGAATGTATTCGTACGCCACCGTGAAAAAGGTCTTGTCATGCCCGTTGTAGACGTGTGGAATGCGCACTGGACCATCGAAAACACCGCCCGGCTGCTCCCACTGGTCGTTTGAGCGGTGCGTGGTTGTGGCCTGCGTGGGAACGCGCTCATAGGTGTTGGCGTTCATGTACGTGTTGCGGAAGACATCGTACGCCGCTCCGTGGTACTTGTTTGACCCGGAGCGCAGCACGGTGTTGGTCACCACGCCATCTCCATGACCGAACTGGGCATCGTAAATTCCTGTCTGAACCTTGACCTCTTGCACCGCTTCCGGCGAGGGCACAAAGCCCGTGTAGCTGGCGCCGGAGAAGCGCTCTGAGGGATCGTCGGGCACGCCATCCAGCGTCAGCCGGTTATGGCCGCTGCTGCCGTTCGTGTCAACCTGTATCGCGACGCCGCTGAAGGGGTTGGTATACGTACTTGCCTTGCTCTCCATGTAGCCGCCGGACCCGGCTGAAAATACGCCGGCTGCCAGCGTTGAGAGCACAAATGGATTGCGCCCAATGTTCGGCGTATCGGTGACTTCCTGCGTCTCAAGCGTCGTCTCCAGATTGGCTGAAGTTGTATCCAGCAGTTCGGTTTCCGCGGTGACGGTAATTTCGGTGCTGGCGCCGGCCGCTTTCAGAGAGAAATCTGTCTGCACGATCGCGCCGGCTGTCAACACGATGGCGGTGCGTGATTGGCCGCCAAAGCCTCTCGCTTGTACCGTTACCGTGTAGGTATCAGGGGTGAGGAAGGGGATGGTGTATACGCCCGATCCATTGGTAACAACCTTGGTCTCAAAGTTTGTCGTTACGTCCTTTGCGGTCACGGTTGCACCGACGATTTTTGCGCCGGTCGCATCTGAGACACTGCCGCTCAACGTGCCGAGGTATTGCTGTGCCTGTATCGATGACGTGGCTAACAAGCCTGTCACCACCAATGTCACTAGAAAAAGGCAGAATTTCGTGGCTGCCTTAGTTCCGGTTGACACACTACAATTAGTATTGCTGAATCGCATTTTGCCTCCTGAAAGTGTCCTTGCGCTTGTTTAGTAGTGCAAGACCCAGGTTGGGGGTTTTACTTCGGCCAGTTACTGTGCTTTCATTGGCATGTCACAAGTAATCCATGCCCGGAAAGCATCCGAAATCATAGGAAGGCTCCTGTTCAATAGTGCAAGCATTCGCCTATTGGTTTCGGCAGCGAAGGTAATCCCTCGCGTGCAGGTAATCATCAAGAGCCAGTTCGCTCACCGTGTACAGAGCCTACCCGTCATCTCCGGTGGTCCAGGTCTTGTAGGATTGTCGAAAGACCCAGGTGCCTGGCATATTCGCTACTCTGAGTAATCCGAGAAGCGAACTCATAGCGGATTGTCGATTTCTTAATTTTGGGCTGGCAAGTTAATTTACCGGAAAGTAACCTGTAAATTAACCGTAAGAACAGGATTAAGTCCTTATATTACAGTTATATGCTGCGTCCTTCTACCGGAACGGTTAAACTGCGGGTATCTCCCTCAGTGCCTGTTTTCATGGGGTCTGATGTTCTGTCTTGCCTGGAAAGGAGTGCACGCGCTAGACTTGCAAGCATCTGTTGGGCAAGCAGATATCACCCATGGCTACCATTTTGCATCATCCGGGGCAAGAGGCCCTGGAGGATCAGCCGAGCATAGAAGAGCGGCGCGCTTTGATCGAGCGGGTCGCCGCCAGCGAGCAATTTGCCCGCTCCGCTCGCTTGCGTGATTTTCTGCTCTATGTCGGAAGACATTCACTTAAAGACGGCAGCCCGGAGATCCATGAACAGGAGATCGGCGCCAAGGTTTTTGACAGACCCGAATCCTACGACACCAGCCAGGACAACATTGTCCGGGTCAACGCAACCGAACTGAGAAAGCGCATTGAGTTGTACTTTGCAACGGAGGGCGCGCATGAACCTCTGATCATCGAAATTCCCCGTGGCGGCTATAAGCCCAACTTTCACCGCCGGATTCCAGAGATCGGGGGCCATCGATTGTCAGCGATCGAAGAGTTTCTGCCGGCCACATCCCCACGCCATAGCGAAGAAACACAGGCTCGGCGTCTCCTCCGCCTTAATTCGCATATTCTGTGGGCCGCATTGTGCCTGCTGCTCGCTATTTCCTGCGCAGTTCTCTTTGAGCAGAATCGCGCCATGCAAAAGACGCTCCACCCATGGGAGGACAAGCCGGCGTTAGCGGCTTTTTGGGGAGACTTTCTCAGCAACAAACGGCAAACTGATATCGTTCTGCCGGACGACTCGGCCAGTGTAATTGAAAACATCACCCGCCATCGCATAACACTGGGGGACTACCTCAGCCGCGGCTTTCTCCAGCAGATTCAATCGTCTGATTTCAGTGCCGACCGCAAAGCGGATTTGGACGAGGTCTTTAATCACAACCTGATTACCTTCGGCGGCGTTCTTGCCGCGCAGCGGATTATTGCTCTCGATCCCTTCTCCCTGTCGCTTCACCTCACAGCCTCGCGCTTCTATGAGGCTGACTCTCTGAAACGGGACAACGCGATTTTAATCGGCGGCAAGAAGGCCAATCCCTGGGTTTTCCTCTTCGACGATCAACTGAACTTCAACCTGGATACCGCCGGGGCGGGTATGTTCGTCGTCAACAATCATCCCCAGTCAGGCGAGCAGGCCGTATACGCCGAATCTTCCACGCAGAAGGGGCCGGTTGGGTACAGCGTTGTGGCCTACCTGCCCAATCCAAGCCGAACCGGCAACACAATCATCGTCGCCGGAACGGACTCAGACGCATCCAGCGCAGCGGCCGAGTTCCTCACCTCGGAAGATCAGTTGCAGAAGTTCCGCAACATCATTCACGCGGATCGCTTCCCTTACTTCGAGGTGCTTCTGAAAACCTCCGAGCTTCGCGGAACGTCATTCAATGCCGAAATCGTTGCCTATAGAACCTATCCAGGGCTTCGGTAATCTGGCAGGTTTGCTGCAGGTTAGCTCTGTTTCTTCGGGCTTTTCATCTGCCAGTAGACAGAGTAGCGCTGATCGCTGATCTGATACATGGGCATGAGTTGGAATTTCGCGCTTACTCCTGCTGCGGTGAAGCGCAGTTCCGAAGGGGATTCAACCTGAATCCATTGTTCCGTTTTTGTGTCCGGTAAAGCCGCGGTTTTGGGCAAGGGGGATGCGGCGGACAGATTTTTGGGCACTGTCTCGCCGCTGTGGATCACTCTGTTGGCTTCGTCAGCGGGGCCCGGGCCGAGATCGGCGGCCAGCACCAGTGGTCCGTACAGCGCGGCCGTGGTGGAATCGTCGCCGGGCAGCGGCTCCTGACGCAATTCCATGGGAAGGCTGATGCTGATGGTGTCGCCATCCTGCCAGGTTTTTCGAAGAGCGAGATACGATCCCGGATCTGCGATTGCTTCGAGCGGGCGGCCGTTGATCTTCACCTGCGCTTCTTTTGTCGTCCAGCGCGGAATACGCAAATGGATGGTGCGCGGCGCCGGGCGTGAAGATTTGATTTTGAGAGTCGTGCCCTGCTCGCGCGGGAATTGCGTGACCTGCTCAAGGACGAAGCCTTCCTCCTTCCAGTTGAGTGCGGATGAAATGAACTGGTTGACATAGATTTCGCTGCCGCGGCGGAAGTAGATGGTGTCCGCAAATTTGGCGAATTCCTCCACGCCGGTTCCCGTGCAGCACCAGAACGATTCTTCGGGCGAGTTGTAGGCGCGCCAGTAGCCTGCGGCGAGCGGGAAGAAGTACTGCTTGAGCCCTTGCGCGTTCTGCGTGCCCATCCTGCAATTGAAGAGGGCGCGCTCGTAGGCGTCCATCCAGCGCGCATCGGCAGTCCATCCGAAGACCAGGCGCTCAAGCTTCATCAAGTTGTAGGCCACGCAGCACTCGGCGTTGGTCCAGGCCAATGTGCCGTTGAGTTGATTGGGGGGCGTCTTCCAGTGCTCATCGAGACTGGTGTTTCCGATGACGTAGTTGCGCGCGGCCAGAACCTCGGCGAGGAAGTACTCTGCAATGTCGCGATAGCGGCGGTCGCCGGTGACTTCATACATGCGGGCCGCGCCGATGATCTTGGGGACGTGCGTGTTGGCGTGCAGGCCTTGCAACTCGTCGCGGCGCGCGGCCAGCGGATCAAGAAAGCTGGGCTGCTCGAAGAGACGTGCGGCGTCGAGGTAGCGGTCTTTCTTGGTGACGGCGGCGAGGTTGGCGAGAACTTCGTTCATGCCGCCGTACTCGGTGCGCAGCATACGCAGGCGCTGATCGGCGCTGATGCCCCAGAAATACTCACGCGCCCATTGGCCCATGCCTTCGGCGATTCGCAGAGCGTCGGCGTTGCCGGCGAGGGAATACATATCAAGCAGGCCGGCCATGATCTTGTGGTAGGTGTAGAAGGGTGCCCAGACCGGCTTGCCCTGCGCCAGGTGTTCAAAGAGTTCCGTGGGATAGGCGCTCAAGTAGCGGGTTCCGATCTTTTTCTGGCAAGCGTCGAGACCGGCGACAAGCTCATCGCCGCGGCTCTTGAGAACGGTGTTTCCCGAAGAGGCCGAGGCCAGCGCAACGGCCGACAGAAAGTGGCCGCCGGCGAAGTGGCCGCGCAGCTCGCAGGTGGGGTCTTCCCAACCTTTATAAGGCGCAGCGCTGGAGGGGATGCCCGCCGTGATGCGGAAGGAATGCAGGAGCCGATCGACCGTGAGCGAATCAAGGTAGCGCGCATTGATCTCCTCCTGCTCCTGAAAGATGCCGGGGGCGAGATTGACCGAGGCAAGCGGGAATGGCACGAGCCTGTCCGCTGTGTGCCTGGGCTCATCAGCAGACAAAGCCTCAGCGAGTGCCGAGGGACCGGCAAAGCAAAGTCCGGCGGCACAGGCAGATGTTTTAAGGAAGTTGCGGCGCGAATGGTTCATCATGGCGATACTCCTGCTCGAACTGACTACGGACAGCTTGCCTGGAAACAGAGACTCTTGCTGAAAAACGGGATTAAGTGATTCAGTGTTTGCACCTGGGCCGCAATCATTGGCTCCCATGCAACGGCTATTTACAGTGCCATTTTGTAAAGCAGACTCTTTGTCCTCAACGGAATCCTCTCTCGAAACACTCAGCAACTGCGCGCTGTTTCTGTCATGGCTCCAGCGAGAGGACCGTCACCGATTTTGGCTCAACCGTCAATGCCAGCCTGCCGCCTTTCACACTTGCGGAAACGGGCTTCGGCACAACGGCGTTGGGCGCAGTAAATGTGTTCACGCTGTCGACGGCGGGCGCGGTCAGCGTCTCACCCTTTGCCGATCTGGCCGTCATGCCGGTGATCTCCGCATCGATCTCAACCGGCTTTTCAGGATCGAGGTTGGTGATCTCCAGCCATAGCTTCCCCGATGCGTCCCTGGCGGCGAGAGCATCCACTCGCGGCAGGCTGATGCTGCCCTGCGTGTACGTGCCGGCGTCAAAGGCAACGGGAATAAAGGTCGCATCCTGGAAGGGCACATACATCCTGAAGACGTAGTAGGTCGGGGTGAGAACCATCTTCTCCTTGTCCGTCAGGATCATGGCTTGCAGCACGTTGATCATCTGGGCAATGTTGGCCATGCGCACGCGGCCGGCGTGCCGCGCAAAGATGTTCAGGTTCACCGACGCCAGAATCGCGTCTCTCAGACTGTTCTGCTGGACAAGAAAGTCCTTGTTTGTGCCGGACAGCGGCGCGTGCCATGCGCCCCACTCGTCCACCACCAGCGCCACCTTCTTCTGCGGGTCGTACTTGTCCATGACGGCCTCCTGCTTGCGCAGGAACTCATCCATGAACAGCGTGGACTTCAACGTCTTGCTGTAATCCTCAACGCCGAAACCTGTTGAGGGCGTCGAGGGAGGCCATCCATTGGGCACCGTATACCAGTGCACCGAGAGGCCGTCGAAGTTCCATGCCCAGTCGTGATGCTGCCAGGCCTTCATGACAGCCTCGGTCCAGTCGGTCTCGGGAAAGCCCGGTCCGACGGCGATCTTGAGCATCTGGTTAGGGCCATTCTGGGCAGGATTGTAATTCCTGACGAAGTTACTGTAGATCTTGAGCTGGCTCAGATAGTAGTCCACCGTCATGTTGCCGCCGCAGGACCAACTCTCGTTGCCGATCCCCAGGAAGCCGACCTTGTAGGCGTCGGGATGACCATTGGCGGCACGCTCTTTCTGGAGCTCCGTCGGTTGCGCGGCGGTCATGTACTCCAGCCACTCGGCCGCTTCCTGCGGGGTCCCGCTTCCGACGTTGACCGAGACGTAGGCCTGGCTGTCGATCTGCTGGATGAAATCCATGAATTCGTCAGTGCCGAAGCTGTTGTTGTCGACCACGCCGCCCCATGCGGAGTTGAGCGTCGCTGGGCGCTGCCCGGCTGGGCCGACTCCTTTGCGCCAGTGGTATTGGTCGGCAAAGCAGCCGCCTGGCCAGCGGACGTCGGGAACTTTCAACGCGCGAAGGGCATTTACAACGTCATTGCGGATCCCGCGCGTGTTCGGAATCGGGGAATCCGGACCAACCCAGATGCCCTCGTAAAGACCATGCCCGAGATTCTCAGCAAACTGGCCAAAGAGGTTGCGGTCGATTTTCGCTCCGGCTTTGGATGCGTCGATGGACAAATGAGCAGTCTCCGCGGCCATCATGGACGCGGTTAAAACTATCAGCAGCAGAGAGATGCGAAGGATGGAACGAACACAGCTGAACTTCATGAAGACTCCCAGTGAGAACGCCGCGGAGCGACTGCAAAGGATCCCCCTGGCCTTCTGATGGCAAACAGCGGCAGGATCAGACGGCCGATTCCCGAAAACATTCTCTGAGACATGGACTATACAGAACAGCTCAGCTTGTGAACAAGTCAATTAAATTACTTGAATCGGATCGATTCTGTCGATGGATTTTTGTCTCCTCCGAGATTCTTTCGGTAAGTTAATGTGGTAAAGACGCGGGCTTGGAGTAACTCGTCAGCGGTCTGTGTGTCCCAGCGGAGATGCTCCAAAACATAACCAACGCGCAGGATCTCTATGGGAAGCTCACCGATATGCGGAATGCAATCGCCTATTTTCTCTTCAAGGAGGGGAAACGGACTGGGCACGTGTACTTGGCCGACGGCAGACATCTCGAAATATATTCTGCCGCAGTAGCAAGCCGGCTTCTAGATTGGCGCTAAGAGTCCTCTGTGCTGACACCGCCTTTTTTCATGCTTGCCGGTCTCAGCCTTGCCGTTGTCGCCATGGTCGTTGCCAACGCATTCGTCACCGGCGTTCTGTCAGGGTTTAATCATCGCTATCGGTGCCGCGTGATTTGGTTGATTCCGCTTCTGGCGGGAATCTTGCTTCTGGATTGGCTTGAACAGTGAAAAACAAGCAATATTATTGTCGCCCTGTCTCCGATTGAGCGAGAGTACAATGATGCCATAAATCCGATGCCTTGATTACGGACCATCTCATGAACATCTGGTAGACCGCCGGTGCTGAAAGGGAACGATGAAGCCATCCGTATGGTATCTGGGAATCCTGATGTGTATGGGTGCTGTGGGGGCCTGGGCTGCTCCCCCGGTGAGCGCCCCGCAGCAAGAAGTGACGGTGGTCGTCCTCAACGCCGGTGTTGACCCCGCTAAGCCGGTTCAGAAGGTACGCGTCTCCCTGGCATATATCGACGGCGCAACTCTGATTACTGTTACCGGCGCCACCCGCTATGACGCCACCAACAGCGAGGGCAAGGCGATGTTGCTGGTGGTCCTGGCTGCGGTGCAACGCGGCGGCTTGCGCATCAACTTCGAAGGCGCCGGCGACCTGGTCATCTACGAACCGGCCGACGGGCAGTTGACCGGACCTCCGTCCACCATGACGTTCCGGCTGCTTCCAAAGGGATCGATCACGACTAGCGAGGCGTTCGATGCTCATCACGTTTAAAGCAGAAGATCCTGTTGTTCCCTCGCATCTCACGCTCAGAAGAGCATTCGGCGTCGTAGCGTTAGGATTTCCGTTCGCGCTCGTCGTTTCTTGGTGGATTCTTCGGAAATCCATCGAAAGTTCAATCAGTGGCTACTACTATACCGATATGCGGAACGTGTTGATCGGCGGCCTGTGCGCGATTGCGTTGTATATGCTGTGCAGCCGTTCAAGTGACAGCAAAAGCAGTCTGATTGAGATATTACTTTCTTGTTGTATTCTGGGCGTCGCATTTTTCCCGATAGCGCCGGATGCCAATGCTACGTTGCCACAGCATATGATTGGGCTTGCGCACTGGAGCTTTGCGATCCTCCTGTTCTCGACACTGGCATATTACTGTCTGGTGCGTTTCAAGACAGGGGCGGCAAATTGCGAGGTAATGGCGAACGAGAGGCAAAGAAATTGTGTCTACGCAGTTTGCGGGTATCTGATTCTTGCGTGCATGGTTCTGGCCGGCCTGCTAAAGGTGAGTATGGTGTGGCGTTTGGTTGGAGGCGCCAGGCCAACATTATATTTTGAGTCAATCGCATTGATCGCCTTCGGGATTGCGTGGCTGGTGAAGAGCGAAAGCCTTATCCCGGAAAGAAAGAACGATAGCAAACATTCATCGGCTGCGAAGTTCCTCACGCATCATGCAAAGTGCTTTGCTCGGCCAGTGATGGAATGGCGCAGCGCGCAGCGTGGTGCAGCCGTAGCACTGGGGGCAATCTGTCTGATGTGGCCGGCGTTCTATAACGGCTATCCGCTGCTTTACCCGGATTCGATGACCTATCTCTGCGATGGCCGCCTTGTGGCGCGGGCGTTGTTCCTGCATCAGTTTTCGAGTGAGTACGGCTTGCGCTCCTCCTTCTACAGCATGGGCATTCTTCCCTTGCACTGGAATGTGTCTCCGTGGCCGGTTGCGGCGCTGCAATGCCTGATGGTTGCATGGGTTGTCTGGCTGGTGATGCGTGCATTCGTTGAGCGGGGGCTGGTGAGAAGCTACTTGCTTATGATATTGTTTCTCAGTTTGTTGAGCAGCGCAAGCTGGTATGCGGTCTTTATCATGCCAGATATACTTGGCCCGGTTTTATATATCTCAATTTATCTTCTTGTTTTTGTATATCAATCATTAAGCCGCGCTGAACGCTGGCTGCTGTATCTGATTGCGTGGTGGGGGGTGACTGCACATGCATCGCACCTTCCTGTAGCTGCCGTCCTGTGCGTGATGCTGGGGTTGATTGGCGCAGTTGAGGGGAAAAAGTTCCACGGGCGCTTTCGGTCGGTGGGCGAAGTGGCGGCAGTGATCTTGGTGGCGGTGGCTGCACAAATGATGCTGTATGGCTATCTATATGGCAAGCCTTTGCTTTTCGGCCACAACCCGCCCACGGTGATGTCGCGTGTAATCGCGGACGGGCCGGGACGATGGTATCTGGAGAAGAATTGCGCCCATCTGCAATGGGTGGTCTGCAATCATTTGGCAAACCTTACAGATAATCCAGATACGTTGCTGTGGGGCCCGCGCGGCACCTACCAGGCGGCACCAGAGAGTGAAAAACGGCAGATGGAGGCTGAGCAGATGCCCCTGGTCCTGGGTGCGTTGCGCGCTTATCCACGTCAGCAGCTTACCCGAGCAGTTGAGAACTTTGGAAGTCAGCTTCGCGAATTCGGCTTGTATGGATTTAATTACAACCACGACATGTTGTATCTCGGCCAGAGCGGGCTGAATGCGAAGGACGACGCGATGCACGGTATGCGAGCGCGCTACGCCAATACCCTGCAGGGACACGATGCTTTGCCACTTATTCTGCTGTCGAATATCGAGTGGTGGGTGATTGTATGCTCGATAGTGGTAATAGTGCTGTTGATCCCGCTGATATGGCGTCGCCGTTCGCCACGGCTTGCCGGTCTCAGTTTTGTCATTGTCGTCGTGGTGATTGCGAACGCATTTGTGGCCGGTGTGCTATCGGGAGCTGTTCATCGCTATCAGTGCCGGGTGATCTGGCTGATACCGCTGCTGGCGGGAATTGTATTACTGCAATTGTTGCAGCAGCGCGCTCCAGGAAAAGAACAATTCCAAGATTGCTATTGAGGTTATTGCCGGAATGAGACGACAGAAGTGGAGTATACTGGTGCCACAAAGATGATCCTATCCTCACGGACCGTCTAAGAAAACGTCTGATCGAACTGCGACGAGAAAGGGAACGATGAAGTCAACTGCTTTTTGTCTGGGATTTTTACTTTGTGTGCCGCTTCTGGCTGCCGACACGGAAAGCACGTTGAAACAGAATGTAACCGTAGAGGTGGTTAACGCCCATCTTGACCCTGCCAAGCCGGTGCGGGGCATCACGGTTTCCCTGACTTATCTGGAAAATGCAAAGCTGATGTCTTCGCCGGTCGTCGATGTGACCAGCAGTGAGGGCAAGGCGTTATTGCGAGTTTCGCAGAATATTGCCAAGCACAGAGACTTATGCATCACGGTAGAAAACGCCGGCAACCTGGTGATATTTGACCCGGCAGATGGACAACTGGGCGCAATTCCAAACAACAATTTCGTCCATCTGAAATTGCTGCCCAAAGGATCTCTTGAGCTGCTGGGTACGGCACAGATTGAGAAAGAGCTTCATCGGTTATCGCTGCAGAACAAGCAACTAAGCCAGGAAAATCGAAAACTCAATACGGAACTGAAAACAGCCCGAGGCGAAGTGCGCGACGAATTGACGAAGGCCGAGGATGAGTGGGGCAGGAACATTGGATTCGACAGCGATAGAGTTGAAGGCCAGATCAAGCAGTGGGCGGAAAACGTGGAACGGGACAAGGGAGCCACAGCAGAGCAGCAAGGTCTGGCTGAATTCGCTCTGAAGCATTATGAGCGTGCTGCACAGTTGCTCCGCCAGTCTGGAACCGCAATGGAGCAGAATGAAGATCAGGATCTGGATCAGATGAGCAAAATGATGCTGGAGATGCGCCAGAAGATGCTGGAGACGCGCCAGAATGCGATGCACAATATAATCAATGTTCGATTCGAAGGCGCGCATGCCTCGCAATTGGCGCTGAACTATCACGAGGCGACACAGACGCTGGAAGAAGCGCGCGACCGGGCAGCGAAGGAACTCTCTAACGAGCCTACAGACGCGGTGCTGCGCGGAATGTGGCTGGAAGCAATGGCGCGGGCGGCAGATGCGCGTGAGAAGGAAGGCGCTTTTGGAGAAGCCAGCGACAGCGCGCCGTTATTGGACCAATCCATCAAGGACTATGAACAGTTGCTGAATGAATACACAGCGCCCGATGACAGGCTGGAGTGGGCGTCAATTCAAAACAACCTGGGATTTGCTCTGACTGACAGGGGGATACGGAGTAGTGGGACGGAGGCAACCGATTTGTTAGCGCGGGCAGAGAAAGCCTTGAGGAAATCGCTTTCTGTGCAAAGCCAAACTGCCGACCCGAAGGATTGGGCCAAGACAGAGAACAATCTCGGGAGAGCGCTGTGGTCCCGGGGAGAACGCAGCAGTGGAACACAGGCCACGGACTTGTATGCTGAGGCAGTCAGGGTCTTTCGGGCCGCACTCGATGTGCAAGCCGGCATGGAAACGAAGGAGGATTGGGCAACGACACAAGCCAATTTGGCGAACGTATTGAGAAACGAGGCTGAGTGCAGCAGCGGCGCGCACGCGATTGATCTGTTTGAGCAGGCGACGAAGGCATACAAGGCTGCACTGAAAGTACAGAACACGGAAGAGTACCGGCAGGAATTCGCAACTCTGGAGAACAATCTGGGGTACTCATTGCGCAATCAGGCGGAGTGGAGCATGCCGGCTCAGGCGAAGGAATTGCTGAAACAGGCAGTGGATGCTTACCAGGCGGCGCTGGAAGTGCGGTCCGGCGAGACCTCTCTGAAACAGGATTGGGCAATGACGCAGACCAATTTTGCAAGTGCACTTGTGGACCAGGCAAAGCTCAGCAACGGTGCGGAGGCCAGGGGTCTTCTGTCGGATGCGGTGAAACATTACAACGAGGCGCTGGAGGTTTATAACGAAAAGCTGCCGCAGGCGCAACCCTGGGCACGAATCAACCTGGCAGGCGCTTTATTGGCCCTGGGTGAGCGGAGCAGAGATGCCCAAGCGGCGGAACTATTCAGCGAGGCGGAGAGAAACGCCCGGGCAGCATTGAGTGCAGATAACCAGAAGGACCTGCCGCAGGCGTGGGCGATAGCCAAGAGCCGCCTGGGGAATGTGCTGATGGACGAAGCAGAGCGGGGCAGTGGCGCGCAGGCAATGAGCCAGCTTGTGGAGGCAGCCCAGGATTATGAGGATGCGATGAAGGTGCAGACCAGCGCAAGCCTGCCGGAGTATTGGGCAATCGACGAGACAAGTCTGGGCAGGGTGCTGGCCGATGAAGCGATACGCAGCAGCGGGGAGCAGACGACGCAATTGCTGACGCAGGCTGTGGAGGATGCAAGGACGGTGTTGAATTCCTTTGGAAAGACAGATCTGCCCACGGCCTGGTCACTTGCCGAGTACAATCTTGCGGGCGCATTGCTGGAGCAGGGCAAGCGCAGCAGTGGAGCGCAGGCGAAGGATTTGTTTGCCCAGGCGGAGCGCGCCTTCAAGGCATCAATGGAGGTTTATACCAAGGCTGACATGCCGGAATACTGGGCCCGGGCAGAGCGCGGTCTGACGGCAGTTCTGACGGAGGAAGGCGCTGTTTCCGGTGCATCGGGTACACGATAGGCCAACTCGAAGAGGTTGCAAGGAATTGAAATGTTACGATCACGCTACGACGTCTTTCTCAGTTATTCGCGAAGCGACACCACGCGGGTCCAGCCGTTGCTGAATGAATTAAAGCGCCTCGGATACCGGGTCTTTTTCGACATGCAATCCATTATTCCCGGGGAGGATTGGAAGAAGCGTCTGGAACGTTCTGTGCGCGCCTCGCGCACCATGGTGCTGTGCTGGTCAAAAGCGGCGCAGGAGTCAGATTATATCCGCTACGAATTTTCGAGCGCGCTGGCCCAGCACAAGCGAGTATTTCCCTGGCTGCTGGACGGCACGCCGTTGCCGGCGATGCTGGAGATTCAAGGGATCAAGGAGCAGGACGCCGGTAAAGCTGCATCAGCGCTGCGCCCCCAGCTAGGAGTTACGCTGAAGCGCAGATGGATGTTGCAATCAGTGGTTGCAGCGATCATGCTGCTGATACTCACTTACGCTGTCTGGCGCCATATGCAGCCGCCACCTCCGTGGCAGTTTCAGGGCCGCGTTTATGATCATGATACAAGCATGCCTGTTGCCGGAGTCGAAGTGGTTGTAGACCCGGACGACAATAACGAGACGATTGGCAAAACCAACGACAAGGGAGAGTTCACAATCATGTTGCCAGCGCCGCGGCCAGATTCTCTACGTAATGTTCTTTTCCGGAAGGATGGTTATGCACCAGAGGAAAAGCTCAATGTGATGACGGACGACCAATTCAAGGTCTATATCACGAAGCGATAAATTTCTTCGAGCGAGATGGCACGCGTGTGAAATCGCGGCCTAGATCAAGTGATCCAGCTTTATATTTTCGGCGGCGTATTTTTGACCGATTTCCCTCAGGGCGGGAATTGCATGGACTGCATCGATCTGCGATAGCCGCGGATATGTCTTAAGCAACTCTTCAACTGCCTCGATTTTGTAAGACTGATTGTACCGAACATAGCTGAACCAACGTGACCCCGGAAGCTGTGCGCTGATCAGATTGCCGATCTCTCCATCGAGTTCGTCACCGTAAAGACACTTACCCAGACATCGGCAAAGATAATCCTGCTGCCACGCAATTCCCTGAATCAAAGCCGATGGAATGAGAGACACGTTTTTCCCGAGCCATAGTTTCCTGAGTTTCTTTGGCAAACCAGAGGAAAATCGTATAGTTCCAACAGATATCAGCCGAATGTTTTCCGGCCCCGGGATCCAGTTCACGTTGTAGCATGGCATCACGGCTGTCAGCGCGGCGATGAGAGCTGGATTGTTATAGGGCGTAACGGAACCATCCACAAAAATGGAGGATCGGCCTGCCATCTCTATCACTTCTGGGTCAAAGTAAACCGGCGCGGCCGTGCTGGCTCTTACCACTTGCCAAAGAGGTATCTTCAGGTTGCAATCCGGCAGGGATGGATCGTTGTACATAGCCTTGGGATTATTGGTAAGAGGCCATTGAGAACCGGTGGTATGGTTTCTAACGACCACAAGCAGAAGCTTTTTCAAGCGGGCACTGCCGAGCAGGGCTGGCACCTGGCCATTGCCATCTTCAGAGAATATTTTCTGAAGAAGATCTGTAAGAGGTTTAGCCTGAAAGCGCGAAACAAAATATTTCTTCAGTGGCCTGTACCAGGGAACCGGCTGAAACATGGTCCCGCCATGCTTCACGTAGAAGTTGAGAATTTCTTCGACTGACATTCCCCAACAGAGGCAGGTGGCAATAATTGCGCCAGTGCTTGTGCCTGCAAAAAAATCAAAATGATCAGCCAGAACCATGTTTGGCGAGCCATACTGTGCCCTAAGCAACTCCTGCATGCGAAGGAGAATCTCCAGGCTGAAAACCCCCCGAATTCCACCTCCGTCCAATGTAAGAATCCGTTTCATATTGTCACTTCCTCGGCAGCTTCACGTTTTGAACGAGAGATTTCCACTCCAGCAATTCAACCAGCAAAGCCCGTTCAATTCTACAGACGACCTTGAGCACGGTAGGCCATGTCCGCAGGGCATCGAGTTCCGTATCCCATTCCTTCAGCCAGCCATGCAGCGCCCGATAGCGCTGCTGGCGTCTCTTGCAGTCTTTCACGATCAGCATCGCTCCCGAGATCGTAGCGAGCTGAAAGAGGGCCGTCACAGCGACAGTAAGCCATCTCTTCCCAGAAAGCAGGTGCACATTCGTGAATTCCGCTGTAATCAAAAAGAGTCCTGCGGCTATAAGGATCGCCAAACCGGTGCAAATCCAAGTCACAACACGATATCGCCGAGCTTCATGCGCAGACTGCATAGCGTGCTGTGAGAAATGCTCCAACTGATCAGAAACGCGTTCCCTGCGATAGCGTTCTTTAAATTCATCGATCGATATGCCTTTCCGGGAACCGTCCAATGCCTTAAGCAGTCTTAGAGACCTTAGCATGCTGGCGAGTTCCGGAATAATCTCCGGCCCAATCACCTCATCTACAACCGGCGTACTCCATAAAGCCAGTACCGAACGGCATACTTCGGCCGCCGTTCGGCTTCTCGCCCAACGCGCTTGCCGCTGACTTAGCCTTAGCGCAACTGGAAGGGCTGCAGCAGTAACTCCAAGTGCGGTTCCAATTGCCAGCCATGTTTCGGCGTGAGGCATCTGCAACGCGGCTCCACTAAAAAAAGCTGCGGCTGCTGTGTACACAATCGGGATGGAAGCCAAACGGCGAACCTGCGGCGCCAACCGGCTTGCATTCTTATCAATCTTCTGGAACCACGCTCTTGCCAGTTCTGCTGGCGAATCTGTCGATAACACCACACCTGAATCTGGCAAACAGTTCAGAAAATCAAGCTCCGGATCGTGCAACTGCAAGAGTTTTTGTAAAGCCGGCTTATTGAAGACTTGCATGGTTCCCGTTACACTATGGAACCATACGACCGGCCTGCCCATTTTTTTAGCGAAAGCTACAATTTCCTGGGTTCCGCCCATTCCTCGCGACGGCTCCCCATCCCACAATGCAATCATGAGCTGGCTTTGTTGCACCGTCTCGATACCGCATTCATAATACCCCTCCTCGTGAAGCTCATGATTGCCCGTAACCTCGACCGAGACAGCCTTGCTCAACACCTGTTCAGCGCGCAACCAGGTAGCTGCGTCAAAGTCATTTTGAAAGTATTCTTGGGGAAGTGGCAACAATACCCGGAGCGGGATTCCCAATTCAATACAACTTTCGGCAAACAACAAATCGCCACCTGCTGCCGCCGACGATACTCCATAGATGATTCCCGAAGTCGCTGCCTTTCGTTCTCGGAGATAATCACAGATCAGGGCCCGGCATTTCGGCTCATCCGCGAGGTTTCTGTGTCCCGTAAAACCAATCACGAGTACTGATGGGAGCCGTATTGCTGACTTTGTCTCTTGCTGGTGTAAGGGCATATTCGACCGAAAATGCAACCTTCCTGAATTGCAGAATGAGCTACTGGAGAAGTGTTGTAAGCGGGAACTTGGAAATATCCACGGTTACCTGTGACGTGAGCTCGTTGATGAGGCGAAATACGTCTCGGTTCCAGTATTGATTCTCTGTGTCGATGTCTCTCTTCAAGTCGGCAACACGATAAGTGTTCCCTCTGTAACTCACCTGAATAATAGGCGGAACCTCATCGCTCTTGGGATCTCCCATTAAACGCAATAACGGGAGCCGCTCGAAGGCCGGTACTGCCTCAGAAAATTTAGGCTCCGGCAGATTTTTCCATTTTTCCTGCTCCCTCTCCGGAAGCGAAGGCAGGCGCTTCTTTAAATGATCGCTCATGGGAACCTTGGGATCGTTTTTAGTCAGCGCTTCAAATGGGGCCTGTTCCTGTGCGGCAGCCGCCATCAGTCCTATCAAGGAACGCATCACCAAATGAGAGGATACTGAAGTTGCCGGACACACTTCTCCGGTCGTGTTCTGAGGAGTTGAGGATCCCGTAATAGTAAAACCAGAGGCGAGGTTTTTCAGAACCAGGTGGAGCGCGGGGCCGCTACTCATTTCCCCCATATCCGGATCATTCTTAATGTCAGCCTCTATTTGATCAATATCCGCATTGATAGTTGTGCCGTCTTTCTTGATAGGAGCGAGGTAGAACACAGGGTGTTGCACTTTTTCACCCAAGAGCCAGGCGCCGTCTTTGTCCTTTTCCCAAACTGCGTTCTTGTTCCAAGCGGTTATCATATCGCCGGCTGATGGGGTTTTCGAAGGCCGATTATCAACTCCCGGGCCATTCGGCTCATTCGGACTTTCTTTTAATGCCGCGTTCTTGTCATAGGGTTCGAAGTCATAGTTAACCCGCAGCAGAAGGTCACCGTGTTTTTGCAGCCAGTATAAAATCGCGCTGATTCTGAGAAAAGTCGTGTACTGGCTCAGTGCGTCCGGATCGCGGGAATATGGGGAGCTACCCTCATTGGCATAAATTCTCGGGGGCAGATTCCGGATGGTCTCGATATCGCAGCCATCCGAAGTTTTTGTAGTAAGCTCAATCCGATCCACCATCAGCCTGAAGAGCTGATCCACTCGCCAGCCCTGTTCGTAAAGAATATAGAACGTATTCGGTGGAACCTGCTGTAAAAGGAGCTGAGCGTTGGTTTGGTCATTCACCGGAATGAATGTGAACGACGGATCGTTCTCATAGGTCGCCATAGGAGTGCCTCCGCCGGCAGGACCGCCAACAGTCGCATTCGAGGATGAGACCGAGTAGGAACCATTCCCTGTCAGAGTCCCTCCCATTCTATATAAACTCTGAATCGAGCCTATCTTAAAAAAGTAAGTAGGCTCGCGGTTCTCGAGCCGCGCCAGATTCAAGAGCAGCTCACGGTTTGAGGTCTCCGCATAGGACCTTTCATAATTCGTGAAATCTGCGCGCAGTCGTCTCGGTCCACAACCGGAGAGCCCGAGCACGGATAGGCCAGTGAGAAACAGTACCAGGCAGATTCTCCCGCGCCTGGCTAGCGGAAAGAGCTTTGCTGTCGGGCGCACTATGCAGTCTGGAAATTCTGATTTCATTTCGACACCTGCGAGATGTAATTTTCGACCGTGCACATATTACTGCTATGTGTACAGGAATGCAAGCATTATGTGTCCTCTTCAGTAATCAAAGATCGTGGTTCTTACTTCGTCGGATCGGTCACGCGGCCCATGAACAGGATGCCTCCCGAACGGTTGTCTCGGATCAGGAAGATAAAAGGATGATCTGCGCAGAAGACAATTGGCGGCGGCCGGTTCGGTTCATACATTGCCGTTGCTATCATTACCACTGCCGTAACTGCCGCTGCTTCGGTTCCTTCCTCATTGACATCGATAAACGCCTTATGAATGGCCGCAGAAATCCACAAATCGCGATTTCCGTTTATCCCTGAAAAATCCGCGAGCCTGCCAAATGCCTGCGGCATCCCCATCGCGCTAAGCGTGTTTTGCAGCTCAAATTGCAGACTCACTTTGAACCTGGGAATCGTTACGATGACTTCGGGAACTGGCCGCAAATGGCTGAGCCACTGCTGCATTTTGGACGTAGTCAGCGATTGCTCCAAAGCAGGAAGACCGCCTATATCCTTAGGCAGGAAGATGATCATGGACAATTCCTCGCTCTTATAAGGAATTTCCAGGGCCTGAAACTTTCCGCCGTTGAAATAGTTGTAAGCGTCCGCGCGGTGCATAAGTGGCGCTTTAACTGATTGCTCCTTGGATAGATGGAAATCCCCATCCGCTGTTTGCGCCAACTGGAATTGTTTCTGCCAAGTCCCTTTGAAGTAAATGGCGTCGGTCAGCACCAGTCTTGTGGAGGAGTCAAGCGCGCCCGGTTGCAGCAGGTCTTTGATTTTGTCTTCAGTTTTCTGCTCGATCCATTGGTTGATGGTCAACCGCGCCGTCTCTGTTGCGCCCTTAAAATCCACCTGATTGAATCCCGCGCCGTAATCGCTCGCGGTCAGCTTAAGAAAATCGTCGAGGAACGTGTACCCCTGTTGCGCCCAAAGAGCGTTGGCCATGCGAAGCTGGTATCCATTATGCGCGGCGTTGAGATCACTAAGCAGCGCGCCCATCGCCGGATGAAACCGATCCGGCGGCAGCGTGAAATGCAGCGTTTTCGCCATCTCGGAGGCGGTATCACCACGGGACCCGGCATAGGTCATGGCCAGCGCGGTGGAGATGCTCTCGGGCGAGAAAAAGAGATTGCCGCTTTGATTCCGCAATTGGCTGTACAGCTCAACGGCGAAGGCATTGTTACCCTCGACGACCGCCGCTTGGTCCGCCGCGGCCGATGGCGATACCTCCGCGGCCCAAGCGACCCCCTGCAAAACAAGGCAAGTGATGAGCATTGATAGCAGTGGCTTCATGTAATCCTCCATATTGCCAGGCGCAAACGACTCTGGCTACGGGTTATTTCCTTGTTGAGCTTCCCCGTACTGTCAATCTTCTTATGACAGGCCCTTACCTTTTCGAGTCGCACCAGGGGAGCACTTGAGCCGGAATTTCATTCTGCTTGCCCAGCCATCAGAGAATATACCCCTCGCGCCCGGCTCGCCACCTCTTTCGCATTTGTTCCAACGGCAAAGACCCTACCTTTCCCGCACGTCCTCTGCACGAACCAAAAAGCCATGACTTGCCTCATATCGAATCCATTCCACAAACACCTCCCCGTCAACTTCCCTCCGTCGTCCATATTGGTTTCGCCTTGCTGCCGCGCCTAAGGTTGCAGACACTAAAAGCCAGGTTGAAAAACCGATCTGTGGACCTGTCCCCAGGTCCGTTCAAACATGAAGGTCTTATACTTCACGCTCTTTGTGAAGGGTGGCCAACGAGAAGTGGCAAAATAGACCTATGCCGCCCGACATGGATCAATCTGTCCCCATTATCCTAACTGCCGTCCAAGCTCGCGTCCTGGGCGCTCTGGTTGAAAAAGAAGTGACCACGCCGGAGTACTATCCCCTCTCGATCAACGCGCTCATCAACGCGTGCAATCAGCGTTCCAACCGCGAGCCGGTGATGGCACTGGACGAGGAGCAGGTGCGCCAGGCGCTGCATGGCCTGGAGGACCTGCGCCTGGCCGGCTGCGCGCGTGCTGCCGACGGGCGCGTCGCCAAGTACGAGCATTGGCTGGGCGAGGCCTTCAACTTCAGCCGTGCGGAGACGGCGCTCCTCTGCGTTCTGCTGCTGCGCGGCCCGCAGACTCCCGGCGAACTGCGCGGACGCACCGAGCGCCTGCACCGCTTCGAGGAAATCGCGGATGTGCTGGCCGTGCTCGAAAAGTTGATGAAGCGCACACCGCCGCTGGCTGCCGTGCTTCCCCGCCAGCCGGGAACCAAGGAATCGCGATACGCGCATCTGTTCTACGGTGAAGTAGAGGCATTGCATGCAGCAGCCTCTGACGCTATCGTGTTAAGCGCAGGCAGCTATACCGCCGCACCCGACGACGGCTTGAATGCGAGTCATGCTGAGCGCATCGCGCAATTGGAAGCGACGGTGGTCGAGTTGCGGCAGGAAGTTGCCGCGCTCAGCCAGAAGATTAACGATTTATTCGGGGATTAATCGGTTTGGGATGCATTTTTCCCGAGTGGAATTCTTCAATCTTGTGTTCAAGGAAGACAGAAAGAGGACGAAATCATGTCGAAAATCAGGTTTGCTGTAATGTCTCTCGGAATTGCGATGAACTTGCCATTCGTCTCCGCCTTGCAGGCTCAAATCACCGCTGCGCCATTGCCCTCGCAAATCCTCACCGCAAAGAAGGTTTTCATCTCCAATACGGGCGCGGGGACGGACAGGAACTACAACCAGTTTTATGCGGCCATCAAGAGTTGGGGCCGATATGAGCTTGTCACTGCGCCCGCGAATGCCGATCTTGTTTATGAGATCAGTTATTCTTCACAAATCACCGGGGTCAGCGGCTCAAAAGAATCGGGCTGTGACTCCTCCAGTGTGTTGCGCTTTAAGCTGGTGCTTGTGGATCCAAAAACACGCATTACGCTCTGGACGCTCACGGAGAATATAAAGCCCTTTGCTCGGCAAAAAACCGGCGATAAGAATTTCGATGATGCCATCGACAGACTTGTCGGCGATCTGAAGGCGCTGGTTGCCCAGCCTGCGGCTGCTGCAAATTAGCCGGGGCTACCTGGTGTGGGTTACGGCGCTAGATCAGCTCGTACCCAGCAAACCAGTATCCGATCTCAAACGCTGCTGTCTCCTCGCCGTCCGAGCCGTGAATCGCGTTCTCCTGAATTGATCCGGCGAACTTCTTGCGGATGGTTCCCTCTTCGGCGTTGGCCGGATTGGTTGCGCCCATCAGCTTGCGCAGGTCGGCAATGGCGTTCTCCTTCTCCAGAACCATCAGCACCAGCGGCCCCGAGGACATGAACTCGCAAAGCCCTTCGAAGAACGGCTTGCCCGCGTGCACGGCATAGAAGCCCTTGGCCTGCTCTTTTGAAATCGATTGCCGCTTGATGGCTACAATCTGAAATCCGGCCTTCGCGATCTCGGCCAGAATGGCCCCGGTAAATCCCTTGCGGACCGCGTCCGGCTTGACGATGCTGAAGGTGCGTTGCGCCACTTGAATCACTCCTCGGGGAATATTTCTGCGTCTTTATTGTAAAAGGCCAGGGCTGCGCGAGCTTCGAATACAGTTTTAGCTGATAGCTGTCAGTTAGCTTCTTCCAATCACCTTGGCCAGCGTCGCCCCAATCTCCGCCGGCGAAACCACCACGTGAATCCCCGCCGCGCTCATGGCCTTCATCTTCTCGGCGGCCGTCCCTTGCCCGCCGCTGATGATGGCGCCCGCGTGGCCCATGCGCCGGCCCGGAGGCGCTGTCTGCCCGGCGATGAAGCCCACCACCGGCTTCTTCACATGCTGCTTCACAAATTCCGCCGCAGCTTCTTCGGCCGTACCGCCGATCTCGCCGATCAGAATAATCGCTTCTGTCTCCGGATCGTCGTTGAACAAGCGCAGCGCGTCGATGTGCGTGGTGCCGATAATCGGGTCGCCGCCGATGCCAATCGCCGTCGATTGCCCGATTCCCCGCTGCGTCAGTTGAAACACTGCCTCATAAGTCAGCGTTCCCGACCGCGAAACAATGCCTACATTTCCCTCTTTGTGAATCCGTCCCGGCATAATGCCGATTTTGGCCTTGCCCGGAGAAATCACTCCCGGGCAATTTGGCCCGATCAGCCGCGACTTCGAGCTTTTCAGCTTGGCCCACACCTTCACCATGTCCAGCGTGGGAATACCCTCGGTGATGCAGACAATCAGTGGAATCCCCGCGTCCTCGGCTTCGAGAATGGCATCAGCGGCAAAGGGCGGCGGAACAAAAATCATGGTCGCGTTGGCGCCAGTTTTCGCCACGGCCTCGGCCACGGTGTTGAAAACCGGCCAGCCCTCGTGCGTCGTCCCGCCCTTGCCCGGCGTCACCCCGCCCACCACCTTCGTGCCATACTCCGCGCAGCTCATCGCGTGAAAGGTGCCTTCCTTGCCGGTAATGCCCTGCACGATGAGTCGCGTGTTTTTGTCTACCAATACAGCCATTAGCTTCTAGCTCCTAGCTTCTAGCTTTTCGTTCCGGCGCTTTTAGAGTTTGGATGAACGATCCAAGCATCTTGGATACTTCATCACTGAGCGATTCTGCCTCATTGAGGTTCTCATCGCTTCCCATTCCAAGTTTCCGGGCAACCAAAAGCTGGGTTTGAAGTTCGTACGTTGAACCTTGTGCGAGTCCGAGAAATTGACGGAACTCTCCCGGTGTGATCCTTCCGCGTCCTTCGGCGATATTGCTCGCCACGGAAACGCTTGCCCTTCTCATCTGTGAAATGAGTCCATAAAGCTCTTCTTTCGGGAAAGTTCGAGTCAGCTTATAGATGCAAACAGTCAACTCAATCGCCCTCTGCCAGACAATCAATTCGTGGTAGTTTTGCGCCATTTTTCCATCCTTTTTCCTTGAATTTTCATGGGCTGATGATAGCTGGTGGAGATGCTCCCGTAGCTTGGTTCATTATCATACGGCAAAATAATCGAATGACCTCCTGCTCATCCTTCATATTTGACTTTTGATAATCGTAGCCGGGTAGGCTATTCAGTAGCCTGAATCCCAAGAGTAGCAGTTCTCGAATCATACGGGATTCGTCTTGAAGATTATGTTCGCTCTGTTTGTATCCAACCTTGACACTGCAATGCATTCCTTCCGTGAAGCATCGGATCGCAATGCCAACCCTGAAATCGGTCGAAGCGGAAAAGTAAGCCTGTGTATAGTCTTTCATTCGTCCAACCAATCGCTCCGTCTGCCCAACATAAAAAGGAATCCAAATTGCGCCTTTAGAAATGAGAAAAACGTATACGAAGCACTTCGTTGTGTTTGGCAGCGATTCAGGGCGTACTGGCCAATCGACAATCTCGAATCCATCCAGTAAGTGATTCAATGAACTATCCCCGATCATTCGTCCATCCATGCCTAGAAAGCTAATAGCTAAGAGCTAGTAGCTAGAGGCTAGCAGCTAGAAGCTGCCTTCACCGCCAGCTCCGCCGCGTCTTTCATCGTTTCGCCCACCTGAAAATTCAACCCCGACTCCTTCAGAATCTTGCGGCCCTCTTCCACATTCGTGCCTTCGAGCCGCAGCACAATCGGAACCTTCACCTTCAGATTGCGCGTCGCCGCCACCACGCCCGTCGCCAGCCGGTCAACGCGCAGAATACCGCCGAAGATATTGATGAAGATGGCCTTCACGTGCGCGTCGGCCAGCAGAATCTCGAAGGCGTGCTCGATCTGCTCCTGTGTCGCTCCGCCGCCCACATCCAGAAAATTCGCCGGGCTGCCGCCGGCATACTGAATAATGTCCATCGTCGCCATGGCCAGGCCCGCACCGTTCACCATGCAGGCAATCGACCCGTCTAGCTTGATGTAGTTCAGCGAGTACTTGCTCGCCTCCACCTCCAGCGGGTCTTCCTCGGCCGTGTCCCTCAGCGCCTTGATCTCCGGGTGGCGGAAGAGCGCGTTGTCGTCGAAGGTGATCTTGGCGTCCAGCGCAAAGAGCTTGTCGTCGGTCGTCGTGATAAACGGATTGATCTCCACCAGCGAGGCATCCGTTTCGATGTAGGCCCGGTACAGGCTCTGCAAAAACGCAACCGCCGCGTTAATCTGCGTTGCCTTGAGTCCCAGCGCAAAGGCCAGCTTGCGCGCCTGCCATGCGCCCAGGCCAATCACCGGGTCAATGCTCTCCTTGAAGATCGCCTCCGGAGTCTTCGCGGCCACCACTTCGATCTCCATGCCGCCCGCCTGCGAGGCCATGAAGACCAGCTTGCCAGTCACGCGGTCCAGCACGATGCCCAGATAAAGCTCGCGCTCGATGGCTGCCGTCTCTTCAATCAGCAGCCGCTGGACTTTTTGTCCGAGAGGCCCGGTCTGATGCGTCACCAGCGTCATGCCCAAAATCTGTTTGGCGTACTGCTCGGCCTCCGCTTGCGTGCGCGCCACCTTCACGCCGCCGCCCTTGCCGCGCCCTCCGGCGTGAATCTGCGCCTTGACGACCACGCCCGCAGCGCCCCCGGCAAAGAGTTTGCGGGCCGCCGCTGAGGCTTCCTCCTGCGTGTTGGCCACTTCGCCCCGGGGCACGGCCACGCCGTACTTCGCCAGGATTGCTTTCGCCTGATACTCATGAATCTTCATGTTGGTAGGGACCGTTCTCTCCACCGGCCTTGGGGATTCATCTCCAGCCCCGGTGGGTTCCGGGAAGTTGAGGCCGTGCCAGCGGTATCCAAATACTATCGTGCTCGACAAATAACGGGCAAACAAGAACGTGTGCGAAATTCTTTATGCTTCGCCATGCCGCTTAAGTCGGTACCATATAAGGATATGGCTTCTCTGAAGGAACTGCTAAAGCCGCTGGCCCAGGATGGCGCGGCGCTGACCCGCGAACAAGCGGCTGGAGTGCTGGAAGACATCCTTGCCGGCTCGGTCCCCGAAGTCGAAACCGCTGCGCTGCTCACCGTGCTGGCAACCCGTGGCGAGCAGGCCCCGGAGCTGGCCGGCTTTGTCGATGTGATGCGCCGCCGCGTCACGCCGCTGCCCTTCACGGATGCGGAGCGCGATGAGCTGGTCGACGCGGTCGGCACCGGCGGCGGCGGTCCGCTTACCTTCAACATCTCCTGCGGCGCGGCGCTGGTGGCCTCGGCCGCCGGAGCCAAAGTCGCCAAGCACGGCAACCGCGCGGTTACTTCGCTGTGCGGCGCGGCCGACGTGCTGGAGGCCCTCGGCGTGCCCATCGAACTCGGCCCGGAGTTGGCGGTCGAATGTCTCCGCCAAACCGGCTTCGTCTTTCTCTTTGCGCCTCTCTATCATCCGGCCATGAAGGCTCTGGGGCCGCTGCGCCGCGCGCTGGGCTTCCGCACCGTTTTCAATTTAGTTGGCCCGCTGACCAACCCCGCAGGCGCGCGCAATCAGGTCATCGGCGTGCTCGCGCCCAGTCGCGTTCTTCTGGTCGGCCGCACTCTTGCGGCTCTCGGCGCCAAACGCGCCTTCGTCGTCCACGGGACCGATGGGATTGATGAGCTGACCACCACCGGCGAGTCCATCGTAGCGTGCATCGAGGAATCAGAGTCTGGCGAATCCGCCTTGCACGCCGCCCGCATTACTCCGGAGATGGCGGGGCTGCCTCGCACCACCCTCGATCAGTTCACCGGCGGCGACGTCGCCACCAACTCCGCTCTGCTCTACGACGTGCTCACCGGCATTCCCGGCGCGCGCCGCGACATCGTCCTGCTGAACGCCGCCGCAACCCTGGTGGCCGCCGGGCTGGCCGCCGATCTGAAAGAAGGTGTCCGCCAGGGCGCAGAGGCCATCGATTCCGGCCAGGCCGCCGCACTCCTCGCCAAGCTGCGGGATTTTGGGGCAAAGCACGCGCAGCCTTAGCACAGCAACTTCGCCGTCAGCGGATCGCCCTCGCCGCCAAAGTATTTCTTCAGCGCCTCGTTGAATTCGGTGGCGTCCAGGCCGGCCTCTTCGGCGGCGCGCGCAAACAGCGTCATCGAGGAGCGGAACTTCAGGTCGTCGGGCGAGCCGAGAATCTCGCGGATGCTGCGTCCCTCCACCTGCGTCACCAGCCGCGTGCATTGCCGCAACCGCTCGCCCAGTACCGGATGGCGCAGATAGGCCGCCGCCTCTTCCAGCGAGCCGATGCCGTAATACTCCGACTGCGAACTGTGACCCAGCCCCTTCATCTGCGGAAAGATGAACCAGATCCAGTGGCTGCGCTTTTCTCCTGCCTGCAACTCCTCCAGAACCTGCGGAAAGACCGCGGCCTGGGCGCTCACAAAGCGTTCAAGGGGGTCGGCCATCGTGTTTCCCTCCTGAGAACTCATGCACGACGCTACAGCAGCCCTCCGCAACCTGCCAGGCGGCGCGACAGCAGCCAGCTGACAAGCGAGGAGCCTAGCGCCAGCGCCACCCAGCCGGCCTGTTCCAACGAACGCACCTGAACTGCGGAAAGAAGCGGCAGCGTAAACTTCAGCCAGCTCTGTGCGGACTGGCCGAGCGCGGTCAGGTCGAGCCCCGGCACTCCGAGCCGAGCCAACTCTACTGTGCTCCAGACTATGCCTCCGCTGGCCAGCAGCAGTAGGGGAATCGCACGCTTCCACGGAAAGGGAATCGGCGCGGGCATCGCGGCCTCTTGCCGCACCCGGTCCATCACCGCGCCCACAAAACCCGAGGAGGGCAGCAACTCCTCTTCCGTCGCCAGAATGTGGCCGATCTCCGTCTCGATCCTCGCGTGTTCTGCTTCGCTGCGGTTTGTTTTGGCTCGATTCATCGCGCGGCCTCCTTTCCTGTCTCCAGCGTAAAAACCTTTCTTGCCCCTTGCTCCTCTTCCAGATTCGGAAATCGTTGCCTCAACAGCTCTCGCGCTCTGGAGAGGCGGGCCTTCATCGTTCCCTCCGGCAGCCCCATGGTGTGCGCTGCCGCAGCCACGTCCATCTCATGAAAATAAAATAAAACCACCGGCTCGCGGTAGCGCAGCGGCAAGGCCAGAACGGCACGACGCAGTACTTCGTACCGTCCTCGTTCTTCCAGTTCGTGCAACTGAGAAGCCAGCCCGGCAGGCTCAGGTGCGTCCTCCAGCGGCAGTGTCTCCGTGGGGAATCGCTTCAACTCGGTGCGATAGACGTTGGCCGCCAGCGCAAACAGCCAGGTGGAAAAGCTCGACTCCCGCCGCCAATGGCTCAATCCGCGCCAGGCTCTGAGAAAAGCCTCCTGGGCCATTTCTTCCGCACGGCTGCGATCACGGCAGTAGCGCCAGGCCATGTTGATCAGCGGCCCCTGCCAGCGGCGGACGATTCCCTCGAAGGCCTGCACATCCCCGGCCAGCACGCGCTCCACGTCCGCAAGGTCGTCGTTGGCCCTGTTGTTCTCGGCGCTGGTTGCGGTGTTCATCCTGAGGTCATGCCTCTGCGGATAGTATGACCAGCTCTCTCCCGCTCTGGTTGCATTTTCTCGCAAATTGCTCTGTTTTAAAAATTATGCAACCGGCGGCGCGCCCCCGCTGTCCTACCAACCGCATGGGGAAGACTCCCCGTCAAGGAGGAAGAGATGGGAAATAATCCTGGTGTTCTGATTCCGATTATTGCTGTGTTAATCCCGATAGTGGGCACTGTGGCGATGTTTACGATGATCATCTTCGGCATTTGGTTCGGTACCCGTAAAAAGGAGCGCGAGGCCTTTTACAAGGCGGAGACCCTCAGGCGGATCACCGAGTCATCGGGCGAGGGCGCCAAGGCGGCCATCGATCTGCTGCGCGAAGAGGAGCATTTGAGACGGGTCAAAGCCCGCGAAGGCTTGAAGATCGGCGGCCTCGTCTGCGTTGCCGTAGGAGTGGCCATGGTGATCTTTATGTGGGCCATGATCAAAACAGATCCAAGCACTCCTTATTTGGTCGGCCTGATTCCCGGCCTCATCGGCGTGGCCTTGCTGGCCTACGTGTACTTTCTTGCCGGGCCGGTCGAGTAGGTTGTAGGACACTCTTCCCTCCCCTGTTTGCGTCAGCAGCAAGCCCTCAGCAAGGGGGCTTGCCTTGAATTCGGTCGAAAGAGGAGGGAGCGTCCGGCATCTTTACGCGGACTGGATTCGTGGCAGCTAGCTTGGCCCGGTCTGATACCAGCGCCTTCTGCGGCCCACCTTGACGCCGGAGTCGATGAGGATGGCCAGTAGGCCAAAGACCATGCAAAAATCCGTGCGTGCCTGGTGGAAAAAGCTCAACCAGCCGTACTCTTTGAGACTTTCCAGCGGGAACGGGCCTAGCGGCCTGCCCAGCAGGATGGGTAGCTTGGTGGTAACCAGGGCCGTGACGATGATCACCAGCAGCGCCAGCGCCGCATCGCCGGCGTAGATGTTCAGCAGGACGGCCGCGCCGCCTGCGATCTCGATCCCGCCCACCAGCGGCGCAAGATAATGAGCGAAGGGCAGGCCAAGCGCCTCAAATCGCCCCGCGCCCAACTCCTCGGGGCGGAGAAACTTGAGGCTGCCTTCAAGAAGAAAGACCAGGCCCACCAGCGCCCGGACCAAGATCATGGAAAGACCTCGGCGCTCCTCTGTCTCCATCTCCATCCGCTGGCCTCCTCCGGCCTGACCTTTTCCCCTCGCGGAATAAGGCCGGATATGGAGAAGCATACCGCAGAGGCCAAATAGAACGGGGAAAAAGAAGTAATTTGAACAGATATTCCTCTATTTCGGTATATTTTTGGGAGTCTACAGGTCTTGGTGCCGTTCCAGACAGGCCCGTCGCCTGCCTCTGCTCCGCTTCTTTCCGGAGCCGATTGCTCATCCCCGCCGCCGGCGCTTCCTCCATTGCCTTAAATCCCAACCTGGAAGAGGGTGTCCTGCGCGCTCCGCCTGCGTCTAAAAATGGACGTTGCGCTGTTCGGCGGCAGGGTTACAGCAGTTCTCCAATTGCTGTAAACCGAAACCACAAAAGCCAAGTGGCTTTTTCCTTAAGAAAAGGCCACTTTGCACGGTATTGCAAAGAATCCATGCATTGGAGAACTGCTCTAAGCCTCCCAACCCGCCTGCGTCCGTTAGACTGTGGAATAGGCTCCGATTTACTTCGGGGCTCCCGCGGACGGGGTCCCCAGGAAGCGGTCTTTGCTTTCTGGGGTGACAAGGATGGGTCTTCGTCCGTGGGGTGGTTGCCGGCCCCCGGCGACGGGGTCCCCAGAAAGCGGTCTTTGCTTCCTGGGGTGGTAGGACGGGTTTTATCGCTGGGGTGGTAAAATTGATTTTTCCTCTAGGCAGGAACAGATTTTTCAGCAACGAGGGTGTCGATATTCTTCCCGTGAAGCCGAACGTGATGGCGAACTATGGACCGCACCAGTACGTGTGCTCAGCACAGGGCTCCGGCCCGGTGACAATCAAGCACATTACCATCTCCCGCGCCACCACACTGGCGCGCACCGTGCTCGTGCTCGCGTTGGCGTTTTGCGCCGTCGCAGCCCTGGCCCAGCAGCCGCAGACTATTGAATCCATTCGAGTCATCGGCAACCGGCGCATCCCCAAAGAGACCATCCTGGCGCGTCTCTTTACCCACCCCGGTGACACCTATGACCCGATCTCCATTGAGCGCGACTTCAATTCGCTGTGGAACACGTCGTACTTCGACGATGTACGCATTGAGCGCGAGGACTCGGAGAAGGGCATCATCCTGAACGTCTTCGTCCGGGAGAGGCCCACCATCCGCGAGATCAACTACAAGGGGCTGAACGCTGTCTCCCAGTCGGACGTGCTCGATCGCTTCAAGAAGGAGAAGGTCGGCCTTTCGGTGGAGAGCCAGTACGACCCAACCAGGATCAAGCGGGCCGAGACTGTCCTCAAGGACATCCTCTCCGAGCACGGCCACCAGTTTGCCACCATCAAAACCGAGGTGAAGACCATCCCTCCGGCTTCGGTGCAGGTGAACTTCAACATCAAGGAAGGCCCCACGGTCAAGGTAGGCCAGATCAAGTTCACCGGCAACCAGCACATCAGCGCGCTCCCTCTGCGCCGCTCCATGAAGAACCTGAAGCCCATCGGCATTCCCTATTCGATCATCTTCGAGAATCTCTTTGCTCAGACCTTCGATGCCAGCAAGCTCGAGGAGGATACCGAGCGCGTGCGCCAGGCCTACCGCGACAAGGGCTATTACAACACCGCCATCGAGGAGCCCAAAACACAGATTCGCGACCAGGGCGGATTGAACTGGTTCACCTTCCGGCCCAACAAGGGCAAGCGCATCGACATCCTCATGCCCATTGAAGAAGGCGCGCGCTACCGGCTCGGCACCATCACTTTCACCGGCAATAAGGCGGTAACCAACGTCAAGGCCCTGCGCGGCACTTTTGCCGTCAGGGACGGCGATTGGTTCAACGCCACCATGATCGGCAAGGGCCTGGAGAACCTCAAGAAGGCATACGGGCAATTGGGTTACATCAACTTCGGCGCCATCCCCAAACCCGTCTTTGATGAACAGAAAAAAACCGTCTCGCTCACCATCGACATCGACGAGGGCAAGCCCTTTTACGTCTCGCGCATCGAGTTCCAGGGCAACCGCATCACCCGTGACAAGGTCATCCGCCGCGAGTTGATGCTGGAGGAAGGCCACGTCTACAACTCGCAACTCTGGGAATACAGCCTGCTCCGCCTAAACCAGCTCGAGTACTTTGAACCGCTCAAAGTGGATCAGGACTCAGAAGCCCACCAGGATGCCGAAGCCGGCACCGTGGAACTGCTGCTCAAGGTCAAGGAGAAGGGAAAGAACTCCATCGGCCTGAACGGAGGCCTGAGCGGCCTCTCCGGCGCTTTCCTGGGCGTCAACTACCAGACCAACAACTTCCTCGGCCTGGGTGAAACCCTTAGCCTGCAAGGCAATCTGGGCAACGTCAGCCGCACTTTCATGTTCGCCTTCACGCAGCCCTACGTGCGCAACCGCCCGCTCAACGTTGGTTTCCAGATTTACGACAACAAGCAGGACTTCAACGCGGCCAAGAACTACCAGGCAACCACCGGCACGTCGCCCAATCTGTCCGCTGCCCAGCAGTCGATGATCCAAAACTACAACCAGGCCGCCAGGGGCTTGAACTTCTCGCTCAGCTATCCGCTCAAGCGCCATGCCTTCCAGCGCGTCGGCTTTACCTATTCGTGGAGCAAGTCGACGATTACCGCCTTCAGCACCGCCTCACAGACGTTCTTCCAGACCATGAGCTTCCGCTCGGGCATCCAGGGAAGCAACGCGCTGGCCGGCATTATCAACAGCTACGTCTCGCTCAGCTACATGTACAACACCATCAACAACCCCATGCGTCCGCGCACCGGCAAGGAATACACCGCCGTGGTCCAAACCTCCGGCATCTGGGGCAACGTGCGCTA
This sequence comes from Occallatibacter sp., assembly GCA_049522175.1. GTDB lineage: Bacteria > Acidobacteriota > Terriglobia > Terriglobales > Acidobacteriaceae > Telmatobacter. Next base: position 138,556 of record JBEKOC010000005.1, on the reverse strand, counting down.
TTACGCGCCCATGGTGGCTTATAAGCAGTTCATGCCCATGCACTATCTCATACCTTCGCCCGCCGGGCGCAACGTACTCGGCGTGCGCGCGCAGTTGAGCTTTGTGCAGGGATACGGCGGCGACGTGGCTCCGCCCAACAACCGCTTCTACACCGGCGGCGAAGGCGACCTGCGCGGATTTGATGTCCGCGGCGCTACTCCCTACGGCTATGTGCCCACGCGCGTTACTGTGCAGTTGACCAATCCGGATGGAACATGCGTGCCGCGCGACCCCTCCAATCCCCAGTTGAATCAGTGCATCCAGGTGCCGATTCCGGTCTACGGCATCGCCTCTATCGGCGGCGACACCAGCTTTACAAGCAATGCCGAATACCGCATTCCCATCGCCGGTCCGGTCACCTTCTCCTTCTTCAACGACTTCGGCCTCACCGTGGCCCTCAACAAGGGGCAGTTGAAGCAGAGCCCCGAGGGCTTTGCATCGCTGACTTCACAGCTCTATGGCTGCCCTGAATGGAACAATGGCGCCTGCGTGGGCGGGATTTCCGGCACAGATGTCGGCTTCAAGCGCGATATCCGGCCCATCGCCGGCACCAATTTAGTCCCGCGCATGTCTACCGGCGCCGAGCTCTCCGTCATCATGCCCATCATCAACGCCCCCTTCCGCCTCTATTACGCCTACAACCCGCTGCGGCTCTATGAGAAGCCCTACTGCAACGACGTTGTTCTCGGAACCAACGTTACAAGTTGCACGGCTCAACTGATTACGCGCTCCATGTTCCCCCAGGGTGGCGCCGGCGACTACACCTACGCCGAGGCCCTTGCCGGTTATGGCGCGCGCGACACCTTCCGCGAGCCGCGCAAAACCTTCCGCCTGACCATCTCTACCACTTTCTAGGCGCAGGACTCAATCAGCATTCCCGGGGCCGCTCGATCTGAGCGGCCCTTTTACTGGGTGCCCCACCCTCGCCGCGTTTTTGTTGTTGCGGCTAGGGTGGGATCGCACAACTCTCAACAGCCCGTCATCCTGAGCGAACGGGGCCCCAGGCGTACTCTTCAGCCTGGGGGTGGTGAGTCGAAGGATCTGTGGTTGTTCTTCAATCAACTTCTGGCTCGCCACACTAGGGTGGGATATTTCATGCGCACATTATAGAAACGGTGAAAAATGCTCTATCCCTTGACACGACTCCCGGGCTCTGCGAATCTGGCTGCCATGCAAACACTTGGATTATCACAAGAGAGTAAGCGCTCTGACGGCTGGCTGAAGAGCCTCTTCTGGCCAACAGTAGAAAATGCCTGGGACGTGGATTACCTGGGTCAACAGGGATTTTGGATATGCTTTCTGCTTGCCGTTATTCAGTTTGGATACTCCCTGTTCACCGGCAGCCCGCTGATCATCCTATTGGGATTTTTGGTTGGTTTGATCTACTTTACAGGCGGCATGGGCGTTAGAGAGAAATGCTGGCCGGCCGCGGCCCTGATCTTTGCCTGCTATTTTCTGGAAACGCTCGCATCCATGTTTTCTGGCTTGTTCCTCTCCCCAGGCGGGGTGCTGAGAATTCTCCTCCTCGCGCTGCTGTTGACCAACCTGCGCGCCACCTTTATTGCCTCGGAATGGAAGCCGGCCGCCGAGGGCGAAGACACCCCTTTGAGATTCAATGAATCGCTGCGCGACAAGCTGGTGGATTCCTGGCCGCCCAAACTATGGCCCCGCCTGCAGATTCCCTTCTATGTCCTGGCCGTGCTGTTGTTAATTCTGAGCCTGCTGGAGGTGATCGCCCTCATACTCATACGAATGAAGATTCTGCCCTTCCCCGGGGTTCATTAGGACCTGTTAACACTACCTGGGATGGCGGCGACGGGAGCCAATTTTTCTTAGATCGAGGAGCGAGGAGCGAACTGTAGTCAATCTACTGAAGCGACGAGCGACGAAGAGATGGGGGAAATTGGCCCCGTCCCTCCGGCTTCCACCCCAACACGCACAGATCGCGTGCCGGGGACCCCGGGTTGCGGCGAGCACAAAGAGGGCGGCCAGCCTGCAAACTCATATTTGCCGGTTTGACGCTCCCACCCCCGGCTCTTATAATTCATCTAGTTCCTGCTGACGTCTTCGTTCGCGTCTTTTCCTGCCTTTGCTCCTTTCGGCGCAGAGATCAGAACAGGCCGAGAGGTTGCTCAGGAGGCGACGGTCTGCTTCCGCGCTGAAACGCTCGCAGACACACAGGAATTCCGAAGGAGCATTACCTCGCATGAAGCGCTTGCTTGTACTTATCGCTACGCTGGCCTCTGGCTTTGCCCTGAGCGCCGCCGCCCAAACTTTGCCTGCTCCCGCCGCCCCCGTGGCCGCGCCTGCCGGTCCAGCCAAGATTGCCGTTATCGCCTTCCAGGCGGCCGTGTTCAACACCAACGAGTTCCAGCGCAAAATCGCCGACCTGCAGACCAAGTACGCGCCCAAGGAAGCCCAGCTCAAAACCCTCGGCGAAGAGATCGATAAACTGACCAAGGAACTGCAGGCCCAGGGCGATAAGCTGAGCGAGACCGAGCGCGCCAACCGCGCCAAAATCATCGACGAAAAGACGACGCAGGCCAAGCGCATGTTTGAAGATGCCCAAAAGGACTATCAGCAGGAGTTGGGAGAGTTGAATAGCGCCATCTCCGCCAAGGTGTATGAAGTCCTGGCCAACTACGTGCAGCAGCAGGGATACACGCTGGTGCTGGACGAGAGCCCGCAGCAGCAACAGCCGATTCCCGTGGTTCTGTGGTCCACACCTTCCACCGACATCACCAAGGCTGTCATCGAAGACTACAACCTGAAGTCGGGCGTGCCCGCTCCTCCACCCCCGCCGGCAGCGACAGCCAAACCGGCCTCCGTCAAGCCTCCTGCCCATCAATAAAGACAGGGTGGATACGACGTTTGCAACAGCCCCGCATTGCGGGGCTGTTGTGCGTTAAAGGATAAACGCGGACAATTTGTGTGACGTCAACTGCGGACAAATGAATTTGGAATACGGTCGCGGTCTGTCTTGGTCTTGATCCTGAGACCTGTGAAACGACACCTTTTCATCAGCTTCGGAAAGGCCGCTTGCCATTCCAGCTTTCCACAACGATTTCCGGCACATTCTTGTGGAAAAATCTGTGGATTACTTTCGTGAATCCCGTGAAAAAATCCAGTTTTTTTCTCTTGCCAAGAACTGATTCTTTTGATACGCAAGATAACCCCTTATTTATCAATCACTATCAGCAGAATGCCCTGTTCTGTGTGCAGTACCCCGTTGCCTGGGCGTTCAGGAGGGTCTGTCGGGGTTATCCACAAACGTAGATGAATACATTGTGAATTGAATCACAGATCAAAACCTATTTCTGCGCATCTTCGCCTATCCGCAGCACCGCCAGGAAGGCCTCCTGGGGGATGTCCACCTTCCCTATTCGCTTCATCCGTTTCTTGCCTTCCTTCTGTTTTTCCAACAACTTGCGCTTGCGCGTGATGTCGCCGCCATAGCACTTGGCCAGCACATTTTTGCGCAGTGGGCTCACTGTCTCGCGGGAGATGACCTTGGCGCCGATGGCCGCCTGTATAGCCACCTCGAACTGCTGGCGGGGGATCAGTTCGCGCATCTTGGAGACCAGCGCCCGGCCCCGCTCGTAGGCAAAGTCGCGGTGCACGATCACCGAGAGCGCATCCACCGGCTCGCCGCTGACCAGGATGTCCAGTTTGACCATGGGCGACTCCCACTCCGCGGTCAGCTGGTAGTCCAGCGACGCATAGCCGCGCGAGACCGACTTCAGCCGGTCGTAAAAATCCAGAACGATCTCGTTAAGCGGCAGCTCGTAGGTCAGCAGCACGCGCGTGGACGTGACGTACTCGAAGTTCAACTGCCGTCCGCGCTTTTCTTCCACCAGCTTGAAGATGCCGCCCACGTACTCTTCGTTGGTGAGTATCTTGGCGGTGATCACCGGCTCGCGGACACTGTCAATGTTGCCCGGTTCCGGCCAGCGCGAGGGATTGTCCACCTCCATCACGCTGCCGTCGGTCAGCGTAATGTGGTAGCGCACGCCGGGAGCGGTGGTGATCAGGTCCAGCTCGTACTCCCGCTCCAGCCGCTCCTGGATGATCTCCATGTGCAGCAGCCCCAGAAATCCGCAGCGGAAACCGAAGCCCAGCGCCACCGAGCTCTCCGGCTCGAAGAAAAACGAGGAATCGTTCAGCCGCAGTTTTTCCAGGGCGTCGCGCAGCAGCGTGTGCTCGTGCGAATCGACGGTGTAGAGGCCGGCAAAGACCATCGGCTTGATGTCTTCAAAGCCCGGCAACTGCGCCGCCGCGGGCCGGGTGTCGTCGGTCACCGTGTCGCCAATCTTGGTGTCGCTCACCGTCTTGATCGTCGCCGCAAAAAATCCCACCTCCCCGGCCAACAGCTCTCCAATCTCCACCGGCTTGGGCATCAACACGCCCATCGACTCCACTTCAAATGCCTTCCCATTCGACATGAGCCGGATGCGCTGCCCCTTGCGCATCGTGCCCTGCATCACGCGCACCAGCACGATCACACCGCGATAGGCATCAAACCAGGAGTCGAAGATCAGCGCCTGCAAAGGCGCATCCGGGTCTCCGGTGGGCGGCGGCAGACGATGAACGATGGCTTCCAGCACCTCGTCCACGCCCTGGCCGGTCTTGGCGCTCACCGGGATGGCATCCGTCGCGTCCAGCCCCACGGCCTTCTCGATGTCCTCCTGGGTCCGCAGGATGTCCGCGGAGGGCAAATCAATTTTGTTGATGACCGGAATGATCTCCAGCCCGTGGTTGATGGCCAGATAAGCATTCGCAAGCGTTTGCGCCTCCACGCCCTGGCTGGCGTCCACCACCAGCAATGCGCCCTCGCACGAGGCCAGAGAGCGCGAAACCTCGTAGCTGAAGTCCACGTGCCCCGGCGTGTCAATCAGGTTCAGTTGATAGGTGTTGCCGTCATGCGCCTTGTACATCATGCGCACCGCGTGGGCCTTGATAGTGATGCCGCGCTCCCGTTCCAGATCCATGTCGTCCAGAATCTGCGCCTGCATCTCCCGCCCCGTCACCGAGCCGGTCAGCTCCAGCAGACGGTCGCTCAGCGTCGACTTGCCGTGGTCGATGTGGGCGATGATCGCAAAATTTCTGAGGAAGCGTGCGTCCATTTTGGCTTGGAAAAAGAGGCTTTTCGCGCCCTTGCGGCGCACATGCCTCCAGGCCATAGCTTATCATCGGCATAGAGCCTACCGCGGCCTTTCGGCGGATGGGCGGCAGTATCCTTCATGCGCCTTGGTGGAATGTGGTTTCGAGTCTTCGGCTGCGCCGTGCTGGCTCTCTCGCTGGCGGGCTGCGACCCTACTGCGCCCACTGGCGCTTCCCCGGGCGCGCGGCCGCAAGCCACCGCCCCCGCGCTTACATTGGGCGCCAACTCGTCAGCGCCCGCGCCAGCCCTCCAGACAGCCGCTCCTGCGCCGCATATGCCTACCCGTGAACAGCAGCGGGTCCGCTTGCTGATCCAGCAGGTGGAGGAGGCCTACGCCCGCGGCGAGGCAGAATATCACAAGGGGCGTTTGCGCGAGGCCAAGCAGGAGTTTGACCGCGCCGTCGACCTGATGCTTCAGAGCGGCATCGACATCAAGAGCAATGACGAGCTGCAGGAGGAGTTCGACCGCATCGTGGACCAGATCAACGCGCTGGAGATGGAGGCTCTCAAGCAGGGCAACGGCTTTGTCCCCAAGGAAGAGGAGACTCCCGCCGATGTAGCTGAGGACGTGACCTTCCAGGTGGACCCCAACATTGTGGCCAAGGCCAGGGCCGAACTGGCTACCACCAACTCCGATCTGCCGCTGGTGGTCAACGACTATGTAGCCACCTACATCAACTTCTTCGCCAACACCCAGAAGGGCCACAACACCCTGCTTCATTCGTTTGAGCGCGCCGGCCGCTATAAGGCCATGATCCAGCGCGTCATGGCCGACGAGGGCGTGCCGCAAGACCTCATATATTTGGCTGTCGCCGAATCGGGATTTCAGCCGCGGGCGATCAATCGCCGCTCCCGGGCCGGCGGCATGTGGCAGTTCATGCCGCGTCCCTACTATGGGCTGACCCGCAACGCCTATGTGGACGAGCGCTTCGATCCGGAAAAATCCACCCGCGCCTACGCCCGCTACATGAAGTACATCTATAGCCAGTTGGGCGACTGGTATTTGTCCATGGCTGGTTACGACTGGGGCGCGGGCAATGTGCAGCGCGCCGTTGAAAAGACCGGATACGCCGACTTCTGGGAACTCTACAAGCGAGGCGAATTGCCCAGGGAAACCAAGAATTACGTGCCGGAGATACTGGCGGCCATCATCATCGCCAATCATCCTGAGCAATACGGCTTTACTGATGTCACTCTCGATCCTCCGGTGCTCACCGACACGGTGACCATCAACTATCCGGTAAATTTGCGCCTGGTCTCGGATATCGTGGGCGCGCCCGTCGATGAGTTGACGGCGTTGAATCCCAGCCTGTTGCGCATGACCACCCCGCCCGATGCGCCGTTTGATCTGCATCTGCCCGGCGGAACAGCGGCGGTCTTCAAAAAGCTCATCGCATTAATTCCTGAAGGCAAGCGCAATGCATGGCGCTATCACCGCGTTGCGCCTGAGGATACCCTGGCCTCGGTGGCGCTCAGGTATCGCGTGACCGAAGCCGCTCTGGCCGGCGCCAATCATCTGAGCGTGCGTGATGGCATTGACGGCGTCGAGGCGCTGCTGGTGCCTGCGGCCCCGGTCGCCGAGCCGGTGCATACCAGGGTCTACATCGCGCGTAAGGGCGAGACGCTGGTCACCATCTCCGACCGCTTCGGCGTTTCACTGAGCCAGTTGCGCCGCTGGAACAAGATCACCGGGACCAAGGTGCAGCCCGGCCAGCGGCTGTATGTGGCCGATCCCGCCACTGCGCCCCATGTCGCCGCACGCCCGCATCACCGCGCCACCGCTCCAGCGGGCGTCCATGCACAGCCCGCGCCGGCAAAGAGCGCAACAAAAAGCTCCGCGCCTCCGCCCGCGCCCAAACAGAACGGCGCGCCAACTGCGAACAAAACGCCCGTGAATCACCCCGCCACCGCTCCCGCCGCGAAGAAAACCGGATCGGCAGGCGTAAATAAATCCCCCGCGAAGAAACCCGCCGCGGCCTCCAGGCCTCAACCGCCAAAATAATATTTTTCAAAAATCGCATTTCGTGCTTGTCAACTGATGGTGTTTGCGTGCAATCTATTGCTAGTGGAATTTTGCGGGCGGAGAGCAGATTTCTCCGCCGCGAGAAATTGAAGATGAAAAATTTGTGCAGCGGCAGGCCGCTGGAGGCAATGGGATGGAAGACGTGTTCAGAATGTACGCGATGAGCGACGGCGAAGCGAATGCCAAGCCGGCCGCGTTTGAGTCCGGCCACAACGACTTTGAAGAGGATGAAGAGGTTGAAACCTTCAGCGTGCTCACCTCCTCGGACGACGATGAGGGAGTAGCTGCAGAGTCGGTGGTCGTGGCCGTGCAAAAACCAGTATCGAAACCGGCCCCTAAGGCCGCGAAGAAAAAAGCTCCCGCAAAGAAAGCTGCCAAGAAGGCCGCAAAGAAGGGTAAGGCCAAGAAGGCAGCCGCGAAAAAAGTTGTGGCCAAAAAGGCCGCAAAGAAGTCCGCCGCGAAGAAGAGAAAGACTGGCGCAAAGGGCGGAAAGGCTGCGGCCAAAAAGGCTGCGGCCAAAAAGAGCGCCAGAAAATCCAACAAACGAGGTAAAAAGTTGGCCGTTAAGAAAGCAGCAAAGAAGGCGCCTGCCAAGAAAAAGGCTAAGGCGAAGAAGGCAGTTGCCAAGAAAAAGGCTCCTGCGAAGAAAAAGAAGTAAGGACGCTGCGAAAAAGGCAACCAATTAGCAGCGGTAGCCTGATGTTCAAGGCAAGCAAAAAAGCCCGGTGAAAGCCGGGCTTTTTTGCGTCTAGACTCAGGCAGCCTGCTACTTCAGTTCGCCCAGTGCCGCCAGCACCTCCGCGGAGTGCTGCTGGACCTGGACCTTGGTCCACACCCTGGCGATCTTGCCCGCCGGGTCGATCAGGAATGTGTTGCGGTTGGCTATGGTCATGGGGCCAAAGTGGCCCAGCGACCCGTATGCCTCCACCACCTTGTGCTCCGGGTCGGCCAGCAGACGGAAGGTCAGCCCCTCCTTAGTGCAGAACTGTTTGTGGCTGTCAGGCGTATCCATGCTCACGCCCAGTATCACCGCGTTGGCAGCGTCAAATTGCGCCAGGTCGCGCTGAAAGTTGTGCGCCTCAATGGTGCAGCCCGAGGTCATGTCCTTGGGATAGAAGTAGAGCACCACCCACTTGCCGCGAAAACTAGCAAGCGAAATCTGGGAGCCGTCTTGCGAGGGAAGAGTGAAGCCCGGCGCAACCTGCCCGACAGCGGGCATTACTTGATCATTTTCTCCGGCGGCGCGGACAGCGGCCGTTGCAACCACGGCCGCAACGGCCGCGAAAAGGATGAAGAGAAGGGGAATTCTCATGAGGAACCTCCGAATGGTTGGATGGGAAATGAGGCCGTCGGGACGCAGAGAGTTTTTTAGAGCCGGGCTCAGCGTGGTATCGCCACAATGGCAATCCCCGTCTCTCCAGCCCTCTTCAACAGCGCATCGCGGTCAAACAGCAGCGTTCTCCCCGCCTCCACAGAGAGGCAACTCGCCCCGGCGCGGATCATCGTCTCCACCGTTGCCATCCCGATCACCGGCACGTCGAAGCGCATATCCTGATTCGGCTTGGCCACCTTGACCACCGTCAGCCGCCGCTCAAGCGTCGAGGCGTCTTCTTCGAGCGTCCTCATCAGCCGCCCGGCCCGCTCAATCGCCGCGTCGGTCCCTTCCATCGCCTCCACCGCCACGCAGGCCTGCGCCGCCACCACCACCGTCTGCCCAATGTCGAATCCCGCCACGGCGCGCGCCACGCTCAATCCGTACTCAATGTTCCTGCGCTCCTGGTCATCCGGAGCGCGCTCAGTCAGCACGCCTTCCTCGGCCAGTAGCGGCTCCAGAAACTTGGTCGAGCTCATCAGTTCAATGCCCTCATCCTCCAGCACCTTGGCCACCGCGCCGATCAGCCTGTCCGTCGAGCGGACCGGCAGATTCAGCAGCAGCTTGGCCAGCCGCCAATCCGGCCGAATGCTGGAAAATATCTGCTTGTGCTTCACCTGCCCGGCCATCACTGCCTTGGTTACGCCTTCCTTGTGAAAGGTTTCAATCAGCCGCGACAGCTCTCCCAGCGAAAGCCAATGAACCGTGGTGCCGCTGTCCTCGGCAGCGCGCCGGTCGATCTCCGCGTCTGTCTCCTCGCGAATAGCCGCCACCACCACGGCCAATCCCTGCGCCCGCGCCGCATCCAACAGCAGAAACGGAAACCGCCCGTTGCCGGCAATGAGGCCGAGTTTCATGGCTACTTGATCACCCCGCGTTCGCTGCGTTCCAGAAACGCCGCCAGCAGCGCCGCATCCTCGCCCTTCAGTTCCTTGATCTTTTCCAGCGCCTGCGACGTATTCAGCTTGGCCGCCAGCAGCAGCCGGAAGGCCTTCTGCAGCACCTGCAAGCGCTCCGGCGAGAACCCCCGCCGCGCGAGGCCAATTTTATTAATCCCGAAGGCCTTGTTCTCCCGCCGCGACGAGGTCAGCGAAAACGGCAGTACATCCTGGGTCACAATCGTCCCGCCGCCGATGAAGGCGTACTTGCCGACCACGCAATGCTGATGAACCGGGCAGAATGCCCCCACCGTCGCGTAGTCCTCGATAACCACATGCCCGGCCAGCGTGGCGCAGTTGGCCATGATGCAGTGACTCCCCACCTGGCTGTCGTGGCCGATGTGCACGCCGGCCATCAGCAAACAATCCGACCCCAGCCGCGTCACCCCTCCGCCGCCTGCCGTCCCGCGGCTGATGGTCACGCACTCGCGAATGGTGTTGTCATCGCCCATCTCCAGCGCCGTCGGCTCGCCTTTGTACTTCAGGTCCTGCGGCGCTACGCCCACCGCGCAAAAAGGATGAAACACATTGCGCGCGCCGATGCGCGTCCGCCCGTCCAGCACCACGTGCGAGATCAACTTGCAATCCTCACCCAGCTCCACCTCCGGCCCAATCGTGCAAAACGGTCCCACCGTGCACGATGCGGGAACCACCGCTCCCGAAGCAACCACCGCGCTGGGATGGATGTTCACTCCGCCGCCTCTGTCTGCGTTTCGCTCGGCGTAGGCGCCTCCTCGCGCACCTTGGGCACAATCGCGCAGGTCAATATAGCCTGGCAGGCCAGCTTACCTTCCACAAAGGCGTTGGCCTCCATGCGCCCCAGCCGGGGCTTGAACGACAGTACGTCCACCTCGATGCGCAATTGATCTCCCGGCGCCACCGGGCGGCGGAACTTGGCCTTTTCGATGCCCGTAAAAACCGCCAACTTCTTCTCGCGATCCGGAATCTCGTTCATCATGATGATGGCCCCGGCCTGCGCCATCGCCTCAATCACCAGCACGCCGGGCATAATGGGGTAATCGGGAAAGTGTCCCTGAAAAAACGGCTCGTTCATGGTGACATTTTTGATGGCCACCAGGCGCTTGCCGCGCTCAAACTCCACCACTCTGTCAATCAACAGAAATGGGTAACGGTGGGGAAGCAAACCCAGGATCTCCTGGATATCGAAAGTCATGCAGGTCTCCTGAGCGCGGTTTACGTAGCTGCTCAAGCGCTCTAGTGGATTATATCGAAACGCCCGCGCCCCCTTCTCACTGTCATTCTGAGCGGTCGGAGCGTACCGGGGCCCCCGGCGACTCGGAGTCCCCAACGAGCGATCTTTGCTCGTTGGGGTGAAGGGACAGGTCTTCGTCGCTGGGGTGGATGGCGGAGTCGAAGGACCTGCTTCTTGAAATCCTGGCTAAGCGTGCGACCGATGCCGTTCGAATTGCCACGCTGAAGGCGTCCGCCTGGACGGCTAGTCCTTGCGCTCTCCCTCGCACAGTGGAACAATGGTTCCGTCTCGAAATCTTTCAGGTCAGAGGCGCGAACGCATGAGAACCTGCCCGCAGTGCGACTCCAGCCATCCCGGCAATCACGCCGCCTGCTCCACCCGCGGCGTGCTGCTCAACGAGAAACACAAGGGGTTAAGAGCCGGTTGGCTGCTGGTCCTGCTTCTCGGGGCGGTGGTATTGCCGGCTCTGTCGCAAAAGGACGAGGGACCGATTCTGATGCCGAAGAAGCCCATCGTGGCAACCTCCATTCTGGTGATTTGCGACCTGGCCTGCAACTGGAATCTCGACGGCGATGCCAAAGGCCGCATCGTGGCAGGTGGCTCGGCCAGGGCGATTACCGTACACGGCCAGCACATCGTGACTGCTGTTACATTGGACGGTCTCGACAAGGTGAAAAAAGAAACCAACATCAAGGCTGCAGGCCAGACCATCGTGCGCATCGAGCTTAAGCCTGTCCGCGATGCACGGCTCAAGCCCGTGCAGGAGGCTATGGAGAAGCCCGTCCCAGCGCCCAGCCCAACGCTGCTGGTGATCTGTGACCTGGCCTGCAACTGGAAGCTGGACGGCAAGGCGCACGGACACATTGCGGCCGGCGCGTCGGCCACCACGGATGTCGTAAGCGGCCAGCACCTGGTACTCGCCGAGACTGAGGACGGCGCAGATCAGGTCAAGCAACTCTGCGATGTGAAATCGAGCGGTCAGACTGTCGTCAGCATCGAGCTCCGGCCGGTGCGCGATGCCCGCCTCAAGGCCGAACAGCAGGCCAGAGATAAAGCCGACCAGGAGGCGCGAGACAAGGCCGCACAGGAGGCGCGGGACAAGGCTGCGCGAGATCAGCAGGAGCGCGAGCGGCTTGCACGAGAGGAAGCGGCCCGGCCGACCTGGACCGATCCGGCAACGGGGCTGATGTGGACGAAGAAGGATAACGGATTCGGTGTGACCTGGCAGCAGGCGACAGATTACTGCCGGAATCTGCAATTGGCCGGGCACTGGGACTGGCGCTTGCCGACCATAGACGAGTTGCAGGGTATTTATGACCCAAACGTCAAGGTTAGCCACTGGCATGTGAAGGGCAACCTGCAATTATCCGGGTCCGTCGAATACAGCAGCATTCAGGGCAATGGACCCAGGAACAAGGGGGATTGGGTTTTCTTCTCCTACAATGGAGTCAAGCGTTTCGAGCCTATTGAAGATCTCCAGACTTCTGAATCGACGATCAACAATCGTGCCCTCTGTGTGCGCCCTTCCGGACAATGATGTGAGGTGGAAACGCTGGCCCTCCCCAATTCACTGTTATCCTGAGCGGAGTTTGGCGCGTTCTTTGCGACAAACGCAGTCGAAGCACCTGCTTTTTGAAATCCTGGCGAAGGGCGTGATCAATACCGTTCGATTTACCGCACCGAAGGTCGTCCGCCCGGACAGCCTATCCTGAGCCTGTCGATGGGACCTGCCCCCCTCTCCGCAGGTGTCCGGCCCTGCACCTCGCATCTGCTAAAGTGAGGTAGGGTCCCTTGGCGCAAAACCCTCGCTGCAAGAGGGTTTTACGCAGTCCATCGGGGACTCGCCCAAGAAAAACATGCCTCACGACCTGCCCAAAGCCTACGACCCCGCCGCCATTGAAGATCACTGGGCCGAATACTGGGTGCGCGAAAAGCTCTTCGCCCAGCCCACGCCCGTTGCTGCTCCGTCCGCGAAAGCCAAAAACCAAGGCCTGGACGGCAAGTCCGACGCCGGAAAAGGTGAGCCGTTCACCATCCTGCTGCCGCCGCCCAACGTCACCGGCCGCCTGCACATGGGCCACATGCTCAACCAGACGGAGATGGACATCCTCATTCGCTGGCGGCGCATGAGCGGCCGACGCGCCCTGTGGCTGCCCGGCACTGATCACGCCGGCATCGCCACCCAAATGATGGTGGAACGTCAATTGGCTGCCGAAGGCAGTTCCCGCCAGAAGCTTGGCCGCGAGGCCTTTATCGAGCGCGTGTGGGAGTGGAGGCGCCACTATGGCGGAGCCATCCTCGACCAGATGAAGCGTCTCGGCGCATCGGTCGATTGGCAGCGCGAATACTTCACCATGGACGAGAAGCTGTCGGCTGCAGTGCGCGAGGCCTTCGTCCGCCTGCATGAGCAAAATCTAATCTACCGCGGCGCTTATATCGTGAACTGGTGCCCGCGCTGCCAAACCGCCATCAGCGACCTGGAAGTGTTCCACGAGGAACAAAAGGGCCACCTCTGGGAGATTCGCTACCCGGTAATCGGCCCTGCGGGCAGCAGCCCTTCGGAGGAGTTCCTCACGGTAGCGACTACCCGCCCGGAAACCATGCTGGGCGACGTTGCCGTTGCCATCCATCCCGAAGACGAGCGTTATCAGCACTTGCACGGCAAAAAGCTGCGTTTGCCGCTGATGAACCGCGAGATCCCCATCATCCTCGACGAGTGGGTCAGCCGCGACTTCGGTACCGGCGCGGTTAAGGTCACTCCGGCTCACGACCCCAACGACTTCGCCCTTGCAGAGCGCCACAGCCTGCCCTCCATCAACATCATGGACGACACCGGCCACATCAACGCCGAAGGCGGCGTCTATGCCGGCCTCGAACGTTACGCTGCTCGCAAGCGCGTTGTCGCCGACCTGGAAGAGCAGGAGCTCCTGGCTGGCATCAAGGACCACGTCAACAACATCGGCCACTGCGACCGCTGCAAGACAGTCGTCGAGCCGCGCCTATCCACGCAATGGTTCATCAAGATTCAGCCGCTGGCCGACAAAGCCAAGGAAGCTGTCCGGCAAGGTCACATCAAGTTCACGCCGGAGATGTACGAGAAGACTTACTTCGAGTGGATGGAGAACATTCACGACTGGTGCATCTCGCGCCAGCTCTGGTGGGGCCATCGCATTCCCGCGTGGCACTGCGCGGAGTGCCGCAAGATTACCGTCGCCCGCATCGACCCCACCGCATGCGCCCATTGCGGCTCGAAGAAGATTACCCAGGAGACCGACGTTCTCGACACCTGGTTCTCCTCAGGCCTTCTGCCGGTCTCCGTCTTCGGCTGGCCAAATATCACGCCCGAAACGCGCACCGACTTCGACGCCTTTTATCCGACCAGTTTGCTGGTCACCGGCTTCGACATTCTCTTCTTCTGGGTCGCGCGCATGATCATGTTTGGCTGCTGGTTCGCGGAAGAGGTTCCGCACGCCGACGGCTCCAAGCGCTCTCTTGCGGATTCGGTTCCCTTCCGAGAGGTCTACATCCACGCCCTGGTGCGCGACGCCAATCGCGAAAAGATGTCCAAGACTAAGGGCAACGTCCTCGACCCCATCGAGATTGTCAAAACATACGGAACAGACGCGGTGCGCTTCACGCTGGCTTCCATGGCCTCGCCCGGCACCGACATCGCCTTCAACATCGCCCGCACTGAAGGCTACCGCGCCTTCGCCAACAAAATCTGGAACGCCGCGCGTTTCCTCTTCATGAATGTGGACCGCGCCGCGGAAGTCGGCATTGTTGTTGATCCCGCAGCACTGGGGAAAATGCCGGAAGCCGAGCAGGCTGCGCCGCTCGAAGCTCGCTGGATTGTGGCTGAACTACACGCGACCGCTGCCAAGGTCAATCAGTCTCTGGAGAATTATCGCTACGACGACGCAGCCAATACGATTTATCAGTTCTTCTGGGGCAGCTTCTGCGATTGGTATCTGGAGATCGTCAAGCTGCGCCTCGTCTTCGACGATCCGTCGAAGAAGAACGAGACTAAAGCCGCGCTCACCACGCTGGTCCAGGTTTTCGAAGCGGCGCTGCGGCTGCTCTCGCCCTTCATGCCGTTCCTGACAGAAGAACTCTGGCACGCCGTCTACGACGGAAAGCCGCCAGCGAAATCGATTGCGCTGACGCGGTATCCGGCACCGTTGAAGAACAATTATTTTCAGCAAAGTGGACGCGTACGATTCGAAGAAGATGCCTTCGCCCAATTGTATCTAGAGAATTTAGTCGGTGATGTCAGACACGGGCGCAAAGAAGCTGGCGTTCCAGAGAAGGATGTCGTCCCGATCATCATCCACGCAGTACCCGTTGCTGAGAAGACTTTCTCTGACAATCTTGAAGTTATCCAGAAGCTCGCTCGCGTTTCGACGATTCAGTTCACGGAATCGGACTTACAGGGGCCGGATGTTTTTCGTTATATGGGCTACTATGCCGGGCGGATCGTATACGAGCGCACCATCGACATCCCAGCCGAGCGCGAGCGTTTGACAAAAGAGATTGCCAAGTATGAGAAAAATCTAATCTCCGCCGAGCGGCAGCTAGGCAACGAGAGTTTTCTGGCCAAGGCTCCAGCAAACGTCGTTGAAGGGTTGAAAAAGCAGGAAGCCGAAACGAGGCTGTTGCTTGAGAAAGCGCGCGCATCGCTGAGCGTATTACCGAAAAGCAGCCACTAACTTCTAGCTTTTTGTTCGTGGCCTTTAGCTAGAAGCTAGTAGCTAAAAGCTAGAAGCTGTTTTCCAAAGGAAAACCATGGATTGGAAGAGTAGCCGCATCGATACTTTGCTGGAGCAGGCCTTGATGGAAGACAAGGCCGCCGGCGACACCACCACCAACCTCACCATCGACCCCGGTCTGCGCGCTACTGGCTCGATTATTGCGCGCCAGGAGATGGTGGTTTGCGGTCTGGGCGCGGCGCCGCAGTTTCTGGAGATCTTTGCCCGGCTCGACAAGCGTGCTCCGGCGCAGACACGCTTTGAGGTGGTCAGCCATCCGGAGATCTTCGACGGCGTGCGCGTCCATGATGGCCAGGTGCTGGCCGTCATCCGCCACAACGCCCGCGCGCTGCTCAGTTGCGAGCGCGTGATCCTGAACCTGATGCAGCACCTGAGCGGCATCGCCACGCAGACGCGCAAGTTTGTCGATGCGATCCACGGCACCCACGCTCATGTGCTCGACACGCGCAAGACCGTGCCGGGACTGAGGGCTCTGGAAAAATATGCAGTGCTGTGCGGAGGAGGAACCAATCACCGGCTCGATCTGGCCAGCGGAATCCTCATCAAGAACAACCACATCTCGCTGGGCGGAGGGCTGCCCGCGGTGTTGACCCGCGCCCTGGAAAAGCGCAAGAAGGGCCAGCGCGTGCAGGTGGAAGTGCGTAGCCCGCAGGAGCTCGAAGAAGCTCTCCAATACGGCGCGGAGGCGATTCTGCTGGACAACATGACGCCCAAAGAGGTGAAGCGCGCGGTGGAGCGTATCAAAAAGGCAATAAAAGTAGAAGCCGGGAACGGCATCCTCACCGAGGCCTCGGGCGGCATCACGCTCGAAAACATTCGCGCCTATGCGGAAACCGGCGTGGACTTCATCAGCGTGGGCGCGCTCACCCACTCCGCCAAGGCCGCAGACATCTCCATGCGCATCCATGCGGAGACGGAGTAGCCGTTTTTTACTAGGAATATGAAGGGGAACAGACATTCCCTCAGGGGCTAAAGCCCACGCGATTTTTAAGCCGATCATGTACGGGCTGAAGCCCGTACCCTTCAATACATCCGGTGCGCAGAGGTTCCTCGAACGATGTATAACCTGGCGGAGTTGGAAGCGTCGCTAACCGGAACCGTCTTTGCGGGCAAGATGCATTTTTCTCCGCTCACGGATTCCACCAACTCTGATGCACTGCAGGCCGCCCGCAGTGGCGCGCCGAATGGCTCGGTTTATTTTGCCGATGAGCAGCGGGCCGGACGCGGACGCGGCGATCACACGTGGGATTCAGTTGCGGGCGAAGGACTCTACGCGAGCGTACTTCTGCGCACACCGATTCCTGCTGCGCGCCTGCCGCTGCTTCCACTGGCAGCGGGACTGGCCGCCGCCGAGGCCATTCGCGCCGCCACCGGACTGTCCGTTGATCTGCGCTGGCCCAATGATCTTCTTATCGGCCCGAGCAAAGTTGGCGGCATCCTGGTGGAATCGAAGATTTCCGGCGGCTTAGCTGATTATGTTGTCGTTGGCATCGGCATCAACGTTCACCAGCGCGCCTTTGATTCTGATCTAACCACTTCCGCTACCTCGCTTGATCTGGAAACCGGGGTCCCCAGCGACAGGTCTTCGTCGCTGGGGTGGAAAACGAAACGCAGCGTTTCACGCCAGCTCTTGCTCGTCTCCCTGTTAAAATCGCTGGAGAGTGAGACGCATCCGCTACTCGCTCCGGCGGCGGCGGCCACGATTCCCGCGCGTGTCGAGCAGGCCTCGACCTGGATTCGCGGGCGATGCGTTGAGGTACACGGTCCACAGGCCTGCTACGGCGTGACCGCCGGGCTGGATGAAAACGGCTTCCTGCTGGTGCGCACGGATTCGGGAGTCGTCACGGTGCAGACCGGCGGCATTCGTGCCACCGAGATAAGTTGAGAGAATCATGCTGCTAGCCATCGATGTCGGCAATACAAATACGGTGCTGGGACTTTACAAGCTTGAGGGATCAAAGCCGGAGCTGGCCGCGCACTGGCGCATCACCTCCCATCGTTCGCAGACCGCCGACGAATACGGTGTGTTCTTTGTTAACTTGTTTGAAATGAACAAGTTATCTCCAAGGCAAGTCACCCACATCATCATCTCGTCGGTGGTGCCGCCGGTAGACAGCACGCTGCGCCGGGTCTGCGAAGACTACTTCCACACGCAGCCGCTCTTTGTTGAGCCGGGCATCAAGACCGGAATGCCGGTGCTGGTGGACAACCCCTCCGAACTCGGCGCGGACCGGCTGGTAAACGCCGTCGCCGCCTTCGAGCGCTACGGCGGCCCGTGCATCGTGGTGGACTTCGGCACGGCGACCACCTTCGACGTGATCTCGGCCAAGGGCGAGTACCTGGGCGGGGCTATCGCGCCGGGTTTGGGCCTCAGCGCCGATGCGCTCTTCTCGCACGCAGCGCGATTGAGCCGCGTGGACATCAAGCGACCCGCAAAGGTCATCGGCACCAACACAGTCACCCACCTGCAAAGCGGGCTCTACTACGGCTACATCGGCCTGGTGGACGGCATTCTGGAGCGCATGGAAGCCGAGCTGGGCCAGAAGCCGCGCGTCATCGCCACCGGCGGCCTGGCGCCGCAGATCGCAAAGGACTCGCGTTTCATCACCGAGATTGACGATATGCTCACCCTCGATGGCCTGCTGATTCTCTTTGAGCGCAACCGCCCCACGAAGCAACGCTGAGGCGCACGCCGTGCTGAACTACTTCAACTACTTCACCGAGATCGAGGAGCGCTTTCAGCAGCGGCGCGGGGCTTTGCTGTTGCTTTCGACTCTGGATTGGGCGCTGATCGAGACCTGGCGCGAGGCCGGCGTTCCGCTGGAGGCCGTGCTGCGCGGCATCGACGCTGCGTTTGATAAATATGAAGCGCGGCAGCGTCGCGGCCGGATGCGGCGCATCAACGGCCTGGCCTGGTGCGCGCAGGCAGTGATGGTTGCCGCCGAGGAGTTGCGCGAGGCCTCCGCCGGAACGGCTCCCGCCATAATCGCTCGTGAATCGGGATTCGAGCGGGAGCGCGTGGCAGCACACCTGGAGGCCGCCGCTACCGCGCTGGATGCGGCGAAGGTGGCGCCCGAAGCCTGCGCCGCAACCGCCGCCCGCCTGCGCGAGCTGGCTACCGCCGCGCGAGACAGCGAAGGTCAGAAGCTGGATTTGGAAGAACTCGAACGCACCCTTACTGTGCTCGAAGAGAAGCTCTATGCCACCTTGACTGCCGCGGCTCCGGAGGAGCTGCTAGTGAGCCTCAAAGCGCATGCGGCCCGCGAGCTGGCGCCCTATCGCAGCCGCATGGGCGCCGTGCAGTTGCGCCAGGTGGAGCGGCAATTTGTGCAGAAGCAGTTGCTGGTGCACTACAACCTGCCGCGCCTGAGTCTGTTTTATATGAGCCAGCAATGACGCTTCCCGCAACGCCGCCCACAAAACAATTCGCCGAGCCGCAGCTTGTCGAAATCGAGAAGCCGGTCTACGGAGGAGCCTGTCTGGCGCGCATCGAGGGCAAGGCGGTTTTTGTGCCGCTCACTTTGCCGGGCGAGCAGGCGCGGGTGCGCATCACGCAAAGCAAGCCCGGCTATGCAACCGCCGAAGTTGATGAGATGATCCGCGCAGCGCCGGAACGCATCACGCCCGCCTGCCCGCACTTCGGCGCTTGCGGCGGCTGCCACTACCAGCACACGGACTACACAACCCAACTAGCGTTCAAACAAGCTATCCTGCGCGAGACCCTGGAGCGCGGCGGCGTGGCTGTGCCCGCAGAGATCGCCGTGCTCTCTGCCGAGCCGTGGCGCTATCGCAACCGCATCCGCCTGGCCCTGGACGCCGCGGGAAACCTGGGCTATCGCGGCCGCCGCTCTCATGCCGTCGTTCCCATGCGCGAGTGCCCCATCGCCGCGCCGTTGCTGGTTGAAGCTGCGCTGGCATTTGCTCAGGTTGCGCGCGGGCTTGCTCCAGTGTTGCGCCCCACGGAGATTGCGCTCTTTTGCAATGCGGCAGAAACCGCGCTGCTGGCTACGGTCTTCACCGCAAACCCGCCAAAACTGCGCTTTGATGCGTTGGCGCAGGCGTTGCACGAGCGGATTCCCGCGCTCGCTGGGGCGGAGCTGGTGACCGAGGGCCGTCCCGGTCAGCAGCCCCGCACGCTGGCGCAATGGGGCGCGGCATCGATTGACTATCGCGCCGCCGGTTTCGACTATCGCGTGGATCACGGCGCATTTTTTCAGGTCAACCGCTGGCTGGTGGATGCGCTGGTTGAGCGGGTTGTCGCCGGCCACGCAGGTAAGCTCGCCTGGGACCTCTTTGCCGGCGTCGGCCTCTTTGCGCGGCAGCTCGCGGCCAACTTTACCCGCGTGGTAGCCGTCGAGTCGGCCCCTTCGGCAGTGGCAGCACTTGCGGCCAACCTGATAGGCACAACTGGAAGCCCAATGAAGAGCGAGACTTTGGATTTTCTCCGCACCTACAAGACCCATCGCCCTGCCAGCGCGGCTTCATGCTCGGCAACTCCCGACCTCATCGTCGTAGACCCGCCGCGAACCGGGCTGGGCGCGGAGAGCTGCACTCTGCTGGCCAAGATCGCCGCGCCCGCCCTGGCCTACGTTTCCTGCGACCCGGCCACGCTGGCCCGCGATCTGCGCACGCTCATCGCTTCCGGCTACCAAATCCAATCCATCGCTCTCGCCGATCTTTTTCCCCACACCTATCATCTGGAAACAGTGGTCCATTTGCGACGGGCCTGATAGGCTTAAAAGCGGTTCTCCAATTCACGTGCGCTATTTATCTTGGTGCAAGGTGGATTTTTCTTGAGGAAAAATCCACTCCGCAGTCGTGGTTTCGGATAATTGTAATTGGAGAACCGCTTGGGGCCAGAACAGCTTTTTGAGTTTCCCCGCGCAATGCAACCCGAATCCCCCATCTCCGCGCAAGTTATTGGCGCTCCTGCTGCGCTGGGTCCAGGGCCGGGTCCAGTCCCGCTCTTTCACGCGGCCTGGCTCTTTGCCGTGGGGATTGCCGTTGCCCATTTTCTCTGGTTGCGGCCTAGCCTCGTGCTGATCGCGCTGGCGATGGTGGCAGTGTTGTGCGGCGTGGCGGCTTTTCGCGCGCAACGCATCGCCTGGCTTCCGCTGGCCGCGCTGTGGGTGTTGCTGGGCGCATGGTGCGCCTGGATGGAGCCGCACCCGGCGCCCGCGCCCGCGCTGGCCGCGCTCTCTGACGGCTTGCTGCGCACCGTCGAAGGCACGGTGATCGATGCCGGTCCGGTACGCGGCGAGGCCGAGCAGGATCTGGACGAGCCCGAAGCAATTCAGCGCCCCTCGCAGAGAATCGATCTGCGCGTCTCCAGCATAGAAGTGATCACCGACACGGAGGACGCGCAGGCGCCGGTCGATGGCCGCGTACGGCTGACCGTTCGCTGGCCCGTAGTCCCGACTGGCCAGCAGCCCTTCCGCTGCGGTGAGCGCCTCCGCGCCGTCGTTCGCCTGTTGCCGCCCGAGGTCTATCACGATCCCGCCGTCTGGAGCCGCGAGGATTTCCTCGTTGAACAGAACATCACCTCCACGGCCACGGTCTCCATGGATCGCGTAGAGCGTCTCGGTCCATCAGTCGGCCTCTTGCTCGCCTGTCGCGTCAGCGGATTGCAGCACGCCTCGAGCGCCCGCCTGCTAGCCCTGCCCGCGGCCATGCGCCGGTTGCCTGCTCCCTTGCGCCTTTCTGAGGATGACGCCATCATGCTCGCCGCCATGGTTACCGGCGACCGCACTTTCCTCACCCACTCTCTGCGCGTGGGATTTGAGCGCACCGGCTCCTTTCATATGCTGGTGGTCTCCGGCTTTCACCTGGCCATCGTGGCCGGCTGCCTCTTCTGGGTTGCGCGCCGCCTGCGCCTTTCGCGCGTCCCGGCCACATTCGTCACCATTCTGGCCTCCTTCACCTGCGCCATCTTCACCGGCTTCGCCACGCCGGTGGCGCGCTCGCTGTGGATGGTCACCCTCTACCTGCTCGGCCGCCTCTTCTACAGGGAGCGCAACGCGCTGAACACCATCGGCTTTGCCGCGCTCTGCCTGCTGGCCTACAGCCCCCGCAGCCTCTTCGACGCGAGTTTCCAGATGACGCTGCTGGCCGTGGTGGCCATCGGCGGTGTTGCCGCTCCGCTGCTGCTGGCCACGGTGCATCCTTACCTGGCGGCCACCCGCGACCTGCGACAAATCGCCATGGACGCGAAGCTCGACCCGCGCCAGGCGCAGTTCCGGGTCACGTTGCGAATGATGGCTGTGGGACTCAGGGATGCGGCGGAAGGCCGATGGGCCAACTTCATCGCCTGGCGCTTCTTCCCTTGGACGCTTCGCTTCCTGATCCGCTGCTTCGAGCTGATGGTCGTCTCCTTTGTGGTGGAGCTGGCCATGGCCCTGCCCATGGCCGTCTACTTCCACCGCATCACCGTCTTTGCGCTGCCGGTAAACGTGTTCATCCTGCCGCTGCTGATCATTCTGATGCCGGCCGCGCTGATTACTTTGCTCTTTGCTCTGATTGGTCCGGCCTACGCAGTCGCTCCGGCGATGATTGTGGCATTCTTTCTCCATATCGGCACCGGGCTGGTACATTTCTTCGGCTCGACTACCCTCGGCGACTTTCGCATTCCCGCGCCGCTGCTCTGGCAATCGCTGGCCTTCTGCGCGCTGCTTGCCCTGGCGATCATGCTGGCTCGCATAGCGGCGTCGTCTCAATCCCGCTGGACCCGCCGCGCCGTTCTCGCTTCTCTCGCCGCGCTGCTGCTGGCCGCCTTGGCCGCCGTTCTGCCCCGCCCCGTCGATCATCCCCGCGACGCATTGCTCGTTGAGGCCATCGACGTAGGCCAGGGCGATTCCATTTTGTTGATCGCGCCCAACGGCAAAACTTTGCTGGTGGATGGCGGCGGACACGGCGGCGGCCCGCGTCAGGCTCCCCAGGATTTCGACATCGGCGAGGAGGTCGTCTCTCAGGTGCTGTGGTCGCGCGGCATTCGCCGCCTCGACGTGGTGGCGCTCACCCATGCTCACTCCGACCACATGGGCGGCCTGCCCGCCGTTTTGCGGAACTTCCACCCCGCCGAGCTTTGGGTGGGCAACAATCCCCGCTTTGGAGCCTACAACGCGCTGCTCGACGAGGCCGCCGATCTCCATGTCCGCGTTCGTTCTCTGCGTGCCGGCGACGCCTTCGCATTCGGCCCAGCCCAGGTCGCGGTTCTCGCGCCCTTCAGCGGCTATCAGCCTAAACCGCAGCCCGGCAACAACGACTCGCTGGTGCTGCACGTGGCTTATGGCGCAACTTCGGTGATGCTGGAGGGTGACGCCGAGGCTCCCATCGAGCAGGCCATGCTCTCCGAATCCGGCCTGGCCAGCACCTTGCTCAAGGTGGGCCACCACGGCAGCATCACCTCCACGCGTCCGGAGTTCCTGGCCCGCGTGCACCCGGAATGCGCCGTCATCTCCTGCGGCCTGCGCAATCGTTACGGCCATCCCCGCATGGAGGTGCTCAAAGCCCTCGAAGAGGCCCGGGTCCGCACCTTCTCGACCGACATCAACGGCGCTTCCTGCTTCAGGCTTGACGGCAAGACCACCGCCCCGGATCTGACCTGCGGTTGGCGGCCGGTCCCATGAAATTGGCGTGGTTTTGGCCGTAGACAATCTGCTCCAAACCCGCCAAACCACTCTATTTGAACCAGATTCGTTACGCCTTGTGTGCCGGATGCCGTCTGAATGGCATATAATCCATGCGATAAGTGATTCAGCTGCCAGATGCCGCGAACAGGTATCCCCAGCTGCGGAGGCTACCATGTTGAAGCCATTGCTATTTGTTTCTGCTGTTGTTTTGTTTGGATTTACCGCCTTGTCCACCCCGGGGTCCATCTCGCAGTCCACTACCCCATCTGCCGGTCAGAAGAATGCGGCCAAGGCGGCTACTGCCGAGGCCAGGGCTGCTGCCGATAAGGCACAGGCGCGCGCCAAGGAAATTTATGGAATCGATTGCGCAATTTGCCATGGGGACAGCGGAAATGGCAAAACCGATCTGGCCAAGGACATGGGATTGTCGCTCAAGGATTGGAGCAATCCCGCGACGCTGGCCGACAGGCCGGACCAGGATTTGTTTACTATTATCCGCAATGGCAAGGGGGACAAGATGCCTCCGGAGGCTGAGGGCCGCGCCAAGGACGAGGAGGTATGGAACCTCATCATTTATATCCGCAACCTGTATAAGTTGCCTCCGCCTCCCGCCCCCGTGCCGGCACCCGCGCCCGCTGACGCACCCGCGCCCGCGCCCCCGCCGAGCAACTAGAACCTCAGCCTCAATCCAATCTGAATCTGCCGCTCGCGGTAGAAGTTGGTTGCGTTGATGTTCAATGGCTGGCCGAAGGCCGTGGTGTTGGGATTCACAATCGTGCCGTTTGTGCCTGCATACGGGCCGGTAAGGAAGTTCAGCGAGGGCGGACTCGACGGAGTGCCGGATTCGATGTAGTAGCCGGTGGTCTCCACTTCGGTCACATTCTGGTGATTGAAGAGGTTGAAGCTCTCAGCCAGCAGCTCCAACTGGCGCATATGCCCCAGGTCGAAGCGCCTGCCCAGCCGCAGATCGATCTTCCAGGTTGCCGGATAGCGGTAGGTGTTGCGGCCTATGTTATAAGGTGTGCCATCGCTGCCTTTGCCGTAGACTCGATTGTCGCCGCCCGAGCCGTTCATCCCCGGCCCCAGTCCCACGATGGTCTCGATCCCGTTGGTTGTCAGCAGAAACTCCTTTGCCAGCGAGCCCGAGGTGTGCATGGTGTAGGGCAATCCGCTGCGGAACTGCCCGACGCCTGAGACCATCCAGCCGTTGCCCAGCTTTCCGGCCCGTCCACGCAGCTTCCATGGCGCCTCGTAGACCACCATCGCGCCGGCCGAGTGGCGCACGTCCAGGTTGCTGACGCCGTATTCCAGTCCGAAGTCGGACGGGTCCAGAATGTCGTTGCCGGCTACCTGCGCGCTCTCGTTGGGATTCCAGTCCATGGCGTGCGCGTAGGTGTAGTGGGCGTGCAGGCTCAACCCCCGGCGGCCATAGCGTACGACCTTCAGCATCGCCGCCTCATAGGTCGAATTGGCCCGGCTCTCGATGTTGGTAATCTGCTGGTAATCCGGGCAGGGCCGTCCGGGAAGGACAGTGCTTGTTGGTTGCGGCAGGTAGTCCGGGCAGGTCCCTGCGCCTGCCGGCCAGGAAGCATAAAAGGGAACCGTGATCTCTGTGGCCTTGATGGGGCCACCTTTGGTGGGGTCTGCCGCTCTGATGGGATCTACCACGGCATAGGTGATGGTCTGCGTCGATGTCGGAGAATCAAGATTCGTGTCGATGGAGATAGGCAGCCGCCGGCCCAGGCTCATCATCGCGCTGGCGGTCACTTCCACGTGGCTGGGCAGCGTCTCTTCCACGGCGGCGACGGCCTGATGCACCTCCGGGTTGTGGAAGTTGGACGCAAACTCCACCGCTCCCGGCTTCACCGCGCTCCCCGGCTCCCCTTGCAATACGTAAGGAAACGGCGGAGCGCCGCCGCCGTTGTTCGGCAGGTCGTCGGTGGGCCGCATGAAGAAAGTCACGTCGCCGTTATACGAGCCTGTTTGAGCGTTATATGAGCCGGTCTGGGTCAGCGCCGTCTCCAGCGCCAGGTTCCCCGTGCGCCCAAAGTACATTCCGTAGCCTAGCCGCAGCACCGGCCAATGTTTCTCTCCGCTTCCCACTGCCAGGCTCACCCGCGGACCCCATTGATTGCCCAGGTTGGGCAGCTTCCCGGTCAGAGGCAGATTTGTATTCTGGAGCGCGGCAATCGGCGGCGGCAGTTGCTCCCGCTCCCAGCGCAATCCTGCCGAGAAAACCACGCGCTTATTCGCTTCCCACTGGGCCGTGGCATATCCTGCCCAATCGTTGGTGCTCAAATGCCAACTGGACGGGCCCATGGTCTGCGAGTAGTAGGAGTAGCAGGGCAGGTTGCCCACCCCGCGCACGGTGCCCCCCGAGTCGACCCACACTTTGCCCGTCTCGTCGCAGTTGTGCTGGTGGTAAGGGTCGAGCGGGTCTGAGCGAAGGATTGGGTTCTCAAAGACCAGCGCGTCGGAGATGAAGTTTTCCACGTTGGAATAGGTATACGTCCCCGTCTGGTTGCGCAGCAGGCTGGTCGCATCGCTATTGTGGCTCACCTCGAAGCCGGCCCTCACCAGCAGCTTGCCGCGAATCCAGTCCACCGACTCCTGCCCGTGGTAAAGATGCTCGTCCGGATAGCTGCCCTGGCCGAAGCGCGAGGGATTGCCGATGGTAAAGCCGTAGCGATTGTCCACCACGATCTGCGGCAACTGGCCCCACATATTCCCGCTAAGAAGGCTCTGCTCAAAGTTGTCCAAGGTTGAAGGCGCCTCCGGCCGCGCCTCCAGAATGATGCGTCCCGCAGAGGCCTGGGTCACGGTTAGCAGGTTGGGAGTCAGAAAGGCTTCCCAGCGGCCCAGCAGCCACACCTCGCTGGCCTTGCTCGACCCGAAGCTGTGGTTGCCATAGGCTTCCGAGACGCGGGTCAGCCCTCCGCCCGGTGAGTTCCATCGCGCGCCAATGCCCTCCAGCGTGAATCGATCGCGTTCGTCCGCCTGCCAGTCGAGCCGCCCAAAGCCGGTCCACTGCGTTGCCGTGCGCGGAGCCGGACCGAGCAGCCCGGTAAGCGTTTCCAGCATACCGGAGTATGCTGTTAGTCCCTGGATCAAGCCGCTAACG
This sequence comes from Occallatibacter sp., assembly GCA_049522175.1. Taxonomy (GTDB): domain Bacteria; phylum Acidobacteriota; class Terriglobia; order Terriglobales; family Acidobacteriaceae; genus Telmatobacter. Next base: position 112,294 of record JBEKOC010000005.1, on the reverse strand, counting down.
CAATCCGATCCCAGTGCCGCCGATCCCAGCCGTGCGCTCAGAGCATTGAGTTCGCAGTTGCTGGGCGTAGCAAAGAACCCGGTATTTTCGGTACATTGGCCTTCGGAGTTGTAAGCCGCGCAAAGGTATGGATGCTTCACAGTCGCCAGCCCCGGATCATTGCGCTGATAGCCGTCCAGCGCCGCAAACCAGAAGAGCTTGTTGCGGAGGATGCGGCTGCCCACGCCGATGCCCCAAGTCATCTCGTGATCCGGCGGGGTATAGGGCTCCGGCGTGAAAACAGGGACGGAGAGTGGAGGCCCAGATGGGTTATATGTCAGCACGGCTTGCTTGGTCTCCGTCACCCACTGCGTAAACGGATTGCGCGCCCCCCATGTATTCTGGCGGTCAAAGAAAAAACCCTGCCCATGCAGCTCATTGGCGCCGCGCTCGGTCTCAATATTCATGCGCCCGCCCGCTGCCCGGTCTGCCGCGGCCTCCACGTTACCGGCTGCCGTTTCCACCGCGCGAATCGCCGCCTCGCTCACAGCAAGTCCATGCCCTCCGGCCCCCACCTGCGCCATTCCTGCCGGATTCTCGCCCTGACCCAACGGCCCCCGCCCCTGCGAGCCCTGCCCCGACTCGTTGGTCGGACCAAAGGCCAATCCCCGGCTAACTCCGTCGACCGCGTTCCCGGCGGGCTGACCCGCGCCGTGCAGCATAATCTCTCCCTGGCCGCCCGCTGGGGTTGTGGATGTGGGCGTATTGTCCAGCACAAAATCCTGCCAGTGCCGTCCGCTCACCGGCAAAGCCTGCAAATCGGCGGCGCTCATCTTGCTGCTCAACACCGCAGCTGCAGGACCACTTGCTTGCGCGGCTGCTGCCGCCGGTTTGCTCGGAGCCTGCGCTGGCTGAACTGCCGTTGGCGCACTAAGGGCTATCGCCGTCGCCGGTTCTGCGGGACGTGGTGGTGGCGGCAGGGCTGCTCCACTTGCCGCCTGCCCGGCCGCATTTGCGCCAGGAGGCACAGAAGCTGAAGCCGCGGCCACTGGAGCTGAGGCCACGGTTTCCGGCGGCGCGGAAGCTGGCAGGCTTCGTCCCGCCAGGGGTAGCGTGCGCTGCGGCTCAATCTCCAGCGCGGCGTTCAACTCGAAAGCCGTAGTCTGAGGGATCTCCGCTTTCACCCCATGCCCGCGCAAGGGCAGCAAACGCATTGGTTCGGCGGTCAGCGCGGCGTCGCTTACCGTCAGAGTCTCCAGCTCCAGAACGGGCCGGTTCAGCTTAGGCGGCTCTTCTACTTTGAGCTGCTCCGGGACTGGAGACGCCGCCAGCAGAGAGCTGGGCGGCTGCGGCGTCAACTCCATCGCCGTCTGCACGCGCGCCTCGTGGCCGCCATCGACCACAATCCATTCCACCTGGCCACGCCCCAGTTGCGGACTATCGGCGGTAACCGAGTACTCCCCCGGAGCCAGCCCACTGAACCGGTAAATTCCGTTTTTTGTGGTGATTGTGCGCGTCTCGGCGCCCGTGGCCTGGTTCCGCGCGACAACAGAAACCCCCTCCAGGGGCCTGGAGTGCAGGTCGGTCAGTTTGCCGCTCAGGGAGCCGGTTGGTCCATCTTCAACCGACCGGGTCCGGGGCGATTGGGCAAAACCCGCCGTTCCCGCGCCCATTAGCAGCACGGCAACCGCCAGCGTTTTCGTCCAATTGCGCGCCTTCCCTGCCATCGAGACTCCGCTCGCGGCAGACCCTGGGAAAAGGCTCTCTACGCTTCAACTCCGGCACGCTCTTACGGCGGCTCCGGATGGGGCAAACTCCTGCGGCCATTTTAAGGCAGAAATCTCCTGTCTTGGGCCGTTCTAATTACCCCAACTTCATCGTTCTCAGCGATTTTAAGCCCTTCTCCGGTAAACTGAAAAGACGGTATCTCGGATTTTGCCCCGCCGGTCGGCATTCGCGGGCTATTCCCTAGTCCCTAGTCCCTCGGTTCCCCATGTTCATCGATGAAGCAAAAATTCGTGTCAAGGCCGGCGACGGCGGCAACGGCTGCATGGCCTTCCGGCGCGAGAAGTTCGTGCCCCGCGGCGGGCCATCTGGCGGCGACGGCGGCCGTGGCGGCGACGTCGTCATGGTCAGTTCGCAGCGCCACAACACCCTGATTCATTTCCGTTATAACCCCGAACACAAGGGCCAGCGCGGCGAACACGGCATGGGCTCCAACTGCTCCGGGCTCGACGGCAACCCCGTCATCCTGCAAGTTCCTGTCGGCACCTCGTTGTATGACCAGAACACCGGCGAGCTGGTCCATGACTTCAGTGAACCCGACGAGCGCGTCATCATCGCCAAAGGCGGACGCGGTGGACGCGGCAACCAGCACTTTGCCACCAGCACGCATCAGGCTCCGCGCGAGCACGAGCTGGGCCGTCCCGGCGAGGAGCGTTTTTATCGGCTGGAACTCAAACTGCTGGCCGACGTCGGCCTGGTCGGCTATCCCAACGCCGGCAAGTCCACGCTCATCTCCCGTATCTCCGCCGCGCGCCCCAAGATCGCCGATTATCCCTTTACCACGCTTGAGCCCAACCTTGGCGTGGTCACCGTCGGCGAGGAGCCGGATCTGGAATCTTTTGTCGTCGCCGACATGCCCGGTCTGATCGAAGGCGCGCATCTCGGCTCCGGCCTGGGCACTCAGTTTCTGCGCCACATCGAGCGCACCCGCCTGCTCGTCCACCTGGTCGATGTCTCCGACTCGAGCGGCCGTCCCGACCCGGTGGAGGACTTCAAGGTTATCAATAAAGAGTTAGCCAGCTTCACCAACGCCGACGGCGAACACCCTTTGGCCAACAAGCCCATGATCGTCGCCGCCACCAAGATCGACTCCGCCAATCCGGAGAAACTCAAAAAGCTGACCGCCCACGTGAAGCGCAGGAAGCTGGAGTTCCACGCCATCTCTGCCGTCACTGGCCAGGGCATCGACGAGCTGAAATGGGCGCTGGCCAAGCGGCTGCGGACGGCGAGTTAGGGCCAGCACGACAAACCGCAAAAAGGCCGCCTCTATCCAGGAAGCGGCCTTTTTGTTTTTGAATCAGTTGTCTGCCTAGAACGGGTTCAGCTTGGACATGCCCTTCTTCTTTTTCTTCTTGCTTGACGATTCTTCGCTGAGATCGGCCTTAGGCTTCTTCTTTCCAGCCACGACGGCGGATGGAGCCGGTGTCGTGCCGGACTTGATGTCATTGACCTGACTGGGGGCCTCAGCCGGTTTTTCCGCGGGGGGCGCGACAGTTTTGTCCGGGCCGACAGCCTTGATGACGGGCTCGGCGTTTGGCGCGTTAACCACCTGAACACCTACACTGGTCCCGTTCCCCGGCTTCTCCAACTGCAAGGGCGCCTGGGAGGGCTGATCGCTGCGCGGCGGCTCATTGACGCCGGTGGGCGTAATTGCGCCGGCCGGAGCGGCTGGCTGGCCGGCTCTGACGGCGTCGTTGAACAGGGCGATGTTCTCCTTGGTCACATCGGGAGCGAGGGTGCGCTTGGGATCGTCCAGGCTGGGCTCGCCCACGTGGACGGCTTCAACCACCGAAGGCCCATGCTTGATGATGTCGAAGGTCTTGTCGGTAAAGCGCAGGGGCTGGCGGCTTTGCTCTTCGGCTTCGCTCTCGGCAATCGCTTCCTGGGTGGGCTCGGGAACGGGGCGGTTCATGGCCACCAACCGGTCGCGGGCGTCTTCCACATGGGGAGCCATTGGATAGCGCGTGATCACTTTGCCGTAGGACTCTGCGGCCCGGTCCATATAGACCGCGCGCAACCGCTCCCTGATCGCTCCGGGAAGTTTGGGCATAATCTGGACGGCGTGGGCCTGGCCTGCATAGGCATCGCCGATGCCCAGCAGCGCCAGGTCGCTCCTGGAGTAAAGCGGATAGGTATCGACCACCGTCTTCAGGCGGGCTATAGAGGCGGAATAGTTCTCCCGGCTGCCGTAATAGAGCCCTATCTCTGTTTCGCGCTCGGCCAGAACCTCCTGCACGTCGCGCAATTTCTGCTTGGCGCGGGGCACCAGCTTCGACTCGGGGAACATATTGATCATCGCCCGATATTCCTGTTCGGCGCGCTGGGCGTTGGTGTAGTCGCGGTCGGGCTTCTCCATTTGCTCGTAGTAGATGTCGGCCACCTTCATCTGCGCCTCGGCGGCTTCGGGAGCCTGGGGGAAGAAGGTGATAAAGTCTTTGTACTCGGCCTCGGCCTGGGTCAGGGCCGCGGTTCCACCCTCCTTGAACCAGCTATCGCCCACCGCCAGCTTGGCGCGCATCCGGTACTCGGAGTCGGGATAGGTGTTCAGCATGGTCTGCAAGTCGAGCCGCGCCACGTCAAAGCGGCCCTTCTTGATGGCGGTCATGGCCTTGTCGAAGAGTTCCTTGTCGGGCTGCTTGGATTTCAAGCCGGACAGCGGGTTGGCGCTCAGGTCCTGGTCCTTTTTGTGCTTGGGCTTTTTCTCCCTGGCCTGGGCCGCAATTCCACCCAGCAACAAAACCGCCAGTGCAACCGCGGCAATCTTCGTCGTATACCGGTTCATATTCCCTCATTACGGCTGCCGCCCATGGTGGGACCGCACGCCATTTTCCTGCAAAAAATCAGCTTCTCGCTGTTAGAGCATTTTTACTGATAGTGTAAGGATGCTCCGTGCCCCATCCATTTCACGTTCTTTGTGAAATGGGTGGGAAACCACTAAACCCACCCTACAGAAACTGTGAAAATGCTCTAGCTTCTAGCTTGTTGCTCGCGCTGGGAAGTTCTGAGCTAGCAGCTAAAAGCCAGAAGCTAATAGCTGTTCTTTCACTCCCCCGCGGCCTTGCGAGCCGCAACCAGCAGCGCGCGCGCATCTTGTTCCGGTTTCCCGGCGCCAAAAACCGCGTTGCCGGCCACCAGCAACTCCGCTCCCGCTTGGACGATGCGCTCCACCGTATTGTGAGCCACGCCGCCGTCCACTTCGATTCTAAATGCCAGCCCCAGCTCCTGGCGCAACTCCACCAGCCGCCGGATCTTATCCAGCGAAAATTCAATGAATTCCTGCCCGCCGAAGCCTGGATTCACGCTCATCACCAGCACATGGTGAACCATGGGCAGAATATCCCGCAGCAACTCCACGCGGGTAGCCGGATTCACCACCGCCCCCGGCTTCATGCCGTGCTCGGCAATCAGCTCCAGCGAACGGTGCAGGTGGGGGCAGGTCTCATAGTGGACGCTCACCCAGTCGGCCCCGGCCTCGGCAAAGGCGGGGATGAACTCGTCCGGATTCTCGATCATCAGGTGGCAATCGAGGGGCAGCTTCGTCACCCGGCGCAGGCACTTGACCACCGGCGGCCCAATGGTAATGTTGGGCACAAAATAACCGTCCATTACGTCCACATGGATGGCCGTGCCGCCGCCCCGCTCAGCCGCGGCAACCTGCTCCGCCAGGTGGGCAAAATCAGCCGATAATATCGAAGGTAAAAGCTCAACCATGACCGGGAGTTTTTCTCCTTGCAGGCTCAGTGTATCAGCGCGGAGGCGTGAGAGTCTGCGGGCGTATTATGCAAGCTTACGCCACTACTCCTATTGGAGATTTCCAAGTACGTATTAAGTACACGGGATTTTAAGCTTTCGCCAATCGCGTTTTCGCAATTTCTGCGTTCGCTTTTTCCGTCGGCACATTCATATTTGCCAATTCCTGACGAAGCTTTTCCTCCGACATCGGCTCACTCGTCCATTGCCAACCGGACGCTCCTGGCGATAAATTCGAATTCCTCAATATCAGCACGAACTCCCGTTTCTTATCATTCTCCCACAAAGTTATGCCCCAACTGTTGTATGCCATACAAATCCTCCCAGCAGGTTAATCGTTCACGTAATGGCTAACGAGATTATTGAATTCCTCGCCAGTTTTACATTTATTTCCCAGCACGTCGCATGAGATCACTTCTGTATACGTGCTGAATTCCGGTTTGCGATAAGTGTAATGGTTTTCGGCGAAGTGAGCGTACTTCGAATTTTCATAGACGTCAGTAAGATCCATGTTGTTCGTCCATGAATCACCCCCAGGACCGGCAAAATGGGAATTGTAGTGGAACTCGACGAGAATGAAACATTTGTTAAGCTTCGCATTATAGTGGTTCGTATAGTCGAGCAGGATGGTATCTTTATCAGCCGACCAGTTCTCTTTGAACCATACCCGCGCGTCTTTCGCGCATTTCGCCTGAAGGTCGTAATTATCGATAAGGCTTTGCTTCTCAACCTTAACTTTTAAATCCGCATTTTTTTCAAGCTTTGCGATCCGATCGGCGTCGCATCCGGCAAGGAGAGCACAACAGGTCAAAAGCTCAATAGCAAGTTTCATCTTATCGAGCCTTTCATAATCTGGGGATAAGTTTACCTTGAAATACCTGATGTTGGAACCTGTGAAACCACGCACTTCCAGCCGGGTTCCCCAAGTCCAGCTTTCGAAATCTGGTAATCACGAATCTCATGGCGCGCAAGCGCCGTCTGCCGCACCGCAGGTGCCACGCAAGCGTCGCCCGCCTGGACGGCCTGCCTTGAGTCTGCCCCACCGCAGGTGGTTGCAGATAATTACCTTCCTCCGGCGCACAATCAAAGCATGAACAAGGTCCAGAGCTATGAAGTTTTTCTAGTCCCTAGTCCCTTAGTCCCTAGTCCCTGCTTTTAGGACCCCCCCCACCCCCCCTTGTTTATTTTCAAAACCTTGCAGATTATATGAACCATCATGGAATCAACAAGTTACGCGGTTCATCTGCCAGAAATATCCCACATGGTGAGATTTGGCCTCCGAAAATCACCGGTAAAATCCGGTTTTTCGCCCCAAATCAGCCCAGGATGCTGGTTTTTACAATCAGATTTACTCGGAGTGATTCGCGGCTGCCAGCATTTTTCCGGCAACCCGTCCCACGCCGCGCAACATCGCCTTGATGGGCCAGCGGCCTTCGGCGTCGGGGAAGAAGATTTCGCCGCTGCGGCGGACTTCAGCGCGGTAGTACCACCGCTTGAGCAGCGCCAGGTGGCCCTGGCGAATGGTTGCTGTAACCGTGCCGGAAGGCGAAGCCAGCGCGGCCAGAGCCGCTTCCATACGTGCTTCGAGCACGCCGCGAGCGGCTTTAGTTGGCAAAGCAGCCCTAGCTTCTTCCGTTACTTCAGGCGCAGTGGATTCTGATAGCACTTCTGCTGCCGCAACTTCGCCTTTACTGATCTCTGATCTCTGATCTCTGATCTCTGGCTTTTCCGGAATCGGCTCGATGGCCATGGGATGCGCAAAGAGCGACGTGGAGCCGGACTGCTCGTTCTGGATTCTCATGCCCAGTGTTGAAAATCCGGCCGGGCCGCTGAGCCGTCCGTTTTCATAAAGGAAAACAGCAACCTCGCCGGGATTTGCCGAGGCTTGCAGAACGACCGCTCGAAGCTGCGAGAGCGGGCGAACCATCTCGGAGGCGAGAGCCTTCACGCTTTCGACGCGCTGAACTTGAGTGTGAAGTGCGGCGGCAGACTCGAATTCCAGATTCGCCGAAGCCTGCTCGCGCTGTGCGCGCAGCGTGACCAGAGAGCTCTCGCCGCGCGTGGCCAGAAACTTCTCGACTGCGGCGGCTTCTTCGGCATAACGCTCGCCGGTGCAACCCTGGTAGCAGGGCGCGAGGCACATCTTCATCTCCGAGTAAACGCAGCCGGGATGATCGGGATAAGGCTCCAACTCCTCCGTGCAGCGGCGCAGCAGGAAGAGCTTAAGCGCCTCGTCAGCAAAGCGCTCCGCCGCCGCGCGCGAGGGAAACGGTCCGTAGGCCCAGTCCGCCTCGCGCTGGCTGGGGTGATTGGTCACGGCAATGCGCGGATAAGCGTTGCCGCCAAAGAAGCGAATAAAGGACGGTGCGCCCAGGTGCATCCGTTCCAGGACCTTCGGTCCGTACTCGTTTTGGAGGAGTTCAAACTGGAGGAGGAGGGCCTCAAAATCCGAGCCGGTGAGCCGCCAGCGAATCTGCCGCACGCGCCCGGCTAACTGCAAGCGCCGCGGATATTTTTCCGAGGGCTGCAACAGCCGGGCAAGCCGCGCGCGCAGATTGGGCGTGCGGCCGATGTACGGCTCGGCGTGAGCTTCAGCGCCATAGAGCGCAAAGACCGCAGATGTGGTCGGCAGTTGCGCCAGAGCGGCCTTGGCGTCAGCCGGATCGAAGGCGATCTGCTGCAGGTCAATCTCGGTAGTTTGTCTCGATGTCACCATTCTTCTTAAACTCCGCCAACTCCGCTAACACGCGCGAAGCGCGGCTAACTCCGCTAACTTGCTAACTCCCCGCAATCATCATGCCATCGATGCGCAGCGTGGGCGAGGCCACCGCGCCCCTGAACTCCAGATCGCTGCCGATGGCGGTCACATTCTTGAGCATTTCAGCCAGGTTGCCGGCGATGGTCACCTCTTCGACGGCGTGGGTGAGCTGGCCATTCTCAATCCACAAGCCGGTTGCTCCGCGCGAGTAATCGCCCGTGACCACGTTGACGCCGAAGCCCATCAAGCTGGTGACGTAGAGCCCGGCGCGCACGTCCGCGATCATCTGCTCCGGGGTCAGCGAGCCCGGCTCAAGATAAAAGTTGCCGCAGCCGATGCCCGGCGTGCCGGCCAGTCCGCGCGAGGCATTGTGCGTGGACTTCATGCCCAGCTTGCGCGCGGTGTAGGTGTTCAGCAAATAGTTACGCAGCACGCCCTTCTCCACCACCATCGTGCGCTGCGAGGGCAATCCCTCGCCATCAAAAGGAGAGGTCCCGAAGCCGCCCATTCCTGTAGGCAGCAACATGGTGTTGTCGTCGATGATGGTCAGATACGGCGTGGCGATCTGCTCGCCCAGCTTTCCGGCCAAAAACGATGCCCCGCGCCAGATGGCGTCGCCCGAAGCCGCATCGAAGACCGAGCCGAGAAGCGTTCCGGCAACTTCTCGCGCAAAGATAATCGGAACCTGCTGCGTGGGAACGCGCCGCGCGCCCAGCCGGCGAAGCGTGCGCCGCGCCGCCTCTTTGCCAATGGCCTCAGGCGATTCGAGGTCCGCCAACCGCCGCGCGCTCGACCACCAGCCATCGCGCTGCATCGAACCGTCCACGTCCACCGCCAGCGGCGCCGCCGAGACTCCGGCATAGCTCGACCGGTAGCCGCCCACAAAGCCGCGCGAGTTGGCCAGTGCCTTGCTTCCCGTGGCCGCGTCAAAGCTGCCGCCGTCGGAGTTGGTGATGCGCGGGTCGGCCCCGAGAGCCGCGGCTTCCGCGCGCCTCGCCCACTCGATGCGCTCCGGCCCCGGAAGCGAGTACACGTCCTCGTCGTAGAGGTACAGGTCATCGGGTAGCGAACCGAATTCGCCACGCTCCGGCAAGCCGCTGAAGGGGTCTTCTTCAGTCACTTTGGCCAGCGCCATCGCTCCACCAACCAACTGGCGGATTCCCTCCGGGGTCAGGTCGCTGGTCGAGGTGGAGGCTGACCGCTTGCCCAGAAATACTCGCAGGCCTAGCCTGCGCGAGCCGGACTCTTTAAGCGTTTCCACCTGGCCCATGCGCACGTTGACGCTGAACTCGTCGCCCTCGCGGGCCACGGCCTCGGCATCGCTAGCGCCGGCCTTCATGGCCAACGCCACCACCTCGGCAGCCAGGGATTCAAGGTCGACTTTCTCAAGAGCGTGCGGAGCAGCAGCTTGGGCCATGGGTCAACAGTACCAAAAACCCGTACATTTCAGCACGCGTTTGACTTGGCCAACTCAATCATTGCGAACGGACAGGAAAGCAATCATCGTTTGTTGAATATCGCGCTGGAGGAGGATCGGCCTATTCGAGCGGCTCAATGTTTCGCTGGGTAACTGGTGAGGATAAAACGAGCATCGTGGTGGTTGCCACATAGGGCATGAACTTCTTGATGATGTTTTCCAGTGCCTCGGACGAGGGCACGCAGACCTTGAGCAAGAATGTATCTTCTCCAGCTATGTGGTGACATTCGTAGACCTCGGGCATATCGCGGGCGATAGCGATGACGTGAGAAATCGAGTCGCCGGTGACGCGGACGCGAATATAGGCGCAGACGGGCCGCCCGACCTTTTGGCGGTCGATCTCGACACGGTAACCGGTGATGATTCCCGCCTCTTCCATGCGGTGAACCCGCTCGATGACGGCAGGCGTAGAGAGGCCGACCCGCCGGCCCAGTTCAGAAAAGTGAATGCGCGCGTCGTCCTGGAGTTCGGCCAAAATGCTCCATCCGATGGGATCGAGAAGCTTGGTAATTTCTAAGGTGTCTGCCATTTGCGACCTAAAAGAGTTCCGAAAATACACAAAAGTATCTTATAAATCGTATTCCTTTCCGTTGTAAGCCTCAAGTAGATTTCACTATAGCATGGGTTTCGTTTGTCAATTCGGCCATCTGGTATACGCTCGGTCAAAATCAACGCAAGAGGAACTGCGCACTCGCCACAATTCGCCGATAAAACCGATGCACAGGAGCATCCATTCTTATGGCAACAGCTATTCAATATGAATTGCGTTTGGCTCGCCGCATGGCGCGGCTGGGCACAGAAACAGCCTTTGAAGTTCTGAACAAGGCGAAGGCGCTGGAGCGCCAGGGCAAGAGCATTATTCACTTGGAGATTGGCGAGCCCGATTTCGACACGCCCTCCAATGTTGTGGAAGCGGCCGTAGACGCGCTGCACAAGGGCTGGACCCACTACGGACCCTCCGCCGGCCTGCCCGAGCTGCGCCAGGCCATCGCCGAATACATAGGCAAAACGCGCGACATCACGGTCGCGCCCGAGGAAGTGGTGGTAGTGCCCGGCGGCAAGCCCATCATGTTCTACGCCATCCTGGCGCTGGTGGATGAAGGCGATGAGGTCATCTACCCCAATCCCGGATTCCCCATCTACGAATCGATGATCAACTACATGGGCGGCAAGGCCGTTCCCATCCAGCTTCGCGAGGAGCGCGATTTCACGCTGGATGTCAACGATCTGCCCGGGCTGATCACCGACCGCACCAAGCTCATCATCATCAACTCTCCGCAAAACCCCACAGGCGGCGTCATGTCGCGCCAGGATGTCGAGCAGGTGGCCAAAATCATCGGCGACCGCAATATTCTGGTGCTTTCGGATGAAATTTACAGCCGCCTGCTCTTTGAAGGCGAGCATTTTTCAATTGCAACAATCCCGGGCATGAAGGAGCGCACCATCATCCTCGACGGCTTCTCCAAGACCTACGCCATGACCGGCTGGCGCATGGGCTACGGCGTCATGCGTCCCGATCTGGCCACGCACATGACCCGCCTGATGACCAACTCCAACTCCTGCACCGCCAGCTTTACGCAGATTGCGGGCATCGAGGCGCTGCGCGGAGATCAGAGCGCCGTCACGCGTATGTGCGCGGAGTTCAAGAAGCGCAGCGAATTCTTCGTAGCCGGGCTGAACAAGATCAAGGGCTTCAGTTGCCGCCAGCCCAAGGGTGCGTTCTACGTCTTCCCCAACATCACCAAGACTGGATGGAAGTCCAAGCCTCTGGCTGACGCGCTGCTCGATCAAGCCGGCGTGGCGGCGCTCTCGGGCACCGCCTTCGGCGAGTTCGGCGAAGGCTATCTGCGCTTCAGCGTCGCCAACTCGATGGAGAACCTGAAACAGGCGCTCGAACGCCTCGATAAGTGGACAAAGCAAAACCTCTAGACGAGGAAGACGGGACATGAAGAACGGTGTCGTCGTATTGTTCAGATTCTTCGGGTTCATTGTCTGGACCGGAGTCGGCATTTGCGCGGGTGGGTTGGCTGGTGGGGCTATTTGCGCGAGGTGGGTTGTTGCAGATGTAACCAGACGATTGCCGCCCCCGCGCGATGCAACATGGCCTATGGTACTTATCTTCGCATTTGCTGGGGCGATTCTGGGAGTCATTCTAGCCCAGGTCTCGGTGCACCTGCTATTCGTCAAATTCCGTCCTGTTTCCAAAGACGGCTGACGGTCTTATAGGTTGCGGGGCGTGGCTAAGGTCATCGTTGAAATTGAATTAGTTGCGGAACGACTGAATTCGTGTCCTTTCAAGATATTATTGTGACGCGCGAAGCAGTTTGCGTGTGGATTGCATTACAAAGGAGAAGACCATGGCCCTCACAGATTCCGCCACCGGAAAAGTAATCCGGGGTTATTCGATTGAACAACTGAAAGAAGCCGCCAACCTGATGCGCGGCTACAATCTTGTCGAGCTGTGCGCGGCAGGCTCGGGCCACTCCGGCGGAACGCTCTCCATCATGGACATCGTTGCCGCGCTGTACCTGCATGTTGCCCAGCACGATCCCAAGAATCCCAACTGGGCTGACCGCGACCGCATCATCTGGTCCGCCGGTCACAAAGCTCCGGCTTTGTATGTAGGCCTGGGCTTCGCGGGCTTCTGCGACATCAACGACGTGGTGACCTTGCGCAAGCTTCACTCGCGCTTCCAGGGCCATCCGCATTGGTTGAAGCTGCCCGGCGTCGAGGTCTCCTCGGGTTCGCTGGGGCAGGGCCTCAGCATTTCCGTCGGCATGGCGCTGGCCGCCAGGCTGGATGGCAAGAAACACAAAATCTTCTGCCTGATGGGAGACGGCGAACAGCAGGAGGGCCAGGTCTGGGAAGCCGCCATGGAGGCCGCCCACTACAAACTGGACAACATCATCGCCGTCATCGACGACAATCGCCTGCAGATTGACGGCTGGGTCAAGGATGTGATGCAGGTTGAGCCGCTGGATACCAAGTACGCGAGCTTTGGCTGGGAGGTGCTGCGCGTTGACGGCCACGATATGAAGCAACTGGTCGAAACCTTCGAGAAGGCCAAAACAATCGTTGGCAAGCCGGTGGTCATCCTGGCCGACACCATCAAGGGCAAGGGCGTCAGCTTCATGGAGAATGTTGCCGGATGGCACGGCAAGCCGCCGAATCGCGAGGAGTTAGACGCGGCTCTGAAGGAGTTGGGCCTGACGGAGCGCATTCCCGTCCAGAAACTGCTCGATCATGCGAACAATTACCAGGCGGAGATGGACCGCGAGCTGGAAGCCAAGATGCCGAAGTTCTCCCGCGACTTCTGGTGGAACTGCGGCGATAACATGAAAGTCAAAATGGAGCCTACCCGCAAAGGCTTCGGCAAGTCCCTGGCGAACAACGGCGGCGACGAGCGCATCGTCTGCCTGGGGCTGGACATCTCCGGCTCCATCACCATCAGCGATTTCTACACCGCCAATCCCGAGCGTAAGAATCGCTGGTTCAGCATGGGCATCGCCGAGCAATCGGCTACATCGGCGGCTGCCGGCTTTGCCAAGGAAGGCAAGCTGCCGGTGCTGGGCAGTTACGCCACCTTCATGTCGGCGCGCAACCTGGATCAGATTCGCGTTTCCATCTGCTATGGAAACTTCAACGTGCTGATCGCCGGAGCGCACGGCGGCGTCTCGGTCGGACCAGACGGCGCTACCCATCAGGCGCTAGAAGATTTATTCGCCATGCAGGGCCTGCCCAATATGTCCGTCGTCGTGCCCTGCGATATCGAGGAGACCCGCAAGGCCACCGATTACCTGCTGCTCCGGCACGTGGGGCCAAAGTACATTCGCTTTGCCCGCGAGGCCACGCCCATTGTTACCGACGAAAAGACGCCCTTTGTCTTTGGCAAGGCCAACGTGATTCGCCTGCGCGGTGAGGCGGCGAATTTTGTTGAAGCCTTCGAGACCCGGCTGGCCTCCGGCTACAAGAGCGAGTCGGAGGACCTGAGCATCATCGCCTGCGGACCCATGGTTCCCGAGGCGATGCGCGCGGCCCGCATCCTGAAACAGGACTTCGGCTACGAGACGCGCGTTCTCAACCTGCACACGCTCAAGCCTATCGACGCCGAAGCCGTGATTCGCGCCGCGCAGGACACCGGCGTGGTGATTACCGCTGAAGAACACCAGATTGGCGCACTGGCGTGGCGCATCAGCGGCCTGCTCACGGAAAGCAAGCAACTTTACGGCAAGCCCCTGATCACCGCAGCCATTGGCGTAAAGGATCGCTTCGGCGACTCCGGCTCGCCCTGGGAGATGGTTAAGGAACTGGAGGTCAGCGCCGAGCATATCGCGCAAAAGGCCGTCGAGCTGATGAAGTTGAAGAAGAAGTAGGCGGGCAGCACGCTCAGGAAATCGAGCGGAAAAGCCAGTAAAGCAGGCCGGAGAGCAGAGCCGCGGAGGGCAGTGTGAAGACCCAGACCGCCGCGATGTTGCGGATCGTTGACATGCGCAGGCCGCTGCCTTGGGCCGCCATGGTGCCCGCCACGCCCGAACTGAGAATGTGCGTGGTTGAAACCGGTAGGCCGAAGGTGTTGGCGGCGAAAATGGTGCACATCGTAACAAGTCCCGCGCTGGCGCCCTGCGCATAGTTCAGGTGTTCCTTGCCAATCTTCTCGCCCACCGTGATGACCACGCGCTTCCAGCCCACCATAGTCCCCAGTCCGAGGGCCAGGGCCACGGCTACTTTGACCCAGTTGGGGATGAACTTGGTGGACTTGTCCAGCCTGCTCCTGTAGTTTCTGAGCCCCGCGTTCTCCTCAGCGGTAAAGGCTGGATTTTGGTTCTTTTCCATCAGCCGCAGCGCCTCGCCGGCCACATACATATCGTCGCGGACGATTGTCTGTTCCTGCGCCGGGATAGACCTGAAGGTCTTGAACTGCCCGGCTTTGCGCTGCACATCCCCGACCAATTCACGAAGCGCCAGAATCGTCTCCGGTTGCAGCTTCTGGGTGCGGATGTAGTTGGTGACCTCGGCGCGGGCATCCCGGCCCGAGGCGCTAATCGGACTCACATAGCGTTCAAGAATATGCCCGGCTTGCTCAGAAGCGGCGATGAACTGCTGAATATCGTTGGCGGTAACGGTGTGATTGAGGGCGTAAGCGGTGGGCACCGTGCCGATGAGAATCAGCATGATCAGGCCCATCCCTTTTTGCCCGTCGTTGGAGCCATGGAAGAAGCTGACGCCCGTGCAGGTGATCACCATCAAGGCGCGAATGGGCCACGGCGGAGGCTGCTTGTCTTTGGGCGCTTCGAAGAGCGAGGGGTATTTGAGCAGCCGCTTCGACACCACCATCACCAGGCCGCCCAGCGCAAAGCCCAGAAATGGCGAGATAAGCAGCACTTTCAGTATCTTGATGGCCTGCTCCCAATCCACGCCGGAGGCGCCGACGTGGGGATTGAACAGTTGGTTGGCAATGCCCACGCCGATAATCGAGCCCACCATGGTGTGCGAGCTGGAGGCCGGCAATCCAAGCCACCACGTGCCCATGTTCCAGAGAATGGCCGCAATCAGCAGCGCAAAGACCATGGCGTAGCCGGAACCCGAGCTGACCTGAAGAATCAGGTCAACCGGCAGCAACGTGATGATGGCGAAGGCCACCGCGCCCGAGGAGGCCAGCACGCCGGCCAGATTGCAGAATCCCGAAAAGACCACCGCGGTGGTGGGTTCCAGCGAATGGGTGTAGATGACCATAGCCACGGCATTGGCCGTGTCCAGAAAGCCGTTTGCGAATTCGAAGCTCAGGGCAATCAGCAACGCCAGGGCCAGCAGCATATACGGCCAGATGCTGGTGACGGTGACTGCTTTCATGTCCCTGGCTACATGGAATGCGATGAAGCACAGGCCGCCGGCCACCACTGCCAAAAACAGCGTGAGGCTCTTGGCGCCGGGGCGCCTGGTCATGTGGCTGTCAAGCCGCGATCCTTTTGTTGGTTGAATTTCCACGGCGGCTGCCGGTTCGGCCATCAGATGTCACCCATGCGGCCGGAGAAATTCCGGAGACGCCGGGGCCTCCAAAGTCGAGTGTAAGCAACAACATGACAGAGCAAATACGAAGGGGATGGCCGGAGGCGGGAGAGTGCAGAGCCGGATAGATTGGCGTCCATATAACCCCAACAACCGCATATTTCGCACAGTTGTTTGCGAAGCCAGCAGGGAAGCGGGCTAACTAAAACCATTTTATACCGGCTGGGAACGAGCCAGGATATGGGAAATGTTAAAGGACGGTTAAAAGTGTGTCGGCCGCGTTAAGAATCAGCCAACTTCTGCAGGGTATCGCTGTACCGTTCCATCACGCGTTTCGCGACTACTAACTGTTTCGCGAGTTCGGGGTCATCCTTCGCCTTTTCTTGGAGTTCCAGTCAAATGGGGCTGTTGCGATCCGTGTCTGGTTTTACCTACTCTTCTATTGAATCCCTCGTCTTAACCACACATATCGGCTGGTGCATACCCGCGATCCAATAAAGTAGCAAAAGCGCCCATTCATCAACGATCAGGACTCGATTCTACCGCCAGTCATCCCGCGCGTTGCCCAGCCCTTCGTTCATTACTGTCTCGAAGTTGCTGTGCTTCTTGATGAAGATCTCGCTGAACTGGCGGTCCTGGCGGAGCAGTATGGCCTGCAGGCGGACCATTTCCAGCAGCGCCAGGAACATGGCGATCAGCGCCCGTTCGCTGTGCGTGTGGCTCAACAGGCGGCGCAGGGCGATGGGCTTGTCTTCCAGGGTCAGGCGGCGGGCGAGGAACTGGATCATCTGGCCCACGGTGACAGAATCCTCCTCCACGTCGATCACCGGGCGATTGCGGGCGCGCTCCAAAATGTCACGGAAGATGCGCACCAGGTCCACGGTGTCGGCGGCAATCTCCGGCTCGGCGCTCTCATCGTCCTTGAACTCGCGCGCGCCGGGATTGGACCAGGAGGCGGCTTCCAGCATCTGCTTCTCCAGTAGCATCTGGGCAGCGTTCTTGAAGCGCTCGTGTTCCAGAAGCCGCTCCACCAGCTCGCGCCGCGGATCCTCGGTTGCCTGCTCCGGGCCAGTCTCCGTGTGCGGCAGCAGCATCTTGCTTTTGATGTGGATCAGCAGTGATGCGGTGTAGATAAAATCGCCCGCCACATCCACGTCGCTGGCCCGGAGCTGGTTGACATAAGCCAGAAACTGGCTGGTGATGATGGCGATGGGGATGTCGTAGATGTCGATGTCCTGCTTGCGAATCAGGTCCAGCAGCAGGTCCATGGGGCCGTCATAAACCTGGCCCACGATGACCGAAAAAGGAGACTCCTCTGAACCCTCGTCCAGCTTTTTCTGCCGCGCCGCCAGCCGGGCGGCTTCCTTTTCTTCCGCGCTGGGCTGCGGCTTGAGCGGCCGCCTGGGCGCAGGTTCGGCTGCTGGGACCGTGCTGGCGATGGGTGTGGGAGCGGACTCAGGCGCGGCTTGCAGCGGCGGCGCGGCAATCGGGGCGGCTTGCTCAACTTCGGGAGCGGCGGCCGTCTTATCGGCAAGCATCGGCTCAGTTGCAATCACGGGTTCCGGTTCTTTGACCGGCTCTGAGAAGGCCTCTGCTACGGCTTCAGGTGTGTCAGCGGCTTCTGCCTCGGCCACTGGCTCGGCTTGCTGAGCAGATGCAGCAGCCTCCAACGGCTCTGGAACGGCTTCGACTTCCGCATTCTCTTGAGCGCTTGGGGCAGGCTTTTCGGCCCTTTTGCTCGCGGTCCTGCCTTTTCCCGCAGCCTGTACCTGTTCGGCGGCAGGGGCCGGCTCTGCGGAATGCGTCGAAGCGACTGCAACTTTCGGGGACGGCACGACCAAGGTTCTTTCTTCTTCCGGATTTTCTTTGAAGGTGCTTGAAATCATCAGTTCTGTGACAGGCTCGGACGTTGCGGGCCGCTGGAAAAATCCAAATCTGGAGCGAAGGCCGCCCAATGCAAACTCAAGCGCCTTTCGCCACCACGAAATTGTCTTTTCTGCCATTTACTTGCCGTTCTCGCTACTCAGGGTCATCCGCATGGCCGAGCGAACCTGCCGCATCGTTTCTTCGGCGCGGGCGCGGGCACGGCAGGAACCATCTGCGAGAATCTTTTTGACCTGCGCCTCGCTAAAGCCAGCGCGGCGCTCCTGAATGGGCTGCAAAACCTTAACCAGATTGTCGGCCACCCAGCCCTTGCACTCGATGCAGCCGATTCCCGCCGAGCGGCAGCCCTCCTGCACTTTGGCCATGGTCTCTGACGTGGAGAAGACCTTGTGCAGGTCACCCACCGGGCACTTGTCTGGGTCGCCCGCATCGGTACGGCGAACGCGCGCCGGATCGGTCACCATGGTCTTCAGCTTCTGGCGCACCACATCCTCCGGGTCGGTAAGGAGGATGGTGTTTCCGTAGCTCTTGGACATCTTGCGGCCGTCCGTCCCCGGCAGTTGCGGCGAGGGCGTCAGCAGAACCTGCGGCTCGGGCAAAACTTCTTTTCCGTCCAGCTTGTAGAACTGGTTGAAGCGCCGCGCCACCTCGCGCGTCAGCTCCACATGCGCGGTTTGGTCGTTGCCCACGGGCACGAACTGCGGCTGGTAAATCAGGATGTCGGAGGCCATCAGTACCGGATAGCCCAGAAACCCGAAGTTCGACAGGTCCTTGTTGGCCAGATTCTTCTGCTGGTCCTTATAGCTGGGCACGCGCTCCAGCCAGCCGACCGGCGTAATCATGCCCAGCAGCAGGTTCAGCTCGGCGTGCTGCAAGACCTTGCTCTGCAGAAAAATCACGCTCTTGGCCGGATCGAGGCCGGCGGCCAGAAAGTCCAGCGCCACATCCAGCGTGTTTGCCGCGATGTTCGACGTATCCGCGTAGTCGGTTGTCAGCGCGTGCCAGTCAGCGATGAAGAAGTAGCACTCGTACTTATCTTGCAGCTTGACCCAGTTGGCCAGCGCGCCCATGTAGTTGCCCAGGTGCAGCTTGCCGGTGGGGCGCATGCCGCTCAGTACGCGAAGACGGCCACCTGCGGTGGGGCCAACTGCGCCAGCGGCGCTCGAAGCCTGCGGATGATTCGAGGCGAGCGGAAGAGATGTGGGTGCGGATTCAGCCATTTTGCTTATCGATTCCGGAATGATGCCAGGAGAATGTCGCCGTCATTCGAAAAAAACGGCTCCTTCTATTGTAGCGGTCCTTTGCAGCGGCCGGGGAATCCGGAGACCGATGCGCTCATAGATGGATCAGGCCCCAAAACACCATAGCCAGCACAGGAGTGAGCAGCATGCGCATCACCGCCCCGCCCACGAAGATGAGCAACACGTAGCTGAGCGGCCCGGTGATGCTGTCAAAGACCCGTACCGCGCCATACGGCAACACGTTCCTGAGAATGTGGCTGCCGTCGAGCGGTGGGATGGGAATCAGGTTGAAGATGCAAAGGCAGAGATTGACCACAAGCGCGGTTGCGCAGAGAAGCACCAACGGGCTCGTCACCACATCCCCGCTCCGAAATATCGCGGCCAGCAAGGTTGCCGGAACAACATTGCGTCCGTCAGGGATTGTGGCCTCTAAGATCGCCAGACCGATAAAGGCCAAAATAGCCAGTAGCAGGTTGGAGGCCGGGCCGGCCAGGCTGACCAGCATATCGTCGCGCTTGAAGTTGCGGAAGTTGCGGCTGATGATCGGCACTGGCTTGGCCCATCCGATGATATAACCGCTGAGAAATCCCAATCCGATGAAGGGTCCAAAGATCGCCAGCGCGGGGATGAGCAGGGTGCCGATGGGGTCCACGTGGTCCATGGGGTTGAGCGAGACACGCCCCAGCATGCGGGCTGTCTGGTCGCCCAGCCGCGAGGCGGTCCAGGCATGCGCGGACTCATGCACGCTGAGCGAAAACAGAATCAAAATGAACTCGAAGACGGCGATTACGATGGCGCTGGATTGCAAATTGACACTCCACGGACTGGAAATCTCAGGTTAGCATGGAGGGGCGTGGAGATTCACGCCTCGGGTCGAAAACAATCTTTGCTCGCGGGAAGGACTATTCCCCGCCTTTCGTCACTCCCGCTCTGCCGGGAAGCTGCCCACCAGTTCTCCGGCGGCAACATGCTGCCCGGACAGCACGATGGCGTGGCTGGCAATCCGCGCCGCGGGGCCGATCACCGTGGGCTGGAGCGTGACCGCGCCGTAGTCGTGGGCGGAGTGGCTGTGCGAATAGATGCGGGCAAAGGAGCCGATTACCGCGCCTTTGCCGATGGTGATGCCGCCGCGGTCGTTCAACAGTGCGTGATGGCGGATGACCGCGCCCTCCTCAATTGCCAGGTTGTAGCCGAAGGTCAGCTCCACGCCGTGGAAGATCTTGACCCCCGAGCCGATGCGGGCAAAGAGGTGGCGGCCCAGCATCGCGCGAAAACGCACCCCCAGCCAGTGATTGGTCCCGATGGGCGAGCGGTCGAACATCTGCCAGAACCACAGCAACGGCTTGCGCTGGGCAAAGAGCTCCGGGTCGGCGTCGGCAAAGTGCTCCGCCTCCAGGGTCACATTGTCCGGGTCCAGCGAGAGTGAGAGCACGTTGCCGGGCAACTCGCTGGTGAGCGTCAGGTTCAGCTTGCCGCCGTGCGGGCGGCCCAGGTAGAGCTGGGTTAACTGGTCGCGCACAATCTCCGCGCGCAACTCCGGGGCATGGTGGCGGGTGAACTCCTCGTCAAGAAACTGAATCCAGCGCCGGTAAATCTCTTCGGCCTCGGGAGCGGGATGGGGGACGTTGCTCATCGTGTGTTCCATACGAATTGGAAGATACACCACCAGGGCGGGGTGCGGCGAGTGGGGGCATTTTGCAAACTGCGTCAGCGCATCTTATTTCTTGTCCTGCACGTCAGCTTGCTTCGGCCCCAGCAAAATCTGAACGCCCACATAGGCAATCCAGTTCGGTTCGCTGTTCTGCCGGGTCACCGCCTGAATCGCCCTTCCGCCCATGAACAGCAATCGAAGATGGCCTTTGCGGTCCAGAGTCTGCCGTCCGCCCACATCCAGCGTCAGCTCGCGCTGCTTGGGCGCGGTGCCGATGCGGTTCACGTCCTGCAAGTCGTAAATCTCGCCGTACAGCTCCAGCCGCTCACTGAATTCGTGCCCGGCAATCAGCCCGCGCCCCCAGCGGCTGGGCACGTTGCGGTTGCCGATCCAGCGGCCCACCTCGCCGTTGAAATCAATCGGCCCCCATTTGGCGGTGAACTCCGCCGGCAGGTAGTACTGCGGCCCCGGTTCCACAATCCCGCGCCGCACAGCGCTGGTGGGGTTGTTGATGGAGACCTGCGGATAGGTGCCCAGTGTAAAGTTCTTATTTTCATCCGTCTTTGGCTCACCGGCGCGATGGTGTTCAAAGTAACGCCACTTGACGCCGATGAGCGATTCGCCCAGGCCGGCTCTCGTCGTGTTGTTTTCATCGGTGGCCGCGGCGATGGGCAGCTCGTACTTGAGCTGAAGCCGGTCGCCCCAGCCGTAGTTGATGTCGAAGTCGGGCAACTGGTAATAAGCCAGGCCGGGGTTATGGTTTGCGATCCAACCCAGGTTGATCTCCCAGTGCCGATTGCCGGGCGTACCGGGGTCGTCGGTAATAAAAGGCGGCCCGCCCTGCGCATGGGACGGCAGCGCGGCGGCAAAGTACGCAAGAATCAGTACAAATTGAGTAAATCTGCGCATCCTGATGATCGAAACACACCAAAAAAGAAAAATGCCGTGCCCAATGAGGCGAAGAAACGGTGAATCGGACCCCGGGGGGGAGGGTATACTTTTTGCCTCATTTTGAACCGGCCCATCCGAGAGAGCCAACCCGATTTCAGAGTAGCAGGATTCCGGAAATAATCTGCAAGAACTGGCCGTCCAGGCGGGCGGCGCTTGCGCGCCATAGGGTTCGTCGAATCCCGGGTCTCCAAATGAGAGCCTGATCTCTGCTCCCTGTAAGATGTTGTCCATGGAGACAACCACCATTGCCGGCGTTACGGTTTCCCGCATCGGGCTGGGCACCTGGGCCATTGGCGGCCTGGAGTGGGGCGCAGTACCCGACGAGGTGGCCGTCGCCACCTGCCTTGGCGCACTCGAGCGCGGCATCAACCTCATCGACACCGCGCCCATCTATGGCCATGGCCGCGCGGAGGAGATCGTCGGCCGCGCCATTCGCGCTCACGGCCGCCGCGAAGATTTCTACATCGCCACCAAGTTCGGGTTGGAATGGAGCGAGCGCGGCGTCTTCGCCAACTCGACCGCGCCGCGGCTACGAGCAGAGTTGGAAGCCAGCCTGCGCCGCCTGGGCACGGGGTACATCGACCTCTACCAGGTGCATTGGCCGGATACGCGCACGCCCATCGCCGAAACCGCCGCACAGCTCGCCGAGTTTCAGCGCCAGGGCGCGGTGCGCGCGCTGGGGGTGAGCAACTTCAGCGTGGCGCAGATGGAGGAGTTCCGTTCCGTCGCCCCGCTCGCTTCCAACCAGCCGCCCTATAACATCTTCGAGCGCGGCATCGAGTGCTCCGCGCACGGCGAGTGCTCCGCGCACGGCGAAAATCTTTTGTCATGGTGCTCGGCGAACGGCGTCGCTATCCTCACCTGGAGCACGCTCTGTCGCAGCATGCTCGGCGGCCGTGTCACGCGCGGCGCGAGCTTCGACTCGGGCGATATTCGCCGCGTCGATCCCAAGTTCCGCGAGCCGCGCTTCTCGCAATACATCACCGCCGTCGAGCGGCTGGCCGCCCTGGCAAAAGAGCGCTACGGAAAATCCGTTCTGGAGTTGGCCGTCCGCTGGGTTCTCGACCAGCCCGGCGTCAGCGTCGCTCTGTGGGGAGCCAAGCGGCCAGGCCAGCTAGACGCCGTCAGCGGCGTAATGGGCTGGAAGCTCGATGCCAGCGCCATGGCCGAGATCGACCGCATCGTCGAGGAGTCCATCACCGACCCGGTTGGCCCCGAGTACCTGGCACCCAAGGTGCGGGAGGGCTGATAGCCACCGCTGGTATTCCTGCGATCAGCCAGCCTGTCCTCGTTTTCCATCCCCGGCCCGGCTCTGCGATACTGGTTTGTTATGCCTATCGCCGACCTGCAGCAAGCTGCCCAGAAGATTGCCGGATTCCTCGCCACCCTCAACAAGCTCGGTGGTTTACGCCTCAAGTACCGCATCAGTGCCGGCAGCGGGGGCGCGCAGGACGGCGAAAGCCTGTCTCCCGCCCTCTGCGTGGAGCTGGCTGGGCCCGACGTGCTGCTGCTCACCCAGCATAACGGCGAGCTGCTGCTGGCTTTGGAGACTATTGCCGCGCAGATTCTCCGTCTTGACCAGCGCGAGGGCGACCTGGTCAGCTTCGACGCCGCCAACTTCAAGGCGCTGCGCGCGGCGGAGTTGCGCCTTACGGCAGAAACGACAGCGGAAAAGGTGCTTCGCTCCGGCGTTCCCTACGCCTTTCCGCATATGAACAGCCGCGAGCGCCGCCTGCTGCACATGGCCTTCCGCGGCATCGAAGGCGTGGAGACGGCCAGCTCCGGCGAAGGCATGGAGCGATTCCTCGCCGTCTATCCGGCGGGCAAAACCCATCTGCCCGTTGCTCCGCCCGTTAAGCCGCACGGCTTCGGCGATCGCGGACGAAGCTCAGGGGATCGCGGACGGTTCCGGCGTTGAGCTAAACCAGAGTAGCTGTATTCCGAAAGCAACGCTGCCAAGTGGCTTTTTCCTTAAAAAAGCCACTCTGTACACTCTCAAAAGAGCACGTTTACTCTGGTTTAGCTCTAGTGCAGAGTGCGTTGTGAACTCCCCGTTCTAAGAATCGAGATCTAAAGCGCTCGACACCTGGCTTACTTCTTTTTTGGTGCAGGAGGCGTCGGCTTTGGTGCAGGAGGCGCCGGCTTTGGTGCAGGTGGCGGCGGCGCCGCCGGTTTCTGAGCCGCTTTTGTGGCAATCAGGTGTTCGGCAATCAATTCAGTCTGGAACCGGTTGATCGTATCCTGATCGGTGAAGATGGACTGAGTGTTGTTTTGCGCCACGTATCCCTGGCCCGGATTGACCGGACCCGCGGGCGCCTTCGGGCCGGTGACATTCCAGGTTCCGTTCACAAAGATTCCTTCGCCGGAGGCCGACCAGTTCGTCGAGCCTTCCGCTCCCACCTTGCCATCGGCCACAAAGCCTTTTGTATGGCTGATCTGGCCGGTCAGCGACTGGCCAATGACGAAATGTGTGTTGAAGGCCGCGAGGTTGCTTTTTTGGTCTGCTGCAATCAGCGCCTTCTCGTGAACTCCGCCGGCCTGGCTCTGATCCAGGGTGATCAGCATGGTCACGGTCGGGTCCATTACCTTGGCCATCAGGATGGCATTCAACTCATCGTCGTCGTAGCCGAACATATTCAGATACAGGGAAACCCGGACACGCGACAGCACAAACTTCAGAATCTCGTGCACATTGTCGCGGCCAACGTAGAAGAGATGAAAGTCCTTGCTGGCCGTGTTTGAGTACACGCCCTCGCGCGTGAATTGCTGCAGGTCGGGAAGCTCAAAGTCCTGCAAGCTCTGGACAATATCGCTGGTCGCGTTCACCAGGCCGGTCTTCTTCACTCTCGGGGTTACTAAGTCATGTGGAGCCATGGGGGAAATCTCCTTTGTCCGCAAAGGCGGATTGCATGAATCATAGCTTCCATCATCGATAGTGGCAATCAATTTTCGATGGAGGATTGATGGGCTCCTGGCGGCCTGTAACGAACGAAAACCATGCTGCCCGGCTTGGTGCTGCTCTGGCGGATGTGACACACTATTTGCATCATGAGAACCAAATTTCTTCTGCTTCTGTTGGCCATTTCTGCCACTCTCTGTCTGGCGCAAAAACGCCTGGTGCTCATCGATCAGGACGGCGGCGGCCCCGGCGGCTCCGACCAGATGGCCATGCTGGCGCTGCTCCAGGCTCCCCAGGTCGAGGTGCTGGGCATCACCATGGTCACCGGTGACGCATGGCGCGACGAGGAGACGCTGCACACCCTGCGCATGCTGGAGCTGACCGGCCACGCCAACATTCCCGTGGCCCGCGGCGCAGTCTTCCCGCTGGTCCGCACGCAGGAAGAAACCCGCCTCTCCGCCGCGCTCGACGGCAAGGTCGAGTGGCTCGGCGCCTGGGGCCAAAGCCTCTCCACGGAGCAGATGCCCGGCGTTCCCGGACCGCCGGTAAAATCCAACGCGCACGGGCCGTATGAGATTCCGCCCATGCCCGAGGGACAGCCCGCCATCAAGGCCATCGACGAGGACGCCGCTCACTTCCTCATTCGCCAGGTGCACGCCCATCCGCATCAGGTCACCATCTACGCTGCCGGCCCGTTGACCAACATCGCTCTGGCCATCGCCATCGACCCCGAATTCGCCGCGCTCACCCGAGGCATTGTGCTGATGGGCGGCAGCCTCACCCCGCGCAGCGACGATCCGGAGTTCGCCAACGACCCGCGCCATGAGTTCAATTTGTGGTTTGATCCCGAGGCCGCGCACATCGTCCTGCGCGCCGATTGGCCCCGCATCGACGCAACCACCGTTGATGTCTCCATCAAGGCGCCCTTCACCCAGCAGATGCTCGACGAGATCGCCAAGTCCAGCACGCCCGCCGCGCGCTACATCGCTGCCTGGAGCCAGCGCCGCTACTACCTGTGGGACGAGCTGACCGCCTGCGCTTGGCTCGATCCCTCCATCATCACCCGCGAAAAACTTCTCTACATGGATGTGGACCTGAGCCACGGACCGAGCTACGGCGACACCCTCACCTGGAGCGAGAAGATGAAGCCCGCGACAGGCGTGCGCTTGGTCCACGCGCAGACAGACCTCGACCTCGCGCGCTTTCAGAAGATGTTCGTGGATTTAATGACGAGCGAGAGTGCAAAATAGCTGGACTGGCAGAAATTCCCCTAGGAGGTGCAGGATGACACAGAAATCGATTTTGGGCACGAGCAAGCTGGTGGCTTTTGCTCCCGTAACCGATCCGGTAAAGGCAAGGGCGTTCTATGAAGGAGTGCTTGGACTGCGTCTGGTGGAGGACCAGAAGCCGTTTGCTCTGGTCTTCGACGCCAACGGAACCATGCTGCGCGTGACTCCAGTGGGCAAGCACACTCCAGCGCCTTTCACGGTGTTGGGATGGGAAGTAAAATCCATCGAAGCCACCGTCAAGCGGCTCCAGTCGGCCGGCGTTGAATTCCTACGCTATCCGGGGCTCAATGATGGCGACCCGCTCGGCATCTGGACCTCGCCCAGCGGCGCGCGCATCGCCTGGTTTCATGATCCAGACGGCAACGTGCTAAGTCTGACGCAGTTCTAATGGAAAACGCTAGAAGCGGAATCCGGCGCTTTTCGAGCGGTATTTATTTCAAAACAGTTAAAATAATCTGCAAGAGGAAATCCCTGCTCATTGTGGAAATCTTATATGTTGATACGGCACTCAGTGTATGTTGTTCAAAAAATGCCCGATTCCCGCAATGTTTCAAATTATCTGCAAGGAAACAGGCCGAAAATAAATATTGGAGGGGGGTGGGGGGTACCCGGCTTTTTAGGGGAATAAAAGGAGAATAAGGCCGGAAAAATGGGACTGCGGAACAGGGAATAGAAAGTGCCCGTCTCTGGACCTTGTTCATGCTTTGATTGTGCGCCGAAGGACGGTAATTATGCGCAACTAACTGAACTAATTGGGGATGAAAATATTCTCGTCCAAAAGGGGAAGAAACGGTGAATCTGTGATATTCTCCCGTGTGGGAGGTGTATGCCACATGATTAGTCATCAGACATATCGGAACGATCACTCTTGTGAATGCGGAGCTGTGATCCGTTATGAACTACCTGCCTCGGGTAGCGCATCGGCCGGAGATGATTATTCGCTCGGCCTATGCAAGTATTGTGGTCGTGAGCACACCGTTCGGCTAGGAGGACCTCCAACCATTCTGGAAATCGTGCCTCCACACAAGAAACCGGAGTAAAATCGGACTAATCTGCACTGAAAATCCTAACTAAACGGCGACTCCGAGAGGCATTATGGAAAAAAGCCGGAAGTACCTTGCTCGCAAATTTGTCATTGCAACTATCGTGGTCGTACTTGTCGCGTCTGCTCTAACCACTCTCCCAATACAATCCGAGGCCCAAGCGCCATCATCAGGCATTGATCCGAAACTACTGGCCAAGGCAAATGCTGGTGATTCGGCCTCGCAAACTTCTGTTGGATTTGCATACGCAGAAGGCGATGGCGTGCCTCGGGACTACGCGCAAGCCGCTCTTTGGTTTCGCAAGGCGGCCGATCAGGGTAATGCCAGTGCAGAATATGACCTCGGCTTGTTCTACAGCAACGGCCAAGGCGTTCCGCAGGACTACGCGCAAGCAGCGGCCTGGTATCGAAAGGCGGCAGAGCAGGGCAATGCAGTAGCACAACTTAACATTGGGGTGCTTTATGACAAAGGCCAAGGCCTGACACGTGACTATGCGCAAGCAGCAACTTGGTTTCGCAAAGCAGCAGAGCAAGGCCTTGCACATGCACAATACAATCTAGGAGTTCTTTACCGCGACGGTCGAGGAGTATTAGCTGACTACGCACAGGCATTGGCTTGGTTTCGTATTGCGGCTGACCAGGGCTATGCCGATGCGCAGTTCAATCTCGGCGTACTTTACGCCAACGGCCAAGGTGCGCCGCAGAACTATGCGCTGGCTGCGTCATGGTATCGTAAGTCGGCGGACCAAGGCGACGCGAACGCACAATACAATCTTGCCTTGCTTTACGAGGATGGCCGTGGCTTGCCGCAGGACTACGCGCAAGCTGCGGTTTGGTATCGCAAGGCGGCAGAGCAGGGATACGCTAACGCGCAACATAACCTAGCATTGCTCTACGAAGACGGCCACGGTGTACCGCAGGACTCTTTTGAAACCGCAGCATGGGAAATGAAAGCTGCCACGCAAGCCAATCCATTCGCGGAGGATTTTCTGGCACATCTCTATTACATAGGAAAGGGTGTTCCAAAGGATCATACTGAATCCGCGAAGTGGTATTTGAAGGCAGCCAACTCCTGTGATGCGACGCCTGACAAGTCTGCCGGTTACTGCCAGTCCATGATGCACCTGGGGCTTGCGTATTTAGGCGGAGATGGTGTGACGCAGGACTACGAACAAGCCGCTTCATGGCTTCGGAAATCGGCTGAGAGAGGAGATTCTTTCGCCCAGGAATCGATGGGTTGGCTCTATTCCAAAGGCTATGGTGTACCCAAAGATCTGCATCAAGCGGTGACATGGTTCCGCAAAGCCGCCGACCAAGGCGATGCGAATGCAAAGGTCGCGCTTGAGGCGACACAGCGATTACTGACCCTTGGTCCATCTCCATATCAGGATGCGGTTTTTGATGGTTGGCAAACTGTCTCTTCTGGAACGCACTGCAGCACGACAGCAAATGCAACGATAGACCCCTACCAAAACAGCTCCATGACCGCGTATGGCTCTACAGAATGTTCCGATTCGAGCAAGAAAGTATTCTCGATCACACTTGGAAATTATCGTTACCAAGTTGCTCCTGTATATGGCGCGCTAGCCTATATGCCCGTAACCTGGATATTTTATGCAGGCAAGCAGAGCCCTCTTGAAAAGCTTCCTCCTGGAGCAGAGATTCGTGTACGCTCTGATGGCGGATTTCTGTACATAACAGGCGCCAATGGTAAAGAATCGAAGTTTGAAATCGTTTCAGTAGGTTCACGGTGAGATGAGTACGAGCCAGCGAAGTGGTTGGCCCATCTTTGCGCTGGACAAAATCGCAAGGATCGAAAGCCTAGCCAGTCGAAGTTCGAGTGTAGTATGTTCCTGGAGGAGAAAATCCAATGGCGAATCTTGAGATACATATTTTTCCTGTAGATGATGGCGCTCGAATTGAAGCGAGTTATCTCAAGCGGGTTTGGGTTAAGGATTATCCGTCCATGCCAGCCGCAACTAAAGAGGGAGAGGAACTGGGCCTAAAGCACTGCGAGAAAGTACTACTGGATCGCTCTCAAACCATGCCGAACTATCCCCGCGATCTAAAGGCAAGAATTGATACTGAAGTGACGGAACTGGTAAAACGAGGATTTCAATGCTCGTTCGGTAACAGAGAGCCAGCCTGATACGAAGAATGCGCTGGACGGATTTTTTGCGTAGAGTACGGAATCCAGTTAACGTAGTTGTATGTTCCTCCAAACCATAACCGCGGCTTTTTCCCGCCCACATTCCAATGTCCGAAGTACAAGCAGGTTGCGACGCACTAATAGTGCAGTACCCTCCATCTTTGCGCTTTTTCCTAGCATAAGGATTGGAAGCAAGAATGCTTTTGCGAGCGAATAGCGAGCAGTTGGCCCCACCGCAGGTGGCGCACGCGGTTACGCGTTCAACACGTCCTGGAGCTTGTTCAGCGTGCGTTGCAGGTCCTTGTCTTCGCGGCGCTGCTCGTCGATTTTGCCGATGGAATGCATCACAGTAGTGTGGTGCTTGTTGCCGAACTGGCGGCCGATCTCTGGCAAACTGGCCTCGGTCATCTGCTTGGCCAGGAACATGGCGATCTGGCGCGGCACCACCACGTTGCGCGAGTTGTTCTTCTGCTTGAGGTCGGCGGGCTTCATGCCGAAGTTTTCGCTGACGGCGCGCTGAATGGACTCGATGGTAATCTTGCGCACCTGCATATCGATGAACTGCTTGAGGCACTGCTGAGTGGAGGCCAGCGTGATCTCCATGTTGTTGAGCTGGCACCAGGCGATCAGCCGCACCAGCGCGCCTTCGAGTTCGCGCACGTTGGTGCGCACGTTGGAGGCCACGAAGAGCGCCACGTCGGCGGGCAATTGCACCTGCTCGGACTCCGCCTTTTTTTGGAGGATGGCGACCTTGGTCTCCAGATCGGGCGGCTGGATGTCGGCGATCAGGCCCATTTCAAAGCGCGAGCGCAGCCGCTCCTCAATCTCCGTCAGTTCCTTGGGCGGACGGTCGCTTGCAATTACGATCTGCTTCATGTTCTCGTGCAGCGCGTTGAAGGTGTGGAAGAACTCCTCCTGGGTGCGCTCCTTCTGGGCGATGAACTGGATGTCGTCGATGAGCAGCACGTCCACCGAGCGGAAACGGTCGCGGAAGCTGGTCATGCGATCGTTGCGAATGGAGTTGATCATCTCGTTGGTGAACTTTTCCGCCGAGACGTAGCAGATGTTGACCGAAGGCTGGCGGCGCTTTACCTCGTGGCCGATGGCGTGCATCAGGTGGGTTTTGCCCATGCCGACGCCGCCATAGAGAAAGAGCGGATTGTAGGCCTTGGAAGGCCGCTCGGCCACCGCCAGGGATGCGGCGCGGGCAAACTGGTTGCCATTGCCGATGACAAACGCTTCGAAGGTGTAGCGCGGATTGAGTTGCGCGGCGGTGGACCAGTCGAAGCGCGCCTGCTCCGGAGTGCGCTGCGCCGGCGCCGTGGGCGCATGGGCGGGCAGCGGCGCGAAGCCGCCGTCCTTGCGCACCGGCGGAATCGAGGGGTCCTCCTCAGCGGTCACAAAACTCACGTCGTCCAGCTCCATCCCCTGTTGCACGATGGCTTCCTGAATCAGGTCGCCATACCGCTCCCCCAGGTTTTGAAACTGCGACGAGGGCACGCGCACATACAGCGTGCGGTTGACGACATGGCTGTACTTGGTGGGCTTGAGCCAGGTCTCGAAAGACTGGTGGTTCACCTTCATTTCGAGAGCCGCGAGAATCTGGAGCCAGGGGTTGAGAGCCGTTGCCGGCGAAACTGCGTATGCCATCGTACTGATCCTTGCCTGCGCACCTGGTCTTTGCCAGGACTGTTCATACTACGATCTGGGACAACGGTTCTCTCTTAACGCAAGTCCATGGGCCTTGCGCCCGATTGCCGCTGGTTGGCCCCTGCATGGTGTATTGACTTGAGGGCCGGTATGAATTTCGGGCCGGTTTGAAACTTGATCCGGGGACTTTGGGAAAATATTTGAGACGGCCCAAGAGTAGCACACTTGGGCATCACTTTAATCAATCTTTCACAGAAGTTTTTTTACTGTCTACAGCAGTTGCACTACGGATGGTGAAACTCGCCGCAAAGGTTACCAGAGTTTGTACTGAATGACCCCGGAGTTGCATTCAGTGTGACCAATTGAGAGCATTTTCTCAGAGATTGCATGCCGCGCGAGCATCCATTTTGTTGCGTCTCCGATTTTTTGAGTCAGGGGTGGCGTGCGCAAACCTGCCAGCTGGCTCGCCTCCCACTGGATTCCTGGCCCAACCTGCGCTACACTAAGTACTTGCCGTCACGGCGAAGATTTTCTATAGAAAACAGGAGGGCATATTCATGCCCAAGCGCACGTTTCAACCGAACCGCCGCAAACGCGTGAAGACACACGGCTTCCGCGCGCGCATGAAGACCAAGGCCGGCGCCGCCGTGCTCAGCCGCCGCCGCGCCATGGGCCGCAAGCGCGTGGCCGTGAGCGCGGGCTTCCGCGACTAACCCTCGCCAGCAGTTATGTTATAGCCGGAATCTGGCGCGATCCGACAGCATTCCGGTTAAAACGCCTTCCGGCTTCCCCATGACCACCCCTATCAAACCTGCTCCGCGCCAGTCTCCTCGGCAATCTCTGGTCGGGGCGCGCCTGCGCAAGCACGCCGACTATCAGCGCGCCTACGCGGCCGGCTGCAAGCGCCAGTCCGCCTCTATGAGCTGGTTTATGGCGCCGCAATCACCCGTAGTCACGGCTGCTGACTCCCCGGCTGACCACCCCGGCCCGCGTGTTGGACTCACCGCCGGCAAGGTGCTGGGCAAAGCCCATGAACGCAACCGCATCAAGCGCCGCATGAAAGAGGCGCTGCGCCGCCACCTCGACCTGCTGCCCACGGGCTGCGATCTCATCCTCCACCCGCGCCGCGCAGTGCTCACCCTGGATTTCAAGAAACTGGAGGCGGAGATCGTGCGTATCCTACAGCAGGCAACCGCAGAGGCAGCTCGCATGAAATGAAGGGTACGGGCTTTAGCCCGTACATCAATAGCAAAAGTAGTTCGGGGCATCAGCCCCTGAGGGAAGTTTTTAAGCAATTTGATATCCCTCAGCGGCTGAAGCCGAAGTTCAAAATCGGATCTGGAAGTACGGGCTGAACAGGCTGCGGTAAAAGTCTGATTTTCAAGTAAAAAGCCCGAAACGCATACCGCAGGGGCTAAAGCCCGCATTCAGTTTGTTGTATTTACGGCACGACTAAAGTCGTGCCCTGACACTTCTTGCTCCACCTTTGCATTTTTCCGCAAACTGTGAAGCCGTACCCCTCAATCAACAGTTATTTTGACAGAAGCTTATGACCCGCGTAATGCTCGCTCTTCTCGCCTTCTATCGCCGCTGGATCTCCCCGGCGATTCATTCGCTCTCGCCGGGCCAGGGCTGCAAGTTTCTGCCTACCTGCTCGGAGTACGCCTCCATGGCCATCGCCACCCACGGACCCCTGCGCGGCACAGGTCTGGCTTTCTGGAGGCTGCTGCGCTGCCATCCCTTCACCCGCGGCGGTCTTGATCCCGTACCGGCGGCGCCGATTTCACGCCACATGCCCCACAAACCATTACCATAGAAAGAGCGGCAGCCTGACGGCGCGCCCTTTTACGAACAGGAAGTAAGCTTTGGCAGAATTCAACAATCCCAATCTTCAAGCTCCGGGCGGAGGCGGCGGCAGCGGCGGCGATATGCGCGGCCTGATTTCGATGACCCTCCTGGCCCTGGTCGTCCTCCTCGGTTTCCAGTTCATGACGAAACCCAAGCCGGCCACGACGGCGCCTGCGGCCCAAACCCCGGCTCAGACTAAGGCCCAGCAGCAGCCCGCACAACCAGCCTCTACCCCGGCCAAGACTACCCAGCCGCAACCAGCCGCAGGGGCGGCGCAGTCTCCCCCGGTTGCCACCCCGGTGATCGCCGCCTCCGATGTAGCTAAAACAACGGTGGAGAATGCGAACCTGAAGATCGTCTTCACCAACCGGGGCGCGCAGGTCGAGCATTGGATTCTAAAGGGCAGCCAGTACAAGGACCACCCCGGCGAGGGCGGCCAGCAGCTTGACCTGGTTAATTCCAGGACCACTGCCTTCGGTTTGCCGCTCTCCCTGTTTACCTATGAACCGGAGCTTACCAAACAGTTGAACGAGGCCCTTTACCAGGTCTCCGTCTCCGGCGCTGCCTCGCCCACAGGCGTTCTTCAAGCTCCCGGCTCGCTGACCTTTCACTACGCGGCCAACGGCCTGGATGTGGTGAAGACCTTCCACTTTGATTTGAGCTACGTGGTGACGGCCGAAGTCCAAGTAAAGCGCAATGGCGCTCCGGTGCGCGCCCTGCTGGCATGGCCCGGCGGCCTCGGCGACCAAACCGAGCCTATGCACTTCGCCAACGGAAAATTCGCCTGGTCGCTGGACGGCAAGGACGACTCGCTCTCCCCAAACCCATCCGGTTTCTTGTTTTGGTCGTACCCGGGAGTGAGCGGCGGAGCCACACTCGATCAGCCCTACGACTTTGTTGCAGTCAGCGACCTCTATTTTGCCGCGGCCTTTCTGCCTGATGCGCCCGCGCGCCTCACCGTGGTCACGCTGCACAACGCCATCGAACTATCCACCGACCCCAGCGACCCCAACAGCCAGAAGAGGCCGGCCGAGGTGCTGGGCCTAGCCGTGGGTGACACCAGCGGCTTGACACGCGTGCGCCTCTTCGCCGGCCCGAAAGAAACCGATGTGCTCAAGGCTATCCGCTCGACCGGCGCCGACGGCAAGCCCACCGGCCCCTCGCTGGAGCCGCTTACCCAGTTCGGATGGCTCACCATCATCGCCAAGCCCCTGTACCTGGCCCTGCGCTACCTGCGCGGCTTACTGGGACCCGGCATCAACAACTGGGGCTGGGCCATCATCATCGTCACCGTGATCTTCAACCTTCTCATGCTGCCAACGCGCTTCATGATGATGAAGTCCTCGCTAAAGATGATGCGCATACAGCCCAAGGTCGAGGCCATCAAGCAGCGCTACAAGAATCTCAAGGCAACCGACCCCAAGAAGGCCGAGATGAACGCCGAAATGATGGCGCTCTACAAGGCCGAGGGCGTCAACATGTATGGCAGTTGCCTGCCCCTGCTCATCCAGATGCCCTTGTTCTTCGCCTACTATCGTGTTCTGCTCAACGCCGTCGAACTGCGCCAGGCACAGTGGTTCTGGCTCACCGACCTTTCCGCGCCGGACCCAAAATACATTCTGCCCATTCTTATCATCGTCACCATGTTCCTGGTCCAGTTCCTCACCCCCTCGCCGGGCATGGACCCCGCACAGCGCAAGATGATGGCCATCATGATGCCGGCCATCTTCGGCTTTACCATGCTGCACTTCGCCTCCGGCCTGGCCCTCTATTGGGGAACCGGCAACGTCATCAACCTGGTCATCCAGATGGGCATTAATCAATCCAATATCGGCAAGGAAATGCATGAGATCGCCGCGCGCCGCGCCGCCAAAAAATCCGGCATCAACCCAAAGACCATCCAGGGCAAGCGATAAGAATCCTCACTGCACAACAGAACCCCCGTTCAGGCTCAGCTTGAGCGGGGTTTCTGTCACGCGGAAATGATGGGCAAACCGTGTAACTCCGGTCACGGCCTATAGCGGAACCAGAGTTGATGTATCTGGAAACCACAGAGTTCAAGTCGACGCGACCATCAGGGAGCGGCGACCCGGCACGAAGCTCAACAGAACACAGTGACTCTGGTTCCGCTCGTGAGCCGCGCTGAACTGCTTTAATGGTGAGTGAGGAAATTGATGCGGACGGCAATCATCGGCGGTGGAATCGCGGGACTGGCAGCGGCCTATGAGCTAGAGCAGGCACGCCGTGCGGGCAAGACAGTCGCGTACACGCTCTTTGAATCGCGTGAGCGGTTGGGCGGTTCCCTGAGTTCGGAAGTGGTAGACGGCGCGGTTCTGGAGCGCGGCCCGGATTCCTTTTTAACCGAGAAGCCAGCGGCTGCCGAACTCTGCCGCGAGCTGGGTTTGGGAGCTGAGCTGACTCCCTCGAACGACGCCGACCGCAAGACGTACATTGTCGTCCGCAACCGCCTCGTTCCCCTGCCCGACGGGCTGATGTTTTTAATTCCCACCAGGCTGGTTCCCACCGCGTTGACCCGGCTTTTCAGCCTGCCGACCAAGATTCGCATGGGCCTCGAGCTGCTGCTCCCGCCGCGGCCTTCCGGGCTGCCGGACGAATCTGTGGCCGCGCTGGTTGAGCGCCACTTTGGCCGCGAGGCCGTCGACCGGCTGGCCGACCCGCTGTTGAGCGGCATCTTCGGCGGCGACTCCGAGCAATTGAGCGCCCGCACCGTGCTGCCGCGCCTGGTGGAGATGGAAGAAGAATACGGCTCGCTGACTCGCGGGATGCTGGCCGCGCACCGCAAAATGCGCGCCAGGATGAAAGAGTCCGCGAGGGCTTCGCGCCCTGCGAGGACTGCGCGTCCAGCGAGTGTTTCTGGCAGTGCGTCTGGCGGTCCGCGCTCGATCTTCACCGCGCTGCGCGGCGGCATGAACCAGTTAATCGACGCTATAACAGCTCGGCTTGATCCAACTTCGGTGCGCCTCTCCACGCCGGTCAGCGGCATCGAAAAATCAGCCGACGGGTGGAAGGTTGTAGCCGGCGGTAAGACTGAACTCTACGACGCGGTCATCATGGCATCGCCGGCCTGGGCAGCCGCTGAATTGCTAAACACGGTTGACCCGCAGTTAGCCGGGGAGCTGAGCGGCATTCCTTACTCCTCTTCGATCACCATCAATCTTATCTATGACGAAGCTCAACTGGGCCGCCTGCCGGACGGATTCGGCTTCCTGGTTCCGGTCGTCGAGGGTCGCTCCATGTTGGCCTGCACCTTTGTCCATCGCAAGTTCCTGGGGCGCACGCCGCCGGGCAAGGCGGTTCTGCGCGCATTTCTTGGCGGGATGCAGAACGAGGTCCTGATGGCCGTGCCGGACGCCGAGCTGCTGGCCACTGTTCGCCGCGAACTGAGCGAGATTCTCGGCGAAAAGATTCTGCCACCGGATGTCCGACCGCAGCATACGCAGGTCTCACGCTGGCCGCGGGCCATGGCCCAGTACGCCGTCGGCCACCAGGAGCGCATGGCGCGCGTCAACGCCCGCGTCGCCGCGCTGCCAGGATTGAAGCTGGCCGGCAACGCCTATGATGGCATCGGCATCCCCGACTGCATCCGACTCGGACGGAAAGCGGCGCGAGAACTTTTAGCTGTTAGCTGTTAGAAGCCATCTCATGAATGCCACTCAGTCTATGCAATGCATCCCTCAGGGGCTAAAGCACGCAGGTTTATTAGGCTTTTTTGCGGCACGGGTAAACAGCTTGCAAAAAAAGTCTGATTTTCAAGTAACAAGCCCAAAAGCATACCGCAGGGGCTAAAGCCCTCATTCATTTTGTTGCATGTGCGGCACGACTAAAGTCGTGCCCTGACACTTCTTGCTCCAACCTTTGCATTTTTCTGCAAGCAGTAAAGCTGCTCCCTTTCAATACCGGTTTATGAGATAGCTTCTAGCGTTACCGCGGCACCACTGGCAAAATCAGCGCTGATGGATGCGCGGCGTCGTGCAGAACGGTGTTAGTCGCTTTCACAAAGGTCGCGCTCGTGCTTGCCGGCTTGCCGGTGTTCAGATTGCGGTCGAAGCGCGGGAAGTTGCTACTGCTCACTTCCAGGCGAATTCTGTGCCCCTTCAGGAAGACATTGCTTGTCGCCCACAGGTCGATCTTGTACTCGTAGACTTTGCTGGGAACGATGGGCTTGGCCTCGGCAGTTGACTCGCGATAACTCGCTCGCAAAATTCCTTCCGTAAGATTCTGCGCAAATCCATTGGGCCACACATCGACTAACTTAGCGGTAAAGTCCGTGTCCACAGCCGAAGATGTGGCGTATAAGTCAAGAGTTACAGGGCCAGTAACTTCGACATCACTGTCGAGCGGCAGCGTGGAGTAGGTGAGCACATCCGGGCGGCTTTCAACTTCCTTTTGATCGCGAGGGCCAGGAGCAAGATGGATCGCATCGCAACAGAGAGGTCCGCCGACGGTGGGGACTGGATTGGCGGGGTCGTAGACAAATTTGTCTGCTGCTTCTTTTGTCGCGACGGTGTCGGATAGAGTGCCATCGCCGGTGGCACTGTTAGCCTTGCCCGCCGAATGCAGGAAGTAATTCGTCGGCTTGGCGCGCTCCAGCGGCCATGCCTCTTCGTCGCGCCACTTGTTCTCGCCCATCACGAAAATTTTCACCGGCTTGCCGTTGGCGAATTGATTCTGCTTGCCCATAAAGAGATAGTCGTACCAATCGAGGGTAATCTCGTTTTCGTCAAAGGGAGCGTCGGGGCCGAAATCGACCTCGCCA
Organism: Occallatibacter sp.; assembly: GCA_049522175.1. Classification (GTDB taxonomy): domain Bacteria; phylum Acidobacteriota; class Terriglobia; order Terriglobales; family Acidobacteriaceae; genus Telmatobacter. The sequence continues at coordinate 75,158 of JBEKOC010000005.1, read as the reverse complement.
ATCTTGCGTCCCCAGCCGGAGTGGCCGCCGATAGCAACCACCAGTTGCTGGCTGTTGCGGGCTGCCTCCGTGCCGGCGTGGGCCTTCATTCCTATGTAATTGCGCAACGAGCCACCCATAAATATGTCGTACCAAGCGGCGATGGTCAGCGCGGGAACCTGTATGTTCGCGTAATTTTCTTCGATGGACCACTGCTTCCAGTAACTGTCATAGGTGGGATGGTCGAGCCAATCGAGAAAGTAAGGCGCCAGCTTGCGGGTATAGCCCTCCGGGCCGGAACCTAACTCAAGTTTGTTGAAGATTGGGAACTGGTTCAGCGGCAGAACCGTGCTGCCCACCAGCGCGTTCTTTGCTTGCGCAACCTGGCGGTTGAAGGAATCCTGCGCCAGAGACGCGGTCCACGATTCGTTGAACCACTGCTCGAATGCGCCGCCCTGGTAGGTCCAGTTCTCGTGATAGTTGCTGGCCGTCACAACCGGGCAGATTCCCGCCAGATGGGGCGGATGGCCGATGGCGGCCAGCATCTGCGTCGCGCCGACGTACGAGCCGCTGAACATGCCCACCTTGCCGTTGGAATGGGGGAGCGCGGCCGCCCACTCCACGGCGTCGTAACCGTCGTCGATCTCGTGCTTGAAGGTGTACCACTCGCCCTCGGAGGCATACCGCCCGCGCACATCCTGCGCCACCACCATGTAGCCGCGCGCCACGGCCTTGCGGGCAAAGACGGCGGTGTTGTCCTTGTTGTATGGAGTACGCGTGAGCAGGACCGGATAGTTGCCTTCCGCAGCTGGCCGGTAGATGTCGGCGCGCAACGTCACGCCGTCGCGCGTCTGCATCGCCACATTGCGCTCGACAACGATGTCGGCAGCGGTTTGTCCCTTGGCGGGGATACACGGCAGCAGAGTTACAGCAAAAGCAAGCAGGCAAAGATTCTTATTCAGCACAAAGTTCTCCTGAGGCAAAGCCGAATTCATTTTATCGGTTCAGCCTCAGGGAGAACGTTTGCCTTTCCTGGAAAGAAATTGCTTACAATCCGCCCGCTGTGCCCAGCAGAATGCCGATGCCGTAGGTGACTGCGCCTTCCAATGCGCCGACGACGGTCATCTCGAAACCGGAGGACCACCAACTGCGAACGGTGATCAGCGACTTGGCCGCGCCGACGGCGAAATGCGCGGCCAGCGAAACGACTGCGGCGGCAATCACCGCGGTCATTCCATTCAGGAAGAAAAAGGGAATCACGGGGATGAATGCGCCGACGGCGGTGGAAAGCGCGCCCGAGCCGGCCGAGACCCAGGGATTGGCCAGCGCCTCTTCGCTGGTGCCGAGACGTTCCGAGGCCAGCACGCGCAGCAACTGCTCGGGGTCGTTGGCGATATGGTTGACCATGTTCTGGGAGTCCTCCTCGGGCAGGCCCTTCACCTGGTAGTAGAGCGAGAGCAGTTCGCGAGCCTCGGGGCCGTTCATCTGGATGGCCTCGCGCTCGCGGGCGATCTCGGCGTCGTAGATTTCACGCTCGCTCTTGGCGGCCAGATACGCCCCGGAGCCCATGGAAAGAGCAGAGGCGATCATACCGGAGAGGCCAGCCAGCAACACGTATGTATGCTCGGCGGTGGGATTGCCCGCCGTGGCTCCGGCCACACCGCTGACGATGCCGAAGATGGCGCCCAAGCCGTCGTTCACTCCGTAGATGGCGTCGCCTATCCAGCTGCCCGGCTGCTTGCGGCCCTGGCTGCGCTTGGCCAGCAATTCATCAAGAACCGCCTGGGCGTTGAGCTTGTGCGCGCCCGCCGGGGCCTGGTAGTGTCCACGAATCAGCGACCCCAGCTCCTTATAGTGGTCCTTCTCGTCCTCGATGACGTGCTCGAGAATGGCGATGGACTCCTGATCGCCCAGTTCCTTCAACTGCGTTCCGTAGCCGGCGATGGCGCGGCTCTCCTCGATCTCCAGGCGCCTGAGGGCCATGCGGATGCCGCCAGCGCGGCTGGCCAGCGAGTCGGCATCGCCGCCCGGCTTGCCGTGGTAGACCGGCTCGGTTCCGCCCAGTTCCACGATGCGCCCGTGCCACAGCTCGGCGTGCTCCCATTCGGCTCCGGCCAGGTGGCGCAGGACTTGAGAGCGCACCGGGTCCGTGTCCCGGTCGGCCAGCGTCGTGTAGCTGTGGTAGCCCTCCATCTCCGCCTTCCAGTTGCCTTCCAGCGCCTCCAAAACCTTCTTCAGCCTGGCGGGGCTCAATGTTTCCTTGGCCATGTGCTTCTCCTTGCTTTGCATTGAGAATACGGCATTTCGGTCGCATTCTGCAGATGCTTTCGACGCTGTTTTCCAGATTTGCAAAAGCACCCCACTTCTGCACAGCCCACCTTCGTCCTACACTCTTCTGATATGGCCACCCTTCCCAACCTGGCTTTCGACTCTCCCCTGCCCGCCAGCGTGGACGCCGAGAAGACCATCCTCGGCGCCATCCTGCTGGACAACGCCGCCCACGCCGAGGCCAAAGAAAAGATCGATTCCGAAGACTTCTCCCTTGACTCGCATCGCCGCATCTTCGAACGCATGACGGAGTTGATCAATGCCCAGAGGGCGGTGGACATTGTCACCCTGGCCAACGAGCTCTCCCGCCTGAAGGAGATCGAATCCATCGGCGGCGTGGCCTACCTGGCCTCGCTCACCGAGGGATTGCCGCGGCGGCCGGTCATCGACGAGTACATCCGCATCGTCAAGGACAAGAGCATGCTGCGCAAGCTCATGCTGATCTGCTCCAACGCCATTGCGCGGGCCGCCAACCAGGGCGAGGCGGCGCTGGATGTTCTGGGCTCCGCCGAGAAGCAACTGATCGAGGTCAACGAAAGAGGCCTCAAGCAGGGCTTCCAGTCCCTGGAAGAGATCGTCAAGGACTCCTTTGGGACGATTGACAATTTGTATAAGCACAGCCGCGAGGTCACCGGGCTGGCCACCGACTTTACGGAGTTTGATAAAAAGACCAGCGGCCTGCAAAAAGGCGAGTTGATCATCATCGCCGGCCGCCCCTCCATGGGCAAAACCGCGCTGGCCATCAACATCGCCCAGAACGCGGCCGTCAACCACAACGCGATTGTGGCCATCTTCAGCCTGGAGATGAGCAAGGAGTCGCTATTGCGCCGCATGCTGGCTTCCCAGGCCTGGGTGGACCAGGACAAGCTGCGCAAGGGCGTCATATTCGGGGAGGACCATAAGAAGCTACAGAGTGCGTTGACCCAGTTGGTGGATACGCGCCTTTTCATCGACGATACGGCCGCCATCTCGCTGGATGAGATGCGCGCCAAGACCCGGAGGCTCAAGCACATTCATGGCGGCCTGGACCTGGTGGTGGTGGACTATTTGCAATTGATGTCGGCCACCGTGCCCTCCTCCGGCAAAAAGCAATATGAAAACCGCGTCCAGGAGGTCTCCGCCATCTCCCGCGGCCTCAAAGCCCTGGCCAAGGAGCTGAATGTGCCGGTGGTGGCGCTCTCCCAGCTCTCCCGCGCCGGCGTGCAACGCAAAGACGACAAACGCCCCCAGCTCAGCGACCTGCGCGAGTCCGGCTCCATTGAGCAGGACGCCGACGTGGTCGCCTTCATCCATCGCGAGTCCTACTACAAACGCAACGAGGAGATGAGCGAGGCCGACAGAGCCAAGTCCGAAATCATCATCGAAAAGCAGCGCAACGGCCCCACCGGCACTGTCTACCTCAACTTCATCTCCCGCTTCACCCGCTTCGACAATCCTGAGTCGGGGCACGGGCTCTGAGCGGCCGCCGGAGAGGAGCGGCGCCTGCGCACTGTCCTCTGGCAGCGCGGATGGGCTATATTGACTAGGTGCCGAATTGAAATTCCCCGCTATTCCGCGACGGCAAAGTCCGCACGGGATGGAATGCGTTCCGGTACGTGGTTGCCAAGAGCCAGGAGGTTCTGATGAAGATTACCGACACGATTGGATTGGTGCTGAAGCAGAAAGAAAATAACAAAGTCCTGACGATTACGCCGGAGCAAACGGTCTACGAAGCGCTGGAGCTGATGGCCGAGCACGGGATCGGAGCTTTGCTGGTGCTCTCCAAGCAGCGGCTGGTCGGCATCCTTTCAGAGCGAGACTACGCGCGCAGAGGAATTCTGAAGGGCCATACTGCCAAAGAAACCCAGATCCACCAAATCATGACCAGCCCGGTGGTCTTCGTGAGCCCGGAGCAGACCGTAGATGAGTGCATGACCATGATGACCGAACGCCGTATTCGCCATCTGCCGGTGTTGCAGGGCGAGAAGGTGGTGGGAGTGATCTCCATCGGCGACCTGGTGAAATGCATCATCTCCGGCCAGGAGCAGGCCATTCAGGCGTTGCAGGGCTACATCACGGGAACGTATCCGGGATAGCCTGTGCTCCAGCGAAATAAATCCGCACGCTATTGAACCTTGAAAGCCACCGCTATCTCGGAGGGCATCCGGTCAGGGCAGGTAATCACCAGGCCCTCCGGCTTCTGGCTCCATACGAGCTTTCTCCGGCTGCCCAGCAACTTAACCGAGCGGATGGGAGTGGCGAGAAGGCCGGCGCTCGTGCCGAGCGAGACGATGGTGACCTGAGAGCCTGGCTTGGGCACAGCCAGCGCGAAGGCGTAGAGGGAACCGTCCTTACCGACAGTAAAGCGAAAATCTTTGGGGCCGAACTGGAAATCGGCTTGCGGCCGGCGGAGCGCGCCGCCGGGCAGAGTGCGGAGGTTGCCGTCGGCCCCGATGTCTCCTTCGCCGAGCTTGACCCATGCCTTGCTTCCATAGATGCCTTCGCCGTTTATCTTCATCCATGCGCCGACCTGCTGGAGCGTGCGCAGACATTCGGGGTCGAGTGAACCGTCGGGCCGGAGCGGGATGTTGACGGCATAGCTGCCGTCGCGGGAGACGATCTCCAGCATATAAAGGATGAGCGAGCGTGCGCTGTAGACAAAGCCGGGCTGATAAAACCAGTCGCCCAGTGCGTGTTCGCCGATCCAAGGCCCGTTGGTCAGGATGGTTTTTGGGATGCGGCTCTCGACAGTGTTGACCACGCCGTTGGTGCCTGCATGGAACTTGACGATGCTGAAGGTGTCTACTGTGCCGCGCGTGGCGAGCGCGTGATTGTAGTAATCGGCGATGACGCGCTCGATGGCGTCGCACTTATAGCCGGTTCCGGTCTTGTTGCCGCTGAAGGGCTGGGTTGAGTCGCCGTCGGTGTAAATGAAGTCGGGATCGTACTTGTTTATGACATCCATGATGCGCAGCGCCCAGCGCGTCGCGTACCAGTGGGCGTAATCGAGATGCTCCTGAAAGATGCCCTGCTCGGGACGGTACCTGGCGTTGGCGACATCCTTGTAGGCGCGCAGATTGACGCCATAGAGCAGGCGCGGATCGTAGCCCTCCCACCATTTTCCCTTGCCGTCGGCGAGGGTGAGGCGGGCGGCGTCGTAAGGCACGCCGGCTTTGGGGCCGGTGGTGTCTGAGCCGAAGGCGGGCTGATACCACCACCAGGTGTACTCGTGATGAAAGGCCACGCCGTAGCGCATTCCGGAGGCGCGGACGGCTTTGGACCACTCGCCGAGCAGGTCTCTCTTCGGTCCCATGTTCACCGAGTTCCAGGGCTGATAGGTGGAGTTCCAGTTGTCGAAATTGTCGTGATGCACGCCCTGCACGATGAGGAAGCGCGCGCCGGCTTCGTGATAGATTTTGACGAGTTTGGCGGGGTTGAGCCTGGTGGGATTCCAGGTGCGCAGCACGTCCATGTAGCCGGTCTCCGAGGGATGGCCGAAGTCGCGGATGTGGTTGTCGTAAGCCGGGGATCCCGGCTGATAGAGTCTGCGCGCGTACCAATCGCCGCTTTGGCCCGCGGCTTGCGGTCCAAAGTGCACCCAGATTCCGAACTTTGCCTCGCGCAGCCAGGCCGGGCCTCCGGGATAATTCCTGGCGATGGACTCCCAGGTGGGCTCATAGGGACCGGCGGCGATGGGGAAGTCCATCTTCACTTCAGGGAAGGTGGCCGGGTCCTGCATGGGGATGGATTCCGGCGGACGCAGCGCGGGGAGATCGGGAATCGGCGCGGGCGGCGGCATCTGCTGGGCGTGGGCGGGGATGGTAGTGCAAAGGGAAAGAAGGAAGGCCAGCGACAGAGCGCGGATGGAAGGATTGCGGTGAAGGTAAATCATGGCTACGAGGGTAGCCGATGCGTCTTTGGGCGGGCAACCGGATTGCCGGCGCGCAGGGTCGAGCCAAAGACTCAGACCCTGCTGCATGGAATGGAGTGAGCTCTTAGCCGCGTTTCTTTCCGCCGGAGAACCCGCCTGTGCGTTTCCACCCCACGGACAAAGACCTGTCCGTGGGGACCCCGGGTTTTCCGCCGGGGTGATTGCCGAATGGGCGGGGGCCGGTGCGCTTGGGGCCGGATTTGGAGAAGCCGCCGGGTTTGGGCTTCCAGCCGGGACCCGCTTTTCTTTCCGCGCGGGAGGCGGAGTTGGGATACGGTTTTGCTGTATTGGGGCGATATCCGGATGCGCCCCCGGTGCGCGGCGTGAAGGGCCGGGACGAACTGGGAGTGGGCCTGCCGAAACTATTTGGCCTGGGCTTCCAGCCGGGTCGCGGGCCGCCGGCGCGAGGCTTGCCGCTGCTGGAGGTGAAGGGCCGCGGCGGTCCACCTTCACTCCGGAAGGGGCGGGACGCGGCGGGACGCGGCGTGTTCGAACGCTCCGAACCGGTGATCTCTTCAATGTGAAGATTGGGCGGCCGAACCGGGCCAAGGTCGTTGTCGAAAGCTCGAGTTTCGCGTCGGGGCGCGGAGGGGCGTTGATAAGCTGGCCGAGCAGAGCGGGCTGGGCGGCCTGGGCCTGATCGATCAAAACCTGAACGATCTGGAGCTTGGCGTTCTGGCTTCTTCCAGGCGGGTTTGGCGAAGAAGGGGCGGCCAGAGCCGGGACGGTTTTCGCCGGATGAGCCTGTGGCAAAACGCGCAGGCGGACGAGTGGGACGGTCGTCTTTCTTCCAGGCCGGGCGGGAAGCTGGCCGGGAGGGCGGACGCTCAAAGCCGCGGCCAGCAGCGGGACGGAATCCCTCAGCGCCGGGGCGGCTGGGACGGAAGAGTCTGTTGGCTGCGCCGCTGGCGAAGGAGTCGGCCGGACGGGTGGGGCGGCTTGTCCGGTTTCGGTTTCGGTCCCGGTCCCGGTCGGGGCCAAATTTCTTTGGCCGGAGGTTGGCGGGGCGGTCTGCCGCGGGAGCAAACCGTTCCACCGGTTTGGCCGGTCGCGGGTGGCCGCTGGGCTTGGGAAGTACCGTCGGCAAAAGGCCTGCATCCATCAGGTTGCGGCGGCGGAGTTCCTTGGACTTGGGCGTGCGCAAGGTGCCGTCTGCGGCTTTGCGCAGAGCGGCAAGTTCTTCTGGTTGAAGTTCGCGCAAGCCGCCCGGCTCCTGGTCCAGAACCAGGGGGCCATATCCGACGCGGCGGATTTTTTCGACAAAGTGGCCGACCTCCTCGAACATTTTGCGGATTTCGCGGTTGCGGCCCTCGATGAGAACCACTTCGTACCAGGGATTGTCGCCCTGGCGCACTTGCCTGATGCGGGCCGGGGAGGTTCGCACCGGGGCCGAGCGTGGTTTACCGCGCTCGATGGCGACGCCGGCGCGCAGAATGTTCAGTTCGGCTTCGGTGGGCTGGCCGGCGACCTTGACGAGATAAGTTTTCTCCACGCCGGAGGATGCTTTGGTGAGCCGGTTGGCCAGTTCGCCGTCGTTGGTGACGACGAGCAGGCCCTCGCTCATGTAGTCGAGTCGGCCGACGGGATAAAGGCGCTCCTTCATCTTGTCGAAGAACTGCATCACCGTGGGCCGGCCCTCGGGGTCCTTGACGGTGGTGACGAAGCCCCTGGGCTTGTTGAGGACGAAATAGCGGTGGCGCTCGGGGCCCTGGAGCAGCTTGCCGTCCACGCGGATGTGGTCACGGCTGGCGTCAGCCTTGCTGCCCAGAACGGTGACCACCTTGCCGTTGACCTCGACGCGTCCCTGCTCGATCATCCCCTCGGCGCTGCGGCGGCTGGCGACACCGGCGGCGGCGAGAATCTTTTGGAGGCGCTCCAGCCTGGCCGGGGGACGCGGCTTCCACCCCACGGACGAAGACCCGTCCGCGGGGGCCCCGGGCGCGGGAGTGAACTCGGGCTCGGCCGCGTCGGCTTCGGCGGCAGAGAGAGCTTCGTGGTTGCCGGAAGAAGTTCCCGCAGGGGCTAAAGCCCCACTATTATTTTGCTGCTCGTGCGGCACGACTGAAGTCGTGCCCTGACGTTTCTTGCTACTCTGTTTGTATTTTTCCGCAAGCTGTAAAGTCGTGCCCTGATACAAAGCCGACTCAAGTTCGAGTTTTTCCGTAGCTGGTTCAACAACAATTTCGGGTGCGGCTTCCAGCATTGGTTCGGTCGCTTTGGACTTGAGGGGAGCGATTTTCTTACTCTTCGCGGGTTTCTTTGTAACAGACTTCTTCGTAACGGACTTCTTTGTCTTGGGGCTAGCCATGGGGAACTTCTCGGTTTCTGCCTGCTATGTAGGGGAAGGCGCAGCAGGAGCGGCCTATGTTTGGGGATTGTTTCCGGCCGCCGTCCCGGCGGTCGAAGGGTTTTCATCAACTGTGTCTTCCAGTTCCTCGCTGGCGGCCTCGTCAAATTCAGGGTTTAAGGCAGGGTTTGTTCTCTGATCGAACAATTCGCCGGCTGCCGTCTCCTGCTCGTCAAGTTCGCTGGCAGCCAGCTTCTCGAACTCCTCCATGGAGGGCAGCTCGGAGACATCCCTGAGGCCAAAGCGAAGCAGGAACTCGCGGGTGGTTTTGTAGAGGATGGGCCGGCCCAGGACCGCCTTCCGTCCGGCCGTCGTGATCAGCTTACGGGAGAGCAGCGTGCCGAAGACGGCGGATGTATCCACGCCGCGAATCTCGTTGACCTCGGGAGCTGTGACCGGCTGCTTGTAGGCAATGACGGCCAGGGTCTCCAGAGCCGGCAACGAGAGCTTGAGCGGCGGTTTGATGCTTTTGACGAAGAGACGGACAGCGTCGTGGCACTCCGGCTTGGTGGCCATGCGGAAGCCGCCGGCAATCTCGCGAATTTCGACGCCGCGGCCGTCAGAGGCGCAGGAGGCGATCAACTCGTCGAGCAACGGGCGCAGAATTTCGCGGACCTCGCGGTCGCGCTGGCGGGCCAGGCGGCGGGCTTCGAGTTCAGCCTCGGCAGCAGCCTCCGGGCTGAGTTCCGGTTGAATCTCAGCAGTTTGCCCGGCGAAATCCTGAACAGGTTCCGGGTCCGGTTCCGGTTCCGGGGGGGCGAGCTCCTGCTGCATCAAGGGATGGGGTTGGGCGACGGCAAAATCGGACTCATCTGCCTGCGCGGCAGACACGGCTTCCTGCTGCGCCTTCCATTCAAAGGCGTCGGCGGCAAAGAGGGCGGCGAGCTGGGCCAGGGTGACCGGCTCCTCCGCGGCGTAGATGACAGCTTCCAGCTTGGCTTTCAGGCTCATTCTGCAATAGGTACCTCCAATATGTTACCGGAAGCGGAGCAAGCCTGCGCGGCACCTGCGGTGCGGCAGCCGCGCTTCGCGCCAAACACCGCTCAGGATGACGGAAACGGGTAAGGTGCGGAGACGCAAAAAGGGCGTCCGGTGGGTGCCGGACGCCCGTTTTATGCTTCTATCGGCTTCAGGGAGCCTTGGTGTTGATGTTATGCATGATGGTGATTCTCGTCTTGCCCTTGTCCTTGTCCTGGGCGGAGCTCACCATAATCGTTACCTGGACGGATTCATGCTTGCTAACGGCCTGTGTGATCATAGCGCCGTTTCCAATATCGAGAACTGAGGCCGAGCCGCCAAACTTGCCCTTGTAAAAATCGACCACCTGCTGCTTCGAGTCCGTAGTGAGGTATGAGCCAATCACCGTCGAACCGCTAGACGAACTCATCTTCACATTGCCGTCCGTACTCTGCGCGCCGGGATAAGGATCCGTTCCCAACTCGGCAGCGGTGTAGGTTTGCGAAGCGTTGGCGGAGATTGTGCCGCCCGGGGTATTGATTGATACCTGGCCTCCGGGGCCGCTTACATGGACGGCCCGCGAGATGCGATACCCCACGTAGCCGATGGCGCCCATTCCGATGATGCCCAGCCCCACGATGACGGCGACGATAATCAGGATGATCTTGACCGCGCTGCTGCCGGAGCTGGCCGGCGCCGCGCCTGGTTGAGCGGTGGTTGATTGGGCCGGAGCAGCGCCTCCCGTGGCAGCCGTTGCGCCACAGGATGGACAGAATTGCTGATTGGCGGCTAATGCTGAACCGCATTTTCCGCAGAAGCTTGCCATGGTGATCTCCTTGTTGTTGAGTAATTAGCCGGAATTTTCACGGTGCTTTCCAGGCTGTCTGACAATATACCTCACAAAGGTCACGCCTGGTTGGTTTCTTTGCTGCCTTCCCAATAAAATGCGCGGAATGCTACAATCGCCACACTTCTGCTATGCCTGACAATTCCGCAATTCATGAAACCGTCCTGGAGGTCGTTTTCCCCGGCCGCCCGCATCAGCTTGTTCCCGTCACTCAATCCCCGTTCCTGATCGGCCGCGGCAGCGACGCCGGCAACCATTTACAGCTTGAGGACCGGCGCATCTCGCGCAACTGCGCCGTCCTGGTTGCCGAGCAAGGCGGCTACCGGCTGGAGGACCGCGGACATCGCCAGGGAATTTTTGTCAACGGCGAAAAGGTCGCACAGAAGACCCTGCAGGACGGCGACGTGATCCATTTCGGCATCGAAGATTGCTGCCAGATCATCGTTCACTCCTCTGCCGCTCCAGCCGCCGCTCCAACTGATATCGAGAGTATGCTGACGCGCCTGGGCAGCATGGCGTCGATGACCGGCACGCAGCTCTCTGGAGGCTTGAGCCGGCTGAATCTGTTGCTCGAAGCCACGTCACTGCTCCATTCGCAGCTTCCGCTGGAGTCGGTGCTGGGCGCGATGCTGGATCACACCATCGCCATCACCCATGCCGATCGCGGGTTGCTGATCGAGCCGGGCGCGGCGGGGTCATTCCGGGTGCGGCTGGCCCGCGGCAAGGGCGGCAAAGAGTTGGCGCCGGAGAGCGTTGCTCCCAGCCAGACCGCGCTCGGCCAGGCCATCGACCGCCAGGCCCCGGTTATCAGCGAAGATCTGAATCAGGCCGACGTGGACCTGAAGAGCGCCGAGAGCGTCGTTGTGCAGCGCCTGCGTTCCGTCGTTGCCATCCCGCTGTACGCCATGCCCCGCGCCAATTCGGCGGACTCCATGGTGCTCAAGCGGGGCGAGTTTCTGGGCGCCATTTATCTCGATTCCCGGCGCCCGGCAGCATTTTCCGCTCTCGACCGGCAGATTCTCGATGCGCTGGGAGTCGAAGCCGCCAGCATTCTGGACAACGCCCGGCTGGTGGAGCGCGAGCGCGAGCGGCAGCGCCTGGAACAGGAACTCTCCATCGCCCGCGCCATTCAGCAGGCGCTGCTTCCCCAGGGTACGCACGATCTTCCTCATTTGGCCGTCACCGGAATGCACTATCCCTGTTATGAGGTTGGCGGCGACTATTTCGATGTGTTTTCCGCCGGCGAGAAGCGAACCGCGTTTCTGATTGCCGATGTCAGCGGCAAAGGCCTGGGCGCGGCCCTGCTCACCACCATGCTGCAGGGAGCGCTTTCTGCAATGGCCCTGGTCGCGGATCCGGTGCGCGTCTTCAACCACATCAACAAATTTCTCTGTGAACACGGCGAAGTGGGCCGCTATGCGACCATGTTCTTCGGATTGATTGATCGCGGCGGCCGGCTGGAATACGTCAAGGCCGGCCATCCGTCGCCGCTGCTGCTCAGACGCGGCAAAGTCAGCGAGCTTTATAGCGAAGGCTCCTTTCCGGTCGGCCTGATAAAAGACGCTGAGTTTACCTCAGCCAGCCTGCAACTGGAGCCGGACGATACGCTGATCCTGTTCAGCGACGGCATTACCGAGGCGGAGAATCCGGAGCGTGAGTTATATGGCGAATCCCGGTTGCACGAGGCTCTGGCCGGCCGGCAGAACGAGCCGCTCGACACGCTCAAGCAGGTCGTTCTGGATTCGGTTCAGGAATTTTCACGCGGGGCCAGCCAGTCGGACGATATGACCTTGCTTTTCGCGCGGTATCGCGCGCCCGCTTGAGTCGCTTACCCGGCCGGCGCAAAGATTCATCTTTTGGCCGGCGCACTATGCTAGAGTGATACCGATCAGGCTATGAGCATACCAAAGACCATCGGAAGATACGAGATCATCGATGAATTGGGCCATGGCGCCATGGGCAGCGTTTACCGCGCCAAGGACCCGGCCATGGACCGCATCGTGGCCGTCAAGACCATTCTCCCCGGAGCGCTGGCCGGCGAACAAAGCAGCGAATACCGCCAGCGATTCTTTCGCGAGGCGCGCGCCGCCGGCGCTTTGTCTCACCCCGGAATCGTCTCCGTCTTCGATGTCGGCGAGCACAAGGGCACGCCTTTTCTGGTGATGGAATTCATACAGGGAAGAACGCTCTCCGATGCCATCAAGAAGGGCGAGCGCTCGTCGCTGGAGCGCGTCTGCGAGATCGGCCAGCAGATCGCCGAAGCCCTGGGACACGCGCACCGCAAGGGAGTGATTCATCGCGACATCAAGCCTGCCAATATTCTGCTCGCCAAGAACGAGGCCGATGGAACCGAGCGGGCCAAGATTACCGATTTTGGCGTCGCCAAGCTGGCCGCCGGTGAGATCACCACGACCGGCCAGCTTCTGGGAACCCCCGCCTTCATGCCGCCGGAGCAGTTTACCGGCGCGCCCATCGATGGCCGTGCCGACCTGTTTTCGCTGGGCGTCCTTCTGTATTGGATGGCGAGCGGCGAGCAGCCCTTTCCGGGCGAGACGATGAGCGCCGTCTCTTACAAAATTGTTCACACCGAGCCCGTTCCCCCGGCAAAGCTGAATCCCGCCATCCCCACAGCGCTGGAGAGCCTGATACTCAAGTGCCTGGCCAAGAGCCCCGCCGACCGCTTTCAATCCGGCGAGGAACTCGCCCAGGCCCTGGCGCAACTGCGCGCCGGCGCCAGGACATCGAGCCTGCAAGCCACCGCGCCAATGGCCAGAGGAACCGCGGGAGCATCGGAGGAGACCTACGACGTCAATCCCAGCCTGCCGCCCAAGCCCAGCCTGACATCCGCAACGCTCAAGGATCCTCAGCCAGCCGCGCCGGTCAGGAAAAAGGGCGCGCTGCTTCTTGCCGCGGTGATTCTTCTCGCCTGCCTGGCCGCGGGAGGCGGGTATCTGCTGCATCGCCACCGTTCGACTGCGCAACCAACGCCCGCAGAGACAACTGCATCTTCGCAACCAGCGCCTGCGGATACGACCGCATCTTCGCAGACCACGCCCGCATACGCGCCCGTACCCGCGCCCAAAGCCGTGCAGGACACGGGCTCCACAAAGCCCTCCAAAGCGCCCGTGCCCGCGCTTAAAGCCGCGCAGAATACAAATTCCACAAATCCCTCCAAAGCGTCTGTGCCCGCGCCCCAAGCCACGCGGAATACGGGCTCCGCAACTCCCAGCCCAGCGCCCGCTGCCCGCACAGAGTCTTCAGCCGTGGACTTCAATCCAAAAACGCTTGACCCCAAACAGAATGCCCGCTTGAAGCTGGAACTCGACAACTTTCCGCCCGGTCTGGCCGTTACCGTCGAGATGGATCAGAAGATTTATATCAAGGGCGCGGCGGGCGACAAGGCGACCTTCGACAGCCTCTTTGTTCCGCCCGGAGTGCATGAATTCCGCGTCATCGCGCGCGCGGGCGGCGTGCAAAAGGCTTCGAATATCGCAGGTGCTGAGTTCAAGGCCAACAAGCGCATGACCCTGAAGGCCGAGCTCCGGCCCCCGGCCAAAGGCTCTTCCGCAAGCTCGCCAGCCCTGAACCCCGCCGCGCAGATCGTTGCCACGCTGCGGGGGGACCGTTTTTTCCGGTAATTCGTTATTAAAGTTTGTGACCAGATGGCCGGCATCCTGCCGCGCTTTAGCGTAAAGCCTTCGCGAGTGGATAGCGAGCCGCTGGCCCTACCGCAGGTGGCGCAGTTGGTCTGCGAAAATAGTAATGAATGATCTCCCTGCAAAATGCCGGCAAGCGGTATGGTCCGCGCGTCCTGTTTCTGGAGGCCAACTGGCTGATCCGAAGCAAGGAAAAAACCGCGCTCGTGGGCGCCAATGGCACCGGCAAATCCACCATCCTAAAAGTTCTGGCCGGCATCGAGACGCTGGACTACGGCGAGATGCAGCAGACCCGCGGCATGAGCATCGGCTACCTGCCGCAGGAGGGGCTGGCGCTCACCGGCCGTACAGTCTTCGAGGAGTGCCTCAGCGTCTTCGACGAGCTGCGCGAGATGGCCCGCGAGGTCGAGCGGCTCAGCGGGCAGTTGGCCGTACTGGAGCACGCCGGGCTGGAGTACGAAGCCGCGGCGGAGCGCTACTCCATGCTGCAGGAACGCTTTCACGCGCTGGACGGCTATGCGCTGGACGCGCAGGTGGGCGGCGTGCTGACCGGACTGGGCTTCGGCAAGGAAGATTGGACGCGGCAGACGGACGAGTTTTCGGGTGGATGGCAGATGCGCATCGCGCTGGCCAAGCTGTTGCTGGCCAAACCGAATCTGTTGTTATTGGACGAACCGACTAACCACTTAGACCTGGAGACTCGCAACTGGCTAGAAGACTATCTCCGCAATTATCCCTTCGGTTACATACTTATCTCACATGATAGGTATTTTCTGGATGTAACGATTGATAGAACCGTGGAGATATGGAATAAGCGGGTGACGATCTACCAGGGCAATTACACAAAATACCTGAGTCAGAAAAATGAGCGGCGGTCACAGTTACAAGCAGCTTATAACAATCAGCGCCAGAAGATCGAGCACCTGGAGGCCTTCATCAACCGCTTCCGGTATCAGGCCACCAAGGCCAAGCAGGTGCAGAGCCGCATCAAGGAGCTGGAAAAGATCGAGCGCATTGAAATACCAGAAGCCGAATCGACGATTCACTTCCGGTTTCCCCAGCCACAGCCTTCTGGGCGCATGGTGGCGGAGGCGGAGGGACTCGCGAAGAGTTATGGGCCTAAGCAGGTGTTCAAGGATGTGCGCTTCAGAATCGATCGCGGCGACCGCGTGGCGCTGGTGGGCGTGAATGGAGCGGGCAAGTCCACGCTGATTCGCCTGCTGACCGGAGCGGAGCCACCGACCGCAGGGCACATCAAACTGGGGCACAACGTGGTTTGCGAGTACTTTGCGCAGGACCAGTACAAGGTGCTGGACGGCGACGCGCGCATGATCGACGACATCAGCCGCGCCGCGGTCAAAGTGCCAGAGGGCGAGCTGCGTTCGTTGCTGGGCTGTTTTTTGTTCAGCGGCGACGATGTCTTCAAGCCGCTGGGCGTGTTGAGCGGCGGCGAGCGCAACCGCTTTGCCCTGGCGCGGATTCTGGTATCGCCGTCAAATTTTCTGCTGCTCGACGAGCCGACCAATCATTTGGATATGCGCGCCAAGGACGTGCTGCTCGAAGCTCTGGCGGCATTCAGCGGTACGGTGGTCTTTGTGTCGCATGATCGCTACTTTATCGACCGGCTGGCAACGCGCGTGCTGGAGGTGGAAGGCGGCAAGGTGACTAGCCACGAAGGTAATTACGAAGACTATCTGCGCTGGAAAACGGCCCAGACTGCCTCTCCACCGGACTGTCATCCTGAGCGAGCGGAGCGAGTCGAAGGACCTGCTTCTCAACCGCAGACAGTAGCGCCGCTATCAAACGGGGCGAATCATTCTAATGGAGCCGCAGTAGATCGCCCCCGCCGCCTGAATCCCATCAAGCAGAAGCAGATGGAGGAGCGCTGCGCATTTTTAGAAGAGGAAGTCCCGCGCATCGAGGCCGCGATTGCGCACACCGAGGAACAGTTGAGCGTTTATGTCAGCGCCGCCGAGACGCAACGGCTGACCGCTCTAGCTGAGGAATTGCGCGGGCAGTTAGCCGCACTCACTGCCGAGTGGGAAGAACTGATGGGGCAGTTGGACGGGCAAGGCGCGCCTTCCTGATTTATCCAGTGTAGAAGTTTCGAACAGCAGTACGGAAAAATAAAGGTATCTATACTGAGGAACTCTGCATCCAACAGATAAGCAAGTATTGGTTGATAACGACCTGGTCGGCAACTGCATACCGAGGGCGGATATCACTATTGCTGAGGAGGAATTATGAAGGCATTCACGCGTGGTTGGATCGTACTCATGTTGCTTGCGTTCGCCCTGCCCGGTATCTTCTGCGCGCAGACAACCAATCTTGCGGGCAAGTGGAAGATTACGTGGCTTGACAACGGTAAGCCTGTGGGAAAACCGAACATCATCAACCTGACTGAAAGCAGTACCGGCGGCAAGCTGGTCAATCTCAGCGGGACCTTTATAGCCGACGACGGCGAGAAGTGCACGGTGAGCGGGCTCAAATCAAATGATTCAAACAGGCAACTGGACATGAAGATAAGCTGCGCCACCTGGCGTATCTCAAATACCGGGACGATTGCAGTGGATGGTCAACAGATCAAAGGCGACTATACTGTCCATTATCCCAGCGGACCCAGCATTGGAGATTATGTGATGGATAAGATGAGTTGCATGTTGCCTGAAGGTTGCAATAATTGATCCAACTGAGTTTGCGCTGAAGACCTGCGCAACCAGTGAATCGCGCTATCCGCCGAATTCAAAGAGTTGATGGTGCAATTCGACGTGCAGGCGTCGCTCTCCTGATTTCTCATTTCTCGAAACGCCCTCTTGCCACAATCCGCGTTCCATATTATGCTTTACTCATGCGTCGATGTCGCTAACACCGCCCTGGTGAAAGTTGCGATGCAGGCGTGCGCTTGATTCAAGAGCGCTCTTCCCCGACCAAAGTTCAATCCCTACCCCACATAAGCAGAACCGTCTGGAATTCAATTCCAGCAAAAGGAGATCACCATGGCGCGCATAGCCGCAAATGTAACGGAACTCATTGGCAAAACCCCGTTGGTTCGACTGAATAAAGTGGCGGCCGGACTGCCCGCAACTGTCGTAGCCAAGCTGGAGAGCCAGAACCCGGTTTCGAGCGTGAAGGACCGCATCGGCTTCGCAATGATCGACGACGCCGAGAGAAGGGGCAAGATTACTCCCGGCAAAACAGTGTTGATTGAGCCCACCAGCGGCAACACCGGCATCGCGCTGGCTTTTGTGGCCGCGGTTAAAGGCTACCGGCTGATTCTGACGCTGCCGGAGACCATGAGCCTGGAGCGGCGCGTGCTGCTGCTGGCCTTTGGCGCGGAGATCGTGCTGACGCCGGGGCCGAACGGCATGAAGGGCGCCATCGCCAAAGCCAATGAGATTCTCGCCGCAACGCCGGACGGCTACATCCTGCAGCAGTTCAACAACCCGGCGAACCCGGCGATTCACTATGCCACTACCGGCCCGGAGCTTTGGAACGACACCGACGGCAAGATCGACATTCTGATCAGCGGCGTGGGCACCGGCGGCACCATCACCGGCGCGGGCAAGTACATCAAGGAGCGCAAGCCGGACTTCAAGGCCATTGCCGTGGAGCCGACCGACAGCCCGGTGCTGAGCGGCGGCAAGCCTGGACCGCACAAGATTCAGGGCCTTGGCGCGGGCTTTGTGCCGGGAGTGCTGGACACCGGCATTGTGGATGAGATCATCCAGGTGACCAATGACGAATCGATTGCGCTGGCGCGCGAGTTGCCGCTGAAGGAGGGCCTGTTTGTGGGCATCAGCTCAGGCGCGGCAGTTGCCGCGGCGCTTAAGGTAGCCGCGCGGCCGGAGAATAAGGGTAAGCTGATCGTGGTGGTTCTGCCCGACTTCGGCGAGCGCTACCTGTCCAGTGTCTTGTTTGATGCGTTGCGCCAGCAGGCGTTGGCGTTGCCGGTTGAGGCGGTTACAGTGTAAGCAGCAGTAAGAACTGAAGGGGACGGGCTTCAGCCCGTCCGTTTCCAGCAGTATGAATCTTCGGCTTTAGCCGCCGAGGGAAATTTCATAACTAGCTTTGAATTCTCTCGGGGGCTAAAGCCCACTCATCTTGCTGTGTTTTGCGTACGGGCTGAAGCCCGTACCTTTCAACCAATGTGGTCTCTTGGATTGACCTCCCATGGCTTTGTTTGCCCGCATCCGCGATGACATCAACTCCGTGCTGGAGCGCGACCCGGCTGCGCGCTCGCGGCTGGAGGTCTTTCTCTGCTATCCGGGGCTGTGGGCGGTGTGGATTCATCGCGTCTCGCATTGGCTGTGGCGTGCGCGTCTGCGCCTCGCGGCGCGGTTGCTCTCCCAGGTTGCACGATTTTTTACCGGAGTCGACATTCACCCCGGCGCGCTGCTGGGCCGACGCCTCTTTATCGACCACGCGACGGGAGTGGTGATTGGCGAAACCGCGATTGTGGGCAGCGACGTGACCATGTACCAGGGCGTGACGCTGGGCGGCACGGGCAAGGGCCACGGCAAGCGCCATCCGACTGTGTGCGACGGGGTTTTCATTGGCAACAACGCCAACCTGCTGGGCAACATCACCATCGGCGAGAACTCGCGCGTGGGGGCGGGCTCGGTGGTGCTCTCCGACGTTCCGCCCAACTCGACGGTGGTGGGCGTTCCGGCGCACATCGTCTATCGCAACGGCGAGCGCGTGCTGATTACCGATCCCCATGACGTGAAAGACCCGCTCTCCGATGCGCTGATTGCGCTGTCGGGGCGAGTCGAGGAGTTGGAGAAGCAATTGGGCAGAGCCGTGGAGGCCGCGGAGCCGTTCACCGTGGAAGAGGCCGAGCGCACAGCCTATCACGAGGAGCTGGAGCGGCTGCGTCAATATGTCTCGATGGGCGAAGGAATATAACGAGCCTCGGATACCCTCCCTGCATTACGCATCATGTTGAAACGGCCGCTTTCCACAATACGGATACTCTGAGAATGCCGTACAATTCAGGCAAATCGTGTGATTGGAAATTTTCATGAGTGGCGAATCTTCGCGCATTCTCGTCATCGGAGC
The DNA here is from genome assembly GCA_049522175.1 of Occallatibacter sp. GTDB lineage: Bacteria > Acidobacteriota > Terriglobia > Terriglobales > Acidobacteriaceae > Telmatobacter. Next base: position 56,076 of record JBEKOC010000005.1, on the reverse strand, counting down.
CGGGGTTAACGGTTCCGTTTGTGCCGCCGAATTACACCGGGCCGGTTTCAACGTCACCGTTCTGGCTCGACCCGCTCGATGCCGGGAACTGATTGAACGGGGTCTTGAAATCGAGAACCCGCTCAACGGCACGCGGACCGTGACCAGATTACCCTTCATTGACCACCTGGAGCGAACGGATATCTATGACTACATTCTTGTCGCCGTTCGCAAAAATCAGGTGCGGGAACTTATGCCGGCACTCGTTCAGAACACTTCACCCTGCGTGGTATTCATAGTCAACTCAGTTTTGGGTCCTGAAGAGTGGGTTGCAGAACTGGGGGCGGATCGCGTTTTACTGGGCTTCGCCTTCGCCGGAGGCAGGCGCGAGGGCAGCCTGGTGCGGGCCATGCGCGTCAAAGGAGCTTCCACGCCCTTCGGCGAAGTCAATGGCGCTGTCACTCCAAGGCTCACGCGCCTGATCGGCATCCTCAACCGCGCTGGACTCAAGGCAAGATTAGAGCCGCACATGCCCGACTGGCTGGCCAACCACGCGGCGATGGTTGCGCCTTTCGCAATGCTCATCCTCAAGCACGGATGCGATACCTACGCCCTGGGCCGTTGTAAAAGCGATCTGCGTCTGCTCGCTGATTCCATGCGCGAGACGCTGCAGGTGCTGCGCGCCACACGCCGCCGCATTGTTCCTCGCACCCAGATAGTGTTCTGCAGGCTTCCGCGATTCATTCTGGTTGGCTTGTTTCGGGCTTTTCTTTCTACCAAATATGCCGAGATCGGCGGCGGCTGGCATTGTTCCCAGGCCCCCGATGAAATGAACCAGTTGGCAAGCGAACTCAAAGAGCTTGTGGAGCGATCCGGACTCCCAGCGCCGGCTCTCCGGCAGATCCTCGCGGAATCTTAATGGATGCGAGCGATGATCTTCACACCCGTTCCTTTCCCGGCCGTTCTCTGCGCCGGAATGTAGACCGCACGTCCCCGGCCTGCGTTCCCCCTGTTACAGTGGTTTCGACCACACTTTCTTGCCGGAGACTCTTCTTGCTGGCCTATCGACCGCTGCTTGTCGCCATTCTCGCGCTTCCGGTTGCCGCTTATGCGGCCGCTCGCGTGCAGTCTGCTCCCGTTCCGCAGGAGATGCGCTCGACGGCCTTCACTGTCCGCGCGAACGGCCAGACGGTGGAGGTGGCTCACGCCGCCGCGAGTTACGAGTATGTCAGCTTCGATATGACCGGCCCGGTCAGCGTGGAAATTACCGCCGACGAGAAGGGCTTCTGGGACAAGGGCGTGGATATTCAGCCGTGGCGGCTGGGATTGCGGCCAGTGCGCGACGGGCAGACGATTCGCTTCCGGCTTGCGGGGCCGGCCAAGCTCTCCATCTCGCGGCCCGGCGACTTTCTAAACCACGCGGCGATGCTGTTTCTCTTTGCCGGCGCGCCACCGCCGCCCTTGCCGCGCGACCCCAAGATAAAGGCGTATCAATCAGGGGTCTATCACGAGAGCCTGAACCCCAAGAGCGGCGAGACTCTTTACCTGGCGCCCGGCTCCTACTTTTTCGGCAGCCTGAATCTATTGAAAGTTGAGAATGTAAAAATCTTAGGCCGCGGGACGATTGTGTACGACGGCCCCCAGGACCCCAACAACGACGAAGGCTGGATGCAAAAGCCCGACTGGCACTGCGTGGGCGCGCTGGAGGCGCACAACGTGGAGATCGACGGGCTGACCTGCATCGTGCGCTCGCGAACCTGGTCGATTCAAATGAAGGATTCGACGGGTTTTGTGTACGATGATCTGCGCGTGATCGGCGGCAACCCGGGGAACGCCAACCAGGACGGCATGGACTGGCTGGGCGGCGGCGACGCCGTGGTGCGCAACGCCTTTATCCGCTCCTCGGACGATGTTCTTGTCATGCAGGGCAATTGGGACGGCTACACGGACGCGGATATGCTGCGTCCCGGACACGATGTGCGGAATATTCTCATCGAGCAAAGCGTGCTTTCCACCAGCATCTCCAACATTGTGCGCACTGGCTGGCCGCGCAAGATATTCAACTCGGGCAACTTTACCCTGCGCGACTCCGACATTCTGCACGGCGGCATCGGCGCATGCGGGCAGACGTATGCCCTGTTTGGCATGTGGGGCGCAAACGGGGCCAGGGGAATTCACTCTGACTACAAGTTTGAAAATCTGTTTCTGGATAACTGGTACTCGCTGGCGCAGATGGAGCAGGAGTACCCCGGCTTGCGCGGGTTCACCTTCCACAACATCTGGGCTCTGGACCAGCCGCCGCTGGCCAATTCCACAATGACCGGTGATGTGGCGGACGTGACCTTCGACAATGTGAAGTACGGCCAGGCGCGCGCCGCCGGCGATGCCGATCTTCCGCTGGTGACAAGCGACGGCGCGCAGCCCGCGCATTTTGCGGCGCCGCACGGTCCGGTGGCCGCGTTCACCGTGGACCCGCCGGTCTTTGCGCCGGGAGAGAGTGTCACCTTCACCGCGCAACTCTCGCCGGGCGCGCGATTCACCTGGCTTTTCGGCGATGGGACGGAAGCCCATGGCCGCCGTGTGCGCCATCGTTTTCCTGATGCAGAGGGAACCCAGCTGGATGGGGCGGCAAACGGCGCGGGCCGCTTCCGGGTTCTGCTCCGCGTGAAGGAGCGCGCCGGCCAACCTGATGCGGCCGCCGAAGATTGGGCGGCGCAAGGGTTGGTGGCCGTGGCTCACTGGCACGACGCCGTCAACATCGCTGGTCCCCTGCTTGCCGGCCTCGCCTGGCAGATCTATCCCGGAGAATGGACCGAGCTTCCCAATCTCGCTGCCGAACACGTGGTCTTTAGCGGCGAAGGGCCCAATTTACGAGCCGACGCGCAGGGATTTACGCATTACGCCGTTGCCTGGGACGGACTCATCGATATTCCCGCCGATGGCGGCTATACCTTTTATCTGCTGGCCCGCGATGGCGCGCGCTTGGTCATCGACGGCGTGGAAGTGGCCAAAACCGGATCTTCTTTTGCCCAGGTTTGCGGCTCGCCGGGCAACGCCATGCGCTATGATCGCGGCTCGCTGGGCCTGCGCGCCGGCAAGCACACGTTGCATCTGGAAGGCCTGCACTCGGCCAGCGAGGGAGCGCCCCGCCTGCTGTGGGAAGGCCCCGCACTGCCCCTCACCGACGTGCCCCCGGCCGCGTATAGCCATCCAAGACAGGACGTGGTAAGACAGGGAACAGGGATTAGGGATTAGTTCAAGCAACGATCTTCCGCGAAACAGGAGGAACACAAAAAATGCCAGAACCACAACGCGATCATCTTGTTCTTGAAAAGCGCTATCGGCGGCTGATGGTCCTGACGGTCTGCCTGATGGCAGCGATGCTGGCGCAGACGGCTTACACAGCATGGGCTACACGCAGCTCGCGCACTAACGGAGAGATACTGCGTGCCCGTGGATTGGTGATCACCGACGACAAGGGAACGGCGCGGGTTATCATCGGCGCGCCAGTGCAGTATACAAAAAGACATATGCACGGCCTGTTTATCGCGGATGCCACTGGCCAGGAGCGGGGCGGATATGTAACAGACGACCAGGGCGGCAATGCACTGCTTACCCTTGATGGGCAGGGGTTTCAAACCGTTCTGCTTTTGGCAGAACCAGACGGCGACACAATGTTCAAAATATGGGACCAGCAGCACAGCTCGATTACCATGGGCGCCAATGACAACGGCCCGTTTCTAAATCTCAAGCGTGAAGGCTCGCTCGTTTTCACGCAGCCGCCGGGAAACGCTCTGGTTTCTGATCCGCGCCCGTTGTTTCGCTATTGATCCTGTCCTTTGAGGCATAAACAGCGATGAAGATAAGATGGATTTCTGGTTGTGTTGTCGCGCTCTGTGCGGCTTCGCTGGCGCTGGCCGAGGGACGGGAGCCGGACGCATTGCGCGCATCGACGCAAATCCTCATTGTTACGACGCAGGATTGGAATGGAGCCGATGGGAGGTTGCAGGTGTATGAGCGGCCGCGCGTGGGCAAGAGATGGAAGGCTGCCGGCGATGCCATCCCTGTCGTGGTTGGCAAGAACGGTCTCGGATGGGGCGCGGGCGTGGCGACGGATGCCGCACGGCGCGAAGCCGCCGACCCGATCAAGAAGGAAGGCGATGGCAAATCGCCGGCTGGGGTCTTCCGCCTGAGCACGGTTTTCGGCTACGCCGCGCAGGAGCCTGCGGCATGGAAGATGCCTTACCTGAATCTCTCCCCATCGGTGGAATGTGTCGATGACGCGAGTTCAAAGTTCTACAACCGCGTGCTGGAGCGCGCGACGGTTGCGCCGGATTGGTCAAGCTCCGAGCAGATGCTGCGCCCCGATGGCGAGTACCGCTGGGGAGTGGTGGTCGAGCACAATGCGGAGCCGGTGACGCCAGGCGTTGGATCCTGCATCTTTCTGCATATCTGGCTGGGGCCGGGCGTGGGAACCACGGGATGCACGGCCATGGCGCAGGAACAGCTTGAAGCGCTGCTGGCGCGGCTCGATCCGGCAAGAACTCCACTGCTGGTGCAGTTGCCACGCCCGCAATACAAGAAGCTGAGAAGGCAGTGGAAGCTGCCGGGGCTGCCACGGCAAAAATGAATCGTTAAAGCGCGGAAGGAGCAACGCTGATGGATGAGCAAAGAAAGCTGGTGAGGCATTTTCTGGCGGCGCTGGCTTATCGGACGCAGAAGGCGCTGCGCGATGCTCCGCCGGAGTTTTCCGCATTCCGCGCGGCGCCGCTGGTGCGCACGCCGCATGAGTTGATTCGCCACATGGACGGCGTGCTGGGCTACGCGCGCACATTTTTCACGGGCGGCAGCTACGAGGTGCCTTACTTCCCCGAGTTTTCAGCGGCGGTTGCGCACTTTCATGAGACGCTGGCGGACCTGGCGCATCATCTTGAAGCGGGCACGGAGTTGCGCGGCATTGGTTTAGAGAATTTGTTGCAGGGTCCATGTTCCGACGCGATGAGCCACGCTGGGCAATTGGCGATGCTGAGAAGGCTGGCGGGTTCTTCTGTTCCGCCGGAGAATTTTATCTTTGCCGCGATCAGTTCAACCAACCTTGGCCCTGACCAGCCGCCTCCCGCCTGCCCCGATAAGGATTGGCAGGATAGGCCGTGAAAACTGGTTGTCTATCGACGCCTCTCTACTTCGGCAACTGTCCCGCGTCCCAGCCGCCGCCCAGAGCGCGAACTAATCCGACGCTGGAGACGAACTGCCGCGTCTGAATGCTGATGGCGGTGCGCTGGTTCTGGAGCAGCGCGGACTCTGCCGTCAGCACTTCCAGGTAGCCGGTGACGCCGCCCTTGTAGCGCTGGTTGGAGATCTCAAAGGAATGCTGCGCCGCTGCGACGGCCTGCTGCTCCGCGGTCGATTCCTGCTCCAGAATCCGCAGGCCGGAGAGCTGGTCTTCCACGTCGTTGAAGGCTGCCAGGACAACGCTCTTGTAGCCCGCGGCCTGGGCTTCGTAGCTGTGACGGGCGGCGTCGGTGAGGGCGTGGCGCTTGCCGGCGTCGAAGAGCAGTTCCGATGCCTGCGCCCCCAGGCTCCACAGCGCGCTGGGGCCTTGAATCAATGTGCCGGGGTTCATGCTTTCAAAGCCGCCGGATACGCTCAGGGTGATAGTGGGATAGTAGGCGCTCTTGGCGATGCCGATCTGGGCGTTGGCGGCTTGGGCGCGGCGCTCGGCCGCGGCAATGTCCGGACGGCGCTCCAGCAATTGCGAAGGCACTCCGGCGGGAACTTTGGGCAGGGCCAGGCCTTGAGATTGGACAAGCGGCGAAAACGGAATATTGAACTCGGTGAGTTTCAGGTTGGCGAGGGTGCCGATGGCGTGTTCGTACTGGGCGCGAGCCACGCCAGTATCGATCCGTTGTGCGCGCACGGTTTCCAGTTGCGTGCGTGCCTGGGCCACGTCCGCCTCAGTGCCGATGCCGCCGGCCAAGCGGCGCTGGGTCAGGTCAAGCTGGTGTTCCAGGTCGGCGACGGTGGCATCGAGCAGCTTGATCTGGGCGTCCAATCCGCGCAACTGGAAGTAGTCGGCGGCCATCTCGGCATGAAGGCTGAGGTCGATGTTGGCCGCGTCAGCGGCGCTGGCCTGGGTATTTGCGCGGGCGGCCTCAACGGTGCGGCGGACGCGCCCCCATAAGTCCGGTTCCCAACTAACCTGGCCGGTGAGCTGGAAGTCGTTATAAGTAGTAGGTTTGCCGGCCGAATAGGAGGGGCCGTTCGTGGAGATGTTGTTGCGCGAGAGGGAAGGCCCGGCAGAGAGAGTCGGGAATAAAGCGGCGCGGGCCGCGCTGATCTGGTCGTGGGCGGCAAGCCAGGTTTCCAGCGCCTGGCGGAGGGTCTGGTTGTTGGCAGCGATGCGCTCTTCCAGCTGGTTAAGCTGCGGGTCCTGGTAAATCTCCCACCACTTGCCGCGCAGCATGCCGTCGGAGGGATTCGCGGGCTGCCAGCTTCCTCCCGTGGGGGCGGGCGGGGGCAGCAGCACTTCGGTCGCGCCGGTCTCCTTGTAGGCAGGTGGAGCTTCGTAGCCGGGGCGATGGTAGTTGGGGCCGACGGGCTTGCAGCCTGCAATAAAGACAGCAACAACGAAGATCAACCCCAGCCGTAAAAACACGTGTGCGGCGAGGGTGGGGCGGCCGGCAATGTTAAGTCTGCTCATTTGCGTACAGCGCCTCGTTCATATTCTTCTCGTGTAATTTGATCCCCCATAAGAACGGCATCGTTGAACAATCGATTATCGTGGGCTACGGGATCAACACACTCTGCTTCACCATAGAATCGCCGGTACACTTTCTCTTTTCCATGATCCCATCGAAACATGACCTCCTCGAAAGGGTAGTCAATGTAAAGGTCGCCTCTGGCAAAGAGTTCTCCCTTTCCTTCCTTCACAGGCAACCCTCACAAATCTCATCCTCCATGCGCCGGCTGTCAACGAGGCCGTAAATAAAATCTTTCAAAGAGCATCGTTCGGGACTGAACATGATTATTTGCCTCCCTCACTGGTTTGGCTCCCCGGGCTTGTCACCTGGACCTTTTCGCCATCGATGAGCGAGTCGGGCGGATCCTGAATCACCTGGTCGCCGAGGCTGAGCCCGGTCACAATCTGCACGCTGGCCCCATCGTCCTCGCCGATAACCACCGGAGCCAAGTGAGCGACATTGCCGTTGACCACACCCACGCGCATTCCCTCTTTGCGGAAGATAAGCGCCGCGGCGGGCACAATGAGCGTGGGTCCGGCAGCCGGCTTCTTGAAGTGCACCTGGGCCAGCGAGCCGGGCAGCAGCTCGCCGGCGTGGTTGTCCACGTCGATCTCCACCAGCAGGGTCCGGCTGGCCGGATCGATGGCGTCGGCGGTGCGCACCAGAGTGCCCTGATAAATCTTTCCCGCGTGCTCGGCGAAGGTCAGGTCGATCTTCGCGCCTAGCTTCACGTTCGCCGAGTAAAGTTGCGGAAGGTTGGCGTAGACGCGCAGGGTCTGGAGAGCCTGCAGGTGAAAAAGCTCCTTGCCCGCGCCGGGGTCAATGAGCTGGCCGGTGTCGATGTTGCGCGCGGTGATGACGCCGTCGAAGGGCGCGTAAATCTTTTCAAACGATTGCAGGTCGCGCAGCCGGGCAACATTGGCCTGCGCGGAGCGCACCTGCGCCGCGGTGGACGCAGCCTGGTTGACGAACGTATCGGTGTCCTGATGGGAGACGGCGTCGGATTGGACCAGTCCCGTGTAACGCTCGGCCTGGATACGGGCATTGTTGGCGTTGGCCTGCGCGGTATTCAGGTCGGCCTCGGCCTGGGCCAGTTGCTGGTCCAGCTCGGGCGTGGCAATCTCGGCCAGCAGCGCTCCCTTCTTCACCCGTGCGCCGATGTCGAAGTACCAGCGAGTCAAATATCCAGAAGTCCGCGCGTAGATGGGCGAATCCGTCCAGGAGGTCACATTGCCGGGGAGTACGAAGCTGTCCGTGGGCTCGCCCGCCCTGGGCGCAGCGACGATCACCGTGGGCGCGGCCAGCTCTGTAGTGCGTTCGGCGAGCACGGTGGCGGCATGTGTGCGGCGCAGAATGCCGATGCCCGCCAAGACGCCCGCGACGATAACAAGGACGGCTACGCCCGCTAAAGCCTTGCGCGGCGAGATGGCTGCCTGTTCAGGCGCGGATTCGTGTTCGTGACCAAACTGGCGACTGGGTTGCTGGTTCGGATTGGATTCGTTGCTCATGAAAATCTACTCCGGTATCTCGTCAAACTCGTCATGCGTTCCGGCCAGGGCTGCGCCGTGAGCCATCTTGCGGCGGCTTGCCAGCCAGCCGTGAATGATGGAGAAAAATGCGGGAACAAAAAACAGCGTGGCCACGGTGGCCAGCAGCAGGCCGCCGATGACGGCGCGGCCCAGCGGGGCATTCTGCTCGCCGCCGTCGCCCAGGCCCAGCGCCATGGGCACCATGCCGATAATCATGGCCAGGGCGGTCATCAGCACCGGACGAAGGCGGACAAAACCCGCGTTGAGCGCCGCCGTGCGCGCGTCGCCCACAAGGATTTCCAGTTGCTCGCGCGCAAAGCTCACCACCAGAATCGAGTTGGCCGTGGCCACGCCCATGCACATGATGGCGCCGGTCAGCGCCGGCACGCTCAGCCGGGTGTTGGTCAGAAAGAGAAACCAGACGATTCCGGCCAAGGCAGCGGGCAGCGCGGAGATAATCAGAAACGGATCGAGCCACGATTGGAAGTTGACCACGATCAACAGGTAGACCAGCAGAATCGAAAAGGCCAACCCGCCCAGCAGGCCGATGTAGGAGGTTCTCATGGTCTCGCTCTGTCCGCGCAGGATGAATTGCGAGCCGCGCGGCAGCTCTGCCCGGTGCTGATTGATGATTTTTTCTATCTTGCGCGTCACGCTGCCCAGATCGGTTCCGTCCACGTTGGCATAAATATCGATGACCGGCTGCACGTTGTAGTGGCTTACCGTGCCCAGCTCCGCGCCGGGAGTGATGGAGGCCAGGTTGCCCAAAACCTGCTCGGAGCGCTGGACGCCGGACGTCCCGCTGGCGGAGCCGCCGGCCTGTTGCGCCGAGCTTGGCCCGTTCACGGGCAGGCTTTGCAATGCGGCCAGCGAGTCAACCTTATATTGCGGAGCCTGTACGGCCACGTTGTAGGTAACTCCATTTCTGGGGTCCATGTAAAAGCTGGGCGTGGTCTGGAAGCTGCCGCTGAGCGCCACCAGCAGGCTTTGCGCCACATCCTTCTGCGTCAGGCCGATCTGCTGGGCGCGGGTGCGATCCACGTCCACCTTCATCATGGGATAGTTGAAGGGCTGCTGGATGCGCGCATCGGCCGCGCCGGGAACATAGCGGACCTCATTCAACATGCGCTCTGCCAGAGCGCGATTGCCATACATGTCCGGGCCCACAATCTGGATGTCGATGGGAGCCGACAGGCCAAAGTTGAGAATCTGGGTGACAATGTCCACCGGCAGCACATAAAAAGTGACGCCGGGATACTGGCGGGCCAGCACGGCGCGCAACCGCTCCACATAATCAGCTGTAGGATGATGCTCCTCGGTCAACTGCACCTGAATGTCGGCGTCTGCCGGGCCAATCGGCGCAGACGTCGAGTAAGAAAGGTTCAGCCCGGAGTAAGGCAGGCCGATGTTATCCAAGATGGAAACGACCTCGTTGGCCGGAATCTGCTCGCGGATGGTCGCGTCCACGTGGTCGCACAGCGCGGCTGTCTCCTCGATGCGCGTGCCGGTGGCGGCGCGCAAGTGAATCTTGAATTGCCCGGAGTCCACCGAGGGAAAGAAGTCCTGGCCCAGAAAGGGCGCCAGCAGCCCCACCGAGCCAACGGCGAACAAGAGGAAGAGCGCGAGAAAAACCACCGCATGGTCCACACATAAAGTGAGCAGGCGCAGGTAGCCATGGCGAAAGCGCTCAAAGCCGGACTCGAAGCCCTGCTGGAAGCGGATAAAGGGGTTGCGGCTGGAACGCTTCTTCTGCGCTTCGGCGTCGTCATGCTCCTTCAGCAGGTACTTGGCCATGGTGGGCACCAGCGTTCGCGAGAGGAAATAGCTGGCCAGCATGGCGAAGACCACCGCCTCAGCCATGGGCACGAACAGGTAGCGCGCCACGCCGCCCAGAAAGAACATGGGCACAAAGACAATGCAGATGGCCAGGGTCGAAACCAGCGCCGGGATGGCGATCTGCGCCGAGCCGTCGAGGATGGATTGCTCCAGCTCCTTGCCCGACTCCAGATAGCGGTTGATGTTTTCAATGGCCACCGTGGCGTCGTCCACCAGGATGCCGACGGCCAGCGCCATGCCTCCCAGGGTCATGATGTTGATGGTCTCGTGCAGCATGGACAGCACGCTAAGCGAACAGAGAATGGAGAGCGGTATGGAGACCGCGATGATGATGGTGGAGCGCCAACTGCCCAGAAAGACCAGGATCATGATGGCTGTGAGACAAGCGGCGATAATGGCCTCGCGAACCACACCGCTGATGGCGCCGCGGACGAAGATCGACTGATCGGAGAGCGCCTTGATCTGCATCTGCGGCGGAATGCTTCCCCTCAGGGCGGGGCTGTCCAGCTTTTCACGCACACTTTTGATGATGTCGAGTGTAGAAGCCGACCCGGTCTTCATGATGGCCATCATGATGGCGCGCTTGCCATCCACGCGCACGATATTGGTTTGCGGTGGGTTGCCGTCGCGCACGTGGGCTACGTCGCGGATGTAGATGACCGCGCCGTTCACCGCTTTAATAGGCAGGTTGTTCAGCTCATCGACGATCTGCGGAGCGGAATTGGTCTCGACGGCGTACTCGAAGCGGTCGACCTTCATCGTCCCCGAGGGCGCAATCAGGTTCTGCACGGAGACGGCGTTAACCACGTCCACCGGTGACAGACCCTTGGACTGCAGGGCCTGCAGGTCCAGGTCCACCACTATCTGGCGCTGCTTGCCGCCGTAAGGGAAGGGCGTCTGCTGTCCCTCGATGGTGGCCAGTTGGGTGCGGATGTTGTTCTGCCCCAGGTCGTTCAACTGCTGCTCGTTGAGCCCCTGCCCGGAAAGTCCCAGCATCAGAATGGGCACGCTGGAAGCGTTGTACTGAATGATGAACGGCGGCAGCGACCCCGGCGGCAGCGAACGCAGTTGCACCTGGCTGATGGCCGTCACCTGCGCCACCGCGTTGCCGATGTTGACTTGCGGGTGGAAGAATATCTTGATGATGGCCAGCCCGTTCAGCGATTGCGACTCGATATGATCGATGTCGTTGACCGTGGTGGTCATGCCCCGCTCGCTGTTGGTTGTGATGCGGTTGGCCATCTCCTGCGCTGAAAGGCCGGTAAAGTTCCACACCACCGTCACCACCGGGATGTCGATGTTGGGAAAAATGTCCGTGGGCATCGTCTCGATGCTGAAGACGCCGAGGATCAGAATTAAAAGCGCAAAGACGACGAAGGTGTAAGGCCGCCGCAGCGCTAGCCGGACAATCCACATAGGGCAGGTACTCGCTCCGGATTCCGGAACCGGTAGGCGCTCGCCGCCCGGCTCCGTTCCAACAACATGTTCAAACTATCATCGTAGACGAACAGGCCCGCTATAGCGGAACCAGAGTTGATGTATTTCGAAACCACGGCGCTCAAGTCGACGTGGCCATCAGGGAGCGGCGACCCGGCAAGAAGCTCAACAGGACACAGTGACTCTGGTTCCGCTCTAAAAAGAGGCGCGCAGCGGAAAAGGCCTTCCCTGCGCCATTTAATTGACGTCTGAAGAGACGGAAAAGGCGCATTCCGGGGCGGCCGGTGTCCCGGGATTTGATCTTTTTCCAGGCGCCTTCATAATTGATGGTCCGCGGCGCAAACCGGGCCGCGGCAAAGGCGCCTTCGCCCTGGGAGAGCCCGATTCGCTTACAATAGTTTCGTCTTGCATTCATGAGGAGTGCTTTCAGGCCGGGTGGGCGTGCGCTTCCGCAATGGATGTGCCTGGGCGGGCGAAACCTTTGAGGAAACTCAAGCGTCCGTAGAAACGAGCGCGGGCAGAGGACCTTCTGCCCCAAACGGTTATATTGATGCCCGTTTTGCGGGCATTCACCACAAACAACGACGGGAATCGACACCATGTCCTTTGAAGACGCTTCGGAGTCCCATCACGCTTCATCCGGGATCGAGCAACAACCCTCCGCACCCAAAAGTTCCTGGGTGCGCATCGTCATTTATCTGCTGCTGTTCAGCATCGTGGCTCTGGTCGTCTGGCGCATCTATCAGAACAAGATGCAGACCGCGGCCAACAGCGCCAGTCAGGCGGCAGCGCTGATGAGCCGGCCGGTCCCGGTGCAGGTAGCGGCTACTGAACAAAAGCCTATGCCTATCTTCCTCACTGCGCTGGGAACGGTTATGCCGTATATGAGCGTTACGGTCAAGGCGCGGGTCAGTGGCGAACTCGAACCGGTCAGGTTCACCGAGGGCCAGCAGGTCAAGCAGGGCCAGACTATCCTGGTCATCGATCCCCGGCCCTACCAGGCCGCGCTGGACCAGGCCAAAGGCACCCTGGCCCACGATGAAGCGTTGCTCAAAAACGCCCAGGCGGAGTTTGCCCGCTACAAGGCGCTGTATGACGCCGGCGTGACCTCCAAGGAAATCATGCAGACCGACGAGGCCGCGCAAGGACAATACGAGGGCGCGATCGAAGCCGATAAGGCGGCCATTGAAACCGCCCAGTTGCAGCTCGAGTGGTGCACCATCCAGTCTCCCATCAGCGGCAAAATCGGCCTGCGCCTGGTGGACCCCGGCAACATCATCACCGCCAACACCACTAACCTGGTGATTATCAACCAGTTCCAGCCCATCGCCGTTTACTTTACGCTGCCCGAGGACGAGCTTCCTCAGGTTCTAAAGAAGCTGGCGGCAGAAAAGCGCCTGGCCGTGGACGCCTACGACCAGAACGACGTGCAGAAGCTGGCCACGGGCTATCTGCTCACCGCCGACAATCAGATTGACACCACCACCGGAACCGGCAAGCTGAAGGCGGTCTTCGACAACAAGGACGAGGCGCTCTTCCCCAACCAGTTCGTCAACATTCATCTGGTCATGGAAGATCGGCCCAATGCGCTGGTGATTCCCTCGGCGGCCATCCAGACCGGCAACCAGGGCTCGTATGTATGGGTCGTCGATCATGCCGACGCGCAGGGAAACGGCGCCGCCAGAATCCAGCGCGTGAAAGTGGCTTTGTCTGAGGGGCAGGTGACCATTCTGGACGAGGGCCTGCAACCCGGTCAGACCGTCGTGGTGGATGGCGCTGACCGGTTGCGTCCCGGACAGAGTGTAACCGCCACCGTAGCCCGCCAGCGGGGCGGACAGAAGGCTGCGCAGGGTGCGGCAGGACAGGCCGGAAGCGGGGCGGCTCCCATTGCGCCAACGGGCCAGGCTGCCAGCCCTGGCGCGCCGGCTGGCGCGGGCCAGGGAAAGAGCGATAAGAGGGAAAAGCAGTGAGCCTGAGCCCTTCCCGGCCATTCATTCTGCGCCCGGTAGCGACCTCGCTGCTGATGGCGGCTATTCTGCTGGCGGGCTTCGTTGGCTACCAGCAGTTGCCGGTCTCTGCCTTGCCCGAGGTGGACTACCCGATTATCCAGGTGCTCACCTTTTATCCCGGCGGCGGGCCGGAGGTCATGGCCTCGTCGGTCACCGCGCCCCTGGAGCGGCAGTTTGGCCAGATGCCGGGACTCAAGCAGATGACCTCGGTCAGCTCCGGCGGCGGCTCGGTCATCACCCTTGAATTTAATCTCGACGAGAACATCGACGTTGCCGAGCAGGAAGTCCAGGCGGCTATCAACGCCGCCAACAGCTTTCTGCCCACCGACCTGCCCAACCCGCCCATCTACAGCAAGGTCAACCCCGCCGACGCGCCTATCCTGACGCTGGCGCTCACCTCCGACACCTTGCCCCTGGACAAGATCGAGGACGCGGCCGACACCAATCTGGCGCAGAAGATATCCCAGGTCACCGGCGTGGGGCTGGTCTCCATTGCCGGCGGGCAAAAGCCCTCCGTACGCATTCAGGCTAACCCCGCCCAGCTGGCCGCCTACAACCTCAGCCTGGAAGACCTGCGCAACGCGCTGTCTGCGGCTAACGTGGATCAGGCCAAGGGCACGCTGAACGGCAATCGCCAGTCCTATACCATCGGCGCCAATGACCAACTATTATCGAGCGACGACTACAAGCCGGTCATTATTGCCTATCGCAACGGGGCCGCGGTGCGCGCTTCAGACGTGGCGGTAATCGTCGATGCCGCTGAAAACTCCCAGCAAGCCGCCTGGATGAATCGCCAGCCCGCGGTCATCGTCAACATTCAGCGCCAGCCGGGCGCCAACATCATCGCCGTAGTCGACCGCATCAAGCTTTTGCTGCCGCAGTTGCAGGCCAGCTTGCCCGCTGCCGTGCAGGTCAGGGTGCTCACCGACCGCACCACCACCATCCGCGCCTCCGTCCGCGACGTGGAATACGAGCTCATGCTGACCATCGCACTGGTGGTCATGGTCATCTTCCTCTTTCTGCGCAATCTTGCGGCCACCATCATCCCCTCGGTTGCTGTGCCGCTGTCTATCGTCGGCACCTTTGGCGTCATGTACCTGCTGGGCTACTCGCTTAACAACCTCACATTGATGGCGCTCACCATTTCGACAGGCTTTGTGGTGGACGACGCCATCGTCATGATCGAGAACATCTCCCGCTTCATCGAGGAAGGCTTGAGCCCGATGAAGGCGGCGCTCAAGGGCAGCGAGCAGATCGGCTTCACCATCATGTCGCTGACCGTTTCGCTCATCGCGGTGCTCATCCCGCTGCTCTTCATGAGCGACGTGGTTGGCCGGCTCTTCCGCGAGTTCGCCATCACCCTGGCAGTCACCATCCTGGTCTCCGCCGTGGTCTCGCTGACGCTGACGCCCATGATGTGCTCGCGCATTCTTCAGGACAAGGCGACCGCCAAGCAGACGCGCTTCTACTATTGGTCGGAGAAGGTCTTCAACTCCATCATCGCCGCCTATGGGCGGACGCTGACGGTGGTCCTGCGCCACCGCTTCATCACCCTGCTGGTCACCATCGGCACGCTGATTGGCACTCTGTTGCTTTATGTGGTGGTTCCCAAAGGCTTTTTTCCGGTGCAGGATACGGGCGTGATCCTGGGCATCAGCGAGGCTCCGCAGACCGTCAGCTTTACCTCCATGGCCGAGCGCCAGCAAAAACTCGTGGAGCTGCTGCTGCAGGACCCCGCCGTCGATAACGTCTCCTCCTTCATCGGCGTTGACGGAACCAACACCACGCTCAACTCCGGCCGCATCCAGATCAACCTGAAGCCCCTCGAGGTGCGCGGAATCTCCGCCACCGAGGTGATTCGCCGCCTGCAGCTCAAGCTCCAGGGCGTGGAAGGCATTCAGCTCTTCCTGCAGCCGCTCCAGGACCTCACCGTCGAAGACCGCGTCAGCCGGACTGAATTTCAATACTCGCTGGAAGACCCCGATCCGGTCGAGCTGGCCAAATACACCCGCATGATGGTCACCGAGCTGGGCAAGGAGGCGGTAGTCACCGACGTGGCCAGCGATCTGCAGGACCAGGGCCTGGGCGCCAGGCTGGTTATCGACCGCGACACCGCCGCCCGGCTGGGCATCGCCATGGCCGACGTGGACAACACCCTCTACGACGCCTTTGGGCAGCGGCAGGTCTCCACTATCTTCACCCAGCTCAACCAGTACCACGTGGTTATGGAGGTGGGGCAGACCTTCCAGACCGATCCCACGGTTCTCAACAATCTTTACGTCAAGTCAGGCAACGGTACGCAGGTTCCGCTCAGCCAGGTGGCCCACTGGGAGCAATCCACCGCGCAGCTATCCATCGGCCACCAGGGCCAGTTTCCTTCCACCGTGGTCAGCTTCAACCTGGCGCCGGGCAAGGCGCTGGGAGACGCCGTCAAAGCCGTCAACGCCATTGAGAAGCGCATCCAGATGCCGGCCGCCATCAATGCCAGCTTCCAGGGCACCGCCGCCGCTTTCCAGACTTCTCTATCCAACGAGCCGCTGTTGATCCTGGCCGCGCTGATCACCGTTTACATCGTGCTGGGCGTGCTCTACGAGAGCTACATTCACCCCATCACCATCATCTCTTCGCTGCCCTCGGCCGGCGTGGGCGCTCTACTGGCTCTGCTCATTACGCACGTCGAGTTCAGTGTGATTGCCCTCATCGGCATCATCCTGCTCATCGGCATCGTGCAGAAGAATGCCATTATGATGATCGACTTTGCCTTGCAGGCCGAGCGCCTGGAGGGCAAAACCGCTGAAGCCGCCATCTTCCAGGCCTGCCAGTTGCGCTTCCGTCCCATCATTATGACCACCATGGCCGCCATGCTGGGAGGCTTGCCGCTATGGCTGGGCGGAGGAGTGGGCGCCGAACTGCGCCAGCCGCTGGGCATCACCATCGTCGGCGGGCTGATCTTCTCCCAGATGCTCACCCTGTACACCGTACCGGTCATCTATCTCTACTTCGACAAGCTGGCGCAGCGCATGAAGCCGCGCGATTTTCACCTTCACGAGCAACAACCGGCCAACGCCGACTGAGGAGAAGGACCGATGCATCTTTCCGCACCCTTCATTCAGCGCCCGGTGGCCACCTCGCTGCTCTCCCTGGCCCTGCTGCTGGCTGGCTCGGTGGCCTACTCGCTGCTGCCCGTGGCCTCGCTGCCTAACGTCGATTACCCGGTCATCGGCGTGGGGGCGGGCATGCCCGGCGCCAGCCCGGAGACCATGGCCTCCTCGGTCGCCACCCCGCTGGAGCGCCAGTTCGGCCGCATCGCCGGCGTCAATCAGATGACCTCGTCGAGTTCGCTGGGCTCGGCCTCGGTCACCATGCAGTTCGACCTCAATCGCAACATCGACGCCGCCGCCCGCGACGTGCAGGCCTCCATCAACGCCGCGCGCAGCCAGCTGCCCGCGTACCTGCCGCAGAATCCCAGTTATCGCAAGATGAATCCCGCCGAAGCGCCGATACTCATCCTCACGATGACCTCCGACCTGGTGCCCAAGCGGCAGATGTACGACATGGCCGACTCCATCCTCTCGCAGAAGATTGCGCAGATCGATGGCGTGGGCCAGGTCTTTGTGGGCGGCAGCTCCAGCCCCGCAGTGCGCGTCGAGTTGAATCCCATGCAGTTGGGCGCCAACGGCGTGGGCCTGGAGGCGGTGCGCACTGCCCTCGCCGGAGCCAATGCCAACCGTCCCAAGGGAGCCTTTCAGGACGCAAACCATCGCTGGCAGATCAGTGACAACGACCAGATCTTCAAGGCCAGCGACTACGCGCCTATCATCGCCGGCTATAACAAGCAGACCGGCGCACCGGTGCGCGTCTCCGACCTGGGGACCGTTTCCGACGGTGTCGCCAACATCCTCACCGCCGGCGTATCGGGCATCAATACCGACGGGCAGCATGGCGTGTTGAAAGACGCCATTTTGATCGTCATCTTCAAGATTCCCGGCGCCAACGTCATCTCCACCGTGGACAACGTGATGGCCGAGATGCCGCGCCTGCAAGCCGCCATTCCGCCCACCATCCAGATCAACGTAGCCGTTGACCGCACAACCACCATCCGCTCCAGCGTTCATGACGTGGAGATTTCGCTCTGCATCAGCGTCTTGCTGGTGGTGCTGGTGGTCTTCCTCTTTTTGCGCGAGGTCTGGTCCACCATCATTCCGTCCATTGCCGTGCCCCTCTCGCTGGTGGGCACCTTCGGCGTGATGTACCTGGTGGGCTATACCATCGACAATCTCTCCCTGATGGCGCTCACCGTGGCCACCGGTTTTGTTGTGGATGACGCCATCGTGGTCATCGAGAACATCACGCGCTACCTGGAAATGGGCATGAAACCCTTCGAGGCCGCCATGAAGGGCTCTAAAGAGATTGGTTTCACGGTGCTCTCGATGAGCACGTCTTTGATCGCCGTCTTCATTCCCATTCTTTTGATGGGTGGCATCGTGGGCAAGCTCTTTCGTGAGTTCGCCGTTACTCTGTCGGTGGCCGTCGCTGTCTCCTTGCTGGTCTCGCTCACCACCACGCCCATGCTTTGCGCCAGGTTTCTCAAGTCGCGCGACGAGAGCCGCCACGGCCCCGTCTATCGCGCCAGTGAGCGCGCCTTCCAGTGGATGCACAACGAATACGCCACCGGCCTGCGCTGGGTGCTCCGCCACCAGTGGCTGATACTGGGCGCGGTGATTGGCACGGTTGTCCTCAACGTCTACCTTTTCTGGATTGTGCCCTGGGACTTCTTTCCGCAGCAGGACACCGGACGCCTCGGCGGCAGGACCATGGCTGCACAGGACATCAGCTTCCCCGCCATGCGCGATAAGCAGCGAGAGCTGGCGCAAATGGTACTCGATGATCCAGCCATCGCTTCGGTGACGGCCTTTGTCGGCGGCGGCGGGCCCGGCGGCGGCAGCTCCAATATCGGCAATATGTTCGTCGCCCTCAAGCCGCTCAACCAGCGACCGGGGCGCGTCTCCGCCAATGATGTGGTCAACCGCCTGCGCAGACAACTCACCAGCATCCCCGGCGCCATTCTCTATCTCCAGGTGCAGCAAGAGTTTCAGAGCGGGGGCCGCGGTGGCGCCGCGCAATACCAATACACCCTATCCGACGAAAATCTGAACGAATTGAATAGCTGGGCGCCGCAACTTCTGAACCGCATGAGAACCATGCCCGAATTGCGTGACGTCAACAGCGACCAGCAGAACCAGGGCCTGGCCGCCAATCTGGTCATCGATCGCGACGCCGCATCGCGGCTGGGCATCACCCCCGCGGCCATCGACCAGGTGCTCTACGACGCCTTCGGCCAGCGCGAAGTCTCCACCATGTATACCGCGCTCAATCAGTACTTTGTTGTAATGGAGGTCGATCCCAAGTACCAGCTCAGCCCCGACGCGCTCAACGGCATCTTTATCAAGACCGGTACAGCTTCTGGAGCTACAACCGGCGCCGCCAGAGCCACGTCTTCCGCTGCGGCTATGCCAATTCTGCCTGCCAGCGGCGCCATGGTGCCGCTCTCTGCCATCGCCCACTTTGAGCAGCAGCGCACCGCCCTGCAGGTCAACCACCAGGGCCAATACCCAGCCATCACGCTTACCTTCAACCTGGCGCCCAACGTGGCTCTGGGAGACGCCGTCACCGCGCTCGAAAAAGTCCAGCGCGAGATGAATATGCCTTCTTCCATCCACGCCACCTTCCAGGGAACAGCGCAGGATTTTCAGACCGCGAAGAAGAATATGCCGTGGCTAATCCTAGCTGCGGTGGTCGCCGTTTACATTGTCCTCGGCATCCTCTATGAAAGCCTGATCCATCCGCTGACTATTCTCTCCACCATTCCCCCGGCCGGAGTGGGCGCCATCCTGGCCCTGTTGCTGACCGGAACCAGCCTGACCATCATCGCCCTGATCGGCGTCATTCTGCTCATCGGCATTGTGAAGAAGAACGCCATCATGATGATCGACTTCGCCCTGCAGGCCGAGCGCGACCAGGGGTTGCCGCCGGTCGAGGCCATCTATCAGGCCTGCCTGCTGCGCTTTCGCCCCATCATGATGACCACCATGGCCGCCCTCTTCGGCGGACTCCCGCTGGCCATCGGCATGGGCGTCGGCTCCGAGCTGCGCAAGCCGCTGGGCATCGCCATCGTCGGCGGCCTCATCGTCTCCCAAATGCTCACCCTGTTCACCACTCCGGTGGTCTACCTCTTCTTCGACCGCCTGCAATGGCGCGTGATGAAGCTGCATCGCATCGGCGAGGAACTGGAAGGCGCGGCCGCCGACTAACCGGGCAACTTCCCGAGTCGGGCAATCAGTCGTTCCCCATCCCAGCAACGTGACACGCTCGGTCCCGAAACCGAACTTGCCGAAGAATGGGAAATTTCACATAACAATTCGCTCCTTTCATCCGTTTTCTGATTGAGCGTCTGGCGCAATTCGCCTAGCGTCCAGATAAGGACGATTCTTGATCCGGCCCCTATCAGGTTGCAACCGAGTCTACGTAAAGGAGACACCGAATTGCCCGATTCCATCATCTTCGCCCTGGGCGTGCTGAGTGGCACCTTCACAGTGCTTATCATCTGGGCCTACATCGAAAAACGGAGGGAGGACGAATCATGGCCAGAGAGAAGCTATTCCATTGACAAAGACATAAGCAGCCGCTGGTCCTTCAACTTCGTTTGGGGCAAAAATGCGCCAAATTCCGTTCAGGATGACGGCTTTAATCCTATTGGAGCGGATCAATAAGCCCCCGCGACTATGCAAAAAAGCGAGGCGTGTTTTCCCAAAGAGCTGAACGGCCATCTCACCGAAGTTGCGCTCGGCTGCCAGCGCATGTTGGAGGAGAACCCCTGCCATTCGCGCGCGCTGGTGGGCATCACTCTGGTGGCGCTGGCCAGCGGCCAGTCCGAAGCCGCCATCAGGATGGCCCAGGCCGCCGTGGCCGCCGCGCCTCAGATGGGCGCGGCCTGGGTCGCGCTGGGCCAGTCTCTCAAGGCCGCGGGCCGAAACAAAGAAGCCGAAAGCGCCTACACGCAGGCCATCAGCCTGGACGGCATGGAGGCGCTGGCGCGCATCGGCCTGGGCGAGTTGATGCTGGCCGCGGGACGCTCTCAGCAAGCAATCCGGGAGTTTGAGCTGGCTCTCAGCTACCAGCCGGCGTTGGTTGCCGCAACCATGGGCCTGGGCAACGCGCTCGCCAGCCTGAACCGCAACGAAGAAGCGCTGCATTGCTACCAGCGGTCGCTGGACCAGCATCATCGCCTGCCCGAGGCTGAGTTTGCCGCTGGCTTTGTTCTGGCGCGCATGGGAAAACCCAATCAGGCGGAAGCTCGCTATCGCCGGGCTCTCACCTTGCGTCCGGACTTTGCCGCCGCCTGGGTCAATCTAGGCAGCCTGCTGCGTGAACAGGGCCGCGAGGTCTACGCCGAGGCTGCCTTGCTGCGCGCCGTCGAGTTGCGACCCGATTTGATCTCCGGCTGGGTCAACCTGGCGATTCTGGAGCGTGAGCGCCGCCGCCCCGTCGAAGCGGAAGCCTATCTCCGCAAGGCCTTTGCCCTCAATCCAGAGCAGGTGGAAACCCTCGTGGCCTGGTGCCAGTTTCGCTCGGCGGAACGCGACCCGGCCGGCGCATGGCAGTGGCTGCGCTGGGCTCTGGCCCGCGAGCCGGACAACTCAGAGGCCGTCAACATGCATGGCATCCTGCTCCACAATGACGGCCGTTTCGAGGAAGCTGTTGAGGTTTTCGAGCGGGCCGAGACTCTCGGCAACCGCGCCGCCTCCTCCAACCGCGGAAACTCACTGCTGGACATGGGCCGCATGGAAGAAGCCTTGCGCGCGCAGGAGCTGGCCGTCGAGCGCGACCCGGAAAGCCCCGGCGCGCTTTACAATCTCTCCCTAACCCGCCTGCGGCTGGGCGACTGGCGGCAAGGCTGGCCCGGCTATGAGATCCGTTGGCGTTTCCGCGAGGTGCATCGCAGCCCCAGAGTCTTTTCCCAGCCCCGATGGCGTGGCGAACCCCTCGACGGACGCCGCATTCTTCTCCACGCCGAGCAGGGGCTGGGCGACACCATTCAATTCTGCCGCTACGTCTCCATGGTCACGGACCGTGGCGGCCATGTCATCCTGCTGGTGCAATCGCCGGTCGAGCGGCTCATGGCCTCGCTTGCCTCTGTGCGCGCCGGCCATGCGCAGGTGGCCCTG
Source organism: Occallatibacter sp. (assembly GCA_049522175.1). Classification (GTDB taxonomy): domain Bacteria; phylum Acidobacteriota; class Terriglobia; order Terriglobales; family Acidobacteriaceae; genus Telmatobacter. Next base: position 34,321 of record JBEKOC010000005.1, on the reverse strand, counting down.
CTGGGACCCATGCCGCCGGATTTCGACCTGGAGTGTCCTCTCCTCAGTCTCCCTGCCGTTTTCGGAACCACTGTCGATACGGTTCCCTGGCCAGGCGCTTATTTGTTTGCCGGCCCGGAGCTAGTCGCTAAAAAACAGCTTTGCTTTCCGCGCTTGCGGATGCGCGATTCGCTCCACGCGCAGCCGCGCATCGGCCTTTGCTGGGCAGGCAATCCCCGCTACAAAGCCGACCGCCAGCGCTCCGTCAGGCTGGCCACGCTGCTGCCCCTGTTGCGTTTTCCCGGCGTCTCCTGGATATCTTTGCAGAAAGGGCCAGCCGCCGAAGAGTTGGCCGCCCTGCCCGGCAACGTCGTTATCCTGGACGGTTCCAGCTGCGACCGTGACCTGGCCGAAACCGCCGCGCTCATGGCCACGCTCGACCTGGTCATCACCACCGACACCTCCATCGCCCATCTGGCCGGCGCCATGGCCGTGCCCGTCTGGATTTTGCTGCCCCATTTGAGCGATTGGCGCTGGATGCAGCAGGCCGAGACCACTCCCTGGTACCCCACGGCCCGGCTCTTCCGCCAGAGCACGCCCGGCGACTGGGCCGGGCTTATCGATAGCGTAATCAAGCAGTTAAGCGAGTTTTGCGCGGCCAAACCGGGGCCGGAGGCCGTATTCATCCAGGATTTTCAGACCTTCCGGTCCATCTACGTTGATTCCGATAATCCAGCGTAAAAAATACTTAAAAATAGTTCTTGACATCAAGAACTCTACATGATAGAGTACTCTACATGAAGGATAACTCTAGCATTATAGACTCCTTCATGATTGGCATCACGAAAGATTCCATCACAAAGGAGACCTCGATATGGATTCGACTTACGCACTGCCCGCAGCTCCACGCTTCGGCACCGGCTTTTTGAAAGGCCGCATGCGCGGCGCTCTAATCTGCGGCTTCTTCGGTGCTGTATGGATGTATGAAGCCTTGTATTTTGGCAATATCGCCACGCCTGTCTGGCTGGCAGCCATCAGTATCCTCACGGTGACTCTGGTCGCCTGGCCGGCGGTGCGGCTTCGTGCGTATCGCCATTTGGCGCTTTCAGCCGCCGACCGCGCGTTCTGGGCCTCGATTGCCAAGCCCTACTGGATCAACTTTGCGATCGAATGGGTGCTTTGTATGATTGCGCCCATGTGGCTTTCATACTATCAGCGCTACGATCTGATCCCCCATTTCCTGGGCGTGATCATTGGTTTGCACTTTTTGCCGCTGGGGAAGCTCTTCAAGGTGCCGCTCTATTATTGGACTGGCGCGGTCATGGTCGTGGGAGTGTTGGCGACGCTGGCGATTCCCGCCGGCTATGTGCGCAACATCGCGGCTTGCGGCATTGACGGCTTGGCGCTATGGGCGGCGGCGGCTGTGCTACTGGTGCAGGATTGGCTTTCATCGAACGAGCTTTGATCAAAAAAGGAGAATCGATATGACCGCAAACGCTGAAGAGTTGGAACTGAAAGACAGGCTGAGCCTGATCGAATCCATGATCGCCGAGGGCCGGCGCACTACCGAGAGCTGGGGATGGACCTTTGTCCTATGGGGCATGGCCTACTATATCGCGATCTTCTGGGCCGGAGTCAGCCACGGCTACCTGGCTTGGCCGGTAACCATGATTGCCGCATTTTTGCTGAATGCGGTGATCGCTATACGCAAGACGCACGGCCGGCCAGGAACCACCATGGGCCGCGCAATCGCCTCCATCTGGATCGCTATGGGCATTTCGATGTTCGTGCTCTTCACGGCTCTTGGCAGCAGCGGAAAACTGGCGGACTACCACATCTTCGTGGCCATCGCAGCGGCCATGATGGGCACCGCCAATGCGTCCTCCAGCATGATCCTCAAGTGGAAAGTGCAATTTGCCTGCGCCCTGGTCTGGTGGGCGGCAGCGGTCATCTCCTGCTTCGGCACAGCCAGCCAGAGTTCGATGACGTTTCTGGCCGCCATCTTCCTCTGCCAGATCGTCTTCGGAAGCTACATGATGATCGTCGAAGCCCGCAAGCGCAGGCAGGAGGCCAATCATGCCTGAGCTGCCGGAGCTGAATCCTGTGATCCACGGGAAGCTGCGCCTGGCCCTGCTCTCGCTACTCAGTGGCGTGGAAGAGGCGGAGTTTACCTGGTTGCGCACGAAGACCGGCGCGACCGACGGCAACCTCGGCGCGCAACTCGCCAATCTCGAAGAAGCCGGCTACGTTTCGGTCAAAAAGAAGTTTGTCCAGCGCAAGCCGCAAACTCTCTACCGCATGACCGAAGCCGGCCGCACGGCGCTCACCGAGTACGTCCAGTCGCTCAAGCAACTGCTCGGCAAAGCTATCGGCTAACATGCTGACGAGCTGATTTGCTAACTCCGATAACACGCGCCAAGCGCGGCTAACTCCGCTCGTCAGCTGCGAGGCTCTTCCGCACCCGCTCCATGATTCCCAGATAGTACGCCAGGTTGTGAATCGTGTTCAGCGTCGCGGACAGCGCCTCGCCCGCCTGCATCAGGTGGCGCAGATAGGCTCGCGTGTAGCGCCGGCAGACCATGCAATCGCAGGCTGGGTCGGGCGGGCCTTGGTCTTCGGCATATTGTTTGCCTTTGATGTTCAGCCGCCCCTCGCTGGTAAACAGCAAGCCGTGGCGCGCGGCGCGCGTGGGCAGCACGCAGTCCATCATGTCCACTCCCATGCGCGCGTACAGCTCGATTTCGTCCGGATAGCCCACGCCCATCACGTAGCGGGGCTTCGTGACGGGCAGCAGCGGCAACACCTCGGCAATCATCTCCATGGTCATCTCGCGCGGCTCGCCCACGCTCAGGCCCCCAATGGCGTAGCCGTCAAACTCCATCTCCACCAGCCGCGCGACGCTCTCGCGGCGCAGATCGCGATACATCCCGCCTTGCACAATTCCAAACAAGCTCTGCGTCTGCCCACCCAACTCCTCGTGCCACACGACCTCGCCGCAATGCGCGCGGAAGTGCTCCAGCGACCGGCGTGCCCAGGCCATCGTCAGCCGCAGACTCTCTTCCGCACGGCTGCGCTCAGCCGGATACTCCGTGCACTCGTCGAAGGCCATGCAGATGCCCGCGCCCAGCGCGATTTGAACATCGATGGAATGTTCTGGCGTAAAAAAATGGCTGCTGCCGTCCAGGTGCGAGCGGAAGCGCACGCCCTCGTCCGTCACCTTGCGCAATTGGCTCAGGCTGAAAACCTGAAAGCCCCCTGAGTCGGTTAGCAGGGCCCGCGGCCAGCTCATAAACCGATGCAAGCCGCCCATCCGCCGGATGGCCTCGTGGCCGGGCCGCAGGTAGAGATGGTAGGTGTTGCCCAGAATGATCTCCGCGCCGAGCGATTCAAGCACATCCTGCGCCACGGCCTTCACCGTCCCTTGCGTGCCCACCGGCATGAAGACCGGCGTCTCCACCGTCCGGTGCGGCAGACAAATCCGTCCCCGCCGCCCGCCGGCTTCGGTCGTCGCCAGTATGTTGAATTTGAAGCCCACCAGACGATTCTACCGGGGCAGCCAGGCGGCGCTTTCAATTCGCGCCACCGCATCGAAGTCGTCCTGCGAGCCTTCGAGCAATTTTGCAAGCAACTGTCCTACGGTCTCCCCGCGCCCTGGAACCGGTATCTCCTCCGCAATCTCATTGAGCGGCACGAGCACAAACGCCCGCTCCGCCAGCCGTGGATGCGGAATCTCCAGTCCTGCCTCACTGATTTCCATGTCTCCCAGCAGCAGAATGTCCAGGTCCAGCGTCCTCGGCCCGTTCTTGAAACCTGCCGCCCGGTCCCGTCCAAACTCCTGCTCGATGGCCAGCAAGCCATCCAGCAGCTCACGCGGCCCAAGCTCCGTCTCCAGCTCCACCACCGCATTCACAAAGCGTGGCTGTGCGGCAATGCCCACCGGCGCGGTCGAGTAGAGCGACGACCGGTGCGTCACCTTCCCCAGCGATTCCAGCCGCACCGCCGCCGCCACCAGGGTCGCCTCCGGCGTGCCCGCCCAACTGGCCATGTTCCCGCCCATCCCTATGTACGCCGTCCGCATAGCTTCAGGGTATCGCGGAACCCGATGTTTACGATCCCGGAAGCAGGATGAGACACCAACCCTCCATCTGCTAGCATCCTCTATGGAGAATCTTCACCATGGATGCCCAACCCAACATGAGCTTCGGTGCGCGGCGCAATGAAGACATCGCCCTCGATCTGCTCAAGTTCATCTCCGTGACGGCCGGTGTAGGCAAGCCCGCCGCGCCTTCCACCGGATTCAGCGGAGCCGCCGGGCCCAAGCCCGAGGAACACGTAAATCAACTGCTCGAGCTCTACAGCCGCTGCCTGAAGGCCGTCGAAGGCTATGGGCAGGAGCAGGCAGCTAAAAAGCCGGCGCCGGAAATCAAAGCGCCGCAAGGCTGGACGCCCCAACAGTGAGCCAAGCCCCTCTGCGTGTTGCCGTTGCCGGGGCAGGAGCCTTCGGCAAGAACCACCTGCGCGTCTACCGCGAGCTGAAAACGGCAGGATTCGCTGCGGACGGCCCGTCCGTAGCCCTGGTCGCCGCCGTCGAGCCGGATGAGGCGCGCGCCGCCGAGACCGCCGCGCAGTACGCGATCCCCGTCTTCCCGTCCGTGGACAAGCTTCTGGCTGCCGGTCTTCATCTCGACGCCGCCTCCGTCGCCGTCCCCACCGTGCATCACCATGCGGTCGCCTCGCAGTTGCTGGATGCCGGCCTCGACCTGCTCGTTGAAAAACCTCTGGCCGCCTCGCTCGCTGAAGCCGACGATCTGATTTCGAGAGCCGCCAAAGGCCAGCGCATCTTGCAGCCCGGCCACCTGGAGCGCTTCAACCCAGCGGTTCTGGCCATCCAGCCGCAATTGCGCCGCCCTATGTTCTTCGAGGCACACCGCCTCTCCGTCTTCACGCCCCGCGCTCTCGACGTGGACGTGGTGCTGGACCTGATGATTCACGATCTGGACATTGTGCTCACCTTTGCCGGCGCGCCGGTGCGCGAGGTGCGGGCTGTCGGATTACCAATTCTCTCGCCCAAAGTGGACATCGCCAACGTCCGCGTCGAGTTCGAGTCGGGCTGCGTGGCCAACTTTACCGCCTCGCGCGTCTCCACCGAGCGCGTCCGCAAGCTGCGCTTCTTTGAGCCGCGCCAGTACGTCTCCATCGACTACGCCCGCCAGGACCTGCTGGTCATCAAGGTGGATGAAGGCGCGGGCAAGACTTCCCCGACCGATCTGATCGCGTCCCTCCCGCCGCAGGTTGCCGCAATGCTCCCGCCGGGCATTGCCGAGGGAATTGCATCGGGCAAGATCGACCTTGCGAATATCGACCCGGCCTTGATTGCCCAGTTTGCCGCCATGGCAAAGATCGATCCAGCCCTGCTCGCGCAGTTGACCAGCCCTGAGAAATCGAAGGCGGGCCTGAGCTTCTCCAAGCCCCCGGTCACACCCGGCGAGCCGCTGCGCCTGGAGATTCTTTCTTTCCTTGAGTCCGTACGAACCCGTCAGCAACCGCAGGTGACCGCTCGACAGGGCCGCGAAGCGCTTGCCCTGGCTCTGGAGATTCAGTCCTCCATGGCCGCCCACGCAAAGCGCGCCGGGCTCGAAGATTTCTTCAAACCCAGCGCGTAGATGAGCAGATACAGCTAAACAAACGGCTTAACTCCAAGCCGCCATCGCCTGACGCGATGACAGTAGGCTTCATATTCTGCTTCAAAGCTACGCCGTAGCGTGGGTTCCTCGTACAGAACCACAAAGAGGTGCGTGGCAAGAAGGAAGATGCCAACATACAACAGCAGGTATATTGACTCGTAGAAGAGCGCAGCCCCGGCAAGAGCCAGTCCCGCGCCGATGTACATCGGATTCCGGACAAATCGATAAGGCCCTCGAATCACCAGCTTGCGCGGTGGGTCGAATGGCGCTGGAGTGCCTTTTCCGATCCATGCGAAAGCGCCTACGCACCATAATGCGACCACCGCTCCAGCGATCCCGATGATCATCCCCATGATCTGCGGTCCGCCCACAGCTGCCGGACGCACAATGCCCGACCAGGATAAGAAGCGCGACGGCAGATAGATAAGCACGAATCCGATAAAGAGAGTGGCGTATGTAATCGCCCGGAAGATTACAAACATATTTCCCTCCCATGAGAAATAAGGAACTACCGCGCCTCACGCAATCCCCAGCACGCGGTTCAAAAATCCCACAATGTACTTCCACACCAGATAGTAGCCCGCCAGCGCTGCCAGAAAGCACGGCACGATGAGCATATACGGCACCTGAAGAACATGGAACCAGGTAGCGCTGGAGGGACCGAATGCAAGCACGTGGAAGCAAGTCGCCACGAGTGCTCCCACCGGCGCCATCAGTAATGGCAACACCGCGCCATGCACGCCAATCGGCAGACGAGTGCACGCGTGCGACCGAAGCCAGAGCATATTCCACAGCCCAAACAGTGAGGGCACGATTGCCATGGGAAAGATCATGCCTTGTTCAATGGGAACCGGCGCCTTGAGCACGATCCGCACCACGATAAACACGGTCAGCAGCAGCGGCAGAACCAGCGTGGGCACAAAGATCCCCGCCAGGTAAGCGCGAAGATAGGGATGGTTATTCATAGCTTCCTCCAGATTTGCGGGCGCGTGCGCTCGCGGGTTTACAGGTAGTAGAGAAAAAGTGGAATCGCCGCCGGAAAGATTGCGATGAGGCCCACCAGCCCGGCCAGCAACGCCCCGTCAAACCAGGCCCAGCCGGGCGAGGCCGGCGCGGCTGCCCTCGCGTCCAGCCGCCGCAGCACGTCGGGCCACAAATCGCGTCCCGGTCCAGCGTCGCCTTTCACCGGCGGCAGCGACTCGTGCAACAACTTCTTCATGCGGGTTTGTTGATGGTCTTGATCGTGTGTGTTCATGGCGTAATTCCTTGTTTTTCCAGATCTGTTCTCAGCAAGCGAAGCGCACGAAAGACACGCACTTTGACGGCCGCTACCGAAATCCCCAGCGCCGCGGCCACTTCTTTTTGCGGCTGCTCTTCGATGACCGCCAGCGTGGCTGCAATGCGCAGCTTCACCGGCAGCCGTCCAAAGGCCCGCGCGGTCTTCCTGCGAATCTCCGCCGTCACCGCCGGATCAGCCTCAACCCGCGCGGCTGCTTCGGCGCAATCTTCCAGGGAGAGCTCGTTCTTGGTCCGATTAGCCCGCAGCCAGTCCAGCGCCGCGCGGGTGGCGATGCGCCGCGCCCAGCCCTCAAAGCCCTGCGCCGGATCAAAGCGCGCGCGAGCCCGGTAAATGCGCCAGAAGCTCTCCACGGTCAGCTCTTCAGCCGCCGCCGCATCGCGTGTGATGCACAAAATCCAACCGTAGACCGCGTGTTGATGCTGGCGGAAGAGCCCCTCGAATGCGTCCACATCTCCTTGCCGAAACTGGTTCAGGACGTCGCTCGCCTCGTTCTGCATCCGTCCCTTCCCCCTTCTATCTGAGCTTACGTCTCCGGCACAGAAAAGGTTACACGCAAATTCCTGCTTGACGGTCTTTTTGCGGCGTCTGAAATGGAATTTCTTCTGCAAAACGCAGCCAAAGCCCGGCTGATTCGCCGATACTAATTATTGACCACTGTCCACTGACCACTGAAAAGAGGTTTGCAATGATAACCCAAGAATTGCGAAAAATAGCAGCAGCTTTGGCATTGAGCGTGGCGGCGGGTCTGGCCGGAGCGCAAAACGCCAGGCCGGCTTATCTTGACCCCAGCCTACCCCCCGAACAGCGCGCCACCGACCTGGTCCATCGCATGACGCTGCCGGAAAAGGCCACCCAGCTTGTGAATCAGGCGCGGGCCATTCCGCGGCTCAACGTGCCGGCCTACGACTGGTGGAGCGAGTCGCTCCACGGAGTGATGCGCGACGGCACCACCGAGTTTCCTGAGCCTATCGGCCTCGGCGCCACCTTCGACGTGCCGGCCATTCACCAGATGGCCGAGGTCATCGGCATCGAGGGGCGTATCAAGCACGCGCAGGCGGTGCACGCCGGCCATAGCGACATCTTCGAGGGCCTCGACTTCTGGGCGCCCAACATCAACATCTTTCGCGATCCCCGCTGGGGCCGCGGCCAGGAGACCTACGGCGAAGACCCCTTCCTCACCGCGCGCCTGGGCGTTGCTTATGTCACCGGCTTGCAAGGCGACGACCCGCGCTACTACCGCGTGATTTCCACCCCCAAGCACTTTGCCGTCCACAGCGGCCCGGAGCCAACCCGTCACGCCGCCGATGTTTCCGTCAGCAAGCACGACGAGCTGGACACTTACCTTCCCGCCTTCCGCGCCACGGTCGTCGAGGGCCACGCCGGCTCCGTGATGTGCGCCTACAACAGCATCAATGGCCAGCCTGCCTGCGCCAACGAATTTCTTCTTCAGAACCAATTGCGCGGCAAGTGGGGATTCCAGGGCTACGTGGTCTCCGACTGCGGCGCGGTCCTCGACATCTTCAAAGGCCACCACTTCAGGCCCACCCAGCCCGAGGCCTCGGCCATCAGCCTCGAACGCGGCATGGACAACGAATGTGTAGACAGCACCAACAAGGTGGCCGACGACCACGACTACAAGCCCTATCTCGACGCCGTCAAGCAGGGTTTTCTCAAGGAGAGCGCGATCGACACGGCACTCACGCGCCTCTTCACCGCGCGCATGAAGCTGGGAATGTTTGACCCTCCGGAGATGGCGCCTTTCTCCAAAATCGACGAAAAATTATTAGACAGCGCGGAACATCGCACGCTGGCCCGCAAAATCGCCAATGAATCCATGGTGCTTTTGAAAAATGACGGCGTGTTGCCGTTGCGTACGACAGCAATCAAAATTGCCGTCGTTGGTCCGCTGGCCGATCAGGTTAGAGTCCTATTGGGCAACTACAACGGGATTCCCTCGCACACCGTCTCCGTTCTCGAAGGCCTGAGGGCTGAGTTTCCCTCGGCTTCCATCAACTTCGTGCCGGGCACGCATTTTCTGCGCAAAGATGTGTCGCCGGTGCCTGTCGAGGTGCTGACCACGGAGGGCAAGCCCGGCGTCCGGGCCAGTTACTCAAAGCTGGCTATGGCAATTTCGGGCCAGGTGTCTAAGCCCGTGCCGCTCGCCACGCGCATTGAGCCGGTCATCGATCTTGCTGCCGCGCCGCTGCCGCCCGAGGTTGCCTCAGTAACTCCGCTTGCCGTCCGCTGGGAAGCGATGCTCACGCCGCCGGAGACCGGCGAATACAATCTGGGAATTCAGGGAACCGGCTTTTTCCGCCTCTCGCTCGACGGCAAAGAGGTGGCCAGGGCCAACCATGATGGCGGCATTGAGCCCAAGCTCAGCCACGTGCATCTGGAGAAGGGCAAGCCCTGTCAGTTGCTGCTGATCTACGGACAGGGCCGGAATAATGCGCCTGCCGCGCGCCTGCTCTGGTCAAAGATTGACCCTGCAACCGATATGGCGGCGGTGGCCGCGGCCCGCGATGCCGATGTCGTCATCGCCGTGCTCGGCATCACCAGCGAATTGGAAGGCGAAGAGATGCAGGTCAACGAGGAAGGCTTCAAGGGCGGCGACCGCACCAGCATCGACCTGCCCAAACCCGAGCAGGCACTGCTGGAATCTGTGGCTGCTGCCGGCAAGCCGTTGGTCGTAGTGCTCGTCAACGGCAGCGCTCTCGGCGTCAACTGGGCCGCGGCGCATGCCAGCGCCATCCTTGAAGCGTGGTATCCCGGCGAAGAGGGCGGCGCGGCCGTTGCTGAAACACTCTCCGGCAAGAACAACCCGGCGGGACGACTGCCAGTCACCTTCTACAAGGATATAACCCAGTTGCCTCCCTTCGAGGATTACGCGATGAAGGGCCGCACTTATCGTTATTTCGAGGGCGCGCCGCTTTATCCCTTCGGCTATGGCTTGAGTTACACAACCTTCACCTATAGCGGACTTACTGTTCCTGCCAGCCCGATAACTGCCGGTAACTCGATGACAGCGGAAGTTACTGTTACTAACTCCGGCCAACGCGCGGGCGATGAGGTAGCCCAGCTCTATCTCAGTTTTCCCCGCGTCCCCGGCGCGCCGCTGCGTGCCTTGCGTGGCTTTCAGCGTGTTCACCTGGAAGCAGGAGTTTCGCAAAAGCTGCGTTTTGAGCTGCAACCGCGCGACCTGAGCATGGTCACTGAGGGCGGCGTCCCCATCATCGCCGAGGGCGAGTACACCATCTCGGTTGGCGGCGGCCAGCCGAACACCGGCGCGCAGGTACTCTCGCAAACCTTCAACATCAACGGAAAACTTGATCTGCCGGAGTAACTCAGAGCAACGTCAACAGGCATGGGGCGCATTCATAACCTGGGTGTGCCCTATGTTATCTGGAATGATTCTGTAGAGCTACAAACGTGTTCATAATTCCAAGCTGCAAATTCATCAGGAACACTTTGCCCATCTCCGGTGTCTATCTAAGTACAGTGGTTCCGATTGGGATATGCGGAGTGCTCAAAGCCCCGCTCCCCGCGCCCAGCTAGCGCGCCGAGCGGCAAGCCCGCTCGCGTCTGAACATGGCCTCCGCATTCCAGCCGGCACGGCTGAATTCGTTTGAGGGAGGCAGGCCATGTTTGAAGACTCAACCTTCGAATCTGCATGCAGAATCCACACCCGCAGCCGTCAATGGATGCTCGCAGCATTCGGCTTCAACGCCTCCATCCTGATGGCGTTCATCCTGATTCCGCTGATATTACCTCCGATGTTGCCGCGCCAGGTGAGCGCCTTCCTGATGGAAGCGTTTGTGCCGCCCAGGCCCCAGCCGCCGCAACAACCCGCGCGCGCGGCCCGGCCAGCGACTGAGATGCGGAACAATATCTTGCTTATGCCGCTCCAGATTCCCACGGAGATCCTTTATGTCGCCGCCCCTGAACCGCCGGTCATTCCCAGCTCTAACTTGGAGTCGGTTGTAGCGGATCCTAACAACAACCTTGTACGCGAAAATGTGGGCAGGCCCGTCCCCCGCCCGGCGGCGGAAACCCTGCTGCGCGTCTCCTCCGGCGCTGTGGAAGGGCTGCTGATCCAGAAAACAATGCCGGCGTATCCCCTCATTGCCAGAAACGCCAGAATCAGCGGCACGGTCACGCTCGCGGCCATCATCTCCAAAACCGGCGCCATCGAGAACCTGCGCGTCATCAGCGGGCCGATCATGTTACAGCAGGCCGCGCTGGATGCCGTCAGAACCTGGCGCTACCGCCCCTATCTGCTCGATGGCCAGCCCGTCGAGGTGGAGACCACGGTGACTGTGAACTTCACCCTGCAGCGATAAGGGACGTTACCGGGGCGCCTGCCTCGCATATGTTATTTCGCAAAAACGGGCGCCCCAAGCATTATGCATGGGACACCCATTTTGGTGGATTAAACAGCCGTCGCTCTCACTTTTTCAACGGCTTCCGCGCAAAGTAATACAGCGAGCCTGCTAGCGCCAGGAACGCCACCACCGACACGCCATTGTTATAGAAGATGCTGTGTGGAATCGCGATGGGGTTATCCTTGTTGAAGAAATTTTCGTAGAATTTTAGGGCTACGCCCAGCAGGCCGATGATACCGCCGGCGGCAATCAACCCTGAAGCATACAGCGAACCCGGCGAGACATCGCCTTCCGCGTTGGCGTCTCCGCCAGCCTTCTTGATGGCCGCGTCTACCAGCCAGCGCATCACGCCGCCGGTGAAGATGGCCAGGGTCGTTCCAATAGAGAGATAGGCTCCGACCGCAAAGGCCAGCGAGCGAATGCCAAGCAACTCCACAGTAATCACGATGCAAACGCCCAGCAACACCAGCCCCCATGGCAGCTTGCGGCTCAGAATTCCGCTGATCACGGTGGCCATCAGCCGGGCCTGCGGCGCAGCGATCTTCTCGCTGCCGATGCCCGGAATCCACTGCACCTCAATCTGGCCGCTGGCTGGCGAGTAGAGGTACTTGCCGTCGGGCAGTTCGGGCGAGCCAAGGGCGTTCAGAAGCACATACTCGCTCTTGTAATGAATGGTCTTGGTCTTGTCCGCGTTGATCACCGGGAACTGCTCGTTGAGGCCCTCTGCCTTCTGGACGTTGACGCCGTCGTGCGGCGCTGAGAGATTCCATGCCTGCGGGGCCGCCCTGAACTCCTGCGCGCCGGTGTTCATCAGTTGCAGTGTGCCGCCGATGGCGAAGGTGGAAACCACGATGCCGATCAGGAAGGCAAAGCGCTGCATGCGCGGTGTGGAGCCAACCAGGAAGCCGGTCTTCAGATCCTGCGAGGTGTCGCCTGCCTCGGCCGAGGCGATGCAGACCACGCCGCCGATGGTGATAGCCAGCGCGCCGAAGGCCGGTGTGGTCCAGCCCTCCACCAGAAAGATGGCCGAAGTGGCCATCAGCGTGGCGATGGTCATTCCGCTAATGGGGTTGGCCGAGCTGCCGATCAGTCCCACAATCCTTGAGCTGACGGTGACGAAGAGGAAGCCGAAAACGACGATCAGCAGCGAAGCGGCAAGGTTTTGCAGCAGTGTAACCTGCGCTCCGGGGACGGGCTTGAAGTAGAGGAAGAGGAACATGATGACAACCAGCAACGCCGATCCGATCATGGCCGTGCCCATGGAGAAGTCCTTCTCCGTGCGAAGCGTCTCCACCTTGGCTCCCGTGCCGCCGCTCATCTTTTTGAAGCCCGAAGCCAGAGCGCCGATGATGGTGGGCATGGTCTTGAGCAGGGCAATCACTCCAGCGGCTGCCACCGCCCCGGCGCCGATTGGCCGGATGTAAGTCTTCCACATATCGCTGGGGCCCATCATCTCCACGGAAACTGTGCCGGGATAAATCGGATGGCCCACTTCCTTGCCGAAGAAGTAAATCAGAGGCATCAGCACCAGCCACGACAGCACACCGCCGGCCACCATCACGCCCGCGGTCCTGGGTCCGATGATGTAGCCCACGCCCAGGTACTCCGGCGTTGCGTCGGCCTTGATGGAAGCGCCTTTCATTACGTGATGGGGGCCAAAGTCGGGCTGAAACTCGGGCGTGCCCGGCCACACGCCGAACAGGTTCTCGTTCTGGAAGAAGGTGTAGACAGCGCCCAGGCCGAGTCCGAAGAAGACGCGGCTGGCAAAAGAGCCCCCCTTCTCTCCGGCAATCAATACATCGGCGCAGGCCGTGCCCTCGGGAAACTTCAGGTTGCCGTGCTCCTCCACAATCAGCTCACGGCGCAGCGGCACCATGAATAAGACGCCCAGGAAGCCGCCAATCAACGCCAGCGCGAAGATGCGCCAGTACTCCAGGTCGAAGCCCAGAAAGATCAGCGCCGGCAGTGTGAAAATCACCCCCGCGGCAATGGATTGGCCGGCGTTGCCCGTCGTCTGGACAATGATGTTCTCCAGAATCGAGCTGCGGCCAAAGACGCGCAGAATGCTGATCGACAGCACCGCGATGGGAATCGACGCGGCTACTGTAAGCCCCGCCCGCAGGCCCACATAAACGGTGACGGCGCCAAAAATGAGGCCGAAAAACGAGCCCAGCAGCACGGCGCGCAGGGTAAACTCCCTGGGACTCTGGTTGGGCGATACAAAAGGTTGAAAAGCGGGGGGTTGAACGTCGGCCACGGTGTTCCTCCAAATCTATGCCGGCTTTTAGCCGGAAATCTCTGCCAGGGAAGTGTACCAGCCAGGGGGATGGTAGCGGCAATGACGGCCATTGGAGGCACTGGATTGCCCGCGTGCTTGATCGGCAACCCTGTTACGGCTTAAAGAACATCATTGTCGCTGGACTGCTTACGACTCCGCCTTCACCGGCCGGAAGAGCCACACGTTGAGCAGCGCAAACAGCAGCCCCCCGACTGTGAACTTGAGCCACGCGGGAGCCTGCGATGGAGAAAAGAAGCCTTCCAGCAGGCCGGCGATCACCAGCAGGGGAATGATGCCGCTGACCAGCCGCGTGGCTTCGATGCCGCCGCGGGCCACCGACTCCCGCCAGCGCAGCGCGCCGGGAAAGAGCATGGCGCGGCCCAGCCGGAATCCCGCCCCGCCGGCGATGAGAATCGCAGGCAGCTCCAGCGACCCGTGCGGAGCCACAAAGCTCCACAGCGCCCGAGACATCTCGTAGTGGTGGCAGGCCGCGCCGATCACTCCCAGCATCATGCCGTTTTCAAAGAGAATGAGGAAGGTTCCCAGGCCAAAGGTGATCCCCGAGGCAAAGGTCACAAAGCTGACCGAGAGATTGTTGGTCATGATGGCGCTCGTGGCCATGGGCGCCACGCTCACCACAGGCTCGGTCCACATCGTGTGGCGCTCCATGGTGGCGATCATCTCTGGGCCCACAAAATGCCGCATAAACTCAGGGCGCGCGCTGGTCAGCGCCGCCCCCAGCAGGCCAAAGAAGACGAAAACCAGCACCGAGGCCGCCACGGAAGCAATCTGGCGCTGAAAAATCGCCGGATACTCGTCGCGCAGAAAACGAAAAAGGGTGAGAAAATTGGTCTTTCGCCCCGAGTAAATGATATGGTGAGCGCGAGCCAGCAATTGATTCAGGTGCTGCGCGTATGTGCGTGAGGTCGAGTCCTGGCGCAGCACCGACAGGTCTGCCGCTGCCTGCCGGTAGAGCAGGGCCAGCTCCTGCAACTCGGCTCGGGAGAGCTGGCCCAGACCGCTCGCGTCTGATTGGGCCAGCAGGGCGGCCAGGCGGTCCCAGTGAGGCCGCCGCTTGAGAATCCACTGGTTGGAAAGGATTTGAGCCATGGAGTTGAATTCAGGCCAGATTCACTCGGATCAGCTTAACATTGCCACGCCGGAACTGGTGGACATTGAGATGCCCCTGGCCGGCATAGGCAGCCGTTTTATCGCTCTGCTGGTCGATACTTTGATCTGGATCGCTGGCTTTCTCGTGGTTTTGGTGCTCCTCGCCATCTTTCTGCCGGGCATCGCCGCTTTCTCGAAGATTTCCGCCGAATGGGCCATCGCAATCATCATTTTCATCATCTTTCTGCTTAACTGGGGCTATTTCACGCTTTTCGAGGCCTATTGGAACGGCCGCACCCCGGGCAAGCGCGTTGCCCGGATTCGCGTCATCCAACATTCCGGCCGGGCCATCGGCCTTTTCGAGTCGATGGCCCGCAATCTGGTCCGCTATATCGACATGCAACCCTTTGCGCTCTACGCCGTAGGAGTGATCTCGATCTTTGCCAGCCGGCGGCACCAGAGGCTGGGCGACCTGGCAGCTGGAACCCTGGTCGTGCGGGATCGCGTGCAGGAGGCTCCCTTGTGGGGCGACTCCGGGGCGCGAACCTTTACGGCGCAGATCTTTACCCCCAGCGCCCCTGCTCCGGAGCCTCACAATGCCTATTCGCTTTCGGCCGACGGCATTGCCCGGCTTTCGACGACTGACCTCGAGGTTCTGGAGGGTTTTTTCTCTCGCAGGCTGGACTTGAGCCTGTCCACGCGCCAGGCTTTGGCCGAGCGCATCGCAGCAGCCATCCAGGCAAAATCCGGACTGGAGCCTCCCGCCGGCGCCAGCGTGGAGACCTTTCTAGAGGCCACGGCCCGTCAATTACGCGATCAGGCGCGCATGCAATAGAACTGAGGCAGCTGGCTTGTTTCCAGAAGGTCTTTAGCCCGGATGGCTCCGGGCTTCGGTGGCCTTTTCCTGCTCCAGCAACGCCGCCAGCGCTCGCTCCGGGCAGATGTGCCGGGCCTCCACGCTGGCCAGTTCCTTGTCCGTTTCCACAGACGAGGCGATGGTCATAAAGCAGTAGAGGCAGCGGGTGTTGTAGGTCCCGTTCTCGTTCTGGGTGCGGCTGTACATCGTTCCTCGAAATAGCCGAAAGATTGAACGATGTTAGACAACCTTCTCTTTTAACCGACGTGACCTGTGTCACGGAGCCATGTTTGTTAGCCCATGCACACGATTGCATTTTGAAATTATTACAAATTCATTCCCTGGTTGGTGTTGCGGCGCAGTTGCCAACAGGGGGGTTGTCCTGCCTGTGAAAACAAGGAGGCCGAACAGGGCACATCGATGGTGCCGAGGTAATCGAACTCCTGTTTGTTGCCCTTGAGCGGGATGGTAACGTAGCGGTTGACAGTGACTCTGGACCGGGGCGAGCCACGCAGCTTGTAGACGGCCCAGTCACCGGCGTAAAGCACCACAAACGCCACAGCCAGCACCACCAGCACTCTCCACAACCAACCCATTAACCAACGCATCATGCAGATTCAGCCTTTCTTAACATATTTCTTTCCCGTGGATGGCGCGACTGGACAAGCACAGCTCAGTTTGCTGCGATCCGCGCGCATCTGCCGGTTGTTGCCCAGCGCGGCCAGAGCGGCGCTGAGGATGGAGGCAACCGCGGCATCGGCGGGCGCGCAGGTGCTGTAGTGCATCCACTTGCCTTCGCGGCGCGCGGTGACAAGACCGGCCTGGCGCAAATAGGCCAGGTGCCGCGATATTTTGGGCTGGCTCTGGCCGAGAATCTGCACGAAGTGGCAGACGCAGACCTCGCGGCCGGCCATCAGCCCGTCTCCAGCCATCAGATTGAGAAGGCGCAGGCGCGTGCTGTCGGCCAGGGCCGCAAAAAGGCCGGTCAGATTGACGGATTTGGGGCCGCAGGTCATGCCTTCATTATATACGGGTTGACAAATATGAGAGCAACCCATATATTTGCTTAAGCGAATGTGAGGCGTACACAGTGAAAACCAAATCGGATACCAAAACCCTGGTTCAGCAGAAATATGGAGCCGCGGCGCGGGAGGTGCGGAAGAGCGGCTCGGTGGCCTGCTGTGACCCGGCGCTGCGCTGCTGCGACCCTATCACAATTAACCTCTACAACGAGGCCGAGCAGCGCGGACTACCGGCAAACGCCGTGCTGGCCTCTCTGGGCTGCGGCAACCCGACCGCGCTGATTGAGCTGAAGCTGGGCGAGACGGTGCTGGACCTGGGCTCCGGCGGCGGCATCGACGTGCTGCTCTCCGCCCGGCGCGTGGGGCCAACGGGCAAGGTCTACGGACTGGACATGACCGACGATATGCTCGCTCTGGCCCGCGAAAATCAGCGTCAGGCGGGCGTGGAGAACGTCGAGTTTCTCAAGGGCGAGATGGAGAACATTCCGTTACCCGACAACTCGGTGGATTTAGTGATTTCCAACTGCGTCATCAATCTCTCCGCCGACAAGGACCGCGTGCTGCGCGAGACCTTTCGCGTGTTGAAGCCGGGCGGGCGCTTTGCCGTTTCCGATGTCGTGGTGCGCGGCGAGGTTCCCGAAGAGGTACGCAAGTCCATGCTGCTTTGGGCGGGCTGCATTGCCGGCGCGCTGGAAGAGAAGGAGTATGTCTCCAAGCTGGCCGCCGCCGGATTCACCGGCATCTCCGTCGAACCGACCCGCGTCTACTCCGCCGAAGATGCCAAGGCATCCCTTGCCTGGGCGGGCCTGGATGTGAAGGCAGTCGCCCCGCTGATCGAGGGCAAGTTCATCAGCGCCTTTGTCCGGGCGACAAAACCCGGGGCTACCAATCAGGCGAACTGCTGCGCTCCCGGCTGCTGCGGCAACTGAAACGAAACAGGAGAAAATCATGCACAAGACTTACAACATACTTGTCCTATGTACCGGCAATTCAGCGCGCAGCATTATGGGCGAGGCGCTCTTCAACACGATGGGCGCAAGACGTTTCAAAGCCTACAGCGCGGGCAGTCATCCGACGGGCAAGGTCAATCCCTTCGCCATTGAGCAGGTGCAACGGCTGGGTTATCCGGTGGAGGGCCTGCGCAGTAAGAGTTGGGATGAATTTGCCGCACCCGGTGCGCCGGAGATGGATTTCGTCATCACTGTATGCGACAAAGCTGCGGGCGAAGTCTGTCCATTTTGGCCCGGTCAGCCAATAACGGCTCATTGGGGCTTCCCCGATCCGGCAGCGGTCGTTGGCACGGACGAAGAGAAACGCGCAGTCTTTGCGAAGACGCAACGCGAGATACGAACGCGCGTGCAACTGTTTCTCAGCTTGCCGCTGGAAACGCTGGACCGCCTGGCAATTGAAAAACAAGTGCGCGAGATCGGAAAAGTACCGCACTAACTATGCGCATTGCCGCAGAGGAGAGATGAAATGCAGACCGACCCGCAACTTTGCTGCCCTGTGCCGGGAGGCGCTTCAAAGCTTTCGTTCATTGACCGCTTTCTGACGCTCTGGATCTTTCTGGCCATGGCGGCTGGCGTTGCCCTGGGACGCTTTGTGCCGGGCGTGCCCGCGCTGCTGCAACGGTACCAGGCGGGCACGACGAACATTCCCATCGCCATAGGGCTGATCTTGATGATGTATCCGCCGCTGGCCAAAGTGCAGTATGAGCGGCTGGGTGAGGTCTTTCGCAATCGCAAGGTGCTGGGCATCTCGTTGCTTCAGAACTGGGTGATCGGGCCGGTGCTGATGTTTGCTCTGGCGGTGATCTTTCTGCGCGGCTATCCGGAGTACCGCACCGGGCTGATACTGATTGGCCTCGCTCGCTGCATCGCCATGGTGATTGTGTGGAATGAGCTGGCGAAGGGAGACACCGATTACGCCGCTGGACTGGTGGCTTTCAACAGCGTCTTTCAGGTGCTCTTCTACAGCGTTTATGCATGGTTCTTTTTGGCTGTGCTGCCGCCGCTGGTTGGACTGAAGGGCATCGTGGTCGACATTCGCATGAGCCAGATCGCGCAAAGCGTCTTCATCTATCTCGGCATTCCGTTTCTGGCGGGAATGTTGACCCGCTTTGCGTTGGTGCGCGCCAAAGGCCGCGTTTGGTATCAGACGCGTTTTGTGCCCGCCATCAGCCCGCTGACGCTCACCGCATTGCTCTTTACCATCGTGGTCATGTTCAGTCTCAAGGGCAACCTCATCGTGCAACTTCCTTTCGATGTGTTGCGTATTGCCGTGCCTCTGCTGATCTACTTTGTTGTCATGTTCTTTGTAAGTTTCTGGATGGGCCGCAGAGCGGGAGCTGATTACTCCAAGACAGCTACTCTCTCCTTCACTGCTGCCAGCAATAACTTTGAATTGGCCATTGCGGTTGCGGTATCCGTTTTCGGCCTTAACTCTGGCGCGGCCTTTGCCGCGGTCATCGGCCCGCTGGTCGAGGTGCCCGCGCTGATTCTGCTGGTGCAGGTGTCGTTGTGGCTGAAGCGGCACTGGTTTGGAGAGAAGAATCCCATTCTGTCTTGAGCTGAGGATTGATTATAGTTTCCGGGTGGATTGAAATAATTTGCAAATTCCTACGATGACGCCGACTGCCCTTTGACCGAATTGCCGGAAGAGCGCTACGGCAGCCGCGCAGCTCTATGGGAAGCGATAGAGCTTCACGCGCTCAATCTTTTCCGGATTGATGGTGAGCAGATCGCCCTGGCCATCATCGTCACCGGCGATGCGGCGCGTGATGACCCACTTGCCATCGACAAACTTGCCCTCCTGCACATCGCCGAGGCCAACATTCTGCGGACCGGGAGTGTTAACAGAAAAGTCGACGCGCACGCCGCCCCCGGCGAAGTAAAACTCGTCGGGACCGGAGGCGATAATCAGCGTCACCGCTTCAACCGGCGGCAGGTTGGCCGAGTCCGATAATCCCCAGCGCGGCGATGGTTCTACTCCACCCCGGAGCTGGACGGGCAGGCGTAGATTGCGGCCGGTGTAGGTGAGGGTCAGGGTGTAATCGCCGATGCTGACCTTTTTCGGCGCGTCCCCTTTTCTCATGCGAAGGGCGGTGATGGAGTCCGTGCCCTGGTGCGCCAGT
This sequence comes from Occallatibacter sp., assembly GCA_049522175.1. Lineage (GTDB taxonomy): Bacteria > Acidobacteriota > Terriglobia > Terriglobales > Acidobacteriaceae > Telmatobacter. The sequence goes on along the minus strand of JBEKOC010000005.1, from coordinate 14,577 downwards.
ATGAGCGGGGCTAACTGGTTGAGGATGCCGTATGTGGTGGCCAGCTCCGGCGGAATTGGGCGGACACTGTCGACGCCGAAGGGCGAGAAGCCGATGGTGTTGTATTTGCCGACCGCCATCAGGGCATTGGGAGCATTGGTACTGGTTTCGGGAACGAAGAGCGGATTGCCGCCGCGCAGATAGCGCTGGCAGACATCGTCGAAGTATTCGATGTGGATGTCGGGAGCGAGGATGTCGATGTCCGGAGCGCCGGCGCGCCAGATGTCGTGGACCTCAGGCAGCGGACCGCCGCTGGGATAGGTGCCCGGCCAGGCCTCATCGCGCGATTGCAGCCAGGTGTTCACAAACATTGGGATGTTGTATTCGGCCTTGCCCGCCTTGACGACCGCTTCCAGGAAGCGGGAGTAGTTCCAGGCCATGAAGATCTCGTCGGAGGACCAGGTCAGCTTCAGCCATTCGGCGTCATGGCGAATGAGGCCGAGGTACGAGATGGTGGTTTGGACGGGCAGCTCCAGAGAGGCCGGCTTGCCGGGGCCAAAGACCTGCTCCCATGTGCCGGACTTCCGGTAGCCATTGGCAGCCCAGACTTCGCGAAACTCAGGGATGAGCTGGTCCTTGTGGGCTTCAAGGTACTTCATTAACTCGGCGGGGACCTGGCCAGCATAGGCCTTGTTGGCAGTGGGCGAGCGATCGCGGGAATCGCGCAGGACGCCGACTTCGTTTTCCACCTGCATCATCAGCACGGTGTGCTGCGTGCCGTCGACTTCCTTGATGTGGCGCATGAGAGCGGCGAAGGCCTTGGCATCTGCATCGCGCGTGGCTTCGCCGAAGGTGCTGAGGGTTTCAACCGGACCGACGTTGGAGACGGTTTTGCCTTCGTTGATCTGGATGCGCGGAAAGCGCGTGTAATCCTTCTTGACCCAGAGGGGCGGATAACTCGAGGTGCCGTTCTTCCAGCAGCCGAACCAGAGAATGACGAGGTGCAGATGATTTTCCCGAGCCTTGGCGATCACGCCATCGAGCGCGGTGTAGTCGAACTTGCCTTCTTCCGGCTCGAATTGCGCCCAGGAGAGGCCGACCAGCACGGTGTTCAGGTTGGCGGCGGCCAGCCTGGGCCAGACAGGCTCCAGAAGCTCAAGATTGGAGGCCGCGTTGTTGGAAAGTTCTCCCGAGGTAATTAGAAACGGCTTGCCGTCCACGATGAGTTGCGTGGCGTTGCCCTGCCTTTGCAGGTGAGGAATGCCGGTATCGGTCTGCGCCTGCGCGGAGATGGCCAGGGCCGCGGCAGAGAGCATCAAACCTGGAAGAAATCTGCATTTGATTCGCATCGAGGACTCCTGTTGCGAACCATTGTACGACCGGCGGCGCTGTAGCATCCGACCGAATTTATGGGTAGATGCGATGGAGCGTGCGTGCAAAAGGAATGGTTTCGCGAACGTGGTCGAGGCCGCAGATCCAGGTGACGACGCGCTCGATGCCCATGCCGAAGCCCGAGTGAGGGACCGAGCCGTAGCGGCGCAGGTCGAGGTACCACTGGAAGGCTTCTTTGGGCAGCTTGTGTTGATCGATGCGGGCGTTGAGTAGTTCATAACTGGAGACGCGTTGGGAGCCGCCGATGATTTCGCCGTAGCCTTCTGGGGCCAGGACATCGACGCAGAGGGCGTAGCGGGGGTCGACGGGATCGGGCTCCATGTAGAAGGCTTTGACGTCGGCGGGATAGCGATGGACCATGACGGGCTTGTCGTATTGGCTGGAGAGCCAGGTTTCGTCGGGGGAGCCGAAGTCGTTGCCGTACTCGAAAGGCGCTTCGAGATGGCCGTCCTTATGGGCCTGGTTGAGCATCTTGCAGGCTTCGTCGTAGCGCAGGCGCGGGAAGGGCGGGCAGATGGCCTGCAGCTTGGCGAGATCGCGGCCGATGACAGCCAGCTCGGGGGCGCGGTTCTTGAGGACGGACTGGACGATGTGAGAGATGTAGTTTTCGGCGAGCTCGAGGAGGCCGTCGAGGTCCATGAAAGCGACCTCGGGCTCGACCATCCAGAACTCGGTGAGGTGACGGCGGGTTTTGGATTTTTCAGCGCGGAAGGTGGGGCCGAAGCTGTAGACCTTGCCCAGAGCGAGAGCGGTGGACTCGACGTAAAGCTGGCCGGACTGAGTTAGATAAGCGGTGTCGCCGAAATATTCGACAGGGAAGAGCGTGGAGGTGCCTTCGCAGGCCGCGGGCGTGAGAATGGGCGGGTCGGTGCGGATAAAGCCATTGGAATCAAAGTATTCCGCCGCGGCGCGCATGATCTCTGCGCGGATGCGGAGGATGGCGGCTTGGCGCGGGGAGCGGACCCAGAGATGGCGATGCTCCATGAGGAAGTCGACGCCATGCTCCTTGGGGGTGATGGGGTAAGGGTCGGACTCGGGGACGCGCTGGACGACTTGGAGGCCTTCAACGTCGAGCTCATATCCTCCCGGTGCCCGCTTGTCGGCGCGAACTTTGCCGGTGACGATGACGCTGGATTCCTGGGTGAGGCCTTTGAGGGCCTCGAAAACTTCGGGGGAGACGCTTTTTACGTGGGCCACGCCCTGGATGTTGCCGGTGCCATCGCGAAAGATGGGGAAGAGGAGCTTGCCGCTCTCGCGGAGGTTGTAGAGCCATCCGCGCAGGGTGACGGACTGGCCTTCATGCTGGCCGATGGTGGCGATATTCGCGACAGGAATGGATTCTTCGGGCATAGGGCTTCCTCTTCGGGCTTTGATAGCCGGACAGACTAGGATAGCGCGAGCGGGGGGAACAGGCCTATCGAAGGTAGGGATAGGTAGTGATGTAATCTCCGGATGGCCGGTTACACGGCCGGAGATGATCAAGTGGATCTAGCGAACTAGATCAACGCCAATCCTTAATCGTGATGCAGGTACGATGCAGGAATCGCTTTGAACTCCCCGTATCGACCTGCAAAAGGTAAACGTTGTCTTTGCAGGTTTCACTTTCAAGTGTTCCGAAAAATAGCTGTTTACCGTTTGGCGACCAAACGAGCGGCCCCTTAAAGGTTCCTGATAAAAATACCATCCATCGAGGCGCGGTAGTAACGACGCGCCCATTCGTTCCATCGAAGTTTGCAATAACGATTTTGTTGCCTCGGTACCATGCTACTCGATCCGCGACAGGCGAAACACTCGCGCTGTCACCGTCTCCAAATTCAGTGATGTGGTCGTGGTTTGCAAGATTGATCCAGTACTCAACTCCTCCGAGGGTCTTGTAGGCATTAGGTTGCGCAGTTGGCATCTCTCGAAGGAACCCCACTAGCAATTCGTCTCCGTTGTGCGACCACTGCATCGAAGCCAAGTTATCAAAGCGCAACAGAGCCCCTGTTTGAGTTCTCTCAGTCGCAAGTCGGCTGGATTCCACTATGGTGCGAACCGACCCATCGCGAAGGGAAACAGCCCGAATTACGGGTGACAGATCGCTCGGACCACTGAACGCGATTATGGAATCGTCCCAAGACCACGTAAGCGCCCAAGGGTTGTGCGACAAATCGAGTAAATTCCGAATTGCGCCAGTGTCCAAGTCGTAGATCGAGATAGTGCAGTGTTTCGGTTTTTGGCTGCTCAGAAATGCTAAGGAACGCCCGTCGTGGGAAAGTGCTGCACTCCAAAACGTACAATGAGAATTAGTGTCCGGCACTGTCATCAGCCTGCGCGCTGTTCCTGCCTTTGCATAACCAAACATTCTGTCGATCGTGAACAGAATCGCTCCGCCCTGTCGCGACGTAAGCTGTGCGAGCTTCTCGATGTTAGGCCGTTCTTTGTTCCACAGACGATCCGAATAATCGTCCGCAGAATCCAAACGCCGATCCTGCGTCGTCGCATTTACCGGCAACAGCATAATGATGAGCATCCACCATCTGGCGCTTCCGCGGATCCATTTCCCTCCATCTGTTAGATTCACGCCGATAAGCTTATATGATTTTCTGAGGCAAGGCAACGTCTGTTGTGACACTTCCTCCGCTGTAACAACGGCTCATCTTTCACCTTCCGGTTGAATGGTCGTCGATACGGAAACTGCACCACTGCCTAGTGACAGGGAGTCCCAGTTGGCCGGTAGACCCAGGCATTGCGACAGCACCGCTGATTTAGTAGGATGAGAATAGTTTTTGATGCGCGCAACATTTTGCAGAGGCCTGGTGCGTGCGGGCTGGAGGGCCGATGGTCGAGAAGAGGCTGGTTCGCAACGACGAGACGCACAAATCGCAGGTGGATACGGAGACCACGGCGCGGGTGATTGCGGAGAAGCGGATCGGCGAGCGGATCAAGCGGCTGCGGCTCAAGAAATCCATGGGCCTGGTGGAGCTGGGCAAGCGCACGGGGCTTTCGGCGAGCTTTTTGTCGCAACTGGAGACGGGGCGGGTGGTGCCGACGCTGCGCAACCTGGCGCGGATCGCGATGGTTTTCTCCAAGGACCTGTCGTATTTCTTCGAAAGCGATCCGGCGGCGGTCTTCCGGATTCACCGGCGCAAAGAGCGAGTGAAGATGCCGCAGACGGGGGTTGAGGTTCCGACCTACTTTTTTGAGAGCCTAGGCTACATGGTTGCGGACCGGCAGATGGACCCTTACTTTGCCGAGTTCGTTCCGCTGACCAAGGAGATGGAAGCCAAGGCGCATATGCACCCGGGGAGCGAGTTTCTTTATGTACTGGAAGGGGAGCTGGAAGTTCGCCACGGGGAGCAGGGGTGCCTGCTGGGAGCAGGGGATGCGGTGTACTTTGACGCGAGCACGCCGCACGCCTATTTGTGCGCGGGCAGGAAGCCGGCCGGAGCGATCATCGTGACCCTGCACCAGGGATCGGCGTCGGGACAGCCGCGAGCAGCACGGACAGCGCCAGGCGCATCGAATGCGGCATAAGCGGGCGGCTTCAATCAATAGCATGGCGGAGAGTCCGGCGGGCCAAGGTTGCGCTTCATGGAACGGCCTGGCAACTTGCAGAGATTTGAAAGTCGTGTAATGGCAAAGAAACTCTCCATCACAATCGCAGGCGCAGTTTCATTGGGAAGCTACGAGGCGGGTGTCGCCTTTGAAGTCCTGGATGCCCTCTCCCAGCATAATCAGTGGGCCGAAGCGAACAATCTTCCTGATGAACGCATTGAGATCGATGTGCTTACCGGCGCTTCCGCAGGGGGAATGACCGTCGCAATGCTCGCGCAGCGGCTGCTCTTCGACGGACCTGCGATGAGTCTGCCCTACAGCAATCCTCTTTACGACGCATGGGTCACGAGCATCGACATCGTTGGTCTACTCAACCGCAAACCAAATGAGGATGTCACTCATTCTCTCCTCTCCTCGGACCTGGTCCAGGATATCTCTAAGACGTACCTGACGGGCCGATATCCGAAGCCGCCGCAACCTCCTCCGCCACCTAAGCCTCACCCGGCTCTGGCACTCGACGGCAAACTGCAACTCGGCCTCTCGTTATCCAATCTCACTGGCATCGACTACGCTTGCAAAACCAAAAGCGGCGGTCAATTCATCTATACCAAGCATGAGGATCAACTTGTGCGTTCTCTTTCCCATGCCGCAGATGACCGCCCTGATATATGGGAGGAGATCCGCGCAGCCGCTGTAGCCTGCGGCGCATTTCCCATTGCCTTTCGTGTCCAGGATCTGTTGCGGAAGATCGGAGACTTTACCGGCAGCCCCAATCTTGTTCAGGCTCTTTGGGGAGGAAAGCTCAGCCGGTACTTCACCTATACCGACGGGGGCGTGTTTCAGAACGAGCCTCTGGGAATGGCGAAAAATCTAGTGGAGACGCAGCCCGGCGGCCACCTGAACGCCGACCAGCGCGGGTATTTGTTTATCGCACCTCAGCCAAAGACATCGGAAACGATTCCATATACCAGCGATCCAAATGCGGATTCCGGAAAAGCCTTCGGCGCCGCGAATGCAAACTACAAGGCAGTCGTCGAATGCCTGGCGGAGGCGGTGATCGGCCAGTCGGAGTTTCAGGACTGGGTGGTGGCCGAGCGGGTCAATGACAAGCTACGCCTGCTTGACGAACAGGCCGGTGAGCTGCAGGCTCTCTTTCTCTCAAGAACGCTGACGGCCGCGGCGACCACCCCGGTTTCAGCGGCGTTGCTTCCGCAGCTCTTCCAGGGAGACGACGCAATGGCGCGTATTGAGCTAAACGCGGCGCGCACTCAATTGAAACAACAGTATTCGCTTGAATACTCAAAATTCGGCGCTGACCATGTCACCGCGGACGCCTGGCTGGACGCGGTGCTGGTTCTCGAAGTTGCTGCCGGTCTGCACGAGAAGGAGGAGATGTTCATCTACGACTTTGTCGCAGAGACGGCGCAGCTGGCGAGCAATGGACTCCATGCCTTCGTGGGTTTCTTCGATGTACGCTATCGAAAGCACGACTACGACTACGGACGCAGCATGGGCCAACAACGGCTGGCCTTCTATAAGAACCAGCCGGGGAGCGTCTTGGCCAATCTGCACTGGACTCCAAAGGCGATCGATCCGATTGATCCGAATCTGAACAACCTTGATATGTCCAAAGTAGATAAGAACAAGCGCAATCAAGTATGCAGCCAGATGTGCGATGCCGCGAACTCCCTGTTGCAGGAGCTCGGCAAGGGTGTCATTGTCCGCAAGGCGATCATGACGTTCTTCATCAAGGGGCAGATCAAGGAAATGTTAGCCCTTTGACCGGATCGTTTGTGTAGAGCAATCACGTGATTCCGGCAAAGCGACGCCGGAAAACCTGCGCTTCAACCGTGGCTGGCGTAACCCATGCCCGCCAGAACGCCCCGCATATAAGCAAAGCTGCTCCGGACGCCGGGCATGGGATCGTCGGCGTGGATCTCATACTCCAGATCGACGAAGCCCTGGTACTTGATGGCAATCAGCGCGGCGAACATCTCGCGCACCGGCATGATGCCTTCGCCGACCGCGACCTGGCTCTCCTTGGCGTGAAAATCAGCCAGGTCCTTGACGTGCATGTTGAAGAGGCGCGGCCCCACCTTGCGAATGGCCTCCACGAGATCGGTTCCGGCGCGCACGGTGTGGCCGATATCGATGCAGCATCCGATGCGCGGGTCGGTATTCTTGAGCGACTTCAGCACGTCCAGCGGCGAGGGCCACAGCTTATCCTCCGGGCCGTGGTTGTGGATGGCGATGCGAATGTCGTATTCCTTGACGAACTTTTCGATGCGGGGCAGCATTTCAGGGGTGGGATCGCCGGCGACGATGACGGAGATGCCGGCGCGCTTGCAGTACTCGAACTTGGCGCGGATATCGGCGTCCTCATTGTTGCGAAAGTAAATGGCCCCGGCGGCATGCAGCTTGATGCCCGCGGCGGCATAGTCGGCGAGCGCCTTGGCCTCTTCCACCGGGTCCATGGGTAGATGATCCTTTACGTCCTTGACGTTGATGTCGGCGAGATTGAGCTGCTTGAGGAAGCCGATCATCTGGGCGCGGTTGAAGTTGCGGAAGGTGTAGGTGGCGAGGCCCAGATGAATGGGGGAGGGCTTTCCGGAGGCCGGCCTTGGCTCGGCAAAGGCGGGTACGGCGCCCGGCGCGGCGCAGGCCATGGCGAGCAGAGCACCGGACTGGACGAAGTTGCGGCGTGACAAAGTTTGCTTCATGTTCAGATAACTCCTCGTGTAGTTCAAATGTTTGCGAGCCTTAGAGATGCGGCTCCCAGCCTTTCTCGTATTCGCGGCTCCACAGTTTCATAGCTTCGGGACTGTTGAGAATCTTGCCGTCCTTGGTGTCGATGTGCAATTCCCGTTTCACTTCCCAGGCAATGTTGGAAAGTTGCAGCATGGTGACGGCAACGTTGCCAACGGCGATAGGAGAGTTGAGCTTGTCTCCCTTGCGGATGGCGGCGATGAAGTTGGCAAAGTGCGCATTGGTCATCGAATCTTCGCCAGTGAGGTCGGAGGATGCGTTTGCCTGACCGGCTTTGACTTCGCTGGTCTTCTTTCCCTTGAGGTCGTAAACCTCATAGCCGCCGCCGTCGATGAGCATGGAGCCGGTGGTCCCCATGATGGTCGATCCGCGGTCGCGGCCGTAGTATTGCATACCGTTGCAGCACTTCCCTTCCCACGAGATCAATTTGTCGCCGTAGTCGAAGCTGGTGACCAGGGTGTCATAAAACTGCCAGTCGTCCTTGAAGTGATATCTTCCGCCGGAGGAAGTAATGCGCTGGGGATAATCGACGCCCATTGCCCAGCGGCAGACATCGATCTCGTGGGTGCCGTTGTTGAGCGTCTCGCCGGTGCCGTAGAGCTTGAACCAGTGCCAGTTATAGGGGTGAATGTTGTCGGTATAAGGCCTGCGCGGCGCAGGTCCCTGCCAGAGTTCCCAATCGAGCTGCGGCGGCACAGGAATTACTTTTCCCACGCCAATCGACTTTCGTGTGTTGCTGTACCAGCCTTTGCCGAAGTATGGATTGCCTATAAGCCCATTGTGAATCTTGTCAACGGCCTCGATGACCAGGACATTGGAGCGCCGCTGATTGCCCATCTGGACGAGCTTGCCGTACTTCTTTTGAGCCTGAACCAGCAGCGCGCCCTCGGCGGGATTGTGGCTGCATGGTTTTTCAACGTAGACGTTCTTGCCTGCCTGCAGGCCGAGGATGGCCATGGGAGCGTGCCATTGTTCCGGCGTGGCGATGGTGATGGCGTCCACATCCTTCAACTGAAGGAGACGGCGGAAGTCTTTTTCAGTGGCGGGGGCATAGCCCAACTCATGCTCCGCATGATCGACAAACCGTTTCATGATGTCGCCGTCCACGTCGCAGACATGCGAGACGCGCGCGGTGTCCTTATTTGCCTTGAGCGCGGCAAGATGAGCGAAGCCTCGCCCATGGAGGCCGATAATTGCAAAGTTGACGCGGTCATTGGAGCCAAGAATCTGGCCATAGCTCCTGGCGGTTGAACCAATCGCCAAACCTGCAGCACCTACCGCGAGTGTGTCAAGAAATTCACGTCGAGTCACCATCCTGCGTCTCCTGTTTGCCAAATAAGGCAGCGTTGTTCCTTCGTGGACCAGATTGCAAATCATCGTAACTGCTGTCTAGAACGTGTTGGAATCCATCAGGGCCTGCTTCATGCCCGCCCAACTGATGCGGGTTGACTCTTCCGGGCCGCCGCCGCCATGCCAGTGAGTCTCCAGACTGACGGCATCGCGGAAGCCGCATTTTTTGAGCGCGCGGAACTGCGCCGGCCAATCGAGAATTCCTTTGCCGACCGGCGCCCACTCAATCTTTCCGTCCGCGCCCTTGACGGCATTTTTGCAGTGGCAGTGATGAACGCGATGCTTGGGGATGGTCTCCCATGCGGTCGGGAATGCGTCAAGTTCGCCTATCATGACGGCATTGGCAGGATCCCAGTTGAGTGCCAAGTGTGGCGACGGAATCGAATTCATGGTTCGGGCAGCCTCGCGCCCGGTGGCAGTGTTGCAGGCCGGCTCATTCTCCAGCAGAAGCAGAACGCCCTTTTTGCCGCAAGCCTCGGCGGCTGTGCGGAGCTTCTCGTCGATGGCTGCACGGTATGGGGCAACATTGTCCAGCCGCCAGAAGTCAAAGCAGCGGACTTTATTCGTCTGGAACTGCCTGGCCCTCTCGATGGACCGCTCCAATATCTCGTCCTGTTCTTTGAAAGTTGTCTCTGCCGCGCCATGCAGATCGGCCTTAGAGCTATAAGTTGATCTTGGCGCGCCCGGCCAATCGGTTTTGAAAAGAGGACTGGCAATGTCGGTGACATGCAAATTGTATTTGGCGAGTATCTTTTGCGCTTCTTCGATCTGAGATGCGCTCAATGAAATGATGTTCGTATTCCACATGGTGCGAAGCTCTATCCAGCTCAAGCCGAAATCGTGCGCGACAACGTAGCAGACGTGGTCAAAGTCCTGCGAGATCTCGTCGTTGATGACGGAAATCCTGAAGGGCGACTTCGATGCGGCGGCCAGGCCGATCAACGGTCGCGCGGCGCAGGCCGTGGTAACAATGGCTGCATTTTTGACAAAACTCCTTCTCGAATGGCTTTCCATGTTGCTCCTTTCATGAGCCAGATAAGAACCTGGTATGGATGCCGCGAGCTTCGATGAATTGGCCGGTCACCCAGGCAAGCGTGACCGGCCGGTTTGAGGTTAAGTTGACAGGGACGGCCTTAGAACATGATTCTGACCGATCCTTGCAATGTGCGTCCGCCTCCGATGCCGTTCACGCTGCCCTGGCCGCTGCCCAGGGTGCTGGTGATGGTGCCGAAGGCTGATGAGGTGGGATTGTTGCTGCTGGGCAAGCCAAACTGCGGCGTGTTGCTCAACTGGAAGGCGTCGAAACGAACTTCCGCTGCCATCTCATGATAGACGTTGAACTTCTTGAAGATCGAGGCGTTGTCCTGAATGTAGCCAGGGCCACGGAACTGGTTTCTTCCGGTATTGCCCAGGACCGGGGCAGTGCAGGTTGACGGCGTGTAAGTACCGCCATTACCTTGAGTCCCGGTGAAAACACCAGCCGTGGCGCCGGTGCAGCCGTTGGGTACAGAGAAGACCGTCGGATCAAACCAGTACGAACTGGCGCCGATGCCCTTCAATTTGTTGAACTTGCCGGTCAGGGTTGCCGTCTCTGTGGTTCCGGGAGTGTTGAGATTGGAGCCGTTGGTAGAGGCGGTGAAAGGCAATCCGGAGACGATAGAGACGATTCCGGTCAGCTTCCAGCCGCCGACTATCAAATCGGCAACCTTGTTGGTGTTGAGCCACGGTTGGCCTTTGCCGAAGGGCAGCGCGTAATTGAAGGTCTCCTCGAAGTTGACCTTGCGGTCGAAGTCCGCCGGGGCGTAGTTTTGGCGGAAGTTGACGAAGAACATGAGACTGCCGTCATCGTCGCCGCCGGTGGAGTAGGTAAGCGCTTTGCCCCAGGTAACAGCGGAGGTGAAGTACAGCCCGTGAGAGAAGCGCTTGGTGAGTTGGGCCTGCAACGAGTTGTAATTCGACGAGAAGTCCATGAAGTACTGGTTGGTGGCCGCGGTGCGCCCGAAGGTTACATACTGGGGATCCGATTTTGAGCCGCCGTCATAGGTTTTGGGCAGGTTGATGTTCTGCGATACCGACATGCGCGTTCCGTGGTTGGCCACATAGGCAACCTGGAGCGACATATTGAAGGGCAGAGCCTGCTGCACAGCCAAGTTCCAGGAAGACGCGTAGGGGTTCCTGAAGTTCAAAGGAATGTACGTGTAGACCTGGCCGATGAGCTGATTGGCCAGGACAGCCGGTAAGCCGGTAAGTCCGTAGTTTGTCTGCGGCAAGCTGATAATTCCGTTGGTCGGAATGGTTACAGCCACCGGCGCAGGGAAGCCACACTGAAGTGTGGATACAGTGAAGTTCCCTGTTCCATATTGAGGGCAAGCGGCAGTGAAAGTGGTAGTGGGAATCACTGCAGGAATGTAAGTTGAAGAACCTACAGGCTGGAAGCTGTTGTTGGAGCGGATGGGGTAGTTGTAGGCGTAGGTGTTATCCATGAACGGCGTATAGCTGATGCCGAAGCCGGCGCGAACAACGGTCTTCTCTGATACACGGTAGGACGCTCCCAATCTCGGAGCAAAGTACTTGTAATCCGTCGCCATGCCCAGGTTAGAGGGATTGTTGGTTCCGGTGTATCCGGCCATGGTCAGGGTATCGTTAGCCGGGTTGTAATTGGAGAACCCGCCTGCGACTGCGGGCGTAGCGGGAGGATAGTCTTCCCAGCGAACTCCGATATCGGCGGTCAGCTTGGGAGTAACCTGCCACTTATCACTGGCGAAGGCAAAGATCCACCACTGGCGGTAGCGAGGAAAGATAGTGTTGACATCGCGGCCGCTCTGGCTGGGCTGCTGCAGGAGGAAGCTGGCAATGTCGTTGGCGATGGTGGTGCCCGGCGAAGCCGCATCCGAGGTCTGCACATCGGAGAAAGTGTAAGCGCCGCGGGCGCTGAAGGTCTGATCCTGGAGCAGATTATCGTGGATGCGGCGAACGTCGCCACCCCACTTGATGGTGTGGTTGCGAATAATCTTGGTCCAGTTGTTGACGATGTCGATATTCGACTCGCCCCTGACCCAGGGCAGGGATGCGGAGTAGCCGATCATCGGGTTGTTGAAACCGCCGTTGACGGTGACAGCAACCTGCCCGGTGGTGAAAGGCTGACCGGAGAGGTTCACGCCGGGGACGCCCAGGGTGGTTGCATCGTTGGCGCCATAGTCAATGGGGGTCGCGCTGCTGCCGTAATGGGCCACGCCAAGGCGCAACTCGGTAAAGAAGGACGGCGAGAAGACGTGATCGGCATTGATGCCGGTTGAATAAGCAGCCTGAAGGCCGTTCCCTTCAAAACCTCCGTTCGACGTAGGCGCAGGGCCGCCCAGGAAGGCGCCCCAGGCCGAAGCCTGGTAAGGAGTGGACTTCTCATAGCTGTAACGGTAGCTGATATGGTCCTTCTCACGCGGCGTGTAATCGATTTTGATGTCGTAGCTGTCGGTGACTTTTCTGAACGGCACGTTTTCGGTGTCATTGTTCGCCGGGTTGTTCAGCGGCTTGTAAGTTGTGCCGGAAGTGACACCCGCTACTGTTCCGCTCGCCGCCGCTGCCGCGTTCAGTTTCTGCAGGATGGCGATCGAGACCGGGTAATTCTGCATCAGGGCGTAGGGGATTTGATTGTCCGGGAAGGCAATACGATCATCACCTGCAACTCCCGAATGAATGTTGCCGTCTGAGAAGTTTGTGGGATCGTAGATCTGGCCCTTGGTCCCATTCATCGCGGCGAGCAGGTTGATGCAGCCGTGAATATCGGAGCATCCGGCCTGGCCCGTTGTAAACGTATAGTAGCGGGGATCCGGAATGGTCATGATGTTGGAGATATTCTCGTGGTCGGTGGTATGCAGATAATCACCGAAGAAGAAGAGCTTGTCCTTGATGATGGGTCCGCCAACCGAGCCACCGAAGTAGTTGTACGACAAATGGCCCAGAGAAGCAGTGCTGAAGTAGGAGCGGGCGTTGACGTAGTTGTTCTGGATGAACTCGAAGGCCGAACCATGGAATTTGTTGGTTCCGGACTTGAGAGTGACGTTGATGACGGCGCCGATGGCGCGGCCCAGCTCAGCCTCAAAGTTGTTGGTGGAGATATCGACGGTGGCAATGGCTTCTGCCGGCGGAATCATAATCTGCAGCAGGCCGGTGCGCTCATCGTCGTCAATACCTTCAATCTGGTAGAGGTTGCTGACGCGCGGCATTCCGTTGGCTTCGGTCTGCAGGGTGCTGGCAGCATTGAAAAACTGCGAGTGCTGGAAGACCGCCGGTGCGGTGCCGGGCACTACGTTGAGGAGCGTCTGGTAGTTGCGGTTGGTGCCCAACGGCATATTGACTACGGCATCCGCCTCGAGCTTGGTGCTGATGTCGGCGCGATCCGTCTGTAGCATGGGCGGCTCGGTGGTTACCGTAACGCTTTCAGTAACGCTGCCGAGGGTGAGAGCGAGATCAACACGGATGGTAGTGTTGCTGAGCAGGTTGATGTTCTGCTGGGTCAACTTCTTGAAACCCTTGGCCTCGATGGTTACCGAGTAGATGCCGGGTTGCAGGTCAGGAAATGTGTAGTTGCCGCTCTCGTTGGTCGCCGACTGGTGAAGGATGCCGGTACCCACATCGGTAGCGACAACTTTAGCGCCGGCAACGGCTGCTCCGGTAGAGTCAGTCACCGTTCCCAACAGCGTTCCGTTTACGGCCTGGCCAAGCAGGACGTGCGTGAAAGCAAGCATGAAGATTACGAATACGGACCCGATGATGGGTCTCAATATTCCACGTAGCGTCATTTGGTGCCTCCTAGTGACAATGAGCTTTCGGTATTCAACAATTTCTCGTTGAGTACCGGCAAAAACCTTAAACATGGTTGCACAACATATCGAGGACAACAGCACCCTCGGCCTGTCGCGTCTTCCCTCAGGAAGATTGCAAAATCCTTAACGCCTGCAGGGTGTTTCATCGCGCCTGTTCCCGAATTGACACAAGCGGCGATCCAGCATGCGGCAAGGAGGTTAGGAAAACTTCCATCTATCCAACGGTTATGCCGCAGACACTCGTCTTGCTCAATGCCTACACCCCTTCTCTCCAGCAAGGGCACAGTCTTGTATACCGCCGGAAATGGACGTAACCTTAACCACACGCATTCTTCTCCCGGGCATGGTTTCACGCAAGGCTGCTACAGTATGATACATTTCATTTAAAGACCGATCGTATTTGCATCTTGCTGAATATAAACAGCTTGAGAGGGGGCCTTCGTTGGGAATTTGCGCTTCCTCTGCACTTTGGAGGCTTGAAATCGCCCGTGACAAGCCTAACCAGGGGGGTGTATGCTACCCCCCGATGGAGTGATTGAGGGCTAAAGATGACTCGAAGTGCGCATCCCCCGGGACAATGGGTACCTGCCTCCGAGGCAGAGCGCAATTTGGTCCTGAAAGAGCTGGACTCCATGCTCGCCAGTTATCACTTTCAGAGCAGCAAGCGCTACCCGGCGATGCTGAAGTACATTGTTGACGCCACCCTTGACGGCCGTTCCGGCGACTTGAA
>JBEKOC010000004.1:0-206380 GCA_049522175.1 Occallatibacter sp. | reverse complement strand
GTTTCGACTTCCGCTCGACCCATTCTGATCCACACCCCCTGTGGATCAACTTCTACTACCGGCTCGCTTTGCGGAAGTACCTATGCTGGTTCAATCCAGATTTTCAAATGCGATTGCCCTGCTAGTGCCTGCGTAGCCCTCGTACGTTTTTGCCCGTCGGCAGGCTGCACAGCGGCTATTTGCGCGGTTATGCGCCCGGAATCGCTCGTAGAACTACTGCTGCGCCGATGCAGCGCACTCGCCGGCCGCAAAAGACAATACCAGCGCCAAAGAAGACAGATGCCGAAATAATCTCACAAGCTTCGTTCATATCTAGCCGGTTGCTCCCTCTTCCCTGGTGATTTACATCACTTTAGTGGCGAAGTCGCGCTTCTGAATGCATAGCTTTCCGGAATATAAGTACCTTGATTTTAGTGACCAACGATTTTTCCGGCGCATGGGAGGACTACCCTAAACTTAAAGCAAGCCCATCATCCGCACCAGCGACTCAGGATTGATATTGCACGGCATAAGCCAGCGGGTGCAGGCTTTGTCGCCTTGAAGACGTTGCACCAGAGGTGCGAAAAAATGTCTCTTAAGACTGCGTTTTTGCCCGTATTGCTGCTGGCGCTTGTACCGGCGGCCTTTGCTGACGGCGTTGTCATCTACAACACCCTTCCCAGCCCTTTACCGCCCAATGTTCCTTCTGAATCCTTTGAAGCGACTGGCACCGGCGAATTTGGCGACCTGATCCAATTTGCCGGAGGAAATCCGATTTATTACCTCACCAGCGCCACGGTTGGCATGAGCGACTGGGCCTATGCTTCTGAAATGACCGGATACTTTAATGGCACCACCATCACGGCCAACGGCTTCACCGTTCCGCTCACGCTGAATCTTTTCAATGTCGGCGCAGGCAACACGGTGGGATCTCTGATCGATTCCGAGACCGTTGATGCCTTGATTCCCTGGCGCCCCGAGCCGAGCGCCGCCTGTGCCAATGCCTCAAACAACGTCAACAATGCCTGGATGGCCTCCAACGGCAACTGCTACAACGGATCGCTCTCGACCGTGACCTTCAACCTTCCGTACATCTCCGTCCCCGACACGATCATCTATGGCATAGCCTTCAACACCACCAACTACGGAACAAACCCAACCGAGGTTCTGGGACCATACGACAACTTGAATTTTGCGCTCGCCTCCACACCTCCTACAGTCGGCAGCAATCCACTGCCCGACTCCGTATTCGCGCAGACCGGCGGGAGTGCATTTAGCCAGGAAACCGGTTGGTTCCCGTTTAGCGGCGGCATCAGCTTCACCGGGACTCCCGAGCCATCCTCTCTGCTGTTGCTCGGCTCCGGGCTGCTCGGTCTGGCAGGCATGTTGCGCCGGCGCAGATCCGAATCTGCCCACTCCGGAATTTGAGCCGTTACCAACGGAATCCCCCTGGCGCAAGCGCAGCCGCCTCAGCACAGTAAAATAGCCTCAACCGTATGACTCCAACCTCTCCAACGGTTGACCGTCAGATCACCCGCACTGCGCGGGAGGCGAAGTCGCGGGCAAAAACCGGCAAAACGCCCATCATTCAGGTCCGGAATCTGGAAAAAACCTACACCACCGCGCGCGGAGCGCTCACCCTTTTTCAGGGACTCAGCCTCGATGTCCAGGCCGGCGAGATGGTAGCCATCGTCGGCCAGTCCGGCGCGGGCAAGAGCACGCTGCTGCACATTCTGGGCTCTCTGGACACGCCCACCGCGGGAACGGTTCTGTGCGCCTCGGTCAACGTGGGCCAGCTCACGTCGCAGGAGGCTGCGGCCTTTCGCAATCGCGAGATCGGCTACGTCTGGCAGTTTCATTACCTGCTGCCGGAGTTCACGGCCATGGAAAATGTGGCCATGCCGCTGCTGGCGCGCGGCACGAGCAAACGGGAGGCGCTGAAGACGGCGGCCAACTGGCTCAGAGAGGTAGACCTGGAGGATCGTGGCAGCCATCGGCCCGGCGAGCTCTCGGGTGGCGAGCAGCAGCGCGTGGCGCTGGCCCGCGCCCTGGTCAACAATCCCCGTCTTCTGTTGGCCGACGAACCCACCGGCGACCTGGACGGGATCACCGCCGGCCGCGTCTTTGACCTGATCGAGCGGCTGCACGTGAGCCACGGCCTCACCTCCATCCTGGTGACGCACAACATGGACCTAGCCGCGCGCTCTTCGCGAGTCCTGCACCTGGAAAACGGCAGGTTGGCGGCGATGGCGTATACTGCTCCAACAGAAGCCAACGCCCTGAA
Source organism: Occallatibacter sp. (assembly GCA_049522175.1). Classification (GTDB taxonomy): domain Bacteria; phylum Acidobacteriota; class Terriglobia; order Terriglobales; family Acidobacteriaceae; genus Telmatobacter. The sequence goes on along the minus strand of JBEKOC010000004.1, from coordinate 204,117 downwards.
GAAATGAGCGAAAAATGCGCCTTTTTGGAGATAATTGAGTCTAATTTATCGAGTGGCAAGTTAGAACAAGTTGAACAAGGGAGGCCATGATGTTCGAACGCTATACGGAGAAGGCACGGCGCGTGATCTTTTTTGCGCGGTATGAGGCCAGCCAGTTCGGCTCGCCGTATATCGAGACCGAGCACCTGTTGCTCGGCCTGCTGCGCGAAGACAAGGCGTTGACCAACCGCTTCCTGCGCTCGCACGCTTCGGTGGATTCGATTCGCAAGCAGATTGAGGCGCATACCACCATTCGCGAAAAAGTCTCCACCTCCGTGGATCTGCCGCTCTCCAACGAGTGCAAGCGGGTGCTGGCCTATGCTGCCGAGGAAGCCGAGCGCCTGGGCCACAAGCACATCGGCACCGAACATTTGCTTTTGGGTCTATTGCGCGAGGAAAAGTGCTTTGCTTCAGAGATTTTAATGGAGCGCGGGCTGAGGCTAGTGCAGATTCGCGAGGAGTTGGGCCGCGTCACCCAGGAAAAAACCCAGCCGCAACAGCGCCAGCGCGAGACCAGCCTGCTGAGCGAGTTCAGCCGCGACCTGACCCAGGCGGCCATGGAAGGCCAGCTTGATCCTCTCGTGGGCCGCGACGGCGAGTTGGAACGCGTGGTGCAGATTCTTTGCCGCCGCACCAAAAATAATCCCGTCCTCATCGGCGAGCCCGGCGTCGGCAAGACAGCCATTGTCGAGGGCCTTGCCCAGCGCATCGCCGACGGCGAAGTGCCCAGCTTCCTCTCCGAAAAGCGCATTCTGGGCCTTGATCTTTCGCTCATCGTGGCCGGCACCAAGTATCGCGGCCAGTTCGAGGAGCGTCTCAAGAACATCATGAAAGAGCTGATGGAAAACCAGAACTCCATCATCTTCATCGACGAGTTGCACACGCTGGTGGGCGCGGGCTCCGCCGAGGGTTCGCTGGACGCGGCCAACATTCTCAAGCCCGCTCTCAGCCGCGGAGAGATTCAGTGCATCGGCGCCACCACCCCCGCCGAGTTCCGCAAGTCCATCGAGAAGGACCGCTCGCTGGAGCGCCGCTTCCAGGCCGTGAAGGTGCCCCCGCCCAACGAGGCCGAAGCCATCAAGATCATCCACGGCATCAAGGATCGCTACGAGAAATTCCACGCCGTCAGCTACACCGACGCTGCCGTGGAGTTCGCCGTCTCCCACGCCAGCCGCTACATCCCCGACCGCTTTCTGCCCGACAAGGCGATTGATCTGATCGACGAGGCCGGCGCGCGCGTCAAGCTCCGCCAGACCTCGCTGCCCGAAGAGATCACCGAGGTGCAGAAGCGCATCAAGTTCATCGTGCATCGCATGGATTCGGCCATTGCCAATCACGAATTTGAAAAGGCGCGTTTCTACTCCGATGAGGAACGCAAGGAGCGCGAAACCTTGCGCGACCTGCGCGACAAGTACCACCTCGACGACTCGGCCAGCGGCATTGTGGCCCGCGAAGACATTGAGGACGTGGTCAGCCGCTGGACCGGCGTGCCCATCACCAGCATTAAGGAAGAAGAGACACAGAAGCTGCTGCGCGTGGAAGAAGAGCTGCACAAGCGCATCATCTCGCAGGAGAAGGCCATCAACGCGCTGGCTCGCGCCATTCGCCGGTCACGCGCCGGACTCAAGTCGCCCAACCGGCCGATTGGCAGTTTCTTGTTCCTCGGACCTACCGGCGTCGGCAAAACAGAGATGGCACGGACGCTGGCTCACTTCCTCTTCGGCTCCGACAAGGCGCTGATCCGCTTCGACATGTCGGAGTTCATGGAGAAGCACTCCGTCTCCAAGCTCATCGGCTCGCCTCCGGGCTACGTGGGCTACGAGGAGGGCGGCCAGATGACCGAGCGCGTCAAGCGTTCGCCGTATTCCGTCGTTCTGCTCGATGAGATCGAGAAGGCCCACCCCGATGTCTTCAACATTCTGTTGCAGGTCTTTGAGGACGGCCAGTTGACCGACGGCCTGGGCAACACCGTCGATTTCAAGAACGTGATCGTCATTATGACCTCGAACATCGGCGCGCGACACCTGCAGAAGAAGCAGGGCCTGGGCTTCGCCAGCGACCGCGACGACCTGGTCAGCGACAAGGTGGAGGAGCTGGTCAAGGCCGAGGTGAAAAAGACCTTCAACCCCGAGTTCCTCAACCGGCTCGACGAGGTCATCATCTTCCAGGCGCTCAACGACGCCGACCTGATTCAGATTGTCGAGCTGATGGTTCAGCAGCTCAACACCAACCTGGCGCAGAAGTCCATCACCATCTCGGTCACCGAGGAAGCTAAGAAGTGGATTCTCGAAAAGACCCTGGTGGACCGCAGCTACGGCGCGCGTCCGCTGCGCCGCGCCCTGCAACGCTACGTCGAGGACCCGTTGAGCGAGGCCATGATCGCCGGCCAGATCACCGAGCGGCCTGCCTTCCTGGAGGTCTACCTGGACCAGAACCAACTCTTCTATCGCCCGGTGAGCTCGGACGAGACGCCCAGCGAAGAAAAAGCCGCGGGCGTGCTGCTGTTCAGCGCGTAAAGAGTTGAGACCGAAACACCGCAAAGGGCGCCACCGGATTCCGGCTGGCGCCCTTGGTGCGTTAGGGCGGGCCGGAATCGACTGATTCTGCGCGGGTTAGGATCAGATGTGGGTTAACACTTCTTCATTTGTGATATAATATGTATACACACAATGCGCTACGAATGGGATGAACGGAAAAACCGGGAGAACCAGCGCAAACACGGCGGAATCTCATTCGAACTGGCGTCATTGGTGTTTGAGGATCCCGACTGCTTGATAGAACTTGATAGCGTCGATGAAGCAGAGGAGCAGCGTTGGCATGCTCTGGGAACCATATCCGTTCGTCCCAGAATTGGGGCAGTTCTACTGGTGGTGCATGCGTATAGAGAGGACAGCAATGGAGAAGAAATCATCCGTATTATCTCGGCCCGCAGGGCTGACAAGTATGACTTCCGAAGATATCAGGAACAGGCAGTGGACTGAATCGGAGATCGAAGCGGTGCACAAGGCGAGCGAGGCGCAGGCTGCTGGACTCGACTTGCCCGAAGAGGAATACGAGGACATTCCGCGGCTAACAGAAGATCAGCTTGCGCGCATGGTGAGACTGCGTCCTGTACAGCGCAAGGTCGCGGTGAGCGTCCGTCTCGATCCGCAGGTGCTCGATTGGCTGCGTTCCAAAGGCGAAGGGCACCTGACCCGCATCAACGATATTTTGAGCAACCTGATGGAGGCGGAAAGGCGGATTGGGATGGGGAGGTAGTGCAACCCCAGGTCCCAAAGGAGGGACCTGGGGCATACGGCAATTTCTCCCATATGGAGGGGGACGACTATTCATTCATCTCTGCCTGCCCTATTGCTTTACAAGCTCCACTCTGCGATTTCTCGCCCGGCCCTGTTCGGTGCTGTTATCCGCGATCGGCTTAGTATCTCCCAACCCAGCCGTCGTCAGCCTTGACCGTGCAATGCCGTTTTGAGTCAACCATGCCACCACGGCCGCGGCTCTTTGCTGGGAGAGTGTCAGATTGCCTGCCTTGGTGCCAGTCGAATCCGTGTGCCCCTCGATCTTCATTTTCCAGTCCGGCTGCGCCTGAAGCAGGCTCAACACATCACCCAGCACCTTCTCAGATTGCGGCTTAAGCGTCGCCTTTCCGGTGTCGAACTCGATCCCATACACCGCAGCGTGTCCTGTCTTGTTGATCTCGGCGGCCCATGCCGAGGCGTCCGAAGTCATCTCCTGCTGCATCGCTTCGGTCAGCACGGTTATCACGTTGTATTCGCTGTCGCCGGTCATCTCCGACGCCACCACCGCCACCCATTGCGCGCCCTTGTGCGCGGTCACGTAATGTTCGGGGACATCGTAGCCGGTAAAGTCCAGCGCATACCCTGCCGCTCGCAAAGCCTGCTCGGCATTCCGCCGAACCTGCAATGCAGATTTTCCCGAGCAACGGTAATGAATCTTCTCAATCTTGCCTTCCACGTGGGATGTACGGGGATCCTTGTTGAGCGAAATCTGCAACTCCGCGGCATCGAAGTCCGACTTGCTGCAATACGCAATCACGCACCCCGAAAGCCGCGTGAGCAGTGGAGAATCCTTGCACCCTTCCGCATCGTCTTGTGCCACAAGACCCACGGGCGCACTGAGCAACAACAAAGTGGTCAGCAACAGTACATTCAACCTCATGTATTCCTCCCGGCCAGGAATAACGGAATCAGCACGCTGGCAGGCGCCCCAGACTCATACTGTGACGCGACACATCTTTCCGTGTCGATAGCTCCCAGCCAGACTCCTCCGGAGATTTACTCCGGCATTTCTATGTTGTTTTCCCGGCTACGGAACAATATACCCCCATTTGTCTCCACTCGCGAGCGTTATTTGCATCCATTTCAAGGCCAAAGCCCCGGACGTGCCTGAGGGACTTTGCGACGACAAAAAACAAGATTTGCCCGATTTCGATGCGAATTTAAGGGCACATGATCTCCTCCAGCGCGCAATCCACGCGCCGCAAGACGGTGAAGAACTGGATGATAATGCCGCATTCCGTCTGCATGTAGTCGTCGCGCGATGGAGTGTGATTCAATGGAAGAGATGGCGATGGCGCGGAAAAAGACGGTGCGGGGGCGGTTGATCTGGGCGAGGCGGAAGGCGCGCGAGTACGCGATGGTGGGGCGGGCGCTGGCCAACACCAGCCACCCGGTGCTGGCGCAGATTGTGCCGGCGCGGTTCTGCAACCTGAGTTGCGCCTACTGCAACGAGTACGACAAGGTGAGCGAGCCGGTGCCGCTGGAGGAGATGCTGCGGCGGATTGACCACCTGGGACGGCTGGGGACGGCGATGGTCGGCATCAGCGGCGGGGAGCCGCTGACGCATCCGGGGCTGGACGAGATTATACGGCGCATCCGGCGGACGGGGGCGATTGCCGGAGTGATTACCAACGGATACCTGTTGAATGTGGAGCGGATTGAGCGGCTGAACCGGGCCGGGTTGGACCACATGCAGATTTCTATCGACAACCTGGAGCCAGATGAGGTTTCGAAGAAGAGCCTGAAGGTGCTGGACAAGAAGCTGGTGATGCTGTCGGAGCACGCCGAATTCTACGTGAACATCAACTCGGTGGTGGGCGGGGGCTTCAAGAATCCCAACGAAGCGCTGGTGATCGGCAAGCGGGCGCTGGAGCTGGGCTTTGAATCGACGATTGGGATTATCCACGACGACAGCGGACAACTGAAGCCGCTGAAGGAGGACGAGGCGCGCGTCTACTTCGAGATGACGCACAGAAAGAAGTACAACTACTCGCGCTTCGACATGTTTCAAGAGGCGATTGTGCAGGGACAGCCGAATGACTGGCGCTGCCGGGCGGGGTCGCGGTATCTATATATATGCGAGGACGGGCTGGTGCACTACTGCTCGCAGCAGCGAGGGTATCCGGGCGTGCCGCTGGCCGAGTACACCACGGCGGACGTGGAGCGGGAATTTTTGACGGCCAAGAGCTGCGCGCCGAATTGCACGATTGGCTGCGTGCACCGGATCAGCCACATCGACCACTGGCGAGCGCCGCAGACACGGACGATTTCGCCGGGGGTGGTTGGGACGGAGAAGCTGGTGAAGATACAGGGAACGAGAAACAGGGACTAGGGATTAGGGACTAGGGACTAGGACACGGCGCACCCTGAGCGGATGCGCCGTTTTGCTTTAGAGCGATGCGGATGTCATTTGCCGGCGGGCGGCGTGGCCGGCGGAGTTGCGGGTTTCGATGCCGGCGGCGTGGCAGGTTTTCTTACAGGCGTCACGGCGGGCTTCCTCACGGGCGTTGTGGAGGAAGCGGGCCTGGCGGAGGCGGTGTCGGCGAAGGCCTGGTCGATGAGCTGGTAGAGCTTGCTGCGATCGACGACCTCGACGAAGGGCGCGCCCTTGGAGTTGGCGGTGACCACCCAAATGGTGGGGGTGTGCTCGATGCCGATGCGCTGGCCGAGAGCGTAGTCGGCCTTGACCAGCTCAGCGAGCTTGCCTTGCGGGTCTACGGCGAAGGGCAGGGTGAGGCCGTGGCTGGAGGCAAACTTCTCAGTGAACTGGAGCAGGACCTCGGGGCTGACGATGGAGACCTGGTTAGCGAAGACCTGGTCGCGGTACTCGTCGCCCAAGACCTTGCCATGGGTGTCGAACCAGCGGGCGTAGACTGCGGCGTTGAAGCTCCAGGTATGCATGGCCAGCGGGAAGTCGTGTCGGACAAGGGGAATCTTGTACTTTGCCGCGGCCTCCCTGAGCAAAGGGTTGGCGCGGCCGCAGTCGGGGCACTCCATGTCTTCAAACTCGACCAGTGCCACGCGGGCGCCGGCGGGAGGTTTGAGTGCGGCGGGGTCGTGCACCTGCGTTCCGGAGGCCGACGCGCCAAACTGGGCGTGGGCCGCAGCGACGGCAAACATAGCGGCGGCAAGGGTGAGCATCCCGAGAGCGGGAAAACGACGGGCAAGGGCGGAAGAAAGAGTCATAGCGATTGGACGGCTCCCTAAGGATTATTGTAACCACTCGCGGTGGGGCGCGGCGAGAAACGCTGGATATACTGAGGTCGACGGGCAAATCAGACGGGAGGCCGCTTGTGAGCAACAATCAGGCTCAACGCGCAGTGGAGCTTTTTTCGCAGAACTACAACTGCGCCCAGTCGGTTTATGCCGCGTGCGCCACCGGCAAAGGCCTGAGTGAGGCACAGCGGCTGGCGTTGGCTGCGCCCTTCGGCGGCGGCGTGGCGCGGCAAGGAGAGATTTGCGGAGCACTCACCGGGGCATTGCTGGCTCTTGGAGAGATTGAGGGCGGAGCCATGGCTGCCGATCCCGTGGCCGGGCGGAACGCGCTTTACGCGCGGGCGCGACAACTGACAGAGGCATTCCGCGCGGCGCATGGCTCGATCCTGTGCCGTGAATTGACCGGCTGCGCTCTCGACACCGAAGCAGGTCAGCGCTCTTTCAAAGAACGCGGACTGCACCAGAATTTATGTACGAAGCTGGTGGGTTTCGTCGCTGAAGAGTTGGGGAGGATGACCGCCGCTTCTCGACAGAAGTAATGTCGTCCTCCTGACCTCAGGCTTGAGCAAATTCTCTACTTCTGCGCCGTCTGCACAGGCTTTTGCGGCGGGTTGACCTGGGCGTTGAGGAAATCGGTGAGGTCCTCGATGTCCTGTTTTGTCCCCACCATCGGCGGCATGAATTTCCGGTAGGGCGAGTCGGGCTTGTAATCGTGGAGCATGGTGATGAAGCTGGCGATGTTGGCGCGGTCGCGTCCGGCGAGGAGCTTTGCGAGCGGACGGTAGCCGTTGAGTGTGTGGCAGGAGCCACACTCGCCGCGGAAGATGGCTTCGCCGCGGGAGTAACTTGATGTCGAGTCATTCCAGACCCACATGGTGTGGGCCAGATAGCCTTCCTGATTGATACGGCTGACGTAGGGAACGCGGACGCCGTTGGAGAACATCCAGCGACCAATGACGTAGGGCTTGCGCAGCATCTCGCGGGCGTACTCACCGGAGGCGGTGGCGATGAGTGCCAGCAGCAGCACGGCCAAGGCATGGGAGAGATTGAAGTCGATGGGATTGCGGTAGGCGAGGAAGTAGGCAGCGCCGACGATGGTGGCCGATGTGACGATGATGAGCAGGGCGATGCGTGTGATGATGGAGAATGTTCCGGAGCCGATGGTGTCAATGCCCAGGGTGAGCAATGCCTGCTGCGACGCGGGAACCATCCAGAGGTACCACACAAGGATGAAGGGCGTGGCGACGAAGGAGGGCACCAGCCACTTGACGCTCCACTGGACCATGGTGGTTTTAAGGGCGGGTTGCTTGTCGCCGTCGATGCGGCTGGCGGTGATGAGCGCCCAGATGCCGGCCAGCGCGCAGCAGACGCAGGTGCGCAGGAAGAGGCTGGGCCAGTAAGTGGGATTGAAGAAGGCGTTCCAGAACTTGCTTGCCTCATGGCCTGTTCCGGCTACGGCCAGCCACGCATCGCCGGGGGTGAGCATGAAGGTGAGAATGCCGTTGATGATAATGAGGGTAAAGGCGGAAGCGCCGGCATAGCACCAGCCTACGGCAAGATGCAGCCTGGGGTCGATGCGGTCCCAGGTGTAGTAGTAGACGGCGATGGTGGTCAGCTCGACGATGAAGAAGACCCACTCCATGGCCCAGCCAAAGACGAAGTTATGAATCAGCGTGCTGGTGGCCTCGGGGTGCGTGAGACCGATGGCGAACCAGATGCCGACGCCGCTGACGGTGCCGAAGACGGCGGTGAGGATCAAGAAGAATTTGGAGTGGCTGGCTAGTTGCCGGAGCCAATCGGCGCGGAGCTGGCCATCGGTCATGCGCAGGGCCTTGCGCTCGGCCATGGGTAGATAGAGGCCGCCGCCGACGGCGAACTGCGAGATCATGACATGGAAGATGGCGATGATGCCGATCACCCAGCCCGAGCCGAGGATTGGAATTTCCCAGAATGGATAGTTCATAACTAGCTCCTAGCTTCTAGCTACTAGCTTCTAGCTCTTGTGTTCCAACTCAATTCCGCTAAGGCCTATCTCATCAACTTAGCAAAACAGCTAGAAGCTAAAAGCTAGCAGCTAGAAGCTGCATTAGCGGATCGTCCAATAGCCGATGACGGTGGTGGTCAGCAAGGCAAAGACCGCCAGCAGGCCGAAGTAATGCGCGGCGCGGGCGCGCTGGCCGGATTCCTTGCTCCTGTCGTAGAAGGGAATCAGCAGCCAGAGCACAATGCCGAGCGTGAAGAGAAGAATGCCGGCGATCTCTCCGACACCCGCATACTTGCCGGAGAAGACGAAGCCGAGCAGCTTGAGCATCTCAAAGGGACTCATGAAGTACCACTCGGGATGAATGCCGAGGGGCGCGGGCGCGAGCGCGTCATATGGCTTGCCGAGCGACCAGGGAAAGACCGAGGCCAGCAACGCCAGCATGTTCAGCGAGATGAGCCACATGGCGAGGTCTTTGCGCATGAAGTTGGGGAAGAAGGGCATGGACTTGCGCTGCTCCGGCGGCAAGGCTTCAACGCAGGGAGGAACGGCGTTGCCGTGGCGCTGCACCAGCCACAGATGAAAGCCGAGCAAGGGCAGGAAGACGGCCGGGAGCACGACAACGTGCAGTGCAAAGAAGCGCTGTACTGTGAATTCACTCACGTCGGGACCGCCACGCAGCATGTTGGCCAACGCCTCGCCGATCCAGGGAATGGCCGAGGGAATCTGCAGGCCGACCTTGGTGGCAAAGTAGCTCAACTCATCCATGGGCAGCAGGTAGCCGGAGAAGCCGAAGACCGAAGCGATGCCCAGCAGCGCCATGCCGCTGAGCCAGCCGAACTCGCGCGGCTTGCGGTAGGCCTTCATGAAATAGACGGAGAACATGTGCACCAGGATGGAGAAGATCATCAGGCTGGCGGACCAGGCGTGCGCCGAGCGGATCAGCCAGCCGAAGTGCATCACGAAGGTAATCTGGCGGACCGATTCGTAAGCTTCAGCGCCGGGCCGGTAGTAGACCAGCAGCAGCACGCCTGTGAAACACTGGACCAGAAAAAGAAAGAGCGAGATGCCGCCCCAGTAGTACCAGAAAGACTGGGAGTGAACGGGGACGGTTTTGCGGCGCGCGAAGGCGGCCAGCTCGCTAAGACCCAGCCGCTCATCGACCCAATCGTAAATTGCCTTTGAAGTCATGCTTCTATCCTTCGTTTTCCCACCCTAGCCGCAAAAACAAAAGCGCGTCGAGGGTGAGGCACCCAGAATTTCCTGGCGGAATTGCTCTAGCGGCAGAGCCATCCGCCATCGACGACCAGAACGTGGCCGTTGACATAGTTGCTTGCATCCGAGGCAAGAAAGACCGCGGTTCCGGCGAGGTCGGAGGGCAAACCCCAGCGTCCCGCAGGAATCCTGTCCAGAATGGCTTTGGAGCGAACAGGATCGGCGCGCAAAGCCGTGGTATTATCGGTGGCCATATAGCCTGGAGCGATGGCGTTTACGTTGATGCCCTTGTCGGCCCATTCATTGGCCAGCGCCTTGGTGAGTTGCGCCACCGCGCCCTTGGCCGCGGCATAACCGGGAACCAGGATGCCGCCCTGGAAGGCCAGCAAAGAGGCGATGTTGATGATCTTGCCGTGGCCCTGCGCCAGCATCAACCTGCCCGCATACTGGCTGATGAACCACACCGCGTTGAGATTGGTATTGATGACGGTGTTCCAGAACTCCGCAGAGTGCTCGGCGGCAGGAGCGCGGCGGATGGTGCCGGCGTTGTTGACGAGAATATCGATGGAACCGAATTCCTTGACCGTGTCATCGACGAGCATGTGGGCGATCTTCTGGTCGCAGACATCGCCGGAGCGGCAGATGTACTTGACGCCGGTCTTTTTGATTTCTTCGATGGTCGAATCCAGAACCTTGTCGTAGTTATGCAGCGTGACATTTGCGCCGGCCTGCGCAAACGCAATCGCCATGCCAGCTCCCAGACCCTGCCCGGATCCGGTAACCAACGCATTTTTACCCTTGAGACTGAATAGATCGAGAATTGCCATGAAATAACTCCTTTTTAGAGAACTAGGTCGTTCTCCGTTGTGAATACCTAAGCGCGCGAAACCTCTACGCTGGTTTCGTTGACAGCCACTTTGAAGGTCTTGAGTGGTTTGGGCGGCGGACCGCTGACGTTGGCGCCGGTATACGGGTTGTAGACGCCGCCGTGGCAGGCGCAATGAATGCGGTCGGCCTGCGGCTCATACTGCACGGTGCAGCCGAGGTGCGTGCAGACAGCGGTCATCGCCACCCACTGCTTGTTCAAATGATGAATGAGCATGGCCGGCGAGGGACCGAATTTGAACATGAGCACCGATCCGGCGGGAAGTTTTTGCGCGTCCTTGAGCGTGACCTCGGTGACGGCTGCGGCGCTGAGCGCCATCTCCGAGGGCGAGGCCAGATAGCGGTAGATGGGATAGGCCAGGGCGGCGGCATAGGCGATGCCGGCCACTCCGGCGGCAGCCAGAAAGGCGCGGCGGGTATTCCTATCGCCGGGTTCTTCGACGATGTTTGCAGGAAGATTCATTTCTTGGCTCATAGCAGTCTCTTCGCGGAGTTATGCCGCGCCCTCCATCACTTTTCTGGACCGCGCCACCACGGAGACGAGCCAGCCGATTACGCCCAGTCCGGCGACAAAGAGGACCAGAAAGAGGCCCACGACCCACCAGTTGGTTTCAACGGCGCGATCCCAGACGTTATAGCCCTTGCTGCGCAGGGTCAGGTCGCGAATGCCGTCGCGATAGACAGTGAACATGATTTCAATAAGCACGGCTAGCAGGACACCAGCCCAACTGATGAATCCAGATGAGAGTTTGGCGAATCCGGCGACGGCGGCGACCAGCACGGCAACCACAACAAGAACGAGCCAACCGTAACCGGCAAATCCGAAGTACTTGTAGAATTCATAGCCTGCCGGAGGCGTCGCCAGCATCGACTTGACCACAGACGGCTGCACGCCGGCGGCCCAAAAACCGGCGGCCAGATAGACGAGGCCGAAGAGCGCGGCCACCTTGCCTCCGATACCGGCGACAAAGCGCTTCTCCTCCGCGGTGAAGGTGGAGCGCCCGGCGAGATAGACCATCCACAATCCGCCGATGAACAGGCCGCCGGCTATCATGAGCAGCCAACGCGGCTCAAGGGTGGGGTCGCCGGTGGGCAGATAGGCGCCCATGGCGGAGGCGGAGTACATCTTGCGCCAGACCTCGGGGCGCAGCATCAAGGTCATGTTGGTGGAAAGCAGCCGGGCGATGAAGCCGGCCAGCAGCCACGCGCTCAGGCCGACCCACCAGGCCGATTTGCCCGCCTCAAGCCGTCCGGAAAAACGATAGAGCAGCCAATAGGTCAGCATGAGAAGGCCGATGATGGCGATCCAGTAGAGGCCGATGAGCACGCTGCTGGTGTAGAGAGCGCGGCCATAGAGCACCTGGGCAAAAAGGAGCGGCGGCACGGCGAGGTTGATCACGAAGGTCATGACCACGGTGAGCCGGCGGGCCAACGCGCGGGCGGTGACCATGGAGACGGGCGACGAGCGTAAAAGGCTGAGCAGAACCGCCAGCAGCAGCCCGCCCAACAGCATCTCCACGGCAACAAAGTGCAGGGCCAGCGTGACGATATGCAGCAATTTCAGCAGCCATATCGGCGCCGGCAAGGGAATCGGATCAACAGCGGGAAAGGATTGCATCATGCCTTTTGAGACCCCCTGGGGCCGCTTTTCAGACTAACATGGTCCAAAATGCGGTATGTGACGGCAGTCACAGCACCTTTAAAGAGCCCCGGTCAACTGCCATCACACACTACGCAATCATCTTAAACCTGCACACTAGGCGGCTTGCAAAACCGGGCTGGGAGTGTTTCAATCAGAATATTGAAACAGGGGTGCTCCACGAAGTGGGGCTGAGAAATACCCTCGAACCCGATCCGGATAATACCGGCGTGGGAAGCTTTCGTAGCCGAACGGCCCCCTTCCTCGAATTACAGCAGAGTCCCCTTGTTTCATGAAGTTGGAAACAAGGGGATTTTATGTTCGGAGATACCGGCGTTGATCCGGCCCACATTGCAATTCAACCTCATTGGCTCAGGATTTCACGCGCGCTTTCCGGAATGGCGGCGGCTTGCCGTGGAGCCCGTGCTAGCTGGGCGGCAGGATTGTTGCTTTGCTGCATGGCTGCGCCTGTGGGCGTGTTTGCGCAGAGCCCGGCGCCGGCGCACGACAAGCCCTCTCCGGCCGCCGAAACGCCCAAGCCGGCCCCGGCCACCCAGAAAATACCGCGAGTGACCACCACCATCGAGGTCCATGCCGATGTGAAGAACGACTACATCCCGGTCGGCGTGGATTTCGGCAGCCTGGATGGCGCGTTCGTGATGGCGAAAGACATTCCTCTGTCGGTAACGGTGGCCACCAAAGCGCTGCTCAACGACCAGATGGCGCGCGTGCTTTCTGACGTGGTGAAGAACGACTCCTCCATTGGAGAGGACTACGCGCCGGTAGGCTACTACGGCGACTTTTCGATTCGCGGTTTTCCGATTGACCTGGGGTCAGGAATTCAGATCAATGGCATGACCATCGCCGGCGAGCAGGATGTGCCGCTGGAAAACAAGGAGCGCGTCGAATTCGTCAAGGGCATAGCGGGCGTGGAGAGCGGCGTGGCCTCGGCGGGCGGCGTGGTCAATTATGTGACCCGGTACATCACCAAAGAGCAAATCAAGGGACAACTCAGGACACTTGATTTTGCCGCGGATCATCGTGGAGGCACATACGGCGCGTTTGCGCTGGGAATAACGCACATGCCTAAGGACTCCACCCTGCTGATCAGCATGGTTGGCGAGAATATGCATCCCTACGTGGAAAGCACCGACGGATGGCGTGGCATGGGCGCCGTGGATGGCGCGTGGCAGGTGAATCCGAAAACGAGGCTGTGGACCGACTTCGAATATCAACATAAGGTGCAGCGCTCCGTGGCCGGTTACCAACTGCTGGGCGGGACCACGCTGCCTGCGGGCGTGTTTCCTTCAGTGATGCTGGGCGACCAGACGTGGTCGAAGCCAAATACGTTTGATGTAATCAATGCGGGTTCGCGCATAATGCATGAGTTCAATGCGCATTGGGCTGCGCGCCTGGCCGGCTCCTACAGCCATTCGCTGATCGACGACAACGTAATCTGGCCTTATGGCGCGGCGTTGGACGCGAGCGGCAACTCGCTCTGCCCCAACTCACCGGCCTACTTCTTCTGCCCTGACGGCAGCTACGAGATTTACGACTACCGCAGTCCCGGCGAGTTGCGCATCAATGCCATGGGCGAGGCGCTCTTGCAGGGCCACTTCAAGACCGGCAACGTGGCGCATGATTTGGTTGCGGGCGGAACGCTCTTCCATCGCACTGTGGACCTGTCGCCAACTATTGTCGATGCAGCGCTGGGAGTGGAGAACATCCATCAGCCGAATATCTCCTACGCGCCGGAGAGCCCGTACCAGCACGCAAGCCCCGCCGCGCTGGCCGACTTCAACCACCAGAGCGCGTCTGTGATTCAGGACCGGGCGCATCTGCCTGGCGGCGTAATGGCGCAGGCAGGCGGGCGCTTTGTCGATGTGAGCGACTTTAATTACGCCACACCGCGCAAGATATGGCTGCCGCAGTACGCGGTGACTTATACGCCGCAAAAGCCAGCCGGACCGATTCATCCGCTCACGATTTATGCGAACTATGGCGTGCTGCTGTCGCTGGGGCCGCAGGCGGCGTGGTGGGTGGACAATGCGAACCTATTTCTGGAACCGTTTTTCACGCGGCAGTCCGAGATTGGCGTGAAGTACGAGCGGCAGATTTTGCTGACGGCGGCGCTGTTCAGGATGCGCCAGCCGTTCTTCTATCCCAAGGTGATCCAGACGGCAGACAGTTTTTGCACGGTGAATCTGAATACCGGGGGAAGCGTTGCTCCCGGCGACCTATGCTTTGAATCCGAGGGGCGCGAGACGCACGACGGGATCGAGTTGAACGCGCAGGGCAAGGCAGCGAACTGGATTCAACTAAGCGCCTCGGCAACGGCCATGAGGGCAATTTCGAGCGATACCGGCACGTCCGCCTTTGATAACAAGCAGGTATTGAATGTGCCGCATCTGCGCACGACACTCTTTGCCGACTTATTAGTGTTGAAATCGCACAACCTACACGTGATGCCGGGATGGAGTTATACCGGCCGCAAGGAAGCAACGCGCGACGATGCGGTTAGTGTGCCGAGTTATAACTTATTCAACCTGGGCGCGCGTTACACGCCGGGCGGCGAGCAGGGCCGTGTAACTCTGCGCCTTTATGCTGATAACATCACCGACAAGCGCTACTGGAAGGATACCGGCGCCAGTTATGGCGATACCTTTATCCACTTAGGCGCACCTACGACGGTGCGGTTTTCAGCGCATTACACTTTTTAGACTTGCAGGCATGGCAGAGGACGCACCAACGATGAACACGACGGCAAGGGCGCATGGATTGGACGGCAGGCTGGTGGAACCAGACTGGCCGCCGCTCACTCTGAGCGAAGTGCGCGCTCTGCTCTCCATGTTTCCCGGCTGCGGCGAGCCTATTGAAATACTTTCGGTAAGCCCGCGGCCGTTTTCCGCGGCGAGCGTAGTGGCAACGAAGAGCGGGCGAGTGTTCATCAAGCGGCATTCCCGGAAAGTCCGCGACCGCGAAGGACTGCTCGAGGAGCATCACTTCATGCAGTATCTCAGAGAGCACGGCGCGCCGGTGCCGCGTGTTTATGCGGCCTCATCCGGCGAAACAGCAATTGAAAGCGGCG
Organism: Occallatibacter sp.; assembly: GCA_049522175.1. Classification (GTDB taxonomy): domain Bacteria; phylum Acidobacteriota; class Terriglobia; order Terriglobales; family Acidobacteriaceae; genus Telmatobacter. The sequence continues at coordinate 188,755 of JBEKOC010000004.1, read as the reverse complement.
CATGGACCTTCGAGGTGCACGAAGTGCCTGCGGGATTGGACCTTTATGAAGATGCGCTTTCGTGGACGCCGTTTCGCTCGACGGCGCACGCGTGCTCGGCGGGAGAGGCGCTGGCGCGGCTGCATCTGGCCTCGCAGGGATTTGACGCACCGTGGCGCAAGACACAGCCTCTGGTGGCGGGCTTCACGATCTTTGCGGCGCAGGATCCGGGCGCAGCGATGGAGCGCTACCTGGAGGCGCGTCCTGCACTGGCCGAGGATGCGATTACGCGGGAAGGCTGCGGCAGGGCGCTTGAATTACTGGCGCCGTTTCACGCCACGTTGAAGCCGCTGTTGCCAGCGTTGAAGCCGTTGTGGACGCACAACGATCCACACGCATCGAACTTTTTGTGGAGCGATGCAAGCGACAATGCGCGAGCCGTGGCAGTAATCGACTTCGGGCTTGCCGACTGCACTAATGCCGTACACGATTTAGCGCAGGCCATCGAGCGCAACATTGTGGAGTGGCTTGAATTGCGCGAGGGTCTGGAAGATACGAATGACGTACCTGTGCACATCGATCACCTGGAGGCGCTGCTTGATGGATACGCGCAGGTGCGGCCGCTTATGGAAGCAGAGACCGCGGCCCTGGCGCCGATGACGGCGCTCTGCCACGCGGAGTTTGCGCTGACAGAAGCAGATTATTTTCTGGGCGTATTGCATTCTGAGGAGAAGGCGAGGCTGGCCTCGATGGATTACCTGGTTGGTCATGCGCGCTGGTTTCGTGGCGTAGGCGGGAAGAGACTGCTGGATGCAATTGAGCGTTGGGCAGTGAAACGAGAGCGGCAAGCAGCATCGCTAGCGGGAGCCGAAGACTGATGCATTGGACGGATATAGCGAATTACCTTGCCGCAAACTGGATGGAGGATGCAGGCGTTATAACCACGATTGCGGGCATCTGGCTTACCACGCGACGCAAACTTATCTGCTGGCCTGTCGTGTTGATTGCTGAAGTGCTTTACCTGATTGTGTTTTTTCGCGTCCGTTTGTATTCCGATGCGCTGCTACAGATTTTCTTTCTGGGCTTTACGCTGTATGGCTGGTGGTATTGGTGGCGCGGCGTGCGCGCAGAGGGAGAAGTGCGCGTGGTCCGGCTTTCCCGGTTCAGCCTGTTGGCAGGGCTTGCAGCAGGAGCGGCGGGAAGCGTGCTGATGGGGTTGCTGATGGAACGAATTGGTGCGGCGCTGCCTCGGCTGGATGCGACGCTGATGAGTTACAGCCTGGTGGCCAGTTGGTGGCAGACACGCAAGCATACGGCGAATTGGTGGCTTTGGATTGCGGTGGACCTGGTCTATATTGGCGAATATATCTACAAGGACCTGAGGCCGACGGCTGCGCTCTATGCTTTGCTGGCTGGCCTGGCCGTGCTGGGACTGCGGGATTGGCGCAGGGCGGCAGCGGCTCAAACCGCGGCTTGAACGACATTGCGCAGCGGTTCGCCGTTGATAAAGCGGCGCAGCTCATCGGCGGCGGTCTTGAGCGAACGCGGCGCAAACTGCGGGCTCGATCCGGCAACATGAGGCGTGAGCAGCAGGTTGGGACAACTCCACAGCGGGTGGCCCTCGGGCAGCGGCTCGGTATCGGTGACGTCGAGAGCGGCACGAATGCGGCCGGCGTTGAGCGCGTCCACCAATGCATCCGTGTCCACAACAGGCCCGCGCGCGGCGTTGACCAGCAGCGCGCCCTGGCGCATCAAAGCGAGTTGGCGACGGCCGATCAAATGATGCGACTCGGCGGTCGAAGGCAGAATCAGAATCACGACATCCGCTTGCGGCAAGAGGTTGTCGAGTTCGCTGACCGGATGAACCAGCGGCTTGACGCGCGCGGAGCGGGCGATGCGCTTGAGTTGGACATGAAAGGGCGCGAGCATGCGCTCAATCTCTTTGCCGATGGAGCCGTAGCCCACCAGCAGCACGGACTTGCCGGTAAGTTCCTCGAGCATGACGGGCGGATAAAGCGGACGCGCATCGCCGGTAATGCGGGCGTAGTGCGCGCTGGCTTCGAAGCGGCGCTTCCATACGCTGGCCCGCTGCACGTCGAGATAAAGCGGGAAGTACTTCAGAGTGGCCAGAATGGCGCTGAGAATCCACTCCGCGGTGGAGATGCTGTGCGCGCCTTGAGCATTGCAGATGGTGACGCGTGACCCGGCCACGCCGGGAATCCATTCCGTGCCGGTCATCAGCGACAGAATCAGCCGCACACCGCGCAGCCGCGGCCAGAGGCTCATGGCGCGTTTCTGATAGGGATCGGGAATCCATACATCGATGTCGATATCGTGGTCAAGATCGTTGGGCAGGGGAATCAACTCGACTTCCGGAGGGAAATCGCACAACAAATCCGCGGCTAGGGTGGCCGGATAACCGACACGCAGCATAGTGAATATCTCCCTGGGGATACGGGATTCTGTGCAACATACTACACGAGATAAGATGATTTGCGCGGCGTTTTGACTCGCATTTCTTTGCAGCAGGAGGGGAAATCAGACCGCGAGCAGGTCGGTATAAACGGCCATGCCGACCACAGCATCGGCGCCCAGCGCATCCAGCTCATCGACCTCCTGCTGCGAGCGAATGCCGCCGGCTACGATGAGCTGGCGCTGGGTAAGCTTGCGCAGGCGCGCTGCCGTGGCAATGGGAAAGCCCTGCATCAGCCCTTCACCGTCCACGTGCGTGTAGAGAAATGCGGCGACGTGGGATTCGAGTTGCGGAATCGCATCGTCGGGAGTGAGCGCCACCTGCGCCTTCCAACCCTTCACGGCAATGCGGCCATTTTTGGTGTCGATACCGGCAACAACGCGCTCCGCGCCCACGGCTGCGGCAAGCGTGGCGGCGAAATCAGTGTTGACTGCGCCGGCTTTTGAGAAGAACGCCGAGCCGATGATGACACGCATCGCGCCCGCACTGAGCACCTGTTGGGCGCGCTCGATGGTGTGAATGCCGCCGCCGGTCTGAACAGGAAGGCGCTTAGCGATCTGCGCGACTAATGCGGAGTTATCGCCCTGGCGCATGGCCGCATCCAGATCGATCAGCTGGACTAACGGGAATTTGGAGAACTTATCAATCCAGTATTCGAAGTCGTCGAAGGCGAGGCTCAGCTTTTCGCCCTGCACAAGCTGAACAATTCGACCGCCGAGCAAATCGATGGAAGGAATCAGCATGGAAGCCTCACGGAGACGCCGGCTCTGGCCAGCTCTTCTTTAAGGGCGCGCGCACTGGAGACGCTGAAGTGAAAGATGCTCGCCGCCAGAGCCGCATCGGCCTTGCCGCGACTAAAGACATCGGCAAAATGCTCTACGGTTCCCGCGCCTCCAGAGGCGATGACAGGAATGTTGACCGACTGGCTCACCGCCGCAGTCAGCTCGCAATCGAAGCCGGTGCGCGTTCCGTCGGCGTTCATTGAGGTGAGCAGAATTTCGCCAGCGCCGCGAGCTTCGGCCTCGTGCGCCCACTCGACCACGCGGCGGCCAGTCAACTTGCGCCCGCCCTGCACGAAGACCTGCGCATCGCGCACCGGGTCAGCGGCTTCGGGATCGCGGCGCGCGTCGATGGCGACGACCACGGCCTGTGCGCCGAAGCTGCGACCAATGGCGTCGATTAAATTTGGATTGGCGAGCGCGGCGGAGTTCACGCTGACCTTGTCCGCGCCAGCCTCGAAGACCTGCGCGGCATCGTCGGCGGTGCGAATGCCGCCACCGACGCAGAAAGGAACGAATAACTCGCGCGCCGTTCGTCGCACGGTGTCGAGCAGCGTCTGGCGGCCTTCGTGTGTTGCGGTAATGTCGAGCAGCACGATCTCGTCGGCGCCCTCGCGAGCGTGGCGCGCGGCCTGCGTGGCTGGATCGCCCGCATCGATAATATCCACGAACTGCACGCCTTTGACAACGCGTCCGTCATGCACGTCGAGGCAGGCAATGATGCGCTTGGTCAGCATGATTTTCTTTTGATTCCTTTTCGTGCGATTATTTCGTCCAGCGACGCCTTTTCTTCCGTTGTTAAAACCCGATTCGGGATCAAAATAAAGCGCCCGGGCGAAATGTAAAGCAGATTTACTTGAGCGTCGCAAAGGAACAGCGAGATCGATCCCCAGAGGTACTCGAATCGTGTCGCGCCCGGGATCGAGCTCACGACCTTTTCGTCATTGACTTCGATAACAACCCTTCTGTCCGATACGCTGGCGGGAAACATGCTTCTAAGAAACCGGCGAGGGGTCGAATGGCGATCAATAAACGCTGCGACGGTGAGGACAACCATCACAGGCAGTAGTTGAACGAGCCAAGGATTTATATTGCCATAAAGTGCCATGACGATGAAAAGAATGAGTGAGATCACTGTTGCACAAGGGACAAATCTAAAAACGAAGAAATTCAGCACCGCGTAGATTGTGCGCCGGTTTCTGTGTGCAAGATAGGCCGCCATCATATCCTTACGGGTCGCATCGTATTCGATCTTCATCGTTCAGCCTCCAGAAAGTTCTTGAGAATCTTCAATCCGGTTGCGCCGGACTTCTCCGGATGAAATTGCACGCCCATGACATTATCGCGCTCGACGGCGGAGGCGAAGGGCTCAATGTAGTGCGTGACAGCAGTGGTGTCGGCTGTGACGGGAGCCTTGTAGGAGTGCGTGAAGTAGACGTATTCGCCCGGCTCGACTCCGGCAAGAAGGCGCGAGTTGGGACGGATTTCCAGCGAGTTCCAGCCGACGTGCGGAACTTTTTCACGACTTTCGGAGAAGCGGGCGCAGGATTCAGAGAAATGTCCAAGGCCGGGTTGATTCGGAGCCTCGCTGGATCCAGCGTAAAGCCACTGCATTCCGACGCAAATTCCAAGGAAAGGAACGCCGCGTGCAATCGCCGCGCGAATCGCGGGCGTGAGACCGGTCGCATAGAGCCTTTCAGTGGCCGCGAAATGGCCCACGCCGGGGAGTACGATGCGTTCCGCGGCTTCGACAAGCGAAAGGTCGTCGTCTGTCACGACCGTGTCTGCGCCCAGGTGGCGCAGCGCCTTGAGCACGGAAGTCAGATTGCCCGCTTTGTAATCGATGACGGTTACGCGCATCACAACAGTCCCTTCGTGGAGGGAAGCATCTTGCCCAGTTGCTTGTCGCGTGAGCAAGCTACGCGCAGGGCGCGCGCGAAGGCTTTGAAGATGGCTTCAATTTTGTGATGGTTCGAGCGGCCGTACATGGTTTTCACGTGGACGTTGGCGCGTGCGCCGCGCGCAAAGCCCTCGAAGAAATCCGTAACCAATTCGGTTTGCAGGTCGCCCACCAGGTGCGTGCGAACTTTGGTATCGACAGTAAAAGCAGCGCGGCCGCTGAGATCGATAGCCGCGATGGCGAGGGTCTCGTCCATAGGCATCAAATAATATCCGGCGCGCAGAATACCGCGCTTGTCGCCGAGCGCGCGGTCGAAGGCCTCGCCCAGGGCAATGCCCACGTCTTCAACAGTGTGGTGCTGGTCCACGTCGAGATCACCGTTGCATTTGAGTACGATATCGAATGCGCCATGGCGCGCGAAGAGTTCCAGCATGTGATCGAAGAAGCGAATGCCGGTGGAGATTTTGTATTGGCCGCTGCCTTTAATTGTGAGCTTGATGGCGATACGAGTTTCTGCGGTATCGCGCTGAACGATGGAAGTACGCGGGGTTACGCGGGCTGTTTGTTTCGCGGTTAGCTTAGGCGTCACTGAGCGCCTCCTTTCATATTGAGTACGGTCAGAACTTCATGGAGGGCCACGACGGCCTGGCTCATCTGCTCACGCGTTCCGATGGTGATGCGCACCCGGCCATCGCAGCCGGGATCGCTGGAGCGGTCGCGGACCAGCACGCCCGCAGCGCTCATCAGGCGCGTGAACTCCTTGTGTTGCGCGCCGATTTCGACGAGGACGAAGTTGGCGCGACTGACCCAGCGACAGATGCCTGCTTCGTCGAGCGCGGCCTCAAACTCAGCGCGCGCTTCGAGCACTTCGCCGACATACCAGTCGAGATATGCGGTGTCTTCGAGCGCGGGTGGCAGGCAGGCCAACGCCAGAGAGTTCACGCTGTAAGGCGAGAGAACGCGCTTGACCCAGCGCATCAGTTCCACGGGACCGGCGAGCAGGCCGAGGCGCAATCCGGCAAGACCATAGGCTTTGGAAAACGTTCGCGCAACAACCAGGTTGGGGACTTTGCCAACCATATCGATGACTGTTTCGCCGTAAAAGTGGAAGTATGCCTCATCGACCAGCAGCACAGCGCGTGGCGCGCGCTCGGCAATTTCAAGCAATTGCAAACGCGTGGCCGCGGAGCCGGAGGGGCTGTTGGGATTGGCGATGGCGATGATTTTAGTGCGAGGCGTGATGGCGGCGAGCAAACGCTCGAAGGGAAACCGCAAGTCGTCGCCAGCGAGCACCGTAATCACGCGCGCATTGGTGGCGGATGCGTAGACCTCGTACATGGTGTAGGTGGGCACGGGCAGTAGCAGTTCATCGCCCTCTTCAAGGAAGGTTTCGAAGAGCACGTGAATCGCTTCATCGACGCCGTTGGTGAGAGCAACCTGCTCGGGCGCGAGGCCGAGATGCGCGGCGACGATAGATTCGACCGGCTGGCGCTCGGGATAGCGCGTGAGGCTGCCGGCGGAGATGCGGCCCAGCACGTCACGCACTTTGGGCGAACAAGCCACGGTGTTCTCGTTGAAGTCCAGGCGCAACGCGTCGCGGTTGCCGAGCGGAGGGTGATACTCCTTCATGGCCTGCACGCGGGCGCGCGGCGTTGGGCTGGGTATTGCGCTGGAGTTAGTCACGGGAACTCCTATTTTGCAGACGAGTGCTGATGGCTTCGGCATGGCCGGTGAGTCCTTCCGCTTCGGCCAGGAGGACAGCGGGTGGACCGAGCGTGCGCAGGCCTTGCGCCGAATACTGCTGCACGGTGATGAGCTTGACGAAGTCGTTGACGCTGAGGCCGCCGCGAACACGCGCCATGCCGCCGGTGGGCAGCGTGTGATTGGGGCCGGAGATGTAGTCGCCCATGGGCTGCGAGGACCAGCGGCCCACGAAGACCGAGCCTGCATTCTGTACCCAATCGAGATCGCTGGCGGCGTCCACGGTGAGATGCTCGGGCGCAAGACGATTGGTGATGGCGCGGGCTTCGCCCACGTTTACGGCGATGATGATCAGGCCGTTGCGATCAAGCGCCTCACGTGCGACGGGATTCAAGGCGCTTCGCGCTTTTACTTTTTGGACGACCTCTTTCGCCAAGTCTGCGCGCGTGGTGATGAAGATGGCCAGCGCTTCCGGATCGTGCTCGGCCTGCGCAACTAGGTCGGAGGCGATGCCGTCCGTGTTGCCACGTTCGCTGGTGACGACAATCTCCGTGGGGCCGGCGAGCATGTCGATAGCGCAATCGAAGGCCACAAGACGCTTGGCGGCGGTGACGTAGAGATTGCCGGGACCGACGATCTTGTCGACACGCGAGACGGATTTGGTTCCATAGGCCAGCGCGGCAACGGCGTGCGCGCCGCCCAGGCGATAGAACTCCGTGATGCCCAGCAGGTACGCGGTGGCAATGGTTTCCGGCGCGGGCTTGGGCGAGACCACTACGATGCGCGCAACGCCCGCCACCTGCGCGGGAATGACGGTCATGAGCAACGTGGAGGGCAACGGATGACGCCCGCTAGGCACATAGCAGCCAACCGAACCGAGGGGGCGAACAAGCTGGCCGGTAGTGAGGCCGGGGATGGGCTCATCGCTGAAGGAAGCAGGCAGTTGAGAAACAGCAAAGGCGCGAATCTGATTGGCTGCGGTAGTGAGAGCTTCCTGCATTGCAGGATTGAGGGACTCCCACGCCGCGGCCATCTCGCCGGGCGAGACGCGCAGGGCGCTGATGCCGGCAAGGCCGTCGAATTGAGCGGCGTAACGGAGCAGAGCGCGATCGTCCCGCTTGCGCACATCAGCGACGATGCGCCTTACGGCGGGCAGCACGGAATCGAGAGCCGCTCCGCCTCGTTGTTCGAGCGCGGCGAGAATTTCTGCTGTTTGCTGTGCGCCACGGCCTGTGGTCCGGATCAGTTTCATGGTTGTTCTCCGCACTAGAGTACGACCTTGTTCAGCGGATACTCGACGATGCCTGTCGCTTTCGCAGCCTTGAGTTTGGGAATTACGTCACGGGCCACGCGCTCTTCGACGATGGTGTTGACCGCGACCCAGTCGGAGTTGCTGAGTTGGGAGATGGTAGGCGAGTTGAGAGCGGGCAGCACGGCAAGAACCGCGTCGAGATGGGCGCGCTGCACGTTGAGCATGAGGCCGACCTGCGATTGCGCGTCGATGGCGCCGCGCAACATGAGCGCAATCTGATCGAGCTTGCCGCGCTTCCATGGATCTGCGAGTGTAGCTTTACCGGCGATGAGATGCGTTTCGCTTTCCATGATGGTGTCGATGATCTTGAGGTGGTTGGCCTTGAGCGAGCTGCCGGTCTCGGTGACTTCGACGATGGCGTCGGCCAGCATGGGCGGCTTAACTTCCGTTGCGCCCCAACTGAATTCGACCTTGACGTTGACACCCTTCGAGGCGAAGTAACGCTTGCTGACCTCGACCAGCTCTGTGGCGACGATTTTGCCCTCAAGGTCTTCGGCCTTTTCGAAGCCGCTGCCTTCAGGAACGGCCAGCACCCAGCGCACCTTGCGGCGGCTCTGCTTGGCGTAGGTGAGGGTGGTGACGCTGGTGACCTCGAGGCCGCTCTCGACAACCCAGTCGATGCCGGTGAGACCGGCGTCGAGAACGCCGTGATCGACATAGCGGGCCATCTCCTGGGCGCGAATCAACATGCACTCGATCTCCGGATCGTCGATGGAGGGGAAGTAGGAGCGGCCGTCGGCATAGATGTTCCAGCCGGCGCGCTTGAAGAGAGCGATGGTAGCATCCTGAAGACTGCCTTTGGGAATGCCGAGTCTGAGCTTGTTAGCCACGTGTTACCTCTTTCTTTTCGTCGGATTTCTGATTGGCCACGTTCACGGGTTTGGTGAAGCAACTGACCGTGCCCTCGTGGCATACGAGCCCGTCGCCCTCGACGACTACGCGAAAGAGCAGCGCATCGTTGTCGCAGTCGGTGGCGACGGAGACAACGCGCAGGCGGTTGCCGCTGGTTTCGCCCTTCATCCACAGCTTCTGGCGGGTGCGGCTCCAGAAGGTGACGAAGCCGGTCTCCAGGGTTTTGGCGTAGCTTTGGGCATTGAGAAAGCCCAGCATCAGCACCTCGCCGGTGCGCGCATCCTGCACAATGCCGGGCGCGAGGCCGTCCATCTTGTCGAAATCAATTGCGGGGTTCGTAGGTCTCATTGTTTTCCTTGGTTTTGGTCTTTTTCTGGTTTTTGGTCTGAATTCGTGTCCGAACGCGAAAAAGCCCGCGGGCTGAGTCGCCGGCGGGCTTCGTTTCTTCGATCTCTCTGGCCGATTACTTCAGGCCATGGCAGTCCGCCGGCATGGGGGTTCCATGATGATGGTGGTGACCGTGATGGCGGTGGCTCTGCATCTGATTTTGAGATTAAGGGAAAACCGGGCGCCGTGTCAAATCTTTTCTTGCGGATAGGGCGCGGCAGGGCGGAGAATGGAGCCGTGCGAACGATGATGCGATTTGCGGTTTTGTTGGTTGCGATTCTGTGCGCTTGCCCAGCTGGGATGGCGCAGTACCAGGATCGGGACTCTCGCGGCATACCTAAAACATCCGCAACGGCACCGCCGCCCGAGATGCGGGTGGACATCAATCACGCCAGCGTGGAGGAGCTGCTGAAAGTTCCCGGCATGACGCCGAGTTGGGCGGAGCGCATCGTTCGCTTCCGGCCTTACCACACCAAGCAGGACCTGCTGGAGCGCGGTGTGGTCACCAGCCAGGTCTACGACCGGATCAAAGATTATGTGATCGCGCATCAGAAGACGCAGTGACCACCTGCGGTGGGGCCAGCGGCCTTCGGCTTGGAGAACTGCGTTATCCTTATCCCACCCTAACCGAAAAAATACGAGACGCAGGTCCTTCGACTCGCTGCGCTCGCTCAGGATGACAGCGGCGAGCGTGGGGCACCCACGTCCTTATCCCTCGGCCGGCTCGGAAGTGGGAGCGTCGCCGCGCCTTAGCAGGCGGCTCAGAATTACGTAGAGCACCGGGATAAAGAAGAGGTTGAGGACAGTGGAGAGCAACATGCCGCCGACGATGGTGGTGCCCACGGAGCGGCGTCCCATGGCGCCCGCGCCGGTGGCGAAGACCAGCGGCAGGACGCCGAGGATGAAGGCAAAGGAGGTCATCAGAATGGGCCGCAAACGCAAGGCTCCTGCCTCAGCAGCCGCATCGGCGATGGAGAGGCCCTTGCGGCGCAACTGCTCGGCGAACTCGACGATCAGAATCGAGTTTTTGGCGGAGAGGCCGATGAGCATGACCAGGCCGATCTGGCAGTAGACATCGTCTGCGAGGCCGCGCAAAGAGACCAGGCCCAGCGCTCCGAGCACTGCCATGGGCACGGCCAAAAGAATAATAAAGGGCAGCGCGAAGCTCTCGTATTGCGCCGAGAGAGTGAGATAGACGACCAGAATGCCGAGGCCGAAGATGATGAGCGCCTTACCGCTGGACTCGATTTCATCCAGCGTCAGGCCGGTCCACTCAAAGCCCATGCCGGGCATCATGGTCTGCCTGGCCAACTCCTCCATGCCGGCGATTCCCTGCCCGGAGCTATAGCCCGGCGCGGGAGAACCGTCGATTTCGACGGCGCGGAAAAGGTTGTAATGGGTGATGACCGGCGGGCCGGAGCTTTCTGTCATGCTGACCAGGTTGTCGAGCGGCACCATCTGGGCGGAGTCGGAGCGCACATAGTAGCCGTGCAGGTCGCTGGCCAACATGCGGAAGGGTTGATCGGCCTGAACATAAACTCGATAGGTGCGGTTGTTGAAATCGAAGTCGTTGATGTATTCCGAACCCATGAAAACGCCGAGCGTAGTGGTAATCTGCGCCAGCGAAACATTCATCGTCTTGGCTTTTTCGCGGTCGATGGTGACCAGCACCTGCGGATCGTTGGCCGAGTAGGTGGTGATGAGCCCGGTCATGTCCTTGCGCTGGCGGCTTGCGCCAACAATCTGGTGAGCCACGCGGTCCATGTCGCTGAGCGTGTTGGCGCCCCGGTCCTGGAGCATGAATTGGAAGCCGCCATAGCTGCCGATTCCCGGCACGGCTGGCGGCTGCAAGATGGCCACCAGGCCGCCGTTGGGAGCGAACATCAGGCTCTGCAGGCTGGGAGAGAGATCGGCCACGATGTCGGCAGTGGAGTGTCCCTTGCCGCGCCGCTGACTGAAGGGCGTGGTGGAAACAAACATCATGCCCGTATTGGAAGCGCTGCCGGCCATGCTGAAGCCGATCACCGAGAATGCGCCGGCGATGTCGGGGTCCTGGCCGATGATGGCCTCGGCGCGATCCGACAATGCAGCGGTGTAGGCCAACGATGAGCCTGGCGGCGCCTGTACGATCACCATCAGAAAACCCCGGTCCTCCTGGGGAATAAAGCCGGTGGGAACATGCCGGTAGATCCAAACGGTTGCGCCCAGGCCGGCGAAAAAGATCACGAGCAACACGTTGCGCAACCGGAGCGCGACATGAATGGATTTGGCGTAAGTAGCCGCCAGCCAACTGATCTGGGCGTCGGCGGAGTGAATGAACCAGGCAAAGAGCCGCGAGACGGGCGCGACGTGCAGGAAGTCGAGCTGCCTGGGCCGGTCTTCTTCGCCGCGCAGAAAGATGGCCGAGAGAGCCGGCGAAAGCGTGAGCGCATTAAAAGCCGAGATGGCGATGGAAAAGGCGATGGTCAGCGAGAACTGGCGATAGAGAATGCCGGTGGTACCGGGGAAAAACGAAACCGGCACGAAGACCGCAATCAAAACCAGAGAGGTGGCGATGACGGCGCTGGTGACCTCGCCCATGGCGCGCGAAGTGGCCTCGTGCGGGTCAGAGTGCTCCATGGCGATGTGGCGCTGCACATTTTCGATGACCACGATGGCGTCGTCAACCACCAGCCCGGTGGCCAGAGTGATGCCGAAGAGGGTGAGCGTGTTGATGGAAAATCCAAATAACTTGATAAATGCGAAGGTGCCGATCAGCGAAACCGGAATGGTGACAGCGGGAATGATGGTGGCGCGCCAGTCCAGCAGGAAGAGAAAGATGACGGTGATGACAATGAAGATGGCAATGATCAGGGTCTCGAGCACTTCGCGAATGGAGTCGCCGACCACGGTGGTGGTGTCGAAGGCGATAGCGTATTCCAGTCCTGGCGGAAAGCTCTTGGCTAACTCCGCCAGCGCGGCCTTGGCCTTGTTGTCCACGTCGAGGGCGTTGGCGTTGGAGAGCTGCTCGACGCCGATGCCCATGGCGTCGCGGCCATGGAACTTGAGCGAAGAGCTGTAATCTTCAGCGCCGACCTCCGAGTGGCCCACATCCCGGAGCAGCACCAGGCCGTTGGCGGAGTTCTTGACGATAATGTTGTCGAACTCCTGGGGACTGGAGAGCCGGCCCACCACGCGCACCGGCACCTGGTAGGACTGCTTCGCGTCCGCGGGCGGCTGGCCAAGCTGGCCGGCGGGAATCTCGACGTTCTGCTCGACCAGCGCGTTGACCACGTCGGTGGCCGTCAGTCCGCGGGCGGCCAAACGCGCCGGATCGAGCCAGACGCGCATGGCGTACTTGCGCTCGCCGAAGATCAGTACGTCGCCCACGCCGGGAACGCGCTTGAGGGCATCCTTGACGTAAACATCGAGGTAGTTGGAGATGAACTCGGGCGAGTAGCGGCCATCGCGAGTGAAGAAGCCGGCGCCGAAGACGAAGTTATAGCTCTCTTTGGAGATGGTGATGCCGGTTGCGTTGACCGCCGCGGGAAGCCGTCCCTGCACGCTGGCCACGCGGTTTTGCACGTCCACGGCGGCGATGTCCAGGTCATAGCCGGTCTTAAAGGTGGTGGTGATCATGCTGGTCCCGCTATTAGTGCTGGACGAGTTGATGTAGCGCATTCCTTCAACGCCGTTGATCGACTCTTCGAGAGGTATGGTGACAGCCTTCTCCACGGTGTCGGCGTTGGCGCCCACATAGTTGCAGACCACGGAGATTTGCGGGGGCGTGAGCGTGGGGTACATGGCGACGGGAAGGTTGGGGATGCAGATGGCGCCCGCCAGAATAATCAGCAGCGCGCTAACCGTCGCAAAAACTGGCCGATGAATAAAAAAATCGACAAACAAGAGTAGCCTTCCTTCAATCAGGTCGCGTACGTGGAAACAATGTGCCGCAAAACTCGCTGACTACGAACCCGCCTGGCTGTTCCTCAGCCGCCTATCAACTTCACCGGCATTCCGTTCACCAGAAACTGCGTGCTCGACACGATGACCTGGTCGCCGGCATTCAGTCCCGAGGAGATAGAGTAGCTGTTGCCCACCGCATCGCCCAGCGTGACCGCTGTTTGAATAGCCTGCGTAAGCGCGCCTTGCTTCCTCGCCACGAAGACGAAACTCTGCCCGCCCTGGCGCGTGACCGCCAGCACCGGCACAACCGCCATGGGCGTCGTGCTCCATATAACGCGCGCCTTGATGATCTGCGCGTTGCGCAACACTTCCGGCGCGGCGTGGACCGGGGCCTTCACCAGAATGCCCTGCAAGGTGCTATCCACCTGCGAAGAGAGAAAATTGATCTTCGTCTTCTCCAGCAGCCTGCCGGCGTTGTCCGTCAGCTCTACATCCAACCCTTGACGCACCTGCCCGGCGCGCTCCGTAGGAACGTAAATGTAGGCTTCCAGATCCTTGTTCTCGTCCACCGTGGTCAGCACCGTGGCCGGCGAGTTCATCGGTGAAGCGAAATCTCCCAAATGCACCGGGATGTCGCCCACCACGCCGTCAAATGGCGCACGGATGTTGTAGTAGGCCAGTTGCTCCTCCTGCGTTTTGCGCAGTTCTACCGCCGACTCGTAGTCCGCCTTGGTATTGCCGTAAGATTGCTGCGCCTGATCAAAGGCGTCATGGCTGGTGACGCCGGCTTCAAAGAGCTTGCGCTGCCGCTCAACCTCTACAGAGTTGTAATCGTAGAGGGCCTTCTTCTGGCGTTCGGTGGCGCGTGCGGCTTGGACGGCGGCATTCTGAAGCCGCGGATCAATCTCCATCAGCACGCTGCCCGCCTTCACATGGTCGCCCGAGTGGACGAGAATCTTCGTCAGGTTTCCGCTCACCTGCGGCAGCAACGTGGCCGAGCGGCGCGACTTGATGGTGGCAACATACTCGCTTGACTGGGGCACCGGCGCAAGGGTGACGGTCACCGTCTGCACCGGCATGGCCTGCATCCCGCCAGCGCCCTGAGCCGTAGGCTTTTTGTCGCAGCCCGTAGCCGCCAATCCAAGAAGTACAAAACAACTTATCCCAAAAATGCGTTTCAAAGCGATCTTCCTCACTCGATGTTGCTTTTTCTATTGTAATGGGACGCCTGGGGCCGGGGTACGGACGCAAAAAATGCTCTCCGGCCGCCTGCCCAGGTTGGTACGCAGGCTCTCCCGAGTGCTTCAAACAGCTTCAGGTTCTTTGACATGGCCCCTCTGAGTTGGTAGCCTTCATAAGGGCGCATCCGGCCATCTCTGGCCGCTTGTTAACCCTGCCTCAAGTCCCCGTCGTCTAGCCCGGCCTAGGACACCGCCCTTTCACGGCGATAACACGGGTTCAAATCCCGTCGGGGACGCCAATTAAATCAACAATATAGAGAACAGATTCGGCCGAAGTCATTTTGGCACGATGCCTTATTCTGGCGATAAAGCCGTTATTGGGCTGGGCGCCCGATGGAGTATTGACGGGTACACGCCAGCGATTAGGAAAAATCGTCGATGGTTGGCTTGATCACCAGCTCCGGAATATGGGCGCGGGGGGGGAGTTTCACAACAAGGCGCACGACTTCGGCAATATCCTTAGATTGAAGGATCATCGCACGGCGCCCTTCGTCGGCAGACGCACCCAAACGTTCAGCGCGCGCGTCCAGCAAGGGAGTATCGACCTCGCCAGAGTAAATCACGGTGGAGCGGATTCCTCTCCCGCGCTCCTCGCGGCCGATGCTGATTCCCAACGCACCCTGGGCAAATTTAGCCGCGGAATACGCGGCTCCGGTTATGGTGTTGGCCCGCAATCCGGCGAGAGAAGAAAGCTGCACGATCAGGCCGCTTCCGCGCGTGCGCATCGAAGGCAGCACGAAGTGAATCGCATTGAACGCCGTGGTGAGATTGGCGGCGATGACGCGGTCCCAGTCGGCGGGGTCGAGAGAACGCAGGCTGCGCTGGCGCACGTTCAATCCCGCGGCGCATACCAGGACATCGATGTAACTCATCTGCGCCAGAACCTGCTCGACCATCGCCTGCGCCTGCGCGCGGTCAGTGAGATCGCAGGTAAGAAGGAGCGCGCTCTGCGAGGCGGTTCCCAATTCATCGCGGACGCCCTGCAGTTTCGCGCTATCCCGGCCCACCAGAGCCAGCGTGTATCCTTCCTCTGCAAGCATCGATGCAATGGCGCGGCCTAATCCGCCGCTCGCGCCAATTATTAAAGCCGTCTTCTGCGTCATCTTAGGAATCTCCAGTCAAAGCTCTGCCAGAAATAATCCGATCGAGTAGACTTCCTTGAAATCGATCAGCTTGAGTCCCGCTTCGGCGAGGATAGATTTCCATTCTTCCGCCGGAAGCGGCATGCCCTTGCCGCGCAAATGATGGATCAGCAGGTAATCAAGCTGTGAATACTGGGCCGGCTGCTTCTTCACCGAGTCCGGTGTACTGGGCGGCATGGTTTCAGAAAAGAGGAACAGTTTGCCGGGGAAGGACGCTTTGATCCGACGCAGCACATCGACGATTCGTTGCCTGCCATAGCGGCCGATCTCGTGCAGCAGGTAGATCGAGGCGACCACATCGATCTGGCTGCGCATCTCCTCATCCAGCGGCAGCGGCTCAACACCAACTTCCGCCTGAATCAGGCGAATGCGCGATTCCAGGCCATAGCGGCGAAGCTTTTCCTTTGCGCCGGCAATCTTCTGCACCGACTTGTCGATGCCGATGCCGTGAAACGACGGATCAGAACGGGCCAATTGCGTCAGAAATCCGCCCGCGGCGCAGGCCAGATGCAGCATGGAATGGAGGTTGCGCTCTGCAAGAATCTTCAGCACCGACGGAACGAGCCGGACGCTGGTCAACTGCTCCGTTCCCAGGCCGGAATGAACGCCGGAGTGGGATCTTTCGATCTCCTCGCGCGTAACTTCCTTGCGCAACAGCGGGCCGATATTGGTTAGCTGCGTACCGTACCCTCCGAGGTTGATATTCAATGTGCCGTGCAAAACAATATTGGAAAACCGGGAACCGTATTCGGTCAGCTCCATCTGCTCCCCGTCCACGCGCAGAATGCCACAGCCGACAAGATGATGTAGCAACATCTCAAGGACTTGCGCGTCCAGGTGCAACTCCTCGGCTGCCTCGGCGACGTTAAAGCGCGGATGGGTAAGCGAATACTCGTAAAATCCGCTATCCCAGAGAGCAAACAACACGTAAGCCAGGGTGGTGTTGTTGATCATGCGCATGCCTTCCACCAGGCACTTCACACCCTCCGCCTCGGTCGATAACTTCCGCGCGCGCGCGCCTTCTGCCAGCAGATCGTGCGGATCGGCGGGGGGTGGTGGCGTTGGCGCCTTGGAAGTTGTGCTGTCGCTCATGCGTTTCTTCTCATGCGCTTTTCCGGGCGCTGGCTCGTTTTCGCAGGTAGATGCGCGAAAATATCTCGGTCTGCGGACTGGGCGTGCGATGGGCCATTACATTGACGCAAGCCGGTTTGCCGGATGCGAAGGCGCGCTCCAGCGCGGAGCCAAGTTGCTCCGGGGTCTCGACGTATTCTCCATGTGCGCCGAGGGACGCGGCCAGCAGATCCCAGCGCGTATTGGTCAGTTCGGTGCCCACCACGCGATCCGGGCCGAACCATTTTTGCTGGTAGTAAACTTCGACGCCATAAGCCGCGTCGTTGGCCACCACGATCACCACTGGAATGCTATAGCGAACGGCCGTTTCCATTTCCATGACCGAAAATCCCAGCGCGCCGTCACCGGTCATGACCACTACCTTTGCTTCAGGAAACGCTAGTTTGGCGCCGATTGCGTAGGGCAGGCCGACACCGAGGTGTCCCAGCACCGTGCTGGCAAGCCACCCGCCGGATCGGCGGGCGATCATGCAGTAGCGTGCCCAGGAGGAGAAATCGCCGCCATCAAAGGCTAAAATGCTCTGCTTGTCGAGCAGTTTTTCCACTTCCAGCGCAATCCGCGCCGGATGAACGCCGGGCTGGGTGGATGCGGCCATTCTCTGCACGCGTGTTGCTTGATCGCAGCGCGTCTGGCGAAGCATTGCGACCCACTCGGCCGGCTCTTTCCAGGTCCGGGTCTTCGCAGCTGCAAGAAGCT
Source organism: Occallatibacter sp. (assembly GCA_049522175.1). Classification (GTDB taxonomy): domain Bacteria; phylum Acidobacteriota; class Terriglobia; order Terriglobales; family Acidobacteriaceae; genus Telmatobacter. Next base: position 171,277 of record JBEKOC010000004.1, on the reverse strand, counting down.
GTGCGGCCGCCGCCCGCACATCGCAAGCCACGCCGCATTCGATAGGATGATTCTTCCCCAGCTCATTCGCATCTGGGCAGATGTGAATAATCTTGGCGGAACCAAAACAACTGCCGTAGGCAAAGGCGTGGTCCATCCGGTCGCCCAGCAGCAGGAGCACATCGACGCGGGTTTCCAGTTGTGCGGCCATATTCACCGTGCCGTAGCCGTCGCCGAAACAATACGGATGAATGTCAGCGACCAACCCGCGCGCCTGTTCCACGGTCATCAGCGGGATCTTTACGGTTTCAACGAACTGACGAAGCAGATCGCCGGCATGAGACCAGAATGCGGCGGCTCCGGCGATGATCAGCGGCCGCTCCGCCTTGGTAAGAAGCTCCAATGCCTGCTCGATAAACTCCGGCACCGCCTGCGCGGCGGCGGTTGGCTGGGTGTTGGCCGGAGGAAGAATGGAGCCTTCATCCACCTCGACCAGCCCGGAAATCGTATCCGTCGTAATGCTGACATGGACCGGTCCGGGCATTCCACTCGTGGCGATTCGAAACGCCTTGGCGATGTACTCTGGAATCCGGCTGCCGCTGGACAACAATGCCGACCATTTGGTAATCGGAGCGCACATCTCCACATGCGGAAGCTCCTGGCGGCCTCCTCTGCCCAGATTTGCCGGCACATCGATGCCGCTGAGCACAATGACCGGAGAGCATTCGGCAAACGCGATCGAAATCCCCGGAACGGAGTTGGCGAGGCCCGGACCGGGCGAGACCAGCACGACTGATGGACTGCCTGTGGCGCGCGACCAGCCCTCGGCGATGTGGATCAGCCCTGATTCATGGCGCGCCGTGAATACCTCGACGCCCTCATTCAGGCACGCCTCGTACACCGGAAACAACGGCGCGCCGGGTAGCGTGAAAAGACGACAAATTCCGTGCGCCTTCAACGCCCGGATCAGCAATTGCCCGCCTGTAATCTTTTCCATCAACGGCTCCAATTCGTCACATTGATTGACTAAATTGATCGGGTTTTTTCAGCCGGAACATGACCCTTGCCGGATTGCCGGCAACCACGCTGTAGGGCGGCACATGGGTCCGGACCACGGAGCCCGCGGAAATGACGCTGCCTTCTCCGACCTTTACGCCGGGAAAGATGATGCACTGCCTGCCGATCCATACATCATCGCGAATGATGACAGGACGGACGTCTTCTGGCCTGGGCGGTTTGCGCGCCGACCGCGCCGCTGGATCCGTGTCATGGGCATTGGAGTCCATGATTGTAATTTCGCCAGAGAGGTTGCAGTTGCTTCCGATGGAAATCAGTTTCCCAATCGTGAAACTGCATTCATGGCCGATTCCGGTATTGTCCCCAATTTGCAGCGTTGGATGATCGGAGTAGCGGGTTGCAAAAGCGATGCTGCATTTGCCGTCTATCGTCACGTTGTCGCCGATAACGATATCGCCCTTGCCTACGATCCAGTGAAAATAACAGCCGGTATGCAGGTTCCGCCCATACTTTGTGCAATAGGCCTTGAATAGCGGCTCGCAAAAAAACACGCGCGCAACAAAATAATAGGCGCTGCGCACCAACAGTAAAAGCCAAAGTAGCGGTTTCACGACGATCTTAGGCGCAGGTACGGTGAAATTCTTGATCGCCCGATAAGCCCAACGCAGAAAACGCGCCAGCCCCCCCTGAGAAGTTGCCAGGCGCCTGCGGAGCGATGGCCTGACCGCTCCCTTGCTCTCGGATTCAGCGTGCATTTGCCCGGCGTTCATTTGTACCTCTGCCCATCGGTTTCATTTGCCGGCTCAATGTGAATGGCTCGCGGCATTTCAGGCCGCCGTAGAAGACCGTTTAGTAATTTGCGGATCTCGGATTGCTGATCTGCCGCATGCGCGCCGGCATCAACACGCAACTCCAAATCATAATCCTCCGTTCCATCATGGTGCTTGAAAATGAGCGTCCTGGCGCTGGTTACGTGGGGCAGCTCGGCCGCCAGGCGGCGCACCGCGGCCAGGCTGATTTTCTCCCCCTTCCGGCTGATAAAGTCGCTGAGCCGGCCCCTGTAATAAAGATACCCGTCTTTATCCTGATCGAATGAGTCGCCCGTGGCAATCGTCTGCGGAGCAACCAGATCATTGTTAGACCGGCCCTCAACGCGGCCGATTGGGCGCTTCATCACCGTTGCCGAATTCACGTAGAGTTGTTTCCGTCCGCTTCCGTCTCCGACGGGATGAAGAGACACTGTGGTTCCTTCGTGAGCAAGGCCCACTGAGCTATACCGCGAGGATGGCTCGGCGTGCGCCGCCAGGGTAGAAACGCGCGGCCCGGCTTGCGTGAGACCGTAGGTAATATAAACATCTTTCCCTTTCCGCAGTTCCACCAGGCGGGCGACCAGATCGGGCTCCAGCGCGTCTCCGCCAACAGACAGTACTCTCAAGCCGGTAAATGCCGCCGGATCGGAGTGCAGGACAGCACGGATGCCCACAGGCGTCAGCGAGGAAACCGTAATGCCGTAATCCTCCAGTGCTTTTCGATATCCCCCCACACTGAATGGCGGCCCGCTGATCACCAGCCGATTGCCGCATACCAGCGAGGAAAGAGCCTGGGCGGATAGCGCAAAGGAAAAAAACATGGGTAGCGTGATTAAAACGGTGTCATCCGCGCGTTTGCCGATGGCTTTGGCGTGGCGTTGTCCGTTCAGCAGGATTGCCTCGAAATCGAAGACGCATCCGCTGGCAACCCCCGATGTCCCCGAAGTCATCAGGACAATTTCGCCCGGGGATCCAGCCGGTTCCGGTGGAGGCTTGAGAATCGCGACATGCAGCGGTCCGATGGAGCCGTAGGACTCGGCCCCCAGATCGCCGGTGGACAGGCGCAGCCCGCCAATGGCGTATGCGCCCATGGCGGTTGCAATTTCGCGCAGCCGCACTGCCGACATGATCGGCGGCAGGAGCGCCGGCACGCCGCCGGCCATCAGCACGCCGAAATACTGGTGCAGTAACTCTTTGCAATTGGGCAGGCACAGCAGAACCAGATCGCCGGGGCGAAGGCCGTGTTTCTTCCAGGCTCTTCCCAGCGACTCACAGTCGGGCGTACTGTGAGGGACGCCGGCGGGAAGCGCCTCTACGGCTCTTTCAACAAAGGAATCCAACAGGCGCGGGGATAGAAATTTTTTCATGCGTTGCCCCCACTTGCTGGATTAATGTCAGCCAGCCAGGTAATCATCTCTTCCGTCAGCGGCGTAACAGGCCCCGAGAATCCTGGCGGGGCCAGCAGCAAGGCGCGGCTCCTCATCGTGCCGGAAGTGCCGGCGCCGCACGCCGCCAAAACGATAAACTTTGCCGTCTTCCGCTCCAGCCAGCGCGCGCACAAGGTCAGGGCCACGGGGATGCCATCCTGCGGGGTCATGGTCAAATTCATCGTCGGCCCGCGTAATCCGAAGGCGATGCACGATACTCCCACCAGCGTCCCTGGGCTCGCTGCCGCGTAATGCATGGGCAACGAAAATCCCCTGGCCCCTTCCGCCAGAACCTGCGCCATGGTTTCGCCGGGCCCCTGATCGCTGATGGCAATCATGCCGATTTCGTGCCGCCATTGTGCCAATAATTCCTCGGCTCCGGCAAGTGCGCTCATTACCGCCGAGGCTGTGGTCCACGCGGCCGGGTCGGCATACCTCACAATTGCGCGAACACGGGCATCAAACAGGTCGCGCTGGGATGAACCAGCCTCCCCTGATCCTGCGACCATCATTTTGCCCAGCACGTTCATGGCGCCGCCTCAAAGACCAGGCTGGTATCGAATCCGCCAAACCCGAGAGTCAGGCTCAACCCCGCGCGGGCCGCGCAGGACACTGGCTGGGAGATCGCCAGCGGCAAGGAAAACTCAGGCAGCGGTTGTTCCAATGCATAAATCGGTGGAACGCGGCCCTCACGCAGGCCCAGAATCAAGGCGATCGCCTCTATGGCGCCAGTTGCGCCCAGCGTATGGCCGAAGTTGCCCTTTGTCGCGAAGACCAGGGGGCGCGAGGCCTCCGGGAACAACGCTTTGAATGCATTGGTTTCCGTGGTGTCGTTCATCACGGTTCCGGAACCGTGCGCGTTGATCAGCCCGATAGCGGACAAAGGCAGGTTTGCATCCGCCAGCGATCGTTGCATAGCGTACCCCGCTGACAATCCGGTGATGTCGGCTACGGTCATCCCCGAAGCGTCATTCGCGGAGCCCGCGCCGCTCAGAATTGCATGGCAGGTTTGCCCCTGCGCTTCCGGCTCAAGAACGATAAACCCCGCTCCTTCGCCCAGCAGGGTTCCGTCGTGCCGCACATCGAAGGCGCGCAAATGGGTCGGGGACATGGTCCCCAGCGCTGAATGAGCCAACCGCTTGTTGGGTGTCAGAACATCCGCGCCGCCGCACACGCAGCATTGCGCAGCGCCCGAGCGAATCAACTCCGCGCCCACCAGAATCGCGTCAGCGCCCGATGAACATGCAGTTGAGATCACTTTCGGCTTTGTAGCTGCTCCCAACTCCCGCGCCACACTGGTTGCCCAGCCTGAAAGTGGCGTGCGCGCTGCCTCATCGTCCAGATAAGCGCCCAAACTGGTGCTCAGAATGAACCGTACTTGCGGGTCGTCAGGTTCGCGATTGACGGAGGCCAGCGCCTTCCGAATGGTTGCGCACGTCATCTTCACAAGCCGCTCGGAAGGGGGAATCTCCTGGTCCATGGCTGGCGCCGCCAGCATGTTGCGCAGACGGCCTTCATACGCAACGGGCCTCATGCCCGTTTTTCCGTCGAGCAGCGCCTGCCACACGGATTCCAGGCCGTCTCCCAGAGCGGTTAGCCACGCCATTCCCGTAACTGTAATTCGCGGACCGGAGGGCATACGTTGATGGTATCTCAAACGTGAAAACAGAAAATGCTGAACAATGACAGTTTTGCTGTTGATTACAATGCGAGCGTGCCACGATTATCTATGCGCACATGCCAGTTCGGCAACAAGATAGATTGAAGCGTCACGCGAGAGTTTTCGGCCGCCGCTCCGTTTCATCTTCTTAATGAAATCGTTCCGCCGCATGGGCTTTCGCGCCATGCGCAAGATCTAAGTCACCGGGCAGCGCCTGCTGCTGCAGCTTTTTTGGCTTGCAGGCGGTCGATCAGGTCCGCCAGCAACCGAATCGACGTGAAATTCTCGGGCGTGTAGTCATCGTCGCTGATTTCAACGTTAAATTTTTGCTCGCAAAGTGCGCGTAAATCTACAAAACCGACCGAGTCTAAACCTACGACTGTCCTGAGTCCATCATCCAGACCGATGTTATTCTCGGCGATCTCGACGAACAAGTCGTTGACGATCATCTTCCGTAAACTTGCGATTATGTCTTCACGCATCTTCAATCTCCAGAGGAAAAACTTCCGTTCATCTTTCCATCCCATCAGGGATATAGCTGCAACCTACATGCGCTGCCAGTGAATCCTCTGCCAGCCGGTTATCTAGCAGTATAACTGTTTCCTCTTCAACGATATGGCTATGAACGGTGACATTCGTACCTTGAGCAGGTTTACCCGGGCAAACCTGCATCCGGCATGAATTCACTGTGGCGGGTAAGGGTTCAAACCGGGCTGGATTCGATTTTCTAAGTTGTTGCAAATAAAACCAGATACGAGCAAGATAAATCCAGCTGGCACGCTGTGGCCGCAATGATCCGTATTCTTCTATGACAGTTGAATGAAGCTGATATCCGTCCATCTTAGGGATCTGGCCTCCGTCACCAAGCCCTGCCGTGATCCCCTTTGTCCTAGAATCTCCCTATGACCGATGCCTCCTGGACGATTCGCGGGCTGCGCGCGGCTCTTGCCGCTGAAAGGGTGCGGCCCGTCGATCTGGCTGAAATGGCTCTCGCCCGCGCCAACGGGAATCAAAGCCGCAATACCTATCTGTGGCAGAACCCGGCGTGGACGCTGGCTGAAGCGGCGCGCGCAGAGGCCATGCCGCGCGGCGAGGGAGGCCCCTTCGGCGATGGCCGCAGCGTGCTATGGGGCCTGCCCATCTCGGTGAAGGATTGTTTTGATCTGGCCGGCGCGCCCACCACTTGCGGCGTGCGAGCTTATCGCGAGTTCGCCGGAGTCGCTGTGCGCGATTCCTGGCTGGTGGAACGTCTGCGCACCATTGGCGCGGTCATCGTCGGCAAGACCCACCTGCACCCGTTGGCTTACGGTATCACCGGCGAGAATCCTGACTTTGGCGATTGCCTTCAGCCGGGCAATGAAGGCGCACTGACCGGCGGCTCGTCCTCGGGCGCCGCAGCTAGCGTGATGGAAGGCTCGGCCGTAGCCGCGCTGGGTACGGACACCGGCGGGTCCATCCGCGCGCCCGCCGCGCTGTGCGGGCTGGCCGGGTATCGCACCTCACTAGGCCGCGGCGATTGGCGAGGCGGCGCGCACCTGGCGCAATCCTTCGACACCATGGGATGGCTCTTTCGCTATCTGCAAGATGCGCCGCTGTTGGCCAGCCTTTTTGCGCCCGAGAATTCGGCTTCAACCCAACCCTTCACGCGTTTTGCCGTCCCGGATGAAAGCTTCTTCCACGATTGTGAGCCGGAGATTCTCGCCTGCTTTTACGCCACCATCGCGGAATTGGAGTCCCTCGGATTGAGTGCAACCAGAATCGATGCAAGGTGGTGGGAAGAGGCTTTCGAGATCTATGCGCCCATTCAGGCCTGGGAGGCGGCGCGCATCCATGCCGGACACTTTGACCTCTATGAACCGGGCCTGCGCGAGCGGCTGGAGTGGGGCGCGCGCATCACTCCTGCTGAAATCTCCGCGTTGCGCCAACGCCACGCGAAGTTCACGGCCTGCATGGACGAGCTGTTCGCAGCGCATGGTTTGCTGCTGATGCCTGCCACGCCTGTCGCGCGACTGGCGGCCGGCGCGGATCACAACAAGACGCGCGTCCGGCTCCTGCGCTATACCACGCCATTCAGCATGGCGGGAGTGCCGGTGGTTACGCTTCCCTGCACAGCCTGCGGCATGCAACTGGCCACCGCGCGCGGATGCGATGAATCCCTGGTTGAGTTCGCAGCCCGGCTCGGCGCGCACAGAAAATCGGCGACTTATGCGTAAGAAATAAATTTCTAAGACGGCTTAATTCTCGCCCACCGCACGGACCAGCCGCGCAGCAATGCTTCGTCAAGTTCCGCCAGGGCTTCTTCAGCCGGGTTCTGTGCGTCGATCTCTTGCAGCAGGCGCAGGCTGCGGTCGCGCACTTGCTCCGCCAACTCGTTGTCGCGGCCCTTCAAAGCCCTGGCGAGAAAACCACCCTGAATGGCAGCATGGACGCGGCGAACGCCGATCTCTGTGGGTTCGCCTTCGCTGGCAAGCTCCGGATCGTCCGCGAAACTGCCGTGCACGGCCACGCGGCGCGAGGTTGCGCCCGTCGAGAAGATCGCGAATACGCCCTGCTCGCCAAGAGAATACGCCTGCCGCGCCGTGATCCCGCCGGACCACATCAACTTCAGCCCCAGCTCCCGTCCGCGCTGCTCCAAAGCGGCAATTTGATCCAGCGACAAAATTCCGTTGGTATTCGCATCCCGCTCATCGCGGATCAAATGACGCCCTGCAATGCGGTCGGGGCAATCGAAGAGCGCCAGTTTCGCTCCCGCTCCACGCACTTTTTCCATCCACCGGAGCGCTGCTTCCACGCATCGCGATTCATCGAAAATCTCGTCGTGCGTCACCAGTGGCGTATCTACATAAAAAGCCGGAATCGCCGTCCATCCCTTCGTCCAGAGGCTGACGAGCCCAACCACTCGCTCCTGCTCATCGAGGGTCAGCGGCACAAGCCCGTACTTGCCCGCCGTGAATCCATAGGAACGCGTGGTGTGCAAGCCGGTCCAAATCGTCCTCGCCGCCGAATCGACATCGACCTGATAGCGGTAAACGAGCCGGACCTTATGCTGCCGCGCGACGGCAAACAAATCGCGCAACGCGCTCACCTCCAAAATATTGAGCAGAGACTGGACGCTCGTGCGCTGGCGCGCGCCAAAGAGCAACTCCCCATCGATGGCGACCTCCGCCACGCCGATCTGCGCTGCGATTTCAAGCAGACGCTTGATCTCCTCCGTCTCCGCGCCCGCGCGAATCACGCCGCCGCAAATCGATAGCAAAGAAATATGGTGAATAGAAGAAGGACCGAGAAGCCTCTGGCCGCGCCCGGCCTCCAGTTTTGCTGCCAGCTTCCTGACCGTTTCAAGCGAATCTCCTTGCTGCACGATCAGCCGGACAGTAAGCGGCCGAGGATTGCTGTCAGGAGTTTTCAGGAACGGACGAAACGCCGCAAAAACTCCTGCCAGCCACTTCTCTTCGTTCGTGGCGGCATCGGCAATCGAAAACTCCGGGAAGAGCCGGTAGAGGCGCGTGTTGACTCGAACTCCAACATTGGTGGAACAAAGCGTGCGCCCGAAGGCCGCCGCAATCAGCTTGGCGTACTCCTCTGGCCCAATCGGCCCTTCGCCCGCGCTGACCATGCGTTCGCCGTCAATCATCACGCCGAGCGCGGTGGCACTGGCGGGATGGAGCGCGCGCGCTTTGGCGGATGCGTAGGCTGCCCGAGCGATGGTCTGCGCGTTGTCGCCCTCGTCACTCACCGCCAGCAGCGGTCCATAGATCTCGCTGTCGTATTCATCCAGCCGCCCGGTCCACGGCGGGTACAAGACTGGTGATTCGGCCAGGAGATCGCGCAATGCCGCGTCATCCGCACGGACGCCGGCAAGACGAAGCGCTTTTCTCTCATACCACTCCCGGAGCGCTTCCTGATGCTGCTCAAACGCGCTCCGCGCCAGTTGGGCGTGAAGTGAAACAGGAGCCGCGAGCAGGGCTGCTCCCTGAAGAAATTTTCTTCGCGTGACGGCCGAATCTTGATTGCTCAACTCTCAACCTCCGATTCGCGTATTCGTTTAACTAACGCCTGGCCTCATGCCGAATCTCAGTCGCTCTTGGTGAAAGCTTCCAGGTAAACGCGAGCAGCACGATCCCAAGAAAAGTCGATATAGCTATCGCATACAATGCAACATCCCAGTTATATTTCTCCGCCAGCGTGCCGATGCCTTTCCCCTCGGCCATACGTCCCAGCGATCCAAAAACCGAGATAAAGCCATTCGCGGTGCCCACTGCCTTCTTTGAGGTGGCATCCAGCGAGCAAATGCCCAATAACATCACTGCCGGGTAGACAAAGAAACCAATAATGCCAAATAGCGCCATATCCAGCCATAACTTATTATCCGGACTATATAAAATGCCGATGAAAGCAAGAAAGACGGGTATCATGCAGAGCAGGCAAATCATTCCCCGGCGTCCGCCCAACTTATCAGATAACCACCCCACCAAAACCGTACTTAGCATGGCGGAAGACTCCAGAATCGCCGTACCGATTCCGCCTTCGCCCAGGCTGGCATGCTTTACCTCTTTCAGATAAGTCGGCCCCCAGTCGAGCATGGCGTATCTGGCGACGTAAGCAAAGAAGTTAGCTCCGGCAAAAAGCCATAGATAACGGTTTTTAAGGATGTAATGAACAAATAACTCGCGCGTTCCCAGCTCCTTTTCGCCATCGCCGGCGCCGCTCTCCGGATAGTCGTTGTGATACTCCTCAATCGACGGAAGCCCTACCGACTGCGGCGTATCCCTGAGCCTCAGGACAAGATACAACGCGCAGAGCACCGCCAATATTCCGGGAACATAAAATGCCGAGCGCCATCCGAGCATCAAGGTGCAGTAGGCGGCAATGATGCCGACTAATCCTCCACCCACATTCTGCGCCAGGTTCCAGAACGCAAACACCGTGCCTCTTTCGCGGATACTGTACCAGTGACTCAGGGAGCGTCCGCAAGGAGCCCATCCCATGCTTTGCGCCAGCCCGTTCAATGTCCACAGAGCCAAATGTATGTGGTAACTGCTGGCAGTTGCAAAAGCAAAGTTGCAAAACGCTGTCAACAGCAATCCAAGCGGCATAAAGTAACGGGGATTGCTCCGGTCAGACAGCGAACCCATGATGAATCTGCCGAGTCCGTAAGTGATGACCGATAACGCCAGTATGTCGCCTATCTGCCCTTTCGTGTAGTGGAGCGCCTGGCCCATCTCCTTGGAAACAACCGGAAGATTGTTTCTGACCAGATAAAATGTTGCGTAACCTATAAAGGTAGATTCCAGAATCCGCCAGCGCAGCTTTGGGTATAGCTGTTTAACCTGAGGCGCCGGAAGCCTGGCAATATGCGCGGCGGGTCCGGGCAGGAGAATACTGCGAATCATTACCAGCCTCACCGGAAATGAAATTCGTGCGAGCAAATCATGGAAAACAGGAATGGAATGCGCATTCTGTTTTCATGGCCACGAAACAATATACCATTCATTGCCTCAGGCCGGGCGTGCGGCCTTCTCAACATAGTGAGTAATCAGTCTTGCCGGCAGGAAGCGAACGAGAAATGCGTTGAGCTTGCCGCCGAAGTAGGGGACAAGCGTGCGCTGGCCGCGCGCCAGGGCTGCGACCGCAAGCCGCGCCACGTCCACGGCAGGCTGCTGGCCGCGACCTTTGAATGTGCCGGCGCGGGCCACGTCGAAAAACTCGCTCTCCGTGGGCCCCGGGCAGAGCGCTGTGACCTTGACGCCGAAGCGAGCCACCTCAGCGGCTAGTCCCAGCGCAAAGAAGCGGTCAAATGCCTTGGTGGCCGCATAGGTGGTGATGTACGGTACTGGCTGGAAGCTGGCGGTCGAGGCCAGAACCAGCACCCAGCCGCTGCGCCGCTCCACCATGCGGGGAACAAACAGCCGGGTTAGCCGCACCATGGCCTCGCAGTTGACGCGCACCTGGCTCAACTCCTGTTCGACTGGGCTCGTGCAGAACGCGCCGTACTGGCCCAGGCCGGCATTGTTGATGAGAATGCCGACGGGAAGGCCCGCGCCTTCGGTGGTGTCATAAATCTGCTGTGGCGCGGCGGGGTCGTTCAAGTCAGCCGTGACGATGCGGACCTCTGTTCCCCTGGCCGCGAATTCGCCGGCCAGTTTTTCCAGCCGGTCGCGCCTGCGCGCCGTCAGAATAAGTTTAGCTCCGTGCTTTGCCAGCTCCCGCGCCAGCGCTGCGCCGATTCCCGAGCTGGCTCCGGTTACCAGCGCCCATTTGCCGTTGAAATCCTGTGTGCTTGCCATGGACTCCATCATAACGAATGATGCCTGACAGAATAAGGTTCAGGGAATCCGGATGTTCTGTTTAGCGCGACTGGCTAGAAGCCGGCAGCTCCCCTTCGAACTCCTCATTGAGCCACTTACTGAACGCGGCAAACTCCTCGTCGCGGCCCAGAAAGTCGCGGACCATCTGGCGGCCGGGTTTTGACCCTCCCTGCTCGAGAACCATTTTGCGGTAGCGGCTGCCGGCCTCGCAGCCCAGCAGGTTGGCGGGATCAAACTGGGCAAAAAAATCCAGCGCGATGACCTTATCGAAAGCATAGGTATAGTAGTTCGACGAATAGCCGGTCAGATGGCCAAAGCTCGCGTACATGCGATTGCCCTCCAGCCACGTCCAGGGCTGCAGGCTCTGATAGAGCTGTCTGGTGGTGAGGTCCAGATCCAAATCCACGGGGTTGCGGTCGTGCAGATCGAGCGAAAGCGTGGTGTAGTAGAGCTGCGAACGAACCCAGTCGGCACGTCCAAAGGCTCCGGCCAGCTTCATCTTTTCGATGGTGTCGGAGGGGAGTGTTTCGCCCGTCTGATAGTGTCGTGCAAATGTCTGGAGCAGCTTTTCATCGCGGAAGAACTCTTCCAGCATCTGCGAGGGCACCTCGATGAAATCGCCCTCGGTGGCAAATCCGCTGATGCCCGCCCACTCGGTCTGCCCGCCCAAAATGGCGTGCATCAGGTGGCCGAACTCGTGGAAGAACGTTACCACATCGCTGTACTGGAGCAGGCCGGGGTCCCCAGCGACGGGTCCTTGTCGCTGGGGTGGTAGGCCGGGATCGTTGCCGTCGCCACAGGGAAAATTGCAGATGAGCGCGGCCTCGGGCAGAGCGTGCCCGCGCACGCCGGTGACCACGGGCGCGGCGGAAAACCATTTATCCTTGCCCTCGCGAGGGTGCATGTCGAGATAGAAGCGGCCTACATTTTGGCCGCCGTCGAAGACCTCAAAGACCGAGACGCCCGGGTGCCATGCGGGCGCTGTCGAGCGGCGGAATTCAATTTTGAATAATTTCGCCGCCGTCTCCAGCACGCCCGCCTCCACCTGCGCGTAGGGAAAGTAAGGACGCACGGACTGCGAATCGAAATCGAAGGCCGAGCGGCGAAACTGCTCGTACCAGTAGCCGCGGCTGGCGATGTCGATGGCCGTGAGCTCGGGCCGATGCCGGCGGGTAAAGTCGAGAATCAGTTCGTGCTCGCGCTTTGCGCCCTCCAGGCTGGCCTCGTTGAGTTTGGCCAGAAACGCGCGCACGTTGGCGGCCGAGACCATCATCTGGTCGGCGGTAGCCAGATCGGCCCAACTGCGGAAGCCAAGCACGCCGGCAATTTCCTGGCGCGTGGCCAGCAGTTGCTCCAGAATCGTTTTGTTGGCCGGGTAGGCGCGGGTGTTGTAGGCAAAAAACATGCGCTCGCGCAGCGCGGCGCTCGAGGCAAAGGTCATCACCGGCTGCATGTCGGGCGGGTCGGTTGTGAGCGTGACGCGACCGTCGGCGTTCGCCGGATGTCGCGCGAGGTAGTCGGCGGGCAGGCCGTCCAGGTCGACCGTCGTGGCTTCGACGGTCTTCGCGCCCTCCTGAATGTTGCGGCTGAATGTGAGCGAGAGCTGCGTAGCCTTATTATGCAGGCTTTGCAGTCGGTCGCGCGTGGCCTGGTCCTTGTCCACGCCGGCCAGCCGGTAGCTGAGCAGCGTGCGCTCAACGTAATGCTTTGTAGCCGCACTGATGGGAGGATTGGCCCCGCCCAGATCGATGGCCGCAAGGGCCTCATAGACGTCTCGGTTCAGGCTCAGGGCGCTGGCCGCCTGCGCCACCCGCTGCGCTTCCATCTGCGCCTGGTCGCGCACCGCCTTGTCGGCGGCCACGGAGTTCAGAATGCCAGCCTGTGCGCCGGCCAGGCTGAGTTGCTCAATGGCCTGGTCGTAAAGGCGCAGCGAATTCTCTGGCGTGCGCTCGCCCTCGACGGCCAGCAGCGCAGCCAACGCCGCCTCATGCGCTTTCAGTCGCGCGCCAACCCATGTGGAAAGCGCCTCGGCGGAATCGGCCCCGCCCGCCTCCCAGGAGTGAATCTCTTGCGACGCTACGAAAACAGCAGGATTATCCGCGGGCATGGTGGGCAAATTCCTCCAGACTTCTAGGTTGTCACAGAGGGCGGGGTTCGCGCCTGCTTCCTCAAGGGAGGACCGAGTAGCGGAACCTCTGACGTGGCGCAAGCAGTCAATCTCAATGAGAGGCAGTTGACTCGAAAACGAATGCAGGTGATGTTATACAGGCGAGAAATTCAGGGCCTTCCATTTAAGTTGTTGATAAATTATGGTAGGCACGACTGGACTCGAACCAGCAGCCTCTTCCGTTTCAATCCGCATCTAACCTTTACTTTCAATAACTTAGCCGCATAAGCGACTCCGCTCGAATAGATGTCAGGGCGTTCACCGGAAAATGGTCTCGGCAGGCACCACGCCCCAGCTCAGGAACCTTGGCAGGCCGTGACGGCGTCCGCTACGGAATCAAAGACGCTGAACAGTTCGAGGATGCCCACCATTTTGAGAGTCTTTGAAACGAAAGGAGCGGGTTTCACCAGCTTTGCGTTCCCTCCCAGCTTGATTGACATCCTCAACGAATTAACGATGGAACCGATGCCGGACGAGTCGAGGAAGGGCACGTCCTCAAGATCGAGTATCAGAAAAATATGACCGTTAGCGAGCGTAGACTGAAACGCAGCCTCAAATTGGCTGACCGGTTCTCCGCTCACAAACCGCCCCTTCAGTTTCAGCGTGCAGATGTTGCCGCTCTCCTTGATATCCAGATCCATGTGTTCCCCTATCGTCAATGAATATTTAGCTTTACATCGTTAAGCCAGCTTGCTAGGCTCCTACTATCACAGAATCAATACTGTGAGTTCTCTTGTCAAGCAGGTTTATGCGGTAACATCCAAATAGCTGATGATCTCCGCTCTCAACGACGTTGCGATGGAGGCCGCCGCACTACTTCTGGCAGAGCCGGGCGCCTCCACTCGTGCCTCCCTCATTGCCACCGTTATTGTTGATCTGCTTCCAGACTCCGCCTGCGTAGTTCACCGCTTCTCATCAGCGGATGGCGAAGCAGCCTGGACCACCTTGGGCATAGCAGGAGACATCTCCGCCCAGGAGGGCGCCCTGCAACCCGGCAGCCGGCTTATTCTTCCCTTGCTTTCCGAGCCGCCGCAGTCGGTCATTTATCCGGGCGCGAAGGTCCGGCGCGAGGATTATGCCCACCTGGGCGTCGCGCGCTCCATTGCTTCACTGGCGTATGTCCCCCTGTTGAGTGAAGGCCAACTGGTGGGCGCAATCGAGATTCTCACCTTTTCCGTTGTCCTCGAACCTCGCCAAATCGGACAAATCGCTCCCATCGTACAACTGGCTTCGCCCGCGATTCTGGCGGCTGAGAACGCCGAGCAGAATCACCAGACACTGCTCGATTCCATTCATCGCATGTCGCAGTTGTACGATCTTGAAAAATCGCTCAATTCGACTCTCGAATTCGATGCTGTGACGGAGATGATTCCAGACAAGGCACAGGCCATGCTGGCCTGTCAGGCCGTCCATCTCTGGCTCTTCGAGGGAGAACAACTGCGCCTGGTTGCAAGCCACGGTGACGACGCTACCGTGGAGGTTGGCATTACTCAGTCTGCCGGTGAGGGATATGTCGCGGATATGGCGGAAGAGGGTGAACCTCTGCTGATCGACAATCCGGACGATGAACGATTAACGCTCCGCAATGCCGCCTGGAATGAGGACAGCGGCATTCCGCCCGTTGTCAATGTGCTGGTGGTCCCGCTGCTGCAGGATGAAGCCGAAATCGGAGTGCTGGAAGCCGTCAACAAGGAGGGCCGTCCCTTCGATGAAGACGACCAGTTTTTCTTTACCTCCATGGCGGAGACGGTCAGCAGCGCGCTGAAGAACGCGAGCTTGCTGATCTCTGAGCGCAAGCTGGAAATTCTCGAAGGCCTGGTCCGCGTCAGCTCGGAGATCACTTCTACACTGCGCCTCGACCGCCTGTTGCAAATCATCGTCAACAGCCCGCAAAACGTGCTGCCTTACGAACTTTGCGCCGTCGCGCTCGACCACCGCGGGCGCCTTCAGTTGAAGGCCGTCTCCGGCATGTCCAGCCTTCCCCTGGGCGATACGCAAGTAGAGCGGCTGCATGAACTGGTGCGCTGGCTCTCTTCGCAGCCCGATTCACTGAACCTTCAACAGCATGATGAATCCGCAGAGGAGAATTCCGAACTGCCGGCCGCTGTTGCGCGCCATTTCGCCGAGACAGGCTATCGGGCGCTCTACTCCCTGCCGCTCAACGACGACCAGGGCCGCGTCGGGTTACTGCTTTACGAGAGCAGTGATCCTGATTTTCTCGCACTTCAGCACACTGAAATGATCAAGGTGCTTGCGGCGCAGACCACGGTGGCCATCCGCAACGCGATGCTCTACCGGGAAGTTCCGCTCATCAGCCTGATTGAGCCGCTGGTGCAGAAGAGGGCGGCCTTGCTGAGGACTAGCGGCCGCCGCCGCCTGACATTTGCCGCAGTGGCGGCCGCGGTGGCGCTCATCCTTGTCTTCTGCCCGCTCCCGATGCGCGTCACTGGCGATGCGGTCATAGCGCCGCAGCATCTGGTCACCATTGCCGCGCCTGTGGACGGCAATGTCGAGGCGGTCTACGCCCACGAAGGGCAGCGCGTGGCTGCCGGCGATGTGCTGGGCACTTTGAACGACTGGCAGTGGCGCACTGACCTTGCGGCCGCCGAGGCCAAGTATCATGAGGCGGTACTGGTGATGGAGGGCGATCTGGCCCACTCTGCCTCTCAAGCCGGCGCAGATCGCGCCCAGGCAGAGTACCTCCGCTCGGTAGTCGATAACGCGCGTGCTCGGCTGGCGAGCGCCAGCTTGCGCTCGCCCATCGCGGGAATTGTGATCACACCCAACCTGCAGAATGCCGCGGGCCAGCATTTCGACGCCGGCGCGCCCTTCGCGCAGGTTCTCGACATCAACTCCGCTATCGTACAAATCGCCGTCCCAGAGCAAAACGCCTCACTGCTGAGCGCAGGCCAGTTTGCGGCCATCAAGCTCGACAGCTATCCGCAGCGGACCTGGCGAGCCCCGGTTTCCGTTGTCAGCCCCCAGGCGCATGCGGGCGATGGCGAGCGCACCTTTACCGTGGAGGTTCCAATTCAAAACGCTGACGCAGCATTGCGCGCCGGCATGGCCGGCCGGGCTAAGGTCTTTATTGGCTGGCGTCCGGCGGGGTATGTCCTGCTGCGCGGGCCCGCGCTTTGGGTGTGGCAGACTCTGTGGAACTGGATTGGCTGGTGACACATATGAATCATCTCTCGATACGCCGGGAGTTTGCGATTGCCGCGCTGTTGGCGACTGGCGTTGCTTTGCTCGCCATCTCCGGCTGCGACTCCCATCCAAAGGCCGCCGGCGCTGCCCCGCCCGATATGCAGGCCGCTTCCGTCACTCCTCCGGCCGTCATCCCGCCGCAACAACCAGTCATCCCGGGCCCGGAGTCCTTTACCACCGTTGGGCCGCTGGTGGCTGAGCAGCAGGCCGACATCGCCGCGGAGCGAAGTGGCCGGGTGGCGAATATCGCGGTGCAGATTGGCGATCATGTAAAAGCTGGCCAGCTTCTGGCTCAGCTCGACGACCGCTCCATGCGCGCTGCTTGCGATGCGAAGAAGGCGCGCGTGGCCGCGTCCCAGGCGCAGGTCCGCAACTGGGAGGCCGAGGAACTGAGCGTCAAGGCCGATCTTCGCCGCGCAGACGTGTTGCGCGAAGGCAAAATCATCTCCGAGGATGTTTGGGAACACGCCAAATACAAACTCGATGAGACAACCCAGTTGCTGGCCCAGGCCCGCGGCGAAGAGCAGGCCGCGGAGGCGGACCTGTCCACGGCCAACTTGCAACTGGAGCAAATGCGGGTGGTCGCGCCGTTTAGCGGAATTGTGGGGCGCAGCGCAGTGCGTCCGGCGCAGGAGGTGAAGGAAGGCGACGTTCTTTTCTGGATTACCGCCGAATCGCCGCTCCATGTCCTGTTTACCGTTCCTGAATCGGTGATGGGAGCCTTTACTGCCGGAAAGGCGCTTGAGCTGACCACTGCGGATTACCCCGGCCTTCGCCAGGCCGGCCGTATCGTGCGCGTTAGCCCGGTGGTCGATCCGGCCAGCGGCAGCGTCCAGGTGATTGGCGAGGCGGTCCATCCCTCGCCGCTGCTCAAGCCGGGAATGTCAATGCAGGTCCGGCTCAAGCCATGAATCTTAGCGAAGCTCTCGATGCCGCTCTTCCTGAAATGCCCAGGACGCGGCTGGCGCGCGGTCGGCCTCCGTGCCTTGATCCGGGCCTGATGGTGCGCGAGGATGTGCTCGACGGGGAACCGGTCATTGGCGTGCTGCAGCGCGATAAAGGTAACTTCTTCCGCCTATCCCCCACCCAGTGGCAGCTTGCGCAGTTGTTTGACGGCGTTCGCTCCTACGAAGAAATTGCCGAATTGTTCACTGCGGAAACCGGCGCGCCCCTCGACGAAGCCGACGTGCGGCTCTTTGCCAGCAACATGGAAGAATCCGATTTCTGGTACAAGACGCCGCAGGAGAAGAACCTGGCCCTCAGTCAGAAACTGATGGAGCAGCGCAGCCGCCGCGCCCAGCGCAAATCAAAGATCAACCTGGCCCATATCAGCCTCTCGGCATGGGATCCCGACCGCTATTTCGGATGGCTCGACGGCGCCATCGGCAACTTCGTCTATAGCCGCTGGTGCGTGCTGGCCGTGGTACTGCTCTTCCTGTTTGAGGCCACTGTCTTTATCGCTAAGTGGAGCTCGATTGGCCCCGACATCCCGCTTTACTACAACTTCACCCATAAGAGCTTTCTGGACCTGGTGCAGTTCTGGTTGATATTCCTGTTTCTCGGCTTCATTCACGAGTCGGGCCACGGGCTAACCTGCAAGCATTATGGTGGACAGGTTCACAGCATGGGCTTCATGTTCCTCTATCTCATGCCCGCCTTTTATGTCGATGTCACCGAGGTCTGGATTTCCGCAAGCAAGGTGCAGCGCCTGGCCACGATCATTGCCGGTATCTGGGTCGAAATGACTGTCTGCGGCCTGGCGATGATCGTCTGGTCAAACACCATGGCAGGTCAGTGGCTTCATGATTTCGCATACCAGCTCATCCTCATTACCGGCCTGGCCGTGATCGTCGTCAATCTCAATCCCCTTATTAAGCTAGACGGTTATTACTTCCTGACCGAGACCATTGGTATCCCAGACCTCAAAGAGCGATCCACGGCATTCCTCTCCGGATGGTTCCAGAGCCGCATCCTGCGCCTCCCGGTTGAAATGCCCGTTGTGCCCCGCAAGCGCGTGCCTTTCTTCATACTCTACGCGATTGCCTCCGGAGCCTACAGCTATACGCTGCTCTTTTTCGTGATTCGTTTCTCCTACAACATAGCTTCGAAATGGATGGCCGAATTCGCTCTGATACCCGCCGGCGCGCTGGCGCTTTTGATGTTTCGCTCGCGCCTGCGCGCGCTGGGCAATGTGGTTGCGCGGCTCTGGGAACAGAACTTCGGCTCCGGCCACCCCAGGCGTCGGCAACATATCCTTGTAGCCGCCTTGCTCGCTGCAATGCTCTTCCTGCCGCTATGGCGCGACCGCGAAGACGCATGGTTTGTCGTCGAGCCTGCGTCCTTCGCCTCCGTTCATGCGGCTGTGCGTGGACGCGTGAATGCCGTATGGGCCCGCCAGGGCGAGACCGTGCGAGCCGGGCAGCCACTGCTCAGCATGAGCAGCCCGACGGCCTCCACGATGCATTCCTCGGCTGATGCGCAGGCCAGCAATGCCCGCTTCCAGGTCTTCACCAGGGAGATCGGGGGAGACAGCATCGGCGCCGCTGCCGCGCAACAAACCGCCGCGGTCGGCTCCACGCGCCTTGCGCGCCAGGTTCAATCCTCTCTGGTGATTGTCGCGCCGGTCAACGGGACTGTTCTCACCCAGGATCCGAATGCGCTGCTCGACCAGGATGTCGCTTCCGGCCAGTCGTTGCTGGACCTGGCGGAAGCCGGGCCCCGCGTCGCCAGAATCTATATTCCCGTATCCGCACTCGATCGAATTCCCCCAGACGCCGAAGTCGCCCTCGCCTTGCCGGACAGATTTTCGATTGTGCGCATGACCCTGACGCCTATGGGAGGCGATGCAGTCACCCTGCCCCCGGGCCTGGTCGCCAAGCAGGATTACAAGGGCATTAAGCTCCCCGTCTTCTACACCACCCGCGTCACTTTGCCTGCTTCGGCCGGCAATCCGCTGTTCGGCGTCTCAGGTCAGGCCAGAATTTTTGGCGTGCGGCGTAGTCTCGCAGGGCGATTCCTCGAAATGCTACTCAACTTGATCAAGGCCCATTTGTGGTGAAACAAGAACGGCAGCCGCTTATGCGGCTGCCGTATATTGGATAGCAAAAGTACTGGCCGAATCTGAGCTTTGTTCAGACGTACAAAGCGTCTTGATCCGCCTGTCACTTCCTGGACGCTTGCTGCTCCCAGGCTGCTTAGCTGTCAGCCTGTTAAGAAGACACAGCTTTAGAAGTGGCCACCTTTGGCGGTGGCCAGCTTGGCAGTAGCCAGCTTGGCAGTGGCCAGCTTGGCGGTAGCCAGCTTGGCGGTAGCCAGCTTGGCAGTGGCCAGCTTGGCGGTAGCCAGCTTGGCGGTGGCCAGCTTGGCGGTAGCCAGCTTGGCGGTGGCCAGCTTGGCGGTGGCCAGCTTGGCGGTAGCCAGCTTGGCGGTAGCCAGCTTGGCGGTGGCCAGCTTGGCGGTGGCCAGCTTGGCGGTAGCCAGCTTGGCGGTAGCCAGCTTGGCAGTGGTCATCTTGGCAGAGGCCGGATTGGCGGTGACCTGCTTTGCGCTGGTGGACCTTGCAGCCGGGCTGCTGCTGATCAGTGACTTCTTCGTGATTGCCATCGACGTATTCCTCCAAAAAGATTTTTGATTTCGAACTACGCCGTAACATAGTGCATCCCACATGCCAAACTCGCGCAAGCTCAGAATTATTTCTTAACGCAATGAATTATATGGATTTACTTGAAACAGTGAAATTCGCCGCCCCGTGAGGTTTGCCGGCTTAGGTGAAAAATTTACCCCATATAGGTTAATTATTCACCTGTGCCGCGCTTAGATCGAGTACTTGCGGCAAAGGTACTTCATGCGCTGGCCATCGACCTTCAGAAGCCTGGCGGCCGCAGTCTTGCTTCCCTGCGCCCGGCTGAGCGCCGCGGTCAGCAGGGCAATTTCAAGGCGGCGAATCTCCTCGTCATAATCCGTGCCTTCCGGGGGGAGCAGGATGACCTCCTGAGCGGCAAAGCTTTGAGCCAACAGGCGAGGCGGCAAATCGACCGCCCTTATCTCATCTCCGCGAACCGTCACCGCCAGCCGCTGAATGAGATTTTCAAGTTCGCGAACATTGCCCGGCCAGGTATGCTCCTCGAGGATTGAAAGCGCATCATCGCCGAGCCGCTTGACAGGCAGGCCGTTAGCCACGCAGTGCATCTGAAGAAAATACTCGCATAGCAGGGGAATGTCTCCGTTCCGCTCCCTCAGTGGAGGCAGAACGATGGGAATAACGTGAATGCGGTAGTAAAGGTCTTCGCGGAACCGTCCGCTGTGGGCCATCTCCTCCAGCGGCGCGTTGGTGGCGCAGATAAGCCGGAAATCGATCTTGCGCAGCGTGTGCCCACCCAGGCGCTGCACTTGGTGGTCTTCCAGTACGCGCAGCAGCTTGGTTTGCAGGGGCACGGAGAGCGTGGCGATTTCGTCGAGGAAGAGCGTGCCGCCGTCGGCCAGTTCAATCTGCCCGGGTCGCGACTCAGTGGCCCCGGTAAACGCGCCGCGCTCGCTTCCGAATAGTTCCGACTCGATCAGATTCTCGGGCAGAGCAGCGCAGTTCAGGCTAATATACGGTTTGTCGGCGCGGGGGCTCAGCGCCACAATGGCGCGCGCCGCCAGTTCCTTGCCGGTGCCGCTCTCGCCCCGGATAAGCACATTGATGTTGTTGCCGGCAACTTGCTGTATCGTGTCATACACCAGCCGCATGGGCTCGCTGGCGCCCACAAAGTCTTGGAAGCGGCTGGATTCGAGCGATCTTTGCAGCAACCGGATGCGCTCAGCCTCTTCGCTGCGCCGGCGCAGGGTCTCCGTCAGAGTCATGCGCAATTCAGCCACGTCGACCGGATTGCGGAAGTGTGCGTCGGCCCCGGCGCTCAGCGCCTGTTTCTCCACTGAGCGCGTGCGTGCCCGGCTCATGGAGATCAGCGTAAAATTCTCGTTGAGCCTGCGCAGTTCGTTCAGAACCGGTAGCCCACCGTATGGATCTTCTCCTTCTGTGTCAATGTCGAGCAGGACCGCTGTGACGCCCGCTTCCCGTGTCCAGCGTGCCAGGCCGTTATAGTTGTCGCGAACAATCACCTTGAACCACGGCGTGATCTCGGGCGTCAGCACATCCAGAAACCCCTTGTCCACCGTAACGATGCACACGGCTGGCAGTGTGGTTTGCCCAGACGTGGACGAGCCGATCATTTTAGAGTTTCGCCGCAAGGTTATATCAGATTCTACTCTTGTAACAGGCGGATGTTCGAGAGAGTTTTTTGATTGCCCATATTCGAGTCCCGCCATTGCCCAGGCCGGACTTTGGCGCTTAGCTGCGCTCTCCCGCTTACAGCCAGAATTTGGCTTGGCCGGGCTGCCCTATCCGCCAGGGAAGATGCTGAGGATTCGCGCGGCATCGGCCGGTTCGGACTTCCATATCATAGAGCGCGACACATCTGAGTAATCAGCCCCGGCGAATATGAACCATTCTGAATGTTCTTCTTCAGCTATGATCGTGCCCACGTGGCAGAGAATTTAGCCGATGAAGAAGTTATGTATTCCGTGTATCAGATAGTTGGTATATTGAATCACGCAGAGTTAAGGGTAGCGGGTGCTTGTAGTATGCGACGAGGGTAATGTTTTGGCAGTTTAGGGAACAGGCTGTAGAATGCAGCTCGGCGGGCCCAAACGGGATGTTTTGGATGGAAACTGATCTGAAGTATAAAGGTAAAAGGAAATAGTCAAAATCACCCTAAAGGCCAGATCCAACCCCAATAAACCAGTTCTTCCGCTGCGCGATCGTGCGGAGTGAATCCGGAGCGAGAGGCATCCCAGTGCAGCAGGAGGCTGGTGAATGCACACCTCTCTGCCGGTCCAGCGGTTAATCTGGGGTGATTATCTTCAGATTAATCTGTGTGGATTGCATCACACTTGGAGTAAGACTGGCGGCTCTGACAGAAGTAGCTCGGTCGACAGCAGTGTCACGGGTAAGCCACGTCAAAGTAAGCACCGTGATGTCGTCCTGCTGGCCGAATTCCTGGGCAGTATTGGCAATACTCTTTGCTGATTCCGTGGCAATGGCGGCTGTCCGCTCGAATCCAAATAGCTCACCGGAATTGTTGCGTGCTTCAGCGATTCCGTCGGTTAGTAAGGTCAACCTCTCACCTGGTGAAATCTGGAAGCGAGATTCGCTGTATTTCGAATCTGGTTGCAGACCGAGTGGCCATCCGCTTTCGGTCGCAAGTTCCTTCCCTTGGAAGTAAGGCGGTAGATGGCCGGCATTGGCCAGCGTTACGCTTCCATCGGGATCGGCGCGGAGGACGAGGCAGGTGGTGAAACCTTCCTGGCTGCGCCCGCGCATGCGCTCGTTCATGGCGGTGAGGATCTCGGCGGGTTGTTGCGTGTATTGGGCCAGTGTACGAACCGTGCCTACGAGGAGGCTTACAGTCATGGCAGCCGGCGTGCCCTTGCCGCTCACATCGCCGATGACGGCGAGAACTCCGCCGCTCGGTGTGGGAATGATCTGAAAGAAATCTCCTCCTACCTGTTGCGCGGGCCGGTACTCACTCTCTACAGCGAAACCGGGGATCGCGGGCAAAGCTTCAGGAATGAGGACGTGCTGCACCTGTCTTGCCTGTTCGATTTCGAGGCGCAATCGCACGCTCTCGCGCTGGTTACGGATGAAGCGGCGCATCATGAGGATAGAGATGATGGCCATCATCAGAAGAGTGGCAAGCGTGCCGACGGTAAATGTCGTAAGTGACAGGCGCAGGATCATGGGCACGTGGAGGACCATGAGTTCCTCCTGATAGGCCCAGACGCAAGTAAGAAGAATCGGGGCAAGTGCCAGCCAAGCATCAGCCTCCCGTTTGATCATGCCGCGATACGTGATCCAGAGGAGAAGTATCCCGAACGCCAACTTGAGCACAAGCGCAACCGGGAGCAGCCAGACAGTAGCCTGGATGGGAATCGTCGCGCCGAGAAGCGGCGGCCGAACCATCGCCATACCAATCATCAGGAGAGCGATCAAAACCCAGGTGATTCGCGCGATCTTCCTGATGCTCTGCAGCTCAAACCAGTAGGCCCAGAACAAAGCCCAGAGTCCGAGTTGCAAGGGAATGATGACCACATCGAGGAGGATTGTCTCAAAGTTCATGGGCATGAACGTGTAGTAATACCCCGCGACGACCACGCCGGTGCGCACGAAACCCGCCATGCAGGCCAGACCCAGCCATAAGTAAGCTGACTCATTGCGATCAAGCCAGTAGAGGGTGAACCCGAACAGTATGGCGAGCAGCAGAAGCGCCGTTATCAGGAGGTTGCCAATTTGTGTGCGATTGACGTCGTCCCAGGCCAAACGCAGCATGGCATCGATGGCGGATGATTCACCGAGAAGCGGTGGCCCATGCAAACCACCTGCGTCCTGACTGATCAGCGGAGTGCCGGTTTCCATCCAAAATCGAATTGCGATCGTCAGGGAACCATTGGCAGAGTTCAGGGGTAGCTGGAAGGAGCGTGGCTGGGCGTTGTAGTAGGTTGCTGAATGAGCTCTGAATTTTCCAAACTGGCCGATCAGTTGGCCATTGACGAAGACCTGATAGGCATCATCGAAATTAATGGGCATTGTGATCGCCAGCGGAGACACTCCAGCGCTGGAACTGGTGTTCTGTAACTGGACGTGCAGGCGATACCATGCGAAACCGGTGAGCTTTGGATAACCGTTTACAGTCCAGCCCGGCACGAAACCGCTAGATCCGGTGATGGGATCGTAGGAATCCTCCGGCGGAGTGAGATCGAGGGTGCCCCAACCGGAGTCATCGAAGGCGGGGTTGGCCCACTCCATGTTGTCGCCGGGATGAAACCGCCACGGGCCGTTGAGGACCAGCACAGAGTCGCCGATTGTGCCTTTGATGAGACTTGGTTGCGCCGAGGACGGGCGGGGAAAGAAGAACAGAGAGAGCAACAGAAGGTAAACAACTAGCGCGATCGGCCAGCGCAGTGCTGTGCCATAGCATCTTAAGCCCATGCAGCACCTCAAACGTGCGAGAGGTAGATTCGTGAAGCTTTTAAACCGGGATTTCCATTTTGCTTTCCCGGCCACAAGAGCATATACCCCCGAGAGCCCGGCTTGCCATCTTTTTCGCATTTCTTCCAGGGCCAGAGCTGGAGCGTGCCCGGCTGGGCCGCTGCCGGGACAAAAAAACATGACTTGCCCCGTTCCGCAGCGATTTTTCGGACACTTCTCCCTCAGCCTCCTCCGTCGTCCTGATTGATCTCGCCCGCTTGCCAAACCTACTCGGCTGGCAGCGGTAAAGCCTCCATCCGCCGCACCATCCTCGCAAACAGGCGCTTCGTCAGGTGGCTATCTCAGGGTAAGTGCGCAACAGAATGTATCCAAAAGGGGTGTTGCACACCCCCATCTTGGGCAGGTGCGCAACGTTTTTACGCGGAAATGGGGGTTGCACAGTGATTTTCGTGGGAAGTGAACACTAGTTAGAGCAGAAATCGGTGAGCCGCGCGCCCAATCGAGACCAAACGGCAAGAATCAACCAGAATCAGGGCTGAAATGTTGCATTTTTAATGCATTTAGCACCTCCGATCGCTTTTTGCTTGTGAAGCGGTATACTAGGCCCCCTATATAGAGAGTTATGTACCACTTTCAGGTCGAAAGTGGTACATAACCCGGGACAGCACGAAAGCCCACAAGCCACGGGTCACTCCCGATAACGCGCAAGTATTCTGCGATGAAGCAGTTCTGAGCCGATTAACCACCATCAGGGGCCATATACTTTCCAAATTCAGGGTGGTAGAACTCCGTTGCGAGCATTCCATCCAGATTGTGGGTCGGGTTTGCTCATTGAATTCGGCTGCTTGATTCCGCTGCCATAGGCAGTGAATCCGAATTCCCATGTCTAGGGGTGCCATCGCGCCATTGCTCACCACGTTCCCGCCAGAACTCACTGAGAATCTCGGGGTGAATCTCGGGCTGGGAACATCAGCAAAATCTCTGTAAGTCATTGATAAATATGGTAGGCACGACTGGATTCGTATCAAACTACAACTATTTATAAATGAGCGTATTACGGATTGTTTGTATGCATGTACCCCCATATCTACCCCCATTCAGCAGCTTGCGTCCAGTTTCGTCTATAGGGGTCCGTCGCTCTAGGATGCGGCCTCGTGCAAACAGAGCGCCGATTCTTCCGACCCGCAAATAAGAATGATAGGGCGCATCACCGGCCAGTGTCCCCTTTAACCGTCGCTCGGCAGCAGAGAAAACCGGGCGCAGAATACAATAGCATCACGAACGCAGGGTACCCATGCGCACGGAGGGACTCATGGATTGGCTATGTGGGTGTGACAAAGAAGCAACGCGTTTGGAGGTCCTGTGGGAATGGCGAGAGGCCGAAGCTATCGGGCAGGAGCGCGGGCGATACGTCAGTTATCGCTGCCGAATCGGTTGCGATGATTGTGTCCCCGACGTGGAAGATGAACGCGACCGCCTTCAGTATTTTTCTGTGAAGCTGAGCGCCTCTACAAAACAACTTCTTGTGCCTCAAGTAGTGGCACAAGTGCTGAGGATGGCACCGCAGGGCTTTCTTCCAAAGACTGACATACAGAACGCATTGCGAAGCGTACATAAGCGCCCCGGCTGATGGGACTGGCGGCTCCCCATATTGCAGTTGACGCCGGGCGCGGAGAGCGGCAAGATAGATTAGGAGGCTCCTCATGCCCTGCGACCCCTGTGAGCGCCCATCAAGCCGTATCGCCAGCGAAGCCGGAGAACTGCTAGGCGCGCTTCGCTCGAAGCCAAAACCCCGTAGTGCCAAACACCGCGTCCCTGGAAGTCTGGCGGGGTCCGTGCTGTCGTTGTCAAAGAATCGCCAGTGCAAGGCGCGCCGGAAGCGTGTAGCTGGCAGGAAGTATGCGGGCCGCTAGAAACGTGGCGGCCCCACGTACCCGGACCCGCCGCCGATGCCCCCACGGGCTGTGGGCGCGATTGCAGACCATTCAAATGCCGGGTGCGCTACAATGCGGGCTATGACGCTAATGACCGTCAATGACAAATCCGCCGCGCTGGGCAAGCTCTATGGCCGCATCACGCGGGTTGCCGAAGCGATGGGAGGCACCGCGTCACATCAAGTGTTGGCGTTGACTATTCCGGGCGCGATGACGGCGGACTACTAGAGCGAGAATGCCCCGGCCCTATGCGCCGAAATGCCCGATAGTTTCCAGGTGGAGTTTGCACCGTCTTTCCCGCTGAGCATCTGGAATGCCTTGTCCGTGAGAGCTAAGCGGTTTCACGCCGGGTTGCCCAAGACTGAGTGGGGATTCGACCTTGGGCCGGACGGTTGGCAAAGGACTCAAGTCCAGCTATCAGTTAATGAAATCCGCGCCTGTCTGACGCCGGAAGGACCCCGGCCCGCAACGTACTAGCGCGGGCAGGGCAAGTGCAAACTAGCCTTTGTCCTTGTCTAATCCGGCGTGACGGACTAGACACCTATCGGAGCCGCTTCACTTGGAATACCTTCGCCGGGGCCACAGGCCGCGCGGGTTTGTGCGGATAATGAAACGTGGGCTCTAAGAGGATGCGGAAGCCTCTTTGAACTGTGCGCGCTCCGACATGCGCTCCGCACTCGCACCGCAACTCACCGTCCAGATAAAAGAGAACGCCGCGACTCTGCGCCTCATCGGCGAGCGCCCGGCTCTGTGATGTGAGAGGCTTCCAGCAGGAATCCCTCTGAGAGCGCGGGCGAGTGAAAGAGGGCACGCGGCCAGGGCCAGCTACTCGCGTGCGTCCGGCCACTTTCGCTTTTGTCTTCGGGAATGGTGTCTTGACTGCCACAAGGGGTTTTGCGGCTATTGAGGGACCACGAGTTGCTTTCCGCTTACGGGGCATAGACTTCTCCTGTACCTTGGCTCCCGGTCCACGGCTTCTCTCAATTGTCCCCCTCATCACCGCGAAAATCAACCCATACTCCCATCCCCGGACGGGTTAGCCGCGTGGGTCCTCCAGGCCGTAGAGTCGCTCCAGGAAGCCCACGGAGTCCTCCGGGCAGCGCGAGAACGATTCTTCCAGACTTTATTCTTCCTCTCCACCCTGCTCTCTTGTCCATTCAACAAGTTTTTGTTGCAGTTCTTCTTTGCTTGGCAGGTAGAGCTGGTATTCCCGTGCGTGAATGTTGGCGTCTTTGGGAAGGGTAATCTCGACCAGGGCGGAGTTCTTTTTCTTGCAGAGCACGATGCCGATGGTGTGGTTTTCCGCCTCGGTTCTGACGTGGCGGTCAAAGTAGTTGACGTACATCTGCATCTGGCCGAGGTCTTGATGCGTGAGCTTGCCGATTTTAAGGTCTATAAGCACGTAGGATCGCAGCAGCCGGTTATAGAAAACCAGATCGACGAAGAAATGCTCTTCGTCGAAGGTGAACCGCTTCTGCCGGGACTCGAAGAGGAATCCTTTCCCCAGTTCGAGCAGGAACTTTTCAATGTGGGTGACGATGGCCGATTCCAGATCGGACTCGGAGTAGCGGGCTTTTTCCTCAAGCCCGAGAAACTCCAGCACGTAGGGATCTTTGAGCAGGTCTTGCGGCTTGGCGACGTGCTGACCCTGCCGCGCCAGGTCACGTATTGCCTGCTTGTCGCGGCTGAGAGCCAGCCGCTCATAGAGACCGGCATCGAACTGGCGCTTGAGTTCGCGCAGAGTCCAACCCTGCTGGGCCGCCTCAATCTCGTAGAAGTCGCGCTCTCCCGGCTTGAGTCCGATCAGGAAGACGTAGTGCGACCAACTCAAAATAAATGGTTTATATGTCGGCCCCGCCGAAGTCTGCAATTCACCAGACAATGTCTGGTGAATTGGGGCAGAGAGTGTCTGGGCAATTGGGAAGGCCGGGAATTCGCCAGACATCGTCTGGCGAATTGGCGCAATGCGCTCAGGATAAGCCAAGTAGAACTGGCGCATATACCTGAGATTACTAACCGAAAAGCCATTGCCGAACTCGCCGGTAAGCCGCACAGCCAACTCTTTCAGAAGCTCCCTGCCATACTGTGCGCGATCCGCGCCTTGCTGTTCCTGCTCGACGATGCGCCGGCCAATCTCATAGTTCGTATAAACCTGCAACAAGTCGACGCCCCGTGCGGCGCTCTGGCGAGCCGACAATACCAGACTGCGGATGCCGTCATAAAGCGGATTGGAATCCTGGCGTTTCCTCATACAACTCCGAATGCCCAGCAAGATTTCGGCGCTCCCGGTATCGAGCATGGATTCCTTGCCGCTGGTGGACTAACCATAGGATACCCCGGCGAGAAGATCGGAGAGGCGCAGCTCATCTTCACGGCCTTGGCCGAGCTTTCCAAAGGTCAGATCGCGGAGACTGAGGCGGCGGTGTGATTGCCCGCTAACAAAAGAGCCCCAAAGACCGGCGGCGGGATCGCCCATCGCGCGCGGCTTGAACTTGAAAGCAAGACCGGTCGAAATGTGGTTACCGGCGAGAATTATCTGCCGCAGTTCAATTCGAAAAAGGGCCTCAAGGCTTGAGAAAGGACTGCGCCCATTCGACAAGCTCAGGGCAGGCTGTCCGACGGAAATCGCGGGTCTCAGACACGAAGCCTGGAGCACTTGGCCCAGTTTCATCTACCATGGAATCTGGCCCCGCAGGGATGGAAAGGACTATGAGTCATGCCAACACTTGAAGAACAATTCACCGTCTTTATTGACCTTTTGGGGTTCAAGGATGCCATTATCGAGCAAGATGAACCTACCATCTCGAAGCTCCTACTTTTTCTGTCGGACCTATCAATGCTTCGCGGCGATTTCCTTTTGAAGTCCGAGGGCACGGAGAATGTTCAATCGACCTTTATCCGTCCATCGATCACTACCTTTTCTGACAGCATTGTAATTAGCTATCCACTGCAAACGACATATGTCGGCTTGGGGCCGGACACCGAATTTACCCTTGTCCATATAATGTGGCAGGTCAACTTCTTGCTTACGCAAATAGCAGCAGCGGCTCTCAACATTGGGTTCCTTGTGCGTGGTGGAGCAACTGTTGGGAGTCTTTATCACGCAGGAGGTGTCGTTTTTGGTAAAGCGCTGATCGAGGCTTACGCAATTGAAGCTCACGACTCCAAACACCCGCGTGTGGTCTTGTCGCAGGAGATTTTGCGTCGGTTAACGCCGTTGGATATGCAGACGGCCGACATCATTAAGGGCGACGACGGGTTATACCATTTCGACTATTTCAAAAAACTCGCGCGGACGGCTGCCATACCCTCTGGCCATCGAGAAAAAGGCATTGATGCCTGGATTAAGTATGTCAACGATACCGTTGACCAAAATATGACCAAACTTGAAAATAGACAGAGAATAAGCGAGCGGGACAAGTGGTCGTGGTTCACTCGTGAATTCCGCAGCGGTGTAGAGAGATCGAAAACCCAGCGAACGGTGCCGTTCGGCCGCGCAGTTGCATTTTCGGAGTAGCTTCTCATCCTTGCGATTCTTTCTGTCGCAAGAGCTGAAGAGTGGACTGCCTAAGCGGTATTGCACAGCAGACAGGTCTTGATCCCCACGTTGCCGTTGCCTGTGACATCCGCCGCGAATCCCATGCCGACCTCCTTTTCTCCGTCCCCACCCACGGTTAGATCTGTTGTGGTCCATTCGGCTTGAATCCCTCACCTCTTCGTGCAATGAACCCACTACGCCCCCGAGGTTTCCTTCCCGCGAAGTCCTTCGCTTACAATCGGTTAGCGTATGGTCTTCCACTCTCATACACGTATGCTGTAAGATACACCAGAATAAGGAGACCACATGCCCACGGCGAAGAAGACCACAGCCCGACCGAAGCGTAGGATCGTTTCCCCCGCAGAGAAGCGCACTCAACTCCGGCTCACCGTCGATTCCAAATTCACCAAGGGCCACTTCAACCAACTCTTTGCCGTGCTCAAAATCCGGAGGAAGAACGCCCTCG
Organism: Occallatibacter sp.; assembly: GCA_049522175.1. Taxonomy (GTDB): domain Bacteria; phylum Acidobacteriota; class Terriglobia; order Terriglobales; family Acidobacteriaceae; genus Telmatobacter. The sequence goes on along the minus strand of JBEKOC010000004.1, from coordinate 140,739 downwards.
CCGAACACATCATCATGAGTTTCAAAACCAAGGCCGCGCAGACTCAACTCGTTGCGTTCTACAACAACCAGTGGCTAAACATTCCATTTCAGAGTATTGACACCGCTTTCGTATTCCCTTTGACCTTCGAGATTGCGGATGAGCTAGAGAGAGTTGGCGGAGAGGTTCTCGGCGGGGTGAATCGGTCCAAGGCATTTCGCGTGATGGTGGCCCATTTCGCCTTCGTCTATAAGCTGAAGATCCCGACGCGGGCCACAGTGGCATAGTTCATTCAGAAGATCGCGATGCAGCCGGCGGCCGCATCCGCTTCCTGCCCGTCTATGGGCGCATCGGGGTATTGTGGGGCTTCCGTGCATCTTGTCACCGCCGATTGCAGCAATATATACACGGTTCTCTGTGGCATCCGCCCGGAGGCAGTAGGGACTTTGGAAGCGGCAAAGCAGCTCTCACAGTCACTCCAAAACAAGGCGCAATTAAACCAGCGATGGGGATAGGTCAGCCTTGCATAACAGCGGCGAGGCCGGAATGTGGTTCTGTCTCGCCAGAGCGGCCCGGTAAACCCACTCCAAGGCCAATTCGGGGGCAGTCCCCGGACCCCTGGGAATGGTTTCAGTTGTCCGATAGCGGGGTGTTGCATATTCGCAGCAGCCCCTTTGTGAGGCTCGCACTTTTCGGAGTTTGCCACATATGCGCAGGATTGTGCCGGAACAATGTCCGGGAAAGCCGCTTACAGCCCCTTGCAGCCCACGTGGGACCGGACGGCGTTACAATCCCTTCAGCAGTTCCGAGAGCGTTGTTTCGAGGGCAGAGGCGATTTTGCTGAGGGTTCGTAGCCCCGGCTCTCGTGTGCCACGCTCCAAGTCCGAAATATGTACCTCGTGGACGCCGGACTGCTCGGCAAGGTCAATCTGCCGCCAATTCCGGGCGCGGCGCAACTTCCTTATCCGCTCGCCCGTCGTCGCACAGATGTCCTTTGCCATGCGTTCATCATCGGGTTAGCCTTTGCGCTATATTTAGCGCATACACTCTTTGAGGCTCGAAAGGTGGTTAATATGCCGTTGCACAGAAAGATCGCTTTCGCGGTACTAGTTTCGCTTGCCCTGCTCGTGTCCGGTTGTGGAGGAGGTTCGGGCGGTAGCAGCGGCGGGGGCAGTACGCCCGCAATCACGTCTGTTGCCGTAGCATGTTCGCCGGGGTCGATCAATACGAATCAAACGTCAACCTGTACGCCGACGGTCAGCGGGACTGGAAACTACAGTTCATCAATCACATGGTCCGTCAGCCCCGCGAGCATTGGCACGGTCAGCAGCGCGGGCGTCTTTACTCCGTCTGGTGCCGGGACGGCGACCATCACTGCAACCTCAACGGAGGACTCGTCCAAGTCTGGCAACGCAACAGTCACGGTGGCCGCTCAGTCCACAATCACTTCAGTGTCTGTGATCTGCACTCCGACCGCTATACTTACCACGCAGACTTCTACCTGCACGGCAACCGTGCAGGGAACAGGATCGTATAGCTCGGCGGTTACCTGGGCCGCATCGGATGGCACCATTGCCTCTTCTGGAGTGTTTACTCCGGCGAGTTTAGGAATCGCTACGATCACTGCGAAATCATCACAAGACTCCACAAAATCTGGGACTATCTCCATTAGCGTCGTCAACTCGACCACGAGTGGTGCGTGGACGTGGATGAACGGGAGTACCTCGAACTATGCAGTCGGATTCTATGGCACAAAGGGCGTCGCGTCCCCTTCCAACGTTCCCGATGGCCGGGGTAGCGCGGCCAGTTGGATGGATAAGAGCGGGAATTTTTGGCTTTTCAGTGGTTATGCGCTTGGAGTTGGCGGCACAGCTACGCCAAACGATCTCTGGGAATACAACCCCTCAACCAATGAATGGACATTTATGGGGGGAAACACAGATGCATGTACTCGGATCAACCCGACGACTTGCGGATACTACTGGCCAGGTGTCTATGGTACGAAGGGCGTGGCTGGAACGAATAATCTCCCTGGCGGACGTTTTGACGCTGTCAGTTGGACAGACAGCAGCGGTAATTTCTGGCTCTTCGGAGGCACCGGGGAAGATTCAACTGGCTCAGGTGGCGGCGGCTATCTCAACGACCTTTGGGAATTCAACCTTGTAACCGGGGAATGGACATGGGAGAGCGGAAGCAACATTGCCGGCGCAGATGGCATTTACGGGACATTGGGTACACCTTCCATAAGCAACACGCCCGGAGCCCGCGACGGGTCGGTCAGTTGGGTCGACTCTAGCGGCAATCTCTGGCTATTCGGAGGAGAACTGCCCAATGGTGCCTCCAATGATCTCTGGGGGTTCAATCCGACCACCAAAGCTTGGACATGGGTGAGTGGCAGCAGCACGATCAATGCATCCGCCGTCTACGGCAGCTTAGGTGTTGCGGCCCCGAACAATGTCCCAGGAGCTAGATTTGGTGCTGATGGCTGGATCGATAGGGACGGCAACCTCTGGCTTTTTGGAGGCACGAGTATTGTCTCGACAGGGGCCGTCTATCTCAACGACCTTTGGAAGTTTAACCCGGCAAGCGAGGAATGGGCCTGGATGAATGGGAGCAGCACAACAAATGGGTCTGCTGTCTACGGCACGCTTGGCGTCGCATCATCTAACACGACGCCGGGGGTTTCGTTCCAGCAGTCCGCAACTGCAAGTTGGAGCGATTCTAGCGGCGACTTCTGGCTCTTTGACGGCAACATTTGGAAGTTTAGTCCAACTACCGATCAGTGGACATGGATTAGCGAGAGTGGTACAGCCGTAGTCTATGGTACGAAAGGCACTCCCTCCGCGAGCAATTTCCCCGGAGGGGGAGCAGGATCGGCATGTTGGACTGATAACAACGGCAATTTCTGGCTCTTCGGTGGCGGCTATCAAAACATCCTCTGGCGTTACCAGCCTTAGCCGATGTCGAGCTCCAGCACAGCAAGGAAAGGAAACTCAAATGAATCGCATACTTACCATTGTCCTGCTCACGTTTTCTGCCATTGCGGTCGCTCAAGCTCCGCAACTCAAGAGTGGGTCAACCGTCTACATCGAACCGATGGGCGGATACGAAACCTACCTCGCTGCTGCACTGGTGAAGAAGAAAGTCTCTTTGATTGTGGTTACCGATAAGAGCAAGGCGGACTACATCATCACAAGCAACGTCAGCCACAATGCACCGAGTACTCCTGCCGTGGTGGTCAACAATAGCGCAACCGCGACCGTTAACGAAGGAGAAAGCCCAAACCAGCAGGCGTGGAATCAAGGGTGGGAGTTGGGTAGCCAAAGGGCAGCGGAACGTAGGGCTGCTCATGCCGCCCTCGGATCAACCAGCGTGAGCATTTCCGTTGTCGATCCGCGATCTTCGCAGATTGTATTCGCTTACTCAGCAGGCAAGGCAGGGTCCAACCAGTTCGAGAAAACAGCGGAGGCTTGTGCGAAGAGCCTGAAAGAGTTCATTGAAAAGTCCGAGAAGCAAAAGAAATGATCTTGCTGAGATAGTGCAGAGGGAACGGAAATGAAAAGGGCGCGATTCATTCACCTGTGGGTAGCCTTGGCAATACTGGTATGTATTGCCACCGGATGGGCGCAAAGCAAAGGTATCGACCCCGCCTTGCTTGCAAAGGCGAAAGCTGGAGATGCAGATGCGGAACAACGCATCGCAATCAGTTACTCACACTTAGGAAATCAGAAGGAGTCATGCCGCTGGGGCCTCATTGCTGCACAAAGCGGCAATGTAGAAGCTCAGTTCATCCTCGGAGAAATGTACAAAAGCGGATCGACGGTATGCAGACTACCCAAAGACGACGCGCAAGCGGCCGTGTGGCTTCGTAAGGCCGCTGAGCAAGGCGATATGGGGGCTCAAGAGGAACTCGCATTTTTGTACGACAACGGCCAAGGCTTGCCACAGGATCATTCGCAGGCTGACATCTGGTGGCGCAAAGCCGCCGAGCAAGGGGATGCTTATTCACAATACAACCTCGGAATTGCTTACTACAGAGGTCAAGGCTTACCACAGGACTATGCACAGGCCATTGTCTGGTTTCGCAAGGCCGCTGAACTGCGCCAAGGAGAGATCGCAGGATCTCCAGAGTGGTCTCGGAAGATAATAGAGGGAACCACTGCAGATGCACAAGCTGCGCTCGGAGAGGCATACGCCTACGGCAATGGCGTAGTGCAAGACTATACGCAGGCCGCCGCGTGGTATCGAAGGGCCGCTGATCTTGGGAATGCTTATGCTCAGCGGGACTTAGGCGATTTGTATTGTAACGGCGGAGTCATCAAATTTGTTGATGCGCCCGGAGGGAGCAAAAGGGGGATCAGGGATGACGGCGGAGGCGAATTCCCTAAGGATTACTCTCTGGCAGCTATTTGGTATCGGAAAGCAGCCGAACAAGGGGATGAGTATTCGCAGAACAGTCTTGGAATACTTTACGACAATGGACAGGGAGTTCCACAAGACTACGCCGAAGCCTACTTTTGGTATAGCCTTGCATCTGCAAAACAGCCCCATCTCACGGAAAACCGTGACAATGCCGCTTCCCACTTGACCAAGACGGTATTGTTGCAAACGCAGGAAAGGGCGCGAAAATGGTTTGAGGACCATCCCGTCCAAGCGAATCCTCAATGACACTCGCATCTCGAAGGAAGGGCGTACACACTTTCATGAAACGATTTGCCGCTATCCTGACCTTGCTTTGCATTATGGTCTCACAGTGTGTCGCTTCCGCGGCCACCCCCAAGTATCGAACCGGGACACACGCAAGAACCTACAGCACGGCGCGGCGTTCATCGGCAAGTCGCCCGTACTACGGCGGCGGCAAGCACACCGCTTCTCACGGTGGCCAGTATCCAGGCGCGACGAATTCCCATCACAGGAACGGCCACTACAACAATTGGCGGAGCGGCAATCGCTACGGCGTTCACAAGCCGTCCTGAGCATATTGGCCGCAAGGAAAGGGAATGTTCATGAATCGAGTACTCGCCATTGTGTTGCTCACGTTCTCTGCAATTGCACTGGCTCAGGCTCCACAACTCAAGAGCGGGTCTACCATCTACATCGAACCAATGGACGGCTATGAAACCTATCTGGCCGCGGCAATCGTGAAGAAGCACGTCCCCTTGGTCGTTGTAGCCGACAAGGATAAGGCGGACTACATCGTTCGCAGCACTGTCAACCACACAACTCCGAGTCAGCCTGCGGTTGTTGTCAGCAACTCTAATGTCAACAACAATAATGTCAACAATTCCAATGTGACCACCAGAAGCAGTAGCGGCGGCGGCTATGGGGCTGCGTTAGCGGCTCTCGGATCGACCAGCACAAGCATTGCCATAGTTGATCCACACTCTTCACAGGTTGTGTTCGCGTATGCAGCAGGCAAGGCGGGTGCCAACCAACTCCAGAGAACTGCGGAGGATTGCGCTAAGCACATGAAAGAGTTCATAGAAAAGTCGGAGAAAACAAAGAAATGATCTTGATGAAGTGGGGCAGAGAGGATGGATATGAGATCACGATTCCTTGATTTATGCGTAGCCCTGGCGCTGCTGGTATCTCTTCCGGGGGCGTGGCCGCAAAGCAAGGGCATTAACCCAGTTTTGCTTGCCAAGGCGAACGACGGTGATGCCAAATCACAGTCACTCATCGGAGAAGCCTATCTGAACGGATTTTCAAAAGACGGTATCAATGTTCCGCAAGATTTCACACTTGCGGAGTTCTGGTGTCGCAAGGCAGCTGAGCAAGGCGAGAAGGTTGCGCAGTTTGACATGGGTGTACTCTATCTCCGTGGTTTGGGTGTTCCGCAGGACAACGGGAAGGCTGCGGATTGGTTTCTTAAAGCAGCAAACCAAGGTTATGCGCGTGCGCAATACCAGCTTGCCACGCTCTTCGAGGAAGGCCAAGGTCGGATACAGAGCCATGCACTGGCTGCTACCTTTTATCGAAAGGCTGCCGAGCAGGGTGATGCTGAAGCGCAATTTGCCCTCGGCTTGCTGTATGACAACGGGAACGGAGTTCCCCAGGACTTTACACAGGCGGCGATATGGTATAGAAAGGCAGCCGAACAGGGACATGTTACAGCACAATTTAACCTTGGCGTCTTGTACTTCAACGGCCAAGGCAACCCACGAAGCTATGCAGAAGCCTATTTCTGGCTGGACCTTGCATCTTCTGGAAATGATGGGACACAGCGTGAAGAATGGATGAAGACCCGTGATAGGGCCGCAGAAAAACTGACGCCAGAAGAGTTGTCCCAAGCACAGCAACGAGCCACGAAGTGGTTTGTAGATCATTCCGCCAAGGGGAACCCTCAATGACTATCTCGCCCGCTCGCGAGAAGGGAGCAGAAAGCCCATGAAACGAATTGCTGCAATGCTGGCCTTGCTTTGTATTATGGTATCTCTGTCTCCCGTTTATCTACCCCCTCTTTCATTGCTCCGCACATTGACATTATTGCGCGACGCCGAATACACAGTCTGCCGGAGTTGAGTAACTTGATCGATAATCTCTTGCCGCTTCCCCTCGTGAATCGATACTCTGAATGTCTGTTGGCCCGTGGAAGTTTTGAGTAAAGCGATTGTCAGATTGCCGCCGACATTCGCCTTCGGTTCCGGCTGTTGAGACGCCTTCAGAATCTCGACCAATTGCTGTGCCTGAGCGGCTGGCTGAAGACTGGAGAGGAGCAGGCGCGCATCTGCTTCGTCGGTGAAGATTAAGTCGTTGGCTTCCTCTGTTCGGAGCCTGATTTCAATCGAATGGAGGCGCGCGGCGCGGACTTGAAGAGGATTTGCAAAGAGTTGTTGCTGGTGGAGGGCGCCTTGCATCTCCGGGTCTGTGAATTGGGCGAAGATACCGTGCTTCACCGCAGTCATTGTGACCATCCGCTTCCATTGCTCTGTTCCGGTACAGGCAATTCGCGATCCATATTTTTGGACGGCCATCTCCAGCCCGAAGACGATTGCGGCTTCATCCTGGTTGAGAACGGTAACGATGCGTCCACGGTCGATGACCGAAACCTTCCCATTGAGCATGTACGACACATCGCCCGTCATCCGGTTGATTGTCCAGATTCGCGTCGTGGCGATCTGTTTGGCAAGATTCTGTTCCCTCTGTTGCGTCGAAAGTCTTTGCTGCACAATGTCTGCCCAGTCGGATTTCTCATTGCCCGCAGGCTGAGGTCCAATATGCAGTGCGCTTGGTTCCAGGGTCGCATCGAGCCGCCGTTGATTTCGTTGGTCCGCATAACGCCATCCTCGAAGTTGTGCGGCCGCCCGCGCATCTCCCTTACTGGCCCTGTCCGCAACCCATTGGCGAAGATTCTTCGGAAATGCCTCCTGCCGCCGTGGTTGAATAGCGAGTTTCAGGGCGCTAACTTCGAGAACGGATTGCGCCGCCGCCTGGGAGAGCAAGGCCTTCTTGTCTGGCCATGAATGAGCAGATGCGCGAATTTCCTTCTTCTGCTGCCTGAGCGACACCATTAGTTGTTGACGCGCCTCTCTGCCCTCTGCTGTGAGGCCCTTGCATACTGCCCGTTGCTGGTTCCGATATTGGTTATAATCGGCCATCAGAGAGCTACGTTCGGCGTGTCGCTGTGCTTTCCGTTCTTCTCTCAGTGCGCTATTACGAGCATCATGTTGAACGCTATGTTGTGCGACATGTTGATCGGCTTCATAGCCGGATGTTGAGGCCGGTGTCCACGGACCAAGTGCCGCCTCAGTGTTCTGCCGGTTGATTCTTCCTGCAAAGTTGTTGCGGAACACATCGGATGTTTTCACCCGGATGTCATGGTCAACTGCGAGGACTGTATATCCGCCCGACTCACCTTTCTCTAGCCGGAGATGAGCCTTCGAGAGAAGGCGATGCAGATCATCCCACGTGGCATTCCGCCGGGTAAGCAGTGTGCAAACGCGCGGAGCAATCTCCCGCCGCACATAGGTTTGGAATGATTCCTGATCCTGGTAATGCTCAAATTGTGCAGCGGCTCCGGTCGGATGTTGTTGGACAGATAGAGACGCATTGCGCTCGGACCTCGATTGCAGTACAGCCTTTTTTGATTCCTCATCCCATCGCATCGGACCCGGCGTGTGTGTCCAGCCATGTTTCGCTTCATGGAAGCGCACTGCGGCATCGAGAGTGAACCAATCGCGATATGGCGTATGCGCCCTCAGGGTCTCCATGTGAACCTTGTTGAGCATGATGTGGATGTGAAAATGCTTTTTGTCGTCATGTGCAACGATCATGAATTGATGGCCTTCATATCCGAGCGCCCTCATCGTGTGCAGCGCGCAATCTACCCATTGCGGTCGAGTCGGACGCTCACCAGGAGGCCATGCCAGTTCGTAATGGCAGACAGCATCCTTGCAGCGATTATTGAGAGATGCAACCCCTTGCATCTCCATCGCCGCTGTGTCGAAGCCGAGAAGATTCTTCGACATGACTACATCTCCTCGCAACAGAAGTTCTCCAGTGTCGGCATCACGCTCTTTCGTAAGGTATTCCTGAAGCCGTTTGAAGCTGCTGGAGTGCTTTCTCGCTGGCTGCATTTTGGCAATCATCTTCACTTCACCGTGTCCGTCTTGAGCGCTCTCAATGCGTTTTGAACAGCCAACAATGTAGAATTCAGTCCTTTGCGCAGACCTTCCTCATCCGGGAGACCTTTGATCTGCGAGAGTAGATGCTTCTGGAGTCCACCGAGTCTTGCAAGTTCCCCAGCAGCCTTCTGGTCCATCGTGGAAATGATTCGCTTGCCCAGTGCACTCCGCCGGACATACTCGCTCATCGTCAGGCTCGCACTGTTGGCCTGGTCTCTGAGGATGGCTTTCTCATCTTCCGTGATGCGGATTTCGATTCGCGAATTGGTGCCCTTTGTTCTTGTGGGATTTGTCAATGTCATCTCCGATTCTGTGGGGTCTCGGGGCGTAGCCCTGAGCAAGATGCGCAACCATTTCTCCGAGTAGCCGAAGGCGGATTGGAGAAATGGTGGTGGCTGGACGAAACCCCGCAGGGGTTTTGTCCGGACAGCGCCTACCTTGCCGTACAGTGTTTAGCATTCCTGCATTTCACCCTTTAACCACCAGCTTTTCGTTCCAAACCCAATTTCCGCTTCCATATCTGCTTAACACAAATATACAATAGAACGTCTCTATCGACTTCGACTGATGTATTATCTAGTGTATATTGATAAAGTATGGTTATGAGGAGGAAGAGCGATGGGAACAGCGGGGCCTCGTAAAGTGCAGGTGTTTTCTTCGGAGATTGTTGAGGATGCGCGTATGTTGTTGACTCAGAAAACGTCAGAACCCGTGCCGCAACCCGCTTCGTTCATGATGGGGGCGGTGATACGGACGCTGTTGCCTCTTCTCGTGGAGTTGCGGAGAAAAGGCTATTCGCTGACTATGCTGACTCATCTATTGGGAGAGAAGGGGATAAAGATCAGTCCAACTGCTCTCTCGGGGTACATGGCGAAATTGAGTGGGCCAGTTGAGGAGGCTTCGGTAAGGGCACGGAAAGAGAGGCCGCAAAGCTCAACAAGCGCCTCGCAGACACGTGGAACTTTTGTGATGAAGCCGGACGTGACGCTGTAAGAAGGATGCGATGTATGGAGCGAATACTCTTTGTGACGGGCGGTGCTGGCGGGGTAGGGCTTGAGACTCTGCAACACCAGGGCACTCTGCGGAATTCGAATGGTGGTTCCTCCGATGTGCTCAACTCGTCGCTGATGAGGGCTGCAATGATGTTCCCGCCGAGTGACAACTTGCACAACGTCCTTTTTGCGAACAGGCCGGACGCTATTCCAGACAACAACATAACCGTGCAGGGCATTTCGGGGAAAAGTCAGACAGTGGGTTCCAGAGGAGCAAAGTTTCCACGGCTGGTTTGGAGGCAAATTCGGCAGCGACTCTGCTCTGTGGATTTGGTAAACCGTGCGAAATTCAAATTCAACTCAACCAATGAGGGAATCGTATGCCGAGAAAGATTTTGAGACTGCCGATTGTATTGGATCGCACTGGCCTTTCACGCAGCACGGTCTATCAGCGAGTCACCGAAGGGAAGTTCCCAAGGCCGGTGTCGCTTGGAGCCAGGGCTGTCGGCTGGATTGAAACCGAGGTCGAGGAGTGGATTGCAGGCCAGATAGAGGCCAGCCGGGAACTCTGCGGCCAGAGAGCTGGAGTGAATCGTTCGTCGGCGAGATGACGTCCGGCGCGGGATTTGAGATTGGCCCCCATCCGGGATTGGATTGCAGCGCGTCCCTGGTTCTCTGTCGGCCGAATTGACTGGATGCCTATGCCGCTGTTCCGCAAAACGGCAACACCTTGCCGCCGCGCTGGGTACGTTCCAGAAAATCCGCCCATTCCTGCATCATCCTGGCGCGTGGCTCCAAATATAGAGCGTGATTGTAGGCGGCACTCACCTCGTTGCGCGGCGCGTGGGCGAGTTGTAGCTCTATATGCTCATGGTTGTACCCCTGCTCATGCAGGATGGTGGACGCCAGACCCCTGAAGCCGTGGCCGGTCATGCGGCCTTTGTAGCCCATGCGCTCCAGCGCCTTCAAGATCGTCATGTTTGACATGGGCTTTTTCCGGTCTTGCTCGCCGGGAAAAAGCAGTTCTTCGGAACCGGACAGATCGCGCAAAAGCTCAAGAACCTCCATCGTCTGCCGGGAAAGCGCGACAATGTGCGGCGTCTTCATCTTCATCCGCTCCGCCGGAATCGTCCAGCGATTCGCTTCCAGGTCAAACTCATCCCATCGCGCGCAAATCAGTTCGCTTGTCCGAACGAAGGTCTGCGCCATCATTTTCATGGCCAGCCGGGTCAGATGCGTCCCTTGGTACAGTTCAATTGACCGCAAAAGGGTAGGCAACTCCTTGGCGTCGATGCGGGCCATGTTCTTTTTGCGGGTCGGCTTGAGAATGTCCGAGGGACGAATTTCTGATGCTGGGTTCCGTTTGCTGTAGCCGTGCGCAACGGCGTAGCGCAGCACCATGCCGACAATCTGGAGAATCCGCTTGGCCATGTCGGAGGCCCCACGGGTTTCAATCCCCTTGGCCAGCTCGACCAACTCCGTCGGCTCAATCTCGGCAATGGGTCGCGACCCAAGAACGGGGTAGACGTTCGCCCGGAGCCGGTTCCTGGTCGTCGCCGCGTGACGGGCGCTCTTGTTTCCCCGCCAATGCTCCAGCCATTGCTCGGCAATCTTCTCGAAGGTGTACTCCGTGGCGACCATGACAGCGGTCTTTTCGGCTTTGCGCTCGGCCATCGGATCGATGCCATTGGCTAGCCGCTTCCGGGCAGCGTCGCGGCGTTCGCGAACCTCGGCCAGCGAGATTTCGGGATAGCGACCCAGCGCCATCAGCTTTTCCGCGCCCTCGAAGCGGTACTTCCAGCGCCAGAGCTTGCCGCCAGACGGAGTGACCATCAGGTGAAGTCCGCCGCCGTCTGACAGTTTGAAGGGCTTGTCTCCGGGCTTGGAGCGCCGGATTTCGGTATCAGTGAGCGCCATCAGGAATCCCTCCCAAATACCCGAAAGTGGAAATACCCCCACTCGCGGAAAATCTACCCCCATCTATACCCCCACGGGAGCATGGCTTCCACGATACGCCTCTGGACGTAAAAACACAATAAACCGCTGATTTATCAGCGGTTTATTGTTCCTTACTGGATGTCTTCGGATGTCTCTAAATCAAATCTTGGTAGGCACGACTGGACTCGAACCAGCGACCTCTTCCGTGTCAAGGAAGCGCTCTAACCAACTGAGCTACGCGCCTGCAATGCAACTTCAGGTAGTCTATCAGGAACCGGGCGACGGGAAAAGTTGGGCAGGCGGCGCCCTCCATGCTGTACCATCGTTGTTTGTTGTCTTGAAACCTTTATGCCAGATGCTGCGAACGTACGATTAAACCGATTCCGCACCACCCCCAACCTGCTCACGCTGTCGCGCATCTGCCTGGCGCCGCTTCTGGTGGCCGCCATTCTGGACAACCACTATGCGATTGGTTTTGGCCTCTTTTTTGCCGCAGGTCTTACCGATGCGCTGGACGGCTTGCTGGCTCGCGTGCTGAAGCAGCACACCATGCTGGGCCAGTACCTTGACCCGGTGGCCGACAAGCTGCTGCTCAGCACGCTTTTCCTCGTATTCACCTACAAAGGGCTGATTCCGGCGCGGGTTACGGCGATGGTTCTGGGCAGGGATGTGGGCATCTTGGTGGTGGCGGCGATTCTGTTTGCGGCCACGGGCAGGCGGGAGTTCCGCCCCAGCCTCGTTGGCAAAGCCAGCACCCTGGCGCAGATAGCCGCGGTAGCTACCGTGATGGTGCAAGCCATGTTGTTGGATCATCACGTCACAATCCGCTGGGTAGCTATCTTCGAGCAATGGGCGTTTTGGGCCACCATGGCGCTCGCCATTGCGTCAGGGCTGCATTACTCCTGGATCGCGGCCAGGCGCGTGGGCGCCAACGGCAACGGCGCCAATGGCCACAACGGCAAGTAAGCAGGCCAAGCTCTAACGCATCTCCAGCCTCGCAAGCTGGCGCGCAACCTATTCAGTGCCCCAATGAGCCAGGGTACGATGCTGTGCTTAGGGCCTGTTAACAGGCCCTAGGAGTCTTCCAGGCTGGGTTCTGGTTCGGCGGTCTCTTCAATCTCCATGTCGCGAAACTCTTCGGAGTCAAAGACCTCGCCACAATCCTGGCACTCGACATATTCGGTGTCATCGTGCCGGGAAACGATGCGTACCCTGGGGTGTTTACAGGCGGTTGCCATCGGTCGTGGTATTGGTGGAAAAAGTACTCTTCCCGCCAAATTGTATCGGCATTTTCCCTGATTTGAAAACAGATTTTGTTAAATTTTTTGTTCCACCGGTGATTTTTCCGGCCAGCGGGCCTGGATTTACTTCAGTTTGTGCTTGATTTCGGACGTCAGGAAGCGCCCGGTATTTTTGGCTTTGTTGCTGACATTGAGCGGGATCTCGTCGGAGGTGAACTGCTTAATCAACTGATGATCTCCGCGATTCGACAGCGTAACCTCGACTTTTACGTAAGGTCCTGACATAGTCTTGTATGCGTTGCCGCGGTATTTGATGATCTTGCATTCCAGCACGACCGCGTTGGCCGCATCAGCATCGGAAATCGCGCCGCCATCCTCGACCACCGTCTCGAAGATGCCCGTCTTGGCCAGGCCCTCGCGCATATAGTCGTATGAGTCGTTCAGATATTTGTCCGTCACGGATACGCCGTCAGCCACAGTCAGGTGCTTCACTTCCACAACCTTGTATTTCGCCTGGGCGTTCCCGTTGGCTGCGATCAGAACCGAAACCATGAACAGCAGGGCAACCAGAATCAACCAAGAAGCATAGCGTTTCATCGCAACCTCCCATTCGGCTTAAATTCTCCAGAAGTCCTGGATTTTGAGCCGGTTACGCAAGGTCAGAGTTGCAACTTCGGGCCGGCGCCGGCATGATGCCGGGTCCTTGCTTAATGGGTCAGCGTGGGAACATTTCGCTTTTGAGTTTCCACAATCATCCGTTACGGTGAGCCTGTCTCGTGATGCGAATAACCACTTTGATATGACATTTGTCACACCTGAGCAATGGCAATTTTGGAAGGGGCTTGTAATCCCGACGTAAATGGTCGTATACTGAATACGGACCTAAGAAGTCGGATATTCCATGTTGAAGTTGACCAAAAAAGCGGATTACGGCCTGATGGCGCTCAAGTACCTGGCCGAGCACCCGGAAACGCCTGCGCTCAGCGCCAAAGATGTGGCGGACGCCTACGGGATTCCGGCCCAACTGCTGGCCAAGATATTGCAACAGTTGACCAAATCCGGGCTGTTGCGCTCGACCGCCGGCATGAATGGCGGCTACGCGCTGGCCCGGGAAGCGCGCTCGATTTCGGCTTACGAGGTCATTCTGGCCATTGACGGACCGTTTTTTATCACCTCCTGCACCAAGGGCAAAACCGGCTGCGAGCTGGGGTCGAGCTGCACCATCAAGGAGCCGCTGGCGCGGGTGAACGAGACCATTGCCGGAGTCCTGAAGAGCATCAGCATTCAGGATCTGACGGAGCACGAGCAACCTGCGGCGCGTGAACGCGAGGCTCAAGAGCTGGTTGCATTGAAGTTGTAATGGATTTGTTGGATTTGTGATTTCCCACCCTAGCCGCAAAAACAAAAACGCGGTGAGGGTGGGGCACCCAAAGACAGATGAGGATGGAGACGAATATGAGTACATTTGCCAGCCAGGTAGAAGTGCCAAAGGGCGTACACCTGCCAATCTATATGGATAACCACGCCACCTCGCCGCTGGACCCGAGGGTTCTGGAAGCGATGATGCCCTACTTCACCACCAAGTTCGGCAACGCGGCCAGCCGCAACCACTCCTTTGGATGGGAGGCCGAGCAGGCCGTGGAGACGGCACGCGAGCAGATTGCGCGGCTCATCGGCGCAACGGCCAAGGAGATCATCTTCACCAGCGGCGCCACCGAGAGCGACAACCTGGCCATCAAGGGCATCGCCGAGATGTATCGCGAGCGCGGCAACCACATCATCACCCAGGTCACCGAGCACAAGGCCGTGCTGGACACCTGCAAGCGGCTGGAGAAGCACGGCTATCGAGTCACCTATTTGCCAGTGAAGGCTGATGGGCTGATCGATCTGGACGACCTGCGGCGGGCCATCGACGATAAGACAATTCTGGTCACCATCATGGCGGCCAACAACGAAATCGGCGTGCTGCAACCGGTTGCCGAAATCGGCAAGCTCTGCCATGAGAAGGGCGTGCTCTTCCACACCGACGCGGTGCAGGCGGTGGGCAAGGTTCCCATCGACGTGATCGCCGACAACATCGACGTGCTCTCGATCTCCGCACACAAGCTATACGGGCCCAAGGGCGTGGGCGCGCTCTACGTGCGGCGGCGCAATCCGCGGGTGCAGATTGCGGCGCAGATTGACGGCGGTGGCCACGAGCGCGGCATGAGGTCCGGCACGCTGAACGTCCCCGGCATCGTCGGCCTGGGCAAGGCCTGCGAGATCGCCCAGGCAGAAATGCAGGAAGAGGGCAGCCGTCTGCAAGACCTGCGCGACCGGCTCAAGAACAAGCTCGAAGCGAATCTCGACTACATTCACGTGAACGGCTCCATGGAGCATCGACTGCCCGGCAACCTGAACGTGAGTTTTGTCTATGTAGAAGGCGAGTCGTTGCTGATGGGCATCAACGACGTTGCGGTTTCCAGCGGCTCGGCCTGTACCTCGGCCACTCTGGAGCCATCATACGTTTTGAAGGCGCTGGGACTGGGCGACGATGTGGCGCACAGCTCGATTCGTTTTGGGCTGGGCCGCTTCAACACGCAGGCTGAAGTTGATTATGTCGCTGACAAGGTCATCGAGGTCGTCCGGCATCTGCGCCAGCTTTCCCCGCTCTACGAGATGGTGAAGGACGGCATCGACCTGACCAAGATTCAGTGGGCGGCGCATTGATGTGAGGGAACGATCATGACAGGAAAGAACATTTTTCTCATTGGGATGGCATCGATTGCAGTCTTTCTCATCACGCTTACATTGCGCTTCGCAAATGGAGGGCGCGTTTGGGCCTGCATGATGAGCCATCCTTGGCTGGCAAGCGTTTCTCCACTGGTTTTCATTTTTCTCATCTTGCTTGTACGCGGCTCGCTTAAGCGCGAACCACAGAGAATTTCTTAAGTGGGCAACGCACAAAAGCGAGTGGTCAGTGGTCAGCACCAAGGACCCGAGATGGAAATCTGATCACTGAAAACTGACCACTGACAACTGTTTTACCGCGGCTTCCCCCCGCAAAGGAGCAATAACATGGCATACAGTGATAAGGTGATTGACCACTACAACAACCCGCGCAACGTGGGCCAACTGGACAAGGCATCGACAGAGGTCGGCACGGGCCTGGTGGGCGCGCCGGAGTGCGGCGACGTGATGCGGCTGCAAATCCGCGTGAACCCCACGACGCAGGTGATTGAAGAGGCCAAGTTCAAGACCTTTGGCTGCGGCTCGGCGATTGCCAGTTCATCGCTGGCCACGGAATGGATCAAGGGCCGCACCGTGGACGATGCTCTGGGCATCAAGAACACCGACATTGTGAAAGAGCTCTCGCTGCCTCCGGTGAAGATTCACTGCTCGGTGTTGGCCGAGGACGCAATTCGCGCAGCCATCGGCGACTGGAAGAAAAAGAACGGCAACGCGGCGGAGGCGGCCGAGACTGCAACCGTCGCGGCTTCGCGGTAACAAAGAGGCAATTATGTCGAACACCGTGACTATCGAAACAAAACCGTCGCAAGAGACACTCGCGGCGCATCCGCAGGCACCTGCGGCGCGGCAGACGCCACCTTCGGCGGCAACAGAAGCGACGCCGCAAGGTTTGCAAATTACCGAAAAAGCCATCAAGCGCATTCGCATCGCCATGGCCAAGGAAGGCATCTCGCCCACGGAGGGCGGGCTGCGCCTGGGTGTGATGGGCGGCGGATGCTCGGGGCTTTCCTATTCCATCAAATTCGACTCCAAGCCCCGCGAGCGCGACCGCATCTTCGAGTTCGACGGCGTGAGGGTCTTCGTCGATCCCAAATCGTTTCTCTACCTGCACGGCATGACGCTGGACTATGAGGAGACGCTGATGCGTCAAGGCTTCAACTTCATCAACCCCAACTCCACGCGCTCCTGCGGCTGCGGCTCGTCGTTTTCGGCGTAGAGATTTGCGTAATCCTGGAGGAAAGATGAACAGGATTGTTCGTGGCACGAAATTTATTTGCATCTTATTGGCAATTTTTACCGCATCATCGTTTGCGCGGGCACAATGGGCGCCCATGGTTTCTGACAAGGATGCGGCGGCGCGCATTGCCTGGTGGCGCGACGCCAAATTCGGTCTCTTCATGCACTGGGGTGTCTACTCCATCCCCGGCCGTGGCGAGTGGGTTCAGTGGCAGGAGCAGATTCCCGTCGACGAGTATGCCAAACTCGCGGACCAGTTTCATCCCGACAACTTCGATCCCGATGCATGGGCTGCTCTGGCCAAAGCGGCTGGCATGAAGTACACCGTGCTTACTGCCCGCCATCATGATGGGTTTGCGCTCTTCGACGATCCGGAGAGCAATTTCACGGCCATGAAATCGGCCGCGCATCACGACTTTGTTGCCGACTATGTAACGGCGGTGCGCAAGGCCGGGTTGCGTGTGGGCCTGTATTACTCGCCGCTTGACTGGCGCTATCCCGGCTTCTTTTTTCCGGGCATCTATAAACCGAACGCCGAGCAGTTGCGCGAACAGTATCATCGCCAACTGAACGAGCTGGCCTCTCACTATGGCAAGCTCGACATTCTCTGGTTTGACGGCGGCGGCGGCGACTGGCTGGGTTTCGGCGGGGTCAGCTTCAAGGGCGGATGGCACGGCCGCCCCAAGGGTGAGCGCTATACCGGCTCATTCAACTGGCAGGACGATGAAGCCGTCAACAATCTGAGAAAACTTCAGCCCTCCATCATCATCAACAACCGGACTGACGCCCCGGCGGATTTTAAGTCTCGTGAAGGCGACCGGGCGCTGGGCGATTTTGATAACCAGTATCCATGGGAGCTTTGTACAACCCTGACCGAAGGGGCGTGGGGATACGTGCCCGGCGCAAAGATCAAATCTCTGGATTCCCTCATTCGCCTGCTGGTCTCCGCCGTCGGACGCGACGGAAATTTCCTGCTCAATGTTGGCCCGCAGCCGGATGGACAAATTGATCCGGCACACGCGGCGCGATTGCGCGAGATGGGGGAATGGCTCCATCAATATGGTGACAGCATCTACGCCACGCGCGGAGGCCCTTACCTGCCGGGAGATTTTGGGGTTTCAACCTATCGTGATAAGACGATTTATCTGCATATCCTCAACCTTACCGGCACAACGCTTACGCTGCCGGCGCTCCCAGCCAGGATTCTGGACTGCTTTTCGCTCACCGGCGGCGGGGCTTCCTGCAAGCAGAGCGATTCCGGAGTGGAAGTCACTCTGAGCGGAAACGCGGGCGCGATCGACACCATCATTCAGATGACCATCGAGTCACCGGCAGCGGATATCAAGCCGATTCCAACTCCGGTTACTCCCAAGGCAGTTTTAGCAAGACAGTAAGTGTGAAAATTATGTTCAAGGTTCTCGATTCCGCGGTTCCCGTAGCCTGTTGGTCGTGCTCCATCGGCCACAACGACTCCACGCTCTTCTGCCCGCATTGCAGCAAGATTCAACCTCCGCCGGGCGGCGACTTTTTCTCGGTTTTTGGATTAGAACCTCGACTCAATCTGGATTTGTCCGCACTGGAGCACGAGTTCCACCGCCTGAGCCGCAAATTGCATCCCGACCGCTTTGCCCGCGCTTTGGAAAACGAAAAGCAGTGGAGCCTGGCCGATACTGCCCTGCTCAACGACGCTTATCGAACCCTCAAAGACCCTCTGCGCCGCACCGAATATCTGCTCAAGCTGCTGGGAGCGAAGCTGGCCGCCGATGACGAGCGCAAAGAGGGAAAGAGCTCAGGCGCGCCCGCCGACTTGCTGGAAGAGGTCTTCGAGCTGAACATGCAGCTGGAAGAGATGCGCGCGGCGCATGCATCAGGCGAAGAAGATCCGGCGCTACACGTCAGCCTGGAGCAGGCGAAGAGGAAGTTCGACCTGCTGCTGGAAGCCGTGGATGAGGATCTGCGCGGCGAGTGGAACTTGTGGGACGAGGGCGACGCGGGGGCGCGCGCGGCTGCGCAGCGGCGGATGGTGGCGCTGCTCGACCGCCGGCGCTACCTCAGCAACCTGGTTCGCGACGTAAACGAAGTTTTGGGAGCTTAAAGGAACAAATGGCGGATGGACGCGTAGTCGGAATTGATCTGGGAACCACCAACTCCCTGGTCGCCTACATGGAGGGCGACACGCCGGTGGTGATTCCCGGCGCGGACGGCTTGAACCTGGTGCCGTCGGTGGTGGCGCTCGATCCAATCCCGGTTCCCGTTCCGGCAGGCGGCTACCGTCCCACGGTTACCGTGGGCAACAGCGCGCGCAAGGCGCTTATCCAGACGCCGGAGCGCGTCATCTACTCCGTCAAGCGGCTGATGGGCCGCGGTCTCGATGAGATTCAAGAGGAGCTCAAGCTGTTTCCCTTTCGCCTGGCCAGTGACACGGAAGCAGGTGAAGTTCCCCGTATTCAACTGGGCGAACTGCGCTTCACGCCGCCGGAGATCTCGGCCTACGTACTCCGCCAGCTCAAGCGCAACGCCGAGCGATTCTTCTCCGCACCGGTCACCCAGGCGGTCATCACCGTGCCGGCCTACTTCAACGACGCGCAGCGCCAGGCCACGAAAGACGCGGGCCGCATGGCCGGCCTCGATGTGCTGCGGCTGGTCAACGAGCCCACTGCGGCGGCGCTGGCCTATGGGCTGGATCGCGCCAAGGCGGGAACGATTGCGGTTTACGATCTGGGCGGCGGAACATTTGACATTTCGATTCTCAAGCTGCGCGACGGCATCTTCGAGGTGCAGTCCACCAACGGCGACACGCACCTGGGCGGCGACGACATTGATAACCTGCTGCTGGCCATCGCGCTCAACGAGATTCACGCCGAGCACGGCGTCGATCTGCGGCTGCATCCGGGCGCGGTGCAGGCCGTGCGCAAAGCCGCCATCGAGGCCAAGATTCTCCTCTCCTCAGAGCCGAAGGCGCATTTCGACATTGAGTTGCCCAACGGCGACCGCTACCAGCGGGAGATTCCGCGCGCAGCCTTCGAGCTGCTGATTGAGCCGGTGCTCAAGCGCACGGTTGCGCCTTGCAAACAGGCGCTGGCCGACGCCGGCATTACTCCCGAGCAGATTGACGAAGTGGTGCTGGTGGGCGGCTCCACGCGCATCCCCGCGGTGCGCCAACTCGTCGATGAACTATTTCACCTCACCGCGCGCGGCAAACGCCCGCACACGGAACTAAATCCCGACGAGGTCGTTGCGCTGGGAGCGGCGGTGCAGGCCGGCATTCTGGCGGGCTCATCCAAGTCCACTGAGGAGATGCTGCTGCTCGACGTAACACCGCTCTCGCTGGGCATCGAGGCGCTGGGCGGAACGGTAGCGCGGATTATCCAGCGCAACTCGACCATTCCCGCCTCGGCCACCGAGCACTTCACCACCGGAGTGGATGGCCAGACCAACGTCGCCATTCACGTCGTCCAGGGCGAGCGCGAATTGGCCGCCGATTGCCGGTCATTAGCACGGTTCGACCTCAAAGGCATTCCGCCAATGAGCGCCGGATTGCCGCGCATCGAAGTGAAATTCCTCATCGACGCCGACGGCATCTTGAACGTGACCGCACGCGAGCAGCGCAGTGGAATGGCCGCGCAGATTGAAGTGAAACCAACCTATGGCCTGACCGATGAGCAGGTCGAGAGCATGATTCTGGATTCCTTCGACAACGCCGAGGCGGATTTTGCCAAGCGATTGCTGATTGAGGCGCGCAACGAAGCAGAGACGATTCTGGCGGCGGTGGAGCGCGCGCCAAAGAATCCGGCGTGGAATCAGTTGACAAGCGACGAGAAGACAGCCATCAAGCTGGCCAGCGATTACCTGATCAAAGCCAAAAAGACCGAGGACTCCGCCGCAATCCGCGAAGCAACGCTGATTCTCGACCACGCCACGCGCCGCTTTGCGGAGTTGATGATGGAGGCTGCCGTCTCTAGCGCCCTGCGCGGCAAGACCATGAACGCCGCCGGCGAGGAACTGGCCGAGACCGTCACAGCGCCGCACGCCATGGCGCCGGCGGAGTTCAAGTAGAGCGGCACGCACGAGGAGTTTGAATCTATGAGCGAACCACGCGAAAAAAACATTCCCGCCGATAAGTTGGTGCGCGTCACCTTTTTGCCCGAGGGCAAAACGGTGGAGTTCGAGTTTGGCGCACTGCCCTATGAGCATCACGGCAAGCCGATGTCCTTTCTCGACGTGGCGGAGAACCACGGCGTCTTTCTCGATCACGCCTGCGGCGGCGTCTGCGCCTGCTCCACTTGCCATGTGCTGATCAAGGCGGGCGAGAGCGGTCTCACCCCGGCTGACGACGACGAGCTGGACCGGCTCGACATGGCCGCCGACCAACAGTTAAATTCGCGGCTGGGCTGTCAGGCCGTCATCACCCGTCCCGGCGACTATGTAGTTGAGATACCTGCATGGAACCGCAACTACGTCACCGAGGGCAAGCCTTTGACCCTGGCCGAGGAGAAGTAGATCCGGCTGCCCCACCCTCGCCGCGTTCTTGTTTTTGCGGCTAGGGTGGGAGATCGGTCCCCTTCATTAGGAGAGAAATACATGCCACGCGAGATTCTGTGGACCGACGCCGAGGAAATCGGCATTCAACTATATGAAAAATTTCCCGGCCTGGACCCGCTGACGGTACGTTTTACTGATTTGCACCGCTTCGTGACGGAACTGGAAGGTTTTACCGACGATCCAGCCAAGTCGAACGAGGCCCGTCTGGAGGCTATTCAGATGGCCTGGCATGAGGAGTTCGAGGACGCAAAGGGATAGGCGCTGCGGATTGGTAGCCGAGTATTTCTTGAGACCAATAGCCTAATACCGCTCGTAACCCTCCCGCTCACTCCATCCAAACGCGCCTTCAAAGTGCTGAAATTCCTTCTTTTCGCCCGGTACAAGGTAGACGCTGAGCACGTCGAAACGCACCGGCGGGGCTGTCTCCTGGGGCAACTGGCGAACATACTGGCGTGCCAGGCGGCGAAGGGTGGTGCGTTTGTGGGAGTCGACGGCGATCTCTGCCGGACTGGCGTCGCGGGCGGTGCGCGTCTTCACTTCGACAAAACACAGCATCGGCCCCTGCCAGGCAATCAGGTCCACATCGCCGGGCAGATCGCCCGATGACCAGCGCCGCGCCACCACGGTATAACCCTTGCGGCGCAGGTGGAAAAAGGCCGCGTTCTCGCCTTCGATGCCGGTAGCCAGGTGAATGGGTGGAGCTTCAGCATGTCCTCGCCGGCGCGCTACCCATTCCAGGCCGGCCAGCGCGCGCTCCTCGCAGCCGATCCGTATCTGCTTGAACCATCCCATCGTATTCCATTCTCTCGCCGTATGAGCAAAAGGAGCAAATCCGGCTTGCGGCTGGCAGAGCCACGCCTGCTCAAGTTACCGTGCGCCTTTGGGCTGCATAACGGGGATAATTCTCTGTTTTGCCAAAGTGGAACCAGCCAGTTCACCTCCGGGAAGTCTTCCTGAATAGCCGTAGATTGTCCGCGTTCCGCGTGCCTGGCCGCAGTTGAAATAAGCGAGACTAAAGCTTGCAGGAGAAGGCTGGTTATGGCTCACGGCTTGCTCGACGGTCTATTATCGCGGCACAGCACGCATGCGCCGCCGGTTTCGATGGGTCTCGGGGCTCCGGTGGAAATCCTGCCCCAGGCAGAGGCAGATCGCAGCTTTGAATATGCGCTGGACGCTCTGCCGGTCAACGCCATGTTCTGCGACCGGGAACTGATTCTGCGCTATCTCAACCGTTCGTCGCGCAAGACCCTGCTCATGCTTCAGCAGTATCTTCCCGTGCCGGTTGACAAGATTGTGGGCAACTCAATCCACATCTTTCACAAGTCTCCGCCGAATATTGACCGGATTCTGGGCGCCAAACAACATCAGGGCGTCCATCAACTTCCCCATAAGGCGACCATCCGTCTGGGGCCGCTCAAGCTCGATCTGCAGGTTGAACCGATGATCGACCAGCGCGGCAAGTATATCGGCGCGGTGGTTATCTGGGGCGTCAGTACCCAGGAAAAGATTGAAGCGCTGCGGATGGCGCAGGAGGCGCAGCGCAACGACATCGAGCACCTGAACGGCAACCTGCAGATGGCGGCCACGGCCACCCATGAAATCGAGTCCAGCATCGCCGAGATTGCCAAAAACGCGGTGAACGTATCGCAGGCGGCGGAGAAGTCGCGCATCGCCAGCGCGGAAAGCAAATCGGCCATTGAGAGCCTCAAAATATCCAGCAGCGGCGTGGCCAAGGTAGCGGGGCTGATTGCCTCCATCGCCACGCAGACCAGCGTGCTGGCGCTGAATGCGAATATCGAGGCGGCCCGCGCGGGCGCGCATGGCAAGGGCTTTGCCGTGGTGGCCGGCGAGGTGAGAAAGCTGGCCGAGCAGACGGCCAATGCCACGGCTGAAATTCAGTCCAAGGTGACCGCCATCGGCGTGGATGTTGCCACCGCCATTCGGGCGATTGACCAGATCTCCAGTCACACCGAGGAACTGTCGGGACTCTCGCAGCAGATGGCCTCCGCTGCCGAGGAGCAGCACCTGGCCACGCAGGAGATGGTGCAGAATCTCGAACGGGCCGCGCATCGGACTTCGGAGCTCGCCAATATGCGCATCGAGGATAAAGTGTTGTAACGCAGGACGACGCCAGGGACAGGTTGTCGGGGAGAAAAGAGAGGGCTGGCGGAACGGGGCATTTGCCCCAATCTTCCAGCCCCATCTTTTCGCCTGCAAAGCCGCGCGCACACCGGCTCAGGCGTGCTGGTATTCCTTTTCCGCCAGCGTGACCGCTTCCTCCAGAATGTCCAGCGCCACCATGGCTTCCTGCTCGCTGACAATGAGCGGCGGACAAATCCGCAGCGTGGTTTCTCCGCAGCCCAGGATCATCAGCCCGCGCTCGAAGGCTAAAGTCTCCACGCGGTTGCGCACGGCAGTGGCCGGCTCGCGGGTAGACTTGTCCTTCACCAGCTCTACGCCGATCATCAGGCCGCGTCCGCGCACGTCGCCCACCATCGGGTGGGTTTGTTTCCAGCCGTTGAGCCGTTCCAGCATCATCTTTCCCACGCGGGCGGCGTTGGCCATGGCCTCGCGTTCAATAATGTTCAGCGTGGCCAGCGCGGCGGCGATGGAGACCGGGTTGCCGCCGAAGGTGGAAGCGTGGGAGCCGGGAACCCAATCCATAATCTCCGCGCGGCTCATGCAGACGCTCAGTGGCATGCCGCTGGCGACGCCCTTGGCCATGCAGACGATGTCCGGCTCCACGCCCGAGTGCTCGATGGCCCACCACTTGCCGGTGCGCCCGACGCCCGATTGCACCTCGTCGGCTACCAGCAGAATGCCGTGCCGGTCGCAGATCGCGCGCAACTCGCGCATAAAGTTATCGGGAGCAACCACATATCCGCCCTCGCCCTGGATGGGCTCGACGAAGATGGCGGCCACCTCCTCGGGAGGAAGGATGCTTTTGAAAAGCTTCTCCTCGATGTAGCGTGCGCAGCCCAGGCTGAAGGCTTCTTCCTCCGGCGCGCCGCCGGAGCAGCCGCGATAAGCGTATGGATAGCGGACATGGGTGATGCCGGGAAGCAGCGGCGCAAAGCGGCGCTTCTGCTGCGGCTTGGAGGCGGTCAGCGACAACGCTCCCATGGTGCGCCCGTGAAATGCGCCCAGGAAAGCAATGATGTGCTGGCGGCCGGTGTGGTAGCGGGCCAGTTTGAGCGCGCATTCGATTGCCTCGGCGCCGGAGTTGCCGTAAAAAAATTTGTGCGGCCCGGGCATGGGGGCTATGGCCGAGAGCCGTGCCGCCAGCTCCGTGAGCGGCTCGTTGTAGAAGTCGGTTCCGGAGATGTGAATCAGCTCGGCAGCCTGCTTTTGAATCGCGGCGACCACTTCCGGATGGCAGTGGCCGGTGGATACCACGGCGATGCCCGCCGCAAAGTCGAGAAACTCGTTGCCGTCCGCGTCTTCTATGCGGATGCCGCGCCCCCGCCTGGCCACCAGCGGATAGGAGCGCGTGTAGCTGGGCGAAATCAGCCGGTCGTCGGCCTCTACTGCGGCCTTGGCCTTGGGTCCGGGCAGCGTGCAGACGAGCTTGGGTCCGTATTTTGCGTGCAATTCCTGCTTGGTCATCTTCTTGCCTCCTCGTCGGATTCGGTTGTGCGGCCGGCGATGTCGCTACGCGGCCGCGGATCTCAAAGGGGTTGAGATCGTCCAGTTCGTCTCACCCTGTGGGCGAGATAGAGCAGGAGAGTATCTTCGGCGGAGCTGACCTAGTCGCCGCCGAAGAGGCTAGGTCGAGTGAGGGGCGGGAGTATGCGCAGGTAGCGCCGCGGGCAGAGGCCGAGCGCACGCGACCGCGACCAGCACTTGGTGGCCGGTGCAAGCAGTCGATGTGTAACGCGCTCGTGCATGAAATCCCCGCTGACTTGAGAATAGAACATTTTCGCTGGTTCTGTACAGCAAGTCCGTTAAGCCCAGCCTCGGGGCATTAGCATGGAATCAGCCCATGGCGAACTCATCTGCACACCCGGCAATGAAAGTGGCCTCCACGGCCTCCATTGTTCTCTCTTTTGCCTGCGTGTATATTTTCTGGGGTTCCACCTATGCGGCCATTCGCATCGGAGCGGCTCAGATGCCCCCGTTGCTGCTGGCCGGCACGCGGTTTTTCATCGCCGGAGCGATCCTGTTCGCCTGGTGCCGCTGGCGCGGCTTACGCCTGCTGTGGCCGCCACGGACCATGCTGATCCTCGGCCTGGTTGGGTTTTTCCTCCTCAGCGTAAATAATGTGGCCTTGGTCTACGCGGAGAAAACTATCCCTAGCGGGCTTGCTTCGCTGTTGATGGCGGCTATGCCCCTCTTTGCGGCGCTGACCGAGATGCTGATGCCGGGGGGCGAGCCGCTGCCGACGCGCGGATGGCTGGGCATGGCGCTGGGCTTTGCCGGCCTGTCCGCGCTGGTGTGGCCCTCGCTGCGCACCGGTTTCGCAGGGGACTTCACGCGCCTGTTGGCCATCGGCGCGCTGCTGGCTGGAGCCTTTGCCTGGACCGCGGGAAGCATCCTCTCGCGCCACGCGCGCCTGCCGGTCAACAGCTTTGTGGCCGCGGCCTGGCAGATGCTGATTGCCGGCGCTTTCAACACATTGCTCGGAACCGCTCTGGGCCAGTGGCCCCAGTTTCACGTGAATCTGGCTTCGGTTGGCTCGCAGGCCTGGCTCATCACCTGCGGCTCGCTCGTGGGCTACACCGCCTTCGTCTACCTGCTGGAACACGTGCCCGTGGCTAAGGTCGCCTCCTATTGTTATGTGAACCCGGTGGTCGCGGTTCTATTAGGTATCATCCTGCTCGGCGAACGCCCGGAGCGCGCCGAGTTTGCCGGCATGGCGGCCATCATTGTCGCCGTCTTCGTGATGACCACCGCCAAAGTCACGGCCAAAGGCGTGCCGGGAACCAGCGACTCACGCCTTGCCGAGGAACTGGAGCCGCCCCTGGCCGAGTGATGATTTTGAAGGGATACAGACTTGAAGGGTACGGGCTTTAGCCCGTACATCAGATCCGCAAAAACCATCGGGCTTTAGCCCCTGAGGGATGCTTTTCGGGCTTTTTGCATTGAAACATCCTTTTTCCGCAACCTATAAATCACCATACCTGCTACTCGCGCCGTTATCCGCGAATGCTACCCTGTAAATGACAAGGAGATCCTCAGCAATGCTCAGACTTCTGGTTCAATGGTTCTTGTACGCTTTTGCCCTGCTGGTTGTTTCCAACCTCGTGCCCGGCTTTTATGTGCAGGGACTGGGCTCTGCGCTGGTAGCTGCCCTCATCATCGGTCTGCTCAACGCCACGGTCGGCTTCTTTCTCAAGGTTGTCACCTTCCCCATCAGCATCCTCACCCTCGGACTATTTCTGTTAGTCATCAACGGCCTGATGATCTTGCTGGCATCGAACATCGTTCGCGGCTTCCATGTGCGCGGATTCTGGCCGGCCTTCTGGGGAGCGGTGGTGCTAGCCCTGCTGGGGATGCTTATCCGCATGGTCACCAAGGGCGCGTGAGCAGATGCGCGCCTTGCCAACAACCCATTCAATGTACTGCGTAGGTAAGCCAACTAGACCGTGCCCGTGTATTCGTGAGACACGGGGTTTGCAATGATTTGGATGGGATCCTACTGAAGAGTTCAGATTTTACGAAAGATAGAATTCTTGTAGTCCTTTACTCATCACATGTTCCTGAGGCATAAGGGGGTCATTATAGATAATCGTCCAACGCTCTAAACGATCAATGCCCTTGTATCTTACTGTAATCACTTCCCATTGGGGTGGCATTGGAAGGTGAGCTCGACTCCCGGGGCCGAGTGTAGATGGCTCGATAAACTGAATAGAAAATTGTTGGCCGCTATTCTTCAAATCCAACTTTCCAACCCAAAAGAATATTTGGAATGCGACTCCGGGGCCTCGGTTTACTAGGTCATAGGTAGGGAACGCCATTGTGTCGTCCCGTTCCGCAACCAACAACGGTGCTGTGCTTTGTTCAATCTGAGAAGAAAGTAGTTCGACTTGTTTCTGTGCGAGCTTCGCAGTCTCGAATGCCGCCGCCGTCTGATCCTTGGCGACCTGAGTTAACGCACGCGCAGCCTCGGCATGTGCTTCAGCTGCAGTGGCATGCCTTTTGATCGCTCTCCATGTGATAAATAAAACCCCGATAGTAATCGCAGCAAGCGCAATACTGAACAGTGACGCGATGCTTTGTACTGCCCCAGAATTGAAATCCAACCAGCCCCAAAAACCCATAGTGGACCTCGTCGCTTCTTGTTTGGTCCAGGTCAAGTTGAGCTGGACATTAGTATGCAGGGCCAAGAGGCCCATCCAAGCGAAGAAAAATACAGCCGACAATATTGTCATCATGAAACTCACTGACGGCTTTAGTACAATGGCAAGGTTCAACAATCGCCGTATAATTCCCGGGTTGTTCCAAAGTAAACTCTTTCGAACAAACTCATCCGTTTGTTCACGACTTGCAGCAAATACTGGATCGTCGGGGTAGATCTTTATCTCTCGGAATACAAGTTCATGCTCCCAGCGTGATTGCCAATACTTACCGCCGAGGTTTACAAGAAACCAAAGTAAAGATGCCCCGGCTCCAAGGATTGCCAAGACTACCGAGTAATCTGTGTCATTACGAGAAAAAAAGCCAATCGCCAGTGCACTATTTAGAACTAAAAAATAATTTGAGCGCTGCCAAAAAAGTGAAATCTCGAAGTTTCGAGTGTCGAGCGCAATCTTAAACAGTTTCTCGTCTTGTGAAGGTAGGCCCGCGTCTGACATAACAAACTAACCCCAGATCAAATTGGATCAAGTTCATTCTTAATTTTAACTCGCCACCCGCATCTCTTCCCGCAAAACCCGCCGTAGCGTCTCCTCCAGCTTCGGCGCTTTGCCTTCTACATGCTGCCGCAGGGCTTCGTTAATCAGCGTCTGATAGCCCTTTGCCCCGCCGGACGCCTCGGCCTCTTTCAGGAAGTGATCCACCAAATCCTCATCCAGGCGAATCGTAATGCGCGTCTTGCCGCGCGGCTCCGGTTCAGCGGCCGTAATCCGCCCTCGCTTCCCTCGGCTGAAATTGTATTTTTGTTTCATATGTACATATTGTACATACTATGGGTGCCCCAGGTCCCTCGCATTTGGGGACCTGGGATTCAGTTACTTTGCCGCTGAAGCGGCTGGCTTAATTATGCCCTTCTTTGCAGCCGCATGCTTTCTATGTCGAGTCTGCGTCTTTCCGGCAGGCTTGTTTGTCTCCAGCGCAGCCGTAGCCGGAGGCGCGACAACCGGCCCATTGAGCGTCTGCGGCGTACGCATGGCTCCGGCGCTGGAAAACCCTCCCTGGCTGTTTCCATGTGGAGGAACCGCAATTGCGCTGGACGGCTGTGTGGGCTGGAAGCGCGATGAAATGCCCCAGCCGCCGCCAACCACCACGGCAACAATCGCCGCCGCCGCCGCCGCGCGCACCAGATTCTGCATCCAGACATTCTCCAGCCGCAGAGCCACGGGCCAGCGCAAAATCCGCACCCTGCCCGAAGCCTCACTCGCCGCCGTGCGCAATCCTGCCTGCACCCGCTCCTCCAGCCCTTCAGGCGCGGAAAGGCCGGCGATCAGCCGCAGCGTCTCCTCAAACTCGCCGGAGCCGCTAACCAATTGGTTCTGACTTGAAGGATTCATCGCAAGCTCCTTTCACAGACGAGCAATCGGACAACTGACCACGGATCACTGACCACTGTCCACTGTCCGTTCATCGCAAACTTCTCGCATGGCCCAGCAATCCGGCCATCAGGTTGCGCGCGCGAAACAGTCTTGACCGCACGCTGGACTCGCTGATGCCCAGCACCAAGGCAATCTCCACGCTGGTCAGTTCCTCGAAGGCCGAGAGCATCAGCACCTGGCGCTCCTTGGCGGGCAACTGCTCCACGCAGGCCAGCACGTGGGCGTGGTGTTGCGCTGCGGCCACGCGCTCCTCGGCGCTCAGTCCTGCGGCGGGCAGCACGCGCGCCAGCTCGGCCACGTCGTCCGTCTCCGGCCGCGTCTTCATGCGGCGCTTGCGATCCAGCACCACGTTCCACACAATGCGGATCAGCCACACACGCTGGTCGCGCACTTCCGCCAGCGTGTCGCGGTGGCGCAGCACGCGCACAAACGCCTCCTGCACCGCGTCTTCAGCGTCGGCCGCGTTGCGCAGAACCGAATACGCCACCCGGTAGAGCGTTCCGGCATACTGGCTCACCAGGCTCGCAACCGCTGCCTCTTCCGCGCGCCGGCGGGCCTCTTCGTACATGGCCTTATCTGCAATCTCCATCCAACCTGAGAATACTGCCTGACCGGCGCTCATAGTCCACAAGACGCAATCCAAGGGCAAAATGCTCACATCCGCGCCGCTTCATCCTCAGCGCCAGCCAAAATGAAAAAGGCCCGCGAAGTCTGCGCTCCGCGAGCCTTTTTGCGTCGATTTGCCTGTTTTTACTGCTTGCCGCCCAGCTTTTGCGCCGCAATTGAGCCGGCCATGCCGTCCTTGTCGGTGTCCTTGATCGCCGCCCACAGCTTGCGCGCCTGATCCACCTTGCCCTCCTCGGCATACAGGTCGGCCAGGTCAAGCTGCGCCACAGTCGCCGGAACCGTCTCTGACGGCTTCGCGGCCAGCGCGGTGTAAATGTTCACCGCCTCGGAGTCGCGGTCCATCTGGTGATAGAGGCTGGCCAGCGCCAGCTTGGCCAGGTTCGCCAGATTCCGGTCCCACGAACCGGACGCGGCCTTCAACTCCGTCTCGGCAGAGGCGTTGTTTCCCAGTTCCTCGTAGGTAACGCCGGCAAAATAGTGCGCCTTGGCGCCCTCCGCCAGCCAGCCATACTGCTTTGCCACCGCAAGAAACTGCTGGTTGGCGGCCTTCGCGCGGTCGGCTGCTGTCGTATACACTCCACTCGCGGCCGGAGTCCCGGGCGGCGCCAGCGGCGCGTTATAGGTGTCCAGAGCCGCGTTCAAAGCGTTGTCCGCCTTGGACGAGCTCCAACCCCAATAGATCAGGGCAGCTGCGCCAACCACCACAACCACAACCACAACGGTAACCAGGCGCATCACGCCGGAACGATGGCCGCTCATCCAGTTCATACTGCTGGCAGTGGCCTTGGCAAAACGATCTTGTTTCAAAGAATGACGGGTTTTTGTATCCACGGGGCTTTTCTTCCTTTAACTGCAACCCCTTCAGTCTATCAGCGCGTGAACCCGAGCGTCCACCGGCACTTGCGGTTGGGTGGGCAAGGCGATACGCTAGGGCTATATGTATGAAGACTTTCGAGTCACCGAGCGCTGGAGCGGCGAAGAGCTCGCCTGCCGCTGGAAGGGCACGCTGGTAGCCATCGCCACGCGCCACGCCGACGCCGTCGATGTGCGCCTCGACGTCAACGGCCGCCCCCTGTGGATTGCCCTGCCGCTGGAGGCTTGGGGACGTCATAAGTCGTTGACAGGAAAGGTGATAACCGACCAGCTCGCCGCCCAGATCGCGGGCCGCTTCCTCAAGCAACTGGTCGAAGAAGGCTTCGACTCGCGGCGCGAAATCTACACCATGACCACGGACGAAGTCCTTGCCCATCTGGAACTTGTCGTCGCCGAAGCCAAAGCCCAGGGCGCCATGCCCACGCTGGTTTAAGGATAAAAAAAGAAACAGAAATCAAGGAGCAGGGGTTAGTTTACGGCTGGAACCTTATGTTTTGTGCCGGGCAGGGTTTTGATAGAGTAGCAAAAAGTCATGTAAGTGATACAGTATAAACATGATCGACAAACAGGACTTCTACCACGGTGCTGCCATTTTGCGCGTCGTAGAGGACGCCCGCTGCCGGTCTGTCAACAAATTAGACATCGGATTTCTTGTTAACCAAGAAACGTTCGTTTATCTCAAATACAGAACAAAAAGCAGGACTCCGTGGAACTTCCAGTTCGGAAGCGATGAAATAGAGCATCTCAATTCCACTGTTGAGAGGTTCCCGAAGATAGTAATTGCATTTATTTGTGGCGGAGACGGTATTTGTGGATTAAGCTGGCTGCAAGTGAAGGAACTCATTGCGAACAATGCGGGATGGATTTCGTGTTCACGCAAGTTTAACGAACAATACGGCGTTTCAGGACCAAATGGTAACCTGAAAGGAAAGGTTTCCTTGCAACAATGGCCGAATATTGTCTTTGATGAGTAGACGATTGCTTTTATGGAGAACATAACACATAGACTCGTCATTGCGGATGGCCCACACATTACAGAGGCCCGGGAGGTATTGTCCGAAGAAATCCCAAATACCGATTCGATACTCGAGAAATCAAAGCAGATAATCGAGAATTCCGTAGACCCAATAGCCGGACCGCCGGAAGCACCTTCGGACGGACTTCTTTATGGGCTGATCCAAAGCGGAAAAACCAGCATCATTACTGCTGCAGCCGCTATGGCGGCCGATAACGGATTCAAGTGTCTCATCATTCTCACCTCCGACAACAATCCGCTATACGGTCAGACACGTAAGCGGACCAGACAGGCACTCCGCGGGCTTAAAGTGCTGGGAAAGAACGAATGGGAAGATAAAGAGAGTTTTGAACGACAGGTACGTAATTCACCTTTTGCTGTGATTTGCTCGAAGAACACGAAGACGTTGAATGGCATAATCCAAGCGTTCAAATCAGCCGGCAGCAAAGGTGCTAGGGGATTGCCAACACTTATCATCGATGATGAGGCAGACCAAGCAAGTCTCAATACGAAAACCAGCAAGGGAACCGATGAAATCAGTACGATCAACCGGCTGATTTCGGAATTACGGGAATTCTTTTCAGTTAACACTTACCTTCAGGTTACAGCCACCCCCCAAGCCTTGTTTTTGCAGACTCCAGACCACCCCTACCGTCCATCATTCACCGTACTAAGTGAACCCGGAGAAGGCTACGTCGGCGGCGAGGCGTTTTTCGGAACGGAAAGTAAGCTGCTGCGGATTGTTGATATCAACGAAATCGAGGAGCTGCGTTCTACGCATCAGCCGACTGCAACGGATACCGTGCCCAAAGGCTTGCGGGATGCACTCTTAGTCTTTTTGATAGCTGCGACGGCGAAGAAAATGAAGAAAGACGCACAACAGTATGCGTTTTTATGTCATGTCAGCCATACGCAGATAGACCATGACCGCATTCGCAAGCTAATTGAGCGATTTATTGAAGAGACCAAGACGGTCCTAGATGATTCCGAGACAGCTAAACACAAAAGTCTTCTCAAGGATTTGAGGAAAGCATTTGACGACTTAGTGCAAACGGAAGCGAATATGCCGATATTCGAGAATGTAATAGAGAAATTAGGTTTTTATATATCCGGTGCTAATATAAAACTCATCAACGCGACCTCGAACGAGGAAATCACGCTCGATCATCTCTACAATCTATTTGTGGGTGGAAACAAACTCGGAAGAGGTGTTACCATCGAGAACCTCATTGTGAGTTATTATGGCCGCAACCCAAAGCATCCAAACTCCGACACCGTTTTACAGCATGCCCGAATGTACGGATATCGCGAGTGTGATCTCGGAGTGACCCGCCTGTTTCTTCCCGAGAAACTGGCCGAGCACTTCCGCCTCATTCATCAGATGGAAAAGGCCTTGAGGGAACTCGTCGAAAAGCATCCGAAAGGGAATTTCGAGGGCATTTATGTCGCATCACCGTTACATGTGACCCGAAGAAACGTCCTCGACCCTAACTCAATCGGCTTATATATC
Source organism: Occallatibacter sp. (assembly GCA_049522175.1). Lineage (GTDB taxonomy): Bacteria > Acidobacteriota > Terriglobia > Terriglobales > Acidobacteriaceae > Telmatobacter. Next base: position 107,702 of record JBEKOC010000004.1, on the reverse strand, counting down.
GCCGGAAGTTATTGCAATCCCAGATACCCGCTGCGGTCTGTGGCAGTGAAACAGCATACAGCATGGCTGGATGCTGAACTCGCTCCTTACGGGGACGATCAGGATTATCACACAGTAAACGTCGATTTCCTGATCCGCCTAATCGAGAAGTGTGAAGCAGATCCTAATTTGGGCGCAGACCTATGGAATATCAAGACGATCAGTGCGGGGCTTGAGACGCTGAAAACTCTTCGCGGTGATACGGCGTATCTTACAACCAGACGAGGCAGGAACCTCAACGCACCACGAGAAGAAAGACAAGGCTTTCTGGCTGGCGGTGAAGAAGCCCTGGCACCGAAAGATGCCCCAACATTGTTCATTTACAGAAATAATGCTAGCAGCCGCGGCGTTGAGGCGTGGTGGCCTATGATCAGATTTCCTGAAGGCAATTACGCGCTGGCGTTTAGCTTCGAGCGATGAAGAAAATGAGAGATCCAAAAGACAACAAACCGATTGCAATAGATATCTTTTCGGGATGCGGCGGACTGACGCTTGGCTTAAAGCAAGCCGGGTTTCGAGTACTGGGTGCAGTCGAAATCGATCCACTTGCAATAGCGACATACCGGAAAAACCATCCTGATGTGACTATATGGGATACCGATATTCGACTTGTCAAAGGCACCGAAATACTGAAAACTTTGCGCATTAAGAAAGGTGAGCTCGACCTTTTAGCAGGCTGCCCTCCATGCCAAGGATTTTCTACGATCAGAACCCACAATGGTTACAAAAACATACGAGATCACAGAAACAACTTGATTTTCGATTACATCAGACTGATCAAAGATCTTTTACCCAAAGCCGTCATGTTAGAAAATGTGCCCTCCCTAATGTATGACAAACGAATGACTCGATTCAAAAAAGAACTTGAATTATTGGGTTACGATCTGAATAACACACCAGTAATTCTGAACGCGGCGGATTACATGGTTCCTCAACGTCGACGCAGAATGATTATGATATGTAGCCGATTTAGGAAAATCGAACTGCCGTCAAAAGTAAAAAGAAGGAAGACAGTGCGAGAAGCCATCGGTGGCCTTTCCCGGCCCGGCAAGAGTGGCGACGTACTCCACGATCTAAAAGCGGACAGGAGTCCTCGAGTATTGGCGATAATCAAATGTATTCCAAAAGATGGTGGTAGCAGAAAAGATCTTCCACGTTCTCTCGAACTACAATGTCACAAGAATTTTCCTGACGGCTTTAATGATGTATACGGAAGGATGTCCTGGGAGGACATCTCGCCCACAATCACCGGAGGCTGTATCAATCCGTCGAAAGGCAGGTTTCTGCATCCATCGCAGAATCGATCAATAACCCTACGCGAGGCCGCGTTACTTCAGACATTCCCTATAAATTACCACTTCTCGCTTTCACGCGGAAAGTACGCGGCTGCAATTATGATCGGCAATGCTTTGCCGCCGAAATTTATAAAGATGCACGCGATAGCCGTGAAGAAAAGCTTGATCTCATATGACTGACAGTCTCACGCCCGAACAGCGGAAATATTGTATGTCGCGTATCGGAAGCAAGAATACGGATTTAGAAAAGACTGTCTTTTCACTTTTGCGTCGTAATCACCTGAAGTTTAATAAGCACGTCAAGGCACTTCCCGGAAAGCCAGATGCCGTTTTTGTCGAACAAAAGGTCGCCGTGTTTGTCGATGGCGATTTTTGGCACGGATACAGGTTCCCTTCATGGGAACATATTTTGTCTGATTTCTGGAAAAATAAAATTGCCAAGAATCGGGCTAGGGACAAGAGGAACTTCGCAACTCTGCGGCGACATGGTTGGAAAGTGATAAGGATTTGGGGACATCAGATAAAAAATGACCCTGATTTAGTAATAGCAAAAGTTCATAACGCTCTTATTGATAAACATCTTCATAAATATTCATAAAATCTGCGGCTTTGCCGCGCTGGAATACCTGACGGAGAGCTGACCGGGCCGAGTCGTGCTTTTCTAGTTTCTAGTCCCTAATCCCTATTCCCTACTCCCTACTCCCTACTCCCTATTCCCTACTCCCTATTCCCTACTCCCTACTCCCTACTCCCTAGTCCCATGTCCACTGTTCACTGTTATGATTTTCCCCGAAAAACTCCCCTTGACCACGGTTGATCAGATATATTCGCTTTTCCTTCTATCACTTCCCCAAAATCACTACTGAGGGATTTGCAGCTATTGTTCCATTTTCCGGTGAGCTGGAACTCTCCGGTGTTCGCAAAACCAGTAAGCTTGGGCTTTCCATTTTCCCCAAAACCGGTAAGCTACAGCTTCACATTTAGCCCAAAACCAGTAAGCTGCAGCTTCACAGTGTACGAAAACCGATAAGCTATAGCTCACCATTTTCAAGGCCGATTTCTTCGTCGCGCGATGGTGAGCCGGGTTGGCGGCAGGCGCGCAATTTCAGTTGCGGCTCTCGAGCGCGAGTTCGCGGAAATCGTTAAAGCTGGACAAAAATCCCAGCGTCTCAAGGTTGGCGCGGTCTCGCTCCTTGATGGGAAGTCCGACGGAACCCTGCGGATGCGCCTGCAATTCGTGGGCTAACAGGTCGGCCAGATACACGGCCACAGTGCAATCGAGGCCGGAGTGGGGAACGCGGGCCGGGTGATGATGGTTGGCGATGGCCTCCACGGCCAGATGGGGCAGGCCCCACAGGCCAAGCAGGTAGGCGCCTATCTCGGCGTGCGAAGTGCCCAGCAGCTCCTCTTCAGCCAGGAAAACCGCGCATCCTTTTTCGACGGCAGAGGAGCGCGCAAAACAGAACTCCACGGGCATGACGCTGGCCAGAATCAAGCTGCCGATATCGTGGAGAAGCGCGGAGACAACGACAACTTCGCGAATTTTTTGGTCGACCGGGAGCGCGCCGGCAATGGCAGCCGCGCTGTTCGCATGGTTTTGCATGGACTCGCAAATGGATTGCGGAATGCGCGCGTCAGGCACAAAGGCGCGGAATGCCTCCGAAGCCAAGGCCAGGTTCTTGATGGTTTCCATGCCCAGGTATCCAACAGCGCTCTGCAGGGTGTTGATTTTCTGCGCCAGCCCGAAAAAAGCGCTGTTGACAAGCTGCAGGACTTTGGCCGACATGGCGACATCCTGCTCGATGATATGAGCCACTCTCTCCACGGGAGCATCGGGGTCAGAAACTGCGCGAGTCAGCGACATGTAGGTAATCGAGAGGGAGGGGAGTTCGCCAACTTTGCCGACGATGGTGCGAATCCCCGGCGCGCAGAGCAGGTCTTGCAGCATACACACCCGCTCGATGGTGGAGAGAAGTTCGGAGGCACTGCAAGGCTTGGCCAGAAAGCGGTGCGCTACGGGAACAGCGCGAGTGGCCATCGCGATTTCGGAATGTCCTGAGAGAATAATGCGCGCGGTGTTGGGATAGCGATCGCGAATGTGGCCCAGCAGCGTGGCGCCATCCATGACCGGCATGCGCATATCGGAAATGACAACGTCGAAGCTGCCCGCCTCACAGGCCTGCAATGCGGCTTCTCCGCCGAGGGCAAATTGCATCTCCCAACGGTCCCGCTGCGTGTAGAGCATGCGGCGGATTCCGTCGAGAACCCTGCTTTCATCGTCCACGAACAAGATGCGTTTCATGCGGCCACCGCCTGTACGGAGAGAGCCTTGCCGTTGAAAGGCAGGCGGATGATAAAGGTGGTGCCCTTGCCTTCCTCGGTTTCAAAGTGAATGCTGCCGCCGTGCTTGTCAACGATGACCGAGCGCGCGATGGCCAGGCCCTGGCCGGTTCCTTTGCCAATTACTTTGGTAGTGAAGAAGGGATCAAAGACGCGGGATCGAGCTTTTTGGGGGATGCCCGTGCCGTTATCCTGAACACGAATTTCAGCCCACTCCGCGCAATTTCTGGTTTGGACCTTGATGATTCCCTTTTCCGGGCCGCCCTTTTTGACGACATCGGCAATGGCATGCGCGGCATTGACGATCAGGTTGAGAATCACCTGGTTGAATTCTCCCGGCAGGCAAGAGACCAAAGGCAACGACGGGTCGAATTCGGTTTCCAGGTCGGCCACGTATTTCCACTCGTTGCGCGCCACCGTAATGGTGCTGTTGATGGCGTGATTCAAGTCCAGCGGAATCTTCTCTTTGGTATCCGGATGGGAGAACTCTTTCATGGCGCCAACAATCGTCGCGACGCGGGTAACGCCTTCGAGGGTCTGGTTGATGGCTTTGGGAATTTCATCCAGCAGATAGCCGGTGTCAACGCGACCCACCGCCGTTCCAACATCCTGAATGGTTTCGCGGGACAAGGTATTGTCTTTGGCCGCCGAAAGCAGGCGTTCATAATTTGCGATCAGATTTTTAACATCCACAAACGCGTCTTTCAGGAAGCGCACGTTGTCTCCGATGTATTGAGTCGGCGTATTGATTTCGTGAGCGATACCGGCGGCGAGTTGACCCACTGATTCCAGTTTTTGCGCCTGAAGAAGCTGTTCCTGCAACTGTTTGCGCTCGGTGACGTCCTGGATCATCCCTTCATAGCGGACTACCACGCTGTTCTCTCGAATGGCGACAGCGCTTATGGTGATCCAGAACCTGGTGCCATCCTTGCGTAAGGCCTCGAATTCAAAGTTCCGTGCAGCTCCATTTTTTTCCATCAGGAGCATGAGATCCTCGCGGCGTTTAGGATCAACAAAAGTCTGGCGGCCAATATCGGTGACGCTGGCGACCATCTCTTCCGGGCAATCGTAGCCGTAAATGCGAGCCATGGCCGGGTTGATGCTTAGAACGCGGCCGTCCGGCGTGCTCTGAAAGATGCCGATGATGGCATTGTCAAAGATACCTCGATACTTGCGTTCCGCCTCAAGTAGTTCATTTTCAATTTGTTTGCGCGCGGTGATGTCGCGTCCAATACCCGCAATGCCAATGATCTGTCCCTGACTGTCGTGTAGCGGCACCTTGGTCGTAAGGATGTGGATCTCGTTCCCTGCGCTGTCGAGGCCTTTCTCTTCGCGGTTGTATAAAGGTTGCCCCGAACGAATCACGTTCTGCTCGTCTTGACGAAATGCGCTGGCCATCTCCCGCGGGTAATAGTCGAAGTCGGTTTTCCCCAGCAGCTCTTCCGGCGTCTTAGCCCCGACAACGCGCGCCAAGTGAAGATTGGCCACCACGAACCTGCTCCCGATGTCTTTGACATACATGAAATCCGGGACGTTGTCGATCAAGGTGCGCAGTATTCGGCGCTCGTTGTCCAGCGTCGACCGTTCCGCGAGCAGGCGTTGATTGGCCTCGTCGGCCATAGCGCTGGCCCACTGGAGACTGACTTCCGCTTGCTTGTGAGGGGTGATATCCCGAAAGAACCATACCCGGCCCAGATGTATGCCTTCTGAATTCTTCAGGCCCGTGGAATGCCGTTCGAGTGTCCTGCCATCCTTCAGCCTGATCTCACAATGATCCATTTCATCCGGATGGCTGTAAAGCTCCTGAACACGCCGCGTAAAGGATACCGGGTCTTTCAGACGCTCAAGGGCCGGCAGCATCAATGCCCGATCCTCGGATCCGATGAAGCTATGGGGCAAGGAGCCCTGAGCGGTTGAATCGTCCAGTCCCCAGATGCTCAGGAACCGCCTGTTGTAGGAGACTACGATTCCCGCTTGATTGACGACAAGAATTCCTTCCAGCGTCTCGGCGTGTATGGACTGAATCAGCGAGAGTTCGAATTCTCGTTTTTGCTCGGACCGAACGCGCTCCGTGATGTCGGCACAGAGGCCGATGTGGCCGAGGTACTCACCGCTCGACGAGAATCTCGGCTCGGCGAAGACTCCCAGGAGCCGCCATTCGCCATCGGCTCGCCGGAATCGAGTTTCTATCCTTAAGGTTATGCGGTCGCCTATTGCGCGAGTGGTTGCCGCCAGGAACGCGGACGCTTCGTCGGGGTGAGCCAGCATCCCCCGCCTGGTGCTTTCCAACTCTCCGTGCGTCATCCCGAAGAACTGACAACATGCTTTGTTGATGAAATAAAAAACGCCCTCAGCGTTGGTCGCCCACATCATCGATGGGCAACTGTCCGCGATCATCCGGAAGCGCTCTTCACTGATGCGCAGAGCCTCCATCGCCCGTTTGCATTCGTCCTCATGACACTCAGGCGTGTCGCAGCCTGCCGGGATCGGGACCTTTCCGTTCATTGGGACAACCTCATGCGAAGGGGAACGAAGGCGTTACCGGAGATATATCGACAGAAAACGCGTTTTCTTCAGAGCTTTGGGCAGGCCAGAGCCAGATATTTTGATGACTGATACTCAATACCTAATTTATTGGGAGGAGTTTGCCGATGATACGATTGGGACCCTGCTCCTCTTTATCGGCGTGCCGGGGTCGCGCCAGAGCCGCGTGAAGGCTCCGGCAGGATGGATTTACCGTCAGGACGAAGCCGTGACCAGCGCCGGAACAGTCAGCTCGACGCTCACAGGTCGATGCTGAATGCCGCTGCAGGGAGTGTGGACGATGGTGGAAAAAATACTATTTGTGGACGACGAACCCGCGGTTCTGGATGGCTACAGGCGCATGCTGCACCGGGAGTTCGAGGTGGACACGGCGGTGGGCGGGGAACTGGGCCTGGCGACGATTCACGATTGCGGTCCTTACTCCGTCGTCATATCCGATATGCGGATGCCGGGCATGAATGGCGCGGAATTTCTGTCTCAAGTACGCCAGAAGTCACCGGAGACGGTGAGGATGCTACTCACCGGCGGCACAGACCTCAACGCGGCCATTGACGCAGTGAATGAGGGCAACATATTCCGCTTTTTGACTAAGCCATGCATGAAGGAGACGCTTGTTGAGGCTATCCACATCGGCCTGGCTCAGTACCGCACGATCACGGCAGAGAAAAAACTTGCCAAGACGGCCCAGATCATCGAGGAATCCAGGAGCGAAACCGCGGTTATCTGCCAATGGGATAACTTTGAGGGCGCTACCGGGCTGCCAGGACCGACACAGGCCAGAAACCACCTCGACCCGCTCTTCGGAGTAGACACCCTCAGCTACGTCGTACTGCTCAAGCTATCGATGTTGCAGACCGTGGAGCAGCGTTATGGGGAGGAGGCAGCCGGCGACTACCTGAACTCGGCAGCCCAATTTCTGACGCAGGCTTTGCGTCCGGACGATCAGCTCTTCCACTGGGACAGGGATGTGCTGATGGCCGTAGTCCGACGAAAAATCTCTCCCGGCGCCTTGCGCATGGAGATTGATCGCCTGACATTATCCAACCGCGGACAAATGATGAACGTGAACGGCAAAAGCATCATGATCGCCTGTCCGATAGACTTCGATCTGCTGCCGGTATCGAAATTTTCAACATTAGACGATATGCTGCTGGCATTCAAAGCCAAGCCGATTGAGATGATCTGAGACCAGGGATACGGCCTCTGCGGCAGAGTGGACGTCTTTTTACCCTTGGAGAGCAGATCCCTACCCCTGAGCAGCCCCTTCCCACAATGCGGTCCAGATGTCACAATGGACTATCGGTCATTTTTCATCTTTTTTGTGCGGAGGGAGTTCTGTCAATGGCAAATCTTTCTGGAATAGAGGCGTTAAAGGCGCTGGCGGCGGGGGAGCGGGTTCATACCAACCTGTGTGCGGCCGAACTGGTGGAAAGGTCGCTCAAACGTGGCGAGGGTCAGTTGGCGGCCAATGGAGCGCTGGTCTCGGAGACCGGTGCGCGGACGGGGCGGAGTCCCAAAGACAAGTTTACCGTGGACGACGCAGTGACGCACGGCGTGGTGGATTGGGGCAAGGTGAACAAGCCGTTTGCGCCGGAGAAGTTTGGGGCGCTGCTGGAGCGGGTGGTGGAGCATCTGAAGGGGCGCGAGCTTTTTGCGCAGGATTTGTATTGCGGGGCGGATGCGGCTTACCGGCTGCCGATCCGGGTGATCAGCGAGTATGCGTGGCACGCGCTGTTTGTGCGGGATCTGTTTGTGCGGCCAGAGGCGTCGGCGCTGGCCGGCCACAAGCCGGAGTTTATCGTGGTGGCAGCGCCGGAGTTTCAGGCGGTGCCGGAGCGGGATGGAACGAATTCCACGGCGTTCATTCTGGCGGATTTTACGCGCAAGATCATTTTGATTGGCGGGACGAAGTACGCCGGCGAGATGAAGAAGTCGATCTTCGGGGTGATGAACTTCATTGTGCCGGACAAGGACGTGCTGCCGATGCACTGCTCGGCGAATGTGGGCGCGGACGGTGTGACGGCGCTGTTCTTCGGGCTGAGCGGCACGGGCAAGACGACGCTCTCGGCGGACCCGGCGCGGCGGCTGATCGGCGACGACGAGCACGGATGGGGGCCGACGGGAATTTTCAATTTCGAGGGCGGCTGCTACGCCAAGTGCGTTGACCTGACCGAGGAGAAGGAGCCGCAGATTTACCGGGCGATTCGCTTTGGGAGCGTGCTGGAGAATGTGATTCTGGACGCGGAGCGGAAGCCAGATTATTTCGATATACACCTGACGGAGAATACGCGCGCGGCTTACCCGGTGGATTTCATCGAGAACGCGGTGATTCCGGGAGTGGGCGGGCATCCGCGGAACGTGATGTTTTTGGCGGCGGATGCGTTTGGCGTGCTGCCGCCGATTTCGCGACTGACGCCGGAGCAGGCGATGTACCACTTTTTGTCGGGGTACACGGCCAAGCTGGCAGGGACTGAGACGGGAGTCAAGGATCCGGCGCCGGAGTTCTCGGCCTGCTTTGGCGCGCCGTTTTTGCCGCTGGCTCCGCGGGTTTACGCGGAGATGCTTGGCAAGCGGCTAACGCAGCACAACGCCTCCTGCTGGCTGGTGAATACGGGCTGGTCAGGCGGCAAGTTCGGCGTGGGCAAGCGCATGAGTTTGAAGATTACGCGCGCGCTGGTGAATGCAGCGCTGGACGGGCGGCTGAGCAAGGTGGAGTTTGCGACCGAGGCGGCCTTCGGGCTGAGCATTCCGGTGAGCTGCCCAGAAGTTCCGGCGGAGATACTGAACCCGCGCAACTCGTGGGCCGACAAGGCAGCTTACGACAAGACGGCGGCGGAGCTGGCGGCGCGTTTCGATGCGAACTTTAAGCAGTTCAATGCTTCGGAGGCGATCAAGGCGGCTGGACCCAAAGCGAAGTAAGGGAAGAAAAGACGAGAAGGGCTTCGATCAGGATGACTGGTCGAAGCCCTTTTTGTAGTTGGTGGTAGATGGTTTTGGAGACAGCCGATTCTCAATGCTCCAGATGGACGAAAGAGCGGGGTTGCAGAAGGCGTTCCAGGTAGCGGGACTTCATCTGCCGGCTGGCCATGATTTGCTTGACGGGCGGCAGCTTGAGAATCACGCCGAGGATGGCGGCCATGGCGCGATGGTTCCAGTGGGCCTGATTGTCGAAGATGAGGTTCTGGAGCAGGCCGCGCTCGATGGCCATGAGCACGGCGCGGTGGGCGGTTGTGACGGGGGTGAGCACGCGCTGCTTGCGGGCGCGGAGAGAGATTCCGCCGTTGGGGCAGGCGCGGACGCAGAGGCCGCAACCCAGGCAGAGGGATTCGTCGAGGCGCGCTTTTTTGCGCTTGGGCTTGTGCGGGTCGCCGGCGGAAACGAGCGCCATGGCCTCGACGGGACAGACCTCGGCACATTTTCCGCAGCCGTTGCAGGAGGCGGCGTTGAGCGCGGGGATGAAGTTGGTGGTGGCGATGGGGTTGAGAACGGCGAAGCGCTTGGCGGCGATCATGGCCTCGCAGCAGCAGCCGCAGCAATTACATATGAAGCCGACATGATTCTGGACATTCTCGCCGAACTGGACGAGGTTGTGCGAGACGGCCTTGTCGAGCAGGGCTAATCCTTCCTTGACGTCGACCGGGCGGGCGATGCCGTGCTTGATGAGCGACTGGGCAGCTCCATTGAAGGTCATGCAGATGTCCATGGGCGCAGCGCAGGCTTTGCCAAGGTGCTGCATCTTGTGTCGGCAGTAGCAGGCGCCAATGCCGCGGTGCGATGCGGAGCGGATGACTTCGCTGGACCGTTCGTAGTCCATGACGGTGAGCGTGCTGTCGCCGGCCAGGACGTTCTCGTTGACAAAGACGCGGCCGAGCTGGGTTTCTCCGCCAGCAAAGAGGTTGCGCACGAAGTCCTCTTCGACGTTGAGGTACTGGTAGAAGAGTTCGGCGAGCAGCTTCTGGTCGTAGTTGTTGCCGATGCGCATCATGGAGAATTCAAAGAAGCCGGCCATGGGCGGAGGCAGGACAAAGATTTGCTCGCCGTGAATTTCCATGTCGAGCAACATGCCGCGAGAGGCTAGGGTCTCGAGGATTCGCTGGGATTCGGCGGCGGACTTCGTCCAGATTTTGGCGGCGGCGGCGACGTTGAAGGGCCTGATGGGCAGCAGCGCGACGAGGGCCGCCTCATCGCGAGTGAAGAGGACCTCAAGAATGCGGAAGAGAAGCTCGGTGGGCGGCGCGCCCTGGGGAAAAAGATTGAGCCGGTCAGAGAGCGACTGGTAGCTGTTCCTGAGGGTTACGTGGGACATGGAAGGCCTCTGCAATGGAAGGATTATGCGCTCATTTTACACTGCGGCGCGAATCTGGCCGGCGGCTTCTGCTTTACGAATTATGAGTCCTCCCTCTCCTGCTCCCATGGATCGACCTTGTCGTGGTCGATGCGGTCCTCACGATTCTCTTGCTCCTCCTGCTCGCGGCGCTTTTCACGTTCTTCCCGCTCCTCGCGACCATCGCTCATGACTCACGCCTCTCTTCTGTTTGGCAGCGGGAAGCGTTCGCGGAGCAGGGCGAGGGCTTCGGCGGGTGTGGCAATTGTGCCTTCCAGTTGCGCGTCCTCAACGGCGCGGAGCATCTCCTTGAAGGCGGCTCCGGGAGTGTAACCCGCGGCGATCAGCTCGCGGCCAGTGAGGAGCGGAACGGGACGGACGGCTTCTTCAGGCATGGATTCATAGCGCTCGCGGACAAAGTTCCAGTGGTAGAGATTGCCGCTCGAAGCCATGCAATCCATGCGGTGCAGCTCCAGGTGCTGGGGAAAATTTTCCAGGCGGAAAAAGCGCTTGAGGGTGGAGGCCTTCATGCGCTGGGCGTCGGCAAAGCGCATGTGGTTCTCGACAAGGGAAAGCGTCTGGCAGGTTTCGTCGTTGGAGAAACGGAAGCGGCGGCAGATGTCCGCGGCGATGGCCACGCCAACTTCGACATGGCCGTCGAAGCGGATGCGGTCGGCTCGCACGAAGGTGGGCGGCTTGCCGACATCGTGGAGGAGCGCAGCCCAGGCGAGCGGGAACGGGCAGGCGGGCGGCAGTTGCGCGAGCAGCAGCAGCGTGTGAATCCATACGTCGCCCTCGGGATGAAAGTTCGGAGGCTGAGCGACACCCTTCATGCGAGCTACCTCGGGGAGGAGTTCGGCGAGGAGGCCGGTTTCGTCTAATAATTCGAAGGCGCGGCGGACATGGCCCTCGGTGAGCATCTTGGTCAGCTCGTCGCGGACGCGCTCGCGACTGACAGCGTGGATTTTGGGGGCGAGACGATGCATGGCGGCGGCCGTGGCGGGGTCAATCTGGAAGCCAAAGCGGGCGGCAAAGCGAACGGCGCGCAACATGCGCAGGTGGTCCTCTTCAAAGCGTTGCTCGGGTTGGCCGATGGCGCGGATGATGCCAGCGTCGAGATCGGCCAGTCCGTGGACGTGGTCGATGACGGCGGCGCGAAGTCCTTCGCGGAGTCCTGCGCGGACGGCGGATGGGGAGGCTAGGATCTTCTCCGAAAGACCGCCCCCACGCAGTGGGTCGAGGAGCAGGCCGTTGATGGTGAAATCGCGGCGGCGGACGTCGTCTTCGGCGCTGGTGGTGTAGCACACGGCGTCGGGATGGCGGCCATCGGAGTAGGCGCCATCAGAGCGGAAGGTGGCGACCTCAGTAAGCACCTGCGGTGCGGGGACTGGCCGTCCAGGCGGGCGGCCTTCGGCCACTTGTGGCAGGGCTGATTTAACTTCTGCCGCGCAAGCGGCGTCTGCCGCACCGCAGGTGCCGACCAGCACCACGCCGAAGTGCGCTCCGACGGCAAAGGTACGCGGGAAGAGATTGAGGACTATGTCGGGCGTGGCGCTGGTAGCGACGTCGTAGTCGGTGGGCTCGCGGCCGAGGAGTAGATCGCGGACACAGCCGCCGGCGAGATAGGCCTGGTGTCCGGCGGCTCGCAAAGCGGCGATGATTCGTAGGGCCGCATCGAATTGGGGCGTGGCGGCGAGCATGGCTGCTGCATCCATTGTCGCTCGCGCAGCCGCTAAACTAAATAGATGGGCGGACGCGGCCTCATCCTGGGCATTGAAACCTCGTGCGACGAGACGGCAGCGGCTGTCGTGGAGCGGGGGACGCGGACGCTTTCGTCGGTGGTGGCGTCGCAGATCAAGACGCATGCGCGCTACGGCGGGGTGGTGCCGGAACTGGCCAGCCGGGAGCACCTGCGGGCAATTGTGCCGGTGGTGCGGGCGGCGCTGGCAGAGGCGGGAGTTGCGCTGGGGGATCTGGATGCGATTGCCGTGACCGCCGGGCCGGGATTGGCGGGGGCGCTGCTGGTGGGGATTACCTATGCCAAGGCGCTGGCCGCGGCGCAGGGGTTGCCGCTGATTGCCGTCAACCATCTGGAAGGGCACATTCATGCGGTGCCGCTAAACGAACGAAAGGCCGAACCGCAGGTCCTTCGACTCGCTCCCCCACCCCAGCGACGAAGACCTGTCGCCGGGGACCCCGCTGCGCTCGCTCAGGATGACAGTCAGAGCAATGAAGCGGCGTTAGCGCTGGTGGTTTCAGGGGGGCACACGCACCTTTATCTGGCGCGGCAGGAGAAGGGCGCGTGGAGTTACCGGCTGATGGGACGGACGGTGGACGACGCGGCCGGCGAGGCCTTCGACAAGGTGGCCACGCTGCTGGGCTTTGGCTATCCCGGAGGGCCGTGGATCGACGCGCTGGCTCGCTACGGCAATCCTAAGGCTGTGCCGTTTGCATTTGCGCAGATCAAGACGAAGGCGCATTTGACGGGGAAGGTTGCGCGCACCAAGGCGGCTAAGACCGCGCCGATCGCCGGTCTCGACCCGCGATTTATGTTTTCGTTTTCGGGGATCAAGACGGCGGTGCTGCGCTACGTGGAGTTGAACGGACTGCGAGACGAGGCAAGGGCGAGGGCGGCACGGCTGTTCGCACCGGGGGTTGAAGCACGCCCGCCGCAGAGCAAGGAAGAGGCGCTGGCGCTGTGTCCGCAGAAGGTGATCGATTTGGTTGCCAGCTTCCAGTACGCGGTGGTGGGCGACCTGATGAAGAAGAGTTTTGCGGCGGCGGAATCGCTGGGGGCGCGGCGGATTTTAGTGACCGGAGGAGTGGCCGCCAACCGCGAACTGCGCGCACGCTTCAGCGCCGAAGGCGCGCAGCGCGGAGTGCGGGTGGATTTTCCTGCGCTGGCGATGTCGACTGACAACGCGGCGATGATTGCCGCGGCGGCCTGGGGGCGGTTTCAGGCGGGGGAGTTTGCAGCGGACTCGCTGTCTGCTGATCCGTCTCTGGCGCTGGGGGGACTGGCCCCTTCGACAGGCTCACGGCAGGCTGTCCAGTCGGGCGGCGCTGGCGCGCCATGTGGGGAGTAGATTCCTAAGTTTCAGATACGAGAGCTGGGGCGCCCAAGATGCAGATGATTTTGAGGATGTGATGGAGATTCTGATTGATGTAGTAGCGGCCGCGCCGGATGACTATGCATGGTGCGCTGAGCTAATGGCTTCGTCGGAGCCGTGGATTACGCTGAAACGAAATGTGGAGGCTTGCCGCGAGGCGCTGGGCCGGCCAGGCACGGAGCTTTTTTTAGCCAGGAGACAGGAGAGCGGGGTACCGGAGGGCTTTATTCTGCTGGCTCCGTACGGCCTGGCGGGGTCGCCTTATATTACCAGTGTGGCGACTGCAGCTGAGGCGCGCGGGCAAGGGGTGGGGTCGCAGTTATTGCGCTTTGCCGAGCAACACTATCACGGGCGGGGGCATCTATTTCTACTGGTGTCGTCGTTTAACCGGTCTGCGCAAGAGCTTTATCGACGGCATGGTTACGAGCAGGTAGGGGAGCTGAGGGATTATTGCGTGGCGGGACATTCGGAGCTGATCCTGCACAAGGCGCTGGCGTGAGCGGGCGGGAAGCGGCGAGCGGTCCAGCGTCGAGTGGGCGGCTGGTACTGCTGCTGATGGGCGTGGCATCGGCAGGATACGCGGGGCGCGTGGCGGTAACGGTTGCGGCTCCGGGCATGATGCGGGAATTTGGTCTAAGCCAGGCGCAGATGGGGCTGGTGTTTAGCGCCTTTCTGGCGGGATACACAGTGTTTCAAGTGCCCTCGGGAGGGCTGGCAGACCGGGTAAGCGCGCGGCGGATCTTTCTGGCGCTCTGCCTGGGATGGACGGTGCTGAATACGCTGACCGCGCTGGCGGCGTGGCATGGCTTTGGGTTGGCACTGGTGATTCCGCAGCTATGCCTGCTGCGCATTTTGTTTGGCGTGATGGCCGCGCCAACTTATCCTACATCGGCGCGAACGATTGGAGTAAGCACACCGCCGGGGATGCAGGCGCGGGCCAACAGCCTGGTGCTGGCCAGCGTGGGAATCGGATCAGCGGCAGCTCCGCTGCTGCTGGCGCCGATTGCGGGCTGCGACGGCTGGCGCGCGGCGCTGATGGCGGCTGCCTTGTTCAGCGCGGCGGCCGGGCTTCTGTGGTGGAGGTTTGCGCCGCGGGAGCTTCGCGCTTATGCGCGAGCTGCAACCACGGTCGATGATTCGGCTACAGGTGCGCATGTTACTCGACGGCCGTTGCGTTCGCGGAGTTTCTGGTTTCTGTTTGCGAGTTACTTTCTGCAGAGCTACCTGGGCTATATCTTCATATTCTGGTTTTATCTGTACCTGGTGCAAGTGCGGCACTTCGAGGTTCTAAAGGCGGCCAGCTTCACGGCGCTGCCATGGGTGGCGACAATCTTCGCAATTCCACTGGGCGGCGTGCTATCGGACGCGGCGGTATCACGGTGGGGCACGACGTGGGGACGGCGCATCGTGCCGCTGGTTGCGCTATCGGCAGCGGCCGTTTTTCTGGTGATTGGCGCGCGTACGTCGAATGCGATGGCAGCGGTGGGCGCGTTGACGGCCTGTACGGTACTTGTGCTGGCGACGGAAGGCGCGTTCTGGGCGACGATGACGCAACTGGCAGGCGAGCGGAGCGGCGTGGCCGGCGGGGTAATGAACTTCGGCGGCAACCTGGGCGGAATGGTTTCACCGGTTCTGACGCCGTGGCTGGCCGAGCGCATTGGATGGGAAGCGGCGCTCACACTGACAGCGGGATTGGCCGTAATGGCGGGGTTGTTATGGCTGAGAGTGCGGGTTGAGCGTGAGGATGATCAAGCAGCCTCGGGTTAGAGTTACGAGCTTTTTATATCTGCAATCCATTCGCTGATACAATCAAAAAAGGTCAAAAATAAGGCGATTTCAACTGTTTACCGAGCAAGATGCGAGACCAATGACGCTACGGCTTTTTAATACGCTGACGGGAGAAGTGGACCCGGTGACACCGGCGGATGGCGAGACTCTGCGGATGTACGCCTGCGGGCCGACGGTCTACGACTACGGGCACATCGGCAACTTCAGAACGTTTTTGCAGGTGGACGTGCTGCGGCGGTTTCTGAAGCTGACGGGGATGAAGCTTCGCCACGTGATGAACATAACCGACGTGGATGACAGGATTCTGAACAATGCGGCGGCAGCGGGGATTTCGATTGGCGAGTATTCGGGGCGGTTTGAGAAGGCGTTTTTTGAGGATATGGAAGCGCTGCGTGTTGAGCCGCCGGAGGTGATTGCGCGGGCCACGGAGCACATTCCGAAGATGGTGGAGCTGGTGGAGCGGCTGGCCAAGGCGGGCGCGGCGTACCAGACGGAGGATGGGAGCTGGTATTTCCGGCTGGCGGCGTTTCCGGAGTATGGCAAATTAAGCAAGAAGGATTTGAGCGGGATGGAAGACGGGGCGCGGGTGGACCTGGACGAGTACGAGAAGGACTCGGCGAGGGACTTTGCGCTGTGGAAGGCGGCGAAACCGGGCGAAAGCTCGTGGGATACGGCGATTGGGCGGGGGCGGCCGGGATGGCACCTGGAGTGCTCGGCGATGGCCATGGAGTATTTGGGTGAGAGCTTCGACCTGCACGCGGGCGGCGAGGATTTGATTTTTCCGCACCACGAGAACGAGATTGCGCAAAGCGAGAGCGTGACGCACAAGGAGTTTGCGCGAATCTGGATGCACGTGCGGTTTCTGCTGGTGGACGGACGGAAGATGTCCAAGAGCGAGGGGAATTTTTATACGCTGCGGGACCTGCTGCTGAAGGGGTACAAGGCGTCGGCGATACGGCTGGCGCTGATTTCGGTGCCTTACCGGCATCAGTATAACTTCACCTTCGAGGGGTTGGCCGAGGCGACGAGCGCGGTGGAGCGGCTGCGGACGTTCAAGGAGCGGCTGACGAGCGGCTCCTTCGCAGAGGGCGAAAATTCTTTATTGCAAGCAGCCGCAAAGAAGGCGCAGGAGGAGTATAGGTCCGCGCTGGCCAACGATTTGAATACCGCCGAGGCGCGGGCGCCGATCTTCGAGCTGCTGAGGGCAGCGAATACGGCGATGGACCAGGGGGAACTGAAGGCCGGCGACCGGGATGCGATTCTGGCGATGCTGAAGGATTTTGACGCGGTCTTTGATGTGTTGGAGGACGGCGACGCGGAGGCTACGCGGCGGGCGATGGAGTGGGCGGAGAAGGAAGGCCGGATGGACGAGGTTGCCCCCGAGTTGATGGCGCGGCAGGGGTTGACGGATGCGGCGATTGAGGCGCTGGTGGAAAAGCGGAGCCTGGCAAAGAAGCAGAGGAATTTTGCGCGGGCAGACGAGATTCGCAAGGAGCTAGCGGAGAAGGGCGTGGTGATTGAGGATTCGAAGGACGGGGTAAGGTGGAAGCGGAAGTGACAGTGATCGGTGATCAGCCGCCCAAACCTACCACATGACTCAACCTATTAACGATTGCAATCTGGAGATCATCGATGGAAGCGAATGAAGTGCAGGAACTGGAGGAGCACGCGGAGAACGCGGAGCATGATCGGATGATGCGACCGGTGGCGCTGACCATGACTATCCTGGCAGTGCTGGTGGCGGTGGTGACGGTGCTGGGGCATCGCACGCACACTGAGGCGATCCTGAACCAGACAAGAGCCGCAGTGGAGCAAAACCGGGTCGCGGACGAGTGGGCCTTTTACCAGGCACACAAGATTCGCGCGAATGACACGGATTTGACATCCGACCTGATGGGCGTGGTGACGATTGCCAACAAGGATGAGGCGAAGAAGAAGACCAAGGGCTACGCCGACCACCAGCAGCATTGGGCCGCGGAACTCAAAGAAAGCGAAGACAAGGCCCACGAAAAGGAAAAGAAAGTAAGTGAATTCGAGGAGAAAGTGGAGGAAGCCGAGGCCCGCGCCAATCGCTTCGACCTGGGCGAGGTTCTGCTGGAGATTGGGCTGGTGATTACCTCGATCACGCTGCTGACCCACAAACGGATTTACTGGTTTATGGGGATGGTATTTTCAGTTGTGGGGATAGTGGCAACGGTGCTGGGAGTGCTGCTCAAGTAGGGCGTGCGATCTTATCCTTTCCGCACTGGAATATACCACAGGCCCTTCGACTCGCTGCGCTCGCTCAGGAGGATGGAACACCTGCGCGGTATGTTCTGTTGCGCAGAGATTGTGGTAAGATGGCTGCCATATGAAAACCCGCATCTTTGCCGCGCTTCTTTTCCTTTGCGCCGCTACGCTCGCGGCGCAAACGCCCGCCACCCCTGACAACGCTCTCGTTCCGATTCCTCCTCCGCCTTCTCCTTCGGACACGTTGACGCACAGCAGCGATCTCGGCTTCAGCTACAGCATCCCAGCGGACTGGGAGGTTGTGGAAACTACCAAGCCTATGCTGCCGGAGGCAGCGCAACAGGTAGCCAGGAACTTCGGCAACGAGGCCGCAAAGATGGCTGCTTGTCTGCAACTGCCGTTGACAGCCCACCACGGCAACCCTCCTTCGACCATTGCGGTCGCGGGGCTGTTTTTTGACTGCGTGGGACACACATACACCACACAGGATCTTCCGTCCGTTGCTTCCGATGTCTCCGATAACCTGAAGAATAACCTTCAGATCGCCAATCCGGTCAGCAGTACCTACACGCTGGGCACGCACAGCGTGTGGATTCAACGCGTCTCCGGCTCGCTGATCGGCCATCCAGAAATCAACAGGACCATGGAGACGGTTTGCAGCACTCTCAAGAAAGGCGTTGTTTGCTGGATGATCCTGGCCACCGACAATGATGCGCTGCAGACATTTGAAAACGGCATGGTGACGCTGGACGATGATGCGGCTACGGCGCTGGTTCCGGCCAACACCCTGCAAACGAAGCCGTGATGAGGGCATAGTTAGCAATCTCATGCGCGATTCCTGAGCGCCGGAATGTATTTAGCCGTCCGGCCTTGGGTTCCGTTTTGGTCCTCAGCGGCCAATCCGATTTCATCCTTCCCTGCTCTTGCGCCGATTGAATCAGGAGAGAGTATTTCCGCGCTCAGGAACAGGTGTGCGCGGAGCTGCCCGGCGCGTCAGGCTCAGTCACCGAAGGACCGCCGCGCAGGGGTGAGGCACTCTCGCAAAGGAGAAGCAGCCCATGTTGCTGATGTGGACCGAAAATTTGAGCGTCGGCGTCAAGGCTTTTGATGACGACCATAAACGGATGATCCGCATGATCAATGAGCTGCATGGCGTTCTGCAGGACGTGGACACAGAGGGTAAGATTCCGAATGAGGAAATTGAGATCGCACTGCATCGACTGGAAAACTACATTCAGTACCATTGCATGCAGGAAGAAGCGGTCATGGCTAAGACCGGCTATGCGGAGCTGGAGGAACACAAAGAAGAGCACACTCAACTGGCCGCGATACTCGCGGAGATGGCAAGACGCTTCCAGGGAAGCACTGATCCCGCGCACGCCGGTGAAATCATGCAGTTTATCTATGACTGGCTGACGAATCACATCAATGTGACCGACAAGAAGTACACTGTGCATCTGAACTCCAAGGGGATTATCTAAGAACAGCTAAGAGCTAGAAGCTGAGTTCCTGTTGCCCGCAAGCCAAGAGGCTACAGCGCAGACGGTTAGTATTGCTCCCATGATAGCCAGGGATAACATGATGGGCACGTCGATCCAGCGGACGGCGAGCATCTTGAGCGCGACAAAGGCCAGCAGCGCTGCCAGGCCGTAGTGGATGTAGCGGAAGCGGTAGAGCAGCGAGGCGAGGGCAAAGTAGAGCGCGCGCAGGCCGAGGATGGCGGCGATGTTCGAGGTGTAGACCACGAAGGGATTGTGGGAGACGGCCAGCACGGCGGGAATGGAATCGACGGCAAAGAGCAGGTCGGTGAGCTCGACGGCGAGGATTACGGGGAGCAGCGAGCCATTTGCAGGTTGAAGTTTGCGAAGAAATCCACGAATGGCTGCAGGCGCTTTGGCAATTGCCGCGTTGGCCGCGCCGCCACGCAGCAGCCGCCAGGCGGCATAAAGCAGAATCAGGCCGAAAACCCAGGTGATCCAGTCGAAGCGGCGTAACAGCGTGATGCCCGCGGCGATGAAGAGCGCGCGCAGAACGACGGCTCCGGCCACGCCCCAAAGCAGGGCGGTGTGCTGGCGGCGCGGCGAGATGCGAAAGCCCTGAAAGAGAACCAGAAAAACGAAGAGATTGTCGACGCTGAGCGAGGCTTCAATGGCGTAGCCGGCGACGAATTCGAGGGCAGGCTGATGGCCGCGGGCGATGGCGATCCAGGCAGCAAAGGCGGTGGCAGCAGCGACCAGCAGAGCGGTCCAGAGCCAGGCGAAGGTTTGGGAGTGGCGCGCTTCGGGGCGATGATCGGGGAGAAACGCGTCGGCCACAAGCAACGCCGCGACTACAGCGTGAAAACCGAGCCACCAAAGCCATGAGACGCCGGCAATCATCGCGTGGCCACCCTCAGGAAGCCCGACCGGTCTTGTTCAGTTCGATGTAAAAACCCAGATCCTTGCCGTGGAGAGTTTTAACGATATAGAGAACCTGTCCGTAGTGCATGGCGAAGTGCTCCACCACATGGTAAACCGCTTCCAGACCGCTAACTTTGTAGCCCTGAATTTCGTTGCGGGCAAGCAAATCAGTCGGGGTGAGCCGCGCCAGGACTTCCGACGCCTGCTGGATGGTTGCGCCGAGTTGATCGAGGAGCGCGGAGGCTGAAATCGATTCGCGCTGGTTGAATTCCGCTGGACGGTTGCGGTTGTCTTCGAGCCGGTTGAACGAAGTGACCAGCCATTCCCGCACATTTCCGTTGAGATGCAAGAGCAGATTCCCGATACTGTTGCAGGCCTCGTTGGGACGCCACCAGAGCTGCTCCACGGTGAGCGATTCGACGCAGGCTTTGAGCCGGGGCCAGCATTGCTCTAAGAGCATGTGGCGGGATTGCTCGAGAAAAAGCTCGGGTATGTCGGAGGGCGCAGCGGTCATTGGTTCCCCCTTTTGCTTTACCGTAGATTGATCAGGCGGATGGTTTCCAGGAAGACGTCGCCGTCGATGGTGAGGCTGTAGGCGCTGATCTTGTCCATGGTGTCCTGAGCGGTGTGGTGATAGCTGTTGTTGGGGCCGTAGTTGAGGTCGATGATGTCGATCGAGGGGACGCCGCGCTTGACAAAGGGCAGGTGGTCGTCCTGCATATCTCCATCCTGCTTGAAGAAATAGCGCTCGTAGCGGAATTTTTTAGCGGCCTGGTGGACCAGGGCAACCAACCAGGCGGTTGAGTTGGTGTCGCGCTGAATGTCCAGATCCTTGTCGCCGATCATGTCGGCGAGGAGGAAGGCTTTGATTTTTGGCAGGGTTCCGTCGCGCGCCCATTTGGCGGCCAGATGCTTGCTGCCGTAAGTGGAGTCGGAGTCGGTCCAGCTTTGGATGGCCTCTTCGCCGTCGAAGAAGACCAGCCAGACGGAGTAGCCGTCGAGCTTCTTGCCGGCGGCGGTTTCGCGCAACTGGTCGGCGATGGCCAGCAGCAGGCCGGTGGTTGAGCCGCCGTCGTTGGCGCCGACAAAGTTGATGTTGCGGAGCGGGTAGTTGGTCTCGTAGTGAGTGGCGAGGACGATTACACCGTCCTTCTTGCCGGGGAAGCGCACGATGAAGTTGCGCATGTCCACGGGGCCGATGGGCGTGGAGGCAGTGAAGGTGTCTTCTTCCAGAGCATCGTGCTTGAAGTGGTCGCGCAGGAATGCTTCGGCCTTGACGTGTCCGGGGCTGGTGGGCCAGCGCGGGCCGATGGAGACGAACTGGTGGGCGTACTCGAGGGCTTTGGTGCCGTTGAAGTGGGGCTGGGCGGGAGCTTTTGCGCCGTTGACGTGCGGCTGGACGGAGGCGGTGAGTGGAAAGAAAATGAGAAGAGCTGCCGCCCAACATTTCCAATCGGTCGAATTCAGGAAAATGCGCATGAAAAGCAACCCTCAGGGGCTAAAGCCCCGGATTATTTGTTGCATGTACGGCAGTCAGGGTTAAAACCCTGACCTACCAGTCGTGCCCTGACGCTTCTTGCTCCACTATTTGCATTTTTCCGCAAACTGTAAAGTCGTACCCTGACACATCTTGCTACTCCGTATGCATTTTCCGCAAACTGCAAAACCACCCCAACGACGAAGACTTGTCGTTGGGAACCCCGAATCGCAAAATACGCGAATGGATGGGGCACGGAGCTTATTCGCTACAACTCTCTTTTAAAACGAAAAAATCACTTAGCGGCCTCCTTGGCTTCTTTGGCTTTGCGGCGGGCGGGATGGACCCACCAGGCGATGCCGATGCCCAGTAGATAGAGGGAGAGCATGGGAAGAGCGTAGATGCACATGGTCCAGGGGTCGGGGCTGGGACAGATAATGGCCGCCACCAGGAAGACGGCCAGAATGGCGTAGCGAATGTTGCGCCAAAGGAAGCGCGGGGTGACGATGCCAAAGAGCGCCAGGAAAAAGATTAGTATTGGCATCTCAAAGCTGATGCCCAGGCCGAGGATGATGGAGAGAAAGAAGCTGGAGTACTCCTCGATGGTGACCATGGGAGTGAAGTTCTTTCCGAAGTCCACGATTAAGATTTGCATTGCGCCGGGCAAGACCCAGAAGTAGCCGAAGGCGGCACCGGCCAGAAACAGTCCCACGGTGGCAGCCATGAAGGGAACCACGAAGCGCCGCTCATTCTGGTAAAGCCCGGGCGCGATGAAGAGCCAGACCTGGTAGAGGATGAAGGGCGAGGCCAGAATCAGTCCGCCGATCAGCGAAACCTGAATATCCAGGTTCAAGGGGTCCATGGGGTGGGTAAAGACCAGCGACTTGCCAATGTGGTTGAGGGGCGCCTGGATGAAGGCAACAAGCTGCTTATAGAAGATTCCGGCGACGCAAAAACCGAGGACCAGGAAGATGAAGGAGCGGATGATGCGCTTGCGCAGCTCGTCCAGATGCTCCATCAGGCTCATGCCGGGCAGTTCCGCACGTTCAGCGACGGCCTCGCGCGCCTTGCCGATGGCTTCCGCGGGATCCATCATGCGCGCCTCCCGGTCGTCTTGCTGATCTTTTTAGCCTTGGCTGGCGCCTTACCCGCAGCTTGTTTAGTTTTGGCCGCGCGGACGGGTTTCTTAGCTGCCGGAGCCTTGGCTTGTATTGCCCGCTTGCCCGGCTGCGCTGCTGGAACCTGTTCGCCGGTGGAGGGAGGGAGAATGCGCGGATAGGGTTCTTCTGTAGCGACTGCGGTTGAGGCAGGGTAAAGGACCTGATCCGGGTAGGGACTTTCAGCGGGCGTAGCCGAGGCTGAATCCGGGACAGGAGAAACCGTCGCAGCAGGTTCGGCGGAGGAGGCAATCGCGCTCAGGCGCTCTTCTTCCTTCTTGCGGCGTTCAGCCTCCTCGGCTGTGCGCAACTCCTCTTCCATCTGGAACTTGAAGTCGTTGGAGGCCTTGCGAACTTCGTACATGATTTTGCCGATGCGGCGGCCAATCTCCGGCAGACGGCGGGGGCCGAAGACCACCAGCGCCAGCACCATGAGGATGAGCGAGTTTTCAAATCCCAGGCTGGCAACTTGAATTGTGGGCGGCATCACCATGAAAGTTCATGATACCTGCCCGCGCATGGGGCGAACAAATGGAGGCAAAACCGGGGTTCTGTCGCTGACCGGGGGACAACCGCTGAATCCGCGCGATTTGAGTTCTTTGTTAAGACTTTGTTACACTTAAGAGCAGTGGAAGCGGCCTTTGCCGGAGCGGGATTTCTCATCGGAATCCTTCGGCTGAGTGCCGCGTCTAACTGTAAAAGGCTTGCAACAACCCCGTGGATGGGGGCAGTTGAGAATCGGCCGGGCGCAAGCGACGGAAGGTTTTCAGTAAGCCAGCGCATCCACTGCAAGCCGTAGATTGCTTTCAACATCCCCGTCTACTGCTCCGATAAGGGGCGAGTGGACTGAAGGCGGAATACGGTGAACCTGGTTCTTGACGATCTGACGGCGGCCTCGCCGGAGGCTGGAAGTGCCTGTAGCCTGGAAAACTACCTGGCGCTCCCCGACCACACGATGGACGGCCGCATTGCGGAAGCGCGCGCGCGGCTGGGCGCAACGACTTTGATTCTCGGACACCACTACCAGCGCGACGAGGTGATACGCTTTGCCGACGCGACCGGCGACAGCTACAAACTCTCCAGAATCGCAGCCGAGACTGACGCGAAATACATTGTTTTCTGCGGCGTGCACTTTATGGCGGAGAGCGCCGACGTGCTGGGCCACGAGGGGCAACAGGTGATTTTGCCTGACTTGAACGCGGGCTGCTCGATGGCCGATATGGCTGAAATCTCGCAGGTTGAAGCCTGCTGGGAAACGCTGGAGCACCTCTGCCTGACAGGCGAGATTGTGCCGCTGACCTATATCAACTCGACGGCCGCCATCAAAGCCTTCTGCGGGGAGCGGGGCGGGCTGGTTTGCACCTCGTCGAGCACTCGCGCTGCCTTTGAGTGGGCCTTTCAGCGTGGTAAGCGGATTCTGTTTTTGCCCGATCAGCACCTGGGCCGCAATACGGGATATTCCATGGGCATTCCGCTGGAGGAGATGGCGGTGTGGGATCCGTGGGTGATTCAGGGCGGACAGACGAAGGAGAAGCTGGCGAGCGGCCGCGTGCTGCTGTGGAAGGGCCATTGCGCCGTGCATCAGCGCTTTTTGCCCAGCCACGTGGACGCGGTACGCGCCAAATATCCCGGCATCAAGGTCATTGTGCATCCCGAGTGCCGCTTCGAGGTCTGCCAGAAGGCCGACGCGCAGGGTTCCACGGAGCGGCTGATTGCGCTGGTGGAACAGGCTCCCGCGGGACAGATGTTCGCCGTGGGGACGGAGATTCACCTGGTCAACCGCATGGCGCGCAGATTTGCCGCCGAGGGCAAGAAGGTGATCACGCTGGACGACACCGGCTGCCTGTGCACCACGATGTACCGCATCAGCCCGCAGCATCTGGCATGGGTTCTGGAAAACCTGGCGGATGGCCGCGTGGTCAACCGCATCCAGGTGAAGCCGAGCGTTAAACATTGGGTGCGCGTGGCGCTGGACCGGATGCTTGAAACGACAGCTTTTAGCTGCTAGAGGCTGTTTCGTCGTATCCTGTATCCGAGGGCATCTCTCCATGAAGACCTTCACTCTCGAAGAAGCGCAATCTCTGTTGCCGGTGCTGGAGTCGCTGTTGAAGCGCGCCATCGAGGGCAAGCAGTCGGCCCAGCAGGCGGAGTCCGGCCTCTCTGAGCTGGCGCGGCGCATCTACCTCTCCGGCGGCATGAGGGTGGACACGGACAAGGTGGCCAAGCTGCGCGCGGATATGGAGGGACAGGTGCAGCGGGTTCGGGAGAGCATAGCCGAGATCGATTCCATCGGCGTGCAGGTGAAGGATCTGGATGCCGGGCTGCTGGATTTTCCCTGCCGGCTGGACGACCAGGTGGTGCTGTTGTGCTGGCGGATGGGCGAGACGGCCATCGAGCACTGGCACCCGATGGACTCCGGCTTCAAGGACCGCCAGCCGGTAGATGATCGCTTCCACCGACGCTCCACTTCAGGCAACCGGCCGAACTAAAAGATTGTGAATCGAGTATAAAGCCCTTCAGATAGCAGACAGGGTACAGTGCTGCCACGTGTTCCCTACTCCCGTACGGCGATGCCCAGCGCCTTCATCTTGCGATACAGGTGGCTGCGCTCCAGGCCGAGCAGCTCGGCGGCGCGGCTCATATTGTTTCGGGATTCCTCGATTTTCTTAATGATGAACTCGCGCTCGTAGGCGTCGCGCGCTTGTTGCAGGGTGGAGAACTCCTCTGTAGAGCGCGTGCCGGCTTTGTGGGTGAGGGGCGGCAGATGCTTGCGCTCGATGCGCAGTGTGCGGGGATTGAGAATCATCACCCGCTCAATCATGTTTTTCAGCTCGCGCACGTTGCCCGGCCAGTGATATTGCGAAAGCGTTTCCAAGGCTTCCTCGCCGATCTCCATGCGCGGGCGTCCGTACTGGCGGCCGAACTCGGCGAGAAACTCGCGCGCCAGCAGCGGGATGTCCTGCTTGCGCTCGCGCAGCGGAGGCACAAAAAACGGGACGACATTGAGCCGGTAGAAGAGGTCTTCGCGGAAGTTGCCCTTTGCGATCTCCTCTTCCAGGTCCTTGTTGGTGGAAGCGATGAGGCGCACATCCACGCGGATGGGCTGCGTGCCGCCCACCGGGGTGAACTGCTGGTCGTCGAGAGCGCTGAGCATCTTGGATTGCGTTTTGAGGCTCATGTCGCCAACCTCGTCGAGGAAGAGCGTTCCGCCGTTGGCGCGCTCCAGGGTTCCGCGCTGCTCGGGCAATCCGCCGGGTTGGGCGCCGTGACGGTAGCCGAAGAGCTCCGCCTCGATGTGCGCCTCGGGAATGGCGGCACAGTTCAGTTCGATAAAAAGCTGGTCGCGTCGCAGGCTCTCGGCGTGGATGGCGCGGGCAATCAGCTCCTTGCCGGTGCCCGACTCGCCGTAGATGAGCACGCGGCCATTGGTGGGCGCCATGAGGCGAATCTGCTGGCGCAGGGCTTTCAAGGGAACACTTTCGCCGGTGAGCACCGAGCCTACGCTGAACTGGCGCTTGAACTCCAGATTTTCCGCGCGCAACCGCCGTGCTTCGACGGCGTTTTTGAGCACGATAAGCGTTCGCTCCAGCGAGAGCGGCTTTTCCAGGAAGTCGTAAGCGCCCAGCTTGGTGGCTTTGACGGCGGACTCGATGGTGCCGTGGCCGCTGATGATCACCACTTCGGGGCGCTGTTCGGCTCCCTGACGATGAATGTCTCCCAGCACGTCGAGGCCGTCGCGATCGGGCAGCCAGATGTCCAGCAGGACCACGTCATAGGGCGCGTCCTCCAGCAGCACCATCGTCTCAGCCGCCGTGGCCGCCGTGGCCACGCCGTAACCCTCCTCGCACAAAATCTCTTCGAGCGAAGCGCGAATCTCCGCCTCGTCGTCCACCACCAGAATGTGATTCATCTGTACGACCCTCCAGGCGAATCCGCCAAATGATTGGGCTCGGCGGACTCTGCCAACCGTTCCGGCACAGGCTCCATCAGCGGCAGCCGCAGCAGAAAGCGCGCGCCCTTGGGGCTGTTGGCCTCGGCGCGCAGCGAGCCGCCATGCTCCTGCACGATCTTGGCCGCGATGGAGAGTCCCAACCCTGTGCCGCGCTGCTTGGTCGAATAGTAAGGCAGAAACAGCCGCTCGCGGATTTCATCGGTAAGGCCGTGGCCGGTGTCGGAGACGACAATCTCGACCGCCGCGCCATCCTCGCTGAGCGAGCTTTCAACGCCGAGCACGCGCAACAAGCTGCCCTGCATGGCCTCAGCGGCATTGTCAATGAGGTTGGCCAAGGCGCGGCGAATGGCTTCCGGATCGGCCAACACCGGCGGCAAGCCCGGCTCCAGCTTGCACTCGACGGTGATGCCCTCCAACCGGCCGGCAAACAGCGCTAGCGCCTCCTCCGCCACTTGATTCAGATCGCAGGCGCGCGGCTGCGGCGCGGGAAACTCGGCCAGCGCTGAGAACTGGTCCACCAGCATGCGCAGCGTGCCCACGCAACCCAGAATCACCTCGCTACACTTGCGGATGACGGCTGGCGAGTCCGGCTGGGGACGGTCCAGATGCCGGCTGATCCGTTCGGCGGAGAGTGCAATGGGGGTCAAGGGGTTTTTGATCTCGTGGGCCACCCGCTGCGCCACCTCCTTCCACGCCAACTGCCGCTGAGCGCGCAGGAGTTCCGTTGTATCCTCCACCACCAGCACCGTGCCCGGCCGTCCCTGGGTCAGATCGAACCGCGCGCTGGTGATGGCCAGATGCAAAATGCGGCCCTGGCTATGGAACTCAATTTCCGTAAAGGCGGCGCCCATGCGGTGGCCGCGGCGAATCACGCCGGCCAGGTCTTCGGTGCACTCAGCAGGAAACAGCGATTCAATCTTCTCCCCGCCCAGGCTGATGTCAACGCGCTGCCCCAGCAGCGCGGCAAAAGCGCGATTGGATTGCAGTACCGTGCCTGTTCCGTCCAACGTGACGACGCCCGAAGGAATCGTCTCGACAATGGTCTCTAGTTCGCGGCGGCGCTCTTCGATTGCCAGGTTGGCGGCGGTCAACTGCGCGCTGGAACTCTCCGCCAACTGCCGGCTGGCATCCAGATCGGCCGCCATGTGGTTGAAGGCTCGCACCAGTTCGTCCATCTCGCCGGTGGCGGCGAGCAATACGCGATGGTCATATTTGCCTGTCGCGATCTCCGCCATGGCCACGGCCAAAGCTTCTACCGGCTTGGTAATCTGCCCGGAAAGAAATAGCGCCAGCCACACGCTGGAGAAAAACACAAATACGGTAATCAGCAGCAGGATCAGAAAAAATGTGGTGCGGATGTTGTTGCGCGTGCGAAATAGCTTCCAGTATGTGTCTGTGCCTGAGCGGATGCGCGCCGTGGTCTGACTTAGGCCCTGCGGCATGGGCAGTGCGGTCACCACCACCTTGCCCGATGAAGCGGCCGATATGCCCAGCGCGTATTCCTGATCCGCCACTCTGATGACCGGCTGGTCTTTGCGTTGTGCCGAGGTGAGCAGGCTTGCCGAGAGCGGCCCCCAGAGAGAGATCGCGGTTCCCCGCTCCCCTTCCTCCAGCCACGGAACCAGCGTGGCCGGGCTCGACTCCGGCGGCGCCTGAAAACTGGCAATCACCCGCAAATCCTTGCCATAGACAAACACAAACCCGCCGTCCAGCGTGATGCGGTGCGAGACCAGCACCGCCTGAAGCGTGTCCATATTGCGTTCCGTAGCGCCTGAGGCGACAATCGACTCCGCTTCGCCCCTCGCATTGCTGGTCACGTATTGCGCCAGCTCCATTACTACCCTGTTCGAGTCTTCGCGCAACTGCGTGGTATTCGGAGAGAACCAGCGGTCCAGCGACCTGTTCATCAGCTGATAGCTGAACAGATACATGAAAACTGCGGGCATCAGCGCTATTAACACAGCGCCCAGCACCATCCGCGAGCGCAGGCGCGCGCCCAGCCCGCTGCTTCCCTGCCCGGTGTAGATCTTCAGAATGTTGCGCAACAGCAGCATCAGCAACAGTAACAGCAACAGAAACACCAGCCCCGTCAGGCTGGTAAAAATCAGCGTCTCTGCGGAGGTCTCCGGATTGAGAAAGTGGATATTTGATGTATTGAACGCCTGAAGCGCGCCAAACACGAGGAGGATCAGCAGCACTCCGCCCGCATACAGAGCAATCTTCCGCCACCGGGAATCGCCGCTGAACACCATGCGGTGATTATAGAACCGGCAAGAGGCAGTGGCGAGGGCAAGGGCCGGTTGGAGTTACAGAGTGCCGATTTTTTTGCGCGTCCTCCCGGCAAGGATTGGGAAATGCAAACCTGATCGCGGATGCGGGTTTGCCGGGCCTCATTGGTTGCTTTCATGAACTGGAGCCGAATTTGATCCCCGGCCCAAGCACACCGACAAACAAAGTTAGAATGAGAGCTGCTGCCAGTATCCATCCCACACTCCGTGTGATCGCTCCCGCCAGAAGATACGAATCGCGCACTCGGACTCCTGAAAAATGATCCAGACGCGTAAGCCCGAAAGCGGCCGCGGCTCCCGGAAGCGCATCAGTAAAGATGACAGTCCATCCCGCGGGATTCAAGGCCCCGGCAAGGCTCGCGGCCGCCAGGGCAGCGAGAAAGGGAATCAGCGTAATCCGCCGTAGCCGCGTCGGCGCTTCCGGCGTGTTCGAACCGCAAAACGGTCGCATTTCCACTGCCAGCAGCCGGAGCGAGAGGTAGTAGGAGATCACACTGAATGCGACCAGCAGAACCCGCCACAGCCATGCCGGAGAAAGTCCCAAAATCACCGCGGCCCAGTCGCCAAACGCCGTTATGCCGGAGTAAGCCGGATAGCCCGCAGCGAACAGCAGGTTAAAGGCGGCGACAAGCGGCAGGAAGAGGCGAATGTGAGATCCCGCCGCTCGCAACAGGCGTAATGCCAGAACCGATAGCAAGCCCACAATCGCGTTAGCTATGCCGCCAGCGGCTGGAATCCACTTGCTCAAGCTCCCGCTCGAACTGAAATAACAGGTCGTCAGCATCACCGGCTTCCCGCCTACCGCCAAAGTTGCCAGCCCGTGCCCCAAGCCTTCATGGGTTATGATCGCAACCACGAAGGCAACAATCCCCAACGAGACTAGCGTCAGGGCGTCATCCGCCGATTTGTCTGTCATGGCCAACGATCTCTCACTTGGCTGCATGAGTTTTCTCCTTTTGGCTTTTCTTGGGCCTCTGTTGCTTCTTTGCGATCTTGCGCAGTTCTGCCAGCGTCTCTTCACCCCAGCGCAGGTGCGCCTCCAACTCCAACTGCCCGAAGCGCGCCACCATTAACCAGTAGGGCGTATCGGGAAACTGCTGCTGGGTGCTCACTGACTTGCCGGTTTCGATGAACTTCTGGACCAGCGCCCGCTCTTTCTCCACCATTGCTTCCACGTATCCAATCAGGATTTCCGCCGGAACCTGCGCGCCAAAGAACAGCTTCAGCAGCAATTCGTTGCGCGGAATCTCCGGCTGCGGCGCGACCGCCAGCCACATCGCCAGACGTTCCCGACCCTTCTTGGTGACGGTGTAAATGTGCCGGTCCGGCTTGCCTTTTTGCCGTTCCGTTTTTGCGGTCACCAGCCCCTCGGCTGCCAGATTTTTCAGGTTGGGATAGATCTGCCCGTAGCTCTCGTTCCAAAAGAAGCCGACCGAGGTGCGGATGGCCTGCCCCAGGTCGTAGCCGGACATGGGCCCGATGGTCAGCAGGCCGAGAAGCACTTCCATGCTTGAACTTGTGCGTTTTGTCATATACCTATAAGATATATTGCTAGAAGATTTATGTCAACAGGATTTCCGTCATTCTCGCCGGCGGAGGGCAAAAACTTTCGTTCCGCCGCCTCAATCAATCTGGTCAACCCGAAAGGAGATTCTTTATGAACCGTCGTTCCTTCATAGCAGTCGGAGTTGCTACGGCAGCCTCCACCTCCCTGGCGCAGGCTCCGAGCTCGCCTACCGTGGCGCAAACGGCCGCGCCGGCGACGCCCTTCACCGACCCGGACTTCGGCTATACCGCGCTGAACGCCCTGGGCCACTCTTACTATCACGCCGGAAACCCCGGCAAGCTGATGGCGATTGTCTCCAAAATCAAGGTTGGGGATTTCGAGTCAGCCTGGCTGGCCTATTACGAAGCAGGCGTGGAGGCTCGCACTCTGGCGGAGTCGGCCGCAACCAAACGGCACAACGTAAGCGCGCGGGAGGCTTACCTGTGGGCCGCGAGCTGTTTCAGCATCGCGCTGCGCTTCGGGGATGGCACGGAAAATCCCGAGCGAATGCTTCCCTGCTGGCAGCAGTACGCCGCCTGCTGGTCCGCCGCCGCTGCGCTCTTCGATCCTCCCATCGAGCGCCTGGAAATCCCCTACGAAGGCGGCAGCCTGACGGGATGGTTTCTGCGCGCGGAAAACTCACGCCGACGCGGGCCACTGGTCATAGTGAACAATGGCGCCGACGGCATGGAAATCAGCAGTTATGTTTTGGGCTCCGCCGGAGCCTTGGCGCGCGGCTATAACTGCCTGATCTTCAACGGCCCGGGACAAGGCGATTCTCTGTGGATGCGGAAACTCTACTTCCGCCCGGATTGGGAAAAGGTGATTACTCCGGTCGTCGACGCCATGCTGCGCCGCCGCGAGGTCGATCCCAAGCGTATCGCCCTGGTGGGCGTCAGCCAGGGCGGTTACTGGGTACCGCGCGCGCTGGCCTTCGAGCACCGCATCGCCGCCGGGGTGGCCGATCCGGGCGTGTGGGATGTGTCGGCTCCCTGGCTGGGTCACTTGCCGGCAATCCTTCGCAACGCGCTGGAGGGCAAAGACAAGAGCCAGTTTGATCAGTACCTGCAAATGAGCGCGGCATCGAATGTGAGGTCCAGGATGACGCTGCGTTTTCGCATGCGGCCGTATGGAATGACCTCATACTACGACGCTTTTCGCGCCGTGCAGGCATACAACCTAACCGAGGTCGCAGGCCTCATTCGTTCACCCATGCTGATCACCGCCCCGGAGGGCGAGCAATTCTTCCCTCGCCAGGCGCAGAAACTCTACGATGCGTTGACGTGCCCCAAGGCGATAGTTCACTTCACGCGCGAACAAGGCGCGGAGCAGCACTGCGAAGTTGCCGCTCCCGGCTATCGTGATTTCTGCATCTATAACTGGCTTGACGAGATACTGGCGTAAGATTCGGACCGGATTGCGGGTGCTCAGGTCCCAATTCCAGGACCTGGGAAATCAAGCGCGCCGTAGTCGCCGAAACCTACTTCGCCATCACATACGCCCGGTGAAACACGCCAAGCTTTTCCACTACCTGGCGGATCTTCTCCGTGGGCGGCAAAATGGTGGTGCGGAAGTGGGCCGTGCCCTCCGCCTGGCCGAAGCCCGATCCCGGCACCACGCAGATACCGGTCTCTTCCAGCAGCGCCATGCAGTAATCTTCGTCGGATGTGCCCGCCGGCAATGTGATGCGCGGAAAAGCGTACATTGCGCCGGCGATTGCATTGCACGATATTCCATCGATCTGATTCAATCCCTCCACCAGAAGGGACGCGCGCGTTTTCATCTCTTCGAGAATTGCCGTTTTCTCGCGGATGTACAAATCGTAAGAGGGATCTCCCAGCCTGGGAGGGTGAACCATGGCATACGTGGCCGCCTGGCCGGCAAGGTTGGAGCAGAGGCTCACCGACTGCAGCTTGAGAATCTGAGCAGCCACATCCGCGGGCACATTGCGGCACTCGAAGTAGCCGCCGCGCACACCGCACTCGCCCAGAAAACCCTTTGAGCAGGAGTGGAAACTGAAGAGCGATACGTCATCGATCTCCGTCGCGTCGAGAACCCGCGCGAAGGAAACGAACTTGTCGCCGGGCAGGTAGATGTTCTCCTGATAAACTTCGTCGGCCAGCACAGCCAGCCCATGCTGGCGTGCAAAGTTCAGCACCATGGCGATGTTTTTCTCGTCCAGCACGGCGCCGGTGGGATTACCGGGATTGATGATGCAGATGGCTTTGACCCTTGTGCCCTGGGCGTGGGCGGCGCGCAGCGAGTCGTCAAGCATGGAACGGTTGAGCTTCCAGTGATCGGACTCGTCCAGGTAGTAGGGAACGATCCGCCCCTCGTAAAGCGTGATGGTGGAGCTGTAGAGCGGGTACTGGGGAATGGGAATCAGGATGCCGTCAGCGGGCGAGGCAATCAGCAGCTTCAGAATCGTCTGCACGCCCTTGCTGGCGCCGTCGGTGAGGAAGATGGCCTCTGGATCGGCGCTCACGCCGTCGCGCTGATGGATGAACTCAGCTACCGCCTCGCGGATTACATGCACGCCCTTGCTCTCGCTGTAAGCGCCCAATCCATGCTGGCTTCCCGCGAGAATCTCCCTGGCGGTCTCGACGGCATCGGCGGGAAAGACGCCCCTGACCGTCTCCATCAGCGCGGGATACTCGCACAGGGCAAGAATCTGGCGCAGCCAGGTGATGGGCTTTTGTCCCAGCGATTGCGGATTGCCGATGTTGCAGTAGATGATCTCCCGGCCCTGCTTCTCCAGCTCCTGCGCCCGCTCGACGATGGGGCCGCGCACGGCGTATTCGGTCGCCAGCACCGCGGCGCTAACATTTTTTATCTGTATGCTCATTTTCTATCCTTGGCGAATGCAGGGGCCTGGCGCTGAAGAGCCGAAAAATGTATTCCTCTGCTCTCGATTTGAGACCGGGAACTCCTTGCTTCCTATTTTATAGCGGCGCAGCAGGCCGGTGAGATCACCAGTATTGCCTTCCCAGAGCGAACTTGGCCGCCCAGCCAATCAGCAGCGATGCGCACCACAGCCATGCGATCAGCGGGCGGAGAACAAGCCGCTGGCGCCTGATCCACTGGAGAAGAAGAACTCCCATCGAATAACAGAAGAGCAATAGATAGACCAGCATCAGCGGGTTATAGAAAAAGGACTGAACAAAATCTCCCCGGTATAGCACGAGAAAACTCCTGTACCCGCCGGTCGTAGGGCAGGGAAAGCCGGTCACGGCCTTCAGGATGGAGGGGGGAATCCTGCCATGGGCGATCCACGCTGCATTCCATGCCAGATAGAAGATGAATGCGCCCAGGGCGGCAGAGCGGACGATGCGGCGAATCAAGCTCTCCGGACACCGCACTGCGGGCACTTCCACTCCTCTTCTTTGCACCCGTCGATGACGAAGGGCAGCCAGCAAAGCGGAAAGCAGATAATCAGCATAGCCGCGAAGAAGATCCACCCGCCGGTCGATAACCTGTTCTTGACGAGAAAGGGCATTCCCTCGTGGCCACAAAACGGGCATTTTGATGTCACTGGCATTCTTATCTCACCTTTCACGTACATGTTGTGTGTGAAATTTAAATTGAAGGCACATTATCAGAGCGAGGCATTCTCCGTCAATGCACAAATCAAGGGTGGGGCGCAGGCTTCCTGATTCGACCGCATTTGCGACACTGCCTGAGAACTTACTCCGCGTTGTCGATCTGCGCCCGTTGCAACTTGTCGGAGTAATCGACATAAACCGCTTTCCACGTGGTGAAGAAGTCGATGGCTCCGTTGCCTTCGCGATGGCCGTTGCCGGTGTGTTTCACGCCGCCAAAAGGCAGGTGAACCTCAGCGCCGATGGTCGGGGCATTGATGTACGTAATACCCGACTCAAGGTCGCGCATCGCCGTGAAGGCGCGGTTCACATCCCTGGTGTAGAGCGCGGTGGAGAGGCCGTAGTCAATGGAGTTAGCGATCCCGATTGCTTCCTCGAAGCTCTTGAACTCGATTAAGCTGACCACCGGGCCGAAGACTTCTTCGCGCGCAATCCTCATCTCAGGAGTTACTCCGCCCAGCACTGTCGGCTCGAAGAAGGTTCCCTTGGCATAAGTACCCTCGGTGAGCGGATGGCCGCCGGCGAGCAGCTTTGCGCCTTCAGCCAGGGCAATCTCGACATACTTCTTCGATGTCTCAATCTGGGCGGGATTCACCTGCGGACCGACCTCGACCAACTCATCCAAGCCGTTGCCGACCTTGAGTTTCTTTGCCCGCGCCACAAACTCGGCGGTAAATTTGGCGGCAATGCCCTTTTGCAGCAGAATGCGGCTGGTGGCCGTGCAGCGCTGGCCGGTGGTGCCGAAAGCGCCCCACAGAGCGCCGTCGAGCGCTAACTCTAAATTGGCGTCGTCCATCACGATCTGGGAGTTCTTGCCGCCCATCTCCAGCGAAACCGGCTTGAAGGCAGCGGCGGCGCGCTGCGCGACGCGAGAGCCGACCTCGCTTGACCCGGTAAAACTGATGGCGCGCACGTCGGGATGCTCGACCAGCGGCATTCCCACCGCAGTGCCCGAGCCGCTGACGATATTGACCACGCCGGGAGGCAGGCCGGCATCCACCAGCGTCTGGACGATGTTGTAAACCGAGAGCGGTGTGTCTGTGGCCGGCTTGATCACGCAGGCGTTGCCGGAAACCAGCGCCGGAAAGAGCTTCCAGGAGGGAATCGCCATGGGAAAATTCCACGGCGTAATCAGCCCCACTACGCCTACCGGCATGCGCACGCTCATGGCGAATTTGTTTTGCAACTCTGACGGCGTGGTCTGGCCAAAGAGCCTTCTGCCCTCGCCGGCCACATAAAAAGCCTCATCAATGGCCTCCTGCACGTCGCCGCGAGTCTCGGTGAGCACTTTGCCCATCTCCCGGGTCATATCCCGGGCGTACTGCTCTTTGCGCTGTTGGAGCAGCAGGCCGGCGCGGACCAGGATTTCAGCCCTTTTGGGCGCGGGAACCAGACGCCACGTGGCGAAGGCCTTTTTGGCGGCAGCCACGGCCAGCGCCACGTCCTCAGCGTGCGAGGAGGGAAACGCGCCTACCACGTCAGAGTGGTCGGCGGGGTTCAGGTTGAGGATGGTTTTGCCGCTCAGGACGGGCAACCATTGGCCGCCAATCAGATTGTGAAACGTGGGGTAGGACATAAAAGCCTCGAAAACAGGGGTCATGAATCCGGAACATGGGGTTAGTGTTCGAAACAGAACACTGAAACCCTGCCGATTCCGCAGACAATTGAGTTTACCGCACCGGTTCCCGGACAGGCACGTTGCCTGGTTCTCCAATGCGGGGACCGATGCGGATTCAGCCTATGCCGTACAATAAGCATTGAGGTTATTCCGGTCTTCCCATGTCCAATAGTTACCCAACGCGTTCCACGCGGTCGCACGGTTTTCGTTCGCTGTTCAGCATGTTTTCCAGCGACCTGGCCATCGATCTGGGCACCGCCAACACCCTGGTCTTTGCGGCCGGCAAGGGCATCGTGGTCAACGAGCCTTCCATCGTGGCCATCAACAAGAACACCGGAGAGGTGGAAGCCGTGGGCAACGAGGCCAAGAAGATGCTGGGCCGCACTCCCGGCAACATCGTGGCCATCAAGCCGATGAAAGACGGCGTCATCGCGGACTTCAAGATTACCGAGAAGATGCTGAACTACTTCATCCAAAAGGCGCACAACCGCAAAATGCTGGTGCATCCGCGCATCGTCATCGGCGTGCCTTCGGAGATTACGCAGGTGGAAAAGCGGGCGGTGGAGGACTCCGCCTACCGCGCCAAGGCCAGCGAAGTGTATCTCGTGGAGCAGGCCATGGTGGCCGCCATTGGCGCCGGGTTGCCCATCACCGAGCCCAGCGGCAACATGGTGGTGGACATTGGCGGTGGCACTACGGATATTGCCGTCATCTCGCTGTCTGGAATTGTTTACTCCCGCTCCGTGCGCATGGCCGGCAACCAGATGGACGAGGCGATCACCAATTATCTGAAGCGCAAGTACAACCTGCTGATCGGCGAGCGGACGGCGGAGCACGTGAAGATGGAGATCGGCTCTGCCTTTCCCATGGACAAGCCGCTCAGCATGGAGATCAAGGGCCGCAACCTCATCGAGGGCATTCCTAAAACCATCGTCATCGACGACAGCGAGATCCGCGAAGCGCTGGGCGAGTGCATCGCGGTCATCATGAACGCCATCCGCGTGGCGCTGGAGCGCACGCCGCCGGAGCTTTCGGCTGATATTTCGGATCGCGGCATCGTGCTCACCGGCGGAGGCGCGCTGCTCAAGAACCTGGACAAGCGCATCCGCGAGGAGACTGGTCTGCCGGTTTCCGTAGCCGATGATCCGCTGGCCTCGGTGGTGCTGGGAACGGGCAAGATGCTCTCCGACTTCCGGCTGCTGCGCAAGATCAAGATCGACTGACGGCAGGGGTCAGGGGTCAGTTGGTTCACCAGGTCTCGATATTGGAACCTGGGATTTCACCTGTTCAGAATAGATTTTTCAGGTTGCGCCGTCCGTCCATGATTCTTACGATTTCTACTTCGTCAATACTGCCTTCATCGCTGCCGTGCCTCGCGCCGCGCAGCTTCAAAGCCGGCCGGCGTGGCGACTCCGCTGGCTTTGCCCTGGTCCCACATCTGACGCAGGCGCTTCAAGTCTTCCATACGCAACTCGCGCTTGTATTGCCAGTCGCGGATCGCCTCGCGGACAATCTCGCTGGTGGTGGCGTATTCGCCCGTTTCGACGGCGGCCTTGAGAGCGCCTATCTGCTCACAGGTCAAGGCGATACTGACTTTTTGCACATCCGGCATAAAAGAAACTCCGCTCATAATAGGGCATAAATTACTACTTCTTGCATAAAAATAGCACTTTTCCCCTCGCTACGTGTCAATGTCTCATTTTTTCGATCTGGAATTTTGCCGGACTCCCACCTTGACTGCGTCCTTATCGCGAAAACTGCGTGAAGCAATCATCTTCGGCGACCGTCAGTATACTGGTATTGTTCTCGCTCTCTGTATAGCTCTCTCCCTGCCAGAACTTTGCCATGGATTCGTTCTTCGCCCGTTACCGGAATCTGCTGGTGCTGCTGGCCGTATTGCTGGCGCAGATCATCGGGCTGGCGGTGCAGGTTCGCCGCACCGACAGTGGGCACAACACGCTCGACCCGCGTGACGCGACGGGGGTGCGGCTGATCCGGCTGTGGGCCGACGCCGTGGTCACCCCCCCGGAGCAGATCTTCCACGCCACCAAGCTGGGCACGGTAAGCCTGTGGCAAAACTACATTGACCTGCGCCACGCCCGTGAACAGAATCAGGATTTACAGAAAACCATCGACCGGCTCCGTCTGGAACAAGCTTCGCTGCTGGAAGACGCGCGCCAGGGCCAGCGACTGCAAGCGATGCTCGACTTCCAACAGAGATACATTTACAAGACGCTGGCCGCGCAGGTCATCGGTTCCAGCGGCAATGATTCCTCGCGGATCTTTTATATCGACAAGGGTGCGGACTACAACCTGGAACGCGACATGGCGGTGATCACGCCGGATGGAATCGTGGGCAAAGTGCGGGAAGTCTTTCCTCATTCCTCGCAGGTGCTGGCCATCAATGACCAGACCAGCGGGGCAGGCGTGATTCTGGAAGCCACGCGGATTCGCGGCATACTGCGCGGGGACGCCGCCGGCCGGCCACAGATTGTGGGCATCCTGGCCGATCAGCGCATCCAGCCGGGAGAAAAGGTACTCACCGCCGGAGGCGACCTGGTTTTCCCGCGCGGGCTGCCCGTGGGCGAGGTGGTGCGCGTCACGCCGGACCCCGATCGCGACTCGTTCATCGACGTAGCCGTGAAGCCCGCGGCCCAACTCGACCGGCTCGACGAAGTGCTGGTGATTACTTCCATCGAACCACACTTTTCGGCGGAGCAACAGCAGGACATGGCCGCCAGCGAGGTGCTGAAAGGCGCGGAGGCAGCGGTTATCAAGCAACAGCAGAAAGCCTCGCAGATCATGGCCGAACGTTTGCCGGGACTTACCGATCCCAACGCGCCTGCGCCGGGCACAGTTCCGCCGGGTGAGACTCCGGCTGCGCCATCCGTGGCGCCGGCGCCTGCCGCTCCCAAGCTGCTCCACCCGCTGCACCCTGACCGCTTTACGCCGGGAGCCAACCCTCAGCCGGCGCTGGACCAGGAAGCTTCCCCGCCGGCTCGCCAGGGAAACAAGCCGGGAACAAAACTAGAATCGAAGCCCATTCAGCAGGCTAATCCTTCGCCAGCCAATGCAGGAAGGAATCCACAGCCATGAGAGTTATGGGCGATTATCACCGCCGCGAGATGGGGTTGCGCAGCTATCCATTGCTGGTTTATGTACTGGCGCCGCTGGCGGCCCTGGTGCTGCAGGCGTGGCTGCCGCGCATGCTGCACGGCAATACCTGGTTCGACCTGCCGATGGTAGTTACCGTCTATTTTGCTTTGGCTCGTCGCGACCCCATCCAGGGAACGTTCATGGGCGCGGGGATGGGCATCTTCGAGGATGCGCTCACCCACCACGCCATCGGCGCCAACGGCATTGCCAAGTCAGTGGCCGGCTTTCTGGCTGGATCGGTTGGAGTTCGCATTGACGTGGACAATTTCACCGTGCGGCTATTGCTGACCTTCCTGCTTTCGCTTCTCTCCAGTTTCATTTATGTCCTTATCTACCGCATTCTGCTGGGGATGAATCAGGAGTGGAGAGGGTTGGAGGAACTGATGAAGGCAGTGGGAACCTCGTTGGCTGCCATGATCGTGTTTCCGCTGCTGGACCGGACACAGATCAGGGACTAGGAACCAGGGAATAGGGATTACGAAACACTGAAGGCGCAGACTGAATGTATCCCGGAGGCACAACCCGCGGCGAAAAGCTTCCCACCCTGAAACTGGCGGTGGTGCAGTACGGCATTCTGTTGATGATGCTGGCCCTGGCAGCGGGGCTGTGGCGGCTGCAAGTACTGGGCGCGGAGAACTTCCGCCTGCTGGCCGAGCAGAACCGTGTCCGCAAGGTTCCGGTGATGGCCGGCCGGGGCAAGCTCTTTGACCGCGAGAACCGGCTGATTGTGGACAACTACCCATCGGTCTCCTGCTTCCTGGTCCGCGAGCAGAATCGCAGCGTGGACGCCGACCTGCCGCTGATCGCGCACGGGCTGAACGTGGACCTGGAGCAATTGCGCGCCACCCTGCGCCGCTACCGGGCCGCGCCCTCTTACCAGCCCATCCCCATAAAGAAGGACATCACCGCCGACGAGCAGGCATTCATTGAGGCTCACCGCAACGAGCTTCCTGAACTGGAGACCATCGACGAGGAGCGGCGACTCTATCCTCGCGACGGCTTTGCCGCCCACCTGATCGGTTACGTGGGCGAAGTGAGCGCGGAAGAACTGGGCCAGTCTCGCTTTGCCGCCTATGAGCCGGGCGACGTAGTGGGCAAGGCAGGCGTCGAGGAAACCTATGACGAGGTTCTGCGGGGGCAGGACGGATCTCGAGATGTGATTGTGGACAGCCACGGACGAGAGGTGGGCTACCTGAGAACCCAGCACGCAATCCCCGGGCAGGATCTGAAGCTGACCATCGACATCGACATCCAGCGCGCCGCCGAGCTGGCCTTGGGCGACCGCAGCGGAGCCGTGGTGGCCATGGACCCGCGCAACGGCGAGATTCTGGCCAT
Source organism: Occallatibacter sp. (assembly GCA_049522175.1). Classification (GTDB taxonomy): domain Bacteria; phylum Acidobacteriota; class Terriglobia; order Terriglobales; family Acidobacteriaceae; genus Telmatobacter. Next base: position 67,506 of record JBEKOC010000004.1, on the reverse strand, counting down.
GGTCTCCCACCCCAGCTACGACCCCAACGCCTTCGCCGTGCGCATCAACCGCGCCGACTGGAACAAGCTCATCACCGATCCCGAACACCCGCTGATGAACAAGGCCATCCAGGCGCAACTGGCTCCGGGATCGACCTTCAAGATTCTCATGTCAGTCGCCGGACTCCAGGAGGGCGTGGCGCAGAAGATGCACGTCTTCTGCGCGGGCGGCGCTACTTTCTACGGCCAGTTTCACGCGTGCGACCGTCACCACGGCATGGTGGACATCGAGCACGCCATTCCCTGGTCCTGCGACACCTTTTATTACACCCTGGCCGACAGGCTGGGCATCGACACCATCGCCCGTTACGCCAAGAGCGCAGGCCTGGGCCAGCGCACCGGCGTCGATCTGCCCAACGAGGCCGTGGGCATCGTGCCCTCCTCGGAGTGGAAGCTGAAGAACTACCACGAGAAGTGGTATGTCGGCGAAACCATCTCGGTGGGCATCGGGCAGGGCCCGGTCACGGTGACGCCCATCCAGTTGGCGCGCATGATCAGCGGCGTCGCCTCCGATGGGCATTTTGTGCGGCCCCACGTGGTGGACACAGCCCAGTTCCCGGGCCAGTTCCGCCAGGCGCTCAGAGACACCTTTCCGGGTTCCGGCGAATCCTCCATTGACCTCGATCCGGAGAGCTGGATGATCATCACCGAGGGCATGGCCGGGGCCACAGATGCGGCCATGGGCGGCACGGCCGCAGCCTCTCACCTGGAGGGAGTCGATTTCGCCGGCAAGACCGGCACCGCCCAGGTTGCCAGCCACGCGGCCATCAAGCTGCTGGGTGGAGGAAAGGAATTCCTGCCCAACGGCTGGTTTGTCGGCGTCATTCCACGCAGAAACCCGGAGTTCGTTGTCGCCGTCCTCTGGGAGCATGGCGACTGGGGCTCCAATGCAGCCAGGCTCGCCGCCCAGGTGGCCACCGTCTACGTCAACAAGAAGCGAATCCAGGACCAAAACGCACTGGCGATGGTTAAAGATGCATCCCCGGTCGAGATGGGCGCGGTCTGGACTGAACCTGAAATCCCCGGCCGGAGATCACACCACTCCGCCGGCGAAGCCGCCCACCAGAGTGCTCAACTGCGCGGCGGGCATTTCCTTCTTCCCTACGCCCCGTTGACCCCGGCTAAAAGCGTAGCTAGCACCCTGTTTCCCTGGCCGGCCTGGCTGCTCTCTTCACCCCTGCGCTTCAAGGAAGGTCAACCCTGATGCGCCGCTTCCTCAGCTTTCGCGACTTCGACTGGCCGCTACTGGGCATGGTGCTCGTGCTGTGCGCCATTTCCGTATTCGAGGTATACTCGGCCACACTACACACAAAATTCTCGTCGACGCTGCAAAGCCACTGGTACGCCGCCTTCCACATCAAGCAGCTCCTGTGGATCGCCGGTGGCCTGGCAGCCATGTTCCTCTTCTCCAAAATCGACTATCACCGGCTGCTGGACTGGGCTCCCTGGGCCTATGGTTTCGGTCTGGCATCGTTGGTGGCGGTCAGGCTGTTGGGGGTCACGGTGTTGCACGCGCGCCGCTGGATCAAGATCGGCCCCATGCACTTCCAGCCTTCCGAGTGGGTCAAACTGATCCTGATTCTGGCCGTGGCCCGCTATTTTGCAAACCTGGGCGGAAGGCGGCTGACGGGCTTTGACATCATCAAGTCCTTCTTTCTGGTGGGCGTTCCCATGGTTTTGGTGCTGATCCAGCCGGACTTGGGAACCGCGCTTACTTACGCGCCCATTCTGGCCGCCGGCTTATTTCTGGGCGGCATTAACATCCGCCAGACGGTGGTTCTGCTGGTATGCGGCACGGTGCTGATCGCCGGCGCCTGGAGCAGCGGCAAAATCCTCAAACCCTACCAGAAGGCACGCCTTACAAGCTTCGTCAATCCCGACAGCGACCCCAAAGGGGCCAACTACCAGACCCGCCAGGCACTGATCGCCGTCGGCTCCGGCGGCGTTTGGGGCAAAGGCATGGCCAAAGGTTCCCAGACCCAGGGTGACTTCCTGCCCATTCCCCATGCCGACTTCATCTTTGCCGCTTACGGCGAGGAACACGGATTCGTCGGCGCGCTCTTCGTCCTGCTGCTATACTTTTTCATATTGATGCGTTTGATTCAGAACGCTCAAACAGCCGCAGACCTGGCCGGTTCCCTGATTATCATGGGAGTAGTGGCTGTGTTGACCTTCCAGATTGCGGTCAATATCGGCATGGTCATCGGTTTTATGCCCGTCACCGGAATCCCTTTGCCGTTAATGAGTTACGGCGGATCTTCGGTGTTGTTTACGTTTCTGGCGCTGGGCGCGGCGATGAATGTGCGCATGCGCCGGTTCGTCAACTGACGGACTTGCAGGTTCACCTCCTGTGTTCCCCCCGGAACAGTTCGGTCCGCAGGAGATAAGTTTTTCATGTATTTCGCCGGCCAGGTCCAGATGGATCAAGCGCCCGGCAGGATAAGGGTTCATGAGCACGCAGAGACGGGAAAACCGCTCCACCCCAGCGACGGAGAACTGTCGCCGGTGGCCACGGAACCGTTGGCGGAGTATAAGTTACACGGCTTGCGCGGAATTTTCCGGGAGGGTTGTTCCCGGCCCAAGCGCACGACATGGCTGTGCAATCGCCAGCAGTAGAACGGCCTCGATCAGGATGGCCACAAACTCTCTGCAATCGGATTACCGTATCGTACGGCTTGTTTGTAAGGAAGTTCGCCAGGATTTACCGCCCTTCGGGGACAGTCCTGGCGCGGCAACCGAAACACCAGCGACACACGGGTTATCCCATCCGCACATCCCCTTCCCTTCCGGCCACGCGCGTTTCCATACCACCTTGCCGCGGGTCCCGGCAGGCTGAGGCCGCCGGGCGGAAAGGTACGATGGCAAAGGAAATTTGTATCTCTAGCACGCCGCATGAGACGCGGCTGGCTATCTTGGAAGACGATCAACTCGCGGAAATCTACTATGAACGCGAAAATGAGTACACCCTGGCGGGCTCGATTTACAACGGCCGCGTCACCCGCGTCCTGCCCGGCATGCAATCCGCCTTTGTGGACGTGGGCTTGGAACGCGACGCCTTTCTGTATGTAACCGATTTTCTGGAACTCGAAGACCAGGAAGAAACCGACGAGTTGGAAAAGGCCGCGGTCAGCGGCGGCGCCAAGCCTCCCCGCGAGGTTCGGCACACCGGCGGCAAGGAACCATCTCAGCAGGAGCGTGGCGCTCGTCCCGGCCAGAAGCCTGAGCAGAAGCAAGAGCGTCCGGCAAAGGATCGCCGTTTGACGGTTGAGGCCCTGCCGGAGACTGAGACCGCGCCCTTGCCCGCTTCCGGCACCTTGTCGCCCTCAGAGCAGGCAGAAGCAGGCGAAGATGATTCGGGCGCTCCCGGCGCCAAGCGCTGGCGCGGACGCCGCCGCCGTCGAGGTGGCCGTGGTCCGTCAGACTCGCCCCAGGACCAGCCAGAGAGAGGGGAAACACCCACAGCCTTTATCGAGGAGATCAAGGAGGCCGAACCCGAGGTTGCGCCCCAGATTCATGCCGGCGCCGGGATCCCTACGGACAGGTCTTCGTCGCCCAGGCGCGGAGCTTCTCCTTCCTCCCCAACCCCGTTTGTACTGCCCGGCGAATCGCTCTCCAAGTACGGCGGCGCTCCGGCAGAAGATGCGCCCCGGCATGTTGCCCTGCCAGTCCGGCCGGATAGCAACTTCAAGCCCTCCACCATGATCGAGGCCCCCATCGTGTGGGACGGCAGCGGCCTGTTGCCCGGCGAGTCGCTCTCCAAACATCGTAAGCATAAGAGCGAACCCGCTTCGGAAGCCCCCGCCGAGCCGCAGAACCTCTCTGCCACTGCTCCCGATACCATCGAGGAACAGGATTTCGTCGAGGAGATCACCGAGCCGGGTACGGAATCTGCCCCGCTAACCGAAACTGCCTCCGCAACAGAATTGATGGTCTCCGCAGCCGCGGAAGACGATCTGGTCGAAGAAGAGCCTCTCGAAGAAAAGGATGAGTTTGAGGAGATCTCTGAATCCGCAGCCGAACTGGGCGCACCGGATGTTGCATCTGAGACCTGGAACGCCGATGAGCCGGAAGACGATGCCGCTGCCTCTCACAACGTGGACCCTTTGCCTCCTGCTGAATTTCGCCTTTTTGGCTTTGGCAGTAAAAAGAAGCCGGCCAAAACTGTTTCAGTCTCGACTTACGCCCCCGGCAAAGGCCTCATCGAGGAAGAGACCATCGAGGAAGAGGAGTTTGTCGCTCCCCGGCATGCGCATCGCCGTGGCAAAGCCGATGACCGCGACACGGACGACTTTGAAGAGGAGACGCTGCCCTCCCACCTGCGCTCCGGCGATCTGGGCGAAATGCTTCAGGAAGCCCATCTCGATCACCGCATCCAGTTGAACTTTGACGAAAAGGGCGGCGAAGAAGAAGGCTTCGACGAAGAAGGCGAGGAAGAGCCTTCCGCCGCCGGAGCCCCAGCCCAACAACGCCATGATCGCTTTGCCCGCGGACGCCGCGGGCGCGGAGGTGCGGCAGCGCCGCCCGCACAGGCTGGCAAAGGCCGTGGAATGACGCGCCGCGCCATGCAGACCTCTGACCTGCCTATCATCAGCGACCTGCTCAAGCCCGGCCAGGAGATTCTGGTTCAGATCGCCAAGGAGCCCATCGCCAAGAAGGGTGCGCGCATCACCTCGCACATCGCCCTTCCCGGCCGCTTCCTGGTTTTCATGCCTACCGTGAGCCACATCGGCGTTAGCCGCAAGATCGCGTCCGACGAAGAAAGACAGCGCCTTAAGCGGATTCTGGTCCACGAGCGCGGCGAGGCCTCCGGCGGATTCATCGTCCGCACCGCCGCCGAGGGCGCATCCGAAGTCGAGCTGCGCACTGACCTGCGTATGCTGCTGAATCTCTGGGCGGAGATCAAGCAGCGCTCTGACTCCTCCAAGTCCCCGTCCCTCATCTATCACGATCTGGGGCTGGTCGAGCGCATCCTGCGCGATCAGGTCAGCAGCAACTTCTCCTCCATCTGGGTCGATTCCCAGGAGAACTACGAGCGCATTGTCAAGTTTCTCAACCGCTTCTCACCGTCGCTGGTTCGCCGCGTCAAGCTATACACCAAGGAGACTCCGCTCTTCGAGCACTTCGGCATTCAGGACGAAATCTCCAAGGCCCTCAACTCCAAAGTCTGGCTCAAGAGCGGCGGCTCCATCGTCATCAACCAGACCGAGGCGCTGGTGGCCATCGACATCAACACCGGCAAGTACGTCGGCAAGTCTGCACGCCTTGAGGACACCATCGTTAAGACCAATCTCGATGCTGTTCCGGAGATCGTCCGCCAGATTCGGTTGCGCGACCTGGGCGGGATTATCGTCATCGACTTCATCGACATGGACGACCGCAAGAACCGCTTCAAGGTGATGGCCGCCCTGGAAGAAGCGTTGAAGAGCGATCGCGCCCCCACCAAAGTTCTCCAGTTCAACGACTTTGGCCTGGTCGCCATCACCCGCAAGCGCGTCAAGCAATCCCTGGAACGAACTCTCTCGGTCCCCTGCCCCACCTGTCACGCCACTGGCATGGTCAAGAGCCCGACGACGGTCTGCAACGAGATCTACACCGAATTGCGCAAGATGAAGAAACACTTCGAGAATGCCGACATCCTGCTGCGCGTCAACCCCGAAACCGTCAAGGTACTCAAATCCAACAACGCGAGTTGGATCACCGAGTTTGAGGAGCTGACCGGCAAAAACATCCTCATCAAGAGCGACGCAACCCTGCATCCCGAGCAGTTCGACATTCAGGGCTGAGCGCCACAACTTGCGACAAACAACGAAGGCCGGAGCATCGCTCCGGCCTTTGTCGCTGATGGTTGCCAATAAATATCATTAATGATGCTGAACATATTCGACATTCACAGTTAGGCCTTCTTCCGCCAAATGCTCTATACAGGTGCGAGGCATAGGAGCATCCAGGAATGGCCGTCCAAATCTTTCTTCTGTAATAAATATAAATCTGGAAATCTTCTTTTTACGCTTCTTATTCCAGATAATCACTTTGACAATGCCCTTATAAAATTCAGCCGGAGCGTTCTTTCCTGACACCTTGAATTCGTACGCATAGCCGTTATTCTGGTCAATAATGTCTATCTTTTGATCAAGTTCGGGAGTTACCAACACCTCAATCTGATATCGATCGGGGTCAAGAGCATAAACTTTACCGCGCTATATTTTGGCAATTTCCTGAGCGTTCTTCGTATTCGCAGACACATCACTGGAGTGCTTTAAGCGAACTGAGAATGCTTGCTGAGCAGCCTTTACTACTGGGTCTTCCATGATTTTTACCTTGTTGTAAGCATACAGAATGTCAGCAATTTTTTCCTTATGCTTCGATTCTAGCGCTAAAGAGGAAAGCCAAGATGCCCGATATTCTTTCCCAGCGGCTTCGTACCTTAGTGATACGCAATTCACCGTCTTTTACGTGCTGTTCTAGCACATCACCTCCGTTAAATCCAAGCGACTCCCTCACCGCCTTCGGAATCGTAAAGCCGCCATCTTTGCCAACCCGCGGCCGTGTCCTTCTTTTCATCTCTCCCCACTTCCTAGCGATGCAAAGATATGCGAATCGCGACTAAGCCATTTATCGGCACGAACTGTATTCCCTATATAATTCCCACCACTCGCAGCCGCACCAGCCCGCCGGCCAGCACGCCTATCGGCGAAATCGCCACCAGCGACAGGGCATACCATATGGGCTGCTTGCCCCGCGACTGCAGCGCGCTCAGCGCAGCCAGCGTGAGCACCACCATACCCAGCGCCAGCACGTGATGCAGCGGATTGGCCACCGCAGCCCAGGCCGTCACGTAGCCGCCAGCCGCCGCCGCCAGAAACGAGTACCCCAGGTTCACAAAAATATAACCTAGCTGCGGCTTACTCTCTGCGCTTGTCCAGCTAGGAACCATTCGTTCGAGCAATGCCGTCAGCACAATCACCAGCAAAGCCATCGTGGCGAAGCCCGCCGCCAGCGCCAGAAATGCGTGCATAATCACCATGGTCTGCCCTTCTTCTCCGGCTGCGCACCCACCTCGCCCCGCTCGATCCGCTGCAAGAACGCCCGCGCCAGCTTCCGCTCGCCGGGGTTGCTTTCGCCGTGTATGGAGCACAGGTCAAGAAACTCGTCGCACAGCGCATTCCGCTGTTCATGCTGCGCCAGAACGCTCTGCAACGCAACGGCGAGTTCACGCAGCCGCGTCGCCTCCGGCCAGAAAAACTCCTCGCCCTCGCCGCCCCACTCGCCATGCAGGTGTTCGTACCCGGAAAACAGGCCCTTCCGGCCACGCGCGCACTCATCCAGGCAGGCCATCAGTTGCGCGCAGAAGGCCTGTGCCAGCATCTCCAATTGGCCGGGTTCCATCTCGTCCCGCGGGTCCATTTTCTCCTCACTTGTCCTGCATCGGGTTCTACGCGTCTGTTACTTCACCGCTGGCTGGGCTGCCTTGGGCTGGGAACTTCGAAGAATCCAATGTGTAGTTCCGAGGCAGGTACAAAATCGGTCAGGTGAACCTGGAGGAGGTTTACGTCTGTCTTTTCCACCTTGCCATTGGCCGGCGAGCAGAAGCTGACGAGGATATTCCCGCCCTGCTCCGGCTGCGGCCGCTCGACGATGAGGGTGAAATCTTCGATGGGTTGCCGCCAGGTGTTGGCCGAGGTCAGGATGAAGTCCACCCATTTCGGAAATACGAGACCCGTGATCAGGCTCTTGTCCGCCGTCTCGGCCTGGGATGCGCTCTCCTGAAGTTGGCGCGCAAGCGTGCGTAAAAAGGGCTGGTCCACGCAAAATCCGGCGAGCAACTTACCCCCTTCCGTATCCCCAAGCGTACTTTGGCCTTTCGTATACTGCGCCAGGGCCTGCTTAACAGTAGCCTGAGTCACCTGCGTGAATCCTGCAACCGGTGAATACTCGTGCCGGATGTGAACCGTGGAGTGGGCGGGAAAGGTCTGCGTCCAGTGGTATTGCAGATGAACGGTCCAGAGGCTGGCGATCATTCCGTCCTGGTCTTCAAACAGGCCTGCCTGAGTCAGCCGGCTCTGTGCGTCCTTGGACAACCGTGAAAAATCATGCACGATTACATGTTCTTCGTGATTGGCGCCCACTGTGTCTTCGAGATGGCCGAAGGTCGGAATATCGATATGATCCGCCAGAAGCAAAGCTGTTACGTTCTCGCCGTTCAGGGTTGCCTTCGCTTTGGTCTTGAAAGGTACAGGTTTGCCCCCGATTTCCAGCTTGAAGCCGGAAAAAGATTGCTCAGGGGCCGCGGGGCCGTCGAACTCGTATGTATATGGCGGGATCGGGAACGCCACCTCGGTGGTTACATCCTGACCCGTATCGTTTCGGAAGTCATAATCGACCACGATTTTTTTCACGCTGATCTGAAGAACTTCCCTAGCCATCACGATCCGCGTTTCGCGCCGGGGCACGAGGCCACCGGCGGCAATGGAGGCGGCCGAGTCGTCGGCCAGCGCGGGGAGAGATGCAGCCAGTCCACAAGCCACAACACAAACCAGAGCGCGCAATACAGCTTTCCGTTTCATGGCTGAGAGTATTGCAGATTGGCATGGCTGTTGCTAGTCCAGTTTTTTCTCGATTTCTTTGCCAGCCACCCATTCTTGTGCATTTTCTCGCCGAAACATGTGGAATACTGCAAATACCACCGTTGCCTGCTCGCTGGCCCCGCAAGCGGTTTCCGCCCCTCAGCAGGTGGTTGATTTTTCCCCCATTTTGGGCTATCGTAAGGACACAGACGAGTTTCTCCGCCTGAGTTGCCGTGACCGCACCGGCTGGCGGAGAGATGAGTGGGCTTACAGCCCACTTTTTATTTGGGCCAAATTTCGGGATTTGAACCGGGGTGTTGGCCAGGGTTCACAACGGACGAAACTGCCTGAAAACAGGGGTATTATCCGGGACGGCAAAGGCAGGTTCCTGTCGTTGGGGTGAACTCGGGCGGCGTAGAATCGGGGTCCCCAACGAGCGATTTTTGCTGGCTGGGGTGAAGGTACGATGGCAGTCAAGCTGGAAGCAATCCGGGCAGCAGCGGTACGAGTGGCGGCCTCGCATGGACTGGATGTGGTGGAGATCGAGTTCATTGGCCCGGCAAGGGAACGCATTCTGCGCGTCTTCCTCGAGAAAAATGCCGAGGGACGGGCAAAACTGAAGGCGGCCATTGAGGCCGGATCTGCCAGGGATGGAACCGGGAGCCTGCCCGAACGGTTGATTCAGGAGACGCAGGCGGGCAAGCTCCATGTGGAGCAGCTCTCCGGCATCACCCACGAGGATTGCACCACTTTCAGCCGGGATTTTGGCGTAGTGCTGGACGTAGAAGACCTGGTGCCCGGCGCCGATTACACGCTGGAAGTCAGCTCTCCGGGGCTGGACCGCAAGTTGGTCAGGCCGGAGGATTATCAACGGTTTGCGGGCTCTCTGGTCAAGGTGCAGACCTTTGAGCCGGTGCGCAACAACCGCCACTGGCAGGGACGGCTTATAGGGTCAGATTCCCAGGTCCCAAAATGCGAGGGACCTGGGGCACCCGAGACGATTACGCTTGACCTGAACGCGGTCAAGCAGAACAGCAAGAGCCGGAAAGCCGGCGTCAGCACGGTGGAGATTGCGCTGGTGAACATCGAGAAGGCGCAACTGGTACCGGAGATTTAGTACAAGCAGGGACTAGGGACTAAGGGACTAGACCCCGATTTCATGGAAGATGAAACAGCAACCGGCTGGGGCGCGAATCGTCTCACGCCGAGAGACTACTAAGAGAGCAAGCAGAGTATGGCCAGCGTTTTGTATCAGAGTATTGAGCTCTTGAGCCAGGAAAAGAGCATTGACCCCGCTATCGTTGTGAGCGCGGTCGAGGAGGCCATCGCCCTGGCCACGCGCAAGTTCTACAAGACCCAGGAGAATATGCGTGGCGAGCTGAATAAGGAAACCGGCGAGATTCTGGCCTACATCTACAAAACGGTGGTGGCCGACGACGATCCCCTTGAGGACCCGCTCAACCAGATCACCCTTACCCAGGCCAAGGAACTGGCGCCGGACGTTGAAGTCGGCAGCGAGATCCGGCTCTACAAGGAGACCAGTCCGCTGGGGCGCATTGCCGCGCAACTGGCCAAGCAGGTCATCTTCCAGAAGGTACGAGAGGCGGAGCGCGAAACGGTCTTCAACGAGTATGCCCACCGCGAAAAAGAAGTGCTGAACGCGACCGTCAAGCGCATCGAGGGCCAGGACGTAATCTACGACCTGGGCAAGGCTGAAGCCCGCTGCCCCAAGCGTGAACAGTCGCGGCTGGAACAGTTCTCCGTCGGCGAGCGCGTCCGCGTCGTCCTGCTCAAGGTGGACCGCGCCGCCAAGGGGCCGCAGGTGATCGTCTCTCGCGCCGCACCGGAGCTGGTGCAGAATCTATTTCAGTCTGAAGTGCCAGAAATTTACGACGGCACGGTGGTCATCCGCGCCATTGCGCGCGAGGCCGGCGAACGCACAAAAATTGCCGTTCAGTCCCGCGACAAGGACGTGGACCCGGTGGGCGCCTGCGTGGGCATGAAGGGCATGCGCGTGCAGTCCATCATCCGCGAGCTGCGCGGAGAAAAAATCGACATCATCGAGTTTTCCGAAGAGATTACCACCTTTGCCGAGAAGGCTCTGCAGCCGGCCAAGGTCAGCCGCGTCTCCATCGCCGACCTGACTGATAAGCAGCTCGAAGTCATCGTCGATGACACACAACTCTCCCTGGCCATCGGCAAGAAGGGCCAGAATGTGCGCCTGGCAGCCAAGCTGCTGGGATGGAAGATCGACATCAAGAGCGAAGAGGAGAAGCGCCAGGAGGTCGAGCAGCAGATGCAGGACCTGACCGGTGGACCTACCACGCCCATCGAACAGGTCACGGAGCTGGCCGCAGGTGTTCTGCAAAAACTGGTTGCGGCCGGCATCACCACCGTCGAGGGACTGGCCGATATGACCCCCGAACAGCTCGAGGAGATTCCCGGCATCGGCGAAAAGACCCTGGAAAAGATCAGTCTTGCCGTGCGCCACTACTTCGAACAGCTTGAGGAGGGCGAGGTAGGCCGCGTAGCCGGGGCCAAGGATGCAGAAACGGCTGAAACGGCTGTCACCGGGGAAGAGCGCGAAGCCGTTCTGGAAACGGGCGAAGCGGAAGAGGAAAACGACGCTGCGGTCATTACCGAAGCGGAGAATGTCCGCGCTGCCGAAGAGGAGAACCTCCACACTGCCGAAGAGGATTCGGAGGAGTACCGCACCACGGCCGAAACGGCCGTCGAAGATATTCCTCCAGCCGACGAGGCGGAAGTCGAGACTTTGGAAGACCGACCATCTGAAGCGCGAGAGGAAGATGCTCGAAGCGCGGAAGAGCCGCTGTTGGAAAACATTGAAACCGAAAGCACAACTACGGACGAGCAGGCAGACAAAGAGGGCAGCGCGTAAATTGCGCCGCCGCTTTCAAGCCTCATCAGACGATCACGGCAGTTTCAAGAACAGCCAATGCCATGAGGTAGCTATGAGCGACTAAGGGCTTTGGGAAACAGATTTTGAAAAGAGGCGGATGAGTAAGGTTCGTATCAACGATCTCGCGCGCGAGATGGAAGTCAAGAGCCGGCAGGTTCTTGATATATTGGCGGAGCTCGGCCTGGGCGCCGGCAAAACCCACTCCAGTTCGCTGGAGGAAGATGAGGCCGACAAAGTTCGCGCGCACTTTAAGCGTGCGGCGCGGTCCGCGAGCCAGGCAAGCACGCCGGCCTCTCGCGCTCCGCAGGCCATTGCCCCCAAGATTGATCTCTCGCACATCTCCAAGCCCGGCGACGTGCTGAAAGCTGTCCTGGCCAAGAAGCAGGAAGAGGAAGCCGCCGCCCGCAAGAGCCGTTTGCCTTTGAAGCGAACAGCAGCCGCGCCTGCCCCGGAACCAGCGCGTCCGGCGCCGACGGTTGCGGTTGCCGCCAAGCTGTCCGCAACACCGCCCAAACCGGAACTGCGCAAGATAGTTCCCCAACCTCGCACCGCGCCGCCTATTGTCGCCCCAGCAGCGCCGCCCGCCATTGCCTCTCGCCCTCCCGTCAAAGCAGTGGTCGCCAAGGCTCCGGCGGGCGCCGCGCCGCGTCCAGCCGTCGCCGTCACGCCGCCTGCAGTGGCCGTGGTGGTCAAGCCGCCAGCCAAGCCAGCCAAACCCCCGGTTGCAGTTCCGGAACCCGTTGAGCATGCTGCCAAAGCCGTGGCTCCCACGGCGCCACATGGCAAAGGCAAGGCTGCCAAAGTTGCGGAGCATGCTGCGATTCCAGCCACACCGTTTCTCGAAGCAGCCGTCGTGGAGCCCGAGCTGGAATCTGCTGCCGTTGGCGATTCCGCCGAGCTTGCCGCTGCCGCTGCGACGCATCCTCCCGCGCACCGCGGGAAGGGGCACGCGCACTCTGCGCCAACCCCGGCGCTGCCCGCCCGGCGCATGGTGATGCCGCAAACTGGACCTCGACCGGTCTACACGGCGCCCCCTGTGGCTGACCTTCCGCCTTCGGCTGGCATTGGAACTGCCGCTGGCGGCATTCAACGCGGCAGGCCGATCTTCGACCGCAACAGGCCCGCTGCCGGCACGGGCGGTCATGCACAACGCACCTCGGGCGGCGCGCCAGGAACAGGCCAGTTCCCCGGGGGGCCACGACCCAAACACCCCACCCGTACCACCTCGGGAGGTTACGCCGGTACAGGCGCGCCAGGCGCGCCGGGATCACGTCCCCCTTATGGCGCGCGCCCCGGCTTTGGACCACCACGCGCGGGCGGTCCGGCTCGGCCCGGCAGCGCTCCGCCAACAGGCGAAGCCCCGCGCCCGCAACGCGCCCCGTCCCGTGGCCGCGGAGGACGCCCGCAGTATCCAAAGACCAAGGAAGGCCCGATGAAGGGCTTTGTGCCGCCGCCTCGCTATGCAGGTGTCCAAATTGGCGGCGAGCCCCTTCCCATTACACGCGAAATCACCGTCACCGAGGGCATCAGCGTCAAGGATTTAGCTGAAAAGCTCGAAGTTCGCGCCAAGGATCTGATTGCCACGCTGCTGATGAGCGGCATCTTCGTCACTGTCAACCAGTCACTCGACGCTGAGATGGTCAAGGACGTGGCTGCCAAGTTCGGCGCCGCCGCCACCGTCATCAGCTATGAAGAAGAGATCGCCAACCAGGCCATCGAGGAAGTCCTCGAAGCAGAAAATACAGGCGAACTTGAGGTTCCCCGCTCGCCGGTCGTCACCGTCATGGGCCACGTAGATCACGGCAAGACCTCGCTGCTCGACGCTATCCGCGAAACCGACGTTGCCGCTGGAGAAGCAGGCGGCATCACCCAGCACATCGGCGCTTACAAAGTGAAGTTTGCCAAGGAAGGCTCGCCCGCCTCCGGCCGCGAGATCGTCTTCCTCGACACCCCCGGCCACGAAGCGTTTACCCGCATGAGAGCCCGCGGCGCCAAGGTGACAGATATCGTGGTCATCGTGGTGGCCGCAGACGATGGCGTCATGCCCCAGACCCTGGAGGCCATCGACCACGCCAAAGCCGCCGCCGTTCCCATCATCGTGGCCATCAACAAAATCGACAAGCCCAACGCCAATCCCGACCGCGTTAAAAAGCAACTCGCCGACCGCGGCCTCGTTCCCGAGGAGTGGGCAACCGCCGGCGAAGGCACCGTCTTTGTCGAAGTTTCCGCCAAGAAGCGCATCAACCTCGATCTGCTGCTGGAAATGATCTGCCTGGTCTCCGACATCAAGGCGCCCAAGGCAACTCCCGGGCGCAAGGCCGTCGGCAGCGTGCTCGAAGCCAAGCTCGATCGCGGGCGTGGCGCCGTGGCCAGCGTCCTGGTGCAGGACGGAACCCTTCGCCTTAATGACAGCTACATCGTCGGCAATACCTTCGGCAAGGTTCGCGCTATGTTCGACGACCGCGGACGCGCCATCGAAGTTGCCGGCCCCTCGACCCCCGTTGAAGTCCTTGGCCTGGAGGCCATGCCCGACGCTGGAGACACCTTCTTGGTCGTGGCCGACCGCGACAAGGCCAAGGGCATCGCCCAATATCGCAAGATGAAGGAGCGCGACGCCCAACTTGCCAAGAGCTCCCGTGTCTCGCTCGAAGGTCTTGCCGAACAGATTCGCACCGCCGGCGTCAAGGACCTGCCTCTCATCATCAAGGGCGACGTCACCGGCTCGGTTGAAGTGCTGGCCGACTCGCTGGTCCTCATGTCCACCGAGAAGGTGAGGGTCAAGGTCATCCACAGCGGCGTCGGGTCCATTACAGAATCTGATGTCCTGCTGGCCACCGCCTCCAACGCCATCATCATCGGCTTCAACGTCCGCCCGGAGCGCAAGGCCGCCGAGCTGGCACAGCAGGAAGCAGTCCAGATTCGCCTGCACTCCATCATCTACGAGTTGCAGGACGAGATGCGCCTGGCCATGCTGGGGCTGCTCGAGCCCGTCTTCAAGGAGAACTACATCGGCCGCGCCGAGGTGCTCAACATCTTCAAGATTCCGAAGATCGGCACCATCGCCGGCTGCCGCGTGCAGGACGGCGTCATCCGCCGCGACGCCGAGATCAAGGTTATGCGCGACGGCGTTCAACTCTTCAAGGGCAAGGTGGTCTCCCTCAAGCGCTTCAAGGACGACGCCCGCGAAGTTACCAACGGCATGGAGTGCGGCATCGGCCTCAGCGGCTTCAACGACCTCAAGGCCGGCGACCTGATCGAGGCATTCTCCACGGAGAAACTGGCCGCCGACCTGGGCACCCGCACCTCCGCCAAGGCGTGACGCAACTTAACGGCGAAGACAATGGCCCGTTTCTCACATAGAGAGCGGGCCGGTTCTTATGGGGACTAACTCTCTCTAACACCTATAAAACTGTCACCGCTACAACACAAGCGGCCAGGCCGCCCCATGGGCTAGCTGGCTGTAATTACCCGTGTTCATAACCGTTGACGGCTACTTCTTTTTCTTTCCTGTTCCGCCAAACTGATAGAAAATCGAGCCCGAGATATCCACTACATTTCCGGTGAGAGATTGCGACCCGGAAGTGACATGTTGCCGTTCATAGCGAAGCTCAGGCCGGACGCCCCAGTGCTTGCCAAAATAGACACTGGCGCCGCCGCCGAAGTTCACGTAATAGCCATTGTAAGAATTAACTATGTCGTTTTTATTCGTGGTAAACCGGTAATCGCCGACGCCTACCACCGCGTAAGGAACGATCTTTTGCGAGGGTGTAAAGTTGAAGCGAACCGCGCCGCCATAAAATTGTGTGTGATACGTATCGGTATCACCAGAGGCAGAATTCAACGGATCGTATTTATACTCGCCCAGAGTTGTGATGTAAGGCGTGATGTTGTAGCCGCCCGAACCGCTAAAAAAGTGAGTGGTGGTGGGGGCTTCGGTTGATGGGTTAAAGCTGGTGTGGTCATAACCGATGGTGCCGGCAACTTCACCCGTGTGGGCCAGAACCTGCGCCCAAGCTGGCGCCGACATAACGAGGAGAAATAACGCTGCGATACAAAGGCCTGGAACTGCGTTCTTGACAAATGTTTTCACGATTTTTGTCCTTTCATTTTAGGTGTTAACGGAAGTCCCATGGAGGCCATCCTGTTCTAGTTCGGGCTGCACACTGCCACCTGCTCTGGAAACAACAATGCCCATGCGCAGCCGCGAGCAATCCTGCGAAAGTATAACAATTATTAACTTCCCACACTACCATACAAGCCCTAATTGAACCACAGAACCGGCCGGCTACCCGTACGTACGGCGATATACTGTAGGCCACGAAATAATTTTGCCGCAATCGCGGTTTGGGTTGGCAATTCACCAGACAGGAGCAACATGACAATTCAGAACAGCAATCGCAGGGATTTTTTGAAGGTGAGCGGCGCGGCCGTGGCTGCGGCAACCGTCTCGTGGAACGCGCGCAGTTATGCCGCCATTCTGGGCGCCAACGATCGCGTCAATGTCGGCGTCGTCGGCTGCGGGGATCGCATGAAGGGCTCGCTGATTCCCGCTTTCTTGCAGCACTCCAAGGAGCTGAACTTCCAGTTCACCGCGATCTCCGATCTCTGGAGCCGCCGCCGCGAAGAAGGCATCGCCTACATCCAGAAGCTCAGCGGCAACACCATCGAAGCGGTGCGCAACAACGATGAGCTCTACGCCCGCAAGGATGTGGATGCCGTTCTTGTCGCCACCGCCGATTTCCAGCACGCTCTGCACGGCACGGAGGCGGTCAACGCCGGCCGCGACGCTTATGTCGAGAAGCCCACCGCCGACTCCATGGAAGACGCCCGCAACTTTCTCGCCGCCGTCAGAAAGACCGGCAAAATCGTGCAGGTGGGAACCCAGCGCCGCTCCACGCCGGCTTATATGAAGGCCGCCGAATACATCAAGTCAGGAAAATTCGGCGACATCGTCATGGTCGAGATGACCTGGAATGTCAACCAGCCAGGCCGCTGGCGCCGTCCTGACGTTGTGCCGCTTTTGAAAGAACAGGACACCGACTGGAAGCGCTATCTACTCAACCGCCCTTACGAGCCCTTCGATGCCCGCAAGTACCTTGAGTTCCGCCTCTTCTGGCCTTACTCGTCGGGCATTCCCGATCAATGGCTCGTCCACCAGATCGACACCGTTCACTGGTTCACCGGGCTGCCGCATCCGCGCAGCGTCGTCGCCAACGGCGGCATCTATCTGTGGAAGGACGGCCGCACGAACTGGGACACCATGACCGCTGTCTTTGATTACGGCCCGCTCGACGATCTCAGCAAGGGCTTCCAAGTGCAGTACTCCTCGCGCTTCACCAACTCCGCCGGCGGCGTCAAGGAACTCTACTACTCCAACGGCGGCATGATCGACATGGACAAGCAGACGGTCACGCCCACTGGCGGCCTGCGCGCCCGCGAAGCTGCCTCGATGGGCCTGAAGGAAAATCTGCTGCCCAGCTTTTCGCTGGTAGAGAAGGCCGTGACCTCCTCCACCGACGCCGACACCGGCCGCGATCCCATGACCTCAGCCAACATGCGCAACTGGATGGAATGTGTCCGCTCGCGCAAGACTCCCAACGCTCCCATCGAGGCCGGCTACAACCACTCCATTGCGCTCTGCATGAACATCGCAGCCATCCAGACCGGCCAGAAAGTCACCTTTGATGACAAGACGCAGCAGGTGATGGTTGGAGGAAAAGTCTTTGAGCATCACAGGGGGCATCGCCTATGAATAAGCTCGCTGTTCTGGCCGCAAGCCTCATCCTTGCGGCCAGCGCCATCGCCGCGCCCACCAAAGGCGTCCAGGTCGTCGCCGATGAAGCCAATCGCCGCGTCGATGTCACCATCGACGGCCAGCCCTTCACCTCCTACATCTGGCCCGCGTCGCTAAAAAAGCCAGTCCTCTATCCGCTCATCACCGACGAGGGCGTCACCGTCACACGCGGCTACCCGCTCAATCCACGTCCCGGCGAGCGCGTCGATCATCCCCACCACGCCGGCCTGTGGTTCAACTACGAAAGCGTCAACGGTTTCGATTTCTGGAACAACTCCGACGCCATCAAGCCAGAGAACCGCGCCAGGATGGGCACGATTCTTCACACCAAGATCCTCTCCACCAAAAGCGGCCGCAATCGCGGCGAGTTAGTTGTCGAGTCGCTCTGGGTAACTGGCGCAAACCAGCAGATCCTCACACAATCCACGCGCTACATTTTCCTGCACCGCCCTGGGACCCGCGTCATCGATATGACCATCACCCTCAAGGCCCTCGAACCTGTTGTATTCAAGGACGCGAAGGATGGCTTGCTCGGCATGCGCGTCGCCAACTGGCTCGAATCCCCCAATGAAAAGGGCGGCGTCTATCTCGACGCCAGCGGAAGGCCCACCAAGGTCGAATCCGCCCCTGCAGATGCCGCCGTTAACCCTCCCACCGGAATCTATCTGACCAGCGAGGGAGTCAAGGGCGACGCCGCCTGGGGCACCCGCGGCCACTGGTGCACGCTCACCGGCCACACCGGCAGCCACACCGTCGCTATCGCTATTTTCGACCAGCCCACCAACCCCGGTTATCCCACCACCTGGCACGCGCGCGGCTATGGCTTGTTCGCTGCCAATCCGCTCGGCCCCAGCGTCTTCAATCGCAAGCTGCCCGCATTGAACCTGGCTCTGGAGAAGAATCAGACAGCTAACTTTCGCTATCGTGTAATTTTGTTCTCTCACGTAGTCACTGCCGAGGAGATGAATCACGAAGCCGACGCTTTTGCCAAAGTTAAGTAGTTGAGCGCCCTTCCAGATAAGATGAGCGCACGCCGCCTGCAAATGCATCGTTCAACATTGCCGCAAAAAACACGGTTGAATCACTGAACGGCCCGCTTCTCACCACGAGAGGCGGGCCTTCCTGTCTATACATTTTTCATTTCTGGGCTTTGTCTTCTTCCTACAGCGGATATCTCTCCGCCTGAATGCAATGCCGGGCAACTGCGCGGCTCAATCCCACCACATCGGCCGGAGTGAACCTGGCCAGCCGGCGCAGGATGGCAAGCTGGGTCCGCAGCAGATCTCCCTCGGCGCAGGCCGCCAGCACGCGTCGCGCCGCCTGCTCGGCCAGAGCAATGGTCTCGTCTGCCAGCAGGCCTGTCATGCTTGCCGCAACCTCCGCGGAGCCTTTGCCCGCAACGGCAAGTTTCTGCGCGCGCAGCAGCGCCGACTCCAGCGCGTAGACCTGCATGATGATCGCGGCCAGGTCGGCCATCACTTCCTGCTGCTCCTGCAAGCCGGTCATGAAGCGCTGGCTGGCCGCGCCGGCGGCGAAGAGCGCAATCTTTTTGGCGGACGCCAGCGCCTCCGCCTCACGCGCCAGAGGCTCATCTGCACTGTAGCCGGAATCAAAGCTGGGCGGCTGCATCACCTCGTCCATCAGCTTCTTGATGGCCGGCAGCAGCGGCAGCTTTCCGCTCAATGCGCGCTTCATCAGCCAGCCGGTGATTATCAGCAGATTGATTTCGTTGGTGCCTTCAAAAATGCGATTAATCCGCGCGTCCCGATAGGTGCGCTCCGCCGGGTACTCTTCAACGTAGCCGTAGCCGCCCATGGTGGCGATCAGCTCGTCGGCCACAAGGGTGAGCATCTCCGAGCCGTAGACCTTGAGGATGGAACATTCGACGGCGTACTCCTCAATGCAACGCGGGGTCTCACAGGCAGAGTGAGCCTGATCCGGCCCCAGCTGCGCCAGGCGCGCGTCGATCATGCCCACTGTGCGGTAAGCCATGCTCTCGGCGGCGTAGAGTCGTGTGGCGCTCAAGGAAATCTTGCGTTGGATCAGCCCGAACTCGGCGATTGCTTTGCCGAAGGCCTTGCGCTCTTTGGCCCAGCGGATCATGTGGCCGAGAGCGTGCCGCGCTCCGCCGATGCAGGCCACTCCCAGCTTGTAGCGGCCCACATTCAACACGTTGAAGGCGATATGGTGGCCCTTGCCCGCCTCGCCCAAGAGATTACTTACGGGAATCCTGCAGTTATCCATCACCAGCGAACAAGTGGAAGAGCCGCGAATGCCCAGCTTGTGCTCCTCGGCGCCTAAAGTCACGCCGGGAGTATCCCGCTCGACCAGAAAAGCTGAAAACTTTTCGCTGCCCGACGCCGGGTCCATAATCTTGGCGAAGATGGTGTAGAGGCTGGCAATGCCTCCGTTGGTAATCCACATTTTTTCGCCGTTGAGGGTGTAATGCGCGCCATCGGGAGAAAGCGTTGCGTGTGTGCGGATGTTCATGGCGTCTGAGCCGGAGCTGGCCTCCGAAAGCCCATAGCCGCCGATCCATTCGCACGTGGCCAGTTTAGGCAGGTAGCGCTGCTTCTGATCTGGAGAGCCGTACCAGACCAGCGGCAGCGTGCTGATGCCGACGTGGGAGCCAAAGGCCGTCGAGAAGCTGGCCACGACCGACATGTGGTCCGTGATGAGCGTGGAGGTGACCTTGTCCAGCCCCATGCCGCCATACTCTTCGGGAACATCGACGGAGGCAAAGCCCAGCTCTCCGGCCTTGCGCATCAGCGACTGCACCACGCCCGGCTGCTTGGTCTCGATGGCCGCCATGTTGGCGAGAATTTCGTCACGGGCAAACTGCGCGACAGTCGCGGCAATCTGCCGCTGATCCTCGTTCAGATCTTCAGGCGTAAAAACTTCGGCGGGGGTGCGGGTTTCCAGCAGAAAGCTGCCGCCAGCAGCGGCGACGATGGGGGAAGCGGAATCAGCGGACATAAAATGGAATCTCCAACTGCCTCAACACCGTACCTCAAGAGGGTAGCAGAGAGCAACTTAGATGGATCAGTTCTCCGCGTACCGGGGCGTTGCTCATTTCTTCGCCAGCCAACTCAAATACACCGGCAGGGAGTGTAGCTGATCCACATGATCGGGCGCCGAATTGCCGGCAAAACCGGCTACCAGCAATCCGCCCATTTTTACCTCGCTGAGTATTTGAGTTTTCATCGGACCCCATTGGACTACCGGATGCGCGGCCAGCCCCCACTCGCGCAGCAGGTAATCCGCGGTTTCGGTGGTGCTGGCGAAGGTGCCGGGAAAGATCTCCGAGTGGGTGAGGATGAAGCGCTTCTTCCCTGCCATGGCGTCGCGTCCCAGGCGCAGCCAGGCCTGCAAATTGTCCGTCTCGATCTGGGACTCCTCGGGACCTGGTTTGCCGTTTACGTAACCGGTATGCACTCCATCGATGCATAGCACGCCGCCTACACGGTCGTACGATGCGGGATCGCTCAAGATTTGCCGCAGAGCGCCGCAGCCCGCGCTCCAGCCGCCCAGATCGATCTCGCTGAAGGTCATGCCGCTCTTGGCCTCTGTTTCGGCAATCAGGCGGGGAAAGCGCGCTGGGTCGGTAAAGAGCTTCACATAGCTGCCCGAACCGGCACCGGCCTGAACAGTTATGACCGCCATATTCCGCTGCTGCGCGACAGCCAGCTCGGGCAGCCAGTCGCCGCCATGGAAAAACAGCAGCAGCTTCACCGGATGTTTTTGCGTCGCCTTTTCAGGAACGAACAAGTTGCCCAGCTCAAGCGGCAGTCTACGGCCTGGCGGCATGGATTTCGTCAGCCGCGGGTGCTCCCTGGTGTGCTCCACCATGGGCGACGGATTTTGCTGCGCAGGCACCGCAAGCCAAGCGGCTAGAAGCAAGGAAATCAGAGCCGCCGAACGGGGTATCTTGAACATTTTAAAAGTACTCCCGCATTAAAATCTGCGTGGCCTGACTACCAAGACTTCTGAATAGACCACGGCAAAGAGTAGCATATTCGTGGCTGGCGGGGATTGATCCGGACTCAACAGCCCGCTTCCGGCAACTTGGGTGAACGGCTGGCAACCCCGTCGTCCGTTGGCCCCTATCGACTACAATTGCCGGTATCCTGATCATGGAGGCTCACTCTGTTTGCCGCGCTCCTGACCGCGCTGAATCCCGCTGCCCAACTGCTGCATGGGCTGCACCTGCGGCTCTCTGCGTTTCTGCTCTTTGCCCCACAATTCAGCGTGCGCCACCAGATACAGATGCTGTTTTACGATCCGTTCTCCAAGGTGACTCACCACTGGAACTGGTTTGATCTGACGATGCTCATTCCCTATTTCTCCGTGATGATCATCCTGTCGTTTTATGGCATTCACCGCTATACCATGTGCTACCTCTATTTCAAATACAAGAAGAACTACAATCCCGACCCGCCCTGCCACTTCAAGGAGCTGCCACGAGTAACCGTGCAACTGCCCATCTTCAACGAGCAGTTCGTCATCGACCGGCTGATCGAGGCGGTCTGCGCCATGGAGTATCCGCGCGAGAAGCTGGAGATTCAGGTCTTGGACGACTCGACCGACGAGACCCAGCAGGTGGCCGCTGACATTGTGGCGCGCTATGCAGCGCTGGGCCACCCCATCACCTACATTCACCGGACAAATCGCTACGGCTACAAAGCCGGGGCGCTGGACGCGGGCCTGAAGGTGGCCAAAGGCGAGTTCGTGGCCATCTTCGACGCCGACTTTGTGCCGCCGCCGGACTGGCTGATGAAGGTGATCCACCACTTTGCCGAGCCGGAGATCGGCATGGTGCAGACCCGCTGGAGTCACATGAATCGCAACTACAGCATGCTGACCCAGATCGAGGCCATCCTGCTCGACGGGCACTTCATCATCGAGCACGGCGCGCGAGTTCGCTCCGGCGATTACTTCAATTTCAACGGCACGGCTGGCATGTGGCGCATCAAGGCCATCTCCGACGGTGGCGGCTGGCAGCACGACACCCTCACCGAAGACACCGACCTGAGCTACCGCTCGCAGCTGGCCGGATGGAAGTTCAAGTACCTGCCCGAGGTCGAGTGCCCCTCCGAGTTGCCCATCGAGATGACCGCCTTCAAGACGCAGCAGGCGCGCTGGGCCAAGGGACTGATCCAGACCAGCATCAAGGTGCTGCCCCTGATGTTCCGCTCAAACGTCCCTCGGAAGATCAAGGTCGAGGCCGTCTACCACCTGACGGCCAATATGAGCTACCCGATGATGGTCATCATGACAGCGTTCCTGATGCCCGCCATGATTGTGCGCTTCTACCAGGGCTGGTTTCAGATGCTGCTCTTCGACGTGCCGCTGTTTACCGCCTCCACCTTGTCTATCGCGGTCTTTTACCTGATGGCCGAGCGCGAGCTCTTCCCTAAAACTTGGTGGAAGACCTTTCTCTATCTGCCTGTTCTGATGGCTCTGGGCATCGGCCTCACGGTTACCAACACCAAGGCGGTGATGGAGGCCCTGTTCGGCATCAAGAGCGCCTTTGTGCGCACTCCCAAGTACCGCGTGGCCAAGAAGGGCGAAAAATCCCAGGCCGCCAAGTACCGCAAGCGCCTCAAACTGGCTCCGTGGATCGAGCTGCTGGTAGGCTGCTACTTCTTCCTGGCCATTCTCTACACCTTCACCAACCAGAATTACTTTACCGCCCCGTTCCTCATCTTGTTTGTCATCGGCTACTGGTACACCGGCCTGATGAGCCTGCTGCAGGGCCGCTTCGAGCGCTGGCGGACAGGAGCCGTCGCCAACCCCGAAGAGTCCAGTCCCAGGCCGTTTCCGGTGGGGGTGTGAGTGGATGGACATCGGCTTACTGAATTGAGTATTCGGAAATCCTTCGGCATGACACTGATTACTGGCGGATGCGATGCAAGAAAGTCTAAACAGATTATTGAACACCCCATATGGTCTCGCTATTTTTGTAGCGACTCTATGGTGCATAATATGCATCCTAATTAGTTTCATTAGTGGTTGGTTTGTTCTTTCCAGACGCTTCAAAATGCAATCTGAACCTTGCGGAGAAACCAAGAGCGCTGGTCCATATTTCTACACGGTCTACATGCGCTTCTGGGGGCATTACAGCGGCATCATTCGCATGACTGCTGCCAGTGACGCTCTTTACCTATCTGTGTTTTTTCCATTCCGCATTGGACATCCTCCGCTCTGCATTCCATGGAAGGAAATTACACTTTCCAGAACAAAGCGCTTTTGGTTCCGGTACGTGGTCCTTACGCTTGGTGACCAAGAAAAGATACCCATGCGCATCCCCGAACGGATGGCCCGCAAGCTGGGAATACTGGAACGCATTCCCAACTGAGCCCCCTCCGCTACAATAGTCTTCAAGCGTCTGCCGCGCCGAGAGAGACTCCCGGCCCGCCAGGCGCATTGGAGCATTATGCTTGCCGCAAACTTGACCGAAGCTCTCACCTTTGACGATGTGTTGCTGGTTCCCGCCTACAGCGACGTGGTGCCCGTGCAGGTCAGCACACAGACCCAGTTGACCCGCGAGATTACGCTGAATACCCCGCTGCTCTCTTCGGCCATGGACACGGTGACCGAGTCGCGCATGGCCATCGCCATGGCGCAGCAGGGCGGCATCGGCATTGTGCACCGCAATCTTTCCATCCCGGACCAGGCCGGCGAGATCGACAAGGTGAAGCGCTCAGAGAGCGGCATGATTGTGGACCCGGTGACCATTGGTCCGAACCAGATGATCGGCGACGCGCTGGAAGTGATGCGGCGCTACAAGATTTCCGGAGTGCCGGTGACGCAGGGCAAGCGGCTGGTGGGCATTTTGACCAATCGCGACCTGCGCTTTGAGACGCGCACCGATGTGCCGGTGGGCGACGTAATGACCAAGAAGGACCTGATTACCGTCCCGGTGGGCACCACGCTCGAAGAGGCCGAGAAGATCCTGCACGTGCATCGCGTGGAGAAGCTGCTGGTGGTCGACGATCAGTACAACCTAAAGGGATTAATCACGGTCAAAGACATCCAGAAGAAACTGAAATATCCCAACGCCAGCAAGGACGAGAAGGGCCGGCTGAGAGTGGGCGGCGCCATCGGGGCGACGGGAGACTTTATGGAGCGGGCGGCGGAGTTGGTGCGTGCACGCGTGGATGTGCTGGCCGTCGACTCGGCGCATGGGCACTCATCGCGCGTATTGGAGGCGGTGCGCGAGGTGAAAAAGGCCTTTCCCGCCGTGGGCCTGCTGGCCGGCAACGTAGCTACCTACGAAGGAGCGCTGGCGCTGATAGACGCTGGCGCCGACGCGATAAAGGTTGGCATCGGGCCGGGTTCCATTTGCACCACGCGTATGGTCACAGGCGCAGGAATGCCGCAGATTACGGCTATTGCCGAGGCAGCCCGAGCTGCCCGCGAGCGTGGAATTCCGGTGATTGCGGATGGCGGCATCAAGTATTCCGGCGAGATTACCAAGGCCATTGCCGCCGGTGCCAGTTCGGTGATGATCGGATCGCTCTTTGCAGGCGTGGACGAGAGCCCCGGCGAAACCATCCTCTACCAGGGCCGCAGCTTCAAGAGCTATCGCGGCATGGGCTCGCTGACCGCCATGAGCCAGGGCTCAGGCGAGCGCTACTTCCAGAGCACCGATGATCTGGCCAGCGCCGAATTGGGTAGCGAGGGTGTGGTGCAGCGCGAGCGCGCCAGCCAGAACCGGCTAGCCAAGTTTGTTCCAGAGGGCATCGAGGGGCGCGTGCCCTACCGCGGGCCACTGGAGGCCATGGTCTTCCAACTGGTTGGCGGGTTGCGCTCCGGAATGGGCTACCTGGGCTGCGCAACCATCCGCGAACTACAGGAGAAAGCGCAGTTTGTGCGCATCAGCGGCGCGGGCCTGCGCGAAAGCCACGTGCACGACGTGATCATCACGCGAGAAGCGCCCAACTATCACGTTGAATAAGGCGGGAAGCAGTCACAACAAAACCCCGCCCGGGCAGGACGGGGTTCATGCTGGATAAAGTGCCTGGATTCAGTCCAGTAGGCGGCCTCAGGCCTTGGCGACCTTGCCTGCCTTGATGCAACTGGCACAGACGCGGAGTTTCTTTGGCTGGCCGTTTACCAGCGCCTTCACTGCCTGCAGATTTACGCTCCAGCGCCGCCGTGTGATGTTGTGGGCGTGAGAGATGTTGTTGCCGAACTGCGGGCCTTTCCCGCATATATCACATACTTGTGCCATGACTTAGCTCCAAACTCAGGTCTTTCGCGCTGGCCGGAGATGGAAAGACTACCATCTACGGCGGCTTGCCGAATCTTCATTATACCCGCAACCGGCGGCTGGGCCAAACCGCGTTTTTGCCGGCATTGCAGCGAGGCCGAAGGCATCCATTGACGCGCGAACGGATAAGAAGCGCGGGACGAAACCCCGATTGAAGGCGATATCTTGGGGGATGGCGGAGTTATTCCACGGTCAGATTTTCGATATAGCAACCTTGCGCACGTGAGCCTTCTGATCTAAAACTTGAGAACCAGTGGGGCTGACTGCGCCTAGTTGGGCGTGCCAGTGGTTTCATCGGCGGCGAAGGTACATTCGCGGCACTGGCAGGAGCGGCGCAGATAATCCCAGGAGTAGATGCCGCCGGAGTGGCCGTCTTGCCAGTTGAACTGGATGGCGTAGCGGCCGACGGCCTGCGCGCTGGCCGGCTTGGCAGGCGGAGTGTATATGGGCAGGACGTTGGTTGGCTTGGGCTTGGGCTGGCCGGCTTTGCGGCCTTGCTGCTTGCGCTCCTCGACGCAGGTGGCGCAGGGGCAGGCCTCGCGCAGCCAGGCAAAGCTCCAGGCGCTGCGGTGGCCGTCGAGCCAATCGATCTCCACGCCCTTGCCCTCGGTGAGGAGCACGCGAACCTTTTGCGGGATGACGCTGATGCGGGGCAGAGGACGCGGGGCCTCGGTATCCTGATTCTTGGGCGCAATGCGGATGCCTTCGTGTCTCATGGGTACAGTTTACAGGGGTCAGGGATCAAGGGTCAGGGGTCAGTGAACAGAGAACAGAGGAATTATCTGCAACTTTTCTTACGTGTCAAACAAATTATCCGAAATCCGAATCCCTTCGCTTTATTTAGACAAACTGATCACTGACCACTGTTCACTGTTCGCTGATAAAGAACCATGCGGACATGAAGAGGCCGATGCAAATGACCAGACCGCGAAGGACTGGTTGCGGAATGCGGCGGGCCCAGCGGGCTGAAGAGTATCCGCCAATAGCGCAGACGAACATGGCCAGCAGGCAGTAGGGCCAAACCACCTTGCCGCTGACCGCGAAGATGATGACCGCGATGCCGTTGGCCAGAGTGGTGGAGACGACCTTGAGGGCGTTGATCTCGTGCAGATCCTCGTAGCCGAAGAGCGAGAGTACCGTGATGAGCAGAAATCCGGCGCCGGCGCCGAAGTAGCCAATATAAAAACAAACCGACATGGTGGCAAGGAAAACCGGCAGCCGGCGCGGCGGGTGGTGAGCAACGGCGAGATGGTCCTTGCGGCGGGCCAGCCATCGGGAGACCGGACCGGTAAGGGCGAAGATCGAGGAAGACATCAGCAGCAGCCAGGGGACCAGGTGCAGAAAGGTCATCTGCGGCGTGTTGAGCAGCACCAAAGCGCCGGCTGTGCCGCCGATAAGGCCCGCCACGCCCATGGGCAGGGCAAGACGCAGGTTCTTGCGGATGTCGTCACGATAGGCCGCGACCGAGGTGAGCTGACCGGGCCATAGAGCCACGGTGTTGGTGGCGTTGGCCTGGACAGGCAGAATCCTCATACTCAGCATCGCCGGAAAGGAGAGAAACGAGCCACCGCCCGCAACAGCGTTCAGCACACCAGCCAGAAAGGACGCTACGGTGAACCATAGCCAGTGCCAGTCCAGAAATAAGGGAAGCGAGGAGAGATGCATCGTAAGGCCTTATTGTATAAGGCTGCGCGGATAGGCGAGAGAGTGCTAACAGTAGAGGCAGAATCGTGGAAGGATACGTGCAACCATCTGCTCGGGAGTAGACTTTTGAAGTTGAGGCACTCATGAAGAGACGCATTGCATTGTTAGCCGCAATGGCCCTGCTGACGGCTTGCGGCGTGTCCGCGCAAACCCCCGCGAAACCTCCTGCGTCGCCCACCGCGAAACCCTCCGCGCAAACCTCGGCGCCAATTCCCGCGTCAATCCCCACAAAAGCGCCCGCCAAGGTTGATCCGTGGGCCGGAATGCGCTTTCTGCTCGGATCGTGGGAGGCAAAGACTACCGGTGGAGTGGCGCAGGCGCAGGCCTCGGCCGGATACTCCTTCCGGCTGGAGCTGCGCGACCATGTTCTGGCGCGGCACTCCAGAAGCGGCGCCTGCTCCGCCCCGGACGACTTCGATTGCCAGCATAGCGATCTGCTCTACATCTATCCGGCGGCGACCGGACAAGCGTTCGAAGCAATTTATTTCGACAATGAGGGCCACGTCATCCGCTATGGTGTCACTACGCCCAAGCCAGGATCCGTGGTTTTTCTCTCCGATCCCGCGCAGACAGGGCCGCAATACCGCTTGAGCTACACGCTCCTGGTGGGCGTGATGAGCGGCCAGTTTGAGATGAAAATGCCCAGCCAAACGGATTTCACCAGCTACCTAGAATGGAGCGGGAAGCGGGACTAGCCATCCAAGCGGGCGGCGCTTACGCATTATGAAATTGGTGAGTTTCCAGGTCCTAAATAGAACTTCCGGCATTTGGCTATCTCATAATGCGGTAAAAATAGCCTTGATCAACTTAGTAACTTGTTGATTCCAGGAAGGTTCATATAATCTGCAAGGATTTGAAAATAAATGAGGGGGGGTAGGGGGGGTCCTTTCCAGGGATGGTACGGACCGGGCGGATCCCTGACAGATTTGATCTGCGGCTCGGAATATTGATCATGCTTTGATTGTGCGCCAAGGGAGAGATATTATCTGCAAAATTGGGAATATTATCTGAAACCATTGAGCAAACCATTGAAAAAGAAGGGGATAAAAATATTTCAAAATATGAGCGTATGGCGCGCATATTTTATGAGTGATGTGCTATAGTTAAATCAGATTATGTGAGTAGCTGGGACTCACTCTCCAGCCCCACATTCCAAAGACATCAGGAGGTAACAATCATGGCAATTACTCGTTGGGACCCGTTCCGGGAAGTCGTAGCATTGCAGAACCGCGTCAACTCTTTGTTTCGCGATTTAAACGAAGGGGATGACCCGGTGGCGGCAGCCAGCTTTGTGCCGGCGGTCGATATTTATGAGGACGCGCAGAAGGTAATGCTCAAGCTGGAAGTGCCGGGCATCGATCAGAAGGACCTTGACGTGCGCGTGGAGAACCACACGCTGACGGTGAAGGGCGAGCGCAAGTTCGAGGCGGAGGAGAAGGAACAGAATTTCCATCGCATCGAGCGGCGCTACGGCAGCTTCTATCGCGCCTTCACGCTGCCCAATTCGGTCGATACGGAGAACGTGGCGGCCAGCTACAATGCTGGTGTGCTGAAGCTGGAGCTGAAGAAGAAGCCCGAGGCCCAGCCCAAGCAGATCGAGATCAAGGTAGCGTAAAGGCAGTTATTGGCAATCAGCAGTCAACCGCCAGGATTTAAGGCTGATGGTTGGCGGCTGGGTCTTGGATGTGCCGGGAGGTGGATTCACGTCTGCTCTCCCGGCATTATTTTTTTATGGACAATCCGCAAGGAAAACGAGTTATTCGTTTTAGACTTAAATCCGGCAACTGTGAGGAACGAGCCAGAAGCCAGGAGCTAACAATATGGCGATTCGTTGGGAAAAATTGACCGTCAAGTCACAGCAGGCGATGGAGCAGGCTGGGGCGCGGGCAAGCGAACTTGGCAACCCCGAAGTTCTGCCGGTACATCTGCTGCTGGCGCTCCTCGAGGACCGCGAGGGCGTGATTCCTTCGGTACTGGAGAAGATCGGTGTGCCGACCCAACGGCTGGAGCACGAGCTGCACCAGATCGAGGAGAAACTGCCTCGTGTGGCTGGCGCAGCCTCGCAGCCAGGGGTGAGCGCAGCGCTCAATAAGGTGCTGGACCAAGCCTTCCGCGAGGCGGCCAACTTCAAGGACGAGTTTGTTTCCACGGAACATCTGCTACTAGGCGTGATCCATCTCAAAGGAGATGCGGCGCACAATGCCCTCGTGGCCGCTGGCGTCACGAAAGACGTCTTCCTTAAGGGGCTTACCTCGGTCCGCGGCTCACAGCGCGTGACGGATCAGAACCCCGAAGGAAAATTTCAGGCGCTGGAAAAATACGCTAAGGATCTCACGGAACTTGCGCGGCGCGGCAAGCTGGATCCGGTGATCGGTCGCGACGAGGAGATTCGCCGCGTGGTCCAGGTGCTGAGCCGGCGCACCAAGAACAATCCGGTGCTGATCGGCGAGCCCGGCGTGGGCAAGACAGCCATTGTCGAGGGGCTGGCGCGGCGCATTGTCAGCGGCGACGTGCCGGAGAGCCTCAAGGACAAGCGGGTCATCGCGCTCGACCTGGGTTCAATGCTGGCCGGCGCAAAGTATCGCGGCGAGTTCGAGGACCGGCTCAAGGCGGTCTTGAAGGAAATCGAAGAATCGAACGGCGAGATTGTGCTCTTCATCGACGAGCTGCACACGCTGGTTGGAGCGGGCGCGGCCGAGGGAGCTATCGACGCGAGCAATATGCTCAAGCCGGCACTGGCGAGGGGCGATCTGCGGGCCATCGGCGCGACTACGCTAAATGAGTACCGTAAATACATCGAGAAGGATGCGGCGCTGGAGCGGCGCTTCCAGATCGTTTATGTCGGCGAGCCGAACGTTGAGGATACGATCGCAATTTTGCGCGGCCTGAAGGACCGTTATGAGGCGCACCACAACGTACGCATCAAGGATGCGGCGATTGTGGCCGCAGCCGTGCTTTCGCATCGCTACATCAGCGACCGATTTTTGCCCGACAAGGCCATCGACCTGGTGGACGAGGCCGCGGCTTCGCTGGCCATTCAGAAGGGGTCAGTGCCGACGGAGATCGATCAACGGGAGCGCGCAAAGACGTCGCTGGAGATCGAGCGCGAGGCGCTGAAGCGCGAGACCGATACGAACAGCGTCGAGCGTCGCACTGAAGTCGAGCGCGAAATCGCCACGCTGCGCGAGCAGATTACGGCTCTGCGGGCGCGGTGGAACAAGGAGCGCGAAGCCAGCAGCCGCATCAGTGAGGTTAAGAAGAGAATTGATGCACTGCGCTTCGAGGCTGAGGAGCAGACGCGCAAGGGCCAACTCGACCGCGCCGCGCAGATTCAATACGGCGAGTTGCCCAAGCTCGAAACCGAACTGAAGAAGTTGAGCGCCGCGCAGGACGGCAGCGCGAGCGGCACGCGCATGTTGAAGGACGAGGTCGATGAGGAAGACATCGCCGGCATCGTGAGCAAGTGGACGGGAATTCCCGTCTCGCGCATGCTGGAAGGCGAAGTGAAGAAGCTTATCGAAATGGAGCAGAGGCTGCGCGAGCGGGTCATTGGGCAGGATGCGGCGCTGGCTGTTGTGGCCAACGCGATTCGGCGTTCACGCGCTGGTTTGAGCGATCCGAAGCGGCCGATTGGTTCGTTTATCTTTCTTGGTCCCACGGGCGTGGGCAAAACGGAGACCGCACGAGCGCTGGCCGAGTTTCTCTTCGACAATGAGCAAGCCATGGTGCGCATCGACATGAGCGAGTACATGGAGAAGCACTCGGTGGCGCGGCTGATCGGCGCGCCGCCCGGCTATGTGGGCTACGACGAAGGCGGGCAGTTGACCGAAGCTGTCCGGCGCAGGCCTTACGCGGTGATCCTCTTCGACGAGATCGAGAAGGCGCATCCCGATGTTTTCAATATCCTGCTGCAGATCATGGATGACGGCCGCTTGACCGACGCCAAGGGCCGGACGGTGGACTTCAAGAACATCGTGCTGATTATGACTTCGAATCTGGGCGCGTCGATACTGATTACCGATGCGCTCAAGAGCGAACATGACTTCGAGATGGCTCGCGAATCGGTGATGCGCGTGCTGCGCGAGCATTTCCGGCCGGAGTTTTTGAACCGCGTGGACGACATTGTGATCTTCCGTCCGCTGGGCGCGGCACAGATGAGCAAGATTCTCGACCTGCGACTTGCCGAAGTCAGCAAGCTGCTCGAAGAGCGGCAGATTTCGCTGGAGCTGACCGAGCCGGCACGGCAGTTGATTCTGGCTGCGGGTTCCGATGCGGCTTACGGAGCGCGTCCGTTGAAACGCGCCTTGCAGCGCATGGTTCAGGATCCGCTGGCCATCAAGATTCTCAACGGCGAAGTTTTGCACGGCGCGCACGTGCGCATCGGCGTGGATCGCAAGACAAACCAGTTGAAGTTTGAGCCGATGAGCAAGGAAGCGATGGCGTAAAAGCTGCGAGTTAGCGTGCGCTTCGCGCACATTAGCAAGTTAGCGTGCGTTACGCGCACGTTAGCAAGTTAGCGTGTGCTTCGCGCACATTAGCAAGTTAGCGTGCGTTACGCGCACGTTAGCAAGTTAGCGAAACGGCTCCGCGCTGCGGGGCCGTTTCTGTTAGCGGGATACGGTAATTATCTGCAAGGGGTTTTCCACAGCCGAATCACGAATCTCATATCCTGATACGCGGAAAAGGAGGGAGACGAATTCCGCCTGCTGATAGAAATCTATGTATCTTGTTGATATAATAGACATTTAGAGGATTTATCCGTACAATGAGCAGAAACGGTGAATCATAGATTCTGAATTAATCTGCAAGGATTTGAGGCTCAAAATAAATATTGGGGGGTGGGGGGGGGGGGACCCCCTGGGGGGTATAAACCGGGCACATCCCTGACAAATCGAACCGGCACTGTGTCCACTTTTCATTCCACCATTGTGCGCCGGAGGAAGATAATTATCTGCAACCACCTGCGGTGGGGCCAAACGCTCGCTTTTCGCTCGCCAGGGGATTCGTGGTCTCCCAGGTCCCCAAATGCGAGGGACCTGGGGCACCCGGCAAACTTTTACGGTGAGACAGACATTTATCCTAAGTCCGAAAATCCTGACCTGGGGCACCCGGCCAATTTGATTTTAGATAGTTAACGAAAACTCGGTAGGTGTTACATAGTTTTCTGTTTTCTTCTTTCTGTGTATCGGTCCAAGACAACATTGGCGTATCTGAAAAAAACGGTCTCTTGGGAGTTTCGACACCCAAATGGTGAGCGATCGAGCTAACTAGATAATAGGCACCCTCGGTCGTATCGAATTCGATCGCTTGCAAACTTGAGTATGGCTTCGAAAGATTTCCTATTGTTAGGCCTCCTACACAAACCGGAATAACCACTGCGTTACCCATCCATGCCGCGCCCGCCTCGAAGTTTATCCACGGCCTACCAACCGAAGTAGGACTCAACAGTGAAAGGAGAACCTTAGTTGTCTTCAACTCATCAAAGATTCTCCTCATCCAATCTTCGCCCGCATATATAGTGTTTTTGTCGGATGACATAAACGTATCGATTGAGCGTCCAAAAACGTGGCGAATAAAGAAGCTTAGGGCTCTCGCAGCAGATTCTTCCTCGTGAATGAAGCTCATGAATATACTCGCCATCGGATCACCTCACCATTTAGGATAGGTCAATCACTGCCGCAACTCAACAAGCGTTGCCCCTTGGCCGCCTTCGTTTTGCGGGGCTTCGGTGATGGTGGCGACATGGGGATGGGATTTGAGGAATTCGCGGACGCCGCGGCGGAGGATGCCGGCGCCGTGGCCGTGGATGACGCGGACGCCGGGCAGGCCGGCGAGGAAGGCGCGGTCGAGGTACTGTTCCAACTCCTGCGTTGCCTCGTCCACGGTGCGGCCGATGAGATTGATCTCCGTGCGCAGGGTGTCGGTCGAGGCGCTGGTGACGGTGACATGGACGTTCTTCTGCTTGCGTGCGGCGGCGAGCGGATCAGCCTTCCCAGTTGCCGAGGACACGATAGAGGGCTGCGGTTCGCTGAGCTCGTCGCGCTTGACGCGCATCTTGATGGGGCCGAGGGCGACTTCAAAGAGATCTTTTTCAACCTCGCGCTGCACCACGGCAATTTTGTTCATCGACTTGATGCGAACCTGGTCGCCGGGTGCGATGTGGCGCAAGATGTGCGGCTGGGCGTCGGCGTCGCCAACATCCGCTCCGGTGCGGTGAGCGACGACGGTCTGGTTGAAGCTCTCCTGAAACTCGCGGCGCAGGCGCAGGATGCGGCGCTCGGCTTCCTTGGATAGTTTTTGCTGCCCGACGCGATCTTCGATGGCGCGGACCGTCTCGCGCATTTGAAATTCGAAGTCCTTGAGCAGCGAGGCCAGCTTGGTTTCGAGCTCACGCGTGCGGTTGCGCAGCTCAACATCGCCCTCGCGGGCAAGCCTGGCACGCTCCTGATTGAGCGCGTACTGCTCGACGCGCGCAGCCTTGCGGTCGGCTTCGAGTTGCGTGAGCTCGCTGTGCAACTTATCAAGGAAGCGGGCGATATCCACCTGCTGCGAGCCGAGGCGCTGACGGGCAGCGGCGACGATGGCGGCGTTCAGGCCGAGTCGCTCGGCGGTTTGTATTCCAGCAGATGCACCGGGAACGCCGAGACGCAACTGGTAGTTGGGAACGAGCGTGACCTCGTCCACTCCGGCCGCGGCGTTGAGCACGCCGGGAGTGTTGGCAGCGTAGACCTTGAGCGAGGTGTGGTGCGTGGAGATGAGCGTCCAGGCGCCCGCGGTCAGAAAGTGGCTGGCGATGGCGACGGCGAGCGCGGAGCCTTCTTCGGGATCGGTGGAGGAGCCAAGCTCGTCAAGCAGGACCAGAGACCTGGCCCCAGCGAGACGCGAGAGGCGGTCGAGATTGGTGATGTGCGCGGAAAAGGTGGAGAGTTCCGCCTCAATGGATTGCGCGTCGCCGATGTCGGCCAGAAACGCGGTGAAGACCGGAAAGCTGGCCGCCGTGGCAGGGATGGGCAGACCGGCCTGAGCCATCATGGCCAGCAGGGCAGTGGTTTTGAGCGTGACGGTTTTGCCGCCGGTGTTGGGGCCACTGATGATGAGCTGACGCTGAGAGGCGGTGAGTTCGAGAGTGAGCGGGACAATGTGACCGCCGGTCAGGCGTAGATGCCGTTCGAGCAGAGGATGGCGCGCGGCTTCGAGATGCAGAAGATCGGGCGTGAGGGTTGGCGCTACGCAGTCGTAGTCGCGGGCAAAGCGGGCGCGAGCCTGAAGGCTATCGACCACGGCCAGAACGCGCGCGCCCTCAACGAGAGCGTGAGCGTAGCCTCCCACCTGGCGAGTAAGCGCCATGAAGATGCGGTGAATCTCGGCCTGCTCTTCCTCGATGAGCCGGACCAGCTCATTATTCTGCTCGATGGTTTCCAGCGGCTCGAGGTAGACCGTTTGGCCCGAGGAGCTGACGCCGTGGACTACGCCGCTGACGCGCTTTTTGAGCTCGCTGCGAACAGGAATCACAAAGCGCTCGCCGCGGATGGTGATGAGTTCTTCCTGCGTCGCGCCCTCCGAGGCGAGCTTGCGCAGGGTGGCGCGCAGGGACTCTTCAATCAGTTTTTTTTGGCGCTCCTGCTCGCGGCGGATGCGGCCCAGCTCGGGCGAGGCATTGTCAGCCAGCGAGCCATCGGGCTGAATGGTGCGCTCGATGGACTCGGCAAGCGGGCGAAGATTTGTGGTGAGCGCGGACGAGAGCGTACACAGACCGGTCAGCTTGCCCACCAGCCGCACCGGGGGCGATTGCAGCATCGCTTGCCAGGAGGCTACATCATTGGCCAAGCGGGCTATAGCTTGCAGCTCGCTTGCTTCGAGGGCCGCGCCGGAGATTTGGGCTTTGCTGGTTTGTTGCGTGGGATCGAAGAGGCCGCCAAGGGGAACGGAAATCTGCTCTTCGAGCAGCAGGCGAAGCTCGGCGGTAAGCTGGTGCTGGCTGGCAATCCATTCCTCGTCGATGGATGGCCTAAGATCGAGAATTGCCTGCCGACCCACCGGCGAAGCAGCAAAAGACGAACAAAGCGCGAGCAGCGGCTCCCACTCGAGAGCGGCAAAGTCGGCGTTCAACACCGGCGACGGGATGGGATCAAGCAAGGGCATGATTTTTGTACTGAAACTATTTTATCGGGCCGGGGACATCTCTACCGTGCCTAAGTTTCGCTGACAGCCGGCTTCAGCTCGCCCTCCCAGCGGGCGACGACGGCGGCGGCCATGCAGTTGCCGATGACGTTCAGAGCGGTGCGGCCCATGTCCATCAGCGTGTCAACGCCGAGCAACATCAGCACGGCGGCAGCGGGAATCTGAAAGGAACCGGCGACGGCCAGGAGGGTGACGATCGTTGCGCGGGGCACGCCGGCAATGCCTTTGCTGGTGAGCGCCAGCGTGGCCAGAAGGACGATCTGCTGGCCGATGGAGAAATGGAGACCCGCGGCCTGGACGGCAAAGAGGGCGGCCATGGAGAGATACATGGTTGAGCCGGTCAGGTTGAAACTGTAGCCGGTGGGGATGACAAAGGAGACCATCCAACGCGGCACGCCGAACTCTTCCATGCGCTCCATGGCCAGGGGCAGCGCGGCCTCTGACGATGTGGTGGCGAAACCGATGGCGGCCGGCTCGGCGACGGCGGCGGCAAAACGGCCGAGGGGGATACGCGCAATGAGAAGAATGGGCACGAGGACAGCGAGCAGGAAGATGATCAGGGTGACGTAGTTGGTGGCCAGGAGCTTAGCCAGCGGCAGCAGCGTTGCCAGACCCATGCTGCCCACGGTATAGGCCAGCGCTGCGCCGGCGGCCACAGGCGCGGTGACCATGATCATCCGAGTCAGGCGGAACATGGTCTCGGTGAGCGATTGCAGAACGGAGACCAGAGGCGCGCGCTTCTTCTCCGGCAGGGTGGCCAGCGCCGCGCCGAAGAGCAGCGCGAAGATGGCCACCTGAAGGATTTGATTCTCGGCGACGGCCTTGGCGATGTTTTCCGGAAAAATATTCAATAGAATCTGCTGCCAGCCTTCCGGGCGAGCGGCGGGCACAACGGCCTGAATCGAGGCGGGTAGCATGACCCCGGCTCCGGCCTGGGTAATGTTGATGGCGACGGCGCCCAGAATCAGGCCGATGGTGGTAACGGCTTCAAAGAAGATGATGGACTTGAGCGCCACGCGGCCCACGCCGCGCAGTTCGTTGTGGCCGGCGATGCCGGTGACGATGCCGCCGAAGATGAGCGGCGCGACGATCATGCGAATGAGCCGCAAAAAGATGTCGGCGAGGAAATGGCTCTGCGCGGCGATTTGCGGCGCGTCCACGCCCAGTTCCGCACCGGCCAGCATGGCGAAGAAGGTCCACTCCAGCAGAGAGCGGCGGCGCGCGACGAAGGGAACGAAGAGGCTGAGAGCAATCCAGCGTAGGGCGACGGCAAAGACGGCGTGAGGGTAAAACAAGCCGGTGATAAGGCCCGCGGCAAAGAGGAGAGCGGCGGCCAGAACGAGCGCGCGGAGAAGCGCGTGGCTGGATTGCAAAGGAGGCGGCGTGGAGGTTGGCGTCATCGATGGGCCTTGAGACTTCAAGGACACCATTATCCTACGGCGAGGGCCGGTTGTGCCTGGATCAAACGCGGCATGAAAAGGCGGAAGCCCGCAAAAGCGCGTTTGGCTGGCTAATTCTTCGACGAATCGCTGATTGAAGCAGAAGAGGCAGCCGCGACGGCGGGGCAGGCCGCTCCGCAGCTTCCGCCGCAGGGAGTCTTGATCTCGGCGGGTGCAGGCTCGGAGGCAGGCGCTTTGCTTTTGCCCGCATAGTCGTTCACATAGAAGCCTCCGCCCTTGAAGTGCAGGCGCGGCGCGGTGAGCGGACGCTCCAGCACGCCCTGGCACACGGGGCAGACAAGCTCCTGCTTAGAGTTGAAGTTCTGGATCTTTTCAAAGCGGTGGCCGCACTTGGTACAGCGATAAGCATATAACGGCAAGACTTTTACACCTCGGGGACGAATTCACACACTACCTCTATTGTATCGGCTGGGCGGAAATTTTCTGCAAAGGACTTGCCGTCCAGGCGTACGGCGCTTGCGCGCCATAAGGTTAGTGGTATCCCACCCATTTCGCATTTTTCTCGAAAAGCCGCGAAATGGATGGGGCACCCAGCATTTGTACGCCACCTACCGAAGACTCAATGCACAACAAACTTTACCTTTGCTTCGTGGGTTTCCCAGGACAGCATGAGCTCGCCTTTGTTGCCGCCCAGATCGGTGATGGTGTACTTCAGGTTCTCCACCAGCGCCGACGGCTTGCTCATGGTCATCTTCACCCGGCCCAGGTCCTGCATCTTGTCGTATTTCACTCCCCACTGGCCGGTCTGCTTGTTGATGATCAGTACCCATTGGTCGGGGTCGGAGATATCGACATACAGGGTGTATTTACCGGCGGGCACTTTGAGATTTTCGGCCGTGATGCCCCCGTCGTTCTCCAGCAGGGTGGCCGCATTGGCCCCGGCACGCCATACCGGATAGGTTGGATCGTGGCTGATGAGGCCATCTTTGGTGAAGATGTGACCTGCGCGGCCCTTGACGCCCGGCGAGTTATACGTGATGGTGATGGTTTTGCCGGCGATGGTCACCGACGCGGTGGCCGGCGGGCTCTTCGGCGGGCCTTTCGGCGGCCCTGGCGGCATGGCTGGCTGGGCAGATAATGTGACGGCGACGAACAGAAGGCTTGCACAGACCAATAGACGCTTCATGGTGGTTCTCTCCTTGGGAACAAAACCTTGACGGGAGCGTTTGCCCCCGACGAAACGATTGTCGCACCGGAAGGCCCTTGTTGGGAAACCGATGCAATAGTGGAAGTTGACTCATGCCTTGACAGGCGCAGCGGCGGCCAGCCGTTCCTTAATGAGTTCATGGCCGCGGGTGAGCAGTTCTTCCAGCGGCAGCTTGCCGGAGTCCACTTCGGCGAGGAGGTCGCGCTGGGCGGCGTACTCCTTGTTCTGGATGCCGGCTTTGGATTGCAGCATCCGCCACGCCTTGCGGCGCTCCACGCAGAACATGACCAACTGGCGGCTGATGGCGTAGCAGGTTGTCTTGCCAGTTTCATCGGCGACGGTGATGGTTGTGCCGAAGTCGGGGATGAAGGCGCGGTGCGCGGGGTCGAGATAGCGGCGGTAGACGACGTCCTGCTGCGTGATGCGGACCAGCATATTGTCCAGCGGAATGAGCTTGGCTGCAGCCTCCGGCTTTATCTTCTTGAGATGGTTGCGGAAGCGAGCTTCGGTGACGCACCAGTGGGCTACGGTGTAGTGGGAGGTTTCGCCGGTGACTTTGTTTTTGGTCTCGTACCAGTCGAGATCGATGGAGGGATTGCCCTTGATGTCCAGAGCCTCCTGATAGGTTTCGCCGAGGCGGGGGTTGAAGACGAACTCCGGCACGCCGCGCGAGTCGCGGACTCGCTGGGCCTGGATGAGCGCCATGTCGTCGGCGACGCCGTGCTCGGGCTGGCAGGTGGTGAAGGCCTGGAGGAACATGGTGCCGCGATACTCCAGTCCATCGAGGATGGCGCGGTAGAGCTTGGGCGCGTTGGCCATGGAGACCTGCGCGACAAAGGGCGAGCCGTGGCCAGCGAGGAAGGTCTCGGCAACGGTTTTCTTTTCGGTGCTCTTGCCTTGTGTGGCCGCGCCAAAGACGTTCATGTCGTTGCCGCCGAGCATGGGAGTCGAGTCGGAGTTCTGGCCGCCGGTGTTGGAGTAGACCTGCGTGTCGAGCATGAGAACCTTGACGTTAGGACGATTCTGCAGCATGACTTTGGATACGTTTTGATAGCCGATGTCGCCCATTCCGCCGTCGCCGCCAACGGCCCATACCTTGGGCAGTTCGACGACTTCCTGGCCGGTCATCAGCGCGTCGGTGAAGTGGCTGAGGTGATAGTACTCTTCGGCGTTGATGACGCCGGAGTCGCGCGTGAGGAGGATGTCGGCGAGGCGCTCGGGAATTACGGAACGGCGCGCATGATCGACGATAAAGCTCTCGCCCATCAGCCAGCCCACGGTGACGCCGTCCTGGAAGAGCGAGTTCATCCACGGGTAGGGGTGGGGATTGTTGGGCGCGGTGGAGCCGTAGACGGTGTTGCAGCCGGTGTGTGCGGACATGGCCATCACGCTCATGCCGTTGGCGAGGCGGCCATCGACGGCTTGCAGGTTCTTGTGGTTGAAGGCCTCGGTGAGCAGGACGGCAGCAATGGCCTCGACCAACTCAGCGTCGCTGATGGGTCCGTTCTTGGCTTCGTAGGCTGCGATGCGCGCCCTGGTGTCCTTTTCGTCTTCGCCTCCCAGGCCGAGAATCAGGTGGGCGATAGCCTGGCGGAGCAGATCGTACTCGGCCTGGCTGCGCGCCTTGAGGACGGCGAGACGAGCGACGCCGCGCTTTTCCAGGTCTCCGGCCTTGGCCAAGAAGCGGTCGCTCTTGGCGTGGAAGACGGGGCGCATGTACGCCTCGGTGACCGCGGCGATGGAGCGCAGGACGCTCTTTTCTCCGCAGCCAGCGCAGGCGCCATCGCCGGCCACCAGCGCGTCGTAGGTGGAACGAACCATGAGCATGTTACGCAGCGTGGCGGTCTTGGAGTCGGCGGGATTGGCGGCGTTGAAGAGGCCAAGATACTTCTGCGATGTGTCGGGCAGCAGATCGAGAAAACCGGTGCCGGTCATGTGCTTGGCGTTGACTTCCTCGGTCTCCGCAACCATTTTGAGCGCCTGATGATCGCCGCATGCCGTTACGCAGGCCGCGCACCCCTTGCACAAATCGGAGACAAAGATGGAGAAGATGCCGCCTGTGCCGGGCGATTTGCGCTCCGGCGATGAAAAGATGGCGGTCACTTTCTGATAAGCCATTGGCACCTTGTCGAGAATGTCAAAGAACTGCTGTTTGGAGGCGGCGGAGAAACCATCCACCGCCTCAGTAACATTCCGCAGGATGGTGGGCAATGGTGTGCCGGTTTTGATTTCCGCCGTCATGCGCTCACGCGCGCGCTTCTCAATCTCCGGCAGCGCGGCAAGGAGCTTGGCGCGATCCTTGGCGTCGGCCACGTAGTACGAGACGGCAGTGCGCAGCAGCGTGCTCAGGTCCTGCGCGGTGTTGGGCAACGCGGTATCCGGGCAGACGGAGATGCACTCCATGCACTGGGTGCAGTTCTCGGGGATGAAGAGCGGGGTCTCGCGGCGGGCCACGTACTTGGAGGCGGTGTCGCCGGTGGCGGCGGCGATCATGCCCATGGCAGAGAGCGGCGTGGAGGGCTGGTTATATCCAAAATGAGCGCGGAATTCGGCGTCGAAGTTGGTTATGCTAGCCAGCGGCGTGCGCGCGGCCTGGCCGGCGGGCAGCGCATGAGAACGGCAGCCGGAGCCGCAAGCGCCGCCGGCGGCGACCGTCTCCAGAATCGGCAGCAGCGCATGTCCGCGCAAGGAAGAGTGGTCAGCCGCCGAGAGCGCGCCGATTTTGATCTCCTTCACCTGGTCGTAGCCCTGCATCATGACTTCCATGTTGGACTCGACGACGGCCTCACCCAGCTTGCCGAACTTGCTTACATACTGCCTGCGAACCACGTCGCGATACTGCTCCTGCGTAATGCCGAATTCCTTGAGCAGCGTGCTGACGCGGAAGAATGCGCCCAAAAATGCGTTGCCCTGCATGCGCAGCTGCAGGTCGCCGCGATCGGTTGCCTTTTTTGCTATTTCAAAACCGGGCAGCGTGAAGACGCGAATCTTTTTGTCGATGATCTGCTTGCGCGCCCATAGCGGCAACTGTTCCCAGGCCTGCTCTCCCTGCTGATCGGACTCCCAAACCAGCGAGCCGCCCTCGGCCATGCCGTCAAGCGGATTGGTGTGCGTGAAAGCCTTGGGATCGCAGCATAAAACCACCGTCACATGGCGCAGATCGCAGTTGACACGGATGCGGTCCTTGGCGGCAACCATGAAGTACGCGGTCGGCGCGCCCTTCTTCTCCGAGCCGTACTTGGGATTAGCGCTGACATGAATCACTTCCCTGGGATTGCCGAGGGCGTCGCGCTCGCCATCACGTTCAAAGATCAGATCGTTCAGGTCGCCCAGGATTGCGCCCAGGTTTTTGCCGGTGGTGATGGCTCCCCAGCCGCCGATGGAGTGGAAGCGCACGGCGACCGCGCCCTCGGGCAGCAGCGAAGGGGTTTCGTCGGCGATGACCGCGTAGGGATGATCAACACCGAGCACAAAGAATGAGACGCCGTCCGCGGCGCGCTTGCCATCCTTGCGGGCGCGGTTGGCGGTGGCGAACTCGTAGGCGCCGATGATGTGCTCGGGACGAAAGTCGCGCGAGCCGAGGCCGTAGCTGCCGCCGTAAATCTTCGGGACTTCAGCGAGCGAAATCGCGGGCAGCCCGGCGACGTTCTGCACAGCCCTGGAAAACGCGGTGCGAATATCGCGGCCCAGCGGATTGTCTCCGGACATGGCCTCGTCGGTGCGCTCCAGAATAATGGCGTTCTTTTTGCCCTTGAGCGCGGCTACAATTGCGGCTTCGGGGAAGGGACGAATCACATTGACATGAATAGAGCCCACGCTTGCCTTGCGCGTCTGGCGCAGGTAATCTACCGCGGCCTCGATGTTTTCCGCCGCTGAGCCGAGTGAAACGAAAACCGTCTCCGCATCTTCTGTCTTGTACTTGCTGATGAGCCCGTAGTTGCGGCCGGTCAGTTCGGCGAACTGCTTATAGGCGTCTTCCAGAAACTTGAGAATCGGCTCGGCAAAGTTATTGCGCCGCGCCACCACGCCATTCATGTAGTGTTCCTGGTTCTGCACGGGCCCAAGCAGAATCGGACTCGTCAGGTCAATCATCCTGGGCACGCGGCGGCGCGTGGGGCCAAAGAGCGTGCGCTGCGCCTCGGTGGGGCAGTCAATGATGTCGGCCGGAGAGCCGAGGAACTCGCGTATCAGCCCGGATTCGTGCTTGTAGAAGGTGCGCTCCAGGTGCGTGGTAAGGAAGCCGTCCATGATGTTCATGCCGGGGGTGAGCGAAAGCTCCGTCACGCGGCGCAGGATGAGCGCCTGGTCGGCAGCTTGCTGCGCGTCCTTGCCGAAGAGCATAATCCAGCCGGTGTCCAACGCGCCATAAATGTCATCGTGGCCGCAATGGACATTGAGGGCCTGCTTGGTCAACGCACGCGCGCCCACTTCGAGCACCATCGTCGAGCCTTTGCCGGGCGCGTGATAGTACTGCTCCACCCCGTAGACCACGCCCTGGCCGGAGGTGAAGTTCACCACCCGCTTGCCGCAGACCGAGTGAGCAATCGCTCCACCCTGGGCCGCATGCTCGCCTTCGGTTTCGATGGCGATGGTGTTGTGCCCGAAGACGTTCAAGTGGCCTTCAGCATAGGCCTGCTGGAAGAGTTCGCCGCCCTCGGTGGATGGCGTAATCGGATAGAAGACGCCGGCGTCGGCGATCCGCGTCTCGGTGTGGTACGAGACCAGCTGATTTCCATTAGCAGTAACCCGAATGCCGGGAAAGCGAGCAGCAACCGTCATGAATCCCTTTCTGTAATTCCAGGTCTTGTGATGTCAATCTCTTTGGCGCGCGATGAGAACCGGCTCGATGAACGGGCTCTGAGATGGGTGATCTCCATAGGCCGCACAACGGTCCCGCAATCCGCTGGGGAAAGCAGCCTAATCTCTAGTATGCACTGTGCAGAGGGGGGCAATATACCACATTATGGAACGCCATCTTCCAATGATGTATGGTTTGCCTCAACTGCGTCAGGGACCAAAACGGGCAGGCTTTAAAGCTGGCATTTCCTCCGCTTGCTGCCTATTGGATGCGCGGAATGAGCCCGCGATTCCTGTGTCGGGCCAACGGGTGGAAGGCGGCTTCACCGGAATGCCTAATTCGGGGGCGCTTTTATCGATCCAGTCCCCGCCTCAGCGCAATCTTGCGTCCCAAAAGTCGTTACAAAGCCTTACCATGACAGAGAGGATTTTTCCGCGATGAATTCCTGCTTAAAGTTGCGTTTTGTTCGTTTTGCCTCTTTGGCCGTCCTTGCCGCCGCCACCCTGCTTATGGGCCGCGCCACGGCTCAGAGCGCCGCCGATGCCTCTAAAATTGCCGCTCCTTTGCCCGCCAACGCCCATGCGGTGATCGACCGCCTCTCCAGCCTGCGCGAGCTGCCGGATGGGGCCTGGAAGCTCCATGCCGGCGACCTGGCGCATGGCGAGCAGGTGAGCCTAGACGAGAGCGATTGGCAGCTTATCGCCCCCCGCTCAAAGGCCCCCAAGGAGGCCGTCTGGTTTCGCCAGACCTGGCAGGTTCCGGAGACTTTGAATGGCTATGATCTCAGCGGCGCGCGCATCTGGTTCCAGTTTCATGCAGAAGCCAACGGTCCCATGCCGGAGATTCTCTACTTCAATGGCCGCCGCGTAGCCATGGGCGACGACCTGGAGCCGGTGGTGTTGTTTGACAATGCCAAGCCCGGCGACAAGGTTACGGTGGCCGTCAAGCTGCTGCACACGGTGGACGACAAGAACTTCCGTGGCGCGACGCTGAAGATCGACTTTCCCGAGGGCCGGCCGAATCCAGAGGATCTGCGCGAAGAGTTTCTTTCAGCAGCGCTGCTGGTTCCCGCGCTGGCGCCGGGGAACGCTTTACAGATGGGTATGCTGACGAATGCAATCGATGCGGTTGATCTGAAGGCACTCGATGCACACGACCAAACGAAATTTGATTCCAGCCTGAACGCGGCGCATGCAAGACTCGACGCTCTCAGACCGCTGCTTCAACAGGCGACGTATCACCTGACTGGCAACTCGCACATCGACGCGGCCTGGCTGTGGCCGTGGACCGAAACGGTGGACGTGGTCAAGCGCACCTT
Source organism: Occallatibacter sp. (assembly GCA_049522175.1). GTDB lineage: Bacteria > Acidobacteriota > Terriglobia > Terriglobales > Acidobacteriaceae > Telmatobacter. Next base: position 23,306 of record JBEKOC010000004.1, on the reverse strand, counting down.
CGGCACCGCGCTGCAACTGATGTACGAGTACCCCGAGTACACTTACACGCAGTCTGCCGCGGCCTACAACGAGTGGATCGCCGACAAATATCCCGACATGAACGCGGAGATTGCCCGGCGCATCAAGGAGGGCCGCTGGGAGATTGTGGGCGGCATGTGGGTGGAGCCGGACCTGAATATGCCGGACGGCGAGTCGCTGGTGCGACAGATCCTGGTCGGCAAGCGCTGGTTCAAGCAGCAGTACGGCGTGGAGACGCGCATCGGCTGGAACCCGGATAGTTTTGGTTATACCTGGCAGTTGCCGCAGATCTACAAGAAGAGCGGCATCGATTATTTTGTGACGCAGAAGATGGCCTGGTGCGACACCAACCAGTTGCCCTTCAAGTTTTTCTGGTGGGAGTCGCCGGATGGTTCCAAGGTACTCACCTACTTTCCGCACGACTACGCCAACGACAACCTGAACCTGGTGCGGCTGGCGCGCGACTTCACCATTGCGCAGAAGCAGGCCACGGGGCTGCCGGGCATCATGGACCTCTACGGCATCGGCGACCACGGCGGCGGACCCACGCGCGCCATTCTCGACGAGGGCTTCCATTGGGAGCAGCCGGGGCATGTGACGCCGAAGGTCGAATTCGGCACGGCGCAGAGTTATTTTTCGTTGCTCGAATATCAGATTGCACCCGACAGCCCGGTGTGGAACTATCAATCGATTGCCAAGGGCTACACGCCTCCGCCGGCAGTTGCGGGCAAGGTGAACATACCCACCTGGAAGAGCGAGCTGTACTTTGAGTATCACCGCGGCGTGATGACCACACAGGCCAACCACAAGCGCAATATGCGCGAGAGCGAAGAGGAGGTCCTTAACGCCGAAAAGTGGTCGTCGCTTGCTTGGGTCCTGGCCGGACGGGCGTACCCTTCAACAGAAATCACTGAGGACTGGAAGAAAGTTTTATTCAACCAGTTTCATGATTTGGCTGCCGGCTCCGGCATCGGCCAAATCTACAAGGATGCGCAAAAGGATTACGACGTGGTGCGCTGGTCAACCAATGAGATTGATGCAAAGGCGCTAGAGGTAATTGTTGAAGATGTAGCCACGGAAAGGGATGGAGGCCAAAATCGTCTTTATCCAATTCTTGTTTTCAATTCGCTCGGCTGGAAACGCTCTGGGTTCGTCACGGTCAAGATTCAATTGCCAGCGAGACGAGATGACACCTTCTATCTAATCGAAGGTCAGGAGAATGGCAAGTCAATCGACGACAATTTAGCTCAGGTGATTGCAAGAGATTCTAATACTGGCGTCACCACACTACTAGTTCCTGCAACAAACGTGCCGGCATTTGGCTACAAAACTATTTGGATCAATTCCGCGACAAATCGAGTCGATCTCAATTATGAGAACTTCAAGGACGACTCCAGCGAAACGACGATTGAGAATTCATTTCTTCGTGTCACCGTGGACAAATTACATGGCTGTATCAAGAGCGTGTTCGACTTGGTGAACAATTTTGAACTATTGGCCCCCGGTTCTTGCAGCAACCAACTACAGTTCTTCAAGGACACGCCTAAAGATTACGACGCCTGGAACATCGATCCTGGTACTTACAACGTGCTGCCGAGCGTAATCGAGAAGGCCGATGCTGTCGAGTTTGTTGGCCTGCATACGGAGCATCGAGCCATTCGCATCACCCGCCACTGGCAAAGCTCCAAGTTTGTTCAGACCATACGCCTCGATGGCGATCTGGTGGACATAGACAACGAGATCGATTGGCACGAGTCGCACGTTCTGCTCAAGGCGGCCTTTCCGCTGGCGGCTTCCGGGCCGTTTGCCACTTACGAGATTCCCTACGGGACCATCGACCGGGCAACGACGCGCAATAACAGTTGGGAGAAGGCGCAGTTTGAGGTTGCGGCGATGCGCTGGGCCGACCTGGGCGGAATCGGCTCCGACGGCAAGCAGCACGGCCTGAGCATCCTGAACCAGAACAAGTACGGCTACGACGCGGTGGGCAATGTGCTGCGGCTGACGCTGCTGCGCTCGCCGAAATGGCCCGACGCCGAGGCCGACATGGGCCATCACCACTTCCACTACGCGCTCTATCCACACGCTGGAACGTGGAAGGACGCGCTCACCGTGCGCAAGGGCTGGGAGTACAACTACCCGCTGACCGCAGTTGTCACCACGGCTCATCCCGGTACGCTGCCCGCCTCGCACTCCTTTGCCTCGGTCTCGCCGGAGAATGTTGTCCTGACCGCGGTGAAGAAGGCCGAGGACGCGAACGGGCTGATTTTCAGAGTTTACGAATGGGCGGGCAAGGAGACGACAGCCGAGTTCCACGTGCCGCCGGGAGCAACGGGGGCCACCGTCACCAACCTGATGGAGACGCCGGAGGGCAATCCGTTGCCTGTGACCGGCGATGTGGTCAAGGCTCCGATTCATCCCTACGAGATTCTGACCATCCGCGTGGATTACCCCACCTGCGGTGGGGCGAGCGGCGCTTGCGCGCCATGAAATTCGTGTTATCCCACCCTAGATCACCCCAACGACGAAGACCTGTCGTTGGGGACCCCGATGCCGCAAAAACAAATGCGCGGCGAGGGTGGGGCACCCGCAAAGATCATCGTATCCCAGGTCCCCAAATGCGAGGGAGCTCCACCCCACGGACGAAGACCTGTCCATGGGGACCCCGATCCTGGGGCACACGCGCAGTGAGGGTGGGGCACCCGGCAATAGGGAACATTATCATCGATGCTAGCGTATAACATGGACGGAGGGCGATTGCCATGAATCTCAATACGACGCGAACAGCGATTATTTTGGTAGTGAGCCTGGCGCTGGCGGCCGGGATGGCGGGATGCAGGATTGAAACGGAAAAGGGACCCAACGGCGAGGACAAGAAAGTCCAGATCGATACGCCGTTTGGCGGCATCCACGTGAACACCGATCAGACCACGGCTGCCGATCTTGGATTGCCGGTTTATCCGGGCGCCACGGCGGTGACGGGCGACGGCGACCACAAGTCCGCCGATGTACATCTGGGCTTTGGCGAGTGGCAGTTGCGGGTGAAGGCGGTCTCCTATCAGACATCTGATTCCGAGGACAAGGTCACCGCGTTCTACAAGAAGGCTCTGGGCCGCTACGGAAATGTGATTACCTGCCAGGGCAACTCCCCGGTGGGCACGCCGGCGATTACCACCGAAGGGCTGACCTGCACCGACAACGGCAAGCACAATAATGTGCAGATCGACCAGGGTGATTACCACTTTGGCAAGGGCGGTCTGGAGCTGAAGGCCGGCTCGAAACATCACCAGCACATTGTGGGCTTTGAGAGTCCCAGGAACAACCAAACACGTTTTGCCCTGGTGGCGCTGGATTTGCCCGCTGAAATTGAGTCTGATTCAGAAAAGAGTAATTAGTGCCAGTATCCGCTGCCTCGAATCAAAGAGAGGCTCAAGCCAGCCGGGGAATCAAGTTCTGGTTGAGCGCGTGGCTCCCGGTCGCCGTGGGGATCGGCATCGTCATGCTGGAATCCACGGAACTGATGGGCTCCAACCATACCAGCCATCCCCTGCGCTGGCTCTTCGAGTACCTCTTCGGACCCATCGGTGATGCCCGCTGGGAGGTGGTTCATCATGTGGTCCGTAAGTGCGGCCACTTTTTAGGCTACGGGGCGCTCGGCGTGGCGTGGCTGCGCGCCTGGTGGATGACGCTGCCGCGCTCCCGTTTCTTTACCGACGCGGTCCTCGCATTGCTGGGGACGGCGCTGGTAGCCAGTTGGGATGAGTGGCACCAGAGCTTTCTGCCCAACCGCAGCGGATCTGCCTCGGATGTGCTGTTGGATTGCTTCGGCGCCATCGCGATGATTTTGGCGGTCTACATTTATATGCGCCTCTTGATGCCCAGACGGCTGAGCAGGGCAGAGTAGAAATTCGGCCCATCGACTGCAAACAAATACGGGCGCATCCCGCGAAGGGATGCGCCCGTTGGTGATGAAGCAAGAAAAGAATGCCTGGACAGCCTGCGCTGAGCGCCCCTGAAGGGGCCAGTCGCCTATGCAGCCTCTTCCTTGACTTCTTCCTTGGCTTCTTCCTGCTTTGCCTCTTCCATCTGCTTTTCGAGTTCGGCGCGCTTTTTGGCTCTAATCTCGTCGCGCTTCTGGCGCTTGGCATCGAGTTGTTTTTCGGCGCCCAGCAGCTCGATAAAGGCCTTTTCGGCCCCGTCGCCCTTTTGAAATCCAGTGCGGACGATGCGCAGGTATCCTCCGGCGCGGTCGCCGTAGCGCGGCGCCACGGTCTCGAAGAGCCGCTCGACGGACTCGTCGGTCATGAGAAAGCTGAGGGCCTGGCGGCGTGAGTGCAGATCGCCGTTCTTGCCCAGCGTGATCATCTTTTCAACCAGCGGACGGACTGCCTTGGCCTTGGCCACGGTGGTCTCGATGCGGTCTTCCACGATGATGGACGTGACCAGGTTGCGCAACAGGGCGCGACGGTGGCTGGTGTTGCGTCCGAGCTTGAATCCTGCATTGCGATGGCGCATGGTGAAACTCTCTTTCTTCTAGGGACTGAGGGACTAGAGACCAGGGACTAAGCGCATGATCGTCTTTCGAGTCCCTAGTCTCTGATCCCTGTTCTTAAAAATTCTCCGTTTCGGTGGGCAATTGCAGGTCCACCGAATCCAGCGGCTCGTCCTCGTCGTCGAAGTGGCTATAGTTGGCGGCCAGTGCGGCGGCGGGCGAAATGCTGGTTGGTCCGGGGACGGCGTTGCCTTGCTCGTCGATCTTCATACCCAGCGAGAGGCCCATCTGGGCGAGGATTTCCTTGATCTCGTTCAGGCTCTTGCGGCCGAAGTTCTTGGTTTTGAGCATCTCGGCTTCGGTCTTCTGCACCAGCTCGCCAATGGTTTGGATGTTGGCGTTCTTCAGGCAGTTGTAGCTGCGGACCGACAACTCCAACTCTTCGACGGAGCGGTTGAGGTGGTCGTTGCGCAACAGGATGCGGCCTTCCTCGCCACGCCCTTCAGCTTCGATTTCTTCCTCGAAGTTGATGAATATGTTCATGTGGTCCTTGAGCAGCTTGGCGGCCAGGCCGACGGCGTCCGCGGGCAGCACTGCCCCGTTGGTCCACACTTCCATGGTGAGCTTGTCATAGTCGGTGATCTGACCGAGGCGGGCGGCCTCTACGACATAATTCACGCGCCGCACCGGCGAGTGGACCGAGTCCACGGGGATGAAGCCAATGCCCAGGTCGGCGTCAAAGTTTTTGTCGGCGGAGATATAGCCGCGGCCGCGCTTGAGGCGCATCTCCATATCCAGCTTGCCGCCTTCCGAGAGGGTGGCGATATAAATGTCCTTGTCCAGGATTTCGACGTCGCCATCGGCTTCAATCATGCCGGAGGTGACAACGCCGGGCTGGTCGGCGCGCAGATAGAGCGCCTTGGGGCCTTCGCCGGCGAGCTTGAAGGGAACCTGCTTGAGGTTCAGTATGATGTCTGTTGCGTCTTCAACCACGCCGCTGATGGACTGGAACTCGTGGAGCACGCCTTCGATGCGAACGGCGGTGACAGCGGCGCCCTCGATGGAACTCAGCAGGGTGCGGCGCAGGGCGTTGCCGATGGTGGTGCCAAAGCCGCGCTCAAAGGGCTGGGCGCTGAACTTGCCGTATTGGTTGGTGAGCGTCTCGGCATCTACTGCCAGGCGCTTTGGTTTCTGAAATCCTCTCCACAGCATATCTTTCTCTCGCTTCCCGCGCGGCATGTACGTCGCGATGCATTTTGCGGCGGCCGCGCAAGTTCTCCTTCGGTTGAAATGAGGGACTAGGGACTAGGGACTAGGGACTAGATTACGGCGCTAGCACAAGCGTGTTCTCTATTCCCTGTTCCTTTGTCTCCATTCCCTTTACTACTTACTTACTTCTAATTCGCTTTTGAAATACCAGAGCAAACCAAATTGATCCTGGCCAGAACAACACAACTCCCAACCAAGTTTTCCGGCAGCTCGTAACCATTTGTCTTGGCCATACGTTCCCTTACAGTCGCCAGTTTCCTCATCAGCAAGCTTTTTCACATCATCCATAGACATGAAGGAATCTGGATATAAGGAACCTCTCTTAGCATCAATGTGAACAATGCCGTATTCCCATTTCTTCGACATCTGGAAACCTCTCAAGACTACTTCGGGATTAGGGATTAGTTCACGATATTAGTGCTGCCGTGTTTTTCTAGTCCCTAGTCCCTAGTCCCTTAGTCCCTTTACTTGCTGTACAGTTCGACAATGAGCTGCTCGTTGATGGGCAGGTTCACGTCCTGGCGCTTGGGCAAATGGAGCACGCGGCCCGAAAGATTCTCGAAGTTGGCTTCCAGCCATGTGGGCACGGGATTCTGCGCGGCGAACTGCGCACCCTGCTCGATAATGGCCAACTTCCTGGCATGTTCGCGAATCTTGATTTCGTCGCCCGCGTTCACCTGGTAAGAGGGAATGTTGACCTTGCGGCCGTTGACCTCGACGTGGCCGTGGCGAACGACCTGGCGGGCCTGGCGGCGCGAGAGGGCAAAGCCCAACCGGAAGGCCACGTTGTCCAGGCGGCGTTCCAACTGCTGAATCAGCAACTCGCCGGTGACGCCTGAGGCTTTGTTGGCCTTTTCATAGTACTCGCGGAACTGGCTTTCCAGGGTGAAGTACATGCGCTTGGCCTTCTGCTTTTCGTGCAGTTGCAGGCCGTAGCCTACAATCTTGGCCTTGCGGTCCTTGCCGTGCTGACCCGGCGGAAAGTTGCGCTTCTCCAGCGGGCAGCGGTCAGAGGTGCATTTAGCGCCCTTCAAAAAGAGTTTGGTTGCCTCGCGACGGCAGAGGCGGCAGACTGCTCCGGTATAACGTGCCATTTCTTCTCCTAACTTCGGATGTCGGCCGGTTTACATCTCCGGATGAGATTTCATCCCGGCCCTTGTTGGTTCAATAGTGTGAGTGTGAGTGTAAGTGTGAAAAACTTCCGCACTTCACACTCACACTCCACACTCACACTGCTCTTACACTCTGCGCCGCTTGGGCGGACGGCAGCCGTTATGCGGCACTGGCGTCACGTCGCGGATGGTGCGCACATCGATACCGGCGGCAGCCAGGGCGCGGATAGCCGATTCGCGGCCCGATCCCGGTCCGGAGACGCGCACATCGACTGCGCGCACGCCATGATCGCGCGCCATGCCGGCCGCGGTTGAGGCCGCCTGCTGCGCCGCGAAGGGCGTGCCCTTGCGCGAGCCGCGGAAGCCCAGTGAACCGGAACTCTTCCAGCTCAGCGTGTTGCCCACCAGGTCGGTGATGGTAATGATGGTGTTGTTGAATGTGGCCTGTACGTACGCAATGCCAAACGGCACGTTCTTGCGTTCGCGCTTCTTGAACTTCTTGGTTTTGCCAGTTTTGCCGGCCGCCGGCTTGCCCGCTCCTGCAGTCTTCTCTGCTTTTGCCATTAGGTTTTACCCGTCGCTTTCTTCTTGCCGGCAATTGTGCCCTTGCGCGGGCCCTTGCGTGTGCGGGCGTTGGTGTGGGTGCGCTGGCCGTGAACCGGCAGACCACGCCGGTGACGCGTGCCGCGATAGCTCTGAATGTCGATCAGGCGCTTGATGTGCATCTGGACGTCCTTGCGCAGGTCGCCCTCAACGTTTCCTTCGTCCTCGATCACCTGGCGGATGCGGTTGACCTCGTCCTCGCCCAGGTCCTGGACTTTTTTGAAAGCGTCAACATTCGCCTTCTCCAGAATCTTGAGCGCGCGGGGGTTCCCGATGCCAAAGATGTATGTAAGCGCGATGCGTGCCTGCTTGTTGCGGGGCAGATCGACGCCAGCAATACGTGCCATTCCGATTCCTTTATTACTTCGGTTGTGTGCCCCCAGCCTCAGCCGGTTCGCACGGATTAAACGGTTGACTCCAGAGGTTCATCGCAAGCCTTGATTCAAGCTAACTAGCCTCGTTCCTTTTCTTGGAGCTTACCGCGTTTGCCAGTCTCCAACTAGCCCTGGCGCTGCTTGTGCTTTGCGTTCTCGCAAATCACCCTGACCACCCCGTGGCGGGTGATGACCTTGCACTTGACGCAAATCTTTTTGACCGATGCACGGACCTTCATTGCTTTTGTTGCCCTTCTCCGCGCATCCATCCATGGCCGCGGTTCATTCATCTCTAGGCTCCCACCCTAGCCGCAAAAACAAGGGCGCGGCGAGGGTGGGGCACCCAATCCTTATTTGTAGCGGTAAACAATCCGCCCACGATTCAGGTCGTAGGGACTCAACTCCACGGCCACGCGATCGCCGGGCAGAATGCGGATGAAGTTCTTGCGCATCCTTCCCGAGACATGGGTCAGAGCCTCGTGATTGTTCTCGAGCTTGACCTTGAACATGGCATTGGGCAGCGTCTCGGTGACCACCGCCATTACCTCAATCGCATCTTCCTTTGACAAACCGCATCCACTTCCGCCGGCGCGCTTTTGCCCAACCGGCCTGTAATCCCGAGTGTGCTACCCGGTTAAGATTCTCGCTCCGGCAGCGGTCACCGCCACCGTGTGCTCAAAATGAGCGCTCATGCTTCCATCCGCGGTGACTGCCGTCCAGCCGTCGCCCAGAACCATGACGTCCGGCCCGCCCGCATTCACCATGGGCTCGATGGCGATTACCATGCCGGCGCGCAGTTTCATGCCCCGTCCGGCTTCGCCAAAGTTCGGCACCTGCGGATCTTCGTGCATTTGTGCGCCGATGCCGTGGCCCACAAAATCCCTTACCACCGAGAACCCCGCGGCTTCAACTACCTTCTGAACCGCGAAGCCTACATCACCCAGAGTTGCCCCCGGTTTCACCGCCGCAATCGCCGCATGCAGCGACGCTTCGGTCACCTCGACCAGCCGCGCCGTTCTGGGGTCGATCTTGCTGCCCACCGGCACAGTGATGGCCGCATCGCCGCAGTAGCCGTCCACGAACGCCCCATAGTCGATCGAAACGATCTCCCCTTCCTTGAGGATCCGTTTGGCCGACGGAATGCCATGCACCACTTCACTGTTGACCGAAGTGCACAGCACGCAGGGAAAGCCGTGGTAACCCTTGAAGGCCGCCCTGGCGCCCAGTTTTTTGGTGCGCGCCTCGGCCGCCTTTTCCAGATCCAGTGTGGTGACGCCCGGCTTAACCAGGCTCCGTACCAGATCGAGCACCTCGCGAACCACCTGGCCCGCGTGGCGCATCTTCTCGATCTCACTGGACGACTTCAGTATTACCGCCAACCGGCTAACCAGCTTTCAGCTTCTTCACGCGCAAAAACCACCGTTCGGCTGCGTTACTGGCGCAACCGCTTGACGGCGGCAACAATTCCGGCCGCAATCTCCGCTACCGGCTGGTTCCCATCCACTTCAGCAAAGCGTCCCAAAGCCCGGTAGTGCTCGACAACCGGCGCGGTCGAGGCCGCGTAAGCGCGCATGCGCTCCTCGAAAACCTTCTCCGTGTCGTCGGCTCGCTGGACCAGTGCGGCGCCGTCCACGTCGCAAACGCCATCCTTCCTGGGAGGCTTGCCGTGGACGTTATAAATGCTCTGGCAGACAGGGCAATTCCTGCGCCCCGTAATACGGCGCAAAAGCTGATTATATTCCACCTGGATGCTGACAGCAACCACCGGAAGCCCGCCGGCAAGCGCCGCCAGACGCTCATCCAGCCAATGAGCCTGACCGAGTGTGCGCGGGAAACCATCCAGAATGTAGCCGTTAGCCGTATCTGGCTGGGCGAGGCGCACCGCAACCATCTGGTTAACCAGCGAGTCGGGGACCAGCTCCCCGCGGCCCATGATTTCCTTGGCTATCCGTCCCAGCTCGGTTCCCTGGGCCACATTGCCGCGCAGCAGGTCGCCGGTGGAGATCTGCGGAATCCCCCAGATTTTGACCAGTTCCTTGGCCTGCGTGCCCTTGCCCACGCCCGGCGCACCCAGCAAAAGTATGGGGCCGGGAAGGGTCTTTCGACCCGTCTCTCGGCCCTGATTAACTGTAGTTCCAGAAGAGGACATTACCAGGTTTTCCTTCCGCGAATACGACCGGAGCGCGGGGAAAAGCCATCATAGTGGCGCATGATCAGCTGCGATTCGATCTGGTTGACGGTATCCATGGCCACACCCACCACGATCAGTAGCGAGGTGCCGCCGAAGTAGAAATTGACCCCCAAACCATGCGTGGTCCAGGCCGGCAGGCTCTCAAAGAACCGGCCAATGAGCCACACCTTGTCGAAACGAATGCCGGAGATCAGGAAGGTGGGCACCAGCGAAATGATGATCAGGTAGCAGGCGCCGACCAGCGTGATACGGGTCAGGATGTCGTTGATGAAATCGGAGGTCCGCTTGCCGGGGCGGATTCCGGGAATGAACGAGCCCGACTTGCGGAAGTTGTCGGCAATGTCGTCCGGCTTCATCACGATGGAGATGTAGAAGTAGGCGAAGAAGATGATGGCCAGAATGTAGAGCAGCTCGTACCACGGGTAGCCGGGCATCAGCGCATCGAAGAGGGGACGCCAAAAGGGGCTGTTGTTCACAAAATCGGTCTGCCTGAGCATCATCGGGGCCGACAGAATGGAGGCCGCGAAGATGACCGGCATAACGCCGCCGGAGTTGACCCTGAGGGGCAAGTGGCTGGATTGGCCGCCCATCATGCGGCGGCCGACGATTCGCCGCGCGCTCTGGATGGGGATGCGCCGCTCACTGCGCTCGACGAAGACAATGAAGGCCACTACCGCCGCCATGCCCGCCACCAGCAAAAGCACCGCAACTATGGTGAACGAACCCCACTGGTTGGTCTGGACCTTCTCGTACAGGTCCATTACGCCGCGGGGCAGACCGGCAACGATGCCGGTAAAGATCAGCAGGCTCATGCCGTTGCCGATGCCTCGCTCGGTAATCTGTTCGCCCAGCCACATGATGAAGGCTGTGCCGGTAGTCAGCGTCAGCACCGTCATCAGGTCGAAACCGATGCCCGGGTTGAGCACCATGTGACCGCTGGTGAGCATGAACGCGATGCCGACCGACTGAATTGCGGCCAGAATCACGGTCATGTAGCGGGTCCACTGCGTGATCTTGCGCCGCCCCAGCTCGCCTTCCTTCTGGATGCGCGCCAGCGGCTCGTAGACCACGGTGAGCAATTGGAAGATGATGGAGGCCGTGATGTAAGGCATGATGCCCAGGGCGAAGATGGTCATGCGGCGCAGGTTGCCGCCGCCGAACAGGTTCATCAGGCCCAGGGCTGAGCCGCCTTGCTGGTCGAAGAGCCGCTCCAGCATTTTGGTGTCGACGCCCGGCGTGGGTATCCACGCGCCCAGGCGATAGATGGCCAGAATGCCGAGCATGAACAGCACCCGCTTGCGCAGGTCGGGAATCCGGAAGATATTGAGAAACTTTTCAAGCATGATTGGTATCCGCTTCAGGGCGTTTGCCGCCGCTTAAATCTTTGCCACTGACCATCTTACCCGTGCAGAGCGCATCGTGTCGCGCTAAGCCGCCGCCGGCGCTGCCTCGCCGCCCAGCACCATGGCCTTGCCACCGGCCTTTTCAATCTTTTCCGCCGCCGACTTGGAAAACTTGTGCGCGTGAATGGTGAGTGCCGATTTCAGCTCGCCGGAGCCGAGAATCTTGATCAGCGCCTTCTTGCTCGAAGCCAGGCCAAGCTTTTTGTAGTCTTCGAGAGTGATCTCGGTGAGCTTGAGGCCCTTGATGTGCTCTACCAGCCGGTCCAGATTCACCACCGTGTATTCGGTGCGGAAGATGTTGGTAAAGCCGCGCTTGGGCAAGCGGCGATGCAGCGGCATCTGGCCGCCCTCAAAGCCGCGCATCATGCTGACGCCGGAGCGCGAACCCTGGCCCTTGTGGCCGCGGGTCGAGGTCTTGCCCATGCCGGAACCCATGCCCCGGCCCACGCGCTTGCGCCCGGTGTTAGCTTTCCTGGGCGCGCGCAAATTCGATAGGTTTCTTGTTGCCATTGTTCCCTCGCTGTAGCGCCGAACAAGCATTGATAGCCTTGCCGACTCGCGTAAAAGCAGCTTCTAGCTGCTAGCTATTAGCTACTAGCTTTGATCTTGGACTTGCCAGCCTTTAGCTAGAAGCTAGAGGCTAGAAGCTAAAAGCTAGTTTTCCAGTATCCGGACCAAATGCGGAATGGCCTTGACCATGCCGCGAGTAGATTCCGTGTCGACGCGCTCAACAATTTGGTTGAGCCGCGTAAATCCCAGGCCCTTGACCACCAGCTTGTGCTTAACGGGCGTGGAGTTCTTTGAGCGGTAGTACTGAATGCGTATCATTTTGGTTTTCGCCATGGCTTAGAGCTCCTCCGCCGTCTTGCCGCGCATGTTGGCCACTTCGGCCCGGTCGCGCAACTGCAACAGGGCGTCGAAGGTAGCCTTGACGACGTTGTGAGGGTTGGGCGAGCCGATGCTCTTGGTGAGCACGTTCTGCACTCCGACCGAAGTCATCACCGCGCGCACCGCGCCGCCGGCAATTACGCCGGTGCCTTCGGGAGCCGGCTTCAGCAGCACCTGCCCGGCGCCGTAACGGCCCAGAACCAGATGCGGAATCGAGGTCTCGGTCAGATGGACCTTGACCAGGTTTTTCTTGGCCGCCTCAATCCCCTTGCGAATCGCCTGGGGAACTTCCTTGGCTTTGCCGGAACCGTGGCCTACCACGCCCGCCAGGGAGTCGCCCACCACCACCAGCGCGGCAAACGACATATTCTTGCCGCCCTTGACCACCTTGGTCACGCGATTGATGGAGACCACCTGATCCTTCAGGTTGTACTGGTTTGCATCGAGTTTCTTCTTCAACATCGTCATTGCTCTCTCGTCTGTCCTTCCGGGTTGGCCCAACTTCGCTCGCCCTGAAAAACGGCACTCAAAATGGGAATTGTATTCTCAACTCCCTACTAGATTTTCCTCTGTGCAACAACACACTGGTAGTTTTGCGTGGAGTTACTCCAACGAACATGTCTAGATAGGTTGACCGTCATTCGATTGAGGGTATAGACCTCGTCTTCATTGTTCATAGCAGGATTCACATAATCCCAGGTCACTTCTGTGTCTGTGAATTTCGCTTTAGAAGGAGGAACTCCCTCGTAGCCTGCCGTGCTTTCGTTCTCGTTCAAAATTATCTGAAAGCTTACGGTCTTATCCTGAACATCTGTACAGGTGAGTCTGACAGCCTGCGCATTCGCTCCTGGCAATGCCAGAAGCGCGGATAGCAATGAAAGCGCTACAAGTTTCATTCGCATTTTGTCCCTCCTTTTCCCTGTGCAGGGAGTTAAGCATCCTCCCCCAAAAACTACCATGTAAAACGGCAGTTAGAATTCCAGCCCTGCCTCGCGGGCCGCATCGGCCAGCGCCTTGATGCGCCCGTGATAGAGGTAGCCGCCGCGATCAAAGACCACCTTCTTGATGCCTTGCTTGATGGCCAGCTCGGCTACCGTCTTGCCGATCTCTTTGGCCGAGGCCACATTGCCGCCGGACTTCAACTTGATGGTCGAGGCCGAGACCAGCGTCTCGCCTTTCTGGTCGTCGATCACCTGCGCGTAAATGTGGTTCAGCGAGCGGTAAACATTCAGCCGCGGCCGCTCCGCGGTTCCGGCCATCTTGCGGCGAATGCGTTGATGAATGCGCTGGCGAATTTCGTTTCTCTTATTCTGCTCGATCATGTTCTCTCTCACCTATCAGCGGAGCCGCCCTGCGGTCCCGTTCGGATTCTGATTCTTCACTTCGTTCAGGATGATCGCGCGAGGCTCAGACGCCTCGCAAACGCGATCACTTTGCTCCCGTCTTGCCGGCCTTCTTCTTCAGCCTCTCGTCGGAGTAGCGCACGCCCTTGTTCTTGTATGGGTCCGGCTTGCGCAGCGAACGCATATCGGCTGCCACCTGGCCCACCTTCTGCCGGTCGATGCCGGTGATGGTCAGGTGGGTCTGCTTGGGGTCGATGGCTACGTCGATGCCCGTAGGCAGAGGAACCTCAATCGGGTGCGAGTAGCCCAGCGTGAAAACCACCGTGCCCTTGCCCTTTAATTCGGCGCGATAGCCGATGCCCACAATGTCCAGTTCTTTTTTCCAGCCCTTGGTGACGCCGTCAACCGCGTTGGCGACCAGCGAGCGCGTCAGCCCGTGCATCGCCGCCTGGCTGTCGTTTTCGCGGTTGATGTGCAGCATGCCATCCTTGGTTTCCAGCGTAATGCCGGGCGCAATCAGCGCCGAGACTTTTCCCTTGGGCCCCTCAACCAGAACCGTATTGCCCTCGACCTTATACTTGACGCCCGCGGGCAGCGGAATCAGCTTCTTTCCAATTCGCGACATCGAATCAATCCTTCATCTGGCTTGCGAGTCCCGGCGGAGCGCGTTCGCCCCTCGTTCCACTGCAGCCCGTACGAGCCATTCGGTCCACTCAAACATAAAAACGCTAAGGCGCGGAGCGCTTACCACACTTCGCACAGCAACTCGCCGCCCACGCCCTCGCGGCGCGCCTGGCGGCCGGTCATCACGCCCTTGGGCGTGGTGAGAATCGAAATACCCAGTCCGCCCTGGACGCGCTTGATCTCGTCACGGCCGATGTACACACGGCAGCCGGGACGCGAGATGCGCGCCAGGTCTCGAATGGCCGCTTCCGTGCCGCCGTACTTCAGGTACACGCGCAGCACCAGCTTGCCTTCCTCTTCCTGGGTCTTGTAATTCGAGATGTAGCCCTCTTCCTTGAGGATGCGGGCTATCTCGGTCTTCAGCTTGGAAGCCGGTACATCCAGCTTCTGGTGACGCGCCCGGATCGCATTCCGGATTCGCGCCAGAAAATCGGCTACTGGGTCGGTCAAACTCATTCCTTCTCCTTCATTCCCCGTTCGTCCGCCGCTGCGGAAACCAGCGGGAATGCCTAGTACAGTGAACAGTGTTCAGTGGACAGTGGTCAGTGGCCGGAGGACAGGATACTGTGCACTGTCCACTGTTCACTTTCCACTGCCTTGTTACCAGCTCGACTTGATAACGCCGGGAATCTCTCCCTTGAGCGCCAGCGCGCGGAAACACAAGCGGCAGACGCCGAACTTGCGCAGAAACCCGCGCGGCCGCCCGCAAAGCTGGCACCGGTTGTGCTTGCGGCAGCTGAACTTCGGCTTCCGCGCGTCTTTCACCCTTTTTGCAGTAGTCATATCTCTCTTATCCCCTTACGCGCCCTGCCGGAAAGGCATGCCGAAGGCCCGCAGCAGCGCCCTCGCCTGGTTGTCGTCCTTGGCCGTGGTCACGATGGTGATGTTCATGCCTTTCATCTTCTCCACCTTGGAGTAATCAATCTCCGGGAAGATAAGCTGGTCGCGCAATCCGAGCGTGTAGTTGCCGCGCCCGTCAAAACTCTTTGTCGAAACGCCGCGGAAATCCCTCACCCGTGGCAGAGCCGTTGAAATCAGCCGATCCAGAAATTCGTAGGCTTTCTCGTTGCGCAGCGTCACCATGGCGCCAATCGACATGCCCGCCCTCACCTTGAAGGCGGCAATTGATTTTTTTGCCTTGGTGGTCACCGGCTTCTGCCCCACAATCGCCGTCAGGTCGGCCACCAGCGGATCCAGCAGCTTGGTGTTCTGCGTGGCCTCGCCCAGGCCCATGTTGACGACGATCTTCTTCAACTCCGGAACCGCCATCGGGTTCTCAAGCCCCAACTCCTTTTGCAGAGCCTGCTTGATCTCCTTGTGGTACTTCTCTTTCAGCCTTGCCGTCATAACTCTTTGCTCTCTTTCTTCCGGCGCCCGGATTGGCTACCACATTCATCGTGGGGCCGTTTACCGTTGCGGATTCAGCCGTCAGCTCTCAGCTTTCAGCCTTCAGCTTCATCGCCGTTCAACCTTTCGCATCTCGCAATTCAAACTGAGAGCTGAAAGTTGACGGCTGAAAGCTGCATTTTTACTTCTTCGTCGGCAGCGTCTGCCCGCACTTCTTGCAGATGCGCATCCTGAAGCCGCCTTCGGCCTTCGTGCTTACGCGCGCCGGGCCGCAGTTGGGACAGACCATCTGGACATTAGAGACATCGATAGGCGATTCCTGCTCGGCGATGCCACCCTTGGTCCGCTGCCCCTGCTTGCTGGAAACCGTTTTCTTGACCACGCGCACATGCTCCACCAGCACCGTTCCCTTGTCCGGGAAGACGCGCAGCACTCGGCCCGTCTTGCCGCGGTCCGCGCCCCTGAGAACCTTGACCGTATCGTTGCGATGAATATTCAAACTCGGCATCTTCTTCTCCAAAACCAGCTACTAGCTTCTAGCTACTAGCTTTTAGCTGCTGGTTCGTAACTCCCAGCTTGACTAACTCCGTCGAACTTGCCCGCAAACCAGCTAGAAGCTAGAGGCTAAAAGCTAGAAGCTTGAAGTTGTCTTAGACAACTTCCGGCGCCAGCGAAACAATCTTCAAAAATTTCTTCTCGCGCAACTCGCGGGCCACCGGCCCGAAGACGCGCGTTCCCACCGGCTCGTGAGTATCATCGATCACCACGGCGGCGTTTTCGTCGAAGCGGATATAGGTTCCGTCGCGCCGGCGATGCTCCTTGCGGGTGCGGACGATGACCGCCTTCACCACCTTGCCCTTCTTGATGGTGCCGTCTGGCGAGGCTTCCTTCACCGCCGCGGTCACAATGTCGCCCAGGCCTGCCTTCTTGCCCAGTCCGCCGCCCAGCGGCAGAATCACTTGCAGCTTGCGCGCGCCGGAGTTATCGGCCACCGCGAGCATGGTTCTCATTTGCACAGCCATGGGTTCTTCTCCTTACTCGCTTTACGCGCTAGTTGGCGGCCTTGATGTCGATATCGATCGCCGCGTCCTCGAGTTGGCCGAGGGCCGAGCGCCGCACAATTTCTTCCAGGGTCCACCGCTTCAGCTTGCTCAGCGGACGGGTCTCGCGGATGCGCACCACATCGCCCAGCCGCGCCGAACTCTGCTCGTCATGGGCATAAAACTTCTTGGTCGAGCGCACGATCCGTTTGTACTTGGCGTGGGCCTTGCGCATCTCGACCGCGACCACAATGGTCTTCTGCATCTTGGTCGAAACCACCTGACCAACCTTCTCGTTGCGCCGCGCGCCTGCTGCTGCCGGCGCCTGCACTGCCTCTTGAGTCGCCGTCATTTAGCGCGCTCCCTTCTTGCTGTCCGCGGCCGCTTCGGCAGCGGCGGCAGCATCCTTGACCGCCCTGCGAATGCCCATTTCACGCTCGCGAGCCACGGTCTTGATCTGCGCGATCTCCTTGCGCATCTGGCGGAGCTTCTTCACCCCGTCGTTTTGCCCCAGAGAGACCTGAAAGCGAAGCCGGAACAGTTGCTCGGAGGTGGTCTTCTCCTGGTGCGCCAGTTCTTCGTCGCTCAAATTGCGAATCTTCTCGAGTTCCATCTTTTTCTTAGCTCCTAGCTTCTAGCTGCTAGCTTCTAGCCTCTTCTTGCCCGCTCCTGCCCCTTCAATCCAACGAAGAGCTAGAAGCTAGAGGCTGGCAGCTAAAAGCTGCATTATTACTTGGCCGCAGCCACCACTGTTTCCGCGCCCGGCCGCGCCACAAACTTGGTCAGCAACGGCAGTTTGTTCGACGCCAGGCGCATGGCTTCCTTGGCGGTCGCCAGATCCACGCCTTCCATCTCGAACAGGATCTTGCCCGGCCGCACTACCGCGACCCAATGGTCCAGCGCTCCCTTACCCGAGCCCATGCGGACTTCGGCCGGCTTCTTGGTGATGGGCTTGTCCGGGAACAGGCGCAGCCAGATCTTGCCGCCGCGCTTGATGAAGCGGGTCATGGCGATACGGCTAGCCTCGATCTGCCGGTCGGTGATGTAGCCGCACTCCATGACGCGCAGGCCATATTCACCAAACGAAATCGCGGAGCCGCGCCAGGCCTTGCCCCGGCGTTTTCCCTTTTGCTGCTTGCGAAACTTCACCTTCTTTGGCATCAACATAACGAAAACCCTCGAAACCTCTCTTAGAACACCGACGTGCCCACCGGCGGCGCCTGACGATGCTTCTGCTCGTAGATATCGCCGCGATAGATCCAGGTCTTGACGCCGATTACGCCGTAGGTAGTGTTAGCCTCGGTGAACCCGTAATCGATGTCGGCGCGCAACGTGTGCAGCGGTAAACGGCCCTGCAAATACCACTCCGAGCGGGCAATCTCATTTCCATTGAGACGGCCGGAAACGCGCACTTTGATTCCCTTGCAGCCGAAGCGCAGCGCCGAATCCACGCTCTTGCGCATGGCACGGCGGAAGCTGACGCGCTTTTCCAGTTGCAGGGCGATCGCCTCGGAGACCAATTGCGCGTCCAGCTCGGGCTTGTTCACTTCGATGATGTCGATGAACACGTCGCGGTTGGTGCGCTTACCCAAATCCGTCTTGAGCTTCTCGATCTCCGCGCCCTTGCGGCCAATTACGATGCCCGGACGGGCGGTGCGGATGAGAAAGCGCAGCTTGTTGCCCGGCCGCTCGATCTCCACCGAGCTGACGCCCGCCGCCTTCAGCTTTTCGCGCAGCTCGGCCTTGAGCTTCACGTCCTCGACCAGGAGCTTGTCAAAGTCGCGCTCAGAGAACCAGCGCGAACGCCACGGCTTGTTCACTCCCAGCCGGAATCCGTAAGGATGGACCTTCTGTCCCATACTATTTCCCTCAAAACCCTCTAGGCCTACTTGCCGGCCTTTTTCTTGGTTGCTTTGGCCGGTGCCTTCGGCTCCTCGGCCTTTTTCCTGGTTGCCTTGGGCGCTTCAGCCTTCGACTTGCCGGCCTTGGGCGCTTCTGCCTTTGCCTTGGTCGCCGCCTTCGGCGTTTCGGTCTTTGTTTTGGAGGCCTGTTTTGGCGCTGCCTTGGGCGCCTCGGCCTTCGCCTTGCCCGCCTTCTGCGCCGCAGGCGGCTCTTCCGCCTTGGTTACCATGCCCGCGGCTGCCTCGCGCTCGGCTACTGAAACAATGATGTGCGTCAGCCTGCGTTGATAGCGGTAGGCGCGGCCCATTGGCGCCGGACGAATGCGCTTCATGCGCGGCCCGTCGTTGGCCAGAGCTGTCTTGACGTAGAGGTGGTCCACGTCCAGGTCAACACCCTGTTCGCCAGCCACGTACTTGGCGTTGTCCACCGCCGATGTTAAGAGCTTATGAATCACCGGGGCGATGCGCTTCTTGGTGAAGGCCGCGACGGTGAGCGCCTCCTCAACCCCCCGGCCCTTGATCAGGTCAAGCACCAGCCGCGCCTTTTGCGGCGACACGCGCTGGAATTTGGCCTCGGCCCGGTATTCCCTTGTCTCCACTGCCATTGTCTCTTCCTCAAATCAGCTACTAGCTTCTAGCCACTAGCTTGTCTCGCTTTCCAACAATCCTTAGCTCCGGCAATCCCTAGCTAAAAGCATGAAGCTAAGAGCTGCCTTACTTCGGCTTGACGGCGGCCTCGGCTGTCACCGCCTTGCTGCCCCCGGTGTGCCCCTTGAAGATGCGCGTGGGCGCAAACTCGCCGAGCTTGTGTCCCACCATGTTCTCGGTCACATACACCGGAACAAACTTCTTGCCGTTGTGGACCGCGATGGTGTGGCCCACAAACTCGGGAAAGATCGTCGAGCGGCGCGACCAGGTCTTGACAACCTTCTTGTCGTTGGCCGCATTGAGCACCCCGATCTTCACCGTCAGGTGCGCATCCACGAACGGGCCCTTCTTTGTCGAACGTGCCATAAAACAGCTCCTAGCTTTTAGCCCCTAGCTTCTAGCTTGAAAATCTCAGCTATCCGCCGGCTATTGCCTGAAATCTCATTGCTCCGCAACCCTTAGCTAGCAGCTAGAAGCTAGTAGCTAGAAGCTGCATTTTTACTTCGCCCGGCGGCTGACGATAAATGCATCAGTCCGCTTGTTGTTGCGTGTCTTGTAGCCGCGCGTCGGCTGGCCCCACGGGGTCACCGGATGACGGCCGCCCGAGGTCTTGCCCTCGCCGCCGCCGTGCGGGTGGTCCACCGGGTTCATGGTCACGCCGCGGTTGGCGGGACGAATGCCCTTCCAGCGGTTGCGTCCGGCCTTGCCGATGGACACATTCTCATGATCCGTGTTGCCCACCTGGCCAATGGTCGCCATGCACTCGGCCAGCACCTTGCGAGTTTCGCCCGAGGGCAGCTTGAGCAGGGCGTACTCGCCCTCCTTGGCCACCAGCTGCGCCTGCGTTCCGGCCGAACGGGCCATCTGCGCGCCCTTGCCCGGCCTGAGCTCAATCGCATGAACCGTGGTGCCGGAGGGAATGTTCTTCAGCGGCAACGCATTGCCAACCAGGATGTCGGCCTCGGGCCCGCTGCTGACCGTCGCGCCCACCTTCAGTCCAACCGGCTGCAGGATGTAGCGCTTCTCGCCGTCCAGGTAATGAATCAGCGCAATGCGCGCCGAGCGGTTCGGATCGTACTCGATGGTCGCCACGCGCCCCGGCACGCCGTACTTCTCGCGCTTGAAGTCGATGAGACGCAATTTTTGTTTATGGCCGCCGCCCTGGTGGCGGATGGTCAGGTCGCCCGTGTTGCGGCGTCCGCCGGTGCGCTGCTTGACCTCCAGAAGCGGCTTGTGCGGCCTGTTCGTCGTCAGGTCGTCGTTGGCCAGCGTGGTCTTGAAGCGCAGCGTCGAGGTTACCGGTCTGTATGTCTTGATTGCCATGGTCGTTTGTCCTTGATGAGCTTCTAGCTGCTAGCTTCTAGCCGCTAGCTCATCCCGTTTACTCCAACTCCGAACATCCATCCCCGCATCAGCATTCAAAAAAGCTAGAAGCTAGAGGCTAGGAGCTAGTAGCTGCTCTTTACAGGTTGCTCACATACTCGGGCAGCTTTTGGCCGGCCTTCAGCCGGACATAGGCCTTCTTCCAGTCCGGGCGGAAACCCGTGTGCTGGCCGCGCCGGCGCTCCTTGCCCAGAACATTGCTGGTGCGAACCGCGGAGACCTTCACCTTGAAGAGCGCCTCAACGGCCTGTTTGACCTCAGTCTTGGAGGCATCCGGGGCGACCTCAAAAACCAGCGTCCCCGCGGTCTCCTTCACGCTCAGCCCCTTTTCAGTAATCAGCGGGCGGCGAATCACGTTGTAAAGTGTCGGCATCAGGCAGCCTCTTTCTCAGCGGCGATCTTGCGCTTCGACGAATTTTTCCCGAGCGTCTCGGCAATCTGCTCCATGGCGGCCTTGGAAAAGATAGCCCGCTCATAGCGCAGCAGATCGTAGGGATGCACCTCATTGTTGAGCACCAGTTCCACACCCTTGAGGTTGCGCGCTCCCAGCAGCAGCGACTGCGAGAGTGTCTTGCCGCTCTCCACCAGCAGAGCCGTGCGCGTGACCTTGAGCTTGTCGAGCGCCACGCGATACTGCTTGGTCTTGGCTTCCTTCAGCTCAAAGGTGTCCACCACCGTCAGCGTGCCGTCGGCCAGCTTGGCGGCCAGCGCCGAGCGCAGCGCACCCAGCAGCTTCTTACGCGGAAAGGCGTAATCGTAGCTGCGCGGCTGGGGCCCGTGCACCGTGTAGCCATGACGCCACAGCGGCGAACGCACCGAACCGATGCGCGCCCTTCCCGTGCCCTTCTGCTTCCACAGCTTCTTGCCCGAACCGGCCACCTCGGTACGGCTCTTGGTCTTGTGCGTGCCCTGGCGCAGCGAGGCGCGATAGTGCTTGACCGCCTCCCACAGCAGGGCCTCGTTCACCTGGCCGGGCGCAAAAAGCGCGTCGGCCAGCTCCATCGAGCCTACCTTTTTACCGCTCAAATTCAATACATCCACGTTTGCCATCTTCTTCTCTTTCAGCTACTAGCTGCTAGCTTCTAGCTTCTAGCTTTTCTATGCCATTTCCAGCCGGCATCTCGTTCCACTTGCAAATCTTTGTTCCGTCATCGCTGCACGTTCCGCCATCGTCAAGCTAAAGGCTAGAAGCTAGCAGCTAGAAGCTATTTCTTCTTGGCCTGCGCCCTCTTCGACGCCTTCAGCGGATCAACTTTGCCGACCTCGGCAAATCCGCGGCGCTCGCGCGGCGGAGCCTTGGCCTTGGAGATCAAAACGTAACCTTCGCGGCTTCCGGGCACCGCGCCCTCTACCATCAGAAGGTTTTCATCCAAATCAATTCCGCGAATGCGCAGGTTGCGCACCGTCACTTGCTCGGCGCCCATGTGCCCGGGCATGCGCTGGCCGGGAAAGACGCGCGAGGGGTAGCTCGATGCGCCAATCGAGCCCTGCACCTGAAACATGTGGCCGTGCGATTTAGGTCCGCCGGCGAACGTGTGGCGGCGCACCACGCCGGCAAAGCCGCGTCCCTTGGAGGTGCCGATCACATCCACAAACCTGGCATCGGAAAAGATGTCCACCAGCACCCGTTCGCCGGCCTTGGCGGCCACAACGCCGTCGGCATCCAGTTCCAGTTCGACTTCCCTGATGACCTTGACCGGAGGCGCTTCGGTCTTGGCAAAGTGCCCCTTCTGCGGCTTGGTCACATTCTTATCTTTCACGAACTCGACCAGCCCGAGCTGCGCGGCCTCGTAGCCGTCCCTGGCCAGCGTCTTCAACTGCGTTATCACGCAGGGCCCTGCCTGCAACACCGTAATTGGGTGCACATCGCCCTTATCGTCAAAGATCTGCGTCATGCCGATCTTTTTTCCCAAAATCCCTGTAACGCCCATGTCTTCCTCGCCTCATCATGCGACGTTGAACTCATCGCACTGCCGGGGTCCTTCCGGACCTTTCTACCGCTTCGCGTCGTTACCGTCCGGCATTTGCGCCCAATGGCGCGCCCGCCTGAACGACCAGTTCACTTCTCAAATGCCTTGATCTCGACATCGACACCGGCCGGCAAATCGAGCTTCATCAACGCGTCCACCGTTTGCTGGGTCGGCTCGAGAATGTCGATCAGCCGCTTGTGCGTGCGAATCTCAAAGGCCTCGCGCGATTTCTTGTCCACGTGCGGCGAACGCAGCACGCAATACTTGTTCTTCATCGTCGGCAAGGGAATCGGTCCCGCCACCGTTGCCCCGGTGCGCTTGGCCGTCTCCACAATTTCGCCGGTCGAGGTGTCCAGCACGCGATAATCGTATGCCTTTAACCGGATGCGAATCCTTTGTCCTACCATTTGCTTCCCGTCTTCCCCGCAGACAACTTGTCAGCCGTCCACGCACCTGAATTTTCCGGGATCAGCAATCAGTGCCGACTTGCTCAGGCCGCGTTATTACTTCAGCCCTGTTCCCTGATTCCCGTTGCTCACCGCGCCCCGCGTTTCGCCCGAAGGGCGGCCCGCCCGGCGCGGCAAGCGTCACTTGATAATCTCGCTCACCGTGCCTGCGCCCACCGTGCGGCCGCCTTCG
>JBEKOC010000003.1:0-212366 GCA_049522175.1 Occallatibacter sp. | reverse complement strand
CATCAACGCGATGCAAAAAGAGGGATCGAAAGGCTCGTTGCGCGGAAAGTTCAAACGCGCCGGCTGGGACGATGGCTTCCTGGCCAGACTCCTGGAGATGTTTTGAAATGCGATTGCCCTGGCCTGGGATTAGGATCGACAGCGTGAAAGCAGTTCTCTTTGGCTCTTCGTTCAGCCTCGGCATGGCGCTTAATGATGAGGACACCTTCAGCGCCCGCCTAAACCAGCAATTAGGGCCTGTCATCTATAACGCCGCCTCTATTCCGCCATTTAACCACGATCTCCATGCCGACCAATTCATCGAAACGGCGCGTGCAGTTGGCATAAAGAAGGGGTGGATTGTCCTTGAGGTACTGAACCGGGACCCGATAAAGTTCAGCCCGCCATCATCCGGCAACCCTCTTCTCATCCTCGTAAGACAGTGGCTCAAACAGAATATTCTGGTGAGGAAGTTCTCTCCCGCGATCAGCTTGTGTCGCAGAATCATTTTTCCGGCAGCGTTGGTTCGGGTCTCCACGATACTCAACATGCGTTTGCAAAACGACAAATTGCTGCCCAACCCCTCTAAAAATGAGTGCTCTGAGGAGCAATTGATTACGGGTCGCCACATGCTTGTCTATTCTATGGACAAGGAAATCGCGCAGAACCCGGCGAGCCCACAGGCCACCGCAGATTCGCTCATCCATCTGCGCGATGAGCTAGGCCGGCACGGGTATCACTTGGCGGTGATTCTGCTTCCGAATGCGTACTCTGTCTACTACCCGCTTTACCGGAATCACCCCACCAACGATGCTAGCGCCGGCTACATGACCGAGCTCACCGCGCGTCTGTCGGGAGACAAAGTACCGGTGTTGAATCTGCTGCCGACACTACGCGATGCTGCGCGGAAGGAACTGAACGATGGTCGCATGATCTATTACTCCGATGATGCCCATTGGAACCAGCTAGGCTGTGCGATTGCGGCGAATATCACGGCGCCTTGGCTCGATCCGCTGCTGCGCGGCTCAGATTCCGCGGGGGCTAATCTATTACCCTAGGGGCGCCTATCGATGTTATTCAATAGTGAAGGTTTCCTCTTCCTTTTTCTGCCGATAACCTATGTCGTCTTCTGGATCTTGCGCTCCAGGCGCCAGCGGTATGTCTGGCTGGCCGTCACCGGATACATCTTTTATGCCGCATGGAACTGGAAGTTTTGTTTTCTGATGTTGTTTTCCACGATCGTGAGCTACACGGCCGGCGTGCTGCTGCTCCGCGAAGACTGGACGGAACGGCAGCGCAGGTACGTTCTGGTGATTCCAGTTACCGTCGATCTGCTCCTGCTGTGCTTTTTCAAATATGCCAATTTTACGCTTAGCACCCTGGCCGGCGTGTCTGCCCTGGTTGGCCACTCCGTGCCCGTCCGTCACCTCGATATCATTCTACCCATCGGCATTTCGTTCTATACGTTTCATACGATTTCGTATGTGGTCGATTGCTACCGGCGCGTTGTAAAACCGACCCGTGACTTCTGGGAGTTCGCTGGTTATGTGTCGCTCTTCTCTCAACTCGTCGCCGGGCCAATCGTGCGCTTCCGGCAGATCGAATCAGATCTCGACCACATCGACTCAATCCCGCGCGATAAGTACATCAACATAGGCTGGTCCTTTTTCGTGATCGGGATGTGCCAGAAGGTGCTGCTTGCCGACCTGATCGCGGCGGTGATCGACCCCGCGCTGGCGCACTATAGGGAATTGGGCACGGTGACGAGCTGGGCCTGTATGGTTGGTTACTCATACCAACTGTACTTCGACTTCTCCGGCTACAGTAATATGGCCGTCGGGCTCGGCTACCTCTTTGGTCTCCACATCCCGCAGAACTTCAATACGCCTTACAAAGCGGATGGTATCGCCGACTTTTGGCGTCGTTGGCACATCTCGCTATCTACATGCTTACGTGACTACCTGTACATTCCGCTGGGCGGCAACCGCGGTGGAGTGGCGATGGTGTATCGCAATCTCATGCTGACAATGGTGATCGGTGGCTTGTGGCACGGCGCTAACTGGACCTTTGTGGCCTGGGGTGCCTACCACGGCGGGCTGCTGTGCTTGAACAAGGCGTTCGAAACGAAATGGGAGCGAATTGCGGCGCCTGTGCGGCGAAGCGTCACCTTCGTGTTGGTTATCGTGGGTTGGGTATTATTTCGTTCGACGGACTTCACCATGGCAAGGACGCTGATAGGCAGGATGTTCTGGATTGCGCCTTCGGCGCCGGTAACGGCCTTCTCGACACTGCTGGCATTGCTCTTTGTGGCGTTTCTCTTCGCTCACTTCGGGAAGAACACGTTCGAAATGACACACGAGTGGGGGCTGGCGATGCGATGTGTGCTGTTCGTTGCCTTCACACTATGCGTTATCCGCATCGTGACTTGGCACGGGACGCCGTTCCTCTACTTCCAGTTCTGAGTTCCCCCCGCGGCCTGCTCCACTCATGGTGTGCTGCTCAACGAGATTCGCGACCTCAAGCCGGGCATCCCAACACTTCTGGAGCAAGATAATATGAGGAATACCAATGGCGATGAAAGGGGTTCCGTTTGAACAATAATCCTGCCAGGTCCGGCACTGTGAGTTGGGCCATGGTCCTGTTTGCTTGCGTGTTGCAGGTAGTGCTGGGAACTGCCTTGGCGTGGACCCATCTTCCACTTTGCGATGAGGGTTTCTATGGAGTACCGGCGCATACCTTTAGCGTCACTGGAACACTGAGAAATCCTGTTATGGAGTCCGCCGGGGTCGCGGATATGCGCGGTATCGACCGGGCCGATTATCTTATGGCGCCGATAGGCATGGTATTGCAAGCAGGAGCGTTCAAGGTATTTGGTTTTGGGCTGTTGGTCCAGCGGGAACTGTCTGTTATCTGCGGTCTGGGTGCGGTTCTGTTCTGGTATTTTACCCTTCGGCGCCTGGTTGCGGAGCGGGTTGCCGCCTTGGCGGCGATTCTGCTTTCGGTCGATTTTCTCTTTCTTTCTCTGTCGTCTCTGGGAAGATCGGATATGATCAGCCTTTTCTTCGCGATGGCGGCGTTGGCGGCGTACCTGCATTGGCGCGAACGGTCCCTGACGCTGGCTCTGGCCGTTGCGAATACTGCTTGTGCATTGAGCGGGATGGTTCATCCCAATGGCGGCATGGCTGCGTTGGCCTCGTTGGTGGTTTTGACTTTGTACCTGGACCGAACGCGGCTGCGATGGAATCATTTAGCTGTCGTTGCGGCCTGCTATGGAGTGTTGGGGCTGGGATGGGGGTTGTTCATCGCTAAAGCTCCGGATTTATTCGTGGCGCAGTTTTTCGGTAATGCAGGAAACCGGCTTGCTGGCCCAATGACTTTGACTCGGATAATCAAGGGCGAGGTGACGCGATATCTGAGTGCTTACGATCTGGAGAATGCGCACGGATTAAAGTTGGCGCTGTATCTCCTTCCGGTGGCATACCTGTCTGCAATTGCGTTCTGTGTATTGTCTAAGGATCTTCGCCGTCGATCAAAGATCTTACTCGCGATGTTTGTTGCCGTCTCGCTTACGCTCGTCTTTCTGGAAGGTTCAAAGCAGGGCTGGTATTTGGTGCACCTGAGTCCTTTGTTCTGTGCGTTCCTCGCGATTTCCGCGAATCGTTTGCGGAAGGGCGGGAACATGATGGCGCGCATGGTTACTGCTGCATTGGCGTTCATCGTTCTGTTCGGAGTCGCGAGAGTTGCCTATCTCGTCGGCAACCAAAATCTCCAAAGGCTCTATCAGCCAACGGCGGCGTTTCTCAATGCGCACGTCGGGCCAGACGATGTCGTATTTGCACGTTCGGAGTTTTACTTCGGGCTAAAGTGTAGGACCTGCCTCCGGGACGATGAGAATCTTGGCGCATTCTCCGGCCAGCGAGCGCAGTACATCGTGCTCGACCCGGATTATATCGGCCAGGAGCAGGAATTGCGCAAGAAATATCCGGAGCTCTATAGCGATATTGAAAAGCGCCTGAGCACGGAGTACCAGGAAGTGTTCCGCAACGCCAATTATCAGGTCATGCGGAGAATCGCAGCAGGTTTCTGAGAAGTATCAGACGTATTTTGTCAGGTTCATGGAAATGCACAACTTTCCCTTGCCAGGGGGAAGTCTCGGACTACCCAATTACTGGGCAAATTCATAATGGGTTTATGCCGGCCCTGACTCGAAGGTAATCACAGTAATCGCCAGCTCTCTTAGCGCGCGGGAATGACGTAGAAAAGAATGGCGAAGTAGTGGGCTACGCTGCCGGCCAGTACGAACAAGTGCCAGAGGGCATGAAAGTAGCGCAGCCGGTCGAGGGCAAAAAAAACGATGCCCAGCGTGTAAGCCAGGCCTCCGGCGCCCATCCACATCAGGCCGTGCCAGCCGAGGGAGTGAATCAGCGGCACCACCGCGACCACCGCCACCCAGCCCTGCGCCAGGTAGACCAGCGTCGAAATGATCTCGAAGCGGTCCACGGCGAAGCTCTTGAAGATCACCCCGGAGACGGCCAGCCCCCACTCGACTCCGAAGATGGTCCAGCCCAGCGGCCCATGCAGCGAGACCAGGCAGAAGGGCGTGTAGGTGCCGGCGATCAGCAGGTAGATGGACGAGTGGTCGAGAATGTGAAAGATGTGGCGCGCCCTGGTCCGCACCAGCGAGTGGTAGAGCGTGGAGCAGATGTAGACCAGCACCAGCGTTGCGGCAAATACGGAGCAACTGACGACGTGCCAGGCCGTTCCGCGCGTAGATGCGACGATCAGGTAGGCCCCTCCGGCAATGGCCAGCCCCGCGCCGATGCCGTGAGTGATGGCGTTAGCCAGAATGTCGCCCAGATGGTAGGTTGCTTGCTTGGGTTGCATTGTATTGATGATAGCGGGTGGGACGCGACGGACGGACCACATGCCAGTACACTGAAATTAGTGCATCATCGCACCGCAGGAGGTCCCATGGCACCAACCAATCGTCCGGCAGTTCCAACCGCGCCGCGGCCCGGCCGCTTTGGCGTTTATGGCGGGCGCTATGTGCCGGAGACGCTGGTGGCTGCGCTCGACGAGCTGGAGCGCGAATACAACCTGGCCAAAAATGACGCAGCTTTTCAGGCAGAGTTAGCAGATCTGCTGAAAAACTACGCCGGCCGTCCCACGCCGCTCTACTATTGCAAGCGGCTGACGGAGCAGTTGGGCGGGGCGAAGATTTATCTCAAGCGCGAAGACCTGCTGCACACCGGCGCGCACAAGATCAACAACGCGCTGGGCCAGGGATTGCTGGCGCGGCGCATGGGTAAAAAGCGCATCATCGCCGAGACCGGCGCGGGGCAGCACGGCGTGGCTACGGCGACGGTCTGCGCGCTGCTGGGCCTGGAGTGCGTGATCTACATGGGCGATGTGGACATGGCGCGGCAGGAGTTGAACGTGCTGCGCATGAGGCTGCTGGGCGCGGAGGTGCGCGGGGTCTCCTCCGGCTCGAAGACGCTGAAAGACGCCATCAGCGAGGCCATGCGCGATTGGGTCACCAACGTCCGGACGACTTACTACCTGCTGGGTAGCGCCCTCGGCGCGCATCCGTATCCGACCATGGTGCGCGACTTTCACCGCTGTATCAGCCGTGAAATGAAGGAGCAGATTCTTGCTGCGGAAGGCCGTCTGCCCACCGCCATCATCGCCTGCGTGGGTGGCGGGTCGAACGCCATCGGCGCATTCTACGAGTTTCTTGCCGACTCTCAAGTCCGGCTGATCGGCGTGGAGGCCGGCGGGCGCGGCCCCGCGCTGGGTGATCATGCGGTGCGCTTCAGCGGAGGAGCGCCGGGCGTCTTGCAGGGAACGTATTCCTATGTCTTGCAGGATGAGAACGGCCAGATCGCGCTGACGCACTCGGTTTCCGCGGGCCTCGACTACGCCTCCATCGGTCCTGAGCACGCCATGCTGCACGACACCGGGCGCGCCGAGTACGTCTCGCAGGATGACGCGGCCACACTGGATGCGGTGGTGAGGCTGGCGCGGAGCGAGGGAATTCTGCCGGCTCTGGAAAGCGCGCACGCCGTGGCCGAGGCGCTGCGCATTGCTCCAGCCATGCAAACTCATGACATACTGGTGGTGAATCTCTCTGGACGCGGCGACAAGGATATGGGCATTTTGGCCCGCGAGTTGAAGATTCAGGGAGCGTAATTTCGATGGCGATACGATTCGATCACAAACCCGGGTTGGTGGTTTATCTGACGGCCGGCGACCCAACGCTCGAGGCCACGCGCGAGATTGCGCTGGCGGCCATCGACGCGGGAGCCGATGTGATCGAGCTGGGCGTGCCCTTCAGCGATCCGCTGGCCGACGGGCCGGTGATTCAGCGCGCCAGCGAGCGCGCGGTGGCCAGGGGCACGCGTCTCAAGGACGTGCTAAAACTCGCCGGCGAGATTCGCGCGGCGCGGCCCGCTGCCGGCCTAGTGATCTTCAGCTATCTGAATCCGATTTTGCGCTATGGCCTGCCTAAGTTTGCCGATGATGCCGCTAAAGCCGGTGTGGATGGCGTACTGGTGACCGACCTGATTGTCGAAGAGGCGGGAGAGTACCTGAGCGAGATGGCCCGCGTGGGGCTTGCGCCGATTTTTCTGGCCGCGCCCACCAGTCCCGACGAGCGGCTCAAAGCCATCGCGACGCACTCCCAAGGTTTCGTGTACGCCATCTCCCGCGTGGGCATCACCGGCACGCAGCAGAGCCTGACCACCGACGCAGCCCAGCTGGTCCAGCGCATCCGGCGATACACCAAGCTGCCGGTGGCCGTGGGCTTCGGCATCAGCAACGAGGAACACGTAGCCCAGGTGGCCACGTTCGCCGATGCGGCGGTAATCGGCAGCGCGATTGTGGAGCTGATCGAGAAATCAACTCCTGAAACAGCGCCCGCCGCTGTCTCTCGATTTATCAAGGGCCTTCGCCTGCCGCAGGCGGCGCGGGCCCGGTAAGTGCAGAAAACAGCTTTCAGCTACCAGCTCTCAGCCTATGCTGTGGGAGTGAAGCCGCTGCTGCTTGCAGCAGTGAGATGGAGCTGATAGCGGTTAGCTGATACGAGGATGAAATGACGCTGGAAGAACTGCGAAACCAAATTGATGTTCTGGACCGCCAGCTTGTGGAATTGCTGAGCGAGCGGGCCCGCGCCGCGCAGATGGTGGGCCACCTGAAGGCTTCCACTTCGCTGCCGGTCTACGAGCCGGCGCGCGAAAAGGTGGTCTACGCCAATGTGCGCGCGGCCAACAAGGGTCCTTTGCCGGACATCGAGCTGACGCATATCTACGAGCGCATCATTGACGTGATGCGGGCCTTGCAGAAGAACGAGTTGGCGTCGGAGAGAAATGCCCGCGCCGCGGCCGCGAGCCAGGCCGCAGGCCCTGAAACAACCGCGACCGAAACAGGGAACAAGCCATGATCGTATCCATGCAGGAAAGAGCGACCGAAGAACAGATCGATGCCGTCATCGACGCCATGGTGGAAGTTGGACTCAGTGTGCATCGAACCACCGGCGCAATTCAAAGCATTCTGGCCGGCGTCGGGCCCACCGCCAATGTTGACCTGAGCAAGTTTGAAGTGTTGCCGGGCGTGCTCAACGTGCTCCGCATCAGCTCGCCTTACAAGCTGGCCGGCCGCGCCTTTCGCCCGGAAGGCTCGGTCATCGAGTTCGCCAACGGCGTCACCGTGGGCGGCGAACACGTGGCCGTGATGGCCGGACCTTGCTCTATCGAAAACAGAGAACAGATGTTCCAGACCGCCGCGCGCGTCAAGGCCATTGGCGCCAGCTTCCTCAGGGGCGGAGCCTTCAAGCCGCGCAGCTCGCCCTACGCATTTCAGGGCATGGGCATTCCGGGACTGCAAATGATGCACGAGGCCGCGCGTGCGCACGGCCTGCTTACGGTCAGCGAGGTCATGGAAATTTCACAGATTGAGCCCATGCTGCCTTACGTGGACCTCTTTCAGGTGGGCGCGCGCAACATGCAGAACTTCAACCTGCTGCGCGAGTTGGGCCAGGCGCGCAAGCCGGTGCTGCTCAAGCGCGGCATCGCCGCCACCATCGAGGAGTTGCTGCTCTCCTGCGAGTACATCATGGCCGGCGGCAACTACGGCGTGATCTTGTGCGAGCGCGGCATCCGCACCTACGAGACAGCCACGCGCAACACCATGGACATCTCCGCGATTCCGGTGATTCACAAGCTTTCGCATTTGCCCATCACCGCCGACCCCTCGCACGGCACCGGCCACCGCGACATGGTGGCGCCCATGGCGCGGGCCGCGGTGGCCGCGGGAGCGGACGCGATTCTGGTCGAGGTTCACCCCAACGCCGATAAGGCCGCCTCCGACGCCGCCCAGACACTTTACCTTGAGCAGTTCGACGAGCTGATGGGCCAGTTGCGGGTGATTGCTACGGCGGTGGGAAGGAGCCTGTAAGATGGCGGTGCGAGGTATGAAATCATGATTGAGCGCGTCTCCATTCTGGGCACGGGATTGCTGGGCACCTCCGTCGGCCTCGCGTTGCGCGCGGCGGGCTTTCGTGGCTCCATCACCGGCTGGAATCGCAGCCCCGAGGGCGCGCAGGCGGCGCTCGCGATGGGCGCGATAGATTCTGTTGCCGCCGACCCCTTGCAGGCGGCGCGCGCGAGCCAGGTGGTGCTGCTGGCCGTGCCCATCTACGCCACGCTCGATTACATGGAAAAGCTCTCCGGCATTCTCGGCTCCGAGCATCTGGTGACCGACGTGGGCTCGACCAAGGCGCAGATCACCGCAGCCGCCGGACGCCTCTTCAACACGCCGGAGCGCGCGGCCTTTCTTCCCGGACATCCCATGGCGGGCAAGGAGCGCGGCGGCGCGGCGCTGGGCGACGCCAATCTCTTTCGCGGCGCGGTCTGGCTCTTTACCGATGTTCCCACATGGGAACGCTCATCAACTGCCGCGGCACTCATTCAAAGCTGGCGGGAGTGGGTCGCTGCCATGGGCTCGAAGGCTCTCGACTTAGACCCCGCGCGCCATGATGAGTTAGTGGCTTGGGTCAGCCACCTGCCGCAGTTTGTCGCCACGGCCCTGAGCGCGCTGCTGGAAGAAGAGGTCGGCGACGCTCCGGAGCTGAAGGACGTAGGCGGGCGCGCCCTGCACGAGATGACGCGCCTCGGCGCCAGCCCCTACTCCATGTGGCGCGACATCGCCCTCACCAATACCGAAGCCATTCAGGCCGTGTTGCTCGCCCTGGAGCAGCGTCTCGCCTACCTGCGCGAAAACCTGCGCACCCCGGCGCTGCGCGAGGAGTTCGAGCAGGCTAACAAATTTCGGCGGGAGTAGCTGGACATCCCACATCTCACTTCTGAGATGTGGGATTCACTTATTCCTGTTCCACTTCCTTCACCGCCTCCGCTTCCTTCGCCGGGTCGATGGTGTGGAAGCCTTCGTTCTTGGCGGCTTCCAGCAACAGTGGCGAGGCGGAGACGAAGATAATATCCGTGGCCTGGAACATGTCGCGGGCGACGATGGCGGCGGCCAGTTGCAGGGTGTCGGGCCAACGCAGGGTGGTGCGGTCGAGGAGCTGGCGCGCGGCTTCCAGCACCGCCGGGTTCAGCGGCTCCTGCACCATGCGCGCCGCCTCCATGCGCAGGCTGTCGAGCGCGGCGGTGGCGTCCTCCGGGGTGATGGCGCCGGAGCGCTCTCGCCGGCGAATGGCCGCGTAGACCTCCAGCGGCGTGGAGGCTGAGATCAGCTTGCGGTTGTCCTCCACGGCTTCCATCAGGCTGATCAGGGCCGCGGTGCCCTGCTCCTGCACAAACAGCTTGGCGAAGGCGGTGGACTCCAGAAAGTAGAAGCTCACAGGTTCCCCCGTTCTTCCTCGATGGCCTCAGCGATGGAGTCGCCATGCGCGGTAACCGGATGGAAGCGCTGTGCCTCTTCGGGCATTCCCGCCTCGGCGCGATTGAGGCGAATGGTGGTGGTGGGATAGGCCGGCGTCTTGGGGTTGGCGATCTTGCTGGTGACCACCACGCCGCGTTGAATGGCCTCGGCCAGGACGGCCTGGCGCGACTCGGGATGCTGATTCCAGCGGTAAGCCTTGCGCGGCAAAAAGGAGTCGCGGAACCACTTGAGGGCGATGAAGGCGTGGCCGCCCCGTTCGGCCTCGGCCAGCGCCGCGCACAGCTCTTTCACGCGGGCGTCGATGTCGGCTGGGATTACCGCTTCCTGCCCGTCGTCGTCCTCGTCGAAGGCATGCTCGGCAAAGGCGCGCGATGCACGTGCCGGATGCGGCGCAACCTCGGCATCGTCGATGCGTTCAAAATAGATGCGTACTTCGTCCTCTTCCGGCGTCCATGTGCTTGCCATGGCGTTGCGGCGCTTGCTGCGGCCATTTTCGCCGCACAACTCCACAATCGCCTGGTAGCCCGCAGGCGCCAGAAATTGCAGGGCTCGCGCCAGGCCGGGGTCTGCGTTGAACGCCAGCTCGTTCAGGGCTTCTTCAATCATCTCTTCTGCATCTGGAATGCTCATGCTGTTCACATCTACGCTGTTTGGATCAGCTTTTGTCGATTTCATTTTTTCTTCTCCGTATGCCGCTCCCCGCGCCTGCCGGCACGCCGTCTCCGGCAGGCATCATGGCCTGATTCCGGAGTTTGGACGCGCAAGGGGAAAAAGGGAGCAGCCCTAGCTTTAAAAATCACGACAGGTTGCAGAGGATTTGCTTTGTTTTTATTTCTTCCGTCACTCTTGGATTCGAGAAATACTCTAGCTAATCCCTCTGTTTGAAGCTATTCAGTCCTCAGTGTACCCGATAAAGCGGCCCCTGTGGGCCGGGATGAATCATGTTGTGCGATATTCCGCTTCTGTTAACCCCGCTGACGGGAAAAATCATCTCTACCGCCATAATATAGCGCGGGCAACCTGCTTCATACAATAGTCGACATACGCCGTGGTTTGCAACTACTTTTATTCAGGCGCCTGTTTCCAGCAGGACTGGCCGGCGCTACAGCGAAACCGGAGTCGCTATACCCCGAAAGCACAACCGCCAAGTGGCTTTTTCCTCAAGAAAAAGCCACCTTCAAGAGTCTCAGTCAGGGCACGTCTACTCTGGTTTCGCTCTAGCGCCTGGCAAAACAGGGCCTGGAGGCCGGTGGGGCTTCAATGCCTGTTTTCCTGCTCGCACGGCGCGGATCTATGCCACTGAGCGAGCTTTTCCGAAAGCGGAAGCAATTCACTTAAGCGCGACATCGAAATTTTCCGGAATGGCTTTCCCGAAATGGCCAGCCAGCCGCTACGTTGCAAACAGGGAATCCGTGCCGCGAATTTCCTACTTCCCAACGTGCTTTCCCTGGTTCATCCTCCTAGACTGACCTCATCCAGCATGGAACGGCGGGCACGTATGGTCGTCAAGACACAAAGCAAGGGACTCGGCGTCACCGGGCTGCATGTGGGCATAAGCAATGTCCGGCGCTATTTTCCAAAAAACATTTCGAGCATCGAGTTGCAGTTGGATCATCTTCAGATTCAGTGCGGCCTGAAGCCCAATTTCTGGCGAGGCGAGCCGGATATTTTTGACCCCCGGCTGTGCGCCTGGCTTGAAGTCCGGCATATGCATGCCAAACCAAACCGGTCGCCCATTACGCTGGCGATGATACCGTCGGGGGAAAATTCCTTCCGGCTGCAACCGGTCCGCCCGAACGGACAAGCCCGCCCTAAACTTCACCCCGCGGCCACAGCCTGAGTCCGCGCCACGCCACGCCGGCTCGCACATAAGGGTGATGGTGCGTACATCCCCTCTGCTTGCTAGTCCCTGGTCCCTGGTCCCTATGTGTTGATAGACTCAAAATGCAATGACTCTCTCCCAACTGCAAAACGCGATCGATCGCCACTTTGCCGCAGGCCCCGGCGCCGTCGGGGACGACTCCGCCATGAGGACGTTTCTGGTGCTGCGGGCGGCTCTGGAGAGCGGCGAGGTGCGCGCCGCCTCGCCCGACGCCGGCGAGCCCACCGGCTGGCGCGTGAACACCTGGGTCAAGCGGGGCATTTTGCTGGGCTTTCGCCTGGGCGTTCTGACCGAGTTTCCCGCCGCCGGCCTCTCGTTTGTGGACAAGAGCACATTTCCAGCGCGCCATTTTGGCTCGGGCGACGGCGTGCGCGTGGTCCCCGGAGGCTCAGCGGTGCGCACCGGGGCATACGTGGCCCGCAGCGTGGTCTGCATGCCTCCCATGTACATCAATGCCGGAGCCTGGGTGGACGAAGGCGCAATGGTCGATTCGCACGCCCTGGTCGGCTCCTGCGCCCAGATCGGCAAGCGCGTCCATCTGAGCGCCGCCGCGCAGATCGGCGGGGTGCTGGAGCCGGTCAATGCCAACCCGGTCATCATCGAGGATGACGTGCTGGTGGGCGGCAACTCCGGCGTCTACGAGGGCTGCATCGTGCGCAAGGGCGCGGTGCTGGCTGCCGGGACAATCCTCACCCGCGGAACCCCGGTCTTCGATCTGGTTAAAGGTGAAATCCTGCGCGCCGGCGAAGAGTTGCCGCTCATCATCCCGGAGAATGCGGTGGTAGTCCCCGGCTCCCGCGCCGTCTCCGCGAACAAGGGTCATGAATTGAGCCGTGGGTGGGGCCTGAGCCTCTACGCCCCGGTCATCGTAAAGTATCGCGACGAAAAGACCGATATAAGTACTGCGCTTGAAGATCTGCTGCGCTGATTCGCTTTGGCGAACAAAATCAATCCCAGGCGGCAGTTTGCACCTTTTGATTCCCCCCGCATGCCGCGCTTGCCAGTCATCTGCTCGATCTATTTGAATACATATGCTGGCTTGTATGTGACCGTGCTGGGTGATAGGATGCTTCGGGCCCACCCCCAGGGCAGGAGTACCGGCAGGAAAGGGTCCCTCGACTATGCCATTTATTGTCTGGACAAGCGAAATGAGCGTAGGCGTAAAGATGCTGGATAACGACCATAAAAAACTGGCCATCCTGATCAACGATCTGCACGAAGGACTGATGGCGGGCCGAGACAGCGAGGCGCTCGAACACATCTTTGATGAGCTTGTTGCCTACACCCGCCTCCACTTTGCCCATGAAGAGCAACTCCTTGCCAAAGCGGGTTACGACGGCGTTACCGCGCACAAGAAGGAGCATGAACAAGGGATTGATCAGGCCCTGATGCTGCAAGCGCGCTTCAAGTGCGCAACTGAAGCGGCCGATTATCTCATAGTGCTGGATCAGCTTAAAGACTGGCTGTTTAAGCACACGCAGGGCGCCAATAAGGCTTTTGTGGAGGATCTCAAAGCCACGGAAGTTGAGGCGATTCTGGCCGCGTGGAAAGAGCCGGAATAGCTGGCGCTCCAACCCAGAGTGGTGCAAGGGTCTTGATCGGCATAGCCGGACAGAGAACGGTCTCTCATCCTCCCCGAAAATGAGGTTGTGGTCCTGGCTGCCGGGCAGCCTCCCGTCAGTGAAAATAAATACAATCCAGTTCGGCAACAAGAACATCAACTACACTACGGAACCGTTCTGATTCGCACGAGCGGATAGAAAGAATCCGGGAGTTAGCTTACTCGGGCCGCCTGTACAGCATTAGGCGTGCACTTTCCCGGCGAGTAAGACCTATTCTGGAAGCCACAGTCCCTTAGTTCAGTTAGCGGCTTCGTCGCGCCTGCCGATCGCTCCCCAGAGCCTTTGGCGAGGGATCTCTCTTGCAATGACCTGCACAGGACAGCCAGATGTCTGTGCGCAATCTTCAGAACATAAATATCAGTAAAGGAGGGTCGCAGATGCCTCTGATTGTCTGGACCGATCGCATGAGCGTGGGCGTGAAGCTGCTTGATAACGACCACAAAAAATTGGTGCTCCTGGTTAACAATCTCCACGATGGTATTGTGGCCGGCCACGCCAGGCCGGCGCTCGAATGTATCTTTGGCAAACTGGTCGATTTCACCCGCCTTCATTTTTCCCATGAAGAGCGGCTCCTTGCCGGAACCAGCTATCAAGGCTGGGCAGCGCACAGGCAAGAGCATGACCAACTGCTCGATCAGCTCATGGAACTGCAAGCGCGCTTCTTGAGCGGCGCGGAAGGGGCCAAAGATCAGGATGTAATGAACCGGCTCAGGGATTGGCTCTTCAAGCACACTCAAGGCGCGGATCAGGATTTCGTATCGCATCTCAAAGCAAAAGGTCTCGATTCGATTCTGGTCGCGTGGGACGAGCCGGATAATGTTGCGCGGGAAAAACCCGCAATTCAACCTTGAGTGGCGCAAGGTGGCGAAGCCGGGAATAGCTGGCTGCAATCTTGCCGGAGTGTGCCCGGCTCCCGATGTGAGACAAAAGTATGCCAACTGAGCAGTAAGAGCCAACTCCAATAGCCAATGGGTGTTAGCATCAAATCTGACAGATGCAAACGAAAAAGCTGAAAATCATTCCTCTGGGCGGGCTCGGCGAGTTCGGCATGAACTGCCTTGCGCTCCGTTGGGAAGACGACATTATCGTGATCGACGCCGGGCTGATGTTCCCCGAGTCGGAGTTGCTGGGCGTGGATGTCGTTGTCCCCGACATCACCTACCTGGTGGAAAACAAGGCGCATGTCCGCGCCATCATCCTCACCCACGGCCACATGGACCACATTGGCGGCCTGGCCTGGATCTTGAACGAGATCAAGGCGCCCGTCTACGCCACCGAGTTCACCCTGGCCTACGTCGAGGGCAACCTGGAAGAAAACCAGTTGCTCGACGAGACCGAGCTGATCGAGATCGTTCCCCGGGAAAAGTTCACCATCGGCCCCTTCACCATCGAGCCGATCCACGTGACCCACTCCCTGGTGGACGCCGTTTCGCTGGCCATCGAAACGCCGGTCGGCATCATCATTCACACCGGCGACTTCAAAATCGACCTCGCGCCCCTCGACGGCAATCTCTTTGACTTGCACACCTTTGCCGAGTATGGCAAGCGCGGCGTCCTCGCCCTGTTGCAAGACTCGACCAACGTGGACCGCACCGGCTACACGCCTTCGGAGTCCGCCGTCATTCCGCGCCTCGACGAGATTTTTTCGCGCACCCAGAAGAAACTCTTCTTCACCTGCTTCTCCTCGTCCATCTACCGCATCCGCATCGCCCTCGATCTGGCCCGGCAGCATGGCCGCAAGGTGGCCGTCATCGGCCGCTCCATGGTGGAGTCCACCGAGATTGCGCAGGACCTGGGCCACATCGACATTCCCAACGGGCTGCTCATCAATCCCGGCCAGTTGCGCGATTACGCGCCCGAGCAGTTGATGCTGCTCATCAGCGGCACCCAGGGCGAGCCCATGAGCGCCCTCAGCCGCGCCGCCGTTGACAACCACAAGCACGCCCGAATCGAGCCGGGCGACACCGTCATCCTCAGTTCGCGCATCATTCCCGGCAACGAAAAAAGCATCTTCCGCGTCATAGACCACCTCTATCGCCGCGACGCCAACGTCATCTACGACAACGGCTCCAACGGGCTGATTCACGTCAGCGGCCACGGCTCGCAGGAGGAGATGCGCCTGCTCATCAACCTCGTCCGCCCCAAATACTTCATTCCCGTCCACGGAAACTACGGCAACCTGCACAAGCACGCCCGCATCGCCATGGACACCGGTGCCGTGGAGCACGCCATCGTGATCGAAGATGGCGACGTGCTGGAATTGGACAGCAAGGATATCCGCAAAGTAGACAAAGTCACCACCGGCCGGGTGCTCATCGACTCCGGCTCGTCCACCGATGTGGTGGAGGACCTGGTGCTCCGCGACCGCCGCATCCTCTCCGAAGACGGCATGGTGCTGGTCATTCTGGCAATCAACAAACGTCTGGGCAAGCTGGACCAGCCGCCGGAGATCGTCATGCGCGGCTTCGGCGCCGGAGACATCACCGATCAGGCACGCGAGGCGGTTCTGCAAACCCTCCACAGCCTCACCGCCGAGGAGAAAGCCGACTACGGCATGGTCAAGGAAAAGGTCCGTGTCGAACTCAAGCGCATGATCCAGAAAACCACCGGACGCAGGCCGATGATTATGCCGGTAATTTTGGAAATCTAACCGGAGTATGACTCCCCCAAAGCAGGACAGGGATTCTCATAACGAAGGTTGGGCAATAACGGAGGGTTTGACGCCGTGCTCTATCACTATGGCGATGAAAGCGGGAAGGCATGCAGCAGCGATTTTGTATCGCTCTGCGGTTATACAATCGATCACAAGGATGTCCGTGAGTTCAGTACGGCATGGATTAATTGCTTAGAGAGGTGGATGGTGCCTCCGATCCATCTGCGGGAAATCTATCATCTCAACCTCAGCCCCAATAAGCCCGATAGATGGCTTCAGAAAAAGACTGAATG
The DNA here is from genome assembly GCA_049522175.1 of Occallatibacter sp. Taxonomy (GTDB): domain Bacteria; phylum Acidobacteriota; class Terriglobia; order Terriglobales; family Acidobacteriaceae; genus Telmatobacter. The sequence continues at coordinate 196,040 of JBEKOC010000003.1, read as the reverse complement.
GGGCAGGCATTGGGAAAGAAGACGCGATGAAATGTTGAGCGAATTTGCCTCCCTCGTCTTAGCATCTTCAGTGAAGCCTGTTGGAACAGTTCTTGACGCGAAACACTTCAGGTCTGGAGCCTGCCCGCAATTAGGCAAAAGGGTCGGCGGTGACCCCATTTACCTTGCATTTCGACGAACAGTGCTCTTTTGCATTGAAAATATCAAGCGATCAGTTTCTGACCCTGGGATCGGAATTGTCGTAGACGACGATAAGGACACCTCGGTTGGGTTTCACAAGTGGGTGAACGAAATCAAGCATGACAATCAAGCACCTCTCGGGAAACTCATAAAGTCTTTGTGCTTTGTGGATGACAAGAGCTTCCCTCTCATTCAGGCAGCGGACATGCTAGCATATGCAGCAAGGCAGAGATTGGTGGTGCAAACAACGGATGATACGATTCTTCCCGCTGCAATCTACGAGAGGTTAACGAAGAAACTGGATCAGCAGCCAGAGATCCTGGATGCCTCGTCTCTAGATAGACTTGAACAGGAAGAGATTGACGCCAAACCCTGAATTTGGAGGCTTCTATGAAATTCCGCTTAGCTCTGCTCTGTCTGCTATCGCTCGCTTACCTACCGGGACTCAAGGCCCAGCAGCCTGTCAAGACTCCACTTGTAGTTGTGTGTAGCTGCGACGATCTAAACTCTCGCATGCTTGAATCAATGGTACGTGATTCAGTGGCTGCTAGTCCGCGTTATTATGAAATTCACCCCAACCGAGAAGATAAAGCCACCTATTACCGACTGATACTCGTGGCACTTGATGACACCCCATCATCCATAGCTGTATCAGCGGTAGTTCTGCATGGTGACTCCTTCGTAACGTCAGCAGTCCGGGTATGCGGCGTAAATAAACTAACGTGGTGCGCGGGAACTATTCTCTCATTCGCGGATCATGCCATTCAAAATCGCTAAAGAGAGAACCCCAGCCGAGCGGCGATTTTGTCCAACTTGCGCAGTTGCTTCTTTGCGGTTTCGGCGTACTCAATCGTCCAGGCCAAGGTCTTTCCTTACTGAAGCCGCGGAGTGCACCTTTTCTTGTCCCTTGCGTACCCGTTTGAGTGTATCGGCGGCCAGGTAATACTCTTCCATCTCCACAATGCCGCTTTCAATCATCTCGCGCAGATAGAAAGCCTTCGTCCGTCCCGTCTTCACAGCCAACCGATGCAGCCGGCGTGAAAGGTCCGGATCAAGTCTGATCGAAGTTGCCACAATCACCTTCCCAATGAATACATGTATTCATTGTATCACAACGTCCACGGATACGTTGAGCTTAGTTTCCGAATATGGGGAAACATGAACTCCATGTGCTAAATCACGCGGCCCGGGATACGGCGCATCTTCCGGCGGTTATAGGCCCGGTTTGGCCATATTCGTGCGATATTGCGCTAAACCCAGATGGATGGCGTTCACAAGATCCTCTTTTTTGCACGGTTTCTTCAGGTAGCGAAAGATGTAGCCTTCGTTCACCGCGTTGATCGCCACATCAAGATCTCTGTATCCAGTCAGCAGCATGGTCACGGTCTTCGGCGCCTGCTGGTGCACGCGCTCCAGAAAGCTGGCTCCATCCATGCCCGGCATTCGCAAGTCCGAAACCACAATTGCATAAGGACCGAATAACTGAATCGAGGCTAAGCCCTGCACCGCGCCCTGGGCCTTGCTGATGCTGAACTCGCCATGCAGCAGTCGCTCAATGCCGTCAAGGACACCCTTATCATCATCGACAAATAGAATCTGCTCAGCCATCGCTCTACCTTCTGACCGGACCATCCATTGATTTATCCCCGCTGCTGACTGCAAGAGCGGACCCATCGGCAAGACACGAAGGCCGCCGCTGCGCAGGCAATCGGATGGTCGTCTGGAGAGGTCTATCGGCAGATTTCCCGCTGAGACGAGTACTGCAGTTGTAGATCGACGATTTCGAAGGCAGCAAGGGCCAGGCATTCCACCCTTTTCCGCATTCATGGCGGCTAAGGTGGGATAGATTTACCTATCTGGAATCTATGAACCACATCTCGATTATGACCAGTATTTCTGAAGCCTCGGATCGTCGCAATCATCATTGCCGGCTTGCTGCGGCAAGAGGCAAAATGGGGGTATAATGTGCCCTAGTCGGGATGCAAGATAAGAATTCGGGCACCCCCATCAGCTTGTGCTCCCTATGCCGATCGACGCGGCAAAGGAGAGCTTTTTCAACGGTAGCGATTGGGGATTCACGCGATTTGATTGAATGCAGAGGAGGGTCGGATGGCTTACTCCAGGCAATTCACTTGCGATGTGTGTGGTATTCACAAGAAACTTTTGAACAAATGGTTTCTTGTTGATGTTACAGATACCTGTGTTTGCATAAGGGTCTTTGATAATGAAAGTGCAAAACAAAAACGTTTTGCGATCCTTTGTGGACAAAATTGTTTGCAAAAGTACTTGTCACAGAAATTAGATTTGCTGCTTAGTCAACCGCAATCGCCAGTTGCTCTCGAAACTGCACGCGTGTCCAAAAGTGTTGAAGCACCCGGCGAGAAATGAACCCGCGTAGGCAGGCTAAGACACCGGCCAGCCGGTGCCCCGAATCCCGCTTTTAAGGCCGGAATCGAACAAATATGCCCATCCTGCCGCCAGAGGCCTCGGAACGAGCCAGTTTCTGCGAGGGTAGTTTGTAGCGGATAATGGCTGCATGGCAGATTCACTCATTTCCCTCGCCGAAATTCGCTCCGCCGCCGCCCGCATCGCCTCCATCGCCGTAAAAACCCCTCTGGTCGAAGCCGCCTTCGCCGGCCTTTCCGGCCACGGAACCCAGAAGCGAATCTGGCTCAAGGCCGAGAGCCTTCAGCCCATCGGGGCATTCAAGATGCGCGGCGCGGCCAATAAAATCCTGCAACTTACGCCGGAAGAGATTCGCCGCGGCGTCATCACCTACTCCAGCGGCAACCACGCGCAGGCCGTGGCTTACGTCGCGCGCGAAGTTGGCGCTAAAGCCGTCATCGTCATGCCCTCCAACGCTCCGGCCATCAAGCGCGCGGGTACTCTGGCGCTGGGCGCGGAGGTCGTCGATGTGGGCGTCGCCTCAAGCGAGCGCCTGGCCATGGCCGAGCGCCTGGTCCGCGAGCACGGCTACGTGGTCGTGCCGCCTTACGACGACCAGCAGATTATCACCGGCCAGGCCACCTGCGGCTTGGAGATCGTCGAAGCCCTCCCTGACGTTGACCTGGTGCTCTCGCCGGTCTCCGGCGGCGGCCTGTTGAGCGGCGTGGCCGCTGCCGTCAAGCAGTTGCGCCCCCAGGCCAAGGTCTTCGGCGTGGAGCCGGAACTGGCCGGCGACACGGCGGAAAGCTTCCGCACCGGCAAGATCGTCACCTGGGGAGCCGAGCTTGTCAGCCGCACTATTGCCGATGGTCTGCGCACTCAGAGCGTCGGCGTGCGCAACTTTGCCCACATCCAGGCCTTTGTGGACGGCATCATCACCGTCACCGAGGCGGAGATTCGCGCCGCCATGCGCGCTATTGTCGCCGCCACGCGCCTGGTTCCCGAACCCAGCGGAGCCGTAGCCACGGCGGCCCTGCTCTTCCACGCCGCTGAACTGCCCAGTTACACCAAGGCGGTGGCCATCGTCAGCGGCGGCAACGTCGCGCCGCAGATGCTGGCCCAAATCCTCACCGAAGTTTGAAATTGCAGCCGAATCTGAGAAACTACTGGAAAGGCTGCCTCTTTCGTCAATCCAATTTCGATTCTGGTTTTTCTTTAACAAGCAAGTCGCATCACATCACCCCACTCACCGCATCCCGGAGGTTTCGTGAACGTATACATTCAGTCCATCATCTTGGGCATTGTGGAAGGCTTGACTGAGTTTCTGCCTGTCAGCTCGACGGCGCACCTGCGCATCACCGAAGCGCTGATGAAGATTCCCCTCGACGACGCCTACTGGAAGATGTACACCATCGTCATTCAGCTGGGCGCGATTCTGGCGCTTGCTATCCTCTTCCTGGGCCGCATCGCCGGCTTCGTGCGCGCCTTCCCCAGGGGCGAAAACGGCGACCGCACCTGGCTGACCCACCCTATCTCGCTGACGCTTATCGCCTTTGCCTGCACCTCGGCGCCCGCGCTGCTGCTGCACAAGTGGAGCGAGAAGAACCTGGGCAGCCTCAATGTGATCGCCCTGGCGCTGCTCATCGGCGGCGTCGTCATGTGGATTATCGATGCCTGGGCGGCCCGCCGCGAGGCCAGCACTACCGACGTAGAAGAGATGTCGCTTCCGCAGGCCATCTGGATCGGCCTTTGCCAGACGCTCTCGGCTATCTTCCCCGGAACCTCGCGCTCCATGTCCACCATCGCCGCCGGCCAGCTCGCCGGTCTCGACCGCCCTTCGGCCCTGGAGTTCAGCTTTTTGCTCTCCATTCCCACCATGTTCGCCGCCACCCTCTGGGATCTGAATAAAGAGGTCTTCCCCAGCCACGGCGCCGCAGCTCACGTCGTCATGACCACCGAAAACTGGATCGTGCTCCTCATTGGTTTCGTCGTCTCCTTCATCGTCGCCTGGGGCGTGGTGGAGTGGTTCCTGCACTGGGTGCGCAAGCATGGCTTCACCATCTTCGCGATTTACCGGATCCTCCTGGGCTCGGCGCTGCTGCTTTGGGGAACAAAATACATCGGCGGGTAAATCTGCCTGGAAGCGGATCATCCAAATCGCAGTTTTAGCAGAAAGATCGAATCGGATTGCAATCTCGAAGAGCGTCAGAGTAGCGCTAACTGCGCGCGCATCGCGGTGATCTCCTCGTGTGTTGTGTCGGCGGCAACGCGGCGATCGGTGTAAACTCGCGCCTGGCCAAAGCGCACCTTGGCGGAGAAGCCGGCCACGCCCAGCGCCTTCAGCAGATGAGGTGTAAACGAAGCACCGCCGTACCAGCACAGCTCCTGCTCCGGTGTGCCGTCTTCTATCACGTAGCGGATGGCGGCGGTGGTAATCTGCGTTCCGGTCGAGGTGGCCGGATCGATCAGCCGGGAGTGGAAACGCAGCACCTGGCTTCCATCGGTGCTGGTGCCCTCGGGAAACAGCAGCACCGGAATCGGCAGCTTGAACCTTTCGGTCATCTGTTCTGCCACGCTCATTGCGCTGTCCTGGCTGGAGCGGTCAAGAAAGATGGTTCCGACGTTGCGCGCCGCCTTGCCGAAGATGGGCCATCCGCCGATCTCCATCTTGGCGACAAAGAAACAGGGCATAGCCGCGCTGAGGATGAGGACGTCGAGATAACTGAGATGATTGCAGACAACCAGCCCATGGGCGGGCGGAGTACCAATCACGCTATAGCGTATTCCCAGGCCGGCCAGTATCCTCCGGCAGGATGCATGGGCCCATTGGACGCGACGATTCACCGTAATGGGGCCGCGCAGCCGCATCAGCCAGAAACGAAGAATAGCCAGGCCTAGAGCCAAACCCAGCGCCACAGCGCGCCGGATGGTGCGCAATTTCATGTCGTCAGCGGAGCCAGGAAGCGATTGCGCGCCACAGGCGAGAGCATCTTCAGATCGAGCAGCGTAAGAAAATCGATGGTGCCGAACTCCCGGTCCCAGGCTGGTGGTCCACAGACGCGCGCGCCAAGAGCCATGTAGGTCTTCAGCAGCTTGGGAACCTTGGCCTGACTGGGAGGCGGAGTTTGGTCATCTGGCTGGGGCGATGGCTGTGCGTATCGGCCCTCTTGCTCGCGGGGACAGGCGTAATCGGCGGTCGGCATGGTCTCGAACTCCGGCGAAACATAATAGCGCTCAAGCTGGCGATACACCTGCCAGCCCTCCTCCGGGTCTTTCGAAGTCAACGATGAGCAGCCGACCATGTAACGCAGCCCCGTACGGGAAGCATACTGCGCGATTCCCCGCCAAAGCAAGGTCAGCACCTCGGGCGTTCGATGTTCGCGATCGATGCAGGCGCGGCCCAGCTCCAGAATGTCTGCCCGGAGCGGTTCGTAGGGGGCAAAATTGAACTCCCTCTCGGAGTAATAGCCCAGGTTGCGCGCGGCCGTTGCGCCGGACTGCATCCGGTAGGTGCCCACCACGCGCCGGGCCGGATTGGCTTCCAGCTTGTCCTCCACCAGCAGGTGCTCGCAGAACAAATCGAACTGGTCGGTATCCAACCCGGTGTGGTAGGAATCCGCCAAACCCTCGCCCAGCTCGATGTTGAAGACTTTAAAGCGCAAGCGGCAGGCTGCATCGCGATCTGCGGCGCTCTCGGCCAGACGCAGCCGGTAGCGGCCCAGCTCGTACCTCCCTAGTGTCTCCACAGGCGGCAGCGAAAGATGTGTGGGATAGGCTAGCTCCACCAGAGGTGTGGAAGCGACGGCTAACTTCAACGGAACGTACTGCCGGGTCTGTTGCATCCTGAGCAGTATCCGCCGGGAGCTGTAAACGGGCGGTCAAGGGGATGCAAATTGCGTGCAAATATCCTGCTCAATCCGTAACTCAATTGCAACGCAATCCAGCATAGGGAGCCTCTGAATAAATCGATGTTTTGAAAGGGCACGGCTTTACAGCATGCTGAATATTGCAAATGGTGGAGCAAGAAGTGTCAGGGCACGACTTTAGTCGTGCCGCAAACGCAACAAAGTAAATTTCGGGCTTTAGCCCCTGAGGGAATGTTTGACTGCATCAATGACTTAATCAGAGCTTCCTTTGATCTCCTGCACTATTTTGAGAGGTAATTGGGAACTTTCCTCATGATGATGCTCGTGGTTCCCCCGGCCTTCTTTTGCGCAAAATCAGCCCTTCCGGCGCAGATAATGGAGATTGCTCTGGGAGTTTTTGCCCGCTCCATCCGTTTGCTCGCGGCAGCTTTCCAGAGGGTCCATCGAGACGGAGCGCTCTTGCCATGAAGCCCCTTCGCATTGTTTTAGCGCCGACGCACAACCGCCCTCTGAATATCTTTCTGGGGCTGGTGATGGTGCTCTCTGCGCTGCTCGTTCTGCTTGCGCTGGCCACCTATCATGCCACTGACCCCTCGTGGAATACCGCAACTGGCGCAACCGGACCACAAGCCGTGCGCAACTGGGTCGGCCTCTTCGGCGCATCGTTCAGCGACCTGCTGCTGCAAATTCTCGGCATCACCGCCTTCTTCCTGCCTCTGTGGCTGAGCGGTCTGGGCTGGACCTGGATGCGCTCCCGTCCCGGCGGCCTGGCCTGGTTGCGCTGGATGGGCGCCGTGTTGGCTTTGGCCTTTACGCCTGCCGTTCTGGCGCTGTTGCCCTGGCATCTGCTTTGGCAGGGAAGGCCCGTCGCAGGCGTTGCGGGCCTGCTCATGGCCGATTTGCTGGTGCGCTACCTGAACTTCCAGGGCTCCATGCTGGTGGCCGGCGTGCTGGCCGCTGCGGGAATCTGCCTGGCCTCGGCCGTCTTCTTCTCCGCTATCTTCGAGACCCTCCAGGCTCGCTGGCGCAATCTCGTCTCCCTGCGCGATCGCTGGCGCAACTGGCGCGAGCAGCGCGCGGAAGTGAAGGAAGAGCGCATCGCCGAGCGCGAATTCCGGCTCGAACGGGAGAGCGAACTGGACACAGCTCCGCAGCTCAACTCTCCACAATTCATCTCGGATTCCGCGCTGGTCGCGGACGCGGCAGATGCTTCGCTCACCCGGCGTCCCAGCCTCTTTGCCCGCCTCTTCCGCCGCCGCTCTGTCGAGACCGACCCCGAAGACATTCCCGCCTACAAACGCGTCCCGCTCCAGCCGGATGGAGACGAAGACGCGAGCCTTCGTCCGATTCGCCGACCCAGCGTTTGGGAGCGCGCAGTTGAAGTGCCCGCGCCGCCTCTTCCGGTTGCGGAGCAAGCGGCAGCCACGCAGCCCACAGCCGCGCAACCCGAGCCTGCAACTCCGCGCTTTGCGGATGCGCGCATCGCAGCCAACCGCTTCGAGCCTCCCGCCGTCCGCCCCGTTTTTGTGCCCGCCGCTGCGCCGCCCGCCGAAGAAATCGCCATCCACGAACGCGCCGACGCCAGCCCGCACAAGGCCGCTGTCGCGCCCAAAAACGTCAGCGGCTTCAAGCTGCCGCCCAGCACGCTGCTCAACTCCGGTGACGGTCCCCTGGCCGTCCGCGAGAACGAGCTGCGCGACGAGGCCCGCGTGCTGGTGGAGAAATGCGCCGAGTTCGGCGTCCGCGGCCAGGTCGTCCAGATCAATCCCGGGCCCATGGTCACCACCTACGAGTTCAGGCCCGAGGCCGGCATCAAATACTCGCGCGTCACCGGCCTGGACGACGATCTTTGCCTGGCCATGCGCGCTGAAAGCATCCTCATCGAGCGCATCGCCGGCAAGAACACCGTCGGCATTCAGGTGCCAAACCATCGCCGCGAAACCATTCACCTGCGCGACTGCATCGAGTCGGATGAGTTTCACAAGGCCAAATCGCGCCTCACCATCGCCATGGGCAAAGACATCAACGGCCTCATCCGCATCGCCGACCTGGCCGAGATGCCCCACGTGCTCATCGCCGGCTCCACGGGCAGCGGCAAATCCGTGGCCATCAACGCCATGATTATGAGCCTGCTCTACCGCACCACGCCCGCGCAGGTCCGCCTTATTCTTGTCGATCCCAAGCGCGTTGAGCTGGGCATGTACGAGGGCATTCCCCATCTCTTCACGCCCATCATCACCGAGCCCAAGCTGGCCGCCAACGCCCTGCGCAACGCCGTCAGCGAGATGACGCGCCGCCTCAAGCTGCTGGCCGCGCGCAGCGTGCGCAACATCGACCAGTACAACAAGCTCTTCGAGGGCGCCACGCCTTCGCTCTTCGACTCGGAAGAAGATCAGCCGCTGCCTTACATCGTCATCATCATCGACGAGCTCGCCGACCTGATGATGCTGGACCGCGCCAACGTCGAGGATTCCATCACGCGCCTCGCGCAGACGGCCCGCGCCGCCGGCATCCATCTCATACTGGCCACGCAACGGCCCAGCGTGGACATCATCACCGGCCTCATCAAGGCCAACATCTCTTCCCGCATCAGCTTCCGCCTGGCCACCAAGGTCGATTCGCGCACCATCCTCGACGCCAACGGGGCGGAATCCTTATTAGGCCGCGGCGATCTGCTCTTCCTCCCTCCGCGCACCAGCCGCCTCATGCGCCTCCACGCGCCTCTGGTCACCGAAACGGAAGTTGCCGCGGTCGTCGATTTCTGGAAGGCGCAGGCAGACGCCGACTATGTCCATGGCTTCCTCGAATCGCCCAAGGACGAGAGCGACAGCGCGGACGGCTCCGGCTCCGACGCTGGCGAAAACGATCCTCTCTACGACGACGCGCTGCGCCTGGTCTTTCAATTCCGCAAGGCTTCCACGTCGCTGCTCCAGCGCCGCCTGCGCATTGGCTATGGCCGCGCCGCACACCTCATCGACCTGATGGAGAATGACGGCTTGGTCGGCCCCGCCGACGGCCCCCGTCCCCGCGAACTCCTAAAAGCTCCCGGCTGGCTCCACGAAGTCTCCGCCACTGCCGGCGAGTAACCTGCTTGTCATCCTGAGCGGAGCGCAGCGGAGTCGAAGAATCTGCTTTTATTTTTCATTACTGTGTCAGGGCACGGCTTCGGATGATGCTGTCTACGTCCGCCGCAAACGACTTCGCGCGAATCCAACTGCGGTCATCATCCCTGTACCCAGCAGGAGAAAGCTGGATGGCTCGGGAGTAGTGCTACCTGAAGTGTCGCCCAGGATTTGGAATGTTTCCGAACTTATGTCGCCGTCGGGGTAAGGGTAATCAAATGCGATGGAAGGACCGCTAGACTGATCCCAAAAGACACCTGTGCCATCCACATAGCCATCTGAGAGGCTGATCCAATATGTCCCTGCGTTCAGCGAGATGTCGGGGAGAGCGATTGTGTATTCGAAAATGCTGTATGTGCCCGTTGGCATCTCTCCGTTACTAAAATTCAAATTGCTGAAATTCACGGATCCCGCTACTAGACTGTAGGACGAGTAAGGTGTCACACCTGAGCCGAAAGTCGCTGCGCCTGGCAATCTAGAGTTAGTGGTCCCGATAGACCACACCGCATCTGGCAACGTCCCTCCCAGCCCGGCATACCACACATTGAAAGTCATGCCGGTTATTGTTGAAGCCTGCGATAGCGTGAACGTATCAGACACCGTGTCGCTGTTGATGAGGTAGCCCATGGTTGTGTCAGTTGCAGGGCCAGTGTTGTTGTAGAGAACGGTGTCGGCGAATGCCGCCATAGGCAGCAGGATTGTGGCCGCGAGGGCCAGTATTCTCAGGCGCATAGTTTTCCTTGTAGATCAGGTTAGGGAAGAGGGTTGGCCGACAAGATTCGGGAAGCGCTTGCCAGTGGACGCTTGCATGCGTAGTCCTAAGTTATAACAAATAAGTTGCTAAATGGATAGAAAATAACCAAAAAGCGCAGATGTGTTTTCTATAGCTGGAAAGTCCCGTCATGCTCACCACATTTCGCTATTGAAATCCGGAAAACCTTAATCTCATCAGCCATTCCTACACCCCGTGGCCCGAAGGGCGTCAGCCCCACCGCAGGTAACCGCCTGGACGGCCAGTCCTTGCAGATAATTACCCTCCGTTGGCGCACAATCAAAGCATGAACAAGAACCAGAATCACGAAGCTTTTCTAGTCCCTGGTCCCTGTTCTTGTACCCTGTTCTATTTGTTAGGCTTATCCCCGGTTTATACCCGGGAACGCATACCCCCCGGGGTGCGATTCTCCGTTTGTTCGCTTTTCCTGTGGAACTGTGGAGCAAAGGGCATACCCCCTACCCCCCCTATTTACTGTGAGACTGTGAAACTGTGAACTTCCTGTCCCTGCTCTACTTCTCCACGACTGCCTTGGAGAGATTTCTGGGCCGGTCCACGTCCACGCCGCGTTCCGTGGCCATGAAGTAGGCAAACAGTTGCAGCGGCACGACCTCGGCGATGGGCAGCAGGTACTCGGTAGCCGGTTGCACCTCGACGCAATCGCTGACCAGCTCCGCCACTTCCCGGTCGCCGGTGTTGGCCAGGGCAATCACCTTTGCGCCTTGCGCCTTCATTTCGCGCAGCAGTTGCACGGTCTTCTCGTAGCGCACGATGGAAGCTTCGTTGGCGCGGTCCACCGTGGCCAGAACAACCAGCGGAACGCGGTCGCTCACCAGGGCGTTTGGCCCGTGCTTCAGCTCGCCTGCCGGGTAGCCCTCGGCATGGACGTAGGAAGCTTCTTTGAGCTTCAAGGCTCCCTCGCGGGCGATGGCATAGTGTATGCCGCGGCCGAGGAAGAGGAAGGTGTTGGCGGAGTTGTACTTGTGCGCCAGCGTGGCCATCTGCTCGCGCCAGCCGTCAAGCTGAGCTTCGATGGTGTCGGGCAAAGCCTGCAACCGGGCAATGTTTGCCTCGAGCTCCGGGGCATCCATGCGGCCCAGGCGCCGCGCCTCATACAGGGCCAGCAGAAAGAGCACAGCCAGTTGGCAGGTAAAGCTCTTGGTGGCCGGAATCGCCTTTTCCACGCCTGCGGCAAGGGGCATGGAGACGCCTGCCTCCTGCGCCATGGTGGACAAATCCGCGTTGGTGATGGCCAGGGTCTTTTCGCCGCGCTGGCTCACCTCGCGCAGCGCCGCCAGCGTGTCCGATGTCTCGCCGGATTGCGAGATCACGATCACCGAAGGCCGGCGCGGATCGCTGCCGCCCCGGCAACTGTACTCGCTGGCATACTCCACATCCACGGCCAGCCCGCAGAGGTCTTCGAGAAGGATTTCGGCGGCCAGGCCCGAGTGGCGGCTGGAGCCGGAGGCGGCAATCAGCACCTCGCCGGCCGGGTTCGCCCACCCCGCCAGCCTGCCCGCCACGTCGTTGCGCAACTGGTTGCCGTCCAGGTACAAGGCCAGGGTGCGGCGCAGGGCGGCTGGCTGTTCGTAGATTTCTCGCAACATTTCGTGGGCAAAACTCTTGAAAACGCTCATTTTGGCACAGAACCTTCTTGTACGCCGATTTGGCCCCAAAATCGATCATATACGAAGAAGTTGGTCAATTCCTTGAGTGAATTCTTGAAAATTTTCACAGATCGCTCAAAAAACACGTCCAGGCCTTCCATTTTTAGCCTCTGAAAGGATAGAATCGGTGCGATATGGCCGATACGCTCAATCGCCGCTGTGAACAGATCATCAAATTTCTCCTCCGGACCGGAACTGCCACGGTGGAAGAGATTCTGGAGGTTGCAGGCTCGTCGGCTCCCAGCATCCGGCGCGACCTGGCCAAGCTGGAAAACCGCGGGCTGATTCGCCGCACACACGGCGGAGCAACACTGGTTGAGCCTCTGCTCTACGAGCCTTTCCGCTACGACAGCTCATTTCTGGCCCGCGAGCAGCGCTTTGCCGAGGAAAAACGCCGCATTGGCCTTGCCGCCGCCGAACTCGTCCAGCCCAACGAGACGGTAGGCCTGACCGCGGGAACCACTACCACGCACATCGGCCGCAGCTTGCGTCATCGCGAGAAGATTCAGGTGGTCACCAACGCCATCAACATCGGCATGGAACTGTGCAATCAGCCGGGCATCCGCACCTATCTGACCGGCGGCGTGGTTCCCTGGGCGTGGTCATTCTCGCTGACCGGAAACGCCGCCCTCACGTTTCTCGACAACGTCATCATGGACAAGGTCTTTCTGAGCGTGACCGGCCTGGATGCGGAGCGCGGAGCCACCACGCTGGAGTCCGACGAAGCGCTGGTCTACCGCAAGATGCTCAAGCAGGCCAAGCAGGTAATCGTGGTGGCCGATGCCAGCAAGCTGGGCAAAGTGAGTCCGGCATTCATCTGCCCGGTCAACGAGATGAACATACTGATTACCGATACGGGTGCGCCGGCAGAAGCGCTGGAACCCTTCGAGCGCCAGGGGATCCGCATTATCCGGGCATGATGCGTTGGACGGGCAACTCACTTCCCGCCCTATTCACCAGATGCGTGAAAAGGATGGGTAATCCCAATTCACAACAATAATCCTGCAACTTGTTTCCCCTCCATTCCATCCAATCACTGCAATCAGCACTTTCCCATGCGAGGTCGCTTCATGCTCATCGCCAAGCCGCCCGAGATTCCCTCATCGGAGATCACGACGCGAGACCAATACCTCAATCGCCGCCGCTTTCTGCGCTCGGCCGTCTCCGGCGCAGTAGCCGCTGGAGCTGCCGCCCTTGGCGCCAATCGCCTCGCTGAAATTGTCTCTCCATCTCTCTCCGTGCTGGCCGGCACAAAACTCGAAACCGTGCAAAGCCCTCTCACCACCACCGGCGAGCAATTGACCAGCTACAACGACATCACCAGCTACAACAACTTCTACGAGTTTGGCGTAGACAAGGACCAGCCCGCCAAGAACGCCGGCTTGCTGCCCGTCCGTCCCTGGACCGTGCGCGTGGAAGGCCTGGTTAAGCGGCCCAAAACCTTCGACATCGACGATCTGCTCAAGCTGCGCCCGCTGGAAGACCGCGTCTATCGCCATCGCTGCGTCGAGGCCTGGAGCATGGTTATTCCCTGGGTCGGATACTCGCTCTCCGAGTTCATAAACCAGTGTGACCCGCTGCCCAGCGCAAAATATGTACAGTTCCTCTCTTACTACGACAAAAGAATCGAGAAGTGGGGCTCGGAGACCTCCATCTCTTGGCCTTACTCCGAGGGACTGCGCATGGACGAGGCCATGAACCCGCTCACCCTGCTCACCTTCGGCCTCTACGGCGAGGTGCTGCCCAATCAGAACGGCGCGCCGCTGCGCATCGTGGTGCCGTGGAAGTACGGCTTCAAATCGGCGAAATCCATCGTCGCCGTGCGCTTCCTTGAGCGTCAGCCGCCCACTACTTGGAACGACCAGGGTCCGAGCGAATACGGCTTCTACTCCAACGTAAATCCCAGCGTGGACCATCCCCGCTGGAGCCAGAAGGTAGAGCGCCGCATCGGCCAGCCCTTCTACTCCCAGCGCCGCACCACGCTGATGTTCAACGGCTACGGTGATCAGGTAGCTTCGCTCTACAACGGCATGGACCTGCGGAAGAATTTCTGAAGCGGTTTAGCGGTGTTAGCTGCGCTGTGCGCGTGTTGGCAAAGTTAACAAGGCAGTTACTAGCTCCGCTAACTCCGCTCATAAGCTACCTATGAAACGATCGCTCCTCATCACGCTTAAGATCCTCGTCTGGCTGGTCTGCCTGTGGCCGCTGTGCTGGCTCCTCTGGGGCGCATCCACCAATCACCTCGGCGCGGACCCCACGGCTGCCATCACCTTCGTAACCGGGCGGGAGACGCTGTGGGTGCTTACCGTCTCGCTGGCCATCACGCCTCTGCGCCGCCTATCGCCGCGCTTGAATTGGCTGATTAAATTCCGCCGCCTGCTTGGCCTCTTCGCCTTTTTCTACGGCTCGCTGCATCTGCTGACGTATGTCGCGCTCTACGCCGGCTTCGACGTCAACGCCATGGCCGCCGACATCGCCAAGCGCCGCTACATCACTGTTGGCGTGGCCGCATGGCTGCTGTTGCTGCCGCTGGTCGCGACCTCGACCAACTGGGCCATCCGCAAGCTGGGCGGCAAACGCTGGCGCCGGCTGCACAAGCTGGTCTATGCCGCCGCCGTTTGTGGAGTGATTCACTACTGGTGGCAGGTCAAGCCCGGCGTGCGCACGCCGCTCACCATCACGGTTGTGCTGGCAGTGTTGCTGCTTGCGCGGCCTATCCAGGAATGGATGCAACGCAGCAAGCCGCGCCCGGCCTGAGATCCTCGTATTATTCGAATCGCAGCATTGCCTGCGCCACCGGGCGGTAACTCCTGCGGTGCAACGGCGTTGGCCCCAGCCGTTCCAGCGCTGCCATGTGCTCCGGCGAGCCGTAGCCCTTATGCCGTGCCAGGCCGTAACCGGGATACACGCCATCCAGCTTCACCAGCAGCCTGTCGCGATAAACCTTGGCCAGCACGCTGGCAGCGGCAATGGAAAAACTTGTTCCGTCTCCCCGGATGACGGCCTGCTGCTCGCACTCCCAGTCAATCGTGTCGCGCCCGTCGATGAGCAGATAATCCGGGCTTTGCGCCAGTTGCTCCACGGCGTGGCGCATGACCAGCAAAGACGCCCGCCGGACGTTAATGCGGTCGATGGTTTCCGCATCCACCTCGGCGATTGCCCAGCATACCGCCTGAGCGCGAATCGCCGCGTCCAGCCCCGTGCGCTTCTTCGCCGATAGTTTCTTTGAGTCGGTCAGGCCTGGCAGAAGGCAGCCTTTGGGAAGAATGACTGCGGCAGCGACGACCGGCCCGAAGAGCGGCCCGCGACCCGCTTCGTCCACTCCGGCAATGCGCCGCGCTCCGCGCCCGCGCGCTGCCTCTTCCAGCGTCCATCCGCAAACCGGAGCCTTGGCCATCACTACAGTATAGAAAGATACCTGGTTACTCCGCGGTGTCTTGCTCTGCGAGGTATGGCCCTGCCCAGCGCCCTCCCCGCTGGAGTAATCTAGTTGCTCAGGAGATTGTTGCCGAAGATGCTGAAGCCGTACCGCTGTTTCCTTGCTGTTCTGGCCGTTTTTGCCCTTCCCGTCGCTCTGCTCCGCGCCCAGCCCGCGGCGCCCGACGCGCCCAAGGAAGACTACGTCCGCACCTATTACACCAAGTACGAATTCCGCATCCCCATGCGCGACGGAAAACGGCTTTTCACGGCAGTCTATGTGCCCAAGGATGCAGCCGCCGGACCTTATCCTTTCCTGATGGACCGCACTCCCTACAGCGTCGGCCCCTACGGCGAGGACCAGTATCCCCGCCACCTGGGACCGTCCGAGGAGTTCGAAAAAAGCGGCTACATCTTTGTCTACCAGGATGTGCGCGGCCGCTGGATGAGCGAGGGCGAATATCAGGAGATGCGTCCGCACATCGACGACAAAAAGTCGCCCGTCGACGTGGACGACGCCTCGGACACTTACGACACCATCGAATTTCTCCTCCACCATGTCGCTAACAACAACGGCAAAGTGGGCATCTGGGGAATCTCCTATCCTGGTTTCTACACCTCTGCATCCATCATCGACTCGCACCCCGCGCTGGTGGCTGCCAGCCCGCAGGCGCCCATGACCGACCTCTTCCTGGGCGACGACGCCTATCACGGCGGGGCTTTCATGCTCAGCGCCAACTTCAGCTTCTACTCCTTCTTCAAGCCCAGCCATAACCCGGAGACGCCCAAGCCCTCTGTCCCCTTCGACTACGGAACGCCCGACAGTTACAAGTTCTATCTCCAGGCCGGCAACATCGCCAATCTCTATCCCAAGAGCTCTAACTGGCTCTTCAACGACCAGGCCCGGCACACGACCTATGACAGTTACTGGCAGGCCCGCGACCTATCGCGCCACATGAAAAACGTGCGCTGTGCTGTTCTGGTGGTGGGCGGATGGTACGACGCCGAGGATTTGAGCGGACCCTACAAGACTTTCTATGCCATCAGCAAGTTCAACCCGAAGACGCCGGCCACGCTGGTCGAAGGTCCGTGGGTGCATGGCGGCTGGTGGCGCGGAGATGGCTCCCATTTGGGCGATGTGCAGTTCAACTCCAAAACCGCAGATTACTTCCGCCTCCACATCCAGTTTCCCTTCTTCGAGCACTACCTAAAGGGCAAGGGCGAGGCGCAACCCAAAGCGGTGGTTTTTGAAACCGGCACAAACGTGTGGCGCAGTTTTGATTCCTGGCCTCCCAAGGCTGCCGCGCCCAAAACGCTCTACTTTCACGCCGGCGGCAAGCTGAGTTTCGACCCGCCCGCCGAGCAGAGCGGCATGGACGAGTACCTCAGCGACCCCAACCACCCCGTCCCCTTTGTGGGCTACACTACGGATACCGTTCCCCAGCGTTACATGGTGGACGACCAGCGTTTCGCCAGCTACCGGCCCGACGTGCTGGTCTACCAGACCGAACCATTGGAAGAGGACGTGACCATTGCCGGTCCTATCTCGCCGAAACTCAAGATCGCAAGCTCCGGCACGGACGCGGACTTCGACGTGAAGCTCATCGACGTTTATCCGGAAGATTACCCCGACCCTGAAGATTCATCCCATAGCAATAAGCGCATCCTTGAGACTCCTCCGCTGCACATGGGCGGCTACCAGCAACTGGTCCGCGGCGAGCCCTTCCGTGTAAAATTTCGTTCGAGTTGGGAGAAGCCCGAGCCGTTGACGCCGGGCAAAGAAACCGAAATCGACTTCACCATGCCCGATCTCTTACACACTTTCCGCCGCGGCCACCGTATCATGGTTCAGGTGCAGAGTTCCTGGTTTCCGTTGACCGATCGCAATCCACAAACCTTCACCGACATTCCCAACGCCAAGCCGGAGGAATTTCAGAAAGCCACCCAGCAAATCTTCCGCCAGAAGGACGCGGCGTCTGGCGTGGAAGTGCTGGTGTTGCCGAAACCGTAACTGCAACAAGCCAGCGGAGGCTGACTTGCTGTATCGTTGACTTGCTGACTCGCTAACCTTATGAGGATTTTTATGTTCGCTCGCAAAATTCGTTCCGTTGTGCTGCTGCTAGTCGCCTTGCTGCTGGCCGCCGCGCCTGTGATCCACGCCGAAGAAGGCATGTGGACCTTTGACAACCCGCCACTCAAGCAGTTGGCGGCAAAATACAACTTCCATCCCAGCCAGGCATGGCTGGACCATCTGCGCCTCTCCAGCGTGCGTTTCATGGACGGCGGCTCGGGCTCGTTTGTCAGCCCCAACGGTCTGGTGCTCACCAATCACCACGTCGCCCGCGGCCAGTTGCAGAAAAACTCCACTGCTGAGCACGATTATGTGCGCGACGGCTTTTATGCCTCCACGCCGGATCAGGAGATGAAGTCTCCCGACCTTGAGGTGAACGTGCTGGTCGGCATGCAGGATGTGACCGCGCGCGTACAGGGCGCGACAAAGGGCATTGCCGGTGCGGCCAAAGCGGAAAAAGTCCGTGACGCCGAGATTGCGGCCATTGAGAAAGAGAGCAAGGACAAGACCGGCCTGCGCTCCGACGTGATCTCCTTCTACCAGGGCGGCGAGTACTGGCTCTACACGTACAAAGCCTACCGCGACGTGCGCATTGTCTTTGCCCCCGAGCAGCAGGCCGCCTTCTTCGGCGGCGACCCGGATAACTTCACCTATCCGCGCTACGACCTGGACATGGCCATCTTCCGCATCTATGAAAACGGCAAGCCGATCAACTCAGAAAACTATCTCAAGTGGAGCGCCAAGGGCGCCGCGCCCGGCGAACTGGTCTTCGTCTCCGGCCATCCCGGCGCCACCGAGCGCGACGACACCGTGGCCCAGTTGCTGATGGATCGCGATGTGCGCGGACCGGCGATCACCGAGTACTTGCAGCGCCGCATCGCCGTCGCTCAGGCCTTTGCCGCGCAGAGTGCGGAGAATCAGCGCCTGGTGGGCACCCTGATCTTCGGTTTGCAAAATAGCCTCAAGGTTTACCTGGGACGCCGCGATGCGCTCGCTGATCCCGCTATCCTGGCCAAGAAGCAGGCCGAGGAAGAAGATTTCCGCGCCAAGGTGAATGCCAATAAAGAGTGGAAAAATGCCTATGGCAAAGCCTGGGACGACATTGCCCGTGCAGAAGAAAAGGTGAAGCCGGAGATCAAGGGCCAGCTCTTCCGCCGCACCGACAGCCGGTTATTCACCATCGCGCTGCAGATTGTCCAGTACGTGGCGGAAATCAAGAAACCCGATGGCGAGCGCCTGCCGCAGTTTCATGAGGCCGGGCTGGAGTCGCTTAATCAGCAGATGATGTCGCCGGCAAAGATCTACTCCTCCACGGAAAAGCTCTACATGACTAACGCGCTCAAGCTGGCCCAGGAGAAACTTGGCAAGGACGATGTCTACTTGCAGGCCATCCTGCAAGGAGGCGACGTGGACAAGACCGTCAATGCTCTGGTGGACGGAACCAAGCTGGCCGATCCGGCCTTCCGCAAATCGCTTATCGATGGCGGCGAAGCAGCCGTGGCGGCCTCCACCGATCCCATGATCGTGGCCGCCCGCCGTGTTGACCCCATCAGCCGCCAAACCTATCTCCGCATTCGAGACACCATCAGCAGCGTACTCACTCCTGCCGGTGAAAAGCTGGGCAAGGCACGCTTCCTGGTCTACGGCAAGGATGCCTATCCCGACGCCACCTTTACCCTGCGGCTGAGCTACGGCGCCGTCGATGGCTATCCCTATAACGGCACTATCGCTCCGCCCTTCACCACCTTCTACGGGCTCTACGACCGCGCCGCCAGCTTCAGCAACCAGCCGCCCTTCGACCTGACGCCGAAGGAAGCAGCCGGCCGCGACAAGCTCAACCTCTCCACTCCGCTCGACTTCGTCACCACCAACGACATCATTGGCGGTAACTCCGGTTCACCCGTTGTCAATCGCGACGGAGAACTGGTGGGCCTGGTCTTCGACGGCAACATCGAGTCCATGGCCGGCGATTTTGTTTATGACGGCACAAAGAATCGTACCGTCGCGGTACACTCGGCCGGCATGATCGAAGGGCTGCGTAAGCTCTACGGCACCGACGCCTTAGCCGACGAACTGCAAGGAAAGAAGTAACAACTCATCACCATCAACAAAACGGGGAGCCGTTCAGGCTCCCTTTTTTGTTGCTTTTCCGGTTCCTCGCCGCCAAATCCTGACGGAAAAATCCTCTTTCGACGTACAATCGAAGAAAGCCCCAAACCTCGCGGAGGGATGGGTGAGCGGTTGAAACCGGCGGTCTTGAAAACCGTTGTGCCTGAAAGGGTACCGGGGGTTCGAATCCCTCTCCCTCCGCCATTTATGCTTTTTTTATTATCAATAACTTATATGCACATTCTTGCTTTCGTCGCCGATGTTCTTTGGATAGTTGCTCCTGGTCGCCGGCGTCGTCGAGTTTGCCGGCGCGTTCATGGTTGGACACTGGTGGGAGAATGAACTCGCGCACCTTGAGGCAGCCTGAATATAACAGCACTGCCGTTTCACGAATTATTCGCACCCGCTGCCAGATGTCACATGGGTTACAATCTTCGCTTGGCAAGGCTTACGGAATATTTCCCAAGGAGAAATCCATCCATGCTGCCCAATGCCAATGAAATCCCTGGAGCGGCTGCCGGCTTGACGGCTCAGGAAGCCGAGGCGCGATTAGGCCAGTTCGGGCCAAATGAACCTGCGGCAACAGCGCACTACAACCCTGTTGCCGATCTCGTGCATGTTTTCATGAATCCACTGACGCTGATCCTGCTGATTGCCGCGGGGGCTTCGGCGTTTCTTGGCGATACGGTTGATGCGGGCATTATTGGCGCCATCGTTCTGCTGAGCGCGGTGATGGACTTCAGCCAGACCTATCGTTCTCAGAAGGCCGTCGAACGGCTGCACGACCAGGTGGCCCCGACGGCAACCGTCCAGCGCGATGGCGCATGGAAAGAACTCCGGCGGCGCGATGTGGTGCCCGGAGACGTGATCCGGCTCTCCGCCGGGGATTTGGTTCCCGCGGACGCACGCCTTCTGGTTGCGCGTGATCTTTATGTGCAGCAGGCGGCGTTAACGGGCGAGTCGCTTCCCACCGCGAAGGCAGCGACAGAAGAACCGGCCTCCACCAAAGCGGATGCGCCTAACATGGTCTTTTTGGGCACATCGGTCGTAAGTGGAACAGCAACCGCGGAGGTCGTCGCAACGGGTCCTCGAACCGCTTTTGGCGACATCGCGGCCCGGCTATCCGCAAGGCCGGAAGCGACAGCCTTTGATCGGGGATTGAGGGATTTCAGCCGTCTGCTCGCGGCAACGGTCTTTTTTCTTGTGCTCTTCCTGATTGTGGTTGGCATTGCACGCCACCGCGATCCGCTTCAGTCCCTGCTGTTTGCCGTGGCGTTGGCCGTCGGCCTGACGCCGGAATTCCTGCCCATGATCACCTCGGTGACGCTCTCCAAGGGCGCCGTTGCCATGGCGCGCAAGAAGGTCATCGTCAAGCATCTCTCCTCCATTCAGAACCTCGGCAGCCTGGATGTGCTTTGCAGCGATAAGACGGGAACGCTCACCGCGGGGACCATGTCCTTCGATCGCTCTCTCGATGCCTTTGGCAAGCCATCCGGCCGCGCGCTGGAACTGGGGTTTCTCAACAGCAAATTCGAGACCGGCATTCGCAGCCCGCTCGACGAGGTCATCGTTCATCAGAGTCCGCAAAACACCGAGGGTTACACCAAGTGCGACGAGATTCCCTTCGACTTCGATCGCAAGCGGCTCTCAATCGTGGTGGAGCGGAACTCCCAGCGGGTTCTTATCACCAAGGGCGCTCCGGAAGGAATCATCTCGCTCCTCTCCGGTTACGAGATCGATGGCAAGGTCGAACCTGTTGGGGAGGATGTTGTCAAGCGCATTCACCAGGCCAGCAACGATCTCAATGGCCAGGGATACCGATCGCTTGCCGTGGCTTATGTCAACATTGACGCGCGCGCAGACTATTCGGTTCAGGACGAGCGCAACCTGATTCTGGCGGGCTTCCTCACCTTTTCTGATCCGCCCTTGCCGGACGCTGCCCAGGTTCTGGCTTCGCTCAAACAGGATGGGGTTCAGGTCAAAGTCATCTCCGGCGACAATGACCTTGTCACCGCCCACATTTGCGCGCAGGTCAGACTGGACGCCGGACACATTGTGACGGGCGACGATCTTGTGAACATGACGGACCCGGCGCTGGCTCACGTCGCCGAGGAGTCGCATATTTTCGCCCGCATCTCTCCTGCGCAGAAGAATCGAATTCTCCTGGCTCTGAAGCACGACGGCCACGCGGTCGGCTTCATGGGCGACGGCATCAACGATGCGCCTTCGCTGCACGCGGCCGATGTCGGCATTTCCGTGCCCAGCGCGGCCGATGTGGCTCGTGATGCCGCCGACGTGATTCTCATTGAACCCGGCCTCCGCGTCCTTCATGACGGCATCATCGAGGGGCGCAAGGCCTTCGGCAACGTGATGAAGTACCTGCTGATGGGCACGAGTTCGAATTTCGGCAATGTCTTCAGCATGGCCGGGGCTTCCCTCTTTCTGCCCTTCCTGCCCATGCTGCCTACGCAGATTTTATTGAACAATTTCCTCTACGATTTGGCCCAGATCACGATTCCAACCGACAACGTCGACAACACTTACCTGATTAAGCCCCAACACTGGGATATTGGCGTGATCCGCAATTTCATGGTGTTCGTCGGGCCCATCAGTTCCATCTTCGACTTTCTGACCTTCTATGTCCTGCTGCATTTTTTCCGCGCGAGCGAGGCGCAGTTTCATACCGGCTGGTTTGTCGAATCGCTGGCCACCCAGATATTGGTCGTCTTCATCATCCGCACATCCATGAATCCTCTGCGCAGCCGCCCCAGCATTCCCTTGTTTGCAACGTGCATGGCGGTCGTGGCCATCGGAATGTACTTGCCGTTCAGCCCTCTTGCAAGCGTGCTCGGCTTTACTCCGCTGCCGCTCAGCTATTTTGCCTTTGTGGCCGCAGCGACCGCAGCCTATCTCCTGATGGTGGAAGCAGCCAAGCGGATTCTTCTCCATAGGGCCACCCACAACAACGCACCCGGGCGTGGAGTTCATCTGGTAGCTGCAACCTAGGTTTGGCAATAAATCCGCGTTATGTGAAAGGCGCACGGCAGGATCACCGTGCAAATCGCTCCACTTCAATGAGAACCTGCGACCCCACAGCTGGCTTCAGTGATTGCAGTCACTTTAATCTGTGCTTTGAGAGAATACGGTAGTACTTAGCCTGTACATTGGCCGACGCTTGAACAGGGAAGGGATTTGTATGGATCTGGGATTTATTGAGAGCAAAACATACGACGAGATTTCAGTTGGCGACACTGCCGGGACAGAGCACGTGCTGACCACGGAAGACGCCATGGCCTTTGCCTCGATTTCCGGATTCCACTCCGTTCTGAACTCCGATGAACTCATTGATCGGGCCGGCGGCATACCTCCCACAGGACCAAACATGTGGTGCGCCTCGCTGATCTCCGGCCTTTTCAGCATGAACATACCCGGGCCTGGATGCACACTTAAAAACGTATCCCTGTCGTTTTATAATCGCATCCGTGTTGGCGATCGCATTCTCGTCAAAGTGCACGTTACGGCGAAGGATGATGCCACAAAGACCATTATTTTCGATTGTGAGGCATGCAATGGCAATGGTACGCCAATCTTTTCGGGTACTGCGCAACTCCTCGCGCCTCTGAAAAAGTCGCGCTGGTCCACCCTCCCCGTGCCTCAACTCATTGTGAACAATCCCTATCGTCACTATCTCGGTCTGATTGCGCGCGCCACCTCGAAACCAGCGGTGAAAACTGCAATTGTCTGGCCATGCGACGAAGTTTCTCTCGGCGGTGCCATCCAGGCATTCAAAGACAGGCTGATTGTTCCCGTCCTTGTGGGTGCTGATGCTACCATCCGCGGCCTTGCAGCAACCATGCAACTTGACTTGGGAACCATCCAGATCCTTGACATCGACAATAGCCGCAGCGCCGCCATGCGGGCCGTTGAGATGGCTCGTAGGGGCGAGGTGCAAATGCTCATGAAGGGTTCTCTTCACACAGATGAACTCATGAGCGCTGTCGTCTCTCGCGAAGGAGGAATGCGCACTGGGCGGCGCATCAGTCATGTATTCGCTTTGGATGTGCCTTCCTATCACAAGACCCTCTTCGTGACCGATGCGGCCATCAACATCCAGCCGGACCTGGATACCAAGATCGACATTCTGCAGAATGCCATTGACATGATGCTCACACTCGAGATCGCAAACCCCAAGGTGGCCATCCTGTCAGCGGTCGAATCAGTTAATCCCGCCATTCTATCTACGCTTGATGCCGCCGCCCTTTGCAAAATGGCCGATCGCGGTCAGATTACCGGAGCCATCGTCGATGGTCCGCTCGCGTTTGACAATGCCATTTCAAGCGATGCCGCGCGGATCAAGAAGATTAAGTCGCCGGTTGCAGGAGACCCGGATCTTCTTATGGTTCCCAATCTGGAAGCCGGAAATATCCTCTTCAAGGAGCTTCAGTACCTGGCTGGAGCGCTGGCAGCTGGAGTTGTTGTGGGAGCTAAGGTTCCGATAGTTCTTACCAGCCGTGCTGACGGAGAACTGGCTCGAATGGCAAGTTGCGCCCTCGGTGTTCTGCTTGCGAAACCAGCACGCGACCTGAGGTCCGCGTGATGTGCGGCGCTATATCAGTTGCATGGACCAGAGAGCCTCAGTACTTTGCCAGGCTTCAATAAGTCGATTGGTCCTCTGATGAAGTAGCAGCTATTCACGGTGTGCAGACGTTGAGCTGCTGAAACACTAGAGGCGGGAAGTGCGGTCGGAGGTTCGGAAGGCCGGTATCAGGGAAATTCTGTTCCCTGAAACGCCTCACTCGAAAGTTCCTGATCTGAGGCTGAACCTGGTTATGAAGCACGTTGTAGCCAACTATGAGTGCCACAGAGCCGATCCTGAGCTGGTCGAAAGATCCCTCTTTTGGAACCTGGAATAGCCCCCTGTTTCTATCCCTTCAGAACTTCGTCAATCGTCAGTATGTCTACCAAACCCTGGCAACCATAAATCACCGGCAGCACCTTGCCTGCGGGATACGTGCGCCGCAACTGGGCAATCTTTTCCGTGCCGCAGCGGTACGCGGGCAGATACATGCGGCCCAGCAGCGGATGCCGTCCCCACGCGCCAGAGAGCTTATCGGCGCGCTCTTCGGTCACCAGGAAATCGCGCCGCAGCGTCACGGCCACCTCCGCCTGCGGCTTACCTTCGCCCCACGTCAGATACGACGACTGGTTCTTGGCGTCGTCCTGCAACAGCGCAAGCAGCACGCCGATCTGCGTGTCTTCGTCGGGCAACTGCTCAATTTCCGTCACTCCGTGCGCAATCAGAATCGCGTTGTTGGCGATGCCCTCAAACAGCGTTGCCGCGCGCGTGTTCATGGTCAGGATGGTCGCCTCGAAGCCGGCCTTCCCGCGCACGTACAAATCCTGCAGGTAAGCGAATGTGGTCACGTGCCCCGGCACCACCTCGTGGCTGATGAGCTGCTCAAACTCCGGATAAGAAATCTGCAGCGATGCATTGATCTCGTAGCTGGCCTCATATTGCGGCGAGTCGTCCTCGTTGCGGGCGCGGCCGATATAATTCATTGACCCGGAGAACCAGGCCTCCTTGATGGGCAGAAAATCGATGTTGGCCCGCGGCACGCGCGCCAGTTCCGGCGGCAGATGCGGCAGCAGATGCTTTGCGCTCAGGTTGTCGTAATGGGCAATCACCGCCGCGCTCAGCGCGCGCACTGAGGCCATGGGAACCACGCGCTCGCGCCGCCATGCATCCACGGCCTCCAGCAAGCTGCCCTTGTACCCCGCGCGGCCCAGCAGCTCCGCCACCCGCTCGCGCTTTTTCTGTGGCTGAGAGGGTTCCGGCTGTCCGGCCGTCGCCGCATACACGCAGCGCGCGTAGGGCACCGCGTCGCCTTTGCCGGCCACTTCCATGGCCAGCTCCCGCATCACATCCAGGCAATCCGCCATGCCAATCAAATAGGCCTTGCGCAGAGCATTCATCTTGACAGCTTCCTGGCGCACCCCGGCGATGGCCGCAGGCAGGTCGACCGCGCGCAGGTACTCATCCACCGCTTCGCGATTCTTGACGGACACCCCGCCCGCCGCGCGCAGTTTCGCCGCCGCAGGATGCGTGTACGCCGTGGGCAGCGGAAAATCAGAAAACCACGAATCGGCGATGAAGCGCCCCGTGCCCGAGGGATTCATCACGTCCCCGCCCCACAGCGTGTCAATGCCTAATACCGCGTCAGCAACATACTTGTCCGCTTGATTCATCGTTTACACCTTTTCCTTTTTCACGGAATAAATCCACACATACAAACAAATTCCAACAAACAGCAGCACGGAAACCGATTGCGAGACGGGATCGTTCATGTAGAACGGCGTGGTGATCAGATCCTCGCGATACCAGGGGAACAGGTGCAACGCCGCGCCGAATACGCCGCCCAGCGCGCCGCCCGCCATCAGCCCCGAGGCCAGAATCACCCCGCGCTCGCGAATCCTGCTTCCCTCTTCGCCGCCTGTCTTTTCCGAGCGCTTGTTGATGAGGTGCGAGAGAATGCCGCCGGCCAGCACCGGCGAGGTCAGATCCAGCGGCAGGTAGATTCCCAGCGCAAAGACCATGGAAGACTTGCCCAGCATCTCCAGAATCAGCGTAATAATCGCGCCGATGCCAAACAGCATGTAGGCCACCGGCTGGTGGCTCATGAATCCCACCACCAGGGCCTTCATGATGGAGGCCTGTGGCGCAGCCAGAATCTGCCGCGCATCTCCCGGCGCTGCCTCGCCGAACTGATAAACCTGCGCCAGCAGAACGATGGTCAATCCGGCGGCAATCGCCGCGGCAATAACGCCGTAGAATTTGACCTTCTGCTGGGCCGCGGGCGTGGAGCCGAGCCAGTAGCCGGCCTTCAGGTCGGTGATGAACTGTCCCGAAACGCACAATGCGGTGCACACCATGCCGGCGATGGCCATGATGAAGAACATTCCCGTGTCGCCGGAGAGGCCAAAGTTCAACAGCACGACACAAGAAATGATGATGGTCAGCATGGTCATGCCGGAGGCCGGATTGTTGGCCGTGGTGGCAATGGCGTTGGCGGCTACCGAAGTAAAGAAAAAGGAGAAGAGCAGCGTCAACACCAGGCCCAGCGCCAACACCGTCCAGGAAACATGCAAGCGCCCAAAGAAAATCGCCACCGCCAGGGAGCTGATCACCACGCCGAGAAGAATCGAGATGATGGAAATATCGCGGTCGGTGCGCTCCGGGGCGGCTGCCTCGCCATGGCGGAAGGTGCGCAGCGCAATGCCGAACGACCCCGCCACCACGCGCAGCGATTTGAGTATGCCGATGATGCCTGCCGTGGCAATGGCGCCCACGCCAATGAAACGCACGTAGTTGCGTACAATCTGCGCCGCGGTCATTTGGGCTATGGGAATGGTGCCCGGGTAGACGGTGGCGTCAATGTGGCTGCCGAAGTACCAGATCACCGGAACCAGAACGAAGCTGGTCAGCACGCTGCCGGCGCAGAAGATCAGGCAGCAGCGCAGGCCCATCACGTAGCCCAGGCCCATGATGAAGCTGATGGCGTCGAATTTGAAGACCATGCGGCCGCGCTCGGCCAGCGAGCGGATCACCGGCACGAATTGAAAGTCGACATACTCTTTCCAGACGTGAAATGTGGAGACAAAAAAGTCGTAAACGCCGGCGATGACGGTGGCCTGCAACAGCAACTTAGCTTGCGAGCCGCCCTTTTCGCCCGTTACCAGCACCTCGGTGATGGCCGTCGCCTCGGGAAAGGGCAACTGGCCGTGCATCTCGCGCGCAAAGTAGCGGCGCAGCGGAATCAAAAAGAGCACGCCCAGGCAGCCTCCGGCCAGGCAGATGAAGATGGTCTGCACCGGGTGCGGATCGAGGTGCAGCGTGTACAGCGCGGGAATGGTGAAGATGGCGCCTGCCACCACGCTGCCCGACGCCGCGCCGATGCCCGTGATGATCACATTTTCCAGCAAGCTGGTCCGCCGCTTGTATACTCTCGCCAATCCGATAGCCAGTATGGAAATGGGAATGGCGGCCTCCATCCCTTGCCCCACCTTCAGCCCGGAGTAGGCCGAGGCGACGGAAAAGATCACGCAAAGCAGAACGCCCCAGAAGATCGAGCGCCACGTAATTTCCGGCTCTTTGGCCGTCGCGGAAATGATGGGTTGGTAGCTTTCGCCGGGTTTCAGCGGCAGGTAGGCATTTTTCGGCAGTGAGTTGGCTTCGTTCTCGGTCATCGGTCCATCATCCCCTGTGCGTGGCGCTGCCGGTTCCGATTCTTCCTGGCTCCCTGTCGGTTGCCATTTCAAACCGGTCTCCGGGCTCGTTTCAGCCCGCAATACACCATACACTGTGCCGATACACAGGAGTCAAATCAGCCGGGAACAGGGGGTCTAGCTGGGGATTTGCGCTCGTTTTGCAGATAATTACCTTTTCCAGGCGCACAATCGTTCCATGAATAAGGACCAGATGCGCGAGTCGTCACTGATCACTAACCACTGTTCACTGACCATTGGAGGGGGTACCCCCCCCCTCCCCCCAATATTTTTTTTGCCCCCCAAATCCTTGCAGATTATTTCAGCAATCTATGATTCTTCGCTTCCGTTCTTTGCAAGGACTATGCAATTATATATATTGTTATCAATGAGATACGTGAATTTCGATCAGCAAACAGAACTCGACTTGTCTCGTCTCCGTGTATCAGGATGTAAGATTCGTGATTTGGTTGTGGAAAATGCCTTGCAGATAATTATGAAGCTGCACAGGAGCTTTTCAGAAGTTACTTAGCTCTTGCGGCCTGCAGCATTCGGCCGGGTTACGGCTCCGGGCTTGCGCAGCGGCACAATCGCCCCTGCTCCGGGCGAGGCCTGGGAGAAGCGCGCCAGCATCTCGGTGCGCACATACTCCACAAAGCTCTGCATCTGCCGGTTCATCTCTTCCATCCGCTCGCGCATCTGCAGGATGATGGCCATGCCGGCGATGTTGACGCCCAGGTCGCGCGCCAGGTTCAGGATGAACTCCAGTCGCTCCAGGTCCTCGTCGGTGTACAGGCGCGTGTTGCCCTCGGTGCGCGATGGCTTCAGCAGCCCCTCGCGCTCATAGAGGCGCAGCGTCTGCGGATGAATCTCGTACATCTCGGCTACCGCCGAGATCATGTACGCGCCCTTCGATTTGCGTTTTGCCGCCATGTTTTTTGCCCTTCAAACGGACTGAAGTTTCTCCCTCCAGCGCTTAGGGGTCATTTTGTATGGCTCGAGAATTTTCTTCAGATCCACTCCAGCATTTCGCACAAAATAATAACCGCCGCTCATCCACGAGTCAGTTTTCGAATATCCCTTCTTCTCCATAACCTGCAATGCTTCTTTGAAGGTTAATGCGTATACGTCGCTCTGCGCGGGAGTTCGAACATTCCATACATACGCAATCAACAGATGAGGGAATCGTTCATATTTTTTGTCGAGCGAAAACGATTCTTGCGAGGAGGCCTTCAATTGAATCAGACAGGGCACGTAGTCTTTTGCGTTTTCTCCGTCCTTATAGACAACCAAATCAACACCCTTATCCCTTACTGGCTGTGCAACCTCAAAACCGGCAGCTACTAAATGAGAGATAAGCAAGTTCTTTCCGAAAACTTCTGTCAGTTGGGAGTCACCCTGATTCAAATCGAGGGGATCTTCCATATCGGGATCGCCGTCCAAAAGCGTGACACTATGGTCTTGTTCATAGCGGTCGGAAAATCTGCCGCGCGTGGCACGGGAAAAGTCAAATCTGCTTCGCATTTCAATTTCGTTTTTACTCATCGCCGATTTCATATTCATTCCTTTCCCATCGTTCCGCCAGCCGTGCACTTATGATCCGTATCTTACCGGCTCGAAACGTGTAGTAAATGCTTAGAATGCGTCCTTGCTTCGATCTTCCAATACCAAGATAGCGCTGCTCATCATCACTGTGCCATTGGTCCGGAGCCTCGACACGCTGCTTATCCTTAAATACTGTGCTGGCCTCCTCAAAGGAGACCTTGTGCTTCTTCAAATTTGAAGCGGCTTTGATGGGATGCCACTCAAAGCCCGACATTTCTTCATCGTGCATGAAATCAGGTCGGTCTTCATCGCGATGCTTGGGCATCCTGGCACACCCGTAAACACTGGAAACACTGCCGACAGCTTACCACGCTCACAGCTTTTCAAACAGCGCCTTCCGCGGGTCCTGGTTGTTAAGCTTGGCCAGCTCGCGCATAATCTCGCGGCTGCGCTCGTCGTTGAGGTGCGGCACCGTTACCTCGACGGTCACAATCTGGTCGCCGCGCTGCTCGGGCCGCTGCGCGTTCTCCACGCCACGCTCCCTCATGCGCAGCTTTTGCCCACTCTGCGTGCCGGGAGGAATCTTCAACTGCGCGCGCCCATCGATGGTAGGCACGTCGACTTTAGCGCCCAGTGAGGCCTCGGGCACAGTCACCGGAACGGTCAAGTGGATGTCGTCGCCCACGCGGGTGAAGACCGGATGCGTGCCGGTGCGGACAATGAGGTAGAGGTCGCCGGGTGCGCCGCCGTTCACCCCGGCGTTGCCCTTGCCTTGCAGGCGGATGCGCTGCCCGTCGCGCGTGCCGGCCTTGATGCGAAACTCGACAGTCTCCGAGCGGCTCACCACGCCCTCGCCGTGGCAGGTTGAGCAGGCATTGGAGGTGCGGCCCGTGCCGTTGCACTTGGGGCAGGGAATGTTGAACTTCATTCTCCCACCCATCTGCGTCACTTGGCCGGTACCGTTGCACTCCGGGCACTGCGTGGGTCCGTTGGCCGAGGCCTGGCCGTGGCAGGCGGGACAAACCTCCTGGCGATGCACCTCAAGCCGCGCCTGGCCGCCGCGGATCGCCGTCCAGAAGTCCACCGTGGCCTGATATTCCAGATCCGTTCCCGGCTGCGGGCCGCGCGCCCGTTGCGGCTGCTGCGCCCCGCTGAAGATCCCGGAAAAAATGTCCTTGAAGCTGCCCCAGTTAGCCGAATCTGCTGCCGAACCCGTCCCCGGATGCTGGCCCCGGCGCTGCCCCGGTCCGCCCTGGAAGCCGGTGAAATCGAAGCCGCCAAAGTCCACGGGAGTGCCGTGGCCCGCGCCCTGCCGCGCATAAGCCTCGGCCTGCGCCGGGTCTATCTGGTCGGAGTAGAAGCCCAATTGGTCGTAGACCTTACGCTTCTTCTCGTCGCTCAGTACGTCGTTGGCCTCGGAGATCTCTTTGAACTTCTCCTCGGCCCGTTTGTCGTTCGGATTCACATCCGGGTGATACCGCCGCGCGGCCTTGCGAAAGGCCTTCCGGATCTCCTCCGCCGTCGCCGTCTTCTTCACGCCGAGCGTGCCGTAATAGTCCTTGTTTGTGGTCGTGGCCATGGTTTGTCTTAACTCGTTTCTTTGTTACGCGCTGCCGCTTCTCTTCCATCCTCTGGATACCCCGAGTCTCGATTTTGAGGCCTGGGAACCCATAAATCTCATACTCAACTCAATCAAGCAACCACTCGCTGCTCCGCATTTTCTACATTGGCGTGGGATGCGCGCGGGCGAATCGCCTGATGAATTGCCGTTTCCTCGGTATCAGCCGCTGACTCCAGATCGTAATCCATCTGCAAACGCATCCAGAACTCGGCCGACATATTGAAGTAGCGCGCCAGCCGCAGCGCCGTATCGGCCGTGATCCCGCGCCGCTCCCGCACAATCTCCGAGATGCGCGTCACCGGCACGCGCAACTCCATGGCCAGCGCATTCGACGAAAGCCCCAGCGGCTTCATGAACTCCTCGCGCAGCATCTCGCCGGGATGCAGCGGCGCCGTCCGCGCGCCCTCTTCCAGTCCCTCAGCCTCGCCTTTCGGCTTAGTGGTAGTCAACAATCTGGACCTCGTAGGCATCCCCATCCCTCCACTCAAAGCAAATCCTCCATTGGTCGTTGACACGCAAACTCCATAGCCCTTCTCGAACTCCCTTCAGCTTCTCCAGCCGATTGCCTGGTGGCTCGCCAAGCTCTTCTACTAGTGAAACGCTGTGGATTTGCCGCAACTTTCGCAACGCCACACGCTCAAACGCCGCATACCGGCGGCTGTAACGGCGGTCGAATACCCGTTCGGTCTCTTGGTCGGCAAACGAGCGAATCATGCTTAACGCCTATCGTAACACGGAAAGCGGTTAACCCGGTCGTATTTTGTCCCGTTACCAAATTCAACCCTCTGAAACTCGAAAATCCGCACCCCAAAAAGCCCAATTTTTCGCAAAAAACCTCTACTTCGAAGCAGAGGTTCTTTTACGCGTGTCCTCCACGTATATGCGTAGGAAGTGACGACATAGCTTCCCTGCAAGCCTTCGGCCTAAAGTTGACAAAAATTCCTCGGCAAAGGCTCAGATGCAGGCATATGTATTGAGAACCGTTCAGAATCCGGCGAGTCTCAGGAATTCGTTGCAGCGGCGTCTTCAACCTTCTTGGCCGCTGTTTTTGTCGGTTGTCTGCCAGTGCCGGCCTTTGGGATGGCGTCCAGGTCCGTCTTGCCTTCGGCCAACTGCATGAGGAACTCCTGGGCAGAGAAGGGTTTTGCCTCCTTCAGCAGATTGCTGGCGCGTATGTAGTTGCCGTCGGGCTGCTGCAAGCGGGCCTTGAGGGTGTCGGCCAGATAGGCGGGCAGAATCTCGTCGTGGATGCGGGCCATAGCTGCTGGGTCGCGGACGGGAAAGACCACCTCGCAGCGCTCGAAGAGGTTGCGCGGCATCCAGTCTGCCGAACCGAGATAGATCTCGTCGTCACCGCCGTTAGCGAAATGGAAGATGCGCGAGTGCTCCAGGAAACGGCCCACAATGGAGCGGACGCGGATTCTTTCCGAGAGGCCTTTGACGCCGGGGCGCAGAATCGAGAGTCCGCGGACGATCAGGTCGATTTCGACGCCCGCCTGCGAGGCCGTATAAAGGGCCTCAATGATCGAGGGTTCGAGCAGGGCGTTTATTTTGGCGACGATGTGGGCGGGCCGTCCAGCCTGCGCGTTCTCCTGTTCGCGGCGGATAAGGCCCAGGAAGCTTTCAGCCATGGTCAGCGGGGCCACCAGCAGCGGGCGGTAGTCGTCGATCTCGGCGTGGGCGGTGAGGTAGTTGAAGACCATATGGACCCGCTCGGTGAACTGCGGATCGCTGGTTAGCAGGCTCAGGTCGGTGTAGAAGCGGGCTGTATCGGGATTGTAGTTTCCCGTTCCCATGTGACAATAGCGGCGGGTAACGCCGTCTTCGTCTCGGCGCACCAGCATGGCCAGCTTGCAGTGAGTCTTCAAGCCGACGACGCCGTGGAAGACCTGCACGCCGGCGTCCTCCATGCTACGCGCCCAGCGGATATTCGAGGCCTCATCGAAACGGGCCATCAGCTCGACGACCAGCGTTGTCTCCTTGTTGGCGGAGGCTTCGGTGAGCGCCTGGAACATGGGCGAGTCGTCGCTGGTGCGATAGAGGGTCTGCTTCATGCTGACCACGGCTGGATCCTCGGCGCCTTGCTGAATGAAATCGACCACCGGGTCGTAGGAGTCGTAGGGGTGGTGGAGCAAAACGTCGTGGCGGCGCAATTCATCGAAGATATTGCCGGACTTGCGGCTTAACTTGAAGGGTTTAGGGGTAAAAGGGGGAAACTTCAAGTCAGGCCGCTGCACGTCGTCATAGAAAAAGAACAACCGCGACAGGTTCACCGGGCCGTCGTCGAGGAAGACCTGATCTTGGTCCAGCTCAAAATTTACCCTGAGGCGCTCGACAATCTCCTCGTCGGCGCCGGTCTCGATCTCCAGGCGGACGGCGTCGCCCTTGCGGCGGTTGTGCAGCTCGACGCGGATGGTCTCCAGCAGGGAGCGGGCTTCTTCCTCTTCAAAGTAAAGGTTGGAGTTGCGGGTGACGCGAAAGGCGGCGCGAGAGAGCACCTCGTAGCCGCGGTACATGCCGGCCAGGTTATGCGCGATCAGGTCCTGGAGCAGGAGGTAATCGTATGTGCCCTCGGCGCCGGGCAGGCGAACAAAACGGGGCAGAGCGCGGGGCACGGTGACCACGCCCAAAACCTGCGGGCCGGAGCTTTTGCGCTTGCGGCGGAGCAGCAACGCCAGGCAGAGAGCCTTGTTGAGCACGCGTGGAAAGGGGTGGGCCGGATCGATGCTGATAGGGGTCAGCAGCGGGTCAACCTCGCGCTGAAAGTAGCCCTGAGCAAAGGCTTTAGCCTCTTCGTCCAACTCGCGCCACTCCAGCAGACGAATGCCTTGTTTGCCCAGCTGGGGCAGCAGATGGTGGTTCCAGCAGCGGTACTGCGCGTCCACAAAGCTGTGAATCTCGGCGGTGAGCACTGCGAGGGATTCTGCGGGGCGCAGGCCATCGTAGCCCGGCTCTCGGTAGCCGTCCTCAATGCGTTGCATGAGGCCGGCCTGGCGGACTTCAACGTATTCGTCGAGGTTGGAGCCTGTAATAGCCAGGAATTTGACCCGCTCCAGAAGGGGGTTGGAGGGGTCTTCGGCCTCTTCGAGGACACGCCGGTTGAACTGCATCCAGGAATGGTCCCGGCCGTTGAAGAGCTTCTGTTTTGGGGAGGTTCGAGCCATTGAATCCGTTCCGTGCTGTAGATGGCAGTCTACAGCTTTTTGGATAAACAGGGAAGGGAAAGAGAATAAAGAGCTGCAAAAACGCGACCCCTTCACGCCAAAAAGGGTTTGCATATAAATAGACTGTTTTTTGCGAAAATTTGGGTTAATTGGGGAGCGGCAATCAGTGGACAGTGAACAGTGGACAGGGACAGGGAAGCAAGTTACGCGATTCACGTCAGTGGTCATTAGAAGATGTACAACGACTCTGGTCAGAAGAAGCATTAACTACTGCCATGCTCCCTCGCTATCATGTTGACATTGTCATCAAACGTACCCTCGGAGCAAAACTTGGATCCCTCAAGGAGAAAATGAGTTAGTCAACCACATGCGTTCAGTCTAATAAATCGCAGAAAGCGAGGCCCCCGGCAAAAAATCCGGCAAAATCATCGGGAGGTTAGCGACTGAGGGATGGGTTTTGGAAGGGGAAGGGCAGAATAAAGGACAAAAGCAGATCCTTCGACTCACCACCCCAATGCAGAAGAGTATGCCTGGGGCACTGTTCGCTCAGGATGGCAAGCTATTTTTTGCGCTACGCTTTGGGCGCATGATCGCTAGATTTCAGGGCAACCGGTCGTACATTCACTTGGCATGCGATGACACGTTTCCAAGGCGGTGAGCTCGGATGCACTGGCCAGCAGTTCGAAAATGCCACGCCTGGAAATTGTTATTACTTGCCTGCCGGGGCCGTCTTCTTGTGCTCCACGAAGATGTGTGCTTGATGACAGCTCACACACGTCTTGCCTTTCATGAATGGATCAGACTTCAGTTGTGCCACCTGATCGCCGTGACAGGCGTCACATGCGCTTAACGCCGGCGTGCCCGCGAAGTCCGGTGCTGTTGTCTCGCCATGGCACACGGTGCATTCGACACCGTTGGCACTATGCGGGCTGGCTTTCCATTGGTCATAAATCACCTTGTGGCAGCTGGAACAGGTATCCCCGGCTGGAAGCAGCCGATGGTGAATATGCTTGGCTTGATCCAGCTGAGCACTGGCAGGTTGGACGGCAATAGCCAAAACGAGAAAAACGAACAGGGTGAGACCGAACATGCGCGCACAGAAACTATTCACGGACAGACCTCCTGAGTACGGTCAAGTATCGAACCAGCGATGACTGCAATCTGTGATGCACATCACATTTCACCGGAATGCGATCTGCGCACTGGCTGTGAGGCCTTTTGCCAAGGGAATGTTCACAAACCTCGCTTGATTCCGCTGTCTGTCGCTGCGGTCGTGCAGATTCATGCGCTATGGTGCGCCCTTTCGCTCCAATGAAGGAGAAATACATGGATAGACTGGGCTGTCAATGTGGTCGATGCGGTGGGCTTGCCAGCAGAGGCTTTCTGATGGCCTAAGAAGACTGGATAATCTGAGCAACCATCTTTGCGCAAGTATCGACGCCCAGAGTGCTGTTCATGGTGATGTGGTAGAGGCGGGGATCTGCCGAGTCGCAGTCGTAATAGTACCGAGCATAGTAGAGGCGTTCGGAGTCTATGCGGCGCAGCAGTGCAGGCAGGTCGTGCTCGTGGGGATGGCGAAGTTTCATGCGCGCTATTTTCTCGTTGAGCGGCGCATAAACCAGCATACGAAGCACGTGGGGATGGCGGCGCAAGACGCATTGCGCGCCGCGTCCGATGATGACGCAATTACCCACCTTGGCTGCCTCTTGAATCATGCTCGCAGTGAAAATCTGCACGGTATCGCGATCCACCGCGAGTTCAGAGCCCTCGCCGGTATAGGACTCAGGGCCTCCCTGGCGGAAGCTCTTCATCACCCGCTCCCACCACGCGATGGCGTGTTCGTCGGCCTTCGCGGCCCAGGCATGGTCCACTTTTCCCATGGCGGCGATCCGTTCGATGATCTGCTTGTCCATGCACTCCCAGCCCAGAAGTTCCGCAACCTTGCGCCCAATGTCGGAGCCTCCGCTGCCGTATTCTCTTGCAATCGTCAAAACGTTGAACATTATCTTCCTTCCTTTTCACTAACCCGCTATCTTGTCCGATAATTGCGATTCATTTTGCACCTCCGCGCGTATGGCCCGCAAGTTGTAATCGGCCACGGCGCGCGCAACTTCAGCGGCAGGCTGACGGCCGCTGGGACTTTCTTCCAGCCAGCTACAAAGAGATTCGAAGACGGCGCCTACCAGGCAACGAGCGGCGATCGCAGGCGCAGAAACGGAAAATGCGGCTGGGGCAGACTCCAGCGTTTGGCAAACCTGTTCAGCGTACTGCCTCAGTATGGCGCGGCGCACCCGCTCCAGGCGGGGGCTCAGGCCGGAGGACTCGACGATAAGGATGCGGGCATCCGCCGGGTTGTCGGCCAGAAAGAGAAAGAGCGACTCGACGGCGCAGCGAATCCCCAGCAGCGCATCGGCCTGGGAGTCTCTGGCCTGATCCATCACTTCCGTCACCTTCTGTCCCAGCACTTCGAGGACCGCCGCAAAGACATCCTCCTTGTTGCGGAAGTGAACGTAAAAACTGCCCACGGAGCTATCTGACGCAGCCACGATCATGGGAACGGTAGTGGAGTGATAGCCATTGACGCCGAAGAGACGGGTTGCGGCGTCCAGAATCGTTTTGCGCCGGGCATCCTTGCGAGCGGCTGTTGCAGGGGTTTTGCGGTAGGCCATTTGTTGATTTTAGACCCTCTTGACAAGAATAGAATGACATGTCATTCTATTCTTGTCAAGGAAAAACATCGATGAATGGAACAGAAAAATTTCCTTTGGATTTGCAGAGTGGCTCGGATTGGACAGGGCGGGGCAAGGATGGAACGCCCGCAGGCTTTACTTTGGGTTGGGATCGCAGAATGTCTGCCTCAATGGTTAAGAATCGCGTTGAAATTGCCGATTCGATTCCTACGAAAATCTCTCTATACCCTGCCAACGTGTGCCTTTTCGCCGTCTGTCTGCTGGCTCTGTTGCCGCTGGTAGGGTGTGGCCCCAAAGCTCCGGTGGCTGCAGACCAGCCGGTTCCGGTGCGCGTGCGGACGCCCAATCGGGTCGGGCAGCCTGTTTCCGTGGCTGTGAGCGGAACAGTGGAGGCCAATGTAACGGCTCAGGGTGCATTTCAGATAGCTGGACGGGTGGCAAAGGTTTTTGTGGAAGAAGGCCAGGCGGTGAGCAAGGGCCAGGTGCTGGCGGAACTGGACTCGTCCGACTACCGCAACGCGTACGACGCGGCGCAGGGGCAGGCGGATGCGGCGCGAGCGGTGGACGACAAGGCGCAGGAAGGCCCGCGTTCGCAAGAGCTGGAGCAGGCGCGCATCGACTATGAGCAGTGGCAGGATCAGTACAACCGCATGAAGTTCCTCTACGAGCACAAGAGTCTGCCGGCCAACGACTTCGTGAAGATTGAAGCGGGGTACCATGCGGCGCAGCAGCGGTACGACATGGCGCGGCAAGGCACGCGGGCGCAAGACAAAGAAGCCGCAACCGGGCAGTCACACGCGGCGGCGGCGCAACTGCATGAGGCAGAGAAGCGGCTGGGGGACACAAAACTGCGGGCGCCGATCTCGGGCTTTGTGGGGATGCGGCGGATTGACGTGGGAGACACGGTCGGAGCCGGGATTCCGGTAATCGCCGTGCTCGACCTGAACCCGGTGAAGGTGCGGGTGGCGATTCCGGAATCCGAAATCGGCGAGGTGCGGGAAGGAGAGTGCGCTACAGTGACGATTCCGTCGCTGGATGGCAAGCAGTTCGAAGGAAAAGTGGAAACAGTGGGGGTGGCGGCGGACCCGGCCTCGCGCACTTACAGCGCCAAGATTGTTGTCGCTAACCCGGCGCGCCTGCTGCGGGCGGGGATGGTGAGCGAGGTGCGGGTATTCTCCCGAGTGATGGTCAACGCTATCACCGTGCCCGGCGACGCGATTGTCCACGATCCGCAAGGCGTGGCGCAGGTTTATGTGTACGTGCCCGCGTCACAGCGCGTTTATACGCGGCGTGTGGATGTGGGCGGGCCGCTGAATAACGAAGTGGAGATTCTCAGCGGCCTCACGGGCGACGAGCAAGTGGTGGTGGCCGGCCAGCAGAATGTTCGCGAAGGCTCGCCGGCCAAGATTGTTGGGGGCGGCCAGTGAACCCCGTCCGCGCAGCGTTGCGTTATCCGCAGGTGACGCTGGTTCTTTCGGCCATGCTCGTTGCGGCAGGCGTATATTCGCTGTTTACCATGCCGCGACGCGAAGACCCCAAGATCACCATCCACGTCGGCATCGTGGCCGCCGTGTATCCCGGCGCGACCACCCGGGAAGTGGAGGGCCAGGTCACGCGCAAGATTGAAGAGCGTCTCTTCCGCTTCGCCGAAGTGCGCCGCGACAAGACCTATTCCACCACCCGCAACGGCATGGTGGTGATCAATGTCGAGCTGGACAAATCCGTCAAGGACACCGACGAATTCTGGTCGAAGCTGCGCCTGGATATGGCGCAACTCAAGGCCACGGAGTTACCGGCGGGAGTGCTCGGCCCGATGGTGGATTCAGACTTCGGCGACACCGTCGCGGCCTTGATTGCGGTACATGGAGGCAGCTACGGCCCCAGAGAGCTGAAGGAGTACGCACAAACCGTGGAAACGGCGCTGCGCGCGATGCCCACGGTATCGAAGGTCAAGCGCATCGGCGATCAGAAGGAAGAGATCGACATCGACACCTCATCGGAGCGGCTTGCGCAGTATGGCGTGAACCCGATGAAGGTGATGGGCGCTTTGCAAGGGCGCAACACGGTGAAGTTCAGCGGCCGGGTGCCGGCCGGCGAGAGCAAGGTGCCCATCGAATCGGGCGGGCGCCTGAAGACGGAAGATCAGATTCGCCAGGTGATGGTTGATGTTTCGCCCACTGGCCAACCGGTTCACATCGACGATCTAGCCGATGTAACGCGAGTGTACAAGGATCCCACCGAGTATGCGCGCTACGAAGGCGAACAGACCATTCTGCTGTCGGTCGAGATGCGCGAGGGCAACAACATCGTGGACTTCGGCAATACCCTGCGCGCCACGCTGAAGAACGTGCAGGCGACCTTGCCGCCGAACGTGAAACTTGACTTAATGGCAGACCAGCCGAGGGTAGTTTCTGATCGGATTCGCAATTTTTTCGGCGAATTCGGCATTGCCATCGTGGCGGTCATCCTGGTTACTATGCTGCTGCTGCCGCTGCGGGTTTCGCTGGTCTCCGCCATCGCCATTCCGGTATCGGTGGCGATGACCTTCGGGGTGTTGAACGCGTGCGGAATCGAGCTGCAGCAGGTGTCGATTTCCACGCTGATTATTGTTCTAGGCATGGTGGTGGACAACGCCATTGTGATTGTGGACAACTATGTAGGCCTGCTGGACCGCAAGGTTCCCGTGGAAGAGGCGGCGGAGCGCTGCGCGACGGAGATGGCGGTGCCGGTGCTGACGGCAACGCTGGCCATCATCGCGGCGTTTCTCCCGCTGATGCTGCTCACCGGCGCACCGGGCGAGTTCGTCCGCTCGTTGCCGATTGCCGTGGCCATTTCACTGGGTACTTCGTTCCTTGTGGCCATGCTGTTGACGCCGCTGATGGCGCGCTTTTTCATCCCCAAGGGCCTGGTGGATCACGAGCAGTCGGATTCCGACGAGCCGCGCAAGCTGACGCCGCTGGACCACATGCAGCGGCATTACAACACCGCCATCACCTGGGCCATGCGGAACAAACGGATGGTTCTGGTGTCGAGCGTGCTGTCGGTTGTGGCCGGGATCGGGATTCTGCTGCTGGTGCCGCAACAGTTCTTTCCGCTTGCCGAGCGGAATCAATTCGTGATAGACGTGTGGCTGCCGGAGGGATCGAAGATCGAGGCCACCGACGCCACCGTGCGCCAAATCGAAGCGGTGCTGAGCCAGGAGCCACTGGTCAAGTCGTATACCAGTTTTCTGGGCGAGAGCGCGCCGCGCTTCTACTACAACGTGAATCCCCAACTTCCGGCGGCAAATTATGCGCAGATTCTGGTCAATACCAGGAAGGTGAAGGGAACGCCTCAACTGGTGGCTGATTTGCGGCAGAGGCTGCCCGATGTGGCTCCCGAGGCAAAGGTCTTTGTGAAGGAGTTGCAGCAGGGACAAATCCTGGAGGCTCCGGTGGAAGTGCGGATTTCCGGAGATGACATTGCCACGCTGGAAACGCTGGGCAACCGGGTCGAGGAGATCTTCCGCCACATCCCTGGCGCCACCTACATCCATACCGACTGGCACGAGGATGCCTGGCAGGTGGGCCTGAACGTGCGCGAGGAAGTGGCCAACCGGATGGGATTGACCAACGTCGTTATCGCGCAGCAACTGGCGGCGGGCTTTGAAGGCGCGCCGGTGACGACATACTGGGAGGGCGACCGCGATGTGAATGTGGTTCTGCGGCTGGATCCCGCGGATAGGCAGAGCTTTCAGAACCTCTCCGACACATACGTCATGTCTCCGGTGACCGGGGCAAAGGTTCCGCTGGCGGCAGTGGCGACGCTCACTTCAGAATGGGAGCCGGGCAGGATTGTGCGCAGAAACGGCGTTCGCACGTTGACCGTGCGCGCCTTCCCCGCCGGCCACCGCCTGGCGAGTGAAATCCTGGGCGACGTGCACAGGCAACTGGACGGCCTCTCCCTGCCGCCCGGGTACCACATCGAATACGGCGGCGAGCAC
Organism: Occallatibacter sp.; assembly: GCA_049522175.1. Lineage (GTDB taxonomy): Bacteria > Acidobacteriota > Terriglobia > Terriglobales > Acidobacteriaceae > Telmatobacter. Next base: position 155,187 of record JBEKOC010000003.1, on the reverse strand, counting down.
CAGAACCAGCAGGAAGTCTCCGGTGAGATGCGCAATGCGCTGCTCGCCGGCCTGATGCTGATCTTCCTGATTCTACTCTTTCAATTCCGCACACTGGTTGACCCGTTGATTGTGATGGCGTCGTTTCCGCTGGCGCTTCCGGGCGCGGCCCTGGGCCTGCTGATTACCCACAATACCCTCGGCTTTATGGCTTTTATCGGCATCATCAGCGTGAGCGGGCTGGTGGTCAGAAACTCCATCATTCTGATCGATTACATTCACGAACGGATAAGGGCCGGCGTCGAACTGGAGCAGGCGGCGCTGGAGGCCGGAGAACGACGGTTGCGGCCCATCTTCCTGACTTCGGCGGCAGCCGCGGTGGGCGTTATTCCCATGATTCTTTCCGGATCGAGCCTGTGGTCGCCACTGGCCAGCGTCCTTGCCTTCGGGCTGCTGGGCTCGATGGTCTTCACCCTGGTGGCCATCCCAGTTCTGTTTGTGGTGGCGCATCGCAAGCACCCCGTACCCATCAAGGCTTCGGCGGTTGTAATCCTTCTGGTGCTGTTTGCGTTCGCCAGCGTAGCGCATGCCCAGGCGCGGCGCATCACGCTGGATGAGGCAGTCGCCCTGGCCACAAAGCAGAACTCGACGGTCAAGCTGGCGCATCTGAAGGAAAAAGAGATGCACGCGCGCGTGACGGAAGCGCGTGCCAATTACTTTCCGGTGCTGAGCAATGACAGCGACGCTGCGCACCTGGAGAACATTGAACATCTGCAGGTTCCGATGGGATCAATGGGCGTCTACCCGGTCATCGGTCCCATCCCTGGGGAGAATGGTTCGCTGCCGCTGGGCCACCACAATTTTATTCTGAGCACCACCACGGCGGCTCAGCCGCTGACGCAGGTCTTCAAGATTCATGCCGGAGTGGATGTGGCAAAGGCGGATCTGGGGGTTGCGCGGGACGACGCACACCGGGCGGAGAACGAGGTCGCGCTGAAGATGAAGGAGCTTTACTACGGCCTCTTGTCGGCGGAACGGCGCAAGCAGGCGGCGGAGCTGCGCATCGAGGCCGGCGAAGAGCGCCTGAGCGAGGCTCGCAATGGAGTCGAGGCCGGAGCGGTGCTGGAGTTGAAGGTGCTGGAAGGTGAAGCACAGATCGCTGAAGCGCGCCATGCGCTGGGATCGCTGGAGGACGCCATCAGCGACATGAAGGTGGAATTCAACGATCTGGCCGGCCTGCCCCTGGATTGCGAGGTGGAACTGGTCCCGCCTGAGCCTGAGACCTCGGATGTGACCGCTGGAGATTTAGAGACCGAGGCGCTGGCACACAATCCGGAGGTTGCAGCCGCTGAACAAACGCTTAAGAAGGCGCGCGCGGGTTTGAGCGCGGCTCACGCGGAGTATATTCCTGAGATTGGAGCGTTCGCGCAATACGTCCACCAGGATGGCGTTCCGTTGCTGACTGAGAACAACGGCGCGGCGGGTTTCAAGATGAGTTGGACACTGCTCGAGTTCGGCAAGCGCAGTGGGCAGGTGCATGAGCGCCAGGCGCAGGTTTCCGAAGCTGAAGAGAACCTGCGCCATGTTCAGAATCGCGTGCGCATGGAGATAGAAAAAGAAGTGCGCAAAGTCCAGCGCGCGGAGACCGGTTTGGAAGCGGCGCGGGAAAGTGTGACGGCGCGAGCCGAGATGCGCCGCATCAAAGCCAATCAGGTAGAAGCGAACACCGTAAATCCCTCAGTGCTCAAAGAAGCCGAAGGGCAGCTTGCCGAGGCCGAAGCCGTGCTCTTTCAGGCGGAGATGGAACGAAACACGGCTCGCGCCGAACTGGAGCGGACTGTGGGACGGAAGTAGCTCTTAAACGCGCTATGCCCCCAAATTGCCTCTCTATAACTCCATTCAGGCATGACGAGGATCTGCTTTGCAGACTCAACTACACTTATGCAACTGATAGTTTGCCGCGGCGAGGAGTGTTCGGTAGTCGTGAATAGTCTCGAAGCCAGCATAGAGCCGGCAACGATGGGATGCGAAGGCTGGGGAGGGAAGAGGGGCTAGAGGAGTTGAGCAAGGCGGGGATGGATGTAGAATGGTGGCCGCTGGATAAAAAGCTGATTCCGGAGTGCGACTTGGCAGGGAAGGTTGACCCAATGAAAAAGAGAGGGTTTTACGCGCTTGCACTGTTGCCGATGCTGGCAGCAGCCAGCGCCGTTTGCATAGCCGGCGCGAGCAGCGAGCCGTTGGCCACGAATGACGACCGGTTGGCCGTGAATGGCGAAGTGCCCGGGGGCAATCATCCAACCGCGCTCGACGCATACGTACATGCGCCTGACAGCCACTACCAGTACAAGCTGGTTGAGAAGGCGGCGCACGCGGAGTACACCGCGTACCTGATCCGCATGACCTCTCAGGAGTGGCGCACCGCCGCCGAGGTCAACCAGAGCGTGTGGAATCACTGGATGCTCATCTATATTCCGCGCACGGTGACTCATTCAATCGGGATGCTCTCCATCCGGGGAGGCTCGGTGAGCGACAAGAAGCCGGAGGCCGACGAAAAGCTGGGAGGGTTTGCGGCAGAGACGCAATCGGTGATTACCGAGTTGTTCGATATTCCCAATGAACCCTTGATATTCGTAAAGGATACCTTTGGCCCGCGCACGGAGGACCAGATCATTGCCTATACGTGGAGAGAGTATCTGGACAGCGGAGACGCAACGTGGCCGCTGCGGTTGCCGATGACCAAGGCCGTGGTTCGCGCCATGGACACGGTGACAGCTTTTGCCGCGAGCAAGAAAGGCGGCAGGCACCAGGTGGACCGCTTTTTTGTGCTGGGCGCATCGAAACGCGGCTGGACCACGTGGGCGACGGCGGCGGTGGATCCGCGGGTGGTAGCGATTGCTCCCATGGTCATTGACGTGCTGCACGTGGTTCCGTCATTCATTCACCATTATCGCAGCTACGGATTCTGGGCGCCGGCAGTGAAGAGTTATTACGATGAGCATCTGATGGACGAACTGGACAGCAAGGCGTTCAAACAACTGATGGATATTGAGGATCCGTATTCTTACCGGGATCGTCTGACCATGCCGAAACTGATGATCAACGCCGCGGGGGACCAGTTCTTTTTGCCGGACTCGTCGCAGTTTTATTTTGACGATTTGCCGGGAGAGAAACATTTGCTCTACGAGGCGAATGCCGACCACTCGCTCAAGGGGGCGAATGCGGACGAAAGCATCGCGGCCTTTTATCAGTCGGTGCTGCACGGCGGCAAGCGGCCGGATTTCAGATGGAGCTTTACAGCGGATGGCGCGATACGGGTGACAGCTGAGCCAACGCCGCTGACGGTGACGCTGTGGCAGGCGACGAATGCGGATCATCGCGATTTTCGCGTGGAGGCCACTGGCCGCGCCTATCATGGCAGCAGCCTGACGGCAGAGAGTCCTGGAGTTTATGTGGCGCGCGTGCCGCAGCCGGAAAAGGGATGGACGGCGTTTTTTGTGGAGGCCACTTTTGCCGGCGAGGGGAAATATCCTTTCAAGTTCACAACCGCGGTGCGGGTTTTGCCCGACGTGGAGAGCTTCCCCATGCCTGAAAAAGGAAAGATGAAGCTGCAATTGAAATCCGAGGCAGGGCACTACTGACCTTTTTTGAGGTTTGGGGGCTTCATCGAGTACTCTGGAGTGAACCGAAGACGAGGAAGTTGCGTACCAGGAAGAATGGGACGTAGAGCGATAGGAGTGTTGGTGTGCCTGGCGGCGCTGGCCGTGCAAACAGCGGCGGCGCACAACAGCCGTCAGGCAGCGATTCCGACGGAGGCAGCGAAACCGCAGCCGGCGAGCGCGTACAGGGCGCCGTTGATCACGGAAAAATTGCGGCTGGCGGACTTTGCCGGCATGACTCCCAAGCCGGAGCTGAAAGACAAGCTGCTAAAGATCTCCGGATTTATACAGAATTCGCCGCATGACGGCGAGCCAGCGACGGAAAAGACGAACGTGTGGCTGGGATATACCAAGAGCGCCCTCTATTTTGTGTTCATTTGTTACGACCGTCATCCCGGGCTGATTCGCGGACATCTGGCGCGGCGGGAAAATATTCTGAAGGACGACTACGTCGCGGTGCTGCTGGACCCCTTTCAGGATCGCCGCAAGGGAGTACTCTTCGCTGTGAATCCGGCGGGGGTGCAGGCCGACGCGTCGTGGGACGAGAACAACGGTCAGGATTACAGCTATGACCAGGTATGGGATTCAGAAGGACAGGTGACGAGCGAGGGATGGATAGCGCTGATTGAAATTCCCTTTCGCAGTTTGCGCTTCCGGCCCAATGGCTCGGACTGGGGCGTGGTCATCGAGCGCAACTTTCCGCGCAACAGCGAACAGGACTTCTGGCCGCGCATATCCACCAACATCACCGGCGTACTGAGCCAGGAGGGAACGCTGCAGGGCATCGCGGGCGTAACCGGCTCGCATAATGCGCAGATCAATCCGTATGTGCTGGCGCAGAACGAGCGCGAGTTGAAGACGATCGATCCGCTGAATCCCTATTTCAGCTCGCGGCATCTGGAAGGCACGGCGGGCGGCGAGGTGAAGGCGATCCTCAAAGACCGCATCGTTTTTGACGCGACCATCAACCCGGACTTCAGCACAGTGGAGTCGGACCAACCGCAATTTACCGTAGATCAGCGCTACCCGGTGTACTTTCCGGAGCTACGGCCATTTTTTCTGGAGAATGCGAATTACTTTGCCACGCCGATCAACCTGGTTTATACGCGCAACATCGTGCATCCAGAGTACGGCGGGCGGGTGACGGGAAAGATACACCATACCAATATCGGCCTGTTTATCATCGACGACCGGGAGCCGGGGCAGACGGTGGCGCCCGGCGATCCGCGCTACAACAAACGGGCGACCATCGCGGTGGGGCGCGTGTCACGGGACCTGGGCAAAGGATCGAGCATCGGCGCAATTTACACCGACTACGAATTCGGCCAGGGATGGAACCGCATCGGGGGCGTGGATTTTACCTGGCGCATAAACAACAAGTGGATGGCGCTGGGGCAGATGGTGGAAAGCTCGACCAAAGGCACGGTGGACAGTGGAAGTCCGCCGACGTATGCCGCCGGACCGGCGAGCAATTTTCAGTTGCAGCACACCGGACACGCGTTCAACCTTCAGTCAGCCTACCAGGATATGAGCGCCGGTTTCCAAACGCAGCTGGGCTTTATCCAGACAACGAACTTCCGCAATGGGCAGACGCACATGACGTACCAGTGGTATCCGAAGCACAGGCTGATCCAGAGTTATGGAGTGGAAACCAACCAGAACGTCGCCTACGATCATTTCGGCAATCGCGTCTTTCATTACTCGACCTTCGACCCGTTCGTTCTTTTGCCGCGCAACTTTGTGCTGGCGCCGTTGGGCGGGGAGAACTCCGACACGGTGGGTCCGCAGAACGGGTACAACCTGCTCACGCAGAACATAAACTTCACCGAGAACTTGGGCGGGTTCGTGGTGAGAGGAGCGCCGTACAGGCAGTTTAACTTCAACGTGCAGGCGATCCGAGGCGGCAACGTGAACTACAACCCGGTGGCGTGCACAGGGACGCCTCCGCTTGCCGCGCCGTGCGTGCCGTTTTTGATGAACCAGGAAACCGTACAGGTGCTGTTTACGTTGCAGCCGTTGCGGCAACTGACCGCGGACAACACCTATCTGCTGGATCGCGACCACGCGGTGGCCAATGGCGCGCTTGTGTATGAGAGCCAGGTATTCCGCTCCAAGGTGAACTATCAGTTCACGCGGGCGATTTCGGTGCGGGTGATTGCGGAGTACGATTCGACGCTGGCTAATTCGGCGGAGACGTCGCTGAAGCGGACCAAAGGAGTGGGAACGCAGGCGCTGTTGACGTGGCTTCCGCATCCGGGCACGGCGATATATATCGGCTACAACAACGACATGCAGAATCTGGACCGGTCGCTGTGCAATCGATTGCCGGGCGGAGGGTGCGATCCGAATAATACGGTGGCGCCACGGGCGACGAATATGTTGAACGACGGGCGGCAGATTTTTATTAAGGCGTCGTATTTGTTACGCTTCTGAGTGCGTCAGCAGCAATGGCAGGACAGGCGCGTCTGGTCAGCTCTCCTTGCGGTAAAGCATATCGCGGATGGTTCGCCTTCGAGCTTCGTTCAGCTCGCATTGAGCTTTGCGGTCAACGGCAGCCAGACGATTGCCGGCCGCAGGCTCAGCGGGCTCCGGAGCGCTGCACGCGGGGCAGCGGTTGGCGAAGCCGGGTTTGCCTGGGTGAAGCTCAAACTCCTGAGAGCAGACGACGCAGGTCTTGATGGGAAAAGCCATACACATCCATGATAATGCGGAGGAAATCTTTTCGGTTCCTGATCCGACTGCTGAATATTGGTCAGCTTGGAAAAGTTTTCCTCAGGGGCTAAAGCCCAAGACATTTTGGGCCTTATGCGGCACGGCTGAAACCGTGCCTTGATACAAAGCAGGAGTTGATTGACAATGTGTGTGCGAGTTGGAGGGACGGATGTAAAATGAGGCCATTGGACACACAAGCTGATTTCGGAACGCAACCCGGCAGGGAGGGTTGGCGCGCTGAGGAAGGTGATTTTTTGCTATGAAACCGATGACATCTCCGACACTGTTGATCATGGCTGCCGGCATGGGCAGCCGCTACGGCGGCCTGAAGCAGATTGATCCGGTTGGGCCGAACGGCGAAACCATTATCGATTATTCGATCTACGACGCGCTGCGTGCCGGATTCGGCAAGCTGGTGTTCGTCATCCGCGAGGAGATTGAGCAGCCGTTCAAGGAGATGGTGGGGCGGCGATTTGAAGAGCGCGTCGCGGTGGAATACGTACTGCAGGAGCTGGAGATGCTGCCGGCGGGATTTACCGTGCCGGCCGGGCGAACGAAACCGTGGGGCACGACGCAGGCCATCCTGCTGGCAGCCAGCGCGATTGGCGAGCCGTTTGCCGTGATCAATGCGGACGACTTCTACGGGGCCGAGGGCTACCGGCTGCTGGCGCAACATCTGCAATCCGGCGCGGAGGAATACGCCATGGCCGGATTTATCCTGCGCAATACGCTGTCGGAGTTCGGGACGGTGGCGCGCGGCGTGTGCCGGGTGAGCAGCGACGGCTACCTGGAGAGCGTGGTTGAAATGACGAAGATTGAACGCGACGGGACGCACGCGAAAAACACCGAGGAGACGGGGGAGACGACGCGGCTGGAGGGCAGCGAGGCGGTTTCGATGAATTTTTGGGGATTTACGCCGCGGATCTTCCCACAACTGGAGGAGCATTTCAAGAGATTTCTCGAGCAGCACGGCAGGGAGACGAAATCGGAGTGCTACATTCCGCGCGTAGTGAATGACCTGGTGGCGGTCGGGGAGGCGAGGGTGAAGGTGCTGCGCACGAATGATTCATGGTTTGGCGTGACCTATCGCAAGGACCGGCCACACGTGATAGAAAACATCAACCGCCTCATCAGCGGCGGCACTTATCCGGAAAAACTATGGTCATGATTAAAGAGCAAGACGTGGGCGCGGCAGCGCGGCAATTCCAGATCGATGGAGAATTCCGCTCCGCTGCGCGCTACGGAAGCGGCCACATCAACGACACCTACTGTGTTGTTTTTGAGCAGGCGGGCGCGACGACACGCTTTATTGTGCAGCGCATCAACCAAGGGATTTTCAGGAATCCCGCGGCGCTGATGGAAAACATTTATCGCGTGACATCGCACCTGGCGGCGCAGGCGGCGGGCGAGCCGGAGAGCGAGCGGCGCGTTCTCACCCTGATTCCGGCGTGCGATGGGCGGGCGTGGCACATGGACGCGGGAGGGAATTACTGGCGGGCGTACCGCTTCATCGAGGGAGCACGCACGTATGATGCGGTGGAATTCGCGGAGCAGGCGTTTGAGGCGGCCAAGGCCTTTGGGCGATTTCAGCAACAACTGGCCAACCTGCCAGCGCCGCGGTTGCACGATACGATTCCCGATTTTCACAACACGCCGAAGCGATTCATAGCGCTAGAAGAGGCGATTGGCGCGGATGTAGCCGGGCGCGCAAACCAGGCGCGCAGGGAAATTGCATTTGCCCTGGCGCGAAAACCCATGGCCAGCGTGCTGCTGGATGCAAACCTGCCGGAGCGCGTGACCCACAACGACACGAAGTTCAACAACGTGCTGCTGGATGACGCGACGGGCGAGGGCATTTGCGTGGTCGACCTGGACACGGTGATGCCGGGACTGGCGCTTTACGATTTCGGCGACATGGTGCGCACGACAACGTGCGCGGCGCTGGAGGACGAGCGCGAGCTTTCCAAAGTGACCATGCAGTTTGACCTTTTCGAGGTGCTGGCGCGCGGTTACCTGCAATCGGCGGGAGGGTTCCTGACGAAGGAGGAGAAGCAGCATCTTGCCTTCAGCGGGAAACTGATCACCTTCGAGCAGGGTATACGGTTCCTTACGGATTACCTGGCAGGCGACACGTATTACAAGATACAGCGCGAGGGACAAAACCTGGACCGCTGCCGGACGCAGTTCAAACTGATCGAATCCATTGAAGCGCAGGAAGAGAGAATGGCGCTGCTGGTGGAAGCGATGGCGCATTGACCAACCCGGGCCGTTGGGTTGAAAATAAGGATTAAATCAGTCCTATATATAATCAGGGGGAAGGAGCTGTCTGCATGATCTCGGAATTACCAACGACGAATCAGAGCCTGTTTCCGATTCAGCCGAACCCTGATGGCGCGGAGGCCTTCGATAGCATGAAGGAGATCTTCGAGCTGGTTGCAGCCGGACTTTACAGCCTGGCGGCGATGCTGGTGGGCGAGGGCGAGGAGAGCGCGCGGCTGGTGGAGGAAACAATTGAGTCAGCGCAGGTGTCGCCGTGCGCCGATCCACACAATGCGCGCCGTTGCAGCCGGAGGGCGCTGGCCGTGGCGGCTCTGAAATTGCTGGCCGGGCGCTGCCCCGGCTGCCTAGCCGCGCCGCAGGGACTTGCGCCGGCCACAACCTGCATCGAGGGCGACGATCTGGCTTCGGCGGGCATCTCGGCCGAAAAGCTGCAAGGCATGATCAGCGGGCCGGAGCGCGGGCGGGTGCGGGAGTGGCTGGACGGCCTGCCAACATGGATGCGGACTGTTTTCGTACTGCGCGCCGTGGCAGGCTTCACGGCCAGCGAGACGGCCGGGCTACTAAAGTTGCATGGCGGGACAGACAGCGCCACATGGACGCCGGAAACGGTGAGCGAGGTCTTTCGCCAGGGGCTTTGCTCGCTGGCCTCGCAGGTGTATAGAAACAGGGAATAGGGAAAAACTATAAAAGCTATAAAAAACTGTAGATATACCACCTTAGGCGCAAAAACAACAACGCGCCGAAGGTGGGGCACCCGCAAGTCTCCGCGATCTCCTTTCTTTGCCGAATTCACAAACAGGACCGGCCGTCTCCGCACAATGGCTCTGGCCAATCTCCGCGACCTACTTTCTTCGCCGTTTCGAAATTAGGTGGAATGGCGTTCAATTTTTGCCCATAAAGCCGTTTGTTTGAGGTGAAATTCAGCCATTTGCCCCTACGATTCGATACACTAGAAATACGAACCCTGCTGCCTGCGCTATGCGTCTACTAGGGAGCGAGCGTTTTTGGGTAGCAGCGATTCGGTGAGAGTCGAACGGCCTTGATATTTTCCATTTCTACAAGCAACAACCCGATCCGGCCCTGTGCCTATGCCTTAGTCCTGGGTGTGGCGGGACTGCTTTGCCGCGGGCTGGGGGCGCAAACGGCGTCACCCTTCCAGGGGAGCGTGGCCGCGGGTGAGGTTTCGGCGCAGCCGGTTTCTCTCACGCTGGACGAGGCCGTTCAGAGAGGCCTGAAGGCCAATTTGGGCATCATTCTGAGCGGCGCGCAGACGGCCGCGGCGCGCGGGGAACGGCTGAGCCAGTTGCAGGCCCTGCTGCCCTCGGTGGACGCCAGCCTGAAGGAAACCGATATGCAAGTTGACCTGCCCGCCGAGGGGCTGCGCATACCGGGCTTTCCCAAGATCATCGGACCGTTTGGCTTTACCGATCTGCGGGCGTCGCTGAACTGGTCGCTGATCGATGTAACTTCACTGCGCAGAACCCTGGCCGCACACCATAACTATGCCGCCGCGCAATTGTCGGCGCAGGACGCGCGCGACCTGGTGGTGCTGGTGGTGGGCAATGCCTACCTGCTGGCGCTGGCCGATGAGACGCGGATTGCCAGCGTGGAAGCGCAGGTGGCCACGGCCAAAATCTCGCTGGACCAAGCAGTGGACAGACACCAGGCGGGAACAGCTCCGTTGCTGGACGAGCTGCGCGCCCGGGTGGATTATCAATCGCTGGAACAGCAGTTGATTGCGGCCCGGAACGCGCTGGAAAAAGACAAGCTGGGGCTGGCGCGGGTGATCGGGCTGCCTCTGGAGCAGAGCTACACGCTGGCCGACAAGGCGCCTTACGCGGCCTTTGACCAGGTCGACGTGGAGGCCGCGATTCGCCAGGCGCACGCCAACCGCAGGGACCTGGCGGCGATGGTGGAGCAGACCAAGGCGGCCGAAGATCAACGCAAGGCGGCCACTGCCGACCGGCTGCCCACGCTCAACTTTGCCGGCGACTACGGCGACATCGGCGTGAACCTGAAGAAATCGCACGGCACGGGCAACGCCGCTGGCACGCTGAGCGTTCCGCTGTTCAGAGAATTCGGACTGCGCGGCGAGGCGCAGCAGGCGCAGGCGCAGGTGGACACGGCGCAAGCCCAACTGAGCGATAAGAGCGCCCAGGTGGACGCCGATGTGCGCGACGCGCTGCTGGACATTGCCTCGGCGCAGAAAATGGTCGAGGTGGCTCGCTCTTCGGTGGAGCTGGCCAACGAGGCGCTCAGCGAGGCGCAGCAGCGCTATGCCAACGGGGTGAGCGACAACCTGGCCGTGAGCCAGGCGCAACAGTCGGTGGCCCAGGCCAACGATCAATACGTGACCAGCCTCTACCGGCACAACGTGGCCAAGCTCAGCCTGGCGCGTGCACTGGGAGCAGGCGAGGAGTACAGAAAATTTTTGGGAGGAAAGTAGCGTGGCGGATTATATCCCAACACCAGAACCAATCGAGCAGGAAACAGAGATAGAGAGCGCGCCGCCGCAATCGCGCCGCAGAGGCATCCTAGTTGTCGTGGTGGTGATACTGGTGCTGGTGGCCGCCGGAATCTGGTGGCGCTCAACCTATAGCGAAAGCACCGACGACGCGCAGATCAACGGGCACCTGCTTCAGGTGAGCTCGCGCGTAGCGGGCCAAGTGGCCAAGGTGTACGTGGATGAGAACCAGGTGGTGAAAGAAGGCGATCTGATCGCGGAGCTGGACCCCAGCGACTACAAGGTTGCGGTGGAGAACGCCGAGGCGGCCCTGGCCAGCGCCCAGGCCAACGCCGCGGCGGCCAACGTGAATGTGCCTATCACCACGGTGAACGCGAACAGCAATCTGAGTTCGGCCGACTCCAACGTGACCGGTGCGCACGCCGCCGTGGTGCAGGCTCAGGAACAGTTGGAGGCTGCGCGTGCCAACAACATCAAGGCCCAGGCCGACCTAGAGCGCTACCGGCCGCTGGTTGCAAAAGACGTGATCAGCAAGCAGCAGTTTGACGCCGCCGTGGCCGCCGCCGACGCAGCACGCCACTCCGAAGAGGCTGCCAGCGAAGGCGTGCGCGTGGCCCGCGAGCGCGAATCCCAAGCCCACTCCAGTTTGAAGTTTGCCCAGACCGCGCCTGAGCAGGTGGCTGCGCAGAGCGCCCGCGCCAAGCAGGCACAGGCTATGGTGGGGCAGGCTCAGGCACAACTGGACATGGCCCGGCTCAACCTGAGCTACACAAAGATTGTGGCGCCGACGGCAGGCATCATCACTCGCAAGAGCGTGGAGATCAACCAGAACGTGGCTCCGGGACAGAACCTGATGATGCTGATTTCGCTGGAAGGATTGTGGGTGACGGCCAACTTCAAAGAGACGCAGTTGCGCCACATGTTCGCCGGGCAGGCTGTGGAGATCGACGTGGACTCGACGGGCAAGACTTACCACGGCAAGGTGACGCAGATTGGCGGCGCGACGGGCTCGGTGCTGAGCCTGTTTCCTCCGGAAAACGCGACGGGAAATTATGTGAAGGTGGTGCAGCGGGTACCGGTGCGGATCGATTTTACTGATCTAGCCGGCGAAGATCCAAAACACGAGCTGCGACCGGGGCTATCGGTGGAGCCGAAGGTAAAGGTGAAGTGAAAAAGCAGCTGTTAGATTCTAGCTGCTAGCTTTTAGCCCCTGGACACTGGGGCAGGGCAAAGGCGATTCTTTGTTTATCCGCAGTTAAATCATTGATTTAAAAGCGAATCGCAAATTAGGGCGAGCGCGTAATGCAATGAATTGTTGAATATAAGAGCATTTTTCAAAGTTTGTTGCAGCATTTTGAACAATTGGCGCATAATCGAGAGAGTTGCCGGATTCGGGCAGTGTTTTCTATTGTTTGCCGAACGGCGCTTTCACCTATATGAATCAAGTTGAGCGACACCGAAATATTCTGGAAATTTTATCGCGGCAGGACTTTGTCGATCTGGAAGAGTTGTGCAATCAACTCAACACATCCAGAGCTACAGTTCGCCGGGATCTGATTGAGCTGGAACGGAGCCGGAATATCAGGAGAGTGCGCGGCGGGGCGATGTCCACCAACACGCGCGAGGAGGCGCTCGACTTCCGGCAACTGTCGGTGAGTTGCCACGACGAAAAGATGCGCATCGGGAAGGCCGCGGCGGAGCTGATTGAAGACGGGCAAACCATCGTTCTGGGGGGCGGATCTACGGTCGTCGAAGTGGCGCGCTGCCTCTACGACCGCCCGATTCAAGTGATCACCAATTCGATCCTGGTTGCCCAGGTCTTCTGGGAGTGCCGGCAAACCGAGGTTACATTGACGGGCGGATTTCTCTATCCCCGCCTAGGCATTCAGTTTGGCCCGATTTGCGAACGCATGCTGCACAGCATTTCAGCGGACGCAGCCATCCTGGGAATCCGCGGCATCACGGAAAACGGCCTGAGCGACAGCAGCCCACTTGTGGTGGCGTCGATACGCGCCATGATCGAGTGCGCGCAACGCGTGATCATCGTTGCCGACCATACGAAATTCGGCAGAAGCGCGATGAACCACGTGGCTGATCTGGCGGAACTCGATCAGATCATCAGCGACCAGGACCTTGCGCCGGAACAACGTCAGTTCCTGGACGAACATGGGGTCAGCTACCTGCTGGCGTAGGACGGTCTGAACAAATGCCTATTTTGAGGGAACATTCCCTCAGGTGCTAAAGCCCACAGTTTTAGTGGGCCTTTTGCGGCACGACTGAAGTCGTGCCCTGACGCTTCTTGCTCCAACCTTTGCATTTTTCCGCTAGCTGTAAAGACCCATCCCATCGAAGAAGAAGTGTCAATGGGGACTCGAAGAAGTCGTGCCCTGATACAAAGCGGGTTGATGAAATACGATCCAGAAAAACGCCACTCACCTAGCGCTAATGGTTTCCATCACCGCATCGGTGACGGACTTTACCAGCAACTCCAAGTCTGTTTCCGCGGGCCGGCCGGTGCTGCCGTCGCAGGGGCCCGGAGTGAGCGCTATGGAGCCCGGCACCTCAAGATCAGAGAGCTGACACTCCTTCATTCTTGACGTGTCAAAGCGAATGTCGGGCAGGCCGAGCTTCTTTTTGATGGCCAGCAGATCGGAGCCTTTTTGCTCCGAGATGTAGGAGATGGGCGCGCCCAGTTGCGCGGCCAGCATCAAGGTCCAGCAGTAGGTCTCCAGCACTTCGGCGTACCACTCGGCGTGGGTGACCGAGTCTGCCCAGCAGATGATCCCGTGATTGGCAAGCAGCACGGTGTTATGCGTCTTGACGAAGGGCAGAACCGTCTGGGCAAACTCAGCCGTGCCCGGCGTTTCGTAAGGCGAGATGGCCACCTTGCCGACGAAGATTTCAAATTCAGGAATGACCAGACTGGGCGGCACGCGCCCGGTGATGGCGTAGGCGGTGGCATGCGGCGGATGGCAGTGAACGCAGGACTTGGCCTCCGGCACCGCTTTATAGATTTCAAGGTGCAGTAAGATTTCACTGGTGCGCGCCTTGGTTCCTGCGATCTGATTTCCTTCGAGATCGACCATGCTCATGTCTTCCGGCGTCAGGTCGAACTTGCTGACCAGCGTGGGCGTACAAATGACCTCGTTGGGGCCGATGCGATAGGAGATGTTCCCTCCGTTGCCGTCAACGAACTGGCGCATCCAGAGCTTGCGCCCGATGGCGCAGATTTCCTTTTTGACTGCCTCAGCTTCTGGCGTGAAAAACAGGCGCGGATTCGGGGCAGGACGGCCCTGCGCTCCTCCGGAGGCTGGGATGGTGGAGGATTGAACAGAGGCGACGGGGGCGGCGGCCTTAGCATCACCGCTCGTCACCAGGGAGATATCGTGCTGGGCGAGGAAGTCGCGAGCCGAAGGGGTTACGATACATTTCCCGCAGACGAGCACCTGGGTTGCGCCTTCCGCCAGCGCGCTCCGGGCATCACGAATGGCTAATAGCTTCAGGCTTGTAAGATCAATGCTTTTCATTTCGCTCTTCAACTCCCCACCTCAGAATCCTCAAGAAACTTTCTTTGCATAACCGTCGATGGAATCCACGATCAGGGCACAGTACGCATCCACCGGCACGGCGTCAGGCCAGAAGGGATTCGCGGCTTCACGGCCCTCGGTGAATGCCACCATCTGGCCATCGGCGGCGCCAAGCTCATCCACGGCGACCAAAGACTTGCCTCCACCCAGACCATTGCCGGCACGCAGATTCTCCATGGTCACCGGCTCCAGGACGGCGAGCGTTCTGCCGCGATACGCCGCGATAGCCGGACTGAGTGTGACGTGGCCGCGAACGATGCCCAACCTCATGTGCTACTCCTGCCTCGCACTTGCGAGGGACTGCTTAGAATCCAAAATTCCCACCACAACCATGCGCGCCGGCGTGGTGTTGCCCAGCCTGGCCCGCGCAATATCGCCGTCGGTGGAGACCAGCACGACGGAGCCGCTTGCCGCGCCCAACCAGTCGACCATAACTATCGGCTCCGGGCCCGCGCATTGGTCGGCCTCAAGACGTTGCGCGAGCAGAAATCTGCAACCATCCAGCGTGGGGTGCTTTACCGCCGCAACTACCGTTCCGCCAATGCGCGCCAAAAACATAGTTAAATGATCCGCAATGCATCGCCAACAATCATCTGCCGTTGCCGCGTGAAGGTGAGAGGAGTGGTGACGCCCTCGCCTGTCGGGGTGGCAATGGTGTGGCTGAAGTATCCCGCGCCGCCCACGCCCAGTGCGGCCGGTGATGCTGCGTTCTGGATGAAAATGGTGGTGTTCATCGCGCGAGCCATGCGGGTTGCCGTCTCCACATTCTGCGTGTGAATGATTGCGGTGTGCCGGTAGCCGTGTTCCGCCTTGACCGATGCCGCAATGGCCGCATCCACGTCGCGCACGCGCACCACGGGAATAAAGGGCATCATCTGTTCTTCGACGACGAAGGCGTGGTTCTCGTCGGTCTCTCCGAAGAGGAGTTGCGTGCTGGCGGGCACGCGCACGCCCGCCGCCGCGGCAAGAACCGCGGCATCCTTGCCTACCAGATCCTTTTTGACATGCGCCCTGGCACAGCCTCCGCCGCCACCCTCGAAGGTGAAGGCCGCGCGAGTAAGCCGCTCGATGGCCGCGGAGTCCAACTGGTAGGCGCCAGCGCGACGCATGGCGGCAATGAAGGCATCAGCAACGGAAGCGACAGCGAAGACTTCTTTTTCGCCGGTGCAAAGCAGATTGTTATCGAAGGCCGCGCCCTCGATGATACATTTGGCGGCGCGATCCAGATCGGCGGTCTCGTCGACGACAACCGGAGGATTGCCGGGGCCGCCGGCGATCACGCGCTTGCAGGATTTGGCGGCGGCCTGTGCGACCGCTGTGCCGCCGGTGACGCACAACAGCGCGACCTTGGGATGATGGAAGATCTGCTCAGCGGCTTCGATGCTGGCCTCGCGCACGGTAGTGAGCATGTTGGAAAAGCCAAATTCCCGCGCGATCTCGCGATTGAAGAGTTGCAGCGCGTATTGCGCCACCTTCGCGCCAGACGGGTGCGGCCCGAAGATGGCGGTGTTGCCCGCAGCCAGAATATTGATGGCGTTGGAGGCCATGGTGGGCACGGAGTGAGTGACGGGCAGCATCATGCCGATGACGCCCCAGGGCGCGTGCTCGATGATGCACAACCCGGTGATGTCGCTGCGCGCATCGCTGCGCATGGCTTCAACGCCCAGCACCAAGCGCATGTTGGTCAACTTAAGAATTTTATGATCGAGGCGGCCGACCTTGGTCTCCTCCAACTCCATGCGGCCCAACTCCTCGCGGCGATCGTTGCAGATGCGGACGATGATGTTGACCAACCGGGCACGCTCATCGAGGCTCAAGGCCGCAAGACGCTTCTGCGCCTCATAGGCCGCGTTGACGGCTTCGTCCACGGTGGAGAATACGCCGTCGCGCGCAGCAACAGGCGGCGCGGGCGCGGACGCAGCAGGCTTGTCCGGCAGTTGCAACTGGACACGAAGCCGCGCAACCACTTCCTTGGCGATCTCTGCAATCACCTGGTCCTGAATCTGCATTAGGGCTTCTCCAATACTTTGCCTTCAACTTCGATGACATCCACGATGCCGACAATCACGGCGTCGACCGGCGCATCTTTCGTCGCCGGCGTGAGACGCGCCGAGCTGCCCTGCGTGAACATGACGCACTCGCCGATGCCGGCGCCGACGCTATCCACCGCAACCACGGAGCTGCCCGAGATTTGCAGCTTGCCGTCTTTGTTGATGTACGGCTGAATCAGCAACAGCTTCATTCCCAGAAATTTTTCGTTTTTCTGGGTGGCAACTACATTGCCGATGACCTTTGCTATGAACATAACGGGTTCCCTCGCGCGTGGCGGCAGACGCGAGCCTGCCGCTGGCTGCTATTTCGGCAATACTGTGCCCAGAGTGCCGTGCGGACGCGCGATTACATGCACGCTTTGCACTTCGCCCACTGCGCGGGCAGCTTCAGCGCCCGCATCGACCGCGGCACGCACCGAGCCCACATCTCCCTGCACAAAGACCGAGCACAGACCGCTGCCGATCTTGTTCCAGCCGACAAATTTCACGCTGGCAGCCTTCAGCATCGCGTCTGTTGCCTGGACCAGCGCCACCAGGCCCTTGGTCTCGATCATTCCAATCGCTTCGTTAGCCATTTGCTTTCTCCTGATTCCGTGGTTACTTCAAAAAACTATCGACGAGCGCATCGTGGGGACGCGCAATCACGTGCGAGGACACCAGTTCGCCCACAGCCTTGGCCGCGGCCGCGCCTGCGTCCACCGCCGCGCGCACACTGCCCACATCGCCGCGGACGATGGCTGTCACGTATCCACCGCCAATCTGCACGGTTTTCACCAGTTCTACGCTGGCGGCTTTCACCATGGCGTCACATGCCTCGACGAGTCCGACGAGGCCCCTTGTTTCGATCAATCCGATTGCTTCACTCATTTGGGTCTCCTCCGTTTACTTCGCGGCAGCGGGTTTGGCTGCGGCCTTTTTGTCCTGGACAAAAGACGGCAGTTCGTCGTGGGGGCGAGAGATGACTTGCACGCTGACCACCTCGCCGATTCTGGATGCTGCCTCCGCGCCCGCGTCGGTGGCAGCCTTGACGGCGGCCACGTCCCCTTCAACAAAGGCGGTCACCAGTCCGGAACCAACGGACTGCCAGCCGGCGAACGTAACGTTTGCTGACTTGAGCATGGCATCCGTTGCTTCAAACAACGCCACCAGGCCCTTTGTCTCAATCATTCCAAGCGCTTGCTTCATCGCTTCCTCTCTTCTTTGTGGTGTTACTTCAAAAGCTCGATTTCCTTGGTTAAATGCGCGCCACACGCGTTCGCCTCATCGGTATCCATGTGGACGTTGAGTTTGGCGGTTGGATCGATGCGGACGTGGACGTTGTTGAAGGTGACGCCCGCCGGGCCGCCAAAGCGCAGCTTCATTCGGTCGCCCCTGGAGACTCCAAAGTACGCGGCTTCGACGGGGTTCATGTGCACGTGAATCGCGGCGCGGATGACGCCTTCTTTCAGTTCGACTACGCCCCTGGGCCCGATGATGACGGCTCCCGGAGTGCCGGCGATGTCGCCGGAGAGCCGCACGGGAATATCCGTGAAGCCCAGCATAATGGCGTCGGTGAAGGCCAGCTCAATCTGCGATTGCTTGCGCATCGGCCCCAGAATGCGGAGGTTGGAGATCAGGCGGCTGCGCGGCCCGACGATGGTCACGGTCTCTTTGGCCGCGAAGTTGCCCTCTTGAAAGAGCGGGCGGTCGAAGGTCAGCTCAGAGCCCGGCCCGAAGAGCACGTCCATGTCTTCGCGGCAGATGTGCATATGCCGCGAAGAGGTTTGCACGGTGAGCTGCGGAGCCGGCCCTTTCTTCCCGCGCCCCAGATATTCCAGAGCGACTTGGCGGACAATCTGCTCCACCATCGATCTGTCGATGGAGCCCGCTGAAGCTGTCGATGTTTCGCTTCCACTTCTCATAAGAAATCCCGAAAAGACATTTTTGGGATCAGTAATAATCCCTCAGGGGCTAAAGCCCCGCGTTATTTCATTGCACTACGGCACGACTAAAGTCGTGCCCTTTCAAATCGTCGGCGCGATCAGAAGTTCCCTAAAGTCGTGCCCTTTCAAATCGTCGGCACAATCAGGTCCCCCAGTGGGACTCCACAAATCACTCACGCGCCTCACTCACCACCTTCACCGTTTCACGAGCTACAATCAGCTCCTCGTTCGCGGGAACAATCAGAATTATGACCGGTGATTTTTCAGCCGAGATTGCGCCCAATCCCGTTGCAGTGCGGTTCTTCTTTTCATCCAGCTCGATGCCGAAGCCGCCCAGACCCTTCAAAACTGCAGCGCGCGTCTCCCAACTGTTTTCGCCGATGCCGCCGGAGAAGGTGATGGCGTCCGCGCCGCCCAGCTCCAGCAGAAACGCGCCCACATAATGACGAATTGCGCGAACAAAAACATCGAGCGCCAGGCGCGCCTGCTTGCTGCCCGCGGCCGCGGCCTGATCCAGATCGCGCATATCGCCGCTAGTGCCGCTGATGCCCGCCAATCCCGACTGGCTGCCCAGAATGCGCGCCATCTCATCTGGTCCCACATTCAGCTTCTTCATCATGTGCAGCACGGCGAAGGAGTCGATGTCGCCGACGCGGTTGTTCTGCGGCAGGCCGGACTGCGGCGAGGTTCCGAAGCTGGTGTCGATGGCCACGCTGTCGCGGAAGGCCGCAATGCTCGAACTGCCGCCCAGGTGACAGGAGATGTGGCGGAGATTGTCGCGGCCCAGCAACTTCGAGGTGTGCTCGTTGGCGGCGCGATGGCTGGCGCCGTGAAATCCATAACGACGGATACCGTACTTCGCGCGCCACTCGTAGGGCACCGCATAGGTGGTGGCCGCTTCATCCATGAACCGGTAGGGGCTGGTCTCGATCACCGCAACCAGAGGAACGCCGGGAAGCTCCTGACGAAAGGCCTGAATAGCAGCTATATAAGGAGGGTTGTGGGCGGGAGCGAAAAAAGAGAACTCCTCCATGGCCTGAAGCAGATCGTCGCCGATGATCTGCGGGGCATTGAGCGGTCCGGTATGAACGGCCTTGAAGCCCACCGCGCCAATCTCGGAGAGATTCTTGAGCGCCTTACCTTCGTCGGCAATCGCCGCCAGGCATTTACGGATCGCCGACAGGTAGTCAGGACACTCTCCGCCCGGCTGGCCGATTCGCTCCACACGGCCTTCGGCCAGGACCG
Organism: Occallatibacter sp.; assembly: GCA_049522175.1. Lineage (GTDB taxonomy): Bacteria > Acidobacteriota > Terriglobia > Terriglobales > Acidobacteriaceae > Telmatobacter. The sequence goes on along the minus strand of JBEKOC010000003.1, from coordinate 135,291 downwards.
ACTCAGCCGGCATATCTAGAACCCGGTACTTGAAGGACGTGCTACCGATATTTGGAATCAGGCATTTCATTCTGAACACTTTTGAACACTCTTGAATTAAATTAAAGCATACAGTACAATTCGAGTCATAGTCAAATGGAATTTTGACGGATTTTTGAGGTTGATGCTGTATGGCGAGAATTGCCGGGCAATCGCGAGACCATCAGGCGGGGGGCGCGTCCCCGTCTACCGGCCGTCTTGAGGAACTGGGCATTGTGGGCGCGGGGGGTGGAGGGTTTCCCACGGCTGTCAAGTTCGGAGCCAGAGTATCTCTGGTCATCGTGAATGCGGCAGAATGCGAGCCCCTGCTGCACAAGGACAAGGAGCTGCTCCAGCACCATTCTGAGCCCTTTCTGCGCGGCCTGCAGATGGCCATGGATATTGTCGGAGCGCGCGAAGGGGCCATTGGAATCAAGGAAAAATACCACGAAATCATTGCCGCTCTGGAAAGCATTGTGCCGCCCGGAGTGCGGGTTGTGCCCTTGCCGGACGTCTACCCGGCAGGCGATGAGTTCATTCTCGTTCACCTAGTCACCGGCCGCGTTATTCCGCCGGGCGGACTGCCCAAGGATGTGGACGTAGCGGTCGCGAATGTCGAGACTCTGATCAACATCGGCGTGGACCAGCCGGTGACGCACAAATACCTCACCGTGGCCGGCGCGGTCGAGACCCCAGTTACTCTTCAGGTACCTGTTGGCATTTCCATCGGCGAAGTGATTGAAGCCGCGGGCGGGGCAACGGTGCGCGATATCGGGGTGCTGCTGGGCGGCGTGATGATGGCCAGGCCGGCGGCGAGCCTGGACGTGCCGGTGACGAAGACCACGGGCGGCATCGTGGTGCTGCCCGCCACGCATAAGCTGATCGAGCGCCACAACGCTCCAATGATTCAGGTGAACCGCATCGGGCGCTCGGCTTGCGATCAGTGCCGATTCTGCACCGAATTCTGCCCGCGCTTTCTGCTGGGGCATCCGATTCAGCCGCATCGCGCCATGCAGTCGCTCGGCTTTGCCACCGGCGCGGACGCTATGGTCGCCACGCTCTATTGCTGCGAGTGCAATCTCTGCTCGCTCTACGCCTGCCCGGAGGACCTCGATCCCAAGAACGTCTGCGTGCAGGCCAAACCACTGGCTCGGGAGCGCGGGCTGACCTTCAAGGGCGACCCGGCCTCGATCACTCCTCATCCGCTGGCTGAATTCCGCCGCGTGCCGATGCGCAGGCTGATCGCACGACTGGGATTGGGCGAGTTCAACAATGTTGGCCCGCTGGTGGAGCATTCGTTCTCACCGAAAAAGGTAAAAATTCTCTTGAAGCAGCACGCCGGAGCGCCCGCGGTTCCGGTGGTGAAATGCGGCGACCGGGTTCGCGTAGGCGACCTGCTTGCCGCGCCGGAGCAGGGCATGCTCGGTGCCAGGGTCCACGCCAGCATCGACGGCGTGGTGAAAGTGGCCGCCGATGCGGTCTACATTGAAGCGCAAGGCGCATAGAAGGGGTGAACGCCGTGTCTGAAATCAACGCTATCGGGCTTATCGAGCTATCCAGCGTGGCCACCGGTTTTCTGGTGGAGGACGTGATGCTGAAGGCCGGGAATATTCAGTTGCTGCTGGCGCGCAGCATCTGCTCGGGGAAATTTCTCATTGCGGTGGCCGGTGATGTAACCTCGGTGGAGGCAGCGGTCGAAGCCGGCGGAGTTGCCGCGGGCCCATCGCTGATTGAGAAGCGACAGATTGCGCGCATACACCCCTCCGTTCTGGCGGCCATCTCCAATGCCGTTGATGTCGATCCCAGACAGTTGCGCTCCATCGGGGTGATCGAGACCTTCTCCGCGGCCAGCATCATCGAAGTGGCCGACGCCGCGGTAAAATCCGCCAACGTAACCCTGCTCCGCATCCACCTGGCGATGGCCCTGGGCGGCAAGGGATTTGTGCTGATGGCCGGCGATGTAGCAAGCGTGCAGGCGGCTGTAGCAGCCGGCTGCAAAGTGGCCGCCGAGGACGGCATGCTGGTGGGCCGGAGCGTGATTGCGGCGCCATCCGAAGAACTCTTTCGAGACTATTTATAGAGCGATAACAAAAAAGCGCCTGCCCTTTCGAGCAGGCGCTTTGTAAGTACATCAAGAGGAACAACGACGACACTTAGAAGGTCAGGCGCAGGCCAAGCTGAATTTCGCGCATGCCGCTGGCGCTGGTAATGGTGCCGGCCGTGGCCGAACTGAGATTTGCATTCGGCCCTCCGAGACTGACGAGATTGAAGACATTCGATGCCTCGGCGCGCGCCTGGAGCTTCACCTGTTGCCAGATGGCGAAATCGCGGAAGAGCGACATGTCGATATCCCGGTAGCCTGGACCATAGAAACCGTCACGCCGCAGCGCGCCATCCGATCCTCCCGGACCTACGCCGGGGCAGCCGGTTGGATCCGAGGTGCTGTAGCCGCAGAAGATGGTGCCGGTTGGCTCTGTGGTGGTCGTGCTGGCTGTCCAGAAGGTGGGGTTGAAGAACTCCTTGGCCAGGCCCACGCGGCTGCCCCGGTTCACGGTAACAAACGGATCAGTGCCGAAGATCCAAGTCGGCCGGTCGGTCGTGTTTCCATCCTGATTGTTGTCGGAACCGGTGGTGATGTTGAACGGGGTTCCGGTATGAAGATTGATGACCGAGGAAATATGCCAGCCGTCAAGGATGCCCTTTACCGCACGGTTCGCACCGTGGAAGTAGTCGGGCACCCAGACAATGGACATGCCAAAGACCGCGCGCATGTCGTAATCATCAGGGCCTTTCTCAATCTTCAGGTTGTCGTGATCTTCAACGGTGGAGGTGGAAGACGGAGTGCTGGAGTTCAACACGCCGCTATCCAGGTTCTTGCTCCAGGTGTAAAACCCGTTGAAGCTGATCCCTTTGGCCACTCGCTGCGAGAAAGTGATCTGCATCGCGTTGTAGTTGGAGGTCTGACCGGAAGTCACACCGTATGTGACGCCGAGTTCCTGAGTGGGAGTAACCACGCCGCCGATGGTTGTAGTAGGCGTCGTACTGTAGTACGGGCGGCGCGTATTGGCATTGCTGGTTGTGTTGGCGGTGGGCGTGGTGGTGTTGAAGACGGGATAGTTCTCGTCAACCGACATGGGCAGATGGCGCGCCAGCGAGCCTACATACGCCACGGAGATGGCAGCATTCTTTGTCACCTGCTGCTGCACGGAGGCGGTCAACTGATAAGTGCTCGGCCAAACGAAGTTGGGCACGACGCCCTCGATGGTACCGCCGGCAGGGATTGGATTGACCGCACCGGGGGTGTAGGTGAACGGGAAGGGCGAGTCCGAGGTGCAGCCAGTGGTGATGCCGCCGGCACAGTACGGGTTGGTGAGCGAACCTTGTTTCGGGAAGGTGTAGCGCAGTGAGAAGGGGTAGTAGTTCGAGGACGCATTCCATTCGTTGCCCGAGACCCCGCCCCAGAAGATGCCGGCGGATGCGCGGACCGATGTTTTCCCGTTGCCGAATGGATCCCAGGCCAGGCCCACGCGCGGCGAGAAGTGCTTATACGAGTTGGCAATCGTGCCGCGGGTCACGCCCTTGTCGCCGACCACCAGTTCTCCAGCGGGCATGAGCGGGTTCACCGTCGACTGCACGCCAGGGACGAAAGTCGACTCCTTGTTTTGCGGGTCGGTGGGCGCGGTTTGCAAATCCCAGCGCACGCCGAGATTGATAGTCAGATTCTGACGGATGCGCCAGTTGTCCTGGGCAAAGAGCGCGTAGAAGAACGAGTTGTCAATGGCGTCAACCGGTTGATCCTGCGTTTGCGTGCCGGGCAGGCCAAGAACAAAGTCGGCCAAGGCATTGCCGCTGCGCGCGGTGGTGCTGGAGCTGAAGGTGAAGACGCCATAGTTATTCAGGTCAGTGACCTGCTGGTCTTTGTTGAGAGAAGCCTCACCGCCCACAGTGAGCGAGTGCTTGCCTTTGTTGAGGATGAGCAGATTGCGCACCGCGTAAAAGTCGGTTCCCGCTTCCGGGCCGTCGATGGCGTTGCCCAGCGTGAAGTAGCCGGAGACAGCTAGTTGCGGAAGGCTGGGCGGACCCTGCACGGAAATGTTGGAACCGAAGGCGGCCAGCGACTCGCGGCCGTTGACTCCCGCGTTCCAGGTGTTCGCGCGTCCGCCCATCAGCCGCGAATAGTTGAAATAGGTCTGGTTGATCAAGTTGTTGCTGAAGGCGATGGTGTCGCTCACGTTGGCAAGATTCTGCGTCCAGTTCTGATTCTGCGCAACCCAGGGCAGACTGGGACTTCCTGAAGGAATCTGCCGGGAACCGGTGCTGTGAAAATACGAAGCCGTCAGACGCTGCCTGGCGGTGAGCTGGTGTTCACCCTTGATCAAGTACTCCCAAGTGTCGTAGGGCTGCGCCTCTTGCCCATTGTAGGAAGGAAGAGTGGTTGCGACGCCGCCGACAGTAGCGTTGACGGTGGAGTTCTCGAAGCCTACGACGTAATTCAAAACGTTGGCTGCCGTTGGATCGAGCGTGGAAGTAATGATGTCACTGGGATTTGTTCCATTCTTCGTATACGGAATCCCAGTTGCCGGGTTGCAGATGACTGTTGAGCTGCATTGCTTAAAGGGCGTTGCTGGGTTTATGACCAATGTCTTATTTGCGGCAGTCAGCAGCGCGCTGAAGTCGCCGGCCACTTCTCCACCGGTTGTTCCGGTTCCGCCAGCATTGCCGACAGTGGTCGGCAAGGTGGCGCCGGAGAAGATCTTCGGCGAGATCTGCTTGATTTCGCCCCACTCAGCGAAGAAAAAGGTCTTGTCGCGACGGATGGGTCCGCCGATGGTGGCGCCGAACATGTTGCGGTGCACGATTGGAGTTCCGGGGGAAGATGTGCCATTCACGTTAGCCGGATTGCCCGCATCGAAGTCGGTGTTGCGGTTGAACTCATACGCGGAACCGTGAAACTTGTTGGTGCCAGATTTTGTAAGAGCAGTAACCACGCCGCTGGACATTCTTCCATAGGTGGCGTCGTAGTTGCTGGCCTGCACGTTGAATTCCGCGATGGCTTCGGGACTGGGCATATCATTGCCGGTCATGCGCAGCGCCGTCATGTTCAGGCCGCCGTCGAGGTAATAGCTCACTGTGCCGGTGTTATCGGCGGTGGTGCCGCCATTCATCTGCAGCACCTGCTGGTTGAAGCCCAGGGTATTGCCGCCGACCTGGTTGCTCTGCACGCCGGGAATCAGATTGAGAAGGTTATAGATGTTGCGGTCCAGGATTGGCAGGTTGTCCACCTCCCGGGACTCCAGCGTCCGCTCGACGGTGGCGGTTTCCAGGTCAAGTTGCGGCGGTTCCGCCGTCACAGTGACGGATTCTTCTGTTGTGCCGGGTGTTAATTGAACATTCAGGGTCTGCGTCTGGTTGACGGTGAGCGGAACAGCGGGCCGCAAATATTTTCTGAAGCCCTTAGCCGTTACGGTCACGGAGTAGGTGCCCACTGGGACCAGCTCGAAGCGGTATTCACCGGCCTCGCTGGTTGTCCCGGTGCTGGAGATATTCGTCTCCACGTTGGTGATGGTAACGGTAGCGTGCACCACCAGCGCGCCGGTGGCGTCCGTCACATTGCCGATGAGTGTGGCGGTAGTCCTCTGCGCCAAAATCCCGGCAGGCAACAAACATACCGCCAGCAGCACTGGCAGCAGGAGGATAGCCTTCCAACCGGCTATCGTTTTGTGAATCCACATAGAACATGTCGACATGTTAAGCCTCTCCAAATTTCGATTTCTGTTTGTTGTGAGTGCATCTGTTTTTGGTTTGTGCGGCGTCATGGCCATCCTCTCCGGGTTTGAGAAACTCATGCATGCTCATGTGAGTCCGGACACGCGCCAGTCGTTAAAGATTGAGCGTTGCAGCGGGCAGCCCTTCGCTCCTCGCCTCGAATCTGCAAGCTCCGTTGTGAAACAGTGAAATTTCCGCGCGGCCATTCGACAACTGCAGCTCGCGCGAAGCCCGCGCTGTGCCCAGGTTGTCGATGAGGCGGCCCGCGCCTGCCAATGAAAAATGAATGAAAATGGATGAATCGAGACAAAGAACTCCCTGGGCATCGAAGATTTTTGCTTCGATGGTTACCAGGTTGTCTTGGCGCGCTTTCTCATGAAGACGAAGCTCGGCGGGCATTCCCCACGGCGCTGTTTGATACGTCAGGCTGATTTCATCGGTGGCGATGACTCCGCCCTTGCTTGCAACCGCGCGCAGCGTATTTTTACCGCTGGCGAATCTCACGCTCCAACGCAGGCCCGCAGCGGGGAAATCCTGGCTGTCGCGGCGCCTGACGCCCATGGATACGTCATTCAGAAATAATTCCGCGCAGTCGCAATTCGAGTAGACCTGAACGTTGCGCTCTTCTCCCGGCTTGCCCCAACGCACAGGCCAGCTATGCCCGAGAATGTGAGCCATCGGTTTTTCCGTCCACCAGGACTGAAAAACGTAATAGGATTCCTTTTTAATTAAATCGCGCTCGACAACCCCCTTCTGATTCACGCGCGGAATAGGGTTGTCGCTGCGCAGCGGCGAGGCAAAATCCTTGAAGATCCACTGCGCCGACCCGGTAAGCCAATCCAGCTTCTCCTGAGTTTTCAGGTACCAGTCGAAGAGGTTACAGGCATAAGTCTCCGACCAGTCGCCATCCCGGGATACGCGGATGCTGCCGCCAGTGTTGAGATAATCCTGGCCGCGTTCGTCGGTCCCGGCGCCAGTGGCGACTTTCCGCAGCACCGCCTCGGGGTCTTCCGAGTGGCGGCCGGCATGGCTTTCCGCGCCCCATTCCATGTGAATGAAGCGCTTGACGCGGTTGCGCCAGGCGACTAGGCTCTGCTCGTACTCGCGGTAATTGCCGCGGTACCAGCCAGCCCAGATGGAGGGCGAGTAGACATCGGGAATATCGCAGGCAAAGTCGCAGCGGCGAAACGAGGTCAGCCGGGAGCTGTCGAGCCGGTGCGCCAGGTCGCGCATCCCGGTCATAAAGTCGCGTATCGCCCGCTGATCAAAAACCGGATACTCGTTGGGCCAGTCATCCTCATTGCCCAGGCCCCAGAGAATGATGGAAGGATGGTTGTAATGCTGGTCGATCATGTGGGCGAGCATGTCCCTGGCATTGCTCTGGAAGGCCTCGTTCCCCACTCCGGCGCGGCACCACGGAACCTCTTCCCAAACCAACAAGCCAAGCTCATCGCACAGGTCGAGCACCAGCCGGTCCTGCTGATAATGCGCCAGCCGGATAAAGTTGGCGCCCATTTCGCGGATCATCCGCATCTCCTGGCGCACCAGGTCGTCGCTCATGGCGGCAGCCACGCCGGCATGATCGGCATGGCGCTCGGTGCCGCGCAGCAGCACGCGCTTGCCGTTGAGCTTGAAGTGGCCGTGTTCGACAAACTCGAAGCTCCGAATGCCAAATCGCTCGTCGATGCGCGATTCGCCGGCGGGACCATGCAGCGTGACCCGGCAACGATAGAGGCGCGGGGTCTCCGGCGACCAGAGATCCGGCGCGGCTACACGGAATTCATCCAGCCTGACAAAATCCTTCCCGGCAGAGATGGTCTGCGACGAGCGGTGAATCGGGCGGCCCTGCGCGTCCGCGACTTCAACCGAGATTTTGCAGGGAGCAGCCTGGCCGGAAGGGTTGTAGAACCTAGCTTGAACCGCAACCTGCGCCGAGCCGTCCGATCCCACCGTGGGGAGAATGTGAACCGCATCCAGTGCGACGGCGGGAAGATAAATCAGGTTTACGTGCCGGTAAAGGCCTCCATAGAGGCAAAAGTCGCTGAGTTCGGAGGGAACACGGTCACGGTCAGGAAAGTTGTCGCAGCAGACTGCAACCGGGAGGGCCTCGTTTGAATCTGCCGGCATCATCTGCCGGACGGCCTCGGTAATGTCAAAGGAAAACTCATCATAGCCGCCCTTGTGCGTCCCGATGAGCGTGGACCCAACCCACAGCGAAGTTGTCTGCCCGGCGCCCTGAAAATGCAGGAGGGTTCGCCCGTCAGGAAAGGGATTGCGCACGGACAGGCGGGCGCGATACCACCCCTGACCACGAAAGTAGGAGTGATCGGGGTCGCACGAATCGAGTCCGTTGAAGCAATGAGGCAGTTCAGCCGTTTGCCATTCCCCTTTCTCCGCGGAGCGCCAGACCTCCGCGATGCTGCTCAGGGCGCCCTGGTGGAACTGCCACCCGGCACCCAACCGCCGCGCATTGGCAATCGTTTCAGCCCCCGAAGAAGCAGCCCTCAGGACAACTGCGCGAACGGGACCGGGGAGAAGTGCGCCGGCAGCTGAACAGGTTGCGGTCAGCAGAAATTGCCGTCGGGATGAATTGAACAAGGCGGCCTCTTTCGCAAGTAAGTCAATTTGTTGTTATAAAAACTTGCTTTGGCCGGAGCTTTTGCCGTGTCACGCTGCTGTTCAATACGCGCAGGTTATCGACGTCCACCCAAAACGGGCTCATCTTCAGCCGCGACCTGCGCGCCTAGCAAGTGACTCACCGTTTGACTCATGCCGCCAATTCTATCTTGAATGGAATGTGCAAGATAAAGGGCGTTTTTCACTTGTGTCAAACGGTCTTGCAAGGCGTCCCAAGGCCGAGTATGATGCGATAGTCGAAATGAGCGGAACAAATGCAACGCGGGAGGAAGGGCATCCGCGGGCCACGCCGGATAGCGAGGCGGTTCTGCGCGAGTTGCAGGAGATTTTGGCTAGCCATCATTTCTGCAACAGCAAACGCTACCCGGCGATGCTCAAATACATCGTCGAGAACACCCTGGCGGGCAAGCAGGACTACCTGAAGGAACGCACGATTGGCGTGGAGGTCTTCGACCGGCCGCCGACCTACGATTCAAACAACGACACGGTGGTGCGCTACACCGCCGGCGAAGTGCGCAAGCGGCTGCAGCTCTACTACTCCGAGTCCGGGCACAGCTCCGCGGTGAGAATCACCCTGCCCGCGGGCTCCTATATCCCTGAATTCCATTACGCGCATGACCTGCCGGCAGAGCATGGGGATGATGCGGGCTTTCGCGCCGAACATCCTCACGACGGAGGCGGCCATGCATATGCGGAGGCCGGGGAGAGTCACCGCCTGCTGGGTGGAACAAGATCCAGCAGGAAGCGCCTGGCCTGGATAGGCGTGGCCGTTATCGCTGCGAGTCTGGCCGTTGCGGGGTTAGCGTGGAAGTACCACTCCATATCCCCTCAAACAGCGGTTGATTCTTTTTGGGCGCCGGTATTGCGCGAGCAGCACACGGTGATTATTTGCACGGGAAGCGTGGTTTTTGCGCAAAACAATTTCTCCGGCGTGCACACCGCCGGCCGGGACATTGACTACCCCTTCGTTTCCATGCAGAGTGCTACGGCGATTACCCAGATCAGCGCACTGCTGGAGCGTTTGGGAGCGTCGACGGAATTGACGTCTTCGGCAACCATCCCTCTTACGGAACTCCGCGAACACACGATTATCCTGATTGGCGGTTATAACAATCAGTGGACGCTGCGTCTTTTGCAACCCCTGCGCTTTCATTTTTCTCCCGCCTCCACTGATTCTCCGGATCAGGATGCATCGATAGCGGACCAGAAGCAGCCGCAGGCACACTGGGCGCGCGATCATTCCCTGCCTTACTCCAGCGCCGACGACTATGCGTTGCTGGCGCGGTTTCGCGATGCAACCACCGACGGCTGGGTGGTGGCGCTGGCCGGGCTGGGTCGCAACGGAACCGAGGCCGCCGCGCAATTCGCCACCAGCCCTCACTACATGCAGTTGCTTCGCGAGCAGATGGGAAGGGACTTCGCAAACCAGAATGTGGAGGTGCTCATGAAGGTCAACGTCGTTGATGGAAAGACCGGAGCGCCTTCAATTCTGGCAGTGCATGTCTGGTAACCATCTCACACCCAGAGAAGCGGCTGCCGGATGGGATAGTTGCGGATGATCTCCTTGTCCGCAGGGTCAGGATTCAGCGTCTTCCAGAGATCGATGTAGTTTTGTTGGTGGCAGGCGATGCCGGCGAAAAGCAAACCGGGCGAGCGGACAGGCAGCGATTCGAAGTGCTCCACATCCTTTGCCCACTTCCAGGAATATTTGTCCTTGAGATAGGGATAGATGAACTGAGCGGCGTGGGCAAGGCCGCGTCCGTCCGCGAGCTGGAAGGCAAGCGGATCGGGAGTGAGCTCTTTGAGCGATTGGCAGAGGCCGGCCATCATGTCGAAGTTGAAGATGGAATAGCTGTAAGGCTTGGTCCGCGCCAGCTCCCTGGGGAACGAGCCGTCCTCCGCCATCTGATCGGGCAGAAGAATGTCGCGGTAGTGGCGATACACCTCCTGCCGTACTACATCGTTGCTGGTCAGGCGGGCAAACTCGGCGGCCTGCAGCGCCCAGCACATGGCGTGATTGTTTTTGGTGTCGCGCTCCGCCTTGCCGCGCTCGCTGTTGCACAGCCAGTCGAGATAACCTGCAATCCAATCCTTCACGGCGGCGCAGTCCCGCGCGTTGAGCAGATGAGGCGTAAGAAAGCCGGCGGCACGGGCCACTTCGACCAGGTGAAGCGTGTCGATGATGCCGATGGACCGGCCTGTAGAAACGCCTTGAATCGCCTGGGCAAAGAGGAGATTGGGATTCATGCGCGTTGCCGGCGTAACAAACCATGCGCGAAGATGATCGCCGGCGCGCTTGCCATAACGAGAGTCACCGGTGAGGAGCCAGGCAGCGGTCAGGGCCGGCATACGCATGGAAAGCGCGACCATCGCCTTGCGATGCTCATCGAAGTTTTCCGGATTACTCTGCCCGTCGCGGTTGATGTAAGGGCCGTTCGGATCCTCCGGATTTGGCCAGTAGTAGTCCGCCTGGGAGTAAAAATCATGCAACCCGCCCGCGCTGCACTTTGCAGGGAAGGATGTGATGGTGACGGGCTCCTGCAAAAGATAACGCGACGCAGCGGCCAGAATCCGCTCGCGATCTGTTTCGGCAACCAGGCGGAAGGCGGCCGAATTTATTGCATTGCGAGGCAAACCCCAGGCCAGGCGGGCAACCGCGCCGCAGCCGGCCGCAACCACAGTTTGCAGAAACTGTCTTCTGTCGAGCCCTACAAAATGTTGCATTTCAACGTTCATCGCTTTCGTTTGAAATTTGAGTGTAGCGTTAAGTCCGCGCTTTCCGGCGCCTGAACAGAGTATCCTACAACGGCAAGCGCTTCCGGGCGATCTGGCATTTTTTTTGAGAGGCATGAATGACAGGAATTGAAAGGCTGGCAGACACATCCATGAGGAACAACATTGTGCGTTTTGCAGTTATACTCGCCGCCATGGCGGCATTGACCGCGTTGACGGCGATCGCACAGAGTGCTCCACCGAATGTGCCGGCAGCCGCGCCGGCAACCGCTGCACCGTCAGTGGATCGCGCGGCCTCAGGAGACGCGCCCGACGAGCCCGGCCCGCTGGCCACGGATCTTTCGCCTGCCCTGACCCACGCGGCGATTCGACAAGCTGTGCGCAAGGTAGCCGACTGGCAGCTAGCGCACTCGGAGCAGAAATTCAACCAGCAGTGGACCTACGCCGCCTTGTACGACGGCATGCTGGCGGCATCCAAAGCAACCGGCGATCCGCGTTCTCACGATGCCGTGGTTCGCATGGCGCAGAGATTCGACTGGAAGCTGCTCAATGCAAGGTTCCCTAACGCCGACGATATGGCGTTGGGGCAATCCTATCTGGACCTGTATCTGGAGACGCGCGATCCGGCCAGAATGGCAGACACCAAACAGATCATGAACCAGTTGGCGGCCAGGCCCGACGATTCTTCCCGGCTGCTCTGGTGGTGGTGCGATGCGTTGTTCATGGCTCCCCCGGTGCTGGCCAGGATGTCTGCCGCGACCGGCGACCGGCGCTACCTGGACATCATGGATCGCGAGTGGTGGCAGACATCGGCGAGTTTGTATGATCCGGCGGAGCATTTGTACTTCCGCGACAGCCGTTACTTTACACAGAAGCAGGAGAACGGCCAGAAGCTTTTTTGGGCCAGAGGAAACGGCTGGGTGATGGGCGCCTTTGCCAAGGTGCTTGAGGTGATGCCGGAAGATTATCCCAGCCGCGCAAAGTACCTGGTGCAGTACCGGGAAATGGCGGCGCGAATTGCATCGATTCAGGGAAAGGATGGCCTGTGGCGCAGCGGGTTGCTCGATCCGGAAGCCTACGATCTGCCCGAGGTCTCAGGGTCGGCGTTCTTTACCTATTCGCTTGCCTGGGGTATCAACCACGGCGTGCTGGACCGGAAAACGTATGAACCGGTAGTCAGGCGCTCATGGGCCGGAATCCTCCGGCACGTCTATGCGGATGGGCGGCTGGGATCGATTCAGCCTATCGACGGACAGCCGGGAAAGTTCAAGCCTTCAGCCAGTTATGTGTATGGGGTGGGGGGCTTTCTGCTGGCCGGCGCCGAGCTCGATAAGATGGCGAAGAAATAGAACTGGTTACATAAATACCCTCCAGCCAACGAGGGAATGTCCCTCAGGGGCTAAAGCCCTTTGTACTATCGATACGACTGAACAGCTTGCGGAAAAAGTCTGATTTTCAAGTAAAAGCCCGAAACGCATACCGCAGGGGCTAAAGCCCGCATTCATTTTGTTGCATTTACGGCACGACTAAAGTCGTGCCCTGACACTTCTTGCTCCACCATTTGCATTTTTCCGTAAGCTGTGAAGTCATGCCCTGATACAAAACCGATTTATGCAACCAGCTCTAGAGAAATTGACCCATTTGCAACCTGCGGCCTCGACACGGAATTCAGGCCGGCATCCCACGTCAGTTTCTTCCGGGATGTGTATGATGTATCCGGGGTTTCTACAGGAACCTGGAAGTACACATACAGGCCTCTTTGTTAGCGGAACGCGCCTTCGCGAGAAATAATCAGGTTATATGCCGGCCGGCAGGGACGCCAGCCGTGGCGGGAATCGGCGCAATGCGACGGCGTGGGGCATGGATCTTGATGGGTGAAACGGGCATGTGTGGGAAAGGGGAAGTCTTCTTCATGGCCGCATCAGTTCGCTCTTTTATTGCTAACCTCTGTAACCACTCCGGCGTTTTCAAAGCTGCAACCGCGGCGCTGATCTTTGTTTTACCGGTGCTGAGCTGGCAAGCCTCCGCTCAAAACACGACCATCAGCGGCACGGTCTACGATCCCAGAACCACGGCCAACGCTCTTCCCCTGCCCAATGTGCTGGTCTATGTGACGACCGGGACGGTGGACCCGCTGCCTCCCGGGGTGCAGTGCCTGACGACATCGACGCCTACCGGCGTGGTCAGCTACACCAGTACCGCGGTGGACGGCACCTTCACGCTGGGCAACGTGCCGGAAAATGCAACGTACACGCTGGTCATCCAGGCGGGCAAGTGGCGGCGGCAGTTCAGCGAGACCGTGGCTGCAGCTCCTCTTAGCGGGCTCGCCCTGCACATGCCGGCGAACCATACGCAGGGCGACATCCCCATGATCGCCATTGCCACTGGTTCGGTGGACGCGCTGGAGTGCGTGCTGCTCGATATGGGCATTGCCCCTACAGAGTTTACCGATGACATCGGCACCATCAATCCCGGAGGGCACATCCATCTTTACACGGGCAGCAGTTCGTCTGGAGCGGAGATCAATGCTTCGACCCCGTCACAGACTGTACTGATGAGTAATTCGGCGACCATGGATGGTTACGACGTGTTGATGTTTCCGTGCCAGGGAAACGCGAGCAATCAGGCGACCGCAACCGGCGCGACCAACCTGCTGAATTACGCGAACGATGGAGGCCGAGTCTTTGCAACCCATTACAGCTATGCATGGCTGGACCCCGCTGCGCCCTACGATTCACAGTTTCCCGCGGTCGCGAACTGGGAAACGGGAAGCGAGGCCCAAATCACCTCTGGGATTGGTACGGTGAATACAGGCTTCACCGACGGGGCGACGCTGGCGCAGTGGCTGCAAAATGCGGGCGCTACCTACCAGGGTTCATCGGACGAGATTCAAATCAGTACGCTTAGAACAGACGTCAGCAGCGTCATCAATCCGACACAGTCGTGGCTCACATACAATAGCACGGCCTATAACAACCCTGTGATGCAGATGACATTCAACACGCCCGTCGGCGCGCCCGCTGCCAGCCAGTGCGGACGCGTGATGTACAACGACTACCATGTATACAGTTCTTCGTCCTCAGGAGCCAGCTACAACGCTACTCTCCCCAACGGCCAGACCTTTATTGAGTGCAGCCAGCAACCGCATGCAATGACCGCGCAGGAGGAGATGCTCGAATATGCTCTCTTCGATCTGTCCTCGTTTGTGACGCCGGTGGTGGTGCCCACGCTCTCCATCACGTTCAACCCCAGCCCCTTGATCGTCAAGCAGGGCGACAGCGCCGATGAAGTCACGGTGGATGTGACCAACACCAGCTCGACTGCCGAGATTTTCAGCTCCGTTGTCCTCACACTCACGCTGCCATCCGGAGTTACAGCCACTTCTTTGACGGATGCAACCGGCGGCTGGATCTGCACGCTGAGCACGCTGACCTGCACGCGAACCACGAGCATTGCCGCCAGCGCCAGCGATTCGGTCACCCTGACGGTGAGCGTCCCCGCCTACACATTGGGGACCGGCACACGGGGAACGATTACCGCCATCGCTTCCAGCCCGAACTTCTCCAACAATGTGACCGCGACGGATACAGTCGTCTTCCAGCAGCCGCCAGCTATCACCTGGGCCACGCCCGCACCCATCACCTATGGGACCCCGTTGAGCACAACGCAACTCGACGCCACTTCGCCGCTGCCGGGCAGCTTCAGCTACTCTCCCCTCGCAGGAACTGTGCTGGGCATCGGGCAGCACACGCTGACGGCAACCTTTACCCCAACAGATACATTTAACTACACCACCTCGACGGTAACCGTCACCCTATCGGTGATCCCCGCGACTCCTATTGTGGCGCTGACCTCCTCCGCCGACCCTGTCTTCACGTCCAACCCTGTCACCTACACCGCAACCATTACGGTTCCAGCCACTGCGCCCGCCGCGCCCACCGGCACTGTGGCCTTTTACGATGGGACAACGCAGGTCGGCTCGGGCACCGTCACGGCGGGGGAAGCTACCTTTGCCACAACAGCGCCAGCCACCGGAATTCACTCCATGACAGCGGTCTATTCCGGCGACAGCAACTACAACACGGCCACCAGTCCCGCTCTGTCAGAAATCATTGAGGACTTTACGCTGACTCTGCCGAATGGCAATGGATCATCGACGACTGTGTCTCTTGGCGGGCAGGAAACGTATTTGATTGTGATTACTCCGGTAGGCGGCACAATCCTGCCGGGAGCGGTGAACTTGAGCGTGAGCGGACTTCCAACAGGAATGACGTTCGTTCTGAATCCGAATGTGGTGGCGGCATACTCTGCTACGAGCAATGTGACGCTGGTGGTGACGCAACCAGGCGCAATAGCCGCGCAACCGCCACCCACTCCCTTCGGTAAAGGCTCGCTTCCGGTGGCGCTGGGGCTGATCCTGCTCCCCTTGGCCGGCAGGCTGCGGAAGGCGGCACATCGCATCCGCCGGGTGGTGGTGCTTGCTCTGGCCGGCGCCGCGCTGGCCGCGGGATTGACCGGTTGCCAACCCACTTTTACTCCGCAAACCTTTTCGTTTACCCTTACTGCGACCTCCGGTAATTTGTCGCACTCCACCACGGTGGATATCATCGTGCAGTAAACCCTGCGCAGAATCGCCAATGTCCCGGCCACTCTGCCAGGTCAATGATTTACACTGACTGGACCTACGCTATGCATAGACAATCAATTGCTGCTTTGTTCTCACTGCTGTTTGCCGCCATAGCATTTTCCGCGCAAGCGCAAGTGGTGCCTTCAGCCAACGTGCAGCGGCATTCTCTCGCCGTCGGAGGCCTAGGCTCCGTTTTTCAGCCCGACTACGCCGGGGGAGAGGTTGCGCAAACCGGCCCGCAGCGCCTCTACGGCATGGGCGCTTATGTGGACTTCAAGCTCTCTCGCTGGGTTCAGATCGAAGCCGAGGGCCGCTGGCTGCGCTTCAATTCCTACCTGGACATCACCGAGGACAACTACCTGATCGGCCCCCGGCTTCCGCTCGACAGGTTGCGCTACAAACGGGCCATTCCTTACGCCAAAGTCCTTTTCGGCTCCGGCAAAATAAACTTTCCGTACAACGGCGGGTGGGGCCGCTATACCAACATCGCCTATGGCGGAGGCGTGGACATCAAGCTGACCAAAAGGCTCACCCTCCGGGCCATCGACTTCGAGTACCAGCAATGGCCACAGTGGCCGAATATATCCGGGGTCACGAACACCACGCTCTCGCCCTACGGCGGCAGCGTGGGCGCCAGCTACAAGATTTTCTGAGAGGCCGCTGAGTCATATCATGCTTGAATACTGACATCCTATGGTGCTGGTCTCCTATATCCACGTGCTTTCGGCCGCATTTTTAATGGGATTGGCGGCAGCCGCGTCAATTGGTCCCGTCAACATGATGGCGATCCGCCGTGGGATAGCCGCCGGTTGGAGGCACACACTTGCCTGCGGAATCGGCTCTGTGTTCAGCGATCTGGTTCTCTTTTCCCTGGCCCTCCTCGGGGGAAGGTACCTGCTGCACGGCCTGTCGAACCCGAATCTTCAGGTTGTCTTAGCGGCCTTTGGAGCAGCTCTTCTGTTTCCGGTGGGAATATACTTCCTGCTTCTTGTCTTCAAGGATCCCCGCCGGACTTACAAGAAAGCTCGCAAACGCTGGAGCACAGGCCACACTCCATCGCACTTTGCCGGTGAAGCCGCCAAAGCTGCGGCCTTGACGATCTTCAACCCCTTAACCATGCTTTACTGGATTGGAGTCACATCCAGTTGGCTCCCCTTTGCCTATTCAATCCTGGGCAACAGTGCTCCGGGCTGGGGAGCGCTGATGGCCGGCACCGGCCTGATATCCTGGTTTATCACTCTTATATTCCTCGTTCGTTTCATTCCCAGCCATATCGGCGCTGTCTTTTTCCGCATCGCCAACGCAATCCTCAGCCTCATCCTGCTGAGCTTCGCCTCGTACTGTGTCGTGCTGCTATCCCGCCATTTCCTGCGCTGAATAGAGTGCTGGACATTTGTGGGCCACCGGCTTGATTGGCCACGATGCGCTGAAGCGTCTTGTTTGCGAAATCTGCTCGTTCTTCCGCTACGTGAAGGCTGCACGCGGACAGGTCATCCTGGTTGGGATTTCCTGCCCGCGCCTCCTGTTAACGATGGGTTGCGCCCGCCACCGGTATTACATGTTGTGTCGGCGCCGAACCCTGCAGCAGGATTGTCGGCACATTCACTCCATCCACTGAAGGCGTGACGGAAGTGACGCAGACAAACTCCTGCGGGCAGATCGGCGCATAGCCGGTCAGCAGCAATGGGTCAGGGCCGGTGTGCAGCCCCGCAACACCCCGCGCGTAATTCTGCACCTGGTCTGCCATCTTCTGATATGCGGGATCAACGTGGTCGTCGGTGCAGGTAACCAGGGCAACCGGAAGCTTCGCTTCTGCCTGGTACTTTTGAACAGCAACCTCGCACAAGTGCTTCAGCGTCGGCCGCGGGCAATCCAGAACGCTGGGACTGGTCCGCGGCATATTCGGCAGTGCAACCGGCGCGGTTCTCGTCCCCTGCGCGCTGCCTGTTACCACGCCCGCCATGTTCTGCATCTTCCCCGGTTGGACGGCGCCCGAAGAAGCTTTCACCTCTTCCGGCCGCCCGTTTACACTGCAGTACGCCGCGAACTTCGACGGCGGCCCCAGCGTGCCGTTCTCAAGCTGCCCCTTGACCAGCCAGTAGCGTATCTCCTTCGCCAGAAGCGGTCCTTCGCCTGAGGTGTCGAAACCGCAGTGTTTCGTGCTGTCGTTGTAGCCTGACTGACGCGCCCAAACCAAGCAGCTCTGATACGCCACCCCATCGCTGCAGTAGTACACTCCGCCGAAGGTCGGGCATAGCGGCTTGATTTTGCACTGCACTGGGGGCGTCCCCAGGTTGAGGCTGGCCATCACCTCAGTGCAGCGGTTGTAGGCTTCTGTCGTCGGGCACCACAGGTCTCCCGTAATTATGGCCCCCGCAGCAGGAGCGATCGTCCCCGCAGGTGAGCAGCCCAGATCGCTGACGAGATGGTGTGCAAAGAGGTTTACAAGCGAGGTTGCGCGCCGGTCAAGATAAAAATCGTTATGGCACCAGTTTGCCGTACTCTCGAAAGCTGCCTTCTGGCTCATGCTCACGGAGGTGGGTGCCGTCAACCAGAAGTCCACGTTCTCCACCTTCGGCATAAGTGTCACCTGGATCGCCGGTTGGCCAGGTAACCCGGGTACCGTGGCTAGAACCGTCTTCTGTGCCTGCGCCCTGAAGTTCGCCACGCACCAGTTGGTCATGTAGCTTTCCAGAGCCGCCGGTGTTTTCACCGCCGCCTCGTCTGGCGTTGTCACCACCTGCCGCACGGCCGCATCCTGCTGCGTGTCGATGAAGTTCTTGCGCGCCACTGTGATGGACTTCATCGAGCCGTTGTTGGGATCCAGAATGCTGGCGTCCCATTGCTTGTTTACCCCGTCCGCAAGCATCGTCGCCGCTTGGGCTATGTCGCTGTCATGCGTCGACGAGTAGCTGCCGTTGGTGTGAATCACATTCGCCGCCGCAATTACCTGCGTCTGCAACTGGAAGCAGAAGGTATCCTGCGCACAGGGAGCCGCCGTCAATGATAGATTCGGCCCCCATGCCATCTGGTTCAGGCAGGTGAGCGAGTAGGGTGGCGTCGTGCGCCAGGCAAATCCCTGGTTGCTGGTCAGGATGTTCTGGAAGAAGTCGCGCCACGCGATTTGCAATCCCGTCATCTTATCTTCGCAGCTCGATGGTTTGACCGTGCATTTGACCGAGTGCCACGCATCGGCGCCTATCTCTTCGGCAAATTTGAGCACAGCTTTGGTTATTTCTGACAAATCCTCCCCAACATCGATGAATTCTCCGATGATTCCGCAGATATCCACGCCCGACGCCAGCGTTTCCACAAGGGCGCAAACGGCGGCTTCGGTCCAGTTCAAAAACATATCCGGGATATTGAGTGTCCGGATATCGATGTAAACATTCAGAAGATCCCAGAACCATGAGGGAACTGCCGCCAGAAGCACCTCTCCAATGTACGTATCCTTGAAGTTGTCAATGCAAACCATCACCGTGACTTCGTCCTTGGCTGTGTCAATGCACGAAATAATGCCCACGGTATTGTCGTAGTCCTTGGCCACTTCCGGCGGAATAATGTCATACTTCAGCAGAATATTTTCGATCTTGTACATATCTGCGATGGCTTCCGCTTTCGTCGGAGTATCCAGCGCGCGCGCCGCGGCCGGAAACAGAATTCCGCCCAGCAGTAGCAGAAAAATCAGTATGCGGGAGTGTTTCATTTCGGCCTCCCGTTCTGCGCCGGGGGAGCAGGAATCGTTGTTGGCATCCCGCCTTCCGTGCTCTGCAGGTACTGCTGAATCTGCCCCACCGTCACCCGCGTTCCACGCGGAGACTCCAGGATGGTTTCGCTCGCCGGATTGGCGGGCAGCAGCTTGTGCAACTGCACATCCGTCATCGCCGGTGCAAGTTTGATCGATGGCCCGGTGAGCTTCACTGTCGTCGCCGGCTCGCCGAGCTTGTGCCCCAGCCGCTTTTCAATCACCGGTTGCAGAGCCTTGATCTGGCCCACCGTCACGCGCCGCCCCGAGGGCAACTGCACGGTATCTGTGTCGCGCATGGTTCGCAGCGCGTTGCCCAGGTCCGTGGATGTCTGGATGCGAAGTCCAGTGGCCGCCGGGGCAATTCTGAAAGCCGACGGAGGAGCGCTCGCCGCCGCGCGAATCTTTTGCGATTGCGCCAGCATCCGCCGCACGTCGCCCAACTGGATGCGCCGCCCGTTGGAAAGCTCGATCAGGTCCGTGTCGGGCCTTCCAACCAGGGCTTCATGCGTCAGTTGGGGCGAGAACTTGAGTACGTGAGGCTGCAGAGCAACCACGCTGCCCGACCCCGGCTTCTGGGCCGTGGCATTCCCGCGCGCCAGCAATAAAACCGATGCAAGAAGAAGAGAAGTTAAGACGATTTTAAAAAGTCGCTGTGACATATTCTGTCCTTTCGCAGAGAGGTGCATTTCGCACACGGTCGTCAAGAGAATGTCGCAGGGTGAAAACATCCGGTTTTCACGACGCAAAACCGCCTGCGCCGAGTACCTGCACACTTTACCACCGCCAATTGAGTTGTGGCTTGTCTTAAAAGCCCTTGAGAAACATATATTTGTTCAATAAGTGCAGGAAGTCCCTAGTGCTCGTCCCTGCCGGGCCGCAGCATCAAATCCCTGATAGCTTCGCGGGGGTCTTTGCCTTCGTCCAGGATCAGCTCCATCTGCTCGGTGATGGGCATCTCTATCTCATGCCTTCGCGCCAGCCCCAGTGCGGCGCGCGTGGTCAGAACGCCCTCAGCCACTTTGCCGCCCAGTCCGGCGAGAATCTCCGGGAGCTTGCGTCCCCGGCCCAGTTCCTGACCTACGGTGCGGTTGCGCGAGAGCGAACCGGTGCAAGTCAACACCAGATCTCCCACGCCGGAGAGGCCGGCCAGAGTCTCGCGGCGTCCGCCACAGGCCACGGCCAGCCGCGTAATCTCCGCGATCCCTCGCGTCATGAGTGCGGCGGCGGAGTTATAGCCCAGCCCCACTCCGGCGGCAACTCCGGCGGCGATGGCGATCACGTTCTTCAGCGCCCCGCCCAACTCCACGCCGATCACGTCCGTGGAAGTGTAGAGCCGCAAAGTCTCCGAGGCGAGTTCCGCTTGGATGCACGCCGCTATGGCCGTGTCCTCAAATGCAACCGTGATGGCGGTGGGCTGCCCCTCAGCCACCTCCTGCGCGAAGCTGGGACCGCTGAAGGCTCCAATCGGCAGCTTGAGGCCAGCGTCCGTTTCCGCCTGGCACGCGGCGATCACCTGGGTCATGCGCAGCAGGCTGCGGTCCTCCAAGCCTTTGGTGGCGCTGACGATGATCTGTCCAGCGCGCAGATGAGGGCGCAGGCGTGTAAATGTGGCGCGGAGAAACTCCGAGGGAATAACCGAGACAACAATCTCCGCTTCGCCAACCGTTTCGTCTTTGCTCGTGACGGTGAGCCCAGCGGGAAGGGAAAAGCCGGGAAGAAAGAGCCTGTTTTCGCCCTCAGCGACAATCTGCCGGGCAAGCTCGTCGCTGTGCGCCCACAGGGTAAGCTGGTGGCCGCCGCGCCGGTCGAGCGAGAGGGCGATGGCGGTTCCCCATGCTCCGGAACCCAGAATTGTGATGCGGCTCATGCGGGCTTTTTAGCTCCCAGCTTGGATTCAGTGCCGGCCAGTAGCCGGCGGATGTTCTGGTGGTGCTTGGCGATCAACAACAGGGCAACGGCGATTTGAACGGCGATGAAAAACGGAAGCC
The DNA here is from genome assembly GCA_049522175.1 of Occallatibacter sp. GTDB lineage: Bacteria > Acidobacteriota > Terriglobia > Terriglobales > Acidobacteriaceae > Telmatobacter. The sequence continues at coordinate 113,774 of JBEKOC010000003.1, read as the reverse complement.
TGTTGCCGTATCCCAACCACCAGGCAAAGAGCGGAAAACTAGCCGCGCCCAGAATGGAGGCCAGCGAGACGTAGCGGCTGAGCGCCAGCACCACGAAGAAGACGGAGATGGCCGCCAGCGCCGCCCACGGCGCCGCCACGAGGAAGACGCCAAATCCGGTGGCCACTCCCTTGCCGCCTTTGAAGCCCAGCCACACCGGAAAGATGTGTCCCAGAACGGCAACCAGCGCGGCCAACGCCCGCATGTTGTCCGGCGCGGCGGCAGGCGCGAGCAGGTGGCCGAGCACGCCGCCCAGCCAGACCGCCAGGCAGCCTTTGAGCATGTCCATGAAAAAGGTGGCCGCGGCCAGGCCCTTGCCGCCGGAGCGCAGAACATTGGTGGCGCCAATGTTTCCGCTGCCGGTTTGGCGGATGTCCTGGTGGCGAAAGAGGCGGACCAGCACGTAGCCGCTGGGAACCGAACCCAGCAGGTAAGAGACGACCACGATGAGCAGGCAAGCGAGGATCATAACGAGGGAGAGTGTAGCAGGTTGCGGGCGATTATTGCAGCCGGAGCCCAAGCCCGCGAAAAATCTATCGAAGTGTCATCAACTTTGTTTATTCCCTCTTGACGTTATAAACAATATTGTTTATATTATAATTTATGAAGAGCAGCGAGTTCAAGCGCTGGCTGAAGGAACAGGGAGCGACATTCGGTAAGTTCGAAGGCTCTCACATGAAGGTTTATCTAAATGGCCGCCAGTCAATATTGCCCATGCACCACAAGGAAATCGGCAAAGGCCTAGTTGAGGACATTAAAAAGCAACTTGGACTGAAGTAAAGGAGCGTCCTATGCGAGCATATCCAGTGACATTGACCCAGGACGGAAAGTTCGTCAAGGTGAACTTCCCCGATATTCCCGAGGCGCTCACCCAGGGCAAGGACCGTGAAGAGGCTTTAGTGATGGCAAAAGAGGCTCTTGAATTGGCGATGGAGTTCTATTTTGAAGATCGGCGTCCGGTCCCAGAACCATCTAAAGCGAAGCACGGACAAGCGGTGATTGAGTTGTCCGCGAGTCTTTCCGCCAAGGTGCTCCTGTTGAATGAAATGCTCCGCCAAAAGGTCAGGCCGGTTGAATTGGCGCGGAGATTGCGGACCACACCGCAGGAGGTTAACCGGCTGACAAATATACGCCACACATCCCGCATTGACGGCATCGCCAGCGCCCTCAAGGCGCTGGGCAAAACGATGGAGATTCGGGCTGTTTAGGCCGTATCGAGGCTTGGCGATGTCCCACCCTTTCCTCAAAGGACGCGGAAAGGATGGGGTACTCGAAGTGTTTCGACTAAATGAAATTTCAGGCGAGGAATTTGCGCTTGATCATTCCCGCCATTCCCAATAGACCAGAACCAAACAAGAGAAAGCTGGACGGCTCGGGAACGGGCGAACCGGGTGATTCAACGTTGCCGATTACTTGTATCCCAGACAGGGGCACGAATTGGCCCTCATCCCAGGGGGCGTAAGGCTCGCCAGGGCCGAGCCACCAGTCCATGATCATATATTCTCCCCCTGGAGAAGTCCCATTTCCTCCTAAGCAACCAGCATTATTTTGATTTGACCCTAATAAACATAATGCACCATAATCACCGGCAATACCATTACCGCTAAACATAACTCCGCTACCATATACTCCTCCAAGTTCATAGCTAAAATTGAAGAACAACTGGGTCGCTGTTGCTGTGAAAGCATCAGAATTGGCAGGGGAAATTGAGGAGTTTCCTCCATGACCGATCGGATAGTCAAGGCCACCGATTAGATCTTCCGACGAGCCACCCTCACTCAGCAGCAGGTTCCAGTCAACAATCTCGGGGATTGGATTCCCATTAATACTGAGATAGGCGACGATGTCGCCAGTGACAGTTCCGGAGCCGATGGTAAGATTCACTTGATAGGTAATGTTGGTGGCCCCGCAGAGAGACGCGGAACCCAAGGCCAAGAACGAGATTATAAGGATCGCTAACTTTTTCATTCTCAGATTCTCCAAAAAACAGGTTTCAGTAGTGTTCTACTGTGATCGTTGTGCTGCGGATGCAGGGAGAGAGAGGCCGGGATGCGGCGTGGACTCATCTCCATTGTGTGGAGCAGGAATCTCAGCGATTCATATAGTATGGATAATCGGAGAATGAATGTCTAAATATGCGCTATCTGAGATTCAATTAGCAAGTAAATAATTTACTTATTTGAGATTCGTCGTATCTTCGCTTACAGACTGAATCATTTGTGACTAGATTTAGTGTGGCCCACGCATCGATATAAATCGCAACAGCGCCTCTTCCGCCCGTTCCAGCGTTACCCCGCGCAGCAAAAAGACCTTGCTCCGCGACAACTCGCCCGACCTTAGTTCCACGGCATTCTTCGGCACGCTCAGCGTCTCGGCCAGAAACGCAATCAGCGTCTGGTTGGCGCGGCCTTCGAGAGGCGGCGCGTGGACGGCGATCTTCAGTTGCGCAGACGGTCCCTCTCCATAGATGCCGGTGATGGCAGTCTTCTTCGCGCCGGGTTGCGCGCGAACGGCCAGGGTGACGCCCTCCACGGTCGAGCGCAGCATGAAACCGGATGCGGGATTAACCAAGTTTGCCAGATTTTTCCTCAGGGGCTAAAGCCCTGTTTCATCTCGGGGCACATTGCGGCACGACTAAAGTCGTGCCCTGACACTTCTTGCTCCATCGTTTGCATTTTCTGCAAGCTGTAAAGCCCATACCCTTCAATCCTGCGCGCACTGTTTTGATGCTCATGGCATGATACGCTCGCCAAAGAGCGCCGTGCCCACGCGGATGCGCGTCGCGCCCTCTTCGATGGCCAGTTCAAAATCCTCGCTCATGCCCATCGAAAGCACATCCAGCGAGAGCCTCGGATGCGCTGCTGCCCAGCGCTCGCGCAGCCTACTCAATCGTCTAAAGCAGGCCCGCGTCTCGGCCTCAGGCACTCCCAGCGGCGCAATCGTCATCAGCCCGCGCGTTTGCAGATGTTCCAGATCCGGCAGCCGCTCCAGCAGTTCCAAAGCTTCGGATGACTCCGGCTCCAGCCCGCTCTTGCTCGCCTCCAGGCTGAGCTTTATCTCAATCAGCACCGGCAGCCGCCTAGCCAGCTTGCCCGCTGCTTCGTTGAGCCGCTCGGCCAGCCGCAGCGAATCCAGCGAATCGATCCCGTCAAAAATTTCCACCGCGCGCGCCGCTTTGTTCGATTGCAGATGCCCGATCAGATGCACGCGAATCGGCTTCGCACCCTTGCGCAGTGACTCCACTTTCGCCGCCTTGCTCGCAAACTCTTGTACGCGATTTTCCCCGAAGAGACTCAACCCCAGCGCGGCAGCATAAGCCACCGTCGCCGCAGGACAGGTTTTCGTGACGGCCATCAGCTCGACTTCGGCGCGGGGGCGAGCGGCGCGACGGCAGGCGGCGGTGATTGCCTCCTCCAGACGTTCGAGATTGTCAGCCAGCGTCGTCATCGTACTTGATTCCGCTCCCTGTAATGAGTGCCTGTCAAGATTCTGGGTATCCCATCCATTTCGCACAGTACGCGAAATGGATGGGGCACGGCGGATTGTTCAAGTAGTTCGAAATTGTCGCTCAGACTGCTCAAAATCCCTGCTCTTCCAGAAACTTCTCCGCTTCCAGCGCCGCCATGCAGCCCGAGCCGGCGGCGGTGATGGCCTGGCGATAGCGCCGGTCCTGCACGTCGCCGCAGGCATAGACACCCGGAACCACCACGCCTTTGTTCGTCACCAGCACATTGCCGGTGGTCCGGATGTAGCCGTCGTCGTCCAGATCAATCTGCCCGGCAAACATCTTGGTATTCGGCTCGTGCCCGATGCCCAAAAACAATCCGCTGATGGCCAAAGTGCTCTGCTCGCCGGTGGTCACATCGCGCAGCTTGAGTCCCTTCACTTCCTTTTCATTTACGCCTAGCACTTCCTCAATCACCGTGTTGGGGCGTAAAACGATCTGCGGATGAGCCTGCACTCGGTCGAGCATGATCTTCGAGGCGCGAAAGCCATCGCGGCGATGCAGCAGAGTCACCTTGGAGGCAAAACGCGTCAGAAACAGCGCTTCTTCCATCGCCGAATCGCCCCCGCCCACCACGGCAATCTCCTTGCCGCGAAAGAAAAATCCGTCGCACGTGGCGCAGCTCGAAACGCCATGCCCGATGAGCGCCTGCTCGCTCTTCAATCCCAGCCAGCGCGCGCTCGCGCCACTGGCGATGATCAGCGTGCGGGTGAGAATCTCGCCAGCCGAGGTTTGCAGCCGAAAGGGATTCTCCTTCAGGTCCACCTGGTTCAGGTGGGCAAGCTGAAAGGTGGCGCCAAAGCGCGCCGCCTGCTTCTTCATGTTGTCGATCAGTTCCGGCCCCTGAATGCCCTCCGGCCAGCCGGGAAAGTTCTCCACCAGGGTGGTCATGGAGAGCTGGCCGCCCGGCTCGTGGCCCTCCAGAATCAATGGGTTAAGGCCGGCGCGGCCGGTGTAGATGGCGGCGGTGAGTCCGGCACAGCCGGAGCCTAGAATTACGGTCGAACGAATCTCTGTCATGTGCTTTCCCTGCCTGATTTTAGCTCTTGCCGAGGCGAGACTTTCGTTTCTTAAGCCCAGCCCACTTGTTTTGATGATTTTCAGGCCGTCTTTGACTCTGATCCTGCTCCGCATCACAACAAAATCTAATGGAAGCTCTTGTTACTTAAAGTTTTCCAGCCAAAATGCGCTTTGCCGATAAATAGACTGGGTCCGCCTTCTTCTCTGGTCCGTTTTCCTAAGAAAATTCCAAGACGGCCCGCCAGTTTCGCTCTGGAGCGCCGGCCATGTCCTCCCCCCCAAAAAACCTCCGCCGCCGCACGGCGGCCTGGCTTCTGGCCTTGCTTCTTATGCCGGTCTCGGCGGTAGCTGGCGGGCCCAAGTATGTGGCCGGGGTCAGCTACTTCAATCCGGGAGTGATTGGCCAGCCCGTTCACTGGGCCAACGGCCAGTTGAACTACTACGTGGATCAGGGACCGCTGAACTCCTCGGTCACCAATGCACAGGCCACGGCCATGGTCGATGCGGCGGCCGCTTTGTGGAACGCGATTCCCACCGCCGGAGTCACGCTGACCGACAAGGGTGCGTTAAACGAGGATGTGAGCGGCTCCAACATCCTCATCAGCGGCACAAACTTTACCGTGACCAACGAGCAGACCAGCCAGCTTGGCGTCCTCATTGAGCCGGCCGACATTACCCCCTCGGCCACCAGCTATCCGCTAGGCATTATCTTCGACGCCGACGGCACCATCATCAACGCCCTGTACGGAGCCGGCGTCAGCCAGCAAAACAGTTGCCAGAACAACGGCGTCTACGTCTGGATCGATAACGTCAACCCCGACTCGACCATGGCGCACGGCATCATCCTGCTAAACGGTCTGTGCGCCACCAACGCCAACTTGCTCGAGATGATGAGCTTTGAGCTGGAGCGGGCCTTCGGGCGGATACTCGGACTGGACTATGCGCAGGTGAACCCCGGCGCGCTCACGAACGGCGAAGTAAACGGTACCCTCGGTTGGCCGGTGATGCAGCCCGTCAGCGGCCTGTGCGGCGCGAGCGGCGGAGCATGCATCCCCAACCCCACGGTGCTGCGCTGGGACGACATCGCCGCCCTCAACCGCCTCTACACCATCACCGCCGGCAACCTCGCCAGCTTTCCCGGCAAGCAGATTACCGCCGAAAACACAGTTTCCATTCAAGGAACCATCAGCTTTAAAACCGGCGCGGGAATGCAGGGCGTCAACGTCGTCGCCCGGCCGCTGGACTCCAACGGCAACCCGCTCTATCAATACACGGTGACCGCTGTCTCCGGCGTCTCCTTCAACGGCAATCACGGTAACCCGGTCACCGGCTGGACTGATGTCAATCACAATCTGCTTACCCAATGGGGATCGAACGCCGCCTCCACGCAAGGCTTTTTCGACCTGAGCGAAATGCCGTTGCCTCCCGGCGTGAGCACCGCCAACTACCAGGTCACCTTCGAGGCAGTAAGCCCCAATTACATCCTCAACAATTCCGTCGGCCCCTACCTCGACGGCTCGCCGGAGCCATCGGGAACGCTCGCGGCCATCCCGGTTCCGTCGATGTCGGCGGGCAGTTCGCAGAGTCTCACCGTCAACGTGGCCGACTCGGCCACGGGCGACTACAACGATGCCATCGGAAGCCACTCCCAGCCGCGCACGATGCCCGTTAGCGGCCTCTGGGCCGGGCGGCTCAGCCAGGTGGGACAGACCGACTGGTTTATCTTCCCCGTTCGCGGCGGGCGCTCCTTCACCGTGGTCACCCTGGCCTTGGATGAGACGGGCACTCCCACGGACGCCAAGGCGATGCCCTCACTGGGCGTTTGGGACGCCTTCGATGCGGTAGGTTCCACGGCTGTCGGCTATGAGGCCGGAATCAACGGCCTGGCCACCGGCGAGAGCTGGCTGCAAGTCTCCGCCGCGGGCGACGACATCGTGCGTCTGGGTATTGCCGACGAGCGCGGCGACGGCCGCCCCGACTACGCTTACGAAGGCTGGGTGCTCTACGCCGACACCGTCCAGCCCCAGCGCCTGCCCGCTTCCGGCGGACCAATCGTCATTCACGGCATGGGCTTTCGCTTCACGGACACGGTGCAGGTCGGCGGTCAACAGGCCCTGATCACCAGCATCTCACCCAACGAAATCACCGCCGTCGCCCCAGTGGCAGCCAGCGGCGTCACCGGCTCGGTCAACGTCGAGGTGGACGATCTGCCCATCTACTACGCCTCCGCCATCATCACCGGCGGCATCAGTTACGACGCGGGCAGCGGCGACTCGCTCACCCTGCTCACCGCGCCCTCAAGCTCGGTTCCCATTGGCGTACCAGAGCCCTTCACCGTCCTCGCTCTGGACTCTAATCTCAACCCCGCTGGCGGCGTCTCGGTCATCTACACCGTCACCAGCGGGAGCGCCACGCTGGGCTGCGGCCTGGCCACCTGCACGGTGACCGCAACCGGCGACGGACGCGCCACGATGAACGTGACGGCTACCAGCAGCGCATGGTCGACGGTCACCGCCTCGCTCACCAACAGCTCCACGAGTCTGAGAACTGAGTTTTATGGCGGAACGCCGCCCGCCCTGGCCTCGCTCACGCCCATGCTCTCGCTGGCCGCCGGAGCCACCTTCACCTGGACAACGCAGGCCCTGGTGCTCAACAACGGAAATCCCCTCAGCGGCCAGTCCGTTACCTGGCAGACAACCGGCAGCGGGATTACCTTCCAGAGCGGCGCGGTCACCACCAACTCCAGCGGCATTGCCGCCAAGGCGCTCACCGTGGGGCCGATCGCCGAGGGACAGACGGTCACCGCTACGGCCTGCCTCAACGGAACCTCGCAGTGCATCACATACACCGCCTTCGGATCACGGCCGGAGTACGCCACCCTCGTGGCTGTTTCCGGAACCTCACAGAGCCTGGCGGTGAGCGGAACCCCCGCCCAGATCACCCTGCGCGTCCTCGATATGGACGGAAATCCCATGGCCAGCGGCACGGTCACGCTCTATCAGGCTCTCTACGCGTGGACGCCACCTTGCGCCCCGCATGGCCCCTGCGTACAAGGAGCGCTGCTGGCCACGCAGGCCGCCACAGCCAGCTCCGCGCTCGACGGCACCGTCAACTTTTCCCCCGCATCGCTCGCCGGCGTAGCCACGGACCTGCTGGGGCTGGCCGTCACCGGCAACACCAGCAGCGTGAACATCGCCGTGGAGCAGCATCCGTAAGACAGTGGTCAGTGATCAGTGGTCAGCGAATAATGATTCATAATCAGAAGCGGGTGTCCAACCTTCCATCCCTTCGAGTAAACTAGAAGTGCGATGCTCGACCTCGGATTTGTACGCGGCAACCTGGAACTCGTTGAGAAGAAACTGCGTGCGCGCGGGGCTGACCCGGCTGCGCTGCTGGGGGATTTTCGCGTCCTCGACGCCAGCCGCCGCGAGGCTATCACCACCTCTGAACGCCTCAAGGCTCGCCGCAACGAGTTGAGCCAGCAGGTTGGCGCGCTGAAGAAGGCCGGTCAGGACGCGACGGCCGTGATGGACGAGACCCGCGCCCTCAAGGACCAGCTCGACACGCTGGACCAAACCGCCGCGCATCTCGACGATCAGATGCGCCAGGTTCTCGCCGGAATACCGAACCTCACACGCGACGAAGTGCCTACCGGCAACTCAGAGGCCGACAATCTCACGGTGAAGACATGGGGCGAGAAGCCGGTGTTTGATTTTGAAGCCAAGCCGCACTGGGAGCTGGGCGAGGCGTTGGGCATCCTCGATCTGGAACGCGCGGCCAAAATCAGCGGAGCGCGTTTTGCCGTTTACATGGGCGCGGGAGCGCGGCTGGAGCGCGCCCTCATCAGCTTCATGCTCGACCTGCACACCACAAAGCACGGCTACACGGAAGTTTTGCCGCCCTTCATGGTCAACAGCAAGAGTTTGTTCGGGACCGGGCAGTTGCCCAAGTTCTCAGAGGACCTCTTTCGCTGCTCCGATACTGATTCTGAGGCTGTCGCCCGCGGCGAGTTCCGCGACAACGATCACTGGCTGATTCCGACTGCCGAGGTTCCCGTTACCAACCTCTATCGCGATGAGATCCTCGACGAAGCGCGGTTGCCTATCTTGCTGACGGCTTACACGCCCTGCTTCCGCGCCGAAGCTGGAGCGGCGGGCAAGGACACGCGCGGCATTATCCGCCAGCACCAGTTTCAGAAGGTTGAGCTGGTCAAGTTCACGCGGCCAGAGGACTCCGACGCCGAACACGAAAAATTGACTCGCGACGCCGAAGAGATTCTCGAAGCCCTCAAGCTGCCCTATCGCCGCGTCCTGCTCTGCACCGGCGACACCGGCTTCTCCTCGGCCAAAACATTCGATCTCGAGGTCTGGCTGCCGGGTCAGCAGCTTTACCGGGAGATCTCCTCCTGCTCGAATTTCGAGGCCTTCCAGGCGCGGCGGTCCAACATCCGCTACCGGCCAAGCGGTCCAAAGGGCAAGCCCGAGTTTGTCCACACATTGAACGGCAGCGGGCTGGCCGTGGGACGCACCTGGCTGGCCATCGTCGAAAACTATCAGCAGGCCGACGGCTCGGTCCTGATTCCAGAAGCGCTCCAGCCCTACATGGGCGGCCTCAAATGCATCACAAGGTAAGGAAGTCATGAGCAAAATTTTCAAAAGCTATTTTTACTGGACCTACCCACGCGGCTGTTTTCACTACGACGTGATGGTGACGCTGATCTTGTTGTTCATCTTCGTCACGCCGCATCTGTGGAACTACGGCGACAGGCCCTCGCCCTCCGGCGGGCCTCTCCATCCCATCCAGGTCGTCGGCACCGGCGAGCGTGGTTTTGTCGTCACCGTGCAAGCCGCGGACGTGAATCTCGACCTGAAAACCACGGCCTCCAACCAAGTGGTGAAAAAGGCCCTGCGCCAGGCCATCGAGCCGGTCACCGGCGATGCCGTCTTTGTCACGCGCTGGGAAACCGCGCAGGACGCTCAAGGCAATTGGACCTGGAAGGTCTGGGCGCACCGGTAAAGGCAGTGAACAGTGAACAGTGGACCGCTAGCAGTAAATGAATGTGAATAAGGAAATCCATGCACAAGGCAAGTAAATTTCTCTTCCCCACTTTGATCGCGTTGCTTCTGCTCACGCTGCGCCCCGCCCTGGCCGCGCCTGCCACGCCCAATGAAAAGGAGAAGGACAGGGTGCTGCGGCGTCTGGACGAAGCGGCGAAAAATTTCCGCTCTACCTCCGCCGACTTCCAGTTTGATTCCGTCGAAACCGACCCGGTGCCCGACACGGTGGTGCAGAGGGGCACGGTCTACTACGAGCGCAAAGCGGGGGCCTTCCAGATGGCCGCGCACATCCGCGAGGTCAACAACAAGCCGGTGCCCAAGGATTACGTCTACTCCGGCGGAGTGGTCAAGCTCTATGAACCGTTGATTAACCAGGTCACGACGCTCACCAAGGCCAGCAAGTACGAAAGCTGGTTCATGCTCGGATTCGGCGCAAGCGGAAAGGATCTCGAGCAGAAGTGGGAGATAACTTATCTCGGCCCGGAAACGCTCGACGGGGTGAAGACTGAAATGCTGGAGCTGGTCCCCAGAGACGCCGCGATTCGCCAGAATCTCTCCAAAGTCACCATGTGGGTGGACCCGGAACGCGGCGTAAGCCTGAAGCAGGTTCTCAACTTCAGCTCGGGCGAGTACAAGGTCTGCGTGTACTTCAAAATCAAGGTCAATGAGCCTTTGCCGGCCGGCGCATTTACCTTGAAGACGAACAGCAAAACCACCGAAGTCACCCAGTAAAGCATCGGGCACCCCAACCGACCGCGGCGCCAGCGCAAAATTTTTCGCGGCAAGGATAAACCAGGCCTCACATGCAGGAAAGCCAGATATTCCTCGACCCTGAACGAAAGCGCTGGAAACGCCTGCGCCGCATTTTCGACGCGACCGCCGTGATTTTCACGCTGGTGCTGGCGGTTTTTATCCTGAATGTGCTGCGCTATCAGCAGTTACCCGAGCTGCTGCTGCCCATCCCCAGGCACAACTACAAGGCTTTGCCCGAGCGCCCCATCGCGCCTCATGGCGTAAAAAAACAGCGCCCCACGCGCCGCAAGACAACGCGCAAGCCCTCCGATATTCCCTTCAACACCGGCGAGGGTTTGCGCGCAGCGTTTTACGTTCAGGACGATCCCGCCAGCTACTCCTCCTTGAAAGAGCACGTCCACCAGATCGATCTGCTTTTTCCCGAGTGGCTGCACATTGACGCATCCTCGGGCTCGCTGATGACGATGGCCAGCGACAACATCCACGAATATCCGATTGTAGACGGCGCTACGGTCCACGATCCCGACGACATGAACAGGGTCAAGCGAGTCATCGCGGGGGCCAAAGTAGACACGGAAATATTTCCCCACCTGACTAACTTCAACCCGAATACACAATCCTTTGAACCCGGCATCGCCGCCGAGTTCATCGATGAGAACAAGCGGGCCGCGCTGCGCCAGCAGTTGATCCGCTTTTTCACGGCTTATCCGGCCTATCGCGGCCTGTCGCTGGACATCGAGGACGCGCCCGCGAACGCCTACCCGGCTTATATGAGTTTTATCCGGGAGCTTTACGCCGACCTGCATCAGCGGAATCTGCGTTTGTATGTGAGCATGGCGGCCTCGACCGATGACCAAAGCCTGAGGATGACAGCCGCCAACTCCGACGGCATTGTGCTGATGAACTACGACCAGCACACAGCCGAGCCCGGACCAGTTGCAAGCCAGGACTGGTTTGTCAACAACCTCACACGCGTGCTCAAGATTGTGCCCAAAGAGAAGCTCATCTGCGCCATGGGCAACTACGGCTACGACTGGACGCTCCCCATTCCCAATCCCAGGGAGAGAAAACATTCCAAGCCCGCGGAGGTTCTGAGTTCAGAAGACATCTCGGTCTCCGAGGCATGGCAGCGCGCCAGTGATTCCGAATCCGGCCTGGACTTTGATTCCGACACGCTCAACCCCCACTTCGAGTACGACGACGAGGACTTGAATCAGCGCCACGTGGTGTGGTTCCTGGATGGCGTGACGCTGCTCAACCAGATGCGCGCCGCCCGCCAGCTCGGCCTGCAAACCTTTGCCCTGTGGCGGCTGGGCGAGGAGGACCGCTCCCTGTGGAACGTCTGGGACAAGCCCACCAACGCGGAATCGCTCGATGCCCTCGGCCAGGTCCAGCCCGGCCACGATGTGGACGACGAGGGCGAAGGTGACATTATCCGCATCACCAACCTGCCCCAGCAGGGCAAGCGCAGCGTCACGGCCGACCCCGACGAGAGCGACCCCGGTAAGAAGCTCATCGTCGATGAGAACATGGACGCCTACCCGCGCACCTACACCATCGAGGAGTATGGCTACCATCCCAACCAGGTCGCGCTCTCTTTCGATGACGGACCCGATCCCAAGTGGACGCCTAAAATTCTCGATATTCTCCGCGACAAGGGCGTGAAGGGCGCCTTCATGATCATCGGCGACGAGGCGCAGGACAATATCGGCCTGCTGAGGCGCGTCGTCCGCGAGGGCCATGAGATCGGCAACCACACGTGGACTCATCCCGACATCAGCGAAATTTCCAATCGCCAACTGGACCTCGAGCTCAAGTTCACCGAGCGCCTTTTCACCAGCAAGCTGGGCATCCAGCCGCTCTACTTCCGTCCCCCTTACGACATCGACGAGGATCCGGATACCGACGACCAGGCCGCCCCCATCGTGCGCATCCAGAAGGACGGATACACCATCATCGGCAGCAAGCTGGACACTCGCGACTGGGACGAGAATCCGCGCAAAACTCCCGCCGTAATCACCCAGATCATCCTCAACCGGATCGAAGAGATGAAGGATAAGCCGCAGTTCCGTGGCTCTATCATCCTGCTCCACGACGGCGGAGGTGACCGCTCCGCCACCGTCGCCGCGTTGCCCGTCCTCATCGACACGCTGCGCGCGCACGGCTATACCTTTGTCAACGTCTCCTCGCTGCTGGGCAAAACCACCGCCGAGGTAATGCCCCGGATCGGGTTCTGGGATCGAGTGAAAGCTCTGCCTGACTCCATCGCCTTTTCCAGCCTGGCCGTCGTCGGCGAGTTCATCCTGCTGGTCTTCTATATCGGCGACATCCTGATGAGCGCGCGCCTCGTGCTGGTGGGCATCTTCGCGGTCATCGAGCGCATGAGGCGCCCCCACGCCGTAGCCTCGCCCGGATTCAATCCCCGCGTCGCCGTCCTCATCCCCGCATACAACGAGGAGAAGGTCATCGTGCGCACGGTTCGCTCGGTGCTCAACTCCGATTACGCCAACCTGCGCATCATTGTCATTGATGATGGCTCCAGCGACCACACCTTCGATGTTGCGCGCGAGGCTTACAAGGCCGAGATTGCCGACGGCCGCGTTGAGGTGCTCACCAAACCCAACGAAGGCAAGGCTGCCGCGCTGAACTTCGCCCTCGACCGCCTGACCGAGGAATTTTATGTCGGCATCGACGCCGACACCGTGATCGCTCCCGACGCCATCAGCAAGCTCATCCCGCACTTCGAGGACGAGCTCGTCGGCGCTGTCGCCGGAAACGCCAAGGTGGGCAATCGCGTCAACCTATGGACCCGGTGGCAGGCGCTGGAATACATCACCAGCCAAAACTTCGAGCGCCGCGCTCTTGATTTATTCAACGTTGTCACCGTTGTTCCCGGCGCCATCGGCGCATGGCGCACCGCGCCCGTCAAAGCTGCCGGCGGATACCCCATCAACACTGTGGCCGAGGACGCCGACCTCACCATGAACCTGCTCGAACAGCAACTCAAAGTCGTCTACGAAGATCGCGCATTGGCCTTCACCGAGGCCCCCATCGACGCCAGCGGCCTGATGCGCCAGCGCTTCCGCTGGTCCTTCGGAATTTTACAGGCCGTGTGGAAGCATCGCGCCGCCTTCGTCCGCAACAAGGCCATGGGATTTTTCGCGCTGCCCAACATCCTCATCTTCCAGATGCTGCTGCCGCTGGTCTCTCCCTTCATCGATCTCATGTTCGTGGCCGGCATCGTCCATTACTTCATCGACCGCTACTATCATCCCCTCTCCGCTTCGCCCGCCGACTTCTACAAGCTGCTGGTTTACTTCCTCGGCTTCATGGTCATCGACTTCATCACCTCGTCGGTGGCCTTCTCTCTGGAGCGCCGCCATCCCGCCAACAAGGGAGACGGCTGGCTGCTCTTCCACATCTGGCTGCAACGCTTCGCCTACCGCCAGCTTTTCTCCATCGTTTTATTCAGGACCCTCAAACGCGCCATCGACGGCAAGCCATTCAACTGGGAAAAACTGGAGCGCACCGCACAGATGAGCAAGCACACCGTAGCGATGACGGAAACGACCTAGCGGCAGAACCACACGCTGGCCTGTTGCGGCTGACGGATTAGCGGAATCCCAGGCAAACGTGCGTAAGGTCGCAGTTTCACATAGTGGGACGGCCCCATTTGTAATCTACTGATTCTAAGCTAGTTATAATTATCTGCAAGGTTTGAAAATATATAAGGGGGGGTAGGGGGGTACCCCTTTCAGTGGACAGTGAACAGTGTACAGTGGTCAGTAAAAGCCCGCGCCTCTGGTCCTTGTTCATGCTTTAATTGTGCGCCGGAAGAGGGTAATTATCTGCAACCACCTGCGGTGGGGCCAACTGCCTTCGACGATGGTGCAAACGCTGCTAACCCAGATTACAAGAACGGGAACTGGCGCCCATCGATGTTACCCTATCGGCATCATGCGTCTGCTCTATTATTGTGCTTTGTATCTGGCGGTTGTGCTGCCGGGGTTCGCCCAGACGACTGCCAGCGCCGGACCGGGACTACCGAACGACCCTCGCGAAATCCTGGCGGCTGCCGCGCCGTTCTATGACTTCACTTCGCCGGAGTTGAAGCCCTGGCACTTGAAGGCCTCCTACCAGCTTTACGACGAGAAGGGCAAGCCCAACGAGCAGGGGACCTATGAATACTGGTGGGCCGCGCCAAAGGTCTATCGCAGCACGTGGACACGGCCTGGCGTGACGCATACGGAATGGCATACGGCAGACGGTTTTGCGCATCAGGAAACAGGCGAGCAGCTCGGATATTTTGAAGAAAAACTAGACTCCGATTTTCTTTCGCCGTTGCCGTCCAAGATATTACTGGATCTCTCAAAGTCCCGCCTAGACCGCGAAACTATCTCGTTAGGTAAAGTTAAAGTTCCATGCGTTATGGTGATTCCGCTGAGGGTTGAAGGTCCAAAGACTGAAAATTTGCCTCTTGGTTCATCTCCTACTTATTGTTTCGATCCACAATTACCAGCTTTGCTGTTGACCTACGACTACAGTGCTGTGACCACGGAATTCAAACATATCGTCAAAGTTCAGAACAGGTATCTGGCTCGCGACATTCATGTTTATTACGGAAAACGAGAATTACTTTCCGCAACAGTGGATGCAATCACGTCCCTGGACCTATCTGATCCGGCGTTAACGCCATCCAAGGATGCCATTGTCGTGAAATTCGACAAGTTACAAATTACTTCGGGAGTTATGAATGGCATGTTACTCAAGAAACCGGCTCCCATCTACCCCCAGATTGCCAAGGACGCTCGTGTCTCAGGCACAGTATTGTTACAAGCCACCATCGGCAAGGATGGAAAAATTCATGATCTGCGCGTTATTTTGTCTGCTTCGCCTCTGCTAATTGACTCTGCTAAGGAGGCTGTCTCTCATTGGGAGTACAAGCCCTACCTGCTGAACGGCGAGCCGGTAGAGGTGGAGACCACGGTCAATGTGATTTATACGCTGGGAAGGTAGATCAGGAATCCCACATCCCGGTTTTGTGACCTGGTTTTAAGCCGCTCGACTGAAAGGCTCGATTTTGGGCTGTTTTTTCTGGGATGCTTGCCACATATCGTAGTCGGTTTGCAGCTCATACCAGATTTCGGCGTGGGTTCCCAGCGCGGCGGAAAGACGCAGCGACATATCGGCGGAGATGCCTGCCTTGCCGTTAAGGCTCGGGCCTAAAGGCCACGTTAATACGCACTCTATCAGGGGTCTAAAAACCCCTGCTCCCTCCGGAAAAACCTTCCCTCAGGGGCTAAAGCCCAACGATTATATTGTTGCTCTTGCGGCAGTCAGGGTTAAAACCCTGACCTACCAGTCGTGCCCTGACACTTCTTGCTTCACCGTTTGCATTTTTCCGCAAGTTGTGAAGTCGTGCCCTTTCAAAATGCCGGCTTCATCAGAAGTTCCCTAAAACTTGACCGAGGCAGCGCGGGGGGAGATGCCGCTGATTTGGGCGGCGCGGGCTTCAGCGTAGGCGGCAGCGCCGAGCAGGGCGGCGCGGGGCTCGAGAATCACACGCACCGGCATATTCACCAGCAACTGGCTGAGGCGGCCTTTGCCGGTGAAGGCCTTCATGAAGGCGCCGTCCTTGAGCTTGTCGAGGATGCGGGGGGCGATGCCGCCGCCGACGTAGACTCCGCCCACGGAGAGGATTTTGAGGGCCAGGTTGCCGGCCTCGGCGCCATAGGCGGAGACGAACATATCCAGTGCATGTTCGCAGATTTCGCTTTTGGCGGCCATGGCCAGTTCGGTGATGACGGCGTTGGGATCTTCTGCGGCCATGCGCTTGGCGAGCCAGGCCGGCTCGTCGATGCCGCGCACTTCGCGCAAAAATTCGTAGACGTTGGTCAGGCCAGGGCCGCTGACCACGCGCTCCTGGCTGATGCGCCCGTTGTACTTCTGCTTGAGAAAGCGCAGCAGGTCGATCTCGTCTTCGTTGCGCGGGGCATAGTCGGCGTGGCCGCCCTCGGAGGGGTAAGGAACGTGGCTGCGGCCATTCCAGATGAGAAGGGCCTCGCCCAGGCCGGTACCGGCGGCGATCAGCGCGCGATTGCCGATCTGGCTGGGGTCGCCCTCGCTGAGCGTGTAGATCTGGTCGGCAGAGAGTTCGGCCACGCCGTAGCCGTTGGCTTCGAGATCGTTGATGAGGAAGACGTATGTAATGCCAAGACTGACCGACAGCTCGCGGCTGTCGAGAGTCCAAGGAAGGTTGGTGAGGCGCAGGCGGCCATCGCGCACCGGGCCGGGTACGCCGAAACAAGCCGAGGTGACCTTGGTAGCACCGAGAAACTCTTTGACAATCTCTTCCAGCCCGGAGTAGTTTTTGGCCGCGAAGCGCTCCTCGCGGGCAGGTTCCGGTTTTCCATTGATAAAGTCATAGAGCGCCAGGTGAACCTTGGTGCCGCCTACATCGCCTGCCAGAATCATCGCTCCCTCTCTAAAACACCGCAGCCCTGCCCGCCGGTAGCGGGTAAAAGCGCGGCTGCTGCCTTATCCAATATGAAAGTAAGTATACCGCTGGAAGGCCATATCAACTGACTGGGCAGGCGTTCCGGATCGAGCGGCCCGGTCAGGACATCTCGCACAGCAGCGGCCTTATCCTCGCCGGAAATGAGGAAGAAGACCGAACGGGCGTGGTTGATGACCGGCCAGGTGAGGGTGATGCGCCAAGCGTCCGCTTGCGGCACGTAGTTGGCGGTGACCAGGCTGCTCATCTGGTGAATTGCCCCGGTGTGCGGAAAAAGCGAGGCGGTGTGGCCGTCGCTGCCCATGCCCAGCGCCACCAGGTCGAAGCGCGGGCTCTCGGCGCCCTCCAGGCGGAAGCTGTTGCGCAGCTCCGATTCGTAATGCGCCGCGGCAACTTCGGGCTCGAGCTCACCTTCGATGCGGTGAATCTGCTCCGGGCGCAGCGGCAGGCGATCCAGCAGCGCCTCGCGGGTCATGCGGTAGTTGCTATCAGCGTGGCCGGGCGGGACACAGCGCTCATCCACCCAATATAGGTCGAGACTGTCCCAGGGCATGCGATTACGCCACGGCTGCACGGGGTCGGCGAGAAGCTCAAAGGCGGATCGAGGCGTAGCTCCGCCGCTGACGGCGATGCGCGCGTGCTTATGCGCCGCGACAGCTTCACCGGCCATCTCGACAAAGTATTGCGCCGCATGGCGCGCCAAGGCTGCTGCGTCCGGTTCCACGTAGTATTTGATCTGGAGCTTTCTGCCCGCGCGCATCCATTTCCTCTGCTCTTTACCTTACGCTCATATTCGCGCGAACGGGTTGCGGGGCGATTGAGTTGTCAGGCCGGAGTCCATTGTGAATAGCATCCGGGCCTATTTGCCCAAATAGACCCGGTACTGCGATTCGATGATGCCGGCGGAGCGAGCCAGAGCCAGTTTTGACAGGTTGTACCGGTAGAGGCTCTCAACCATGTTGCTCTCAGCCGCGGCCAGGGTGGCTTGCGCGGCGACCAGGGGCAGATTGTCGTCCACGCCGGCGTTGACGCGGTCCGTCTCGTCGGAGAGGGCGCGGGTGGCAAGGTCAACGTTGGAGCGGGCGACTTCGACAAGCCTGGCCGTGGCGCCGACATCGAGCAGAGCGGAGCGCACCTGCTGCTCGATTTTGCCGCGCAGGTCGGCGAGCTGCGCGTTGACAGCGTCCAACTGGGCCTGTGCCACTTCCGTGTCACCGCGCAGCCTGGCCTCGCGAAAGAGCGGAAAACTGAGCGTTCCCTGGGCGGCAAAATTGCCGTGCGAGCCGGCGCCTCCCACCTGGCTGACGCCATAGTAGCCGCCGAAGCTGAGGGTGGGCAGCCGCTGGCTGCGATAGGCGGCGTGAACGGCCTTGATTTCGACCACTTGATTTTGCAGGCTTTGGTAGTCCTGGCGATTTTTGTAGGCCACTGCGCAGACCTCTTCCGGGGTCTGCGAGGCCAAATCGCTGAAGGGAGCCGGGTCGGTGAGCGTAATTGTTTGGCCGGGGTCGATGCCGATCTCGCGCTTGAGCAGGATGAGGTTTTTTTCCAGGGCATTCTGCGCGGCGATAAGCGCCTGCTGCTGCGCCTGAAGCTGGACCCGCGCCCGCAGTTCGTCCAGATTGGCGACGACGCCCGCCACGTGAGCCTCGTGGGCATGACGCAACAGCACCTCGCCGGTTGCTACCTGAGCCCGGGCGTTGTCCACCTCGCTTGAGGCGGCGATGGCGTGCAGGTAAGCCGAAGCCACCTGCTGGACCACCTCGCCGCGGGCCGACATCCTGGTGAAGTGGGTAGCGCGTTCCGCCGCGCCGGCCGCCTTCCAGGCGGAGATGACCGGGCCGGAGAAGAGCATCTGTCCAAGTTGAATCTTGCCCTCGGTCAGGTCGTCGCGGGTAATCTCAGAGAGCCCTGCAGGCACAACTCCGCCGGGAAAGAGCGGCAAAAATTCCTTGATGACGCCGGGGCTGAAGCCCATTGCAACCAGATTTTGCTGGTGGACGCCGAGGTCGCCGGTCAGCATGATGGTGGGCAGAAAGTATTGCAGCACCTCTTTTTTCCGCCCTTGAATCGATTCCTCGTGGATTTCAGCTTCCTTCAGGCCCAGATTGTTATTGAGGCCGAACGCGATGGCATCGTCCAGCGAAAGTTTGAGGGTCTCATCGCTGACCGGCCGCGCGGTCACGCTGCCAAAGAAGAGATTGACGGCGGATGTGGGGTTCGGCCCCTGCGCGTGGAGAGCCGGCGCGCCCGCCAGAGCCAAGGCGGCGAGAATGGCCGGCGCCGCTCGCCGGAGGCCAGATTGTTGCGCTCGAATCACTCCTACTATTCTCTCAGATGAGCATGGCGGCGCGAGCCGCATCGCTTCCCGACAGGCCTTAATCCCGTGAAAAGAAAAGCGGGTTCCTATGCAGACACGGAAGCCGCACCCGTCGAGTAGTCTACTAGTTGAGTGAGTCTCTAGTGTGGTGAGTCTGAAGTTTATTAAAACAACCGCAGGTCCTTCGACTCACCCCCCCAACCTCCACCTCACGAACGAAGACCTGTTCGTGGGGACCCCGGAAAGGCTGAAGAGTACGCCTGGGGCCCCGTTCGCTCAGGATGACAGCGGTTATTCTGCTGTGAACTTCTGAATCTGGACACTAGTTGAAATAGGCTTTATTCTTCGCGGCAAAATGCGCTTTGTCGGCAGGCAGATCGTCGCTGGAAAAGATCGCGTTCTGCGCGCAGATGGATGCGCAGTTGCCACAGTCGATGCACTCATCGGGATTGATGAACAACTGGGAGACGCTGGCGGCGGCCGGGTCGCCGGCTGAAGCGGGCATGATGGCGGCAGTGGCGCACTCAGCCGCGCAAACAAAATCCTTGATGCACGCATCGGTGATTACATAAGCCATGATTAACTCCTTGGTTGTATGGGCGCTTTGACACCTGCGCCTTCCATCCAAGGCTATCGAGTACAGGGCCGCCTGCTCCGTGATTCGGATCACACGTAGGTAGGGCCATTTCAGCTTGCGGAACGCGGCCGGAAAGTTCTTTGCTTGCTGGCCGCGCGCTATCCCACCCTAGCCGCAACAACAAAGACGCGGCGAGGGTGGGGCACCCTACCTTACACTCTCACCATGAAAATGCTCTAGAACCCGGCCTGCGCAGCGCTCAGATCCACCTGCGCCACCTGGATGCGAGCCCACTCGACCGGCTCGCCATAGTGGTTGGCGACTATCGCGGCAGCCTTGCCTTCATCCAAATAGGGCCGCACCGCGGCCAGCTTGAGGTGCGACTGAGCGGCCATGCGCGCTACCGCAACCTTGCTGGAGATGGATGTGACCAGCGCAAGAATCGCATTCACCACGGTGGCTACGGCGTTGATTGCGTTCAAGACGTGCTGCTGGCTGTTGGCGTTGGTGATCTTGGCCGCCAGAAGCAGCGATGCGTTCACCTGCTGCTGGAAGCCCACGACGGCGGCTTGCAGTTGCGCCAGCACGCTGGCCGTGGGATTGGCCAGGTACGCCTTGGCCTGGGCCACGAGCAGATTGGAGGCGGCATCGAAACCGGCGGTTGCCGCAACAAAGATGGGCGCGTCAGCCGGAGCCAGCAGGGCGGCGGTGGAATCAATGGAGGCCACAGCGCTTTGCAGCGCCGGCGTCCAGTTCACAATGTCCTGCGCCACGCTGGTTCCCGAGCATCCGCTCACGAACGGCAATTGCAACAGCAGGGCAATCAGCGCCCATGCGCCGAGTTTGGCGGAGGGGTTGCCCGAAGATGATCCGGAGCTGACAGGGTCGCGGGCCAGCAGACCTAGAAGAGCGGTGGCCAGGCCGCTTACCAGCACGACAACGCTGCCGCTGCCGACGTTGCCCAGCGTGATGCCCTGCTGCGAAAGCACGCTGGCAATGGTAACGACCGCGATCAGCACGCCGGCAGCCGAGGTCTTGGGGTGGTTCCAGATATTCGAAATGGGATTCATGCGGAAAGCTCCTCGCAAAGAAAAAGGCGGCCATAGCCGCCCTGGTTTATCTGAGATTTGGAAAGCGCGGAAGAGGATCAACCTGCTTCCGAGCAATAAAAAATCGAAACCAGCTGCGAACGCCCTTGCGGGCCAGCAACTGGTCTCGATAGGTCGCATCTCCCCGAATTCGAGTGCCACCGTGGTTGCGGCTCAAGCTCGCGGCGGAGAGCCGCCGTGTCGCAGAAAAGAGACGGCCCCGCGCCCCGGAACCCATCCGCTGGGGGAGGGCGACCACATTCGCCGGGCTCGGCGTTTCCGTCTCTTGTCTGGCTATCTACTAGCCTAGGCACTCTAACCTATATAATCGGCAAGAAATAGAAAAACTTCTGTCGCTTATTGACCATAGACTTACAGCGCAAGAAGAGCTTCAACTGCTTGACAACGCATATTGACTGGATGCCATTCGCATTACAGCCCGGGCAACGCGTGCCCTCAGCCCTATCTCCGGGGATAAAGCCCGGCATCTATTTTGTTATATTTGCGGCACGACTAAACAGCTTGCAGAAAAAGTACTGTTTTAAGACAAATCACACGAAAAGCATCCCTCAGGGGCTAAAGCCCTGCATTGTTATGAATCATTTATGGCACGACTGAAGTCGTGCCCTGACGCTTCTTGCAACCAAGAATGAGTTTTTCGCAGCCTGTAAAGTCGTGCCCTGACGCTTCTTGCAACCAAGAATGAGTTTTTCGCAGCCTGTAAAGTCGTGCCCTGACACAATCCTGACCCAAGCAGAGATTCGCTAGGTGTACTGCACCCGGCGCTCGCCCTTGACCACGCGGCCCACGACGTAGAACTTTTCCTCGGCCCGATCCAGCAGGTTCTTGGCCCGCGTGAATTTGGCCGCCGGAATGGCCACAATCAGCCCCAGGCCCATGTTGAAGGTGCGCATCATCTCCTCTTGCGAAACCTGGCCCAGGTCGCGGAGATGCTCAAAGATCGGCATCACCGGCCAGGAGCCGATTTCGATCTGCACCCCGGTGTTTTTGGGCAGGATGCGGGGCAGATTTTCCGTGATGCCGCCCGCGGTGATGTGCGCCAAGCCCGTTGTCAGCCCCGCCGTCACCAGCTTTTGAATCACGTGGAGGTAGCTGCGGTGGGTTTTCATCAGCGCCGCGCCAGCCTTTTCCTTGATGGCGGTCACGTATTGCGCCGGCTTGTAGCCGGCTACCTCGAACAGCAGCTTGTGGGCTAATGCATAACCGTTGGTGTGCAGGCCGGTGGAGGGCAGCCCGACAAGAACATCGCCCGCCTTGATCCCCGCGCCGGTCACCATTTTGTCGCGGTCCACAGCGCCCACGATAAAGCCCGCCAGATCATATTCCCCGTCGGCATGAAAACCCGGCATCTGCGCCGTCTCTCCGCCAATCAGGACGCAGCCGCAGGCCTTGCAGGCATCAGCCAGCCCGCTCACCACGCTCTCGGCCACCTCTGGGACCAGCTTGCTGCCGGCCAGGTAGTCCATGAAAAACAAGGGCGTGGCGCCCTGCACAGCGATGTCGTTGACGCAGTGGTTCACCAGGTCAGCGCCTACCGTGCGGTGCATCCCCAGTTCGAAGGCGACCTTCAGCTTGGCTCCCACCCCATTGGCCGAACTCACCAGGATGGGATTCTTCCAGCGCTGCAGGTCCAGCCGGAAGAGCGCGCTGAAGCTGCCGATCGCGCTTAACACGTTGCGATTAAAGGTCTTCTGCCCCAGGTAGGCGATGCGTTCCTGGATGTGATCGTCACTGAGGAGGTCCACGCCTAGTTCGGCGTAGGTAGCGGATTTGGGCTTAAGTTCGTTAGACACGGTGAAGACTTTCTAAGGGTGAATTTCTCTTGCGGCGCGGCTGGCCGGGAATGTCAATTTTAGCAGCATTTAGATAGAAAAATATTGTCTTCCGGGCTCATGCCGGATTGTGAATCGAAAGAGCAAATGGAGACAATGGAAAGTCGGCTTGACAAAAATCCCGGTTCACATTACCCTGAGATGGAAAGCTGACTTTACATGGCGTCCACCATCTCAAATCACGTCAAGGAACTCCGCATCGCCCGCGATTGGACGCAGGAGCAACTGGCGCATGCCGCGGGCGTCTCTCGCCAGAGCATCAACTCCATTGAGCGCAACCGCTACGTGCCCAGCCTGGAGCTGGCGCTCAAATTCGCGCAAATCTTCACCTGCTCCACCGACGAAATCTTTCAACTGGAGAACCAACCATGATCCATCCCGTTCTCAGCCGGATTCTCATGCTCGACCACGTCGCCGACGAGAGATTCCGCGAGCATCAACGCCGCTCGACAAGCGCCGCGGCCATCATCGGTACGCTCAGTGTCTTTGCCCTGCTCGAATATCACCTGCTTGTCGAGCACCGCGTCGCCTGGGATTTAATTTCGGTGATCTACGCGATGGGCGGGACAAAAATCGCACTCATGCTCTGGTATCGCTTCAAAAACTAAATCTCCTGGAGGATTTTTCCCATGTGTTTGCGCCACCGTCAACTCGATTCCAGGTCTCGCCGTATTTTTGCCGCCGGCAATCTCTGTCTCGCTTCCGGCCTGATGCTCACGCACTTTAAGGTCGGCTTCGGCCATCGCCACCCGGCTTTCTACGACGGTCTGCGCTTACTGCTGATGGGCCTGGCCATCAGCCTGCTTTTCTGGTCCGCGCGCCGCTCCGGCGGATGCGCTTCCCGCTCCTGAAAGGAATTCCTATGTCTTTGCTTGATACTTGCAGTCTGAAAAAATCGCTGCCGCTTTTCATCGCTCTGCTTGTGGTTGCTCAAATCGATCTGGCCAGCTCGTTTGGCTGGCCTGTGCCGCTGCTCTCCCTGCTGCATCTGACGGCTGCGCCTGACGACCGGTGCCGGAGTGTTTGCGCGGGTCTCGGTTCGTCAATCGACGTTTTGGTGATCCTCCAGCTCGCCCGAATCTGCGCCAAACGCGCTATGCAACCTAGCCAGGATTCGCAGCACGATTGAGGCCATTTTGCAAATCAGGCAGCAGGAATGACGCCTTCTGCCGAAAGGAAACTATGATGCTGCTGAACGATTCGCCCGATTCTAAAAAGAGCCTGCCTGTCGCATTGCTCCTACTCCCCGGGGGAGTGCTTCTGTTGAGCTGCGGCATTGCCTGGCAACACGCCTTTGCACCCCCGCTTCACCTTGCCGCGGGGCAAGACGATTTCTTCCACGGTTTCTGCGTGGGTTGGGCTCTTACAGTGGAGGCTGGCGCGCTCGTGATGCTGGTACGCATCGGCCACAGCCGCTTGAAAAAGTAGCCGCAGCTGCCGCTGCGGCGCAGCCGCGTCTGGAAAGACGTAGAAACCGTTTTCTTATGCGCGTTGAAGTCATCTCATTTTGGAGCGAGCTATGAAAGTTACGATGATTGGCCACAGTACTGTCCTAATCGAAACCGCAGGGAAGAAGATTCTCACCGACCCGTACTTTGGAACATGGGGCAATCCGGCTTATAAGAGGATCGCTCCTCCGTCGAAGACAAGAGAGGAGATGGCGAACGTCGATCTGGTACTGGTCTCTCACAATCACTGGGACCATACAGATTCGAGCTACTTTCGCGTCCTGGGGAGCAATGTTCCCGTGGTTGCGCCGCGCGCGGCGGCATGGATTACGCGCGCCAAAGGCGCAAAGAATGTGATTGGCCTGAGGAGATGGGAGAAACGGCAGTTTGACTCCGTTGCCGTGACAGCGACGCCTGCGCTGCACATGGGCCTGCCCGGGGGCTTCGTGATCGAGGCAGAGGGGAAGTCCATCTATTTTGCAGGAGACACTTATCTGGGTGGATTCATGAAAGAGATTGGCGCTAAGTTCAGCCTGGAGCTGGCGTTGATGCCGGTTACGACCTTTAGCATTCCCATGACCATGGGAGAAAAGAGCGCGGTACGAGCTGTGGAAGCGCTTCGACCCCGGACCGTCATTCCCATTCATCTCGGAATCCTTCCCCGCTCCCCGTTGATGCGGACGGGCGATACTCCGGAGGGTTTCCGGGCGCGTGTGAGCGACGCAGGATTGAAGACGGAAGTTATCATTCTGCGCGAGGGCGAGAGCTGGACGAGCCAATAAACTGTGAAGACGCGCGATCTCCCGCCATAGCGCACCGCCTTCTATACTGAATCCACCATGAGTTCCGAGATTTCAGCTCTCAACCGCACTCGCTCCCAGGCTCTCCAACAGCGCGCCGAAGGCTTCTTTCCCGGCGGCGTGAACTCGCCGGTGCGGGCTTTTCGCGCGGTGGGCGGCGCGCCGCCGTTTGTGGAGCGCGCCCAGGGCGCATGGCTCACCGACGCCGACGGCAACAGGTACATCGACTACTTCGGCTCCTGGGGGCCGATGATTCTGGGCCACGCCTTTCCGCCGGTGGTGGAAGCGATTGAACGCGCAGCGCGCAACTCGGCCAGCTTCGGCGCGTCCACAGCGGCGGAGGCGGATCTGGCAGAACACATCACGGCTTGCTATCCGGCTATCGAAAAGCTGCGCTTTGTCAGCTCCGGCACCGAGGCCACGATGAGCGCCATCCGGTTGGCCCGCGCCGCCACCGGCCGCAAGATTATCGTCAAGTTCGAGGGCTGTTATCACGGACACGCCGACGGACTGCTGGTAAAAGCGGGCTCCGGCGTGGCGACCTTTGGGATTCCCGGCTCAGCCGGCGTGCCGGAGGAGATTGCCCAGCTCACGCTGGCTCTGCCTTACAACGATTTGGCTGCTGTAGAAGCTGCATTTGCCGCGCATCCCGGCGCAATCGCCACCGTGATTCTGGAGCCGGTGGTAGGCAATGCCGGCTGCATTGCGCCCGCCCCCGGCTACCTGGCCGGCTTGCGCGCTCTTACTGCTCGTGAAGGTGCGCTGCTCATCGCCGATGAGGTGATGACCGGCTTTCGCGTGGCCCTGGGCGGAGCGCTGGAGCTTTATGGCGTGGATGCGGACCTGGTCACGCTGGGCAAGATCGTTGGCGGCGGCATACCCGTGGGCGTCTTCGGCGGGAAGCGCCGTTTCATGGATCTGTTGGCGCCTCTCGGTCCCGTCTACCAGGCCGGAACCCTCAGCGGCAATCCGCTGGCGATGGCTGCCGGCATTGCAACGATTGGCTATCTACAAGAGCACGCCGCCGAAGTTTACCCGCGGCTCAAAGCCACGGCCAAAGCCGTTGCCGAGGGAGTGGCAGCCGAAGCCGCGAAGGCCGGTGTTCCACTCACACTCAACCGCGTTGGCTCCATGTGGACCTGGTTTTTTACTGCAAATCCGGTTACCAACTACGCACAGGCCGCCGAGAGCGATACGGCCGCCTTCGGCCGCTTCCACAATGCGATGCTCAACCAGGGAGTCTGGCTGCCGCCTTCGCAATTTGAAGCGGCCTTTTTGAGCACTGCGCACGGCGAGGAGGAGGTTGCTGCCACCGTCGCCGCTGCTTGTGAGGCCTTCAAAGCGGTTGAGCTATCCCCACCCTAGCCGCAAAAACAAAGACGCGGCGAGGGTGGGGCACCCAGTTTTGTTGGAATCATTTTTGCCCGGATCAGGAACGCGCGCGAACCACGAGCGCAATTCCCATGCCGCCTCCGGCGCAGAGGCTGGCAACGCCAAACTCCTCTTTGGTGCGGCGCAAGGCATGAATCAAGGTCACGAGGACCCGCGCGCCGGAAGCGCCGAGCGGATGACCCAGGGCGATACCGCCTCCGCTTGTATTCAACTTCTGCGGATCGAGCTTGAGTTCGCGCATGACAGCAAGAGTGGTTGCGGCAAAGGCCTCGTTCACTTCGAACAGATCGATATCCACCAACGCCAGCCCGGCCTTTTCCAGAGCGACGGGAATGACAGAGTACGGACCGACGCCCATGATATCGGGCTCCAGGCCGGTGACTGAATAGCCCATGATCTCCGCCAGGATGGAAAGCCCGTGCGCCTTGGCATACTCTTCGGTGGTGACAGCCAGCATAGCCGCGCCGTCGTTGATGCCGCTGGAATTGCCCGGCGTGACGGTTCCGCCCTCTGGCTTGAATGCCGGGCGGAGCTTCGCAAGTCCCTCCATTGTTGTATCGGGCCGCACATGCTCATCCTGCTGGAAGGTCACCGTCCCTTTGCGTGAAGGTATTTCGACCGGCACAATTTCATCGCGGAAATATGCGGCTGCGATGGCCGCTGCCGCGCGGCGATGGCTTTCAAGAGCGAATGCATCCTGATCGGCTCGCGAGATGCCCCAGCGCGTTGCGACGGTTTCCGCAGTAACTCCCATGTGGCAGTTGCCGAATACATCCGTGAGGCCGTCGCTGAGCAGGCTGTCGTGCAACTCTGCATTGCCCAGACGAAAACCCGTTCTTGCATCCTTCAACAAAAATGGAACTCGAGACATATTTTCGACGCCTCCGGCGAGATAGAGGCTTCCATCGCCGGACTTGATTGCCTGCACGGCGCTGACGACGGCTTGCAGGCCGCTGGCGCAAACGCGGTTGATGGTTTGCGCGGGAACACTAACGGGCAGGCCCGATTTAATTGCAATCTGGCGCGCGGGATTCATTCCGTTGCCGGCCTGCAATACGTTTCCGACAATCACGTCGGCGATATCCGCCTGCGGCAAATCGGCAAGAATCGGCTTAACGACGGCGACTCCGAGGTCGACCGCGGATAGGTCTTTCAGCGTGCCCATGAATGTGCCAATGGCGGTGCGCTTGGCGGCAACAATGACGATTTTCATATGAGTCCAAAGCTCCTTTGTTTAGTTGATTGATAAAACCTTTGTGTTGGCGCCTGCATAACCTGCGGCCGGGCCTGCTCAGCCAGAGCGTCAGCCGCCGGTTGCGCGAAGCAACTTGTCAAGCAGTTCTGCCTTGGCGATTTTGCCTGACGCGGTGCGTGGCAGGTCAGCCATTATCTCGATCCGCTTGGGCAGCTTGTAGCGAGCCATCCGCGCGCCGAGGAAGTCCAGAATTTCAGCCGGGGTCACCGGCGTGCGCGCTACCACGAAGGCCGCGGGAACCTCGCCCCATTGCGGGTCGGGCATGGCGACAACAGCCGCGGCGGCGATGGCCGGATGATCAAGCAGCGCGGATTCAATCTCCGCCGGATAGATGTTGACGCCGCCGGAGATCAGCATCTCCTTGAGACGGCCGGCAATCGAGAAGAAACCCTCTTCGTCCACGCGGGCTAGGTCGCCGGTGTGCAGCCAGCCCTCGGCATCGAATGCCGCAGCCGTGGCTTCGGGCTGATTCCAGTAGCCCTGGGCAACGTGCGGCCCGCGCAGGCACAACTCACCCACGCCATCGTTCGCGCCAGTTCCCATACCAGTCTGGGCTACGGGGGCAAGCTTTGCCTGAGTAAAGAGCATCGGCCTGCCAATGGAGCCGGGCTTGCGCGCGGCATCCTCTGAGCTGATCGCGAAGCAATTGACCCCAGCCTCGGTAAGCCCGTAGCCCTGTTTCATCACCAGGCCCCGCTGGCGATAGAGCGCGGTCAACGGCGCTGGCAAAGGCGCGCCGCCGCTGATGCACCAGCGCAGGCTGCTTAAATCCGCCGTACTCCACTCCGGCACGCGCGTGAGCATCTCAAAGATGGTAGGCACGCCGAAGAAAAACGTGCAGCGCTCGCGCTCTACATGACGCCACACCTCGCCGGCATCGAAGCCGTCGTGCAATACGATGCGGCCGCCCAGCAGGAAGAGCGAGGGCATCGATACCTGGCCGCCCGCGTGATAGAGCGGAGTGCAGATGCTGGTAATGTCCGACGCGCTAAGTTGCCAGGAGGCCGCGGTGTTATAGGCGTTCCACGCAACCATGCGATGGGGAATCATGACCCCCTTGGGTCGGCCGGTGGTGCCGCTGGTGTAGAGCAGCAGATACAGGTCTTGGGGAGTGCATGCGACGCGCTCAAAATCGTGCGCGTTTTCAGCGTATGCATCTTCGGCGAGTTTCAGGCTACAATCGACCGGAGTCAATCGGCATAACTCCGCGGCATTCGCCGCATAGCGCTCGCTGTGCAGCAGCGCTTTCATGCCGCAATCTCGCGCCACCTGGGCCAGCTCGGCCGGAGTACTTCTTGCATTGAGCGGAACCAGAATGAAACCGCTACGGCTTGCAGCAAAGAATGCATCGAGAAATGCGCAGGAGTTTTCAGAGAGAATCCCCACGCGGTCGCCCTTGACGACGCCCAGATGCGCGCGCAGCAGTTGCGCCAAACTGCTTGCCCGGCGGTCCAGTTCGCCAAAAGTATAGCGGCGGCCATCGGCAACCGTCAGCAGCGCCTCATCGCGCGAGAAGAGCCGCGCGCGCTCAGAGAGAATGTCGCCGGAAATCATGGCGCGCTTACTCCGGGGGCGGGCAAGCTGAGAACAGCGCGCAACGCCTCGATAAAAACTTGCGGGCAATCGAAATGGGGCAGATGACCGCAGCCCTCCAGGCGCGTGGCTCGTGCGCGAGGCAACTGTTTCAGCATGATCTCTGCATTGGCAAAAGGCACGAGCTTGTCGTCCATGCCCCAGATCAGATCCACCGGGCGTGGAAAATTCGCCAGGCGGTCGTTAAGAAAGTAAGGTTTCCATGCTTCGATATCGAAGGGAAACCTGCTTATAGGCCCATTATTTGCATAAGCAATATAGGCATCCAACATGGCATCCGGGACAGGCGGGCTGGTGGAAGAACGCGTGGCGGCAAAGAGCCTGGCCGCAGCGGCGCGATCGCGTGGCTGCATCGAAAGCCCCTCCGGCCAGGGAAGCAGGATGGGGCCATTCACCAGCACGACGCGCGCAACGGATTCAGGATGGCCGAAGGTCAGCAGGCAGCCGAGCCATCCGCCCAGCGAGTGACCGACAAGAATCGCCGGCGATGTACACTCCGCACGCACAACAGCTTCCAGGCCGGCCAATTGCAACGCGAAGTTTATTTCACCAGCGAGCGGCGCGCTTGCGCCGTGACCCGCCAGATCCGGAATCACCACGCGATACTCGTTGCTGAATGCCTCGGCGACAGGATTCCAGCTTGCTGCGATTGCGCCAAGTCCATGCAGCATCACCAGAGGCGTGCCGGAGCCCGCGGCCAGATAATGCTGCGCTCCGGCCGCCGATTCGACCATGTGGGATTTCAGATCTGCCATCGGAATGCCACCGCCGCCTGGTTGTATCCCACACCAGAGCCCACCATGACCAGCAGGCTTCCGGGCGCGATCTTGCCCATCTTGCGCGCTTCGTCCAGCGCCATAGCCACGCAAGCCGATCCGGTGTAACCCTGCTCTTCCATGATGCAGTGGCTGCGTTCCACCGGCAGCCCCAGCGCCTCCACCACCATTTCGATGGTCTTTCTGCGCACCTGAGTGAAGAGAATGTGGTCGATGTCGCTCAGTGCAAACTCGCCGGCAGCAGCCACGCTGCGCACCAGCTTTTGCCAGCCCTCTTCGTTGACCTCGGCAGGATACCCCTTGAGGGAGCGCACCACGGTACGCCCGGATTCGACAGCCTCAACGCTGGCCGGCTCCGCCGTTCCACCCGCATAGATGCCCCAGTGTCTTGCGTATGAGCCATCGGCTTGAAACGCCGAGGAGATGAAACCCGGCTTGTCCGAGGGTTCCAGAATTGCCGCTCCGGCGCCATCGCCATAGAAGAAGATGCTCTTCTCTTTTGGATCGGCCAGCTTGTGCATCATGTAGGCGCCAACCACCAGGATGGTCTTCAGATTCCGGTTTGTGGCCAGCAGCCCCGAAGCGATGGCCAGTCCGGTGGGAAAGGAGGCGCAAGCGCAACCTACATCGAAGGTTCCCGCCTTGCGCGCGCCAAGTTTATCCTGCAACACCACCGAGGTTGCCGGCGTAATGTAATCGGGCGAATCGGTGCCGAGAATGATGAGATCCAAATCAGCGGCGGTGCGATGCGCATCCGCCAGCGCCTTCTCGGCGGCCTTCAGCGCCAGGTCGGAGGTGGCCCAACCCTCCGGCGCGTACCAGCGCGTGCGGATACCCGTGCTGGCCTCCATTTTGTCCACGAAACCGGGCTCGTGCGCCAGTTGCACGCGCAGCATGTCGTTGGTGACTTCGATCTCCGGAAGATAGGCTCCGGTGCCAATAATGTTTCCGTATCGCATCCAAGAATCTCCTGTTTTGAAAAACAGCTAACAGCCGACGCATACAGCTAACAGTTAACAACCAATAGCAGCAAGTTGCTAACTGTAGGCTGTTAGCTGTCTGCTGAATTACGTTCCCAGCACGATGCCGCCATCGACCGAGAGCACGGCGCCATGCACGAATGCGGCCTCGTCACTGGCCAGCCACGCGTAGGCGTTGGCGATATCGGCTGGTTCTCCCAGCCGTCCCAGCGGCGTGTGGCTGCACATTCCCTCCAGCACCTTCTCCGGCATGGCCCGCACCATCTCCGTGGCGATGAAGCCAGGCGCAATGGCGTTTACGCGAATCTTGAATTTGCCCAGCTCGCGCGCCCAGGTGCGCGTGAAGGAGATTACGCCAGCCTTGGTTGCAGCATAGTTGGTCTGGCCGAAGTTGCCGTACAAACCCACTACCGACGAGGCATTCAGCACCACGCCGCCGCCGCCGCGAATCATATGCGGAACAACCGCCCGCGTACAGGCGAAGACGCCGCGCAGATTGACGGAGATGACCGCGTTGAAGGCCTCATCGGTCATGGTGCCGGCAATCGCGCCGTCTTTTACTTTCACCAGCTGAGCATCGCGAGTGATGCCCGCGTTGTTCACCAGCACATCCACTCCGCCCCAGGCGGCGACAATCTCGTTCACCGCTTTCTCCACGTCCGCGGAGTTGGTTACATCCACTGGCGCAAAGCGGGCCTCCGCGCCCAGGGCGGACAACTCCGCCACCCATGCCGCTCCCGCATCGGCCTTTACATCCCAGCCGGCCACGCGGGCTCCCTCACGGGCAAAGCGCAATGCTGTCGCTTTGCCGATTCCCGCCGCCGCTCCTGTTACAAGCACACGTTTACCGCGCAGGCTATCTAATGCCATGGTCTCTCCTTACTTGCTCGAAATCGGACTATCTCAAAGAGAGCGGCCCGGCACGCGGCCGGGCCGCAGGTTGAAGATCAGAAGTGATACTTCAGCGCGAACTGAATCACGCGCGGACCCGAGGCAGATAGCGCCGGCGTGGTAGCCACCGTGCTGGGAACCGCGAGATTGTTGTTCGGGTTGTTGAAGTTTTCCCAGTTGCCGATGTTGAAGATCTCAGCCCGGAACTGCACATCGCTGGTCTCCGTTATCGGAAAGTTCTTGAACAGGCTAAGATCAACGTTTTTCTGTCCCGGCCCACGCAGGAAGTTCCTGGGCGTTGCGCCGTAGGGAGGCGCATAGACGCCCAAATCGCATGCATATGCGTTGGGGTTGAAAACCTGTCCGGCCGATTTCGGGGCGATGGTCCCGGTAGCATAATCGGCGCGGCTGTTCACTGCCGATCCGATCACGCAGATCACCGAATAGGGCGTGCCCGTCTGGAAGGTCATGATGCTGGCCATCTTCCAGTCGTTTGCCACACCCTGCGTCAGCTTCGAGCTTCCCGTGTAGGGCTTGCCCTCTTCGATAAGCCCGCTCACCACCAAGCGCTGCTTGCGGTCAAAATCGGAAACTCCGCGCTGGCTCCGTGGGTCGTCCTGATTGCCGGGCTGCGCCGCCAGTTCGTTCTCCGGCGAACCGGAGTAGTCGTCTTCCGCTTTGCCGAAGGTGTAAGAGGCTACCAGCTGCAAGTGCTTATCCATGCGCTTGGTCAAGCTGGCCTGCAGCGAGTTGTACTTACTCTCGGCGGCATTGTTTACATATTCCAGGCCGTTGAATGCCTTGTTGGTGGAAAACTGCCCGTCAAACGGCGCTACGCCATAGCCAATCGTCGGAGTCATAACGTTGTACTGATTCAACGTGAGCACGTCCAGCAGCTTGACGCCCTTTACGCCCACAAAGCCGAGTTCCACCAGCCAGTTATGCGCCGGCTCCATTTGCAGACTCAGGCTGTACTGGTAAGCATACGGAGAGGCGAATTTGGGATTGACATAGTAGCCGCTGATGGGCGTTGATCCCAGCACCGGGTAGCCGTAGTAGTACTCCTGAAGCGCCATCGGCACAATGGGCTGCACTGGGAAGGTTATTCCGGCAAGATTCGGGAAAGGATTCTCCAGCGAGCCTAGACCTACGCCGACGATGTCGTAGGGGTAGTTGAAGATTTGCAGGTTGGCAATGCGCGAGGAGACTCGGTCATGATAGATGCCGGCGCCTCCGCGCACCGTGAAATGGTGGCCCAATGGCGGCTGCCAGGAAAAGCCCACGCGCGGGTCTGCGGCAAACTGGTTGTTGTAGAGCGGATTGACGTTCATAAGAAATCCTGCGTTAGCGCCGGTGCAGGAAGTCGTCGCGGTGGTGCAGCCAGAGGGATTGTTGGCGGTAAAGACGCTGGGCACGAAGTTCACCAGGCGATTGCGAATTTCGCTAGGACCGCCGAAGAGATTGAGGCGGATGCCCGCGTTCAGCGTCAGGTGCGGGGTTGCCTTGAAATCTTCCTGCACAAAGTAGTCGCTGTCCCACATGCGGATGCCGCGATCCTCGACGCCGTTGCCCAACAGGCCGATGATATAGCCATTGGACAGGCCGGCGGCCGGGGTTGCGGTGTAACCCAACAAGTAGCCCCAGCCGCCCTCCAGGAATGTACCGAAATCGCTCACGATCTCCTCGCCACGCGTGAAGGCATGGAAGTAGAAGTCCACGTGATGGCGTATCCCGTCGGCGCCTACGCGCATGCTGCTGCGGCCGCGATTCCAGGTGACCGTGTCGGTCAGCATGAAGCTCTCGGTCACGCTCTTTTCGTCGGAAAGCGGCGCGGGGCCGATGGTGAAGTTGCCCGTCTCTCCGATGGTGGCCAGCCCTTTATAGCTGGAGGCCAGCGAATTGGTGATGTTGAACTGCGCGTTGGTGAACGGTTCGTCGGGCAGCGAAACGCCCTTGATGCGGCTGAAGCCGAGGTGCACATCATTCAGCAGTGAGGAACTGAAGACGTGCGTCTCATCCAGCGAGAGCATGCGGTAGCGGAATTCTATCTCGCCGCCATAGCCGGGCGCCTGATTAGCATTCGCGCCCAGGAAGCTGAAGATTCCCTGGTGCGAGGGCGAGTTGGAGGAGAAGAACTTGGCCGCCAAATGATCGGCCTTGCCCATATTCTGATCCGCGTTGATGCTGAACTGGTTCTCATCAAAGGTGGAACGCGTGCTGATAGTGGTGGGAACCGTGCAGTAGGTAGCTGGAACGGAGCACGGCCGATTCGCGGCGCTGGGAATCGCAAACTGCCCGTTGGGCAGCTTGGCCAGCAACAGCGACAGAACGTTGGCATCGATATCAATGGAGGGAATGCCCAGCGTGGCGGCATACGTGGTCAGTGTAGACGAAGTCCGGGTGCTGGTGAGGCCGCTGGGAATATTCATGTACGACAGGCTCGAAATCGGGTCTGTGCCGTTGGCCTCGCGTTGTCCCTGATAGGAGATAAAGAAGAATGTCTTGTCCTTGACCAGCGGACCGCCCAGCGTGATGCCGTACTGATTCTTCTTCAACTCCGGCCGCTGCTGCCCCTGCTGTTTGAGGAAGTAGTCGTTGGCATTGAACGCGTCGTTGCGGAAGAACTCGAAGGCGCTGCCGTGCAGTTTGTTGGTGCCGGACTTGGTGATCAGCGCCACGTTGCCGCCCATGTTGCGCCCCTGCGTGGCGTCGTAGAGCGAGGTCTGCACGATGAACTGCTCGACCGCGTCGATGGACGGCACGGGAATGTTGGGCGTCGAGTTGGTGCCGATGGAGTTTACCTGGATGCCGTCGATCAGCACGTTGTTGCTGGTGGCCTGCTGGCCGTTCACGTTGATGTCCACATCGCCCCGGCCCAGCGCGATGTTGTTGGTGAGCGGGATGCTCGTGCCGGGCTGAAGCCCAAGCAACTGCTGATAGTTGCGCGTCGGCAAAGGCAACTCATGCACTTCCTGCTCTTCCACTACACGCCCGGTGGTGGCAGTTTCTGTCTGCACCAGGGGCGCTTCTGCCGTCACCTGGACATTGGTGGTTGCGGCGCCGACTTGCAGCTTCGGCGAAATATCCACAGTCTCGGTCACACCCACCGCGATGCCCGCCGCGATGTACTTGGCAAAACCCTGCGCGGTTACCTGAAGTGAATACGTGCCCGGCTCAATCCCGGAGAAGCGGTAGTAGCCCTCGCGGCTGGACTGCGCCTCGCGTGTTTGTCCGGTGGACGCAGTCAACACAACGTGCGCACCCACCACTGCGGCGCCGGTCGGATCATGCACCGTGCCTACTATCTGTCCCGATGTCGCCGTCTGCGCTGCCATTTGCGCTGTCAGCGCCAGCAGGCAGCCAAACCATACTCCTATCAATCGGATTCTCATGTGTCACTTCTCCTTAATTGAATTGCCAGGCTTGCGTGATTTTGTCTTGTTAAGAGTGCTCTTGCCAGCCACTCTGTTGGTCTTATTCCGCTTGTTCTGTTTCTTCCGCTTATTCGGTTTTCCCAACCTGTTCCTGTTCCCGGCTGGCATGCTTTTGGCAGGCGAAGATTGGCCGCTTTGGCCTTTTCTCCATATGCCGTTAAGAGCCAGATCGATGATCCGCTGGATCACGGTGTCGTCCGAGACCCCAAGGTGCTGGTTGCCGCTGAACAGGCGTTCCACCAGAAAATACGTGAGAATCTGCAGATAAATCGTCGCAAGTACAAAGCCGGGATCGATGCCGCACCATGCGGGGTTTGCCGAAACTTCGTCCAGTTCCGCGTCCATGCGCCACTTGAACTGTTCCGGCACATTATGAAAACTGTGCGCAAAATGCCGGTTGTTGAATTCCACCACGTCGATGTACATCAGCTTCCAGTAGTCGGCGTGCTCAAAAACAAACGACCGGACCTCCCTGGCCAGCGTTTCCAGACTGCGCTTGGAGAAGGGCGGTCCCAGGTTCTCCACCTTGTGCGCGCGCCAAGCCCCGATGCGCTTCTCGTAGCTGTGCACTACGCTCTCAAACAGGGCATCCTTGGTGGGGAAATAGGTGTAAATGGCGCCCGTGGAAACCTGCGCCAACTCCGCGATATCGCGGATGTTGGTGCCGTGAAATCCCTGGCGGGTGAACAGGCTGAGTGCCGCCTGCTCGATCTGGGTGCGGTTCTGCTCGGCGCGTTGCTTGGCAATTTTTGGCATGGCTTTAGAGAACGAACGCTCGTTCAGAAAACGAACGATTGTGTTTTTAGCAAAATATCGGAATGTTGTCAAGATATATTTTTTTGCGCGACCCGGACCCCGGTTTGTGTAGTTCTCCGGCTGTCCAGTATACCGGCAATCGAAACGGCGCTGGCTGAACACCATTCTGTGGACACTATCGCTGGCATCGCTGCACAGCTTGACCTGGTATGGCTTTCTATTCACCGTTACGGCGGCATCCTGGCCAGGCTGGCTGACCGTGCATGGCTGGTTATTGGAAACCAGCGCGCCGCAAAGAACGAGCGGCTATTGCGGCAGCGAGGCGAAGCGCTACCATTAACCTACGAACGGAGATAGCGATGGAGCCATACCGCATTCATCTTTTTGTCTGCACTCAACAGAAGCCGGAGGGCGTCCCCTCCTGCCCGGCCAGCGGTTCGCTCGCAGTACTCGCCGCGCTGGATCGCGAAATCCAGGCGCGCGGCCTGGGCGGCGATGTGCAACTCACCACCTGCGGGTGCATGGGACTGTGCGAGGAAGGTCCAGTGATGGTCGTCTACCCGGAGGGCATCTGGTACCAGCGTGTGCAAGCGTCCGATATACCTGAAATCGTTGACCGGCATCTCTGCGATGGCAAGCCCGTTGATCGCCTCATCTGGAGAGATGCATCTGCCATGAAGGCCATGTCGGTTGAGCATGGGGAAAAGTTCCGTGCCGCAATGGCTGCACGCGAGAAGGCCGGAACGCTCCCCGATCATCTGAATGAGATGATCCGCGGCTTCATGCCGAGCCGTTGTCTCCTTACGGCGCTCGAACTCGACATTTTTACAGCCGTCGGGGACGGAGCAAATGCCGAACAGATTGGCGATCGAATTCATGCGAATGCCAGAGGAGCGGGCATCTTGCTCAACGCGCTCGTCGCCATTGGGCTGCTCTCGAAGAGTGGCGACGATTACAAGAACACTCTCGAGTCAGCCCGGTTCTTTGTTCAGGGATCAAAAGACAACCAGCGCAAAGGCCTGCTGCACACCGCCAATATCTGGCATCGCTGGGGCACGCTGACCGACGCGGTGCGCCGAGGCACGCGAATTCCGATCGCTGGCGCCCCCGAATGGACAGCCAACTTCATTGCAGGCATGCAGCGCAACGCCAAAGACCGCGCACCGCTTGTGGTGAAAGCCCTGGGCACAGCAGGTGTTCGCCGCATCCTTGATCTGGGCGGTGGTTCCGGCGCCTATTCCATCGCGTTCGCTAAAGCATCTCCGGATGTGCGGTGCGAAATACTAGATCTCCCGGAGGTTGTTCCGCTCACATCCGAGTATGTCAGCAAGGCAGGTGTCGCATCACAAGTCAGCATTCGTCCAGGAGACATGCACCATGATCATTTCGGTACTGGCTATGACATTATCCTGTTGAACGCGATCTGCCACATGTTTTCCGCGGAGCAGAACCTGGACATCTTCCGCCGAGCCCG
Organism: Occallatibacter sp.; assembly: GCA_049522175.1. GTDB lineage: Bacteria > Acidobacteriota > Terriglobia > Terriglobales > Acidobacteriaceae > Telmatobacter. The sequence goes on along the minus strand of JBEKOC010000003.1, from coordinate 76,249 downwards.
CCAGGCGCTTGCGCCGGACGGCCGCCTGGTGGTGCAGGACTTCATCCTCAATCCTGATAAAGCCGGGCCGCAACACGCGGCGCTGTTCTCCGTGAACATGCTGGTCGGCACCGACGCCGGCGCCACCTACAGCGAGGCTGAATATGCAGGCTGGATGAAGGCCGCTGGGCTCTCTGAGGCGCGTCGTATCGAGATGCCTGGGCCTAGCGATCTGATTGTTGGCCTGGCGAAATAGAGTTTATGGATCAATGGACCCAATCGTATTTTGTGCTATGAGGACGCTGTATCCGGCCGACGATATCGGACAGGTTCATGGGGCAGTGAGGGACTCGAACTCCGGTTGACGAACCCTTGTTGATACACTCACCCCGTGGGCCGTCTCATCCTTAATGCCGACGACTTCGGGCTAACCGCCGGAGTCAACCGCGCCATTCTCGAGCTGCACCGGGCCGGAGTGCTGACCAGCGCCTCGTTGATGGCCAGGGCCGCAGCCACCGATGAGGCCATTGAGCTGGCTCGCTGCACGCCTTCGCTGGGAGTCGGCTGCCACGTGGTTCTGGTGGACGGCAAGCCGGTGCTTGACACGCAGAATCTTCCCACACTGGCCGATCCGCGCACGAGCCGCTTCTATCCAACGCTGGGAGTATTTCTCAAACGATTGTTCATCGGGCACATCCGCACCTCCGAGATTGAGGCTGAGACCGCCGCGCAAATTGCCTTACTGCAAAGCCGCGGCCTGCGCCTCACGCACATCGACACGCACAAGCACGCGCACATCTTTCTCGCGGTGCTCAGGCCGGTGTTGCGCGCGGCGCGGGCAGCGGGAATTCGTGCCGTGCGTAATCCTTTCGAGCCGGCATGGAGCCGTCGCACCACGCGTGGCGCGCCATGGTTGCGGCGTGCGCAGCTCGGACTGTTGCAACTGTTGGAGCCTGCTTTCCGGCGCATTGTGGCGGAAGAAGGCTTCACGACAACGGATGGCGGCCTCGGCGTACTGGCGACGGGAACCCTTGACGCAACAACAGTTAGCTCGCTGCTCCGGAGTCTGCCCGTCGGCACGTGGGAGCTGGTCACGCATCCCGGCTACAATGACACAGACCTTGCCCAGGTTCGCACCCGCCTGAAGGCCTCGCGGGATATTGAGCGGCAAGCAATGCTGACAATCACTCCCCAGGACGGAGTCGAGTTCATCAGCTTTGCCCAGCTTGCATCGGAGGAAGCCCAGCGCTAGTAAGTTTGGTAACAAAAGCATCGAATGCAACTCATGACACGTCACAAGATCAGGGCGGCATTCTCTGAAAGACACGGAAATGAGGAACACATTGAACATCTATTTGTTATGGACAATACTTTTTTATGGCTGGACGGCCTCGGAGATTGTTATCGCTGTGGCCATGCGCACTCGCAAAAGCGGCGGAAAGGTGCGGGACCGTGGCTCGTTGCTGGTGATGTGGGCGGCAATCATTCCTGCGATCACCGCGGCGGAGTTCATTGGCCACATGCCTCTAGCCAGGATCTGGAACGGAAGGTATTGGCTACAACTCGCCGCGATCGTTGTGATCATCGCGGGCGTGATGCTGCGCTGGACGGCGATTCTCTCGCTGGGAAAAGCCTTCAGCGCCAACGTGGCGATCCGACCTGAGCAGGCAATTTATCGATCCGGGCTGTATCGCTATCTCCGTCACCCGTCCTACTCAGGTATGTTGCTGGTGTTTGTGGCTATAGCGTTGCATGAGCGGAATTGGCTGGCAGCCGCGGTGGTGCTGCTGCCCACGACCGCCGCCGTGCTTTATAGAATTCATGTTGAGGAAGCGGCCCTGCGGGAGGCATTTGGAGCCGAGTATGCAACCTACAGCAAAACAACCTGGTGCTTGATTCCAGGAGTGTATTAGAGCGGTTCCACAATTCACGTGCCCTTTCCAACATCGTGCAGGGTGGCATTTTCTTGAGGAAAATGCCACTTTAGGGCAGTGGTTTCGGGGTACAGCAATTGTGGAACCGCTGTAACGAGTATTCCTGCCGGTCCGGAGAGATGAGTACGCTGCGCTGGATCGATCTTTGTAGCGGTTCAACCAATTTTAGGACGTGCTTTATGCGCATCGGCATCACCTGTTATCCCACCTACGGCGGCTCGGGCGTAGTGGCCACGGAGCTGGGCATCGAATTGGCGGCGCGGGGCCACGAGGTGCATTTTATTTCGTATTCGCAGCCGTTCCGGCTGAGCGGGCGCGACAACGGCATCTTTTATCATGAGGTTCCGGTCTCCAGTTATCCGCTCTTCGAGTTCCCGCCTTACGACCTGGCGCTGGCCTCGCGGATGGTGGAAGTTGCTGAATTCTATGAACTTGATCTGCTGCACGTACACTATGCCATTCCCCACTCTGTGAGTGCACTGCTGGCGCGGCAGATGATGGCCACGCGCGGGCGGCGATTGCCCTTCGTGACCACGCTGCATGGCACCGACATCACGTTGGTGGGCCTGGACCGCAGCTATCTGCCCATCACCCGCTACGCCATTCAGGAGAGCGATGGGGTCACCTGCATCTCTAACTATCTAAAAGAAGAAACGGTCAAGCACTTCGGCATCACGAAGCCCATCGAGGTGGTTACAAACTTTGTGAACTGTGACGAGTATGTGCCCATCAAGGTTGAATCGGCACGGGCGGAGGCGCGCAGGCGTTTAGCTGCTCCGGACGAGGCGATCCTGATGCACCTCTCTAATTTCAGGCCGGTTAAGCGCGTGGTGGACGTGGTGAAGGTCTTTGCGAGGGTGGCGCGGGAGCTTCCAGCGCAACTGGTTCTGGTGGGCGACGGGCCGGAGAGGTCGGCGGCGGAATGGCTGGCGCATGATCTGCAAATCAATGAAAAGGTTCACTTTATTGGCAAGCAGGAGCGGGTAAACGAGCTGCTGCCGTTGGCCGATCTGATGGTGATGCCCAGCGAGCTGGAGTCGTTTGGGCTGGCTGCCCTGGAGGCCATGGCGTGCAAGGTTCCGTCGATTGCGACACGAGTGGGCGGGGTCCCGGAGCTAATCGACGACGGGGTGACGGGGCTGCTGTATCCCGTTGGGAATGTGGATGACATGGCCGCCGGAGCGGTGAGCCTGTTGAAGGATCGCGCGCGGCTTGAGACTATGCGCGAGGCGGGGCGGGCGATGGCGCGGAAGCGCTTCTGCTCCTCGCTGGTGGTGCCGCAATATTTGCGGTATTACGAGCAGGTGCTGGGGCAAGCAGGGTGAAAAACGCTTCCTGGGCGGGGGGATGCGTTACGCACATCCCCCGCCACGAGGATTTCCCACCTGGTTGTTGCTAGATCGGCAGCATCAGCAACCCGGTTGCCAACAGCTTTTCCGTCAGCCGGTCCAGGGCTTGGGGAAATTTGTAGGAGATGGTGCGAACACCCATCCCCAACATAATGGCTGTTTCGGCCTGAGTGTACTCCTGGAGCACGATACGGCTGAGCATCATGCGGTCAAGAGACCCAAGCTGGTTGAGGCATCTTTCCACGTCGAGGACGAAGATGATCGCATCTTCGAAGGTGCGAATAGGACGGCTGGAGCACCATCCCCGGGCAATCGGATCTTCCAGAATGTTGGGCGCCCTGCCCACCTGCATGGAGGCGTAGAGGTAACGCCGCAACAGGCTTTCAGTGTGCTTGCGGTAGAAGCCCAGGCTAACCACCGGCCCAGCGGCCGGCGCTTTTACGGCGGGCTTTTCGGCCGGCACGGCCGGCCTTTGTTCCCACGTCCTCCGCTCTTCGTACCTTGCCCTCTGAGGACTGCTGACATCCCAATTTACTGGCAACTGAAGGGCGGCGCTCATTGGGCACCTCCGGGTGCTTCCGCCACCGCCCATACCCTGACCAGCGTCTTGCGGCCCGGGCGCCCGCGCCGCTTACGGCTTTCAGGCGTTGGAAAGTCCTTCAGTTTGGCTTCACATTCCCTGCAGTACACACTCCCTTGAGTCTGGGAGCGGTACCAAAGACAACCGCACCCCTCGCAAATTTTTAAGTGCACGCGCAAATCCATGACGAATTCTCCATATTCCCGTGCTCTCCCGACGGTTTTGCTTTAACATCTTGTTTCCGCGGGGCAGGAAAAACCGGGCATAGCTGCTCAGGGTTCTTTCGCCCTGATGGGGGATAGCCGCCCGTATTCTCTCGTTTTTTGTCATGCTCATGGCGCGCAGATTCTGGAATTTCAGTGGCTGGCCGTCCCTGGACGCCTCTGTGCAGCGCGTTTTGGGGCGGGGAGGAGAAAGCCGGAAAAGATTTTCATTGCCCGGCAATTGTTCATTGGCCGCTGAAGGGGGCAAGATACCCCCCGTTTCAGCCTTACGGCAATGAAGCGTTTCACCAGAGATTCCCACAGGCCAGTCCCGGATTAAGTAAAGCAAATCTAGAGAAATGATTCTTTTACGTCAATCTTATTCAGTAGTTTTCCGCTTTCGCGCTTTTCATTCCTACATAAAGCGCCGAAAATGAAGGCCAATCAGTCCTTCAGCATTTCAAGTAGCAATGAAGGCTGTCCTCCTCTATTGCTGGTGGCGGATTTTCCACAGATGAACTTTACTCAGATGCACGAGCGGCTCCGCCTGGAACTGCTGCGCAGGATACAACGGGGGACGGTCAGTGTCTCGCTGCTGGCGCGCCAGACCGGGTTTGGGCAATCGCATCTGTCGAATTTTCTGCACAATAGGCGCCAGCTCTCGTTGGAGGCGATGGACAGGATCCTGGCGGCGCAACACATGGCGGCCGGTGATCTTCTGCCCGTGGCCTACCAGCGCGAAGCCTTGCCGGCAGACGTGGACAGCAGTGCGATTCCGGTGGTCAGCCATGCAGCGGCACTGTTTGAGCCGTTCATCCGTCCCTCAGCCGTGCAAACCATGCTGCACCTGCCGGCCGGGCTGTTGCAGACGATCCGGGCGCGGACGTCGAACCCGCGCCGCGCCTGGCAGCGATTTGTGGCGGTGCGGATATCAGGGGCCGACGCCATGGCGATGGATCCGCTGGTGCTGCCGGAGGCCATAACGCTGATCGACCGGCACTACAACTCGCTGATGCCCTACCGGCCCAACCGGCCTAACCTGTACGCGGTGCGGCACGGCTCCCACCTGACGCTGCGGTATGTGGAATTTGTGGCAAACCGGCTGGTGCTGCGTCCGCACAACATCGCGTTTCCAGTGGATCTGCTGGAGGTGAACCCCGGCGAACCGCCCAGTGAACTGATTGCAGGGCGCATCGCGCTGATTCTGAACGAGCCGTGAGACGGTGATCGAGTGCAAGCCTTTACGAACGTGATTTCGACGTAAATCCGCCGTAGGTCAAGTAGATGCCAATCACGAGCGATGGTGTCATGCACAGGTAGAAAATCAGAGGATTATGGAACGCTCTGAGGAGGCATTCCGCTCCTCCCAGATGCGCCAGGTACAGGAAATACAGGCCCTTGATCAGCGCTATCCAGCCGACCAGGGTAACAACCACCGGAAGCGCGCCGCCCGACCAGATATTGTGGGCGAGAATCATGGCCAGCCCAACACCCAGCGTGATAATACCCAGAACCATAATCATAGACGGGTTGTGAAGAATTCCTGCGATCGAATCCAGACTAGCTTGCCGGTGAATGACCGCGGCTGGCACAAACAGAAGGCAGTACAAGCCGATCAGCCTGCTCAGGAAGATGGTACGTGACGACATCGTGTCCTCCTTGCGAGCCGAAGCTATTCATGCCGGGAAAGAGCGGCCGCAAACACAGGGATTCTGTCCCGGCCGGCCCGCGAACATATTTATACACCCCGGGAAGATATCCTATGCATTAAAGTGTTGTTAACGTTGGCCGGTGCGGAGCTTTGTCCAGAACCCGGTCAGCGCAATGAAACGCTCTCCTTTACACTGGTGACGCCATGAGTTGCATATTTTGCAAGATCGTTGACGGAAGCATACCCTCCACGGCGGTCTACGAGGACGAGCTGTGCTACGCCTTCGCCGACCTTCACCCGCAGGCGCCTGTGCATGTGCTGGTGGCGCCGCGCGAACATATCGCCTCAATGGACGATACCGATCAGACAGATGGCAAGCTGCTCGGGCACCTGCTGTGGGCTGCCTCCGAGGTGGCCCGCGAGAAGGGCCTGGCCAAGGGTTACCGCCTGGTGGTCAACACCGGAGAAGACGGCGGACAGACCGTGGAACATCTCCACGTCCACCTGCTTGGCGGGCGCCCGCTCACCTGGCCTCCGGGATAAAGGCAGGGAATAGGAAATTAGGAAATAATTGCGGCGCTGTTTTTCACGCCGGCTGAGGCGTGTACTCTTCTTCCTCTTCCACCCCATAGCGGCGCAGCAGGTTGGGCAGGCTCTGTGAAAAAGCCGAGCGCGGCATCACCGTGTCGCACCCGGCCTCGAGGGCCTTGGCTTTCAGTTCGCCCTGCAGGTGATTGAGAAAGCCGACGATGGACGTCGCTTTCTTCAGCTTGGCCTTGAACTTGGGAATCAGCGTCAAGGGCTTGGCGTTCAGATTGTTCAGGTCGAAGACCAGCAGCCTGGGGCGCTCGGCTTCCGGCAACTCGGCCAGTCTGGCCACCAACGCATCCTTGTCGTTGCCCTTCACATACTCCACTTTTATCCCCAGCTTGCGGGCAGTCTCCTGAATCTTGGCCAGGAAGAACATGTCCTCAATAAAGCAGAAGATGCGCGTAGGCGCATCCTCGCGCATTGCGACCACGGGCTGTGGCTCGTAGGCGTCGGGGTAATAGCTGCCGTTGAAACCGTTGCCCGCGGTGGGGATGGTGGAGGGCGGGCCGTCGGCTATGTTGCCGTTCACCAGGCGGTAGCTGTGGTCCATTGGGCCGACAAACTCCCTGGGCCCTTTTTGCCTGGCCTTGCGTTTGCCCTGGGGCGGGGAAGAAATGCTGTTGCCGGGTTGCGCCGCCGGCGCCGAGCTCTTCTGGAAAAACTTCTTCTTCTTTTTCCGTTCCTGATGCTGGTGTCCGCCCTGGTGCCCACCCTGATGCGTGGAAGCCTGCTTATGCTTAGCGGGCGGCCGCTGAGGCTGCACCGGAGGCACTGCCTGTGGCTTTTGCGCCTGAAGCGCCTGTTGTGCCGGGACCGCGCCAGCAGCCTGGCTGCTCTTGTTCTTGCGGCGGCGGCGGCGCCGCCGATGCCCCTGCGTCTGCCCCTGGGTGTTCTCCGGAGCCGGCCCCAATTCAGTTTGGGGCTGCGTCAATTCTGTCGTCATGCGTTAGTTTCCTGTGGCATTGTTAGGTGGTGTATTCCATTTCCTGGTTCAACCCTATCCCGCCAGGTGAAGAGTCCCCTGACCCGCCGCCTGATACCGAACGGGAAATTCGTGGTGAACGGCGAAAACCGCGGCTGACTCTCAAAAAATGCTCTAAAGCCGGGCTTCGGGCAATCTACCATGATGCCCGGACGCCATGCACTTGCACAGATGCCGACTGGTTATGTTGTTCCGCAACCGTTGCCACTGATGCCGGCACCGGTTAAACCCCTGCGGTCCACTATGACCTCTGTGAAATGCTGTTTGCCTGCCGCGCACACTAGAGCCTGAAAGTACTGCTCCATCCGGTTGTCAGAATCTTGACGGCGCGGCCGGCGCCCTTCTCAGGTGTTGCCCTTCCTATGAAAACTGCCGCATGCAGATTGGCCTAAAATGCCCTGCCCGGCGAAGTTCTCTTGCTCGCGGCGAGCTTGCTCTGCCCCTTTCGGGTGGCTCGCGTCAGCCGCTTCATAGGCAACTTTCATACTACAGGGAACTCTAGCGGCTGGCAAGCGATCTGCATGGGTTCCCGGCTTCCTGCCCCAGCGGCAACAGCCTGAACCCGGCGCGAAAAGAAGCCCCAAACGCACGAAACGCCACTCCAAACAGAGTGGCGCTCCACGTCTTGCGCTGTCACTGGCCTCCCAAATGATATGTAGCCGGCTGGATATTTTCGCCGTGCCATCTTCAGACTCCCGAGCCGGTTTCCCTTTTTCAGGTCCGCTTCGTTGGCGGATGCTCGTGCCGGGCGTCTGCTCTATTTTGGGCTGGTCAGTACTCTTCCAGCGCCATACATCACTGGCACTTATCTTTATGCAATCCTTGTGCCATTCTTCATATTATTTAATTTCATTTAAATTCAGCAACTTACCAATGCTGTTATCGATCATGGTTCTCGATTCTGGAAGCTTCTGGGGGGTCATCTTCTAAAAACCATAGAGAGCTGTTCACCGCTGGCAGTGCGGACAGTAATGCGTCCCCCGTCCAGCCACCAGGATGCGGCGGATCGGTGTCTGGCAGCGGCGGCAGGGAAGCCCCGTGCGCAGGTAAACGCAGTGTTCCATCTGGAAAAAGCCGCGCCCGCCGTCGGCATCTACGTAATCGCTCACCGATGACCCGCCCAGCCGGATGGCGTGCTTCAGCACCTTGACAAGAGCCTTTCGCAGCCCATCCAACTCTGCCCTGGTTATGCGCCCAGCCGGGCGGCGCGGACGGATGCCGGCGTGAAACAGGCTTTCGTCGGCGTAGATATTGCCCACCCCGGAGAGCAGCTTCTGGTTGAGCAACGCCGCCTTGATGGCCAGCTTGCGGCCGCTGAAAAGCCGGGCAAACTCCTCCGCGGTCACCGTCAGGGGTTCGGCGCCGGGAGCGCGAAAGCCAGGACAACGGCTCAGGTCACGATACTCCAGACGCCCAAAGCGCCGCGGGTCCACAAAGCGCAACTCCTGGCCGCTGGCCAAAGACAGCCGCGCATGGGTGTGAGGGGCAAGCGGAGCATCTGGGGCAGTGACCAGCAATCTCCCCGTCATGCCGAGATGCACAATCCATTGGGCCGCCGATCGGTCTTTGCACTCATCCAAAGGGCTGCTGCACGCAGTGCCCAGCTCGCAGACAATGTGCTTTCCGGCGCGATGAACGGCTAGAATCGCGCACCCCTCCAGCCCCCTGGCCTGGCGTGCCGCAGGCGTCTTGAAAGGCTGTGAATGCCGGCTGAACCAAACGTCGACGATGCGGTCGCCGCGCAGACGCTCGTTCACACCACGGGCGATGGTCTCCACTTCAGGTAGTTCAGGCATCGATCCATTGTAAGGGAGCACGGTTTGCGGCGAGGAAATGCCGTCCCGTGTGGTTACCGGTGCGTGCCGGGCAGGCGAATGCGGCTGGCCTCAAAGCTCACGATCTTCCACTGGCTCTGCGCATTGCGTATGTAAACCCGCGTGTAGCGAAAGTCCCCGATGGCCTCTCCTTCGGCGTTGGTTCCGGTTACATGGGCAAACGATGTGACCAGCGCCGTGGATCCGTAAAAGCGCACCTTGCTGTCGGAAAGTTCGATGTTCGTGATATGTTTTTGCGGGTTGTGCAGCCTGGCCAGCGTATCGTCTTTGCTTAGCAAGATTCCGTTGGGATTGATGCCGATGTAGTCGTCGGCCAGCAGGCCTTCCATGACGGCGACATCCCCCGTCAGCACGGCTTTCCTCCACGCCTCTTCCATCTGGTCGATCTCGCGTCGGCCTTCGTGCTTCTCTCCCCGGGGCAATCCGGGATGTTGAGGCACGCCGGCATGTTGAGGCATGGCAAAAAGCGCCGTCGCATAAGCAGCCAACGCCAGAAGAAAAACCAGAGCGTACAGCCTCCGGTTGCGGATGGGCCTTAAGGGGTTGAGCGCGGCTGTATGCATATTCGTAAGGGATAGTAGTCCCGAAAGGCCGCGGCGGTCAATCGATTTCAGCACAGGATAGCGGGTCAGTTTGAACCAACTTTCCCACAGGTGCTAAAGCCCAGTTGATTTGGTTTATGTCCGGGCTGAAGCTCGTACCCCTCAAACTGGCCATAGCCCAGCAAGGCGCCAGGACAGACGCTCGTAAGCCGCCGCTACGAAAGAAGCGAACAGGCGTTATCCCTTCAATAAAACCCGCAAAATGAAGGGGGCATTATTCCCTGAGGCCGGTATTTCTGGAATTAGGAACGAAATTCGATCTATTACCCTAGCCAACGGAAGCTCAAACCAGAGCCACCAGGTTCTCAACACTACGATCCCGCATCTTCTGGTAAAGCCCGCACACAGCATAGTTTTTAAAGTGCTCCGACTCTCGATGCGCAATCAGAGCCTTCCTGTCCCGGTACTGTTCATAGATCAGCACCGTGTCCGGGTCGTCCTCCAAATGGTGCGGAATGTAGCTGATGCACCCCGGCTCCTGGCGCGAGGCGCAGGCCAGCAGGCGGAGAGATTCGGCAACTTCAGCCCGGTCTTCCGAGGCAAACTTCAAGCGTACGGCAAAGCTGATCATAGGAGCGGACACCTCCGGCGCTCCTGGAAATCGATACTGTATCGATCCCAGGAACACTTCTCAAGATTATGCGTGAATGGATTCCAGAGCCACGGCAAACTCCGGCAGAAGAATTGTCTGGTCCCGATCCGGTCCGGTCGATACCATTCCGATTTGGGCTCCACTTTCCCGTTCCTGAAAATGCAGATAATCTTTAGCCGCCGGGGGCAATTTGTCGAAGTCCCTGATTCCCTCGGTCGAGCACCGCCATCCCTTCATCTTGGTATAGACGGGCTTGACCTGCTCCAGGCCGTGCACGTCGGCGGGAATCTCGTCTGTCACCCGGCCCTCGACCTGGTAGCCCACGCAGATGGGAATTTCCTCCAACTCGTCCAGCACGTCCAGCTTGGTGATCACCAGCCACTCGGCTCCGTTTACCTGGTTGGAGTAGCGCAGCAGCGGAATGTCCAGCCAGCCGCAGCGGCGCGGCCGCCCGGTCACGGCTCCATATTCGTTGCCGCGCGCCCGCAGATGGTCACCCACCGCATCCTTGATTTCCGTCGAGAACGGCCCCTCGCCCACGCGCGTCACATAGGCCTTGGTTACGCCGATCACCGTGCCGATCTTCGTCGGCCCCACGCCGGTTCCCGTCGCCGCCCCGCCCGCCGTTGCCGAAGACGAGGTCACAAAAGGATACGTTCCGTGGTCAATGTCCAGCATGGTCCCCTGCGCGCCCTCGAACATCACGCTGCCGCCCTCGGCCAGGATATTGTTGAGCAAGCGCGCTGTATCCGTGACAAACGGACGCACCTGCTCGGCCGCCGCGGCGTATTCCTCGTAGATTTGCGCCGAGTCCAAAGCTGCGATATCGTTCCCAAACAGCGCCCAGGCAATCGAGTTCTTCTCAGCGCAGGCTGCCTCGATGTGCGTCTTCAGCAGTTTCGGCCTTAGCAGGTCCACCACGCGCAAGCCGCTGCGCGCCATCTTATCCTCGTAGGCCGGCCCGATGCCCCGGCTGGTGGTGCCGATCTTCTTGCGTCCCGGCGCGCTTTCGGCGGCCAGCTCAATCATCCGGTGATAGGGAAGAATCACCTGTGCCCGGTTCGACACAAAAAGACGCTCATCGACGGCCACGCCCAGGCCGCGCAACTTGGCAACCTCTTTCAAAAAGGCGATGGGGTCCAGCACCACGCCGTTGCCGATGACCCCCCGGCAGCCCGGCCGCAGCACTCCGCAGGGAATCAGTTGCAGCACGAACTTCTGTCCGCCGATGATAACCGTGTGCCCGGCATTGTGTCCGCCGGCATAGCGCGCCACCGCGGTGAAGCGCTCGCTCAGCACGTCCACGATCTTTCCTTTGCCCTCGTCGCCCCACTGAGCGCCCAACACTACCGCCGTCTTTGCTCGCATGTCGTCCTGTTCCCTGAAGCCTGTCGTTGGATTCTGTCTTTTGTGTGAGATACCGCAACCCCGCGGCCTTTTTGGAAGCCGCGCGCAAATCCTGGGCTGCAAAATGAAGGCGCAGCCCGTTGGTACAGCGCCTTTCTTGATGATAAACCCTGGACAGATTCATCGCGAACTCCTGTTAACCAACCGCTCCCCTCATCCGTTGTATCGGTAGAAGGCGCTCACGAGCGCGCTTCGCGTGAGGGAAATACAAATGAATCGTCAGAATCGCATCCTACCCTGGGTTCTTCGCTTTGTCGCTGTGCCGGCCCTGCTGCTTGCCGCCCTTGCCGCAGCGCAAACTCGGCCCGCGGCGCCCGCCAAGCCTGTCGCTCCGGCCGCCGCTGCTGTCTCCACCGAAAAAGATTTCGCCGCGACTCAGGATCAGCTCATCAAGCTGCTGCGCATGAGTCCCACGCTGACCTCCGTCGTAGCCCACGACCCGTCGCTGCTCTCTAATCAGGAGTACGTGAGCCGCAACAACCCGCAACTTGCGCAGTTTCTTGCAAGCCATCCCGAGATCGCACGCAATCCCGAGTTCTACCTCTTTACCCGCTTGAACGGGCAAGTCGGAAGACGTGACCAGGCCCTGCAACGCGCGGTCTGGCCGGAGATGGTCCAGCCTGCCAACCAGCAGTACCAAGGCCGCCCGGCCACGGAGGAGTTCATCAGCGACATGCCGGGCGTTCTGGCCTTTGCTTGTTTTCTTGGCGCGCTTATCTGGCTGATCCGCCAACTCTCAGAGAACCGCCGCTGGAGCCGCATCTTCAAGCTGCAAAACGAGGTTCACGGCAAGCTGATCGACAAGTTCAGCTCCAGCCAGGAACTGGCGGCCTACATGGAAACCGAGGCCGGCAAGCGATTCCTGGAAGCAGCGCCGATCCCGGTGGGCTTCGAGCAGGAAAAGCGCGTTCCCAATGCCTTGGTCCGCGTGCTCACCCCGCTGCAGATCGGTATCGTGCTGGTGCTGCTGGGCGCGGGCTGCTTCCTTCTTCGTGCTGCCAGCACGGAGACGAATATTCCCATGCTGGTGCTGGGAACGCTCGTCCTCATGCCCGGCCTGGGATTTATCATCTCCGCAGGCGTGACCTGGGTGCTGGCCGGCCGTCTCGGCCTGATGCCGGAGAAACCCAAAGTCCCCGTCGACTCGCGGGAACAATAGTGAGCCGGAGGGCTGGTCCTTTCGATGAAAGAGCCTTTGCCGATGCACAGGGAATCCGTTCTTCCGAACGTATTAGCCGGCGACGCGCCGCAGGTTGAAGATCCGCCCATGGATAGCGACGCTTTTGCCGGCTTTTACGAGCGATCCGCGCGGCCCCTGTGGGCTTACCTGGCGCGGGTTTCGGGAGACGGCACGTTGGCCGACGACCTGATGCAGGAGAGCTTCGTCCGCTTCCTCTGCGCGTCGCGGCCTGAAGAGGGCGAGGTCGCCGGCCGGCGCTATCTCTTTCGCATCGCGACCAACCTACTGCGCGACCACTGGCGGCGCCGCCGGCCAGTGTCCATCGAGGAGATTTCCGAGGAGCTGTTCGCCGTGAGCCCCAGCTACTCCTCCGCAGATTTGCTCAGCCCGGCGCTGGCCCGCATGCGTCCCCGCGAGCGGCAACTGCTCTGGCTGGCCCACGCCGAGGGCTACACCCATCGGGAGATCGCCGAGATTACCGGGCTGGCCGCGGCAAGCATTCGCCTTCTGCTCTTTCGCGCAAGGGGCAAGATTGCCAGCCTGCTCCGCGAGCAGAGTTCAACCCCCCGGAGGCAGCCATGATTCTGAAACCCTGCACACGCGATAAAGAACTGGCTGAACTGCTGAGGCGCGGCCAGTGGCCGGCAGCCTGCGCGCCCGAGTTGCGCGCCCATGTGAGCGCCTGCCGCTCCTGCGGCGATTTTGTTCTGGTGGCGGAGAGCTTTCAACGCGCGCGAGCCGTGGCGGCCAGCGCGGCACGGACCGGCACTCCCGGCGCACTTTGGTGGCGCGCTCAACTGCGCCGCCGCAACGCCGCCATCGAGCGCATCGGAAAGCCTATCCTCGGTGCACAGATCTTCGCTCTGGCAATCAATCTCTTCATTGTGGCGGCATTTTTGGCCTATCAGGCGCGGCACGGCGTGGGGTGGCTCTCCTGGCTGGAACAACTCCCGGAAGCGTACAACCTTCATCTCGATCAGTTAGGCCAGTCCGCGCTATTCACTCCTGGCTGGAGTCTCGCGGTGTTGATTCCCGCCGCAGCCACCCTGGCGCTGCTCGGCGGAGTGGTGGTTTATCTGGCCTCGGAAAAGCAATAACCCGCACGCAGTACGCCTGGTATTGAAAGCGAGATCTGGCGTGCCGCGCATCATGCTTTAGCGGCATGCGCGGCGCGCTTTTTGGCCGCCAGCGCGGCCTCGGCTTCACGGCTGTTGCGCACCGACGCAGCCAGCCGCGGTTTCATCATCTCTTTTGTCACGCTGGAGAGAATCTCACTGTCTTTTTCGGTCAAGATCTTCGTTTTCACGGTTTCTCCCAACTTTCAGCGATCAGTTAGTCAGTTGCTGGCTGATTCCAATCCCGGCTCTGGCCCCAGCCTCAGCTCCACCAGAACTTCCAGCAACGAGGCTGAGTTGCGCACATTTCCTGAAAGAACCGTGAGCGCTTCCGCGAGTGGCGCATGTTGCGTCGCCAGCACATCGAGGCTGTCGCTTACTCTACGGAGTTTTTTGGCTTCCAGCAGAATTTCGTGGGCGGGCATGAACTACGCGGCTTTCTACGAGCCTTCAAGGAAGCTGGATCGGCCATTGTCAATGCCGTCTCTCACCTTCGCTGAGTAAGCCTAACAGCTTGCCAAGCCCGGCGTCTGGTCATATTGGACCATTGCAGTGCAGTCATTTAAGTTGAGGTTCAGGAATCGCCGGACAGGAGCCGCGTTCTCAGGCAGCTTTTGGGCCTGCGTTTTGCTATTCCAGGGCGGTTCCACAATTCACGTGTCCTTTCCAGCATTATGCAGGGTGTCATTTACTTCCACCCCAGCGACGAAGACCTGTTGCTGGGGACCCCGGAAGGAAAATGCCACTTGAGGGCAGTGGTTTCGGGGTACTGCAATTGTGGAATCGCTATACAGCTTCCCCGGCCAGAATCAGCAGAATGCCTGCGATCCACAAGACGTGACCGACGAGCGGAACCAGATGAGCATGAGCAAAAAAGACCCATGTCCCGGCGATGAAGACCACAATGGCTCCGGCCACGATCCGGCGCGGCCAGCGAAACCTGGGAATGAGCAGGAAAATCAAATAGAGCAGCAACAGCGGGTTAATCCAGCCGCTGAGGATCGCCAGGCAATCCACGGAGTGCCAGATCTCCCGGCTCACAGTATTCACCAGCGTGATCCAGGCGCAGGCATATCCCTTAAAGGCACTGAGACTGTCGGCCTCCCTGCATGCGGGCAGGAAAAACGCCGCGACATAAACGCAAAACCCCACCAGCCGCGCGATTAGAACCGCGCGAGTTACCGTTGCATTGCGACCGCTTACCGACATCGAAGCCTCCTGAAACCCGGTCCGCGAAGAATCATGCGGGCCTGACAAAGCCGGAACAAACCATCATAGCCCATCCTGGGGATCGAAGACGGTCCCACAGGTCAAAGCAAAACCAGAGTAAACGTGCTCTTACCGAAATTATACGAGGTGGCTTTTTCTTAAGGAAAAAGCCACTTGGCTGAGTTGCTTTCGGGGTACAGCTACTCTGGTTTCGCTATAGCACCGCGTCGGCAATGCGCGCCGCCTCCGCCGCCTGACGCACCGCATGAACCCGAACGAGGGACGCTCCATGCAGGATGGCCGCCGTCATGGCCGCCACGCCAGCCGTCTCGCGAGCCTCGACCGGCGCGTCTTTGCCGCCATAGAGCGGCGCCAGCGTCCGACCCAGGAACGACTTGCGCGAAACCCCAGCCAGCAACGGCCTGCCCAGCGCCAGCAACTCCGCTTGCCGCGCCAGGAGCATGTAGTTTTCCTCGAAGCGCTTGCCGAAGCCGTATCCGGGATCGAGCACAATGCTCTCCAGCGGAATCCCTGCCGCAGCAGCCTTTTTCAGGCTCGACGCCAACCCTTCGCGCACCGTGGCCAGCAGTTCATCCGGCGCGAGCGGCGGCTGTGCCTGCCACTCTTCAGGCCGTCCCCGCGTGTGCA
The DNA here is from genome assembly GCA_049522175.1 of Occallatibacter sp. Lineage (GTDB taxonomy): Bacteria > Acidobacteriota > Terriglobia > Terriglobales > Acidobacteriaceae > Telmatobacter. Next base: position 60,392 of record JBEKOC010000003.1, on the reverse strand, counting down.
TCAGCACAACACCACAGCGCGCCTCCGCGCAAACCACGGCCATCTCCGCATCCCACGTAAAACCGCTTACGTCGTTCACAATCTCCGCGCCCGCTTGCAGAGCCGCCCGCGCCGTGGCCGCCTTGTACGTGTCCACGGAAACGATCGCGCCTGGGCGCGCGCGCAGAATTCCTTCCAAGACCGGCAACAGCCGCGCCTGCTCTTCTTCGGCGCTAACCGCTGGTCTAAAAGCAGAAACAGCGGAGCTGCCCGGCCGCGTGCTTTCGGCGCCCAGGTCCAGAATGTCGGCTCCTTCGTCCAGCAATTGCAAGGCGTGAGCGATGGCGGCATCGGGGTCCAAGAAAAGCCCGCCGTCACTGAAGGAATCTGGCGTGATGTTGACGATGCCCATCACCAGCGTCCGCCGGCCCAGCTCCAGCGCGCGGCTGCGCAGTTGCCATTGCGTGACTTTGCGTGCAAAGGCGGTCATTCCTCTTTGCCAGTCCTCAATCGGAAGCATGTGCGCTCATCCTCCGAGCGCTGCGACCTTGATAACAACATTTACTTTAGATAGTACGCCGCGGGCTCTTTCCCTCCTGTTAAACTCCGTCCATGACGCATTTTCGTCCGTATTCCGCGCTTTTGATAGCATTGGCTCTCGTTCCTAACCCAAGGTTGACGGCCCAGCCCCCTGTGCAACCCGCTGCGCAGGCCGCTGTGTCCACGGGGCCTCTGGCTGACCGCATCAACGCCGTCCTGGCCGATCCGGCGCTGAGCTATGCCCAGTTCGGCATCAGCGTAACCACGCTTGACGGCCAGCCGCTTTACGGGCTGAATGAGGGCCGCCTCTTTACCCCGGCCTCAAACACCAAGCTGGTGACCACCGCCGCCGCCTATGCCCTGCTGCCCGTGGAAACCCTTACCTGGACTACCAGCGTTGTGGCCGACGGCGAGATCGACGATGAGGGCATTCTGCACGGCGATTTGATTCTGCTGGGCGTGGGCGACCCCACGCTGAGCGCCCGCAGCTATCCCTATCACGCACCCGGAGCCTCGACGCCGGCCACTGCAACCCCCGCAGCCGCTACGACTGTGCCTCAGCCCAACGCCACCCAGCCGCTCGAGCTGCTGGCGCAGCAGGTGGAGAAGGCCGGAGTACGCTCCATTGAAGGCAACGTGGTGGGCGACGACAGCTTTTTTCCTGACGAGCCTTACGGCGCGGATTGGGGCTGGGACGATCTGCAATGGGACTACGGCGCGCCGGTGTCCGCGCTCACCTTCAACGAAAACACGGTGCAACTGACGCTGACCGCCGGGCCGGTTGCGAACAGCGGGGACGCGCAAACCCAGGACTTGATGGACGGAATCACATCTCCGGCTGCCACGGCTCAGTGGATCCCGAATCTGGACTACTACGTTCTCGACAACGCCATCATGTCCGCAGTTCCGGGCGCAACGGCGCAACCCTCCGCTCACCCCGGCCTTGACCGGCGACCCGGCAGCCGCATGGTCCGCGCATGGGGCGCGGTACCGTCTGGGGGCTATCATGCCAGCCTGTCTATCGAGGATCCCGCGCAGTTCACCGTCGCGGCTTTCCGGGCAGCGCTTCGCAGCCGCAGCATCACGGTTTGGGGCAGTGCCGTCTCCCGCCACAGGCTGTTAAACTCGACCATCGATTTCGCCGAGGAGCGCGCTCAGCCACTCGTGCTCACCCGCTCCAACCTGTCCACCGTGGCCGCGCCGACTGACGGCCGCAATGTGCTCGCCTCGCGCGTCTCCGTTCCCGTCAGCCAGGACGTGACGGTCATCAACAAGATCAGTCAGAACCTGCACGCCGAGTTGCTGCTGCGCCTGCTGGGCAAGGAGATCGGCACGGATGGCAGCTTTGAGCAGGGCACGCGCGTGGTTCGCCAGTTTCTGGTGGATGCGGGAGTGGACGACAACGATTTCTTCTTTTATGACGGTTCGGGCATGAGTCCAGACGACCGCATCGCTCCGCGCGCCTTGACGCAACTGCTGGCCTACGCCTCACGACAGAGCTGGGGCGCTGCCTGGCGCAATTCGCTGCCTGTGGCCGGCGTGGACGGCACGCTCTCTGACCGCTTCAATCACTCTCCCTTGCGCGGCCACCTATGGGCCAAAACCGGCACGCATAACGAGGCCAACGCTCTCTCCGGTTACCTGACCGCGGCCAGCGGCAAGACCATCGTGTTTTCCATCCTGGTCAACGGCCACCGGCCCGGCAGCAACGCCGAAGTTCAGGCCATAGATCGCATCGCCGAAGCCATTGCCGCCGTGGAGTAGCCCTGAGCTATGAGCAACGAACTCAAATTGAACGAAAAAGATCAAAACCGCGAAGCGGCGCCCCGCCGCAATCGGCTGCCGCTTCCCGGCATGGCCGCCATCAGCCTCTACCTGCTGCTGCTCTCCGGCGTGATCATCGTAGGCGTGGTGGCCGGACACTACTATCCGCCGATCTTTCTCGTCGTTGCCGCCGGCTTCATCGCCGCCGCCGCCGGACTGCTGCTGCTGTTGCGCTGGGCCTGGGCCATGGCTCTCGGCGCGGTCTTCCTGCTGGTCGTCTACGACCTGTGGATTTTTTCCATCCAGCGCGAACTGCCCGCGCTTGTCCAGGGACTGCTCAACCTAGTTTTCTTCCTCTATTTGATTCGCGCCGAGGTGCGCGCAAAACTACGCTAGCGTGAACAGCGCGCGGCCATCCTCGCTCCCGCTACAATGAACATGTGACGGAACTGGTCCAGATATCGCCTGCCCGCGCAACTCCCGCGCCCAAGCCCGCGTGGCTCAAGGCGCGCGCCCCGGCGGGCGAGAACTACCACGGGCTCAAGCAACTGGCCCGCTCACTCCAACTCAACACCGTCTGCGAGAGCGCCCACTGCCCCAACATCGGCGAGTGCTGGCACCACAAAACCGCAACTTTCATGATGCTGGGCAATCTCTGCACGCGCCGCTGCGGATTCTGCGCTGTCCCCAAGGGCCGCCCCGAGCCTATTGATTTTGACGAGCCGCGCCGCGTAGCCCAGGCCGTGGCCGCGCTTGGACTGGAGTACGCCGTTATTACCAGCGTCAATCGCGACGACGACCTGCTCGGCGGCGCGCGCGCCTTCGCCCTGGTCATCGCGGAGATTCGCCGCCAGGCTCCCGGATGCCGCGTCGAGGTGCTCATCCCCGACTTTCAGGGCAACGAAGAGGCGATCCGGATGGTCGTCGAAGCCCGCCCCGAAGTGCTCAACCACAACATCGAATCGGTTCCGCGCCTTTATCGCGCCGTCCGCTCCGGCGCGCGCTACGAGCGTTCTCACGAACTGCTGCGATTTGCCAAGACGCTCCGGCCCGAGAGCATTACGAAGTCCGGCGTCATGGTGGGATTGGGTGAGGAGACCGCAGAACTGCTCGCCGTCTTCCGGGACCTGGCCGCAACCGGCTGCGACATCCTCACCATTGGCCAGTATCTGCGCCCCTCGCGCGACCATCTGCCCATGGCCCGCCTCTACACCCCGCGCGAGTTTGCCGAGCTGAAAGCCGAAGCGCTGAAGATGGGCTTCCAGCACGTGGAGAGCGGCCCGCTGGTCCGCTCCAGCTACCACGCCCACGAACAGGCCGCGGCGACCGGGATGGCGATGATGGTGTAAAGGAATCGGGAATCCCGGCTGTCACTTATAAGTTATCCCCCTTTTCACCGCCCCGATTCGCTAATATATTGTTTTGGATGCAAGCGAGGACGAACCCTATGGCAGTCTCGATCATGGCCGGAATTCCGGCGCTCAAGGAACTCAACGCCAGCCTCCGCCACCGCATGGACCAATCCGTGGCCACCTTCCAGGCCAGCCTGGCCGCCACCCGCACCGGCCGGGCCAGCGTCCACATGCTCGACCAGGTCAAGGTGGACTACTATGGCACTCTCACCCCCCTCAACCAACTGGCGCAGCTCGGCGCGCCCGAGCCGCAACTGATCGTGATCTCTCCTTATGACCCCACCATCCTCAAGGAGGTCGAAAAGGCCATCCGCGTCGCCGATCTCGGCTTCAATCCCATATCCGACGGCAAGGTGCTCCGTGTGCCCGTTCCGCCCATGACCGAGGAGCGCCGCCGCGAAGTCTGCAAGCACATCAACCGCGACCTCGAAGAACACCGCACCGCTGTCCGCAACGTTCGCCGCGACGGCAACGAGGCCCTCAAGAAGATGGCCAAGGAAAAGAAGATCAGCGAGGATGAGGAGAAGCGCGCGCTGGAAGAGGTCCAGAAAATGACCGACGAGGAGATCCGCCGCATGGAAGAGCTCTCCCATAAAAAAGAAGCCGAAGTGATGCAGGTGTGAGGGCGAGTAATTAGCTTAGGGAAATGCGAGACGCGCGTCAACGAACACCGATAGTGTTGCCAGGTGGGTTGAACTCTCTGATTAGCTCCTTTTCTCGGTTCAATCTTTGCCACTCTACGCTCCAGAGCTCTGCAAAGAAGTGAGTGACACCCTTGACCGGAGGGTTGTTGAGATGTTCTTTCAATCTCCGCTGCAAGTTGTCACTCTGGCCTACATAAAGACACCGATACTTTGAGATGGTCGGATCCCAAACAAATAGCCCGTAAACCCCGCCCTCTGTTTTAATCGTGTCGATTGTGGAGTTGTTGAAGCTGTAGGCACTGTGTGCAAATGGCATTGATTTACCGTCTCCTTCCATCATTTTCACGCTCGTTCTTTGACATATCATATCAACTTCGGATTATATGTCAAGATAAATTTATCTAATTATATAAATTTATTCCTAATCGTAATTTACTGTTGACTGTTTGGTCGACTAGGTATAAATTTATAGAAGACGATTAATTTAACGGAGGTGTTAGAATGGCAGAGGAATCTGGTAAGAGCCATAAAATCAAGAAGATGAGCATAGAGAATCCTTTCAAGCCCGGCGCTGGGCACAGGCCGCCATATCTCGCTGGTAGGGAACGGGAAACAGAAGAATTTCGCAAACTCCTAGAACAGGAAACAATACTCAAGAATCTGATCCTAACAGGACTTAGAGGACTTGGGAAGACGGTCCTGCTGGAAACATTCAAGCCGTTGGCGATTCAAGAGGGCTGGCTTTGGGCCGGGACAGATTTGTCGGAATCTACGAGCGTCAGTGAGGAGAACTTGGCCACTCGGCTACTTGCTGACTTGTCGGTTGTGACAAGTTCCATAACAATCCCAGTTGAACAGCAACGTATGGGATTTGGGCAAGGGAACGAGCAGGTTTTCGCCACCTTGAATTTTCCGGCGTTGATGGCGATATATGACAGCACCCCCGGCCTTATTTTAGACAAGCTGAAGGGCGTCTTGGAATTTATCTGGCCACAGATCGAGATCACCGGTCGGCGCGGAATTATCTTCGCTTACGATGAAGCTCAGAATTTGACGGATCACGAAGCCAAGGAACAATATCCACTGTCATTGCTTTTGGACTTATTTCAGTCCCTGCAACGCAAGGATATTCGCTTCATGTTGGTGCTGACAGGGCTTCCGACACTCTTCCCGAAACTCGTTAAGGCGAGGACTTTTTCCGAACGAATGTTTCATCAAGTATTTCTAGGGCCTCTGAATCACGAGGAGACGAGGAAAGCTATTCAAGTTCCGATTAAAGAAAAACAGTGTCCAGTTTACTTTAAAGATGATTCAATCACCACAATTTGGGAGGTCACCCGAGGCTACCCTTACTTCATCCAATACGTATGTAGAGAGGTTTACGATGTGTGGGTTCAGGCATTGGACGCCGACGGTGATGTTCCTGGCATACCTGTCATTGAGATTATGCGCAAGCTAGACACTGATTTCTTTTCTGGTCGGTGGGCACAGGTCACCGATAGGCAACGGGAATTGCTTCAAATCGTAGCACTGCTTGAGAACTGTGAAACAGAATTCACAGTTCAGGAAGTTGTCGAGTCCGTAGCGAACAATTTACAGGAAAACTTATTCAGCGGGAGTCTAATCAACCAGATGCTTGTAAAGCTGACAAAGAACGGTCTTGTTTATAAGAATAGGCATGGGAAATATTCGTTTGCAGTCCCGCTTCTTTCCGATTTCATAAAAAGGCAAGTGTCTCAATATAATGTCCAGACCGGAGCCTCAGCTTCGTGATTTCCATTATGAGAAGGGCGGTTTCTTGGTTAAGGTTCTGCACTAGATATGCCTCTTCATAGACCTCCTCTACATATTTCTTCACCCTCTTATAAAACGGAACCGGAACCTGCTTCGCCCTCACCCTGTTCGCCCTCACCTGCACCAGCAAAACCTCGCCGCTCGCAGCCACCGCCGCCGGCAGCAGCATAAAAGCAATATTGGTCTTCAAAAACGGCGTGGGTGAGCCGGACGTAATCCGGCCAATTTCTTGTCCATCCAAATCCAGAACCGGGGACAAGCCTCTCGCATCTTTTTTGCGCCGGATCACCTGGCGACGAGCGCGGCGGCGATCTGCTCACCGTGGTGGCGGCCGTTCTCGATAAAGATTTCGTTGGTGCGGGAGCCGGCTACGATGACCCCGGCCAGATAGATGCCGGGAACGTTGCTTTCCAGGGTCTCGGGATTGCAGATGGGGCGGCGTTCTTCTTTTTGCAATTGAATTCCCATCGATTCCAGGAGCTGGAAGTCAGGGTGGTAGCCGGTCATGGCGAAGACGAAATCGTTTTTGAGGATGACGCGGTCTTTGGGTGTCTGGATGACGACGGAGTCCGGCGTGATTTCGACCAGCTCGGAGGAAAAGTAGGCAGCAATTTGCGCATCCTGGATGCGTTTTTCGATGTCGGGCCTGATCCAGTACTTCACGTGGTGGTGCATTTCGGCATCGCGATGGACCAGGGTGACCCGTGCGCCGCCGCGCCACAGCTCGAGCGCGGCGATGGCGGCCGAGTTTTTGCCGCCGACGACCAGCACATCGGTGTCGAAGTAAGGATGCGGGTCGAAGTAGTAGTGATGAACCTTGCTCAGGTTTTCGCCAGGAATGTGGAGATAGTTGGGCAGATCGTAGTAGCCGGTGGCGATGACCAGCTTGCGGGCATGAAGCGCGCCGGAGCGGCCGAAGCGATCCACGGTGTGCACGGTGAAGGCGCCGTCACGGCCCGCAACCCGTTCCACGCGATGGTACTGGCGGATGTCCAGCTTATAGAGGTCCGCCACGCGCCGGTAATACTGGAGCGCCTCGTTGCGGTTAGGCTTGGTGTGGGGGCTGGGAAAAGGGATGCCGCCGATCTCCAGCAACTCGGGAGTGGTAAAGAAGGTCATGTGCGCGGGATAGTGGAAGAGCGAGTTGCAGACGCAGCCCTTGTCCACCACCACGACGCGCAGGCCGGCCTTTTGCGCCTCGATGGCGCAGGCCAGGCCGGTGGGTCCGGCGCCCACTACCAATAGATCGAAGACGTCGTTTTGCTTTGCCGGCGTTTCCAGCGGCGTTTCCAGCCTGGAGTCGTTCATGGCTCTAGATTAGGGCATGAGGGGCACGGATTCAAAAGGCCAGTACTGTGTATTACGTTCGCCAATGGCGGTAAGGACATGGTAAATCTGAACTTTGGCGACGGCGTTACCTATGCGCTGACGAGGGAAAAGCGCGAGGCGGTGCTGTGGAAGGGCGATGATTTTGCGCATACCGATTTGCGGGCGGCACTGCAGCAGCCATAACATCGCTTCCCCGCGCCGGAATATGGCTCGTTGACAGAGCCATTGCGTCCGGTTATAGTTCACTTTTCCCTTAATTCACCGGGTGAAAGAGGGTTCTCATGTCTTTTCTTCGCATCGCCACTCTGTTTGCGGCCATTATGTCGTTTATCGTCTTTGCTCTGAGCCTGACGACTCTCATCCTCGATTTCAGCCGCGACCCTGATTTTCTATATAGCGTCGGCGCCGTGCGGATGGTGGGAATCTTTACCTGGCCGATTTTCTATATAGCGCTGACCGTCTTTTTCATTGCGCGGTTTTTACGACAGGAAGAATAGTGCGCGTGTGAGACGAACCGGGCAACCTGCCCGGAGCGAAGCGACGCAGGTCCTCTTCTCTGAGGATGACAGCTTTAGGTAATGCGAGCAGTTTTGGGCTGGATCAACAGGCTCCTGCCGCGCCTCCAAATATCTTTTTCAATTACCCTATAGAGGTCGAGGAGCTTCCCAATGACCATCATCCGGCAGGAAGATTTTGTTTCGAGCGTTGCGGCGGCGTTGCAGTACATAAGCTACTACCACCCGGTGGATTACATCACCAGTTTGGCGAAGGCGTATGAGCGGGAGGAGTCGCCGGCCGCCAAGGATGCGATGGCGCAGATTCTGATCAACAGCCGGATGTGCGCCGAAGGTCACAGGCCCATCTGCCAGGACACGGGCATTGTGACCGCGTTTCTGAAGGTGGGCATGGACGTGAAGTTCGAGCGTCCTGCGGACGGCAGCCCTTTGCTAGATCTCCAGGAGATGGTCAACGAGGGCGTGCGGCGAGCGTACCTGGACCCGGACAACAAGCTGAGAGCTTCGATTCTGGCCGACCCGGCGGGCAAGCGGACCAACACCAAGGACAACACGCCGGCCTGCGTGACGGTGGAGCTGGTGAAGGGCGCGAAGGTGGAGGTGACGCTGGCGGCCAAGGGCGGAGGCTCGGAGGCCAAGGCTAAATTCGTCATGCTGGACCCCGGCGATTCCATTGTCGATTGGGTGCTGAAGACGGTGCCGACGATGGGCGCCGGATGGTGTCCGCCGGGGATGCTGGGGATCGGGATTGGCGGAACAGCGGAAAAGGCGATGCTGATGGCCAAGCAGTCGCTGATGGAGCCGATCAACATTCAGGAGTTGAAGGCGCGGGGAGCAAAGAATCGCCCCGAGGAACTGCGGCTGGAACTCTACGACAAGGTGAACCGGCTGGGGATTGGCGCGCAGGGTTTGGGCGGACTGACGACGGTGCTGGACGTGAAGGTTCTCGACTATCCGACGCACGCGGCGAATTTGCCGGTAGCGATGATTCCCAACTGCGCGGCGACGCGGCACGCGCACTTTGTGCTGGACGGCAGCGGGCCGGTTTATCTGGACCCGCCGAATCTGAATAGCTGGCCGAAACTGAGTTATGACGTGTCAGCCGCGCGACGAGTGAATCTGGACACGGTGACGCGCGAAGAGGCCGCGACGTGGAAGCCAGGCGAAGTGCTGCTGTTGACAGGCAAGCTGCTGACCGGGCGCGACGCCGCGCATAAGCGATTGACTGAAATGCTGGACCGCGGCGAGAAGCTTCCGGTGGATTTCAACGGACGGTTCATTTACTACGTGGGACCAGTGGATCCGGTGCGCGACGAAGTGGTTGGTCCGGCGGGACCGACGACGGCGACGCGCATGGACAAGTACACGCGGCAGATGCTGGCAGAGACGGGCTTGCTGGGCATGGTGGGCAAGAGCGAACGCGGGCCCGCGGCGATTGAAGCGATCAAGGAATTCGGCGCGGTTTACCTGATGGCTGTGGGCGGCGCGGCATATCTCGTGTCAAAGGCCATTCACGGGTCGCGGGTTGTGGCTTTTGCCGACCTGGGAATGGAAGCGATCTACGAGTTCGACGTGCGCGACATGCCGGTGACAGTAGCGGTGGACTCTCAAGGTACGAGTGTTCACCAGACAGGTCCCGCGGAGTGGCAGAAACGGATTGCGGGGATTCCGATACTGCAGTGAACAAGTGAATGAGTGAACAAGTGAACAAGTGAATGAATGGTCAGCGGCTGGCGAGGCTGAGTTCTTCGCGGGCCGAGGCGAAATGCTTTGGTTGGTATGCACCGCCTAAATTGAAACCTTCCCTCATCGGGGCAAACGGTTTCAGCATTGTGTGCTGGTACACGACTTGAGAGTTGCCGGCGGCGCGGTAACGCTCGGTGGTACGACGAAGAGCGGCGAGTTGCTGATTGTTGTTTGTGTCGGGAAACATCATGCCGGTCAACCTCCAGATGCTCGATGGTCAACCGATAAGTCACCACACGCAAGATTACGAAGGTTCAAGTTTTCCGCCGCGCAGGCCTAATGCCAAAATGATTTGTTCCACGGCATGTTCCGGCGTGAGCGCGTCGACCGAAATCGATACATGCGCCATGCGATAGAGCGGCAAGCGGCGCTGGTAGCGGGCAGCGAGGTTGGCGTGGTCGGCGAGAATGGGCCGTGATTTCTCTGTTCCCTGGCAGCGCTCGAGAGTTGTGGCCAACTCGACGTGCAGATGGACCAGCAAAGTTTCGCGTGCGGTGAGCAGCAGCGCGCGCGTGGCTTCGTGCTCAATGGCTCCGCCGCCGAGAGCGAGCACCAGAGAGTCGCCAGCGGCAAGACGCGCGATGGCCGCGCGCTCGCGCTCGCGGAAGGCTGCTTCGCCGTGGCGGGCGAAGAGCTCGGCGATGGATGCGCCAGCCTCGGCTTCAATTACATCGTCCACATCGAGGAAGCTCCAGCCCAGGCGCGCGGCGAGCAACGGGCCGAGCGTGGTTTTGCCCGAGCCCATGAAGCCGGTGAGAACGATGCGTCGCGGCGCGGCGGTTTGGGAAGAGGCTTGCACAGCATTAGTGTAACGTTCGGCCGTATCACATCCTGAGATTTGCACAGATGGGCAAATTTGACAGGTTTTTGCGGGATTTTGGGAAGGCCACGCGAGGAACATGTTGATATTCAACAGGTTAAGTTTGGTTGTACTTCTGCGCGAATAAATACATGCAAAAAATGGCCCTTCACAAAAATATTTAAGGGGGGGTAGGGGGGTACCTGAAAAACAGGGATCAAGGAACAGGGAACAGGAATCAGGAAAGGCGCGACGGTGGCCGGTGTTCATGCTTTTATTGTGCGCCGGAAGGGGGTAATTATCTGCAAGGACTGGCCGTCCAGGCAATCTCCTGCGGTGGGGCCACCTGCCTTCGGCAAAGACACGAGCCTGAAGGCCTCGCGCAGATTTGATTTCTTTCAGGGGGCTGAAGCCCCGACCTACCAGTCGTGCCCTGACGCTTCTTGCTCCGCCTACAGCGCCTTGCCCATTTCATAGGCTTGTTTCATGGCGCGAGACTTCAGGATGTCGCCTATCTCCCATGCGCCGGCGCCATAGACGATGCCTTTTTCTTTTGCGCCGGGCAGACAGGAGGTAAACGCGCGGAAGCCTTCGATGGTTCGCTCCAAAGCGGCCTTGTTGCTGTCTGCCGCGGTCACGATGAAGTAGAAATCTTTTTTGGCGATTTTGGTGTAGCGCGGGACGGTCCGGTCGATTAAAGTCTTCATCTGGGCGCACATGGTGTAGAAGTAGACAGGCGTGGCCATGACGATTACGTCCGTCGCCACCATGCTGTCAAGGATTTGCGCCATGTCGTCCTTCTGCGCGCAATGCCCATTCTTTTTGCAGGCATAGCAGCCCGTGCAGTAGTTGATTTTCTTTTCGGCCAGCACCACTTTTTCAACCTGGTGATGGGCTTCGACTGCGCCTTCCATGAAGCGGTCGCACAAAGCGTTCGAGTTTCCGTGCTTTCTGGGACTCGAAGATAGAATCAGGACTCGCTTGCTCATTTCTTTTCCTCCAGCTCAACGGCCGGTCAACTTATCAAGTTCTTCCGGGTAGCGGGCGCCCTGCACCTTGATCTTGGCAGTTGCGCTTTCGATATTGCGCAGGTCTTCGAATGTGAGTTCGACTGCGGCGGCGCCGATGTTCTCTTCCAGGCGATGCAGCTTTGTTGTGCCGGGGATGGGAACGATCCAAGGCTTGCGGGCCAGCAGCCAGGCCAGCGCGATCTGGGCGTTGGTGACGCCTTTCTGCGACGCAATCTTGCTCAGTACATCCACCAATTTCTGATTGGCCATGCGATTCTCCACCGAGAAGCGCGGAACAACATTGCGAAAATCGGTGCTGTCGAAGGGAGTGTTCTGGTTAATTGCGCCCGTAAGGAAACCTTTGCCAAGCGGACTGAATGGAACAAAGCCGATGCCGAGTTCCTCGAGCGTTGGCAGAATCTCTTTCTCCGGTTCACGCCACCAGAGCGAGTATTCGCTTTGCAGGGCGGTCACCGGCTGCACGGCATGAGCGCGCCGGATAGACTGAACACCCGCCTCAGACATGCCGAAGTGCTTGACCTTTCCCGCCTGAATGAGTTCCTTCACCGTTCCGGCCACGTCTTCGATGGGCACATCGGGATCGACGCGGTGCTGATAGATGAGATCGATGACATCTGACTTCAGGCGCTTGAGCGAGCCTTCCACGGCTCGTTTGATTTGCTCCGGATGGCTGTTGACCGGCTTCGGGCCGCGGCTTCCGTCGGGATTGATGTCGAATCCGAACTTGGTGGCGATGACCACGTGATTGCGGAAGGGCGCGAGCGCCTCGCCGACAAGCTCTTCGTTGTTGAAGGGGCCGTAGACCTCGGCGGTGTCAAAGAATGTGACGCCGCGTTCGACGGCCGCGCGGATCAGCGCGATCGAATCCTTCTTTTCCGGAAACGGAACATATGAAAATGTCATTCCCATGCAGCCCAGGCCGATGGCCGATACTTCCAGATTGCTTTTTCCCAGTTTGCGTTTTTGCATTGTTCTCTCCTTCATTTTCTTTAGCGGAATTTGCGAGCGGATTGAGTTTGGCACAACATTAACTTGAAATGATGACCAGTCATTTCGGGGCCAGATCGCCAAACCAATAAGCTGCCGTCACACCACCATCCATCAGGAAGTCACTTCCTGTGATAAACGCGCCATCTGCTCCCATCAAGAGCGCTCCAACGGTTCCGACCTCGTCCGGCGTGCCGGCTCGCCCGGCCGCAGAAACCTCAAGCATTCGCCGATAGCCCGGGCCACGCGGTCCCTTCAGTTCGTCATTGGCAAGAGGAGTGATGATGATGCCGGGGCTGATGGTGTTGACGCGCGCGCCACGCTTACCCCATCGCACTGCTTCAGCCATCACACGCAGCGAGTTTCCACGCTTCGAGATCTGGTAAGCGTGAAGAGAGTCTTTGATCCTATCCGGCTGAAGCATGGGAAGCGAGAGCAGCTCTTCAACCGGCGTGGTAGCGAGCATAGCGTTTTGTTCCGCGGAGAGGGATAGCAGCCGGTGACCAGACTGGGACGCGATCACGACGCCAGCGCCCCCGCGCGCGATGACGTTGCCGAATTCTTCGAGTACGAGCGCGGTGCCGTAAAGATCGACCTTGAGGATTGTCTCCGGCGATGCCTGGGAAGGAGAAACACCCGCCGCATGGATTACGCCAAAGACATCACCAAGCTTTGTGGCGGCTTCAACGAGAGCATGAACTGAGGCGCGCGATGAAACGTCAGCCGTCGCCGTGGTGACGGTGAATCCGGCATCGATGAGCGTTTTAGCGGCAGCATCGGCGTTTTCCTGCCGTATGTCGGCCAATAAAACGTGCTTGCCTGCGCTGATCCGCCGCACGATTGCCTGACCGATCGATCCTGCACCAATTACAACGATCACTTGTTTCATGCTAATCCTCCCAACATCTGATTCATGCTGCCATGATTCGTTAAAGCTGTTGGTCTTCTTCTCGTAATTACCGCTTGTCTTCTTCAAAGACTTTTCTGGCAACTGCAATGGCGGACATGGCGCTCGGCCATCCCGAGTAGAAGGCCATGTGGGTGATCAGCTCCACAATTTCCTCCTGCGTCAGACCATTCTCGACACCTCGCTTCAGGTGGAACGGAAGTTGTTCTGACGCGCGAAGAGCGATCAGCGCAGTGATCGTGGCCAGACTGCGGTCACGCTTTGAAAGCGCGCCCCTCTCCCAGACATCGCCAAAGAGAACATCGTCGGTGAGGCTGACAAGCTTGGGAGAAAAACTGCCGATGGCTTTTTGCGCCGCGGTGGGATGAGTTTGATTTGCCATAATAGCTCCTTTACTCCGATTTGAGAGAAGCCATGTCGATGGAGAAGCGATATTTTACGTCGGACTTCACCATCCGCTCAAAGGCTTCGTTGACTTTTTGGATGGGGATGACCTCAACGTCGGAGGTGATGTTGTGCTGGCCGCAGAAATCGAGCATCTCCTGGGTCTCCGCGATGCCGCCGATGAGCGAACCGGAGAGGCTGCGTCGTCCGAAGATCAGGCCGAAGGCATTGACGGCGTGCGGCTTCTGCGGGGCGCCGACAACGGTGAGATTGCCTTCCAGACACAGCAGGTTGATGTAGGCATTGATGTCGTGCTCGGCGGCAACAGCGTCAAGAATGAAGTCGAAGCTGCCTACGTGCTTTTGCATCTCATTGGCATTGCGGGAGAGGACGACTTCATCGGCTCCGAGGCGCAGCGCGTCTTCCTTCTTGCTCTCCGAAGTGGTGAAGACAACGGTGTGCGCGCCGAAGGCATGAGCGAACTTGACGCCCATGTGGCCCAGCCCACCAAGACCGACGACGCCCACCTTCTTGCCCCTGGTGATGCCCCAGTGGCGCAAGGGCGAGTAGGTGGTGATTCCGGCGCAAAGCAGGGGAGCGGTCCCGGCAAGGTCAAGATTCGCGGGCACGCGCAGCACAAACCGCTCAGTGACGACGATGCTCTCCGAATAGCCGCCGTAGGTGACACCGCCCAGGTGCTTGTCGGGCGAGTTGTAAGTAAATGTTCCAGTGGGGCAAAACTGTTCGAGGTTGGCCTTGCAGGCAGGGCAGACGCCGTCGGAATCCACCAGACAGCCAACCCCGGCGAGGTCGCCGGGTTTGAACTTCGTGACTGCGGAGCCAACCTTGGTGACGCGGCCCACGATCTCATGGCCGGGGACGCAGGGGTAGGTGGTGGCCATGGTGGCGCTCCACTCATTGCGCACTGTGTGAAGATCGGAGTGGCACATGCCGCAAAAGAGGATCTCGATCTGGACATCGGTTTCAGTTGGATCACGACGCACGATTTTGGCGGAAGCAAGCCGCGCTGTTGCGCTGGCAGCCGAATAAGCTTTGGCGTTGTACATGGGGTCACCTCTTGGGCTTCTATGGGATCTTTGAGAGGCAAAGCAAACAACCTTGCCCCGCACTGCCTCTCTGTCAACAGAATAGGCTCGGAGGTTCTTTGAGCGGTATCCCGATTCTTCCTTTTGATTGCCTATTTCTGTCGAGAGATGCTATTTATGTGCATCGAAAGCCGGAACAGCGGTAGGCTGAATCTGTAGGAGCGACAGGAGGTCCAAGTGCTGAAAAAGAAGGATGCGGGAGTGGACTCGCGGGCGGAAGTAGAGAAGATGCGGCAGGAACTGGCGCGCAGGATCGCCGCCCACGTCCACGTGGAGGGTCCGATGGATACTGATGTGCCCAACCTGCGCCTCTCCCGCAGAACCGCGCCTTCAGAGTTCCTTTGCACCACTTACGAGCCCGAGCTGGTGGTCTTTGCGCAGGGAGAAAAGCGTATTACTGTCGGCGGCACGACTCACATCTGCGATGGTTCCACATTCCTGCTGACCTCGGTCGATCTGCCGGTGGAGAGCCAAATCATCAAGGCCTCCAGGAGCGAACCGTACCTGGCCCTGGTTCTCAAGCTGGAGATGCCTGTCGTCCGGGAGATCCTCAGCCAGGAGGAGTTTCACGCGCCCGAGGTAACTTTCGGAGTGCGCGGCATGGCGGTCGGCAAGTCTCCGGTCGAATTGCTCAGCGCCTGCTGCCGTCTGCTGGAGCTTCTGGACAAGCCCGGGGACATTCCCTTTCTCGGCCATCTGATTCAGCGCGAGATCATCTACCGGGTGCTGCGTTCGCCGCTGGGCAAGCATCTGCGCGCCATTGCCACGCTGGGCGAACAGAGCAACCGGACGGCCAAGGCCGTTGCCTGGCTTAAGGCGAATTACGAAAAGCCCCTGCGCGTCGAAGAACTGGCCTCCGTGGCGCAGATGGGCGTCTCCACGCTGCACCATCATTTCCGCTCGCTGACCGCGATGAGCCCCCTGCAGTACCAGAAGCGGCTGCGCCTGCACACAGCGCGCTCCCGCATGCTCACCAGCGGCCTGGATGCCGCCAGCGCCGCCTTCGAGGTGGGCTACGAAAGCCCCAGCCAGTTCAGCCGGGAGTACAGACGGTTCTTCGGCCAGCCGCCGAAGCGCGACATCCAGGCATGCCTGCTTTCCGGCGCCGCCAGCGATCGTGATTCGCTGTAAGAGAGATTCCCCTGTTACGCCGCGCTTTATTGCGGCTCCTGAAAATGAAGGCGCCCCTAGGGCCTGTTAACAGGCCCTAGATGCCGGACTTAGCCAAGTGCGATGACCACGGCTCCGGCGGTGATGAGCAGGCCGCCGATGAGGGCGGGAGGGGTGAGCTTTTCGCCGAGAAGCAGCCAAGCGAAGAGGATGACCAAGGGGACGCTGAGCTTGTCGAGCGGGGCAACGCGCGAGGCGGGACCGAGTTGGAGGGCGCGGAAGTAGCAGAGCCAGGAGAGGCCGGTGGCCAGGCCGGAGAGCGCGAGGAAGAGCAGGGTGCGGCGGTCGAGGGAGCGGATTTCCGCCCACGCGCCGTGAGTAAAGCCGGTTGCGGCGGTTTCAGGATGGGCGAAGGCGAAGACGATGGCCCAGGCAAAGACCACGACCACGCTGGTGCGCAAGGCCATGGCCAGGTTTGAGTCCACATGCGCTACGCCCACCTTGGCCAAGAGGGCGGTGGCGGCGGCAAAGACGGCGGAGAGTATTGCCCATCCAATCCAGCTCATGGGGAATATGGTACAGCGAGGCGGCGCGCAGTTGTTGATCCGGCCCATCCTCAGTTTGTGGATCAGTTTGGAAGAAATATCCCTCAGGGGCTAAAGCCCGACCGCATTTTGTGGCGTTTGCGGCACGACTAAAGCCACCCCATCGACGAAGACCTGTCGATGGGGACCCCGGCGAAGTCGTGCCCTGACGCTTCTTGCTCCATCCTTTGCATTTTTCCGCAAGCTGTAAAGCCGTGCCCTTTCAAAACCTGCTTATGAGATAACATCTGGTGGTGCTTTACACTCGAGAGGATGGAGACGGGAAAAGCGAGCAAGACGGCGCTGGGCGTGGCGATTCGGCGGGCGGCGCACCAGTTGATGGACGCGCCCCCGGTTCTGGACGATCCGATTGCGGTGCGGCTGATTGGCGAGGGCCACAGAGGAAAGATGGGGCGCGCATCGCACCGGGTGGGACGGGATTTTCGCGCCTTTATGGCGGCGCGGAGCCGCTATGCGGAGGACCGGCTGGCAGAGGCGGTGAAGCGGGGCGCGAGGCAGTACGTGGTGCTGGGCGCGGGGTTGGACACCTTTGCCTATCGCAATCCGCACAGCGGGCTGCGGGTCTTTGAGGTGGATTTGCCGGCCACGCAGGAGTGGAAGCGGGAGCTGCTGGACAAGGCGGGGATTGCGCGGCCGAAGGGGCTGAGGTTTGTGCCGCTGGATTTTGAGCACCAGACGCTGGCGGAGGGACTGGCCGAGGCGGGATTTGACCGGGGAGCGGCGGCGTTTTTCGGCTGGCTGGGTGTGGTTCCGTACCTGACGCTGGAGGCTTTCAGGGCAACGCTGGGAGTGATTGCGCAACTGCCGGCAGGAAGCGGGGTGAGCTTTGATTACGCGGTGAGGCCGGAGAGGCTGAGCGCGGCGGGCAGGAAGGCATTTGACGCTCTGGCAGGGCGCGTGGCCGCCGCCGGAGAGCCGTTTCAGCTTTTCTTTACGCCAGAGGAGATGGAGGCGGAGCTTGGGCGGGCGGGATTCGGGCGCTGCGAGCAGGTGGATTCCGACGAGCTGAATGAGCGTTATTTCAAGGACCGGGCGGATGGGCTGAAGCTGTCGGCGGTGAAGCTGGGGAGGGTGGCGACGGCTTGGGTGTAGAAAAACAGGGAGTAGCCACCCCAGCGAACAAAGATCGTTCGCCGGGGACCCCGGCAGGGACTAGGGACTAGGGACTAGGGAATAGGGAATAGGGAATAGGGACTAGGGACTAGGGACTAGGGACTAGGGAATAGGGACTAGGGACTAGGGACTAGGGAATAGGGACTAGGGACTAGGGACTAGGGACTAGGGAATAGGGACTAGGGACTAGGGAATAGGGACTAGGGAATAGGGACTAGGGACTAGGGAATAGGGACTAGGGAATAGGGACTAGGGACTAGGGAAGAACTATAAAAAGCTATAAAACTGTAGATAGCCCCCAAGCCGCAATAGGACGAAACGCAGGTCCTTCGACTCCCTTCGCTTCGCTACGATCGCTCAGGATGGCAGCAAGGATGGGACACGGAGCGGATTGAGGATCGAGATCTCCCACCCTTTTCGCATTTTTCCTCGAAAAGCCGCGAAAAGGATGGGGCACGGTGCTTTTGTCGGAGACCGTGGGGCGCGGTTGCGCGATAAGATGAGTCATGCGCAAGTTTGCATTATTGCCCATCGCATTTGCCCTGCTGGGGCTTTCCGGCTGCGGCTACCACACGCTGGGAGCGGCGACCCACCTGCCGGCGGAGATGCACACGCTGGCCGTGCCGGTGTTTGCCACGCGTACCGAGGCCTATCACACCGAAGTGGTGATGACCGAGGCGGTGATTCGCGAGTTTGCCACGCGCACACGGCTGCGGGTGACTCCGAACGCGAGCGGAGACCCGGACGCGGTACTGCATGGAACGATTCTGAAGGAGGCGGTGCAGCCGCTCACCTACAATTCGTCGACGCAGGAGTCGTCCAGCTTTGTAATCACCGTGGTGGTTTCAGTGACGCTGACCGGCAGAGACGGCAAGGTTCTCTACGAAAACAAGAACTATGTGTATCGCCAGCAGTACCAGTCGACCACCAGCCTGGCAAGCTTCATCGAGGAAAACCCGGCGGCCATGGAGCGGCTTTCGCGGGAACTGGCGCGGCAACTGGTGGCCGATGTGCTGGAAGGGTTTTAAGTGCAGGGACTAAGGGACTAGGGACTAGGGAATAGGACGGATTTCCGCTGACATAAGTGCGGCGGAAGGGTATTCTGAGGGCGCATGAACGAGAGAGCCAAGGACAGCGCTGAGCGGGGGCTGAGCCTATGAGCGGGGCGCGCTGGGGGTCGGGATTCACCGCGGTAGGCCGGTTTGTGGCGGAGATAGAGGCCGCGGCAGCCGGCAAAGGCGGGCTGAAGCCGGGCTACGTGCTGGCGGGCGACGAAGTTTTTTTGCTGGACCGCTGCCGCGAAGCCGTTTATAAAGCCTTTGTTCCGCTGGAATTGCGGGATTTCTGCCGGTCAGATTTGGACCTGTCTTCGACCTCCATCTTTGAGGTGCTGGACCGCGCGCAGACACCTTCGCTGATGGCGCCGTTCCAGGTGATTTTTGTGCGCGGCGTGAAGCAGCTTTACACGCGCGGGGCTAAAAAAGAGGAGTTTGCGGCCCTGGAGCGCTATTTCCGCTCGCCCAACCCACAGGCGCTGATCCTATTTTTAGCCGACTTCATCAGCATCCCCTCGGACGCGCGGCGCATGGAACTGGACGACAAGAACCGCTTTGAACGGCTGAGCGAGACGCTGGGCGCACACTGCGGCATGGTGGAGCTGGCGCGGGTGAACGAGGAGGACGCGATGCGCTGGGTGGTGGCCACGGCGCAGGAAGCTCAAGTGCGCGTGGAGGCCGACGCGGCTCGCGAGCTGGTGGACGCGCTGGGCGCGGATCTGATGCTGATCTCCTCGGAGCTGGAGAAGCTGCTGCTTTATACGCTGGGCCGGGGGCGGATCACGCTGGGCGACGTGGAGACGATGGTGCTGGCCGCCAAGCAGCGCTCGTTGTACGAGCTGACGGATGCCATCAGCGCACGGGACCGGGCGCGCGCGCTGGCGCTGCTGCAGGGGCTGCTGAACAGCTCGGACGCGGGCGAGGACGCGGCCATCGGCCATCTCTACATGCTGGCGCGGACCTTCCGGCAGATGCTGGTGATTCTGGAAAAGAACGTGCGCGATTCGCGGGCGATCTGGCAGGCGCTGTGGCAGGGCTTCAGGATGCCTCCGTTTGCCGCCGACGACCTGATCCGGCAGGCGCGCCGCTACAAGAGCCGCCGCGAGCTGACGCGGGCGCTCAAGCTGATTGCCAGGGTGGACCTGGAGTTGCGCTCCTCGCCTCCGGACAAGCGGCTGGTGCTGGAGCGGCTGGTATACGAACTGGCCTCAGAACCCAAGGCGGCCGCGCCATTATTCGCCTCAAACCAGCTTTTATTCGAGGTCTGAGCCGATTCTCCATACTGTACGGCCCTAACTCAAATACAAGACGCCATGGGAAAGATATGCCTGATTCACGTGCATCCTTGACGGACACCAAACTGGGATTGAGCCTCCTGGGCCGCATCAGGAAACTCGCCGGAGGAATGTCGATGATGTTCCTCTGGGTTGCCATAGTTTTTTGCGGAGCGGGACGGCTGGATTGGACGCGCGGCTGGATCTGCACCGCGGTGTATGTGCTTACGATGACATTAACCGGAGCGCTGGCACATCGGCTCAATCCCGGCCTGCTGGAGGCGCGCACAAAATTCATCCGCAAAGATTCCCCGACCTTCGACAAGATCTTCGTGTGGATCTATTTTCCACTGACATTTATTCAGGTTCTGGTTGCAGGTCTGGATGCAGTTCGATTTCGCACGCTGCCGCTGCCGCAATGGACGCTGGTTCCGGGCATCGCACTCTTTCTGGCGGCGATGGCGATGGTTAACTGGACCTTCCTAATAAACCCTTTTGCGGAAACTACGGTTCGCATCCAACAGGATCGCGGCCATAAGGTAGTCAGCACAGGACCCTACCGCATCGTGCGCCACCCCATGTACTTGGGGTCCATCCTAATGTATCCGGCGACGGCCATGATGCTGGGCTCAGGATGGGCCATGGCAGTTGCAGCGCTGATCCTGGTTCTGATCGTCTGGCGCACGGCCAAAGAAGACCGTTTTCTGCATTGTGAACTTCCTGGTTATCGAGAGTATGCCGCGCACACTCGTTATCGCCTGATTCCAGGACTCTGGTGAACAGTGCTACGCAGGCGATCGACGACCGCTAGCGCACGCCGATGGCGTTCAGCCAAAGGCCATAGTGCAGGTCGTCCTGCTGAACGTGGTCGGCGTGCAAGTCGGAGAGGACGCTCAGCGACTGGCTGTCCAGGGCATTGTCGTCCTGGTTGTAACGGGAAGCTAATGCCGCCACCTGTTCCGTGATCCGCTGGTGATGGAGGCGGTGCAGATCCATCTCTGGATACTTTGTGGCTACCATCATCCCTTCTTCCAATGCGAAATGAGTCAGGGTGAACTCCGCCAGCTTGTGCAGAAGCGAGCTGGTCCGGCGCGGGTCTGAGTCTGACGCCGCCGCTGTCTGAAGTTCATTGATGATTTCGAACAGCGCCCTGTGATCGCAATCGAGCATTTTGACGCCGACACTCAATTCGCCATTGCTTTTCGTTAAGTCCAAATCCTACCCCCTTGTAAAGTTTGGCCGGCGCAACATTCAGCGCCATTTTCAATCTCCCGCCGGAGCATGCCGGTAAGGAGACTATCGGTCAATTACGCAAATAGTTGAGCGGAATCGGCTGCGGATGGAGGGCAACGGCAGCTCAGTCCACGCCGTGGTCATTCATCCACGGACCATACTCGCGATCCATGCCCTCGATGTGCTCGGTATAGGATTCGCGTAAAAAGCAGAGCAGAGAGCGCATCTGCATCTGCTCGCTGTGTTGCACGCGATGGGAGGACTGGAGAATCTGCGCCAGGATGTGCTGATGCTCGGCCCGGTGCTCAGCCCGGCCGGGAAAGAGATGCTTCTCCATTAACAGCTCCTCGCTGGAGAAGTGCATGCGGGTGAACTCGATGAGCCGGTCGAGGACCTCGCTGACCTGTTCCCTGCCTAATCCGCGAACCACCGCCAGGCGAAGCTCGTTCATGGTGTCCATCAGGATGCCGTGCTGGTCGTCCATAGCCCTGACGCCTACGGTGCAGGCGTGGTTCCAGGTTAAAAGGGCCACATGAGCCTCCATTCATTACTGTTGGAGGTATCGGATATGTTGAGCCGGGTGTTATGGGAATCTGGCCGGCACAGGTGACAAAGGTTTGCCGGGCAGATTGGAGCGGGAAGCTCTTTGGCCGGGGCGGAGGCGTTGATTCCTTTGTTGAACGGCCCGGGCGCCGGTGGATACTACAGAATGAGGCGACCGAATGGATGTAAACGCGCTGATCACGCCGTGGAACTCGATTGCCGCGCTGCTGGCGCTGGCGCCGTTTCTGGCGGCAGCGTTCTTTGCGCAGTGGGCAGCGGGGCGGGCGCGCCTGCTACCGGTGTGGGCGCAACTGGCGTCTCCGGCAGTTTTGAGCGTGCCATATTTGCTGGTGGCCTGCGGCGGAGGCGTCTTCAGATGGGGCTGGTTTGCGCTATACGCGCTGCTGCCGGTGGCGGTGGCGGGTTTGCTTTGGGATGCGAGACGGACCGACCCAAATCAGCGCGGCAACTGGCGGGATTTTCTGGTTCTGGCCGTGCTGGGGCTGGCGGTGGATCTGCGCTGGTTTGAGGGCGCTTGGCCGGCCCACCTGGCGATCTTCAACAAGGTGCTGCTGCTGGACGCGGGAATCTACGGCTTCATCGCGTTGCGGCAACTGGAGGGAAGCGGTTTCGACCTGCGGCTGCGCCTCCGTGATGCGGCCATCGGTATGCGGGAGCTGGGCTGGTACACGCCGATTGCTCTCGTGCTGGGCCTGAGCCTGGGATTTCTGCATTTGCACGCAGGATGGCCGGGGCTGACGGTAATAGCCGGAGCATGGATTTTCACCTTCTTCTTCATTGCCGTGCCGGAGGAGCTTTTCTTTCGAGGCTGGCTGCAGAATCTTCTGGAACGGAGGATGGGGCGCAATGCCGCACTGATTTTGACGGCGATTCTGTTTGGCCTGGCGCACTTCAACAAACGGACAGTGCTGTTTAACTGGCGTTATGTTCTGCTGGCGGCGGTGGCGGGCATCTTCTATGGGCGGGCGTGGCGCAGCGAGCGGCGGGTGGGAGCCTCGGCCATCACCCACGCCTCGGTGGATGCAATCTGGTCGTTATGGCTGCGCTGACGTGATTGTTTTATGCGTGTGGCCGTAGGTGAGATAGCCCAGTCCGACGCGCATGTTATGGTGCACCGCCGCAGGAACCGTGATGGTGAGCGTGACTCCCAGGATGGCGTGGGCGATGGCCAGGGTGTAGAGATTGCGATAGCGGAGAAAGAGCAGGCAGGCGGCTAGGCCCCAGAGCAACGTGAGCGGCGCGAGAATGGGGTTGGGCAGATGGGCCGCGGCGAAGATGAGCGCGGTGACGGCGACGGCGAGTTTTGGGTTGGGAAGCAAACGCAGGAGACGCGCGAGAAAAAAGCACTGCATAAGGAGCTGCTGCACGAAGGTCCAGAGGATATAGCCCGCATAGGTCCGGATGAAGAGAAGCGGGGTGGGAGGAATGTGCAGGGTGTTCAGTCTGACTGCAAGGACAACGGCTACAGCGGAGAGCAGAGACGCCGCGCCCACAATCCAGAGTGAACGAAGGAAGTTTTCGCGGCGCAGGCCCATGGCTTGCAGGCCCTCGAAAGAGAATGTGGCGATGGCCAGGACGGCAGCGGCCGCGACCCACCAGAGAATTCTTTGCCAGGTGCGGGGCGACCAGATGACCAGCAGAATCAGGCTGTAAGCAACGGCCAGTTCGATGAGGTCGCGGCTGCGCGCGGCGATAGGGATTCTGCTGGCTGCCATGGAACCGATATTAGATGAATACCCCTGAGCATGTTTAAAAAATGAATTTGCAAGTACGGATGCGTTTACGCAGGGGCTAAAGCCCGCTTTCATTTTGTTGCATTTTCGGCACGACTAAAGTCGTGCCCTGACGCTTCTTGCTCCAACCTTTGCATTTTTCCGCAAGTCGTAAAGTCGTTCCCTGACACTTCTTGCTCCACCTTTACATTCTTGTACGACCTATGCAGTTGTGCCCTGATACAAAGCGGGTTCATGAAATAAGTCTGTTTTATTCGAGGATGATGGCGGGCTCGGGTTGATGGCCACGCGTGGTGAGGGCGAAAGCCGCCGCCAGGATGAGACCGCCGCCTGCCCAGGCGTAGGGGCCGAGATGCTCGCCGAGCAGTTGGACGCCCAGCCAGGAGCCAAGGGCGGGCTCGATGTTCAGAAAAACGCCGGCGCGGGAGGCGGGGACGTGGTGGATGCCCCAGTTCCACAGGAGCGTGGTGGTGGCGGTGCAGAGCAGACCGCTGATGGCCAGCGCCACCCAGGCGGTGAGGCTGACGTGAGCGAAGGGCGGCGGAGCTGCCGCAGCATGAGTCAGGGGGCTCAGCAGCCAGGGGCCAAGCACCCAAACAGCCAGCATCAATGCTCCGGAGAGAATGGTGTAAGCGGTGACCACCGGCGGGCTGTGGGTGCGCATCATCTTTTTACTGAGCAGAATCCAGGCCAGCGCGGCGAAGAGCGAGGCGACGACCAGCAGGTCCCCGGTCATGGTGGGTTCACCGCGCGCGCCGGGTGAGCGGCTTCCGCCCAGGGCGATGAGAGCGGCGCCCACAGTGGAGGCGACAAGAGCCAGCCAGCCGAAGAGGTCGAGGCGTTCCTCTTTGGATCCTTTGGGCGCGAAGAAGGCGGCACCGGCGGCCAGCAGCACCGGCATGGCGCCCACCATGAGGGAGGCGTGGCTGACGGTGGTGCGAGCCAGGCCGTGAAACTGGAGTAGAAACTGGAAGGGCACTCCGAGAAAGGCGCAGAGGAGCAGCAGACGGGTCTCGGCGGCGGAGAGCCGGAAACGGCGGCGATGGATGAAGGCCAAGGGCAACATGCCGAGGGAGGCAAAGAGGAAGCGGTAGAGCACCATGTGCTCGACGCTCATCTCGTTGAGCGCCAGCCGGCCCCAGTAGAAGCCTGTGCCCCATAGACATCCGGCAACGAAGCAGGCTCCGTAACCGAGAAAGGCGAGGCGCGGAGAGATTGTGGGGTTCTTTGCCATCTTTATTTACTGTCGCACACGGGCGAGGCTCTTAGGTCCGAAAATCCCGAGCAGGGGCACCCGGCTTTCTTCTCTCCTCGTCACAAATAAAAAGCGCGCGGATCAACAGCTTGAGGTAAAAGGATGATTTTCAAGTAATGAGCCCGAAAAACATACCTCAGGGGCTAAAGCCCACGTTGATTTTGCTGCCTTTACGGCACGGCTAAAGCCGTGCCCTTTCAAAACATCGACTTAATCAGAGCTTCTCTAATTGATCTTCGACGGTTCGGCGATTGTCGTTCCCTGTTCAAACTTTATTAACCATTCGCCTCCATGACGAGTCCACACAGTGGTTACCCGGATACGGCCTGGAAAGGGCTGCCCCTTGTACGTCGCATCCACTTCCATCCTGCAACTCAGGTACGCGGAATCGCGGGTCATCAGCTTGAAGGCGCAGTCCGAGAGTTTGTAGTCGTGCAGCGCCACGTTGGACCATTCCGCCTCGATGTCCGCGCGGTGATACACGCCTCCGTTCCCGGCAACTTCAGCAAAATCATCGGCGAGGTGAGATAAAACAAAATTGAGATCCTTCCGCTTCTCCGCCTCGTACATCTGGTGTAATGTGTCCGTGATTCGTTTCTCGGCGGTCACTTCCTCTTTCGTGCGCTGTCCCATCAGCGCGCTGCATAAAGAGATACAGAGCACCGCAACGGAGACTATCCTTGCCATCGTCATAGGAAACTCCTACCCATAATTCCATTGTATGAAGACATCTCACCTCGCACAGACGATGCGACTGCGATCAGCGCGCAGTCCGCAGTTTTTGCCGCATAAGCCAGTTGAGCAGAAACAATATCGCGATGACCAGTAATGGAAGCGCGATCGTGCTGATTACGGCCCAACTGAAATGCCTGGGCCGAACCTGGACCGTGTAAAGAACCGCGGCAGCAGCGAATAGAACGGCGCCAACCCACTCCCATCGCCAGGCGACGAGAATCAAAGCCACGACGATGTACGCAGGGACCAGATTGATCAGAATGGCCAGCACCGTTTGCCAGAAGCCATACCCCTGGTTCAGCGCTTCCAGTGCAAACAGGCTGATAAAGATCGCAAAGCCGATGGAAAGGATCCTGGGCGACCAATAGAGAAGCCGCCCTCCGATACGGTTCATGCGTTTCACCTCAGTTGCGGGAAGAACTCAAATGCTGGAATCATTAAACGACTTTGCACATTCGGCGTCAAAGCCGCGCCGGCACAGGATGGTCCTCCCTGCAATGGCCGCGCAAGATAGAAAAGCCGTATTACTGCCCACAGCCTGCCGCATCGGCGAAAATAGACCTAGATGGCGAAGCGGTTGTTTGCAGCGGGATGGGGTGCGTGCACGGGCTTGAGCCTGACAGCGGTTGGGGCGGCGGTGTGCGTGGCGCTGACTGCGGCGGGCCAGGTGCCGGATGCGCCGGCGCCGCTCCTCGTTCCCCAGGAACGCGCGCTGCCCGACCGGATTGCCGACAAGCCCTCTCAGCCGCCGGCATTCAAGATAGCCGTTGGGCCGCTGGGCTTTTCAGGACCGGGAGCAATCTACCTAGGCCTGCGGAACAGCGTGGTTTCGCTGGATTTTCTGGATGAAAACCGGCTGCTGTTCACCTTTCGCGTGCCGGGACTGGTCCACCGCGATAGCGGAGAGGGCGAGGAGCGGCGGATTCGCGCGGTGGTTCTGAAGCTGCCGGAAGGCACGGTGGAGGCCGAGGCCCTGTGGACGGTTCACGACCGGCAGCGTTATCTGTGGGCGCTCACCGGAGGCCGGTTCCTGCTGCGCGACCGCAACAATCTGGAGATGGGCGACGCCACGCTGGAGCTGAAGCCTTTTCTGCGCTTTCCAGGGCCGCTATTGTGGCTGGAAATGGACCCCACACAACAGTTTCTGGTGACCAACTCGCGCGAGCCGGCGACGGACGGTAAAACCGGCGAGACATCGCAGAACGGGTATGGTCAAAAGCCCGACGTGGAGTCCGATCTGGAGGTGCGCATACTTCGCCGGGAGTCCGGCCAGGTGATGCTGGTGAGCCGCGCGCGCTCGACGGTGCATCTGCCCATCAACTCCGACGGCTACCTGGAGAGCCTGCGCGGCAGGGGCGACGAGTGGCTGCTGAATCTGAAGTACTTCAGCGGCGGCAGCACCATTATCGGGCAGGTGGAGTCGAGCTGTCCGCCGCTCTTCGATTTTCTGTCGCAGCGGGAGGTGCTGGCGACGACGTGCACCCGGGAGGGCGCGGGCAAACTGGTGGCGCTGACGACCGAAGGCCGCCGCCTTTGGGATGCGGAGACTTCGAATACGACAGTGTGGCCGCTGGTGGTGCGGTCGCCGGACGGATTGCGGATGGCACGAGAGGCATTGGCGATCAGCCACCCGGTCAGAGCCCGCACGACCCTCGATCAAGACGACATCACAGGACAACTGGTAGAGGTTGTGAATGCAGTGGATGGCAGGGTCGTGCTGGAGGCGGCAGCCAGCCCGGTGCTGGATGCGGGCGGGAATGTGGCCATCTCGCCCTCGGGACGGCGCGTGGCGGTGCTCCACAGCGGGGCAGTTCAGGTTTTCGAGTTGCCGGCGCCGGCGCCGCTGCCGGAACCTTCATTCCCTACGCCGTCGCTCACCCGTTGAGCTACTAATCAAGGGCGCCATCCGTGCCTAACAGGCTCTGGTACAAATCCGAATTGCTGAAAAACATCCCTCAGGGGCTAAAGCCCGTCTTTTCTTATCATGCATTTGCGGCACGACTGAAGCCGTGCCCTTTCAAAACCTAACTTCCACCACAACCTGCTAACAAACGTCTAACCGTGTACACTGGGCAGCGGGAGAGATTTCTTGTCCAAAACAGACATTCGCTATACGTTTGCAGTGCTTACCGACTGCGGCATTAAGCGCGATTCCAACGAAGATATGTCCGGAGTCTCCGCCGAGCATGGCGTGTATGTGGTTTGCGACGGCATGGGCGGAGCCGCGGCCGGAGAGATCGCCAGTTCACTGGCGGTGAGCGAGATGCTGCGCCTGTTAGGCGGCCGAGACAGGAACGCGCCAATTGAAGAGGTGGTCGAAGAGGCAATCCGCAGCACCAACGAGGCGATTTACTCCCGCGCGGAGGAAAATCCCCAACTCAGCGGCATGGGCACCACGCTGGTGGGCCTGGCAATTGAAGGGCAGCGGGTGCTGGTCTTCAACGTGGGCGACAGCCGCTGTTACCTGCTGCACAACGGCAAACTGAAGCAGATCAGCCAGGACCACTCGCTGGTGGAGGAGCAGGTGCGGATGGGCCACTTGACCGAGGAGGAGGCTCTGCGCTCCCCGATACGCAACGTGATTACCCGCGCCCTGGGCACGCAGCCGAGCGTGGAGCCGGATTTATTTCCGATAGAGGCCAAACCGGGCGATATTTTTCTGCTTTGCTCGGACGGTTTGTCAGGGGAAGTCCCCGATGCGCAGATCGAATCGCTGCTGGCCGCCGAGGTGCCTCTCACCGAAGTGTGCGCCAACCTGGTGGAAGCCGCCAACCTGGCCGGCGGCCACGACAATATCACCTGCCTGCTGGTGCAGGCGGAGGGGTAGGGGGCTTGCTGGCCAGGCCCTTCCTTACCACATAATTCACGTCAAGAATGGGACCAAATCCCGTTGACGTTCGCCAATCGCAGCATCAATCGTGCTTCATGACCTTTCGGAAGAGCGGGAGCAGGGGGGTGCAGATCAGCGCCAGCACAGCCATCAGGCGGAAGTTATCCATATAGGCCATCAGGGCGGCCTGCTGTTGGACGCTGCGGTAGAGTGCGCCCAGAGCCTTTTGATGCGCGGTGACCATGTCGACGCCCTGGGAAAAGAGCCTGGCCTGCATGCCGCTTACAAATCCGCCGGTAACGGGGTTTCCAACGCCGGCGTTGGCCGCCAGATAATTCTGATGGGCCTGAGCGCCGCGCACCAGCATGGTGGTGACGGAGGCGATGCCGATGGAGCCGCCGATATTGCGCATCAGGTTGTAGATGCCGGTGGCATTGCCCATCTCACGCTTGGGCAGCCGGCTCAGGGTCATGGTGGTGAGCGGGACGAAGACGAATCCCATGGCCAAGCCGCTCATCACGTTGGGCACGACCACCGAACCCATGCCGATGGTGAGATTGATCTGGCCCAGCAGCCAGGTGGAGTAACCAAGCAGGGTAAAGCCGACGGCCATCAGCAGGCGGGCATCGACATAGCGGACGAGGAGGCCCGCGGTCACCATGGAAACCATGGCACCGAGGCCGCGCGGACTGACAGACATGCCACTCTGCAGCGCCGAATATCCCATCATGGTTTGAAGAAACAGGGGCAGCATGGCCGTGGAGGCATACATAATGAATCCGTATAGACAGGTAACCAGCGTTCCCACGGCGAAGTTGCGGTCGGCAAAGATGCTGAGATGAACGATGGGCTCGCGATCCCTGAGCTCGCGGACGATGAAGCAGATGAGCGCCAGCGTTGAAACGGAAGCTGCCCATCGCACCCACGAAGTGGCGAACCAGTCATCCTCCTGCCCCTTGTCCAGCACAAGCTGCAATGTCCCCAGCCAGATAACCATGAGGCCGAAACCGAGATAGTCGATTGCTCCCTTGAATTTGTGGCGCAGGTAGGGCGGATCTTCGACAAAGAGATTGACCATGAAGAGCGCCAGGATGCCTATGGGCAGATTGATGTTAAAGATCCAGCGCCAGGAGTAGTTGTCGGTGATCCACCCGCCGAGGGTGGGGCCGATGATGGGGGCGACGATGACGCCGACGCCGAAGACGGCCATGGCGGTGCCGTGCTGGCGGGGCGGAAAGCTCTCCAGCAGGATGGCCTGGGCCAGCGGCTGCATTCCGCCGCCGCCGATGCCTTGCAGAATGCGGGCCACAATCAGCATGGGCATGGATATGGCCACACCGCACAACAGCGAGGCCGCCGTAAAAATGAGGATGGAGATAAGCAGCAGCCGCTTGCGACCGATGCGCCGCGCGATCCATCCGGAAGCAGGCAGCATGATGGCGTTGGAGACGAGATAGCTGGTCAGAACCCAGGTAGACTCGTCGGTGGTGGCCGAGAGATTGCCGGCGATGTGCGGCAGGGCGACGTTGGCCACCGAGGAGTCGAGCACCACCATGAAGGTGGCCAGCATGACGGACGCGGCAACGATCCAGGGGTTGCCCGCCGGCTTCCAGTCGTGGTGTTCATCTGCATGATGCAGCACGCCGGGAGTGGTGCTCATACGGCTGTCCGAGCCCGCAGATTGACAGGCGACGCTGAAAGCAGCGCGGGGCGGGCTTTTTGTAGAAATGACCGCATGGTTCATTCAGTATACCGAATCTACAATCACGGTCGGCCATTGACGCGTTGCGACAGCGCGCGTATTCTGCGGAGGATGCAAGGAGAGGAAAGTTTATGAACAGGCGTGAATTACTTCAGTGGATGGGCGGCGCGTGCTCCGCACTAGCGCTGTCAAGGTTTGCAATTGCCCAGGCGGCGCCGGGCAATCACTTTGAGGCAACCCGGGCATCTCTGGAAGGCTACCGGATCCCGGAGTGGTTTCGCGACGCCAAGTTCGGCATCTGGTCACACTGGGGTCCGCAGTCGGCTATTGAAGACGGGGATTGGTACGCGCGGAATATGTATATCCAGGGATCGGAGCAATACCGCTATCACGTGGAAACCTACGGCCATCCCTCCAAGATTGGATACAAGGACCTGGTGGATAGCTGGAAGGCCGCGAAGTGGGAGCCGGATCACCTGATGAGCCTGTATAAGAAGGCGGGCGCGAAATACTTTGTGAGCATGGGCGTGCATCACGACAACTTCGACCTTTGGGATTCGAAGCACACGCACTGGAATTCGGTGAAGATGGGGCCGAAGAAGGATGTGGTGGGAATATGGCGGGATGCGGCGCGGAAGAACGGATTGCGCTTCGGAGTCAGCGAGCATCTGTGGATCAGTTACAAATGGTTTGCGGTGAGCCACGGCGCGGACAAGACCGGTCCGCTGGCGGGCGTGCCTTACGACGGCGTCGATCCGCAGTACGCGGACCTGTATCATGATGCCGCTTGCGCGCGCTTCGCCGAAATGGCAAAGGTCGAATGGAATGATAATGGGATTCCCGAATCGTGGAAGAAGCATTACCTGGAGCGCATGACCGACCTTATCGACAAGTATCAACCTGACCTTCTGTATACCGACGGGCACCTGCCCTTCGAGGATTATGGGCTGAAGATGGTGGCTCATCTCTACAACGTGAGCGCGCAGGTCCATGGCGGCCCAACCGAGGCGATTTATACCAGCAAGGAAGAGACCGATTGCAATATCGGCACCTGCCTGCTGGACCATGAGCGCAGCGTCACCGACGAGATTGCCAAAAACCCATGGCAGACCGATACCTGCATCGGCCAATGGCATTACAAGAGGGGACAGCAATACAAGACGGCCAAGAGAGTCATCGACATGCTTGCGGATATCGTCAGCAAGAACGGCAACCTGCTGCTGAACTTTCCGCTGCCCAACTCCGGCGAGCTGGATTACGAGGAAAGGGTTGTGCTGGACGGCATCACGGAGTGGATGGCAGTGAACAGCGAAGGTATCTATGCCACGCGACCGTGGAAGTTATACGGAGAAGGCCCCTCGACCAAGGTGGATGTGCAGGCGGAACGATTCAACGAGAGCAAACGTCCGGCGATGACCGCCGGGGATGTTCGCTTCACCACCAAGGGAAGCACACTGTACGCATTGGTGATGGGCTGGCCGGAGAAGGAGGCCGTGGTGCAGGCGCTCGGCCTGGCCAGTCCGCAAGCTCCCGGCAAGATTCAGAAAGTGGAACTGCTGGGCTACAAGGGCGAACTCAAGTGGAAGCAGGACGAAGCTTGCCTGAGGGTGGGAATGCCCGCGGAGAAGATTTCCGACGTGGCGATTACGCTGAAGGTTGAATTGGCGTAAAGCCGCCGATGTGACAGAGTGGGCGCAGATTGGCGGCAACACCAGCTTGCGCCTGCAGGTCTTTCATTTTCCGCATTGGGATCTTTCAGCCGCGAATACAAGGATTATGATGATTCCGAAGGTAAATCCTGCCGATAGGGTAGGGTTCACTTGTGATTTGGAGGAAGACCGATGAAAGACAAGCACAAGAAAGGAAAGGCGGAGAAAGGGCAGGAGGCGACGCCTGAAAAGGGCATCCAGATTGGCGGAGACCTGCCGGCGCCGAAGCCAGACGATGAAAAGACTTTGCGGCTGGGAAAAGACTGCGACTACGAGCGCGAACTAAGCCGCCTGCAAGTGGAGCTTGTCAAGCTGCAGGAGTGGATTCGGCACGAGGGCCTGCGGGTGGTGGTGCTCTTTGAAGGCCGCGACGCCGCGGGCAAGGGCGGCGCCATCAAGCGCATCACAGAATCGCTGAACCCGCGCATCTGCCGCGTGGTGGCCCTGGGCACGCCCACCGAGCGCGAAAAGACGCAATGGTACTTCCAGAGATATGTACCCCACCTGCCAGCGGCGGGCGAGATGGTGTTGTTTGATCGCAGCTGGTACAACCGGGCCGGGGTGGAGCGGGTGATGGGCTTCTGCACCGAGGCGCAGTACCGGGAGTTCATGCAGAGCTGCCCGGAGTTCGAACGCATGTTGATCCGCTGCGGAATCCGGCTGATCAAATACTGGTTTTCCGTCAGCGACGAGGAGCAGGAGAAGCGCTTTCAGGAGCGCATGAAGAACCCCACCAAGCGGTGGAAGCTGAGCCCGATGGACTTGCAGTCGCGCAAGCACTGGGCGGAGTACTCGCGGGCCAAGGACGAGATGTTCGCGGTGTGCGACACCAAGCAATCGCCCTGGTATGTGGTGAACGCGGAAGACAAGAAATGCGCGCGGCTGAACGTGATCCGGCATCTGCTGTCGATGTTCGTTTACCGCGATCTGACGCCCGAGCCGCTGGAATTGCCAAAGCTGGAGAAGTCAAAATACGTACGTCCGCCCATCCAGGAGCAGAACTTTATTCCGCAGGTTTACCGGTAGGGCTGGTAGATGCGCCTCCTGGTTTGGCCACGCTTCAGGCCATGAAATAGAGGGCAGCTCTCAGCGCACGGGGCTTTCCCTGTCTCTGGAAGCCATCTTATAAATGCTCTTCCGTTCATACAAAACGTCCCTCAGGGGCTAAAGCCCAACATTTGTTTTGTGACGTTTACGGCACGACTTAAGTCGTGCCCTGACGCTTCTTACTCCACATTCGCATTTTTCCGCAAACTGTAAAGCCGTGCCCTTTCAAAACCAGTTTCTGAGATAGCTGCTAGTCATGCATCGCTGGAATTATAGTTAGACTTGAAGGTCGCAATCTATCCCGGCAGAGAGGTGTCTTGTGCGTTCCAAATGGGAGGGTTTTGCGGTTCTGGCGTGCGCGGCTAGTCTGGGCGTGAGCGCGGCACAGATAACCATCGACCACCGCTGGTCGAACACCGATGCGCAGAGCCTTATCGGCTTGCCGATGGGCAGCCACAAGACGATTGTGGACAAAGAAGGCAACCTGAAATGGTCGCAGTGGAACCTGAAGCGCAGGCCGCTGGACACGCCTATCGGCTTCAGCAGCCAGATGGACGGCGAACTGGCGATGGAGGCCTTTGCGGGCGCGTCGCGGCTGACAGTGAGTGGGCAGGAGCTTTATCGGGGGCGTTATCCGTTTGTGGTTTCAAAGCTCGAAGGGAGTGGGCTGAAGCTGGAGGAACTGGCCTTCGCTGTGGACCCGGACGCCAGGGCAGGCCGATTGCCGGAGAAGAACTCGGGCGTCAGGGGAATGGACGTGGTGCGGCTGAGGTTTCACAATGAGGGCGCGGCAGCAGTTGAGGGAGTGCTGAAGCTGAGCGGGAGAGAGCGAAATCTGCCGGGTCATGCAGCGGGGCAAACTCTGGCAACAATGAGCAGCGAGGACGTGGCGCTGGTGAAGGATGCGGCGGGCGCTACGTTTTCGAACGAGGACGATGGACTGACGCTGGCGCTGCGCGTGAGCGTTCCCGTGCATGGAGAAAAGACGCTGTGGATCGAGCTTCCCTACGAGTGGCCGGCGGCGCGGAATAAAGAGCTGTCACAAGAGAGCGGCGAGGCGCTGCTCAAGCACGCTGCGGCGCAGTGGGATGATCTGTGGGCACGGGGGACGAAAATCGAGTTCCCGCAACAAGAGCTGAATGATTTTTATGATTCGTCGATTGCCTATGTGCTGATTCTGACCGAGTACGACGCGCAGGGCGATTTGTGGGCGCTGGACGGGCCGGCGGTCTACCGGCAGTATTGGGGACGAGGCGAGTACTTTCAGGCGCGGGCGATGGAGGTTGCGGGCTTTCTTGAGCCGGCGCGCAAGAGCGTGGAGCACAGCTTCCACATCCTCAACGACGACGGAGAATGGGACGGTCCACCAGCGAGCGGCTGGCCGGCGTGGGATAACGCGGGCGGGAATGCTGGAGCGGTGTGGGATTACTACCTTTTTTCGCGCGATAGAAAGTGGCTGGAGCAGGCGTATCCGTATCTGCTGCGGGCCTCGAAGTGGATTCGAGATCATCGCGAGGAATCGACGCTGGAGGGCGTGAAGGAGGTTCCGACCGGCGCAAGGCCGGTGAAGCGCATGATCGCCTCAAAATGCAGGCCCGAGCCTGAACCGGAACTGAAACCCGGAGAGAAGAGCTACTGGTTTGGATT
The DNA here is from genome assembly GCA_049522175.1 of Occallatibacter sp. Taxonomy (GTDB): domain Bacteria; phylum Acidobacteriota; class Terriglobia; order Terriglobales; family Acidobacteriaceae; genus Telmatobacter. The sequence goes on along the minus strand of JBEKOC010000003.1, from coordinate 25,843 downwards.
GCTGCCGTGGAGTTACGGGGATTCGGGATTGCCGGAGGGTCATTCTTACTCGCACAACTTTTTGGCGGCTTATGCGGAAAAGGTGACGGGCGAGGCGGCAAAGACGCTGGGACACGGCGACGATGCGGCGTGGCTGGAGAAGGAGTACGCGGCGTATGTGGAGGCGATTCGCGCAAGCGTGCAGAGAGCAGTGACGTTAGAGAAGAGCACGCCGGCCTATCTGCCAGCGATGCCGACTTATCCGGAGGGAGCTTATTCGCAGACGTTTCTGGCGGTGTATCCGACGCATCTGTATGCGGCGGACGATGCGCTGGTGACAGGATCGATTGCGCGGATGGAGCGCGAGGAGAAGCAGGGAATTCCGACCAACGTAGCGTGGGCCGGGCCGGCCGGCGTGTGGGCGGGCGAGGCGATGAATATGGCCGAGACCTACCTGCTGCGCGGAGAGAAGCAGAAGGCCGCGGAGATGCTGGCGGCGGCGATGAATCACAGTTACACGACAAAAGTATGGAAGGAAGAGATTCTGGTGGATGCGGACCAGCCGCGGGCCTGCGAGACGCCTCACAGCAAGCGCGCCAACATGGAAGGCACAGGAGACATGCCGGAGGCGTGGGCCAATGCCAACCTTGTCCTGCTGCTGCGCGACATGCTGCTGAATGAGCGCGAGGGCAAGCTGCATCTGCTGGCCGGGATGCCGGAGAGTTGGGTTCCAGATGGCAAGGCGATCACCGTGGAGAATGCGCCGGTGACGACCGGGGGAACCGTGAGCCTGCGCGTGGAGCACGCGAGCGCGAAGCTGTGGCGGATTACGGTGGACCCGCATGGGAAGACGCGTGAATTTGTTGTGCATTTGCCGGTGGACGATGTAACAACTGTGAGCGTCGTGCGCGTGAACGGTGAGCGAGAGACAGTGGCCGCGGAGTTGCCGGTGAATACGGCGGGCCGGGTTAGCGTGGTGGAAGTGGAGATTCGATGAGGCGGCGTAGTTTCCGCGCAGTGCGGGACCGATGCGGGCGTTGCAAGAAGAGCTGATAGTCAGGGAGGGACGATGGATCGCAGAGAGTTGATCAAGCTGGGAGCGGTGGCAGCGGTTTCCGGGCTTGCGCGGAAGGGAAGCGCTGCGCCGGCAGAGAGCAGCGGCGCGCCGGTGGAGCAGTGGGGCGTGTTTGAGGTCGAGGCCAAGGGGCCGTCGAGCGGAAATCCATTTGTGGACGTGAGCTTTGGCGCGCGCTTTACTCGTGGGCACAGAACGGTGGAGGCGGCTGGATTTTACGACGGCGAGGGCGTCTACCGGGTGCGTTTTTCTCCGGATGCGGTGGGGCGATGGAGCTTTGAGACGACAGGCAGCGTGAAGGAACTGGCCGGGCAGACGGGTTCGTTTGAGTGCGTGCCCGCAAAGCCGGGCAACCACGGGCCGGTGGGCACGGCGCACCAGTTTCACTTTCAGTATGCGGATGGAACGCCGTATTTTCCCTTTGGAACCACATGCTATTCGTACGGATTCATCGGCGAGCCGCTGCAGCGGCTGACGCTGGAGTCGCTGAAGGGGGCGGGATTCAACAAGGTGCGGATGTGCCTTTTGCCCAAGCCGCTGGGAGAGCGGAAACCGGTGGCCATGCCGTTTGTACGCATTGGCGCGGAAGCGCCAGAGAGCCCAAAGAGCACGATGGAGAACTCGGCGGAGGTAACAAGCGCGGAACGCTATGATACAGCGCAGTTGAATCCGGCCTACTTCCGCCACGTGGAAGAGCGGGTTCAGGATTTGATGGCGGCGGGCATTGAAGCGGACGTGATTCTCTTCCATCCGTACGACGCGTGGGGATTCAAGGCGATGGGCGTGGAGGCGGATGACCGCTATCTCCGCTACGCGGTGGCGCGGCTTTCCGCTTACCGGAATGTGTGGTGGTCCATGGCCAACGAATTCGACCTGGTGAAATCGAAGTCGATGAAGGACTGGGACCGGTTTTTCCGGATTGTTGCGCAGAGCGATCCGCACGGCCGATTGCGCTCGATTCATCACAGCAAAGTGATGTATGACAACTCGAAGCCATGGTGCACGCACGCGAGCCTGCAAACATACGATTTTGAAAAGACGGCGGAACGGCTGGCGGCGTGGAACAAGCCGATCATCTACGACGAGATTCAATATGAAGGAAACATTGCGCGGCGCTGGGGCAATCTGTCTCCGCAGGAGATGACAAACCGGTTCTGGCGGGCGATTGTTGCCGGAGCCTATGCAACACACGGCGAGACGTATATCTCGACAGACGGGAATCCGGTGTGGTCCGATGCGGGAACGCTGCACGGGACAAGCGGCGCGCGAATTACTTTTCTGCGCAAGCTGCTGGAAAGCACCGGAACGACGGGGCTGATGGCTGCTGAAGCGCCTTACTACACCTACGCGGCGAATCCGGGCGAGCGCTATCTCTACTTCTTCGATTTTCACTGCGCGGCGGAGTATGAGTTTCCGCTGCCGGAGCAGGGGAAATTCAAAATCACGTTGATTGACCCGTGGGCGATGACCAAAGCACCCGTGCCGGAAACTTACAGCGGCAAGAGCAAGATTGCGCTGAGCGGCAAACCATACATGGCTGTGCTGATTGAGAAGGCATAAGTTGGAAACGATGACAGCTAAGACAATTGCCGGTCTGCTGGTTTGCGCGCTCGCGCTGAGTGGCGCGGCGCAGGCAGCCCGGGTGAAGGTGGTGACGGCAAAAGGCGCGAGCGCGCGCGAGTTGTATGGCGCTGAACAACTGCGTGCCGCATTGGCGGAACTGAAGAAAGCTCCGGCTGGAGTGAGGATCGTGGCCGGCGAGCGGCGCGCGCCAGAGATGGCACGATTCAACCTCCCAGAATTCGAGGCGCAGGAAGCGTTTCTCATCCGGCAAGCGGGAAGGACCTGGGTGGTTGCGGGCAGCGATCCTTCGGGAGTTCTGTATGGCGAGATGGAACTTGCGGCGCGCATCAAGGCGAGCGGCGCGCTGCCCGAGGGGATCGACGAGATGGAGCGCCCGGCGTTGAAGCTGCGTGGAACCTGCATTGGGATGCAGAAGCCGGAGATCACCTATGAGGATGCGGAGTACGACTATCCATATACGCGGAAGGATTTTCCGTTCTTCTACGACAAGGCCGGCTGGACACGCTATCTGGACATGCTGGCCGAGGAGCGCATGAACACGCTGTATCTTTGGAACGGACATCCCTTCAGCAGCCTGCTCAAGCTGCCGAAGTATCCGGAGGCGCAGGAGCTGCCGGCGGCGCAACTGGACGAGAACATCGCGATGTTCAAGTGGCTGACGGCCGAGGCGGACAGGCGCGGAATCTGGGTTGTACAGGGGTTTTATAACATTCATCTCTCTCATGCGTTTGCGCGGGCGCATCATCTTCCTTATCACTTGACGGAGCCAAACGCGGAGGCCAGCGCCTATACACGCTACGCGATTTCAGAGTTTGTGCGGGAGTATCCGAAGACCGGGTTGATGATGACACTGGGCGAGGCGCTTTCGGCGCATAAAGGCGCGGAATGGCTGACGGAGACGATTCTTCCCGGCGTCAAGGATGGCTTGAAGGAGTCAGGCGCGACGACGGAACCGCCGATTGTGGTGCGCGCTCACGCCACCGACATCGACGCGGTGATGAAGGCCGCCAAGCCGCTTTATTCGAATATCGACACCATGTTCAAGTGGAATGGCGAGTCGCTGACCTGGACAAATGTGCGTGGTCCGGTGCTGGAGCGATTCAAGATGCTGGCCGCGAACTCGAATGTGGCGATTGCGAATGTGCATCTGCTTTCTGACCTGGAGCCGTTCCGCTGGGGCGATCCGGATTTTATACGGGAGACGCTGAGCAGTTTTCAGCGCATCGGGATTGGCGGCCTGCATTTATATCCGCTGCGGTATTGGGAGTGGCCGGTAGCGGGAGACAGGACGGAGCCGCTGCTGGAGCAGACAGATCGCGATTGGATCTGGTTTGAGGCGTGGGCGCGGTATGCGTGGAATCCGAACCGCGATGCGAAGAAGGAGAACGCATATTGGGTGGGGCGGTTTGCGGAAAAGTACGGCTCAAAGGAAGCGGGAGAGAAACTGCTGGAGGCGTACACGCTGGCAGGTCCGTGCCAGCCGAGACTGCTGCCGCGGATCGGCATCACGGAGGGCAACCGGCAGGCATTCGCCCTGGGAATGACGATGCCGCAGTTGATCGACGCAAAGCGCTTCAATCCGGCAACGACGCTTTGGACGGGCGACGCGCCCGAGGGTGAGCGGCTGGATGAGTATGTGGCGCTGGAGGCGAAGAAGCTGCCTCACCACGGCGAGACGCCAATTGGCGTGAGCGACGAAACCGTGGAGGCATCACGCAGGGCGCTGGAAGCGGCGGAGGCGGCTGGGCCGTTTGTGACCAGAAACAAGAACGAATATGCGCGGGTGGTCAACGATATGCTCGCAATCTCGCTGTTGATGCAGTTTTACAACGCGAAGACCAAGGCCGCGGTGGAGACGATGCTGTATGGCTACGATCACGACACGGCGCATTTGTGGACGGCGGAGACGCTGCTGACGGTGAGCGTAACTAAGTTTCGCTCACTGACGAATGTGGCCGAGGGCGCCTACCGCACGGCAACCAGCATGGAAACGCCACAACGGCGGATTCCGTTTCGCGGAGGAATGAGCCAGTACCCCAACTGGCAGCAATGCCTGCCGATGTATGAGAAGGAGCTTGCGACCTTTCGGGTGCGGATTGCGCAGTTGAGTTCCGGCGCGACTGCTGCGGAGAGCGGGGTTGTGAACCTGGACGGGTTGTTCGAGTAGGGCAGCAAACAGAATAAATCGCATAAATTATTGATTAATAATGATTTATATTGCAATGAAACGAGTCCCAATGTGCCATTCTCTGCGCCTAATTCCCGGCTAACTGGAGAGATGCATGGAAGATTCAAAAGCCGTTGATGGAAATCTTCCGCAAGATTTAACTATTATGCTTATTCCAAGGGGGTTCTTACTTCTTTGCAGTTAATTCAAGCGCAGGCCTGGAGGGGGAATCATGACCAAGGTGTCGCAAGAAAAGCAGTTCCCTGATACCGGCCATCCGGAGCAGTTTCACCGCGGGCACTCCCAACCTGTGATGTTTCAACAGCCTGACGGTCTGCCCCATACTCCATCGCTGCACTTCACCAGCCAAAGCCTCCGCCTCAATCAGGCTCATTTCCTCCCGGATCAACATTGCCGGGGTATATGAGTGAAAATTGCCGGATACAGAAAGACTCATTTATACTTGATTTTCATGAGCTTACCGCGATACAAAGGATATCTTACCCATGTATTCATCTCTGTGGCTTGATACTCTTTTTATTGAAGCGACAACGATCATTTGGTTCATGATCGCTTACCAGCTTGTCTTATTTTTAGCGGGGTACGTATACAGTCTGCGAAATGCCTGGAAGGGCACGACGTTACCGCCTGATGAGCCCTTGCCAAAGGTGTCCATTCTCATCCCGGCGCGCAATGAGGCAAAGGTAATTGCCAGCACGCTAAAGGCGCTTTGCGCGCTCGATTACCCGCGCGATTCAATGGAAATCATCGTAATCAATGATGGCAGCACGGACGACACCGGCAAAATTGTGGAAGAACTTGCCGCGAAGGAACCGCGCATCCGGTGCTTGACGGTTCCGGCGGCCCTTTCCGGGCAGGGCAAGGCTGCCGCTCTGGAATATGCCTCCGAGGCGGCGAGCCACGACCTGATCGCGATTTACGACGCCGATAACCGCCCGGAAATCGGCTCGCTGCGCATTCTGGTAGCGGCGCTGGTGAACGATCCCACGCTGGCAGCCGCCGTGGGCAAGTTTCGCACCATTAACAGAAACCGGAACCTGCTAACCCGCTTTATCAACCTGGAATCCCTGGCGTTCCAATGGATTGTGCAGGCAGGGCGATGGGCCATGCTGGGCGTCACCACGCTTCCGGGAACGAATTTTGTCATCTGGCGCCATGTGATCAGTCAAGTGGGCGGCTGGGACCACGAGGCGCTGACCGAAGATTCCGAGCTATCCATCCGCATCTATGAAACCGGGCTGCGCATTCGCTTTGTGCCCCAGGCGGTTACGTGGGAGCAGGAGCCGGAGCGCCTGAGGGTCTGGTTCCGGCAGCGCGTGCGCTGGGCGCGAGGACAAAACTACGTGCTGGCCAAACATGCACCCAGATTGCTGAAACTTCGCCCGCGCGTTCTGGCCCTTGAACTTGCGTACACTCTCTTGCTTTATTACGTGGTGTGCGCGGCCATCACGCTTTCCGATATTTTGTTTGTGCTTGGCATTTTTGGATTGATTTCAATCCATGCAATCGGGCCTTTTTCCAGTATCTGGATACTGGCGTTTCTCTTGTTCGTGCTGGAAGTGGGGATTGCCCTGTCGCGGGAATCCGGTGAAGACTCGGTTGGAAATATGCTGTTGGTGGTGGCCGCATATTTTACCTATTGCCAGCTCTGGATTCTGGTCGTAATCCGAGCCATATTTGAAGATGTTGTGCTTCGCCGCAAGCGCACGTGGGCAAAAACGGAGCGGTTTGCGGAGGTGCGGCTGCCATGAAAACTCTTTGGCGCCGTTTCCTTGGAGCCGGCACAATTTTACTGATTCTAACCGTTGTGGCCGGCGCCCAAACCGCCAGTCCTGCGGATAAGAGCGCGGTTACCGGACCGTCGACCAGTCCTTTGTCTACCGGACCCAGGGCGCTGATTCTCTATGACGGAACCTCCATCGGGGCGCACGAAGGGAATGTTGACGGACTCTACATTGCCAATCTGATGGGGCATTTCTCCTATCGTCCGACGCTGCGGCCAATTGAGAATTTCAAACCCGGAGAAATGGCCCGTTACAACGCGGTATTTGTGGTGGGTGGTTCAAACAAGAGTGTCTGGCCAGAGGCACTGTTGCGCGAAGCGCGCGCCCGCAAAACGATGATTGCGTGGATTGGATTCGGGCTGGACAGCTTTTTGAGCAATGGCGAAGATCGCAAGCGCGGGCTGAGCGTGAAACCGGTGGAGTTGTACAGTAAATTCCACCACGTGCGGTATCACGGGACAATTCTGGACAAGGGCAGCGCCATGCTGACGCCTATCACCATTCTTGATCCCTCGCATGTGCAATTAATGGCGACCGCAATCGACACAGATGGCCATGAGGTTCCGTACATTCTGCACCGCAACCAGTTGTGGCTGGTCGCCGACTCTCCATTTGCATACGTGGGCGCACGGGACCGGTATCTTGCCTTTTGCGACTTGCTGCACGATATGCTGGGCGTCTCTCACGAGACCTCGCGGCGCGCCATGATCCGCTTGGAGGACGTGAATGCCGATGACGATGCGGAGTCGGTGCAGCGCGCGGTCGACGTTTTCGTCCGTGAAGGCATCCCTTTTCAGATTGGCATAATACCTCTTTTCGTGGACCCCAACGCACACAAGCAGATTCGTCTCTCGGAAAACCCTGAACTGGTGGCCGTGCTGCACAAAGCAGTAGCCTCAGGCGGAACGATTATTCTGCACGGGTACACGCATCAATATCATGGTGTGACCGCCGACGATTACGAGTTCTGGGATGGCTTTAGGAATGGCCCGCGAGGCGACGATTCTGCGAAACTGGTGCGCGATAAGCTTGCCGCGGCGCTGGCGGAATGTTTTCGCGATGAAATATACCCTGTTGCCTGGGAGACGCCGCATTACATGGCAACGCCCCGCGACTATGTTGAGTTCGGCCGCGTATTTTCAACCCTCTACGAACAGTCCACTATCGACGCCCGGGGGACGCAGCAATTTTATCCCTATGCCACCTTCGATGTGCAAGGCCGGCAAATCGTTCCGGAAAACAACGGCTACCTGCCCGTAGAGAGCCCTGATCCGAACGTGCTGATTGATAATGCCAAAGCCTTTCTGGTGGTTCGGGACGGAATCGCCTCGTCGTTTGTGCACGACTTCATCGACCCAAAGCTGCTGGAGACCGTAGTTCGAGGTGTTAAACAGCTGGGATACACTTACGTTTCCATTCGTGATTTTTCCTGCCGCGTAAGCGCCCCAGACAAGTTGATTGCAACCCACGGCGCCGCCGCCAACATCACGCTGCACGACTCCTACCTGCATCAGTTCATCATCGGCCGCGACGGGTCACGGCGCAATGAAACATGGTCCGATAAGCGCCAGACGGGCTATGTGCAACTTGCCAATCTGCCCGCGGAGGGCGAGATTCTGGTTGCGGCCGGCGCGGACGAACGCCGTCCCCCACCACCAGGATTTGCCGGGCGAATGAGCCGCATATTTACCGGCACGGTTGCCAGCTTACGCAAGAAGACTCCGACCGTGAAGCTGCCCGAGACGCTGAAGGTGGCGATGGTGTGGAATGCCGCCGCCAAAGGCGAGGAAGGCAACGACCAGGCCAGTTTGGCCAACATGTTCCGCGCGTATGGAGTTGCGCCCCGCATGATTCCCATGACGGATTTGCGCAAAGCAAATTTGGCGAAGGACGAAGCGCTGGTGGTGCCACATTCAGTAGCAGCGGTTCTTGGAGAAAACGATGTTGGCCGGATTGCGGAGTGGGTGCGCGCAGGCGGCAAGGTACTGCTGGACGGGCGCTCAAAGCTGGCGGAGGCGACAGGAGTCATCTACCCGGGAGGAGAAGTCGAGGTAGGGAATGTTACCAGCTTCGCCGAAGTCGATTCCCCCATGCAATGGCAGCCGAGCGCGACCATGGACCGGTTTCACGTTCCTGCCGGAGAGACGGTTCTGGCCCATGACACGACCGCCGAAACCGCTATCGCCGCCAACTTTCCCTGCGGAGCGGGAATTGTTCTTTACGTGGGCACGCTTTTCGATCCCTACACCGCCGATGGAACCAGCCGCTATCCATTTCTTTTTGAGCACGTGCTGGATGCATTTCAGCAAGAGCTGATTGTGCGCCGGCGCATCACGGAGCTTTATTTCGATCCCGGCCTTCGTCAAGGCATCAGCATAGAGGATCTTGCCGTCCAATGGCGCCGGAGCGGCGTGCGTGTCATCTACGCCGCGGCCTGGGTCTTTGATAAAGCCTATATCTACGATTACGGCCGTTTGATTCGCGTTTGCCACGCGAACGGCATTCTGGTTTATGCCTGGTTTGAGTTTCCGCAGGTCAGCCCACTCTTCTGGGAACAGCATCCTGAATGGCGCGAGGTGCCAGCCGCGGGCAATAAGTATCCCTCGTGGCGCCTGGCGATGAATTTTGCCAACCCGGATTGCCGGACCGCGGCACAGCGAGTGATGACGGACGTGCTGAATCGCTGGGCGTGGGACGGCGCCAATCTGGCCGAGTTGAACTTCGATGGCGAGGGGAACGGCGATCTACCGGCATCGGTCGTTCCTATGAACGACGACTTCCGGAACTCCTTCCGCTCCAGCTACGGTTTCGATCCGCAAGACTTATTCAATCGCAAGTCTCGCCACTGGTGGCGCAGCGACCAGGAAGGATGGAACCACTATTTAGCATCGCGCACGGCCACGGTTACCCAGTGGAATCGCACCTTCCTGACGGTGCTGAGGCCTTTTGCAAATTCCGGGCATGAAGTGATTGTGACCATGCTTGACAGCCTGGAGCATCCCGAGGTGACGACCAAGGCGGGCGTCGATTCTCAAGCTATCATCAAGCTGCTGCGAGAGTTCCCCTTTACCTTGCAGATAGAAGATCCCATGGCCAGCTGGTCGGATCCGCCGTCGCGTTATCTGAAACTGGCAGCCCGCTATCGGCCGCTGGCGCCGCCGAACTCCCACCTGATGTTTGACGTGAACGTAGTTTCCGGCCGCAATATCACTTCAACCCATCTGCCGCTGGCCCTTGCCTCCGGAGTGGAATTGGCGGCCACGGTGCGTGCGGCGCGCAGACTCTCTGACCGGGTGGCGCTTTATGGCGATGGCACGGTGCGCAGCCGCGACCTGGAATTGCTTGCCTATGCTGCGGCCGACCGGGCCACGGTGACTACGCACAATCTTACCTGGACGGTCCAAACACCGGATGCGATCGAGGTGAATGTACCATCGGATTTGGAAAATCTTTATCGGAATGGCAAAGACTGGCCCTATCGCGGCTTGGGATTTGCCATCCTGCCGCCCGGGAGTTATACACTGACGGCGCCAACAACCTGGTTGCATCTGATGGACACCAGGGAGTTGCGCCCGCAACTTCTGCAAATCAGCTCGTCTCTGATCTCCGCAGACACGGTGCGCGGCCGCCTGATTTTTAAGTACGATTCACCAGGCCCGGTATTGGCAGCACTGAATCGCGCTCCCGCCGAGGTCATTGTCGACGGACCGCCTGCCACGGTGTTGCCAGGGGCGCGTGAAATCGGCGCGGTGGTGATTTTGCCCGCGGGGCGTCACCGGGTGGAGATTACCGGATCAAGCGGCGTGGCGGCATTTCTGGATGTTGCCGGACTCGCTTCCTCTTCCATCATCGTGCTTTTTGGCACACTCTCCATTGTGATTCTGCTCATCATTTTCCTTTCCATCCGGGTCCGCCGCCTTTTTCCGCGCCGAAGAGCATGACCTGGAGTAAGAAAGGATTGAGATGCGCATCTGTGCTATTCTCAGGCTGGCCGTTGCCGGGATAGGATAGCTTAATTCCTTTGCCCATGCGTTGAGTAACTCTAGAGGTTGATTTTGGCGACATTTCTGGTAGTATTTGGAACCCGGCCGGAGGCTATCAAGCTAGCGCCGGTTATTTTGCGCCTGCGTTCTCAGCCGGGATGCAAAGTTGTAGTCTGCGTCACCGCTCAGCAGCGCGAAATGCTCGACCAGGTTCTGGAGATATTTGCCATCAAGCCGGAGGTGGATTTGGACCTTATGCGTCCGGCACAGAGCCTGGGAGAGTTTGCCGGACGGGCGATTCCCGAGCTGGAGCGGGTGATCAACGAGATTGCCCCCGATATGGTGGTGGTTCAGGGGGATACTTCAACCACATTTCTGGCGACGCTGGCCGCTTACTATTGCCGGGTTCCCACCGCGCACGTGGAAGCCGGGCTTCGCACCGGCGATATGTATTCCCCGTTTCCGGAAGAAATCAATCGCGTTCTCACCTCCCGCATTGCCGCCTTGCATTTTGCTCCTACCGAGCGCGCTGCCGAGAATCTTCTGCGCGAGGGGCAGCCGCGCGAGCGCGTGTTTGTTACCGGCAACACCAGCATTGACGCGTTGCTGATGACGGCCGCGACTATCAAAGAAGACAAGAGCGCGACTCAAGACAGCAGGCGCATGGTGCTGATTACCGCCCATCGGCGGGAGAGCTTTGGCCCGGGCTTTGAATCGATCTGCCGCGCGATTGCGGAGCTGGTGACTCGTTGCCCGAAAGAGCTTTTTGTCTATCCGGCTCATTTGAATCCGAACGTGCAGGACCCTGTCGGCCGCATTCTTCGTCCCCTGGCCGCGAAGGTTGACAACCTGCGAATCATCGAGCCCTTGGCTTACCGTGAATTCGTCGCCTTGATGAAGAGTTCGTATTTGATTCTTACCGATTCGGGCGGAATTCAAGAAGAAGCACCGGGGCTGGGAAAGCCTGTATTGGTGTTGCGCGATACCACTGAGCGGCAGGAGGCCATTGAAGGAGGCACGGCTCGCCTGGTTGGAACCGCAACCGGCACGATTGTGAGAGAGACACTGCGGTTGCTGGAAGACGCCTCGGCATACCGCGCCATGGCTAGCGCCCGGAACCCATACGGTGACGGCCATGCGGCAGAACACATCGCCCGCCATTGCTGCGCATATTTGCAGGCTCAACAATCGCACCAACCGGCTGGTTCCCCGCTCGATTCCGCGGCATCCAGTTGAAATGATGAACAGATTTCCAGTCACGTTCTTTGCTCTCCTGCTGCTGACGCCGCCGATGATGGGAGCGGTCCTGCCCGGCCTGCCCGGATATTCCATTGCCGGCGGGAATACAGGGGCCTGGCCGCAATTGCTGCGCACTCTGGGGCTTGAGGAACAGCCGGCATCGCAGGCCCGGGTGTTGATCTACCCCGAAGGAAGCCGCATTGATGTTGAGGAGTCACTCGAGCGGCTCAACAAGGGAGCACTGCTGGTACTCGAAGGGGACTCGCCTCTGGCGCGCGCTCTTGGCATCGTACCCACTGCGCGGAGCCTGCCGGTCCGCAAGATAGAGGATCTGCGCCAGCCGGGGTTAGCCATAACCTGGGCCAGGCAAATTACCTTGCCCGAGTTCCGCGTGCCGAATGAGGCGCAAGTTTTCTGCCGGGACAAGCGGAGTCACGTTCCATTGATGGCGGGATTGCACCGCGGGACCGGAGGAGTGCTGTGGTTCGCTGTTTCACCCGGCGAGAGGGGCTATGAACGGTTTCCTTTTGTGCTTCAGGCCTTGATGGAAATCGGTTTGCGCCCTTCGTTTGAGTCCCGGCGGCTGTGGGCATTCTTTGACAAAAGTTATCGCCGAGATGCCGATGTTGACCAGCTTGCGCGCGAGTGGCGCCAGGAAGGCATTGCCGCGCTTCACGTGGGCGCGTGGGACTTTTTCGAAGCAGATGCCGATTCTGACCGCTATTTGCAGCGGTTGATTGAGGCCTGCCATCGCCAGCGGATTCTGGTTTATGCCTGGCTTGAACTGCCGCATGTGAGTACCGAGTTTTGGAAACGGCATCCGGCCTGGCGCGAAAAAACCGCAAGGCTGAAGGACGCCCATGTGGACTGGCGCCTGTTGATGAATCTGGCAAATCCCGACTGCCAGAAAGCGGTGCTTGATGGCGTGCATAGCTTGTTGAGGCGCTTCGACTGGGATGGCGTCAACTTTGCCGAACTTTATTTTGACGGCACAGATGGAATCGCCAAGCCCAAGGAGTTTACGCCGCTGAATGACGACGTCCGCCGCGAGGTGAACCGCCGGTATAGCTTTGATCCCATAGAATTCTTCAGTGGCCAACCGCGGGATGCGGAGAAGCTGCGCACGTTTCTCAACTACAGGTTGGACCTGGTAGCGCGCATCCAGGAAACCTGGATAGCCGCGCTGGAGACAATGCGGGAGGAGAAGCCGGATCTCGACCTGGCGCTGACCCACGTGGATGATCGTTTCGACACCAGCATGCACGACGCCATCGGCGCAGATGCCGCGCGCGCGCTGAAGCTACTGGACCGTTACGATTTTACATTTATCGTGGAAGATCCAGGTACGGTTTGGAATCTTGGCCCTCAACGCTACACGGAGATAGCCGCGCTTTATCGTCCGCTTACCACACATCAAGAACATCTGGCTGTAGATATCAACATCGTGGACCGTGAGGGGAAAGTTTATCCTACCGTACGCCAGACGGGGGCGGAACTGGCGCAATTGATTCACACTGCATCGGAGTCGTTTCCGCGAGTCATCTACTACTACGAAAAGTCCGTTTCTTCCTTTGACGCTACACTCCTGTCGCCGGCTTCAGCGCTCGTCACGCACGCTGAGCTGGATGGCGGCGATTTGACGATTGAATCTCCTTACGGCGTGGGCCTGAATTGGTCCAGCCCGGTTTCGCTGGATGGAGAAGACTGGCCTGTCCGCGATGACCAGCACATTTGGGTTCCAGCCGGAAGACACGTCCTGCACGCGAACCCTACCCCTTCCGCGCCTCGCGTGCTGGACTTCAATGGCACACTCCTATCGGCAGCGACTCGTTCCGATGGAGTCGAGCTAAGCTATGAAAGCTCATCCCGCGCCTTCGCGCAAATGGCTCGCCGTCCGACCCGGTTGATGGTTGATGGCAATCCGAGCGCCCTGAACCTGTGCGGGGAGTTCGTCGTGCTCCTCCCGCGCGGCAAACATAAGGTTCTGATCAGCGTGAATTGATCCACTATCGCGGTTTTGCTCGTGACTGTAATTTCACCCTGAATCGTGAGGGAGGGTTTCAAACCGCCAATGCACGCTGATTCTAAAGAAGTTACTGATAGTTGAGACGCTCAAAACGTACAAAATGCAGGAAACGCGGTTGATTCACACGTAATCCATGCACGAGATTTCGAACCGGCAATTCAATAGCAGGTCATTCTGTTCCAATAGCGGGAAGCCAGCAAATAACCAACTTTTGCGCGCTGTTTATTGGGCAAAACAATAATTTTCACAATCCTACTTTTGGGTGATTCATATTGATACCGAGCAAGCGTAGGATTCTTTCGATTCGGGAATCTTCATTTCAATCGACCTGGCAACGGCCATAGGAGCGGGGAATGGGGAGTTCTGAACATTTACGGCTCGCTAGGGCGGGCGAGGGGTCGTAAGCGGCCACACAGGCAAACGACAGCAGCTTATAATCCCAAAAACTCGCTTTACGCATCGCCAGGAACCTATATTCAGGAGGCTGTTGTGAGATTCATCCATGCAAAGCATGTGCGCGCACTGTTGCTCGTCATTCTCGTTGGCCTCGCCGGTTTCGCTTACGGGCAAGGCACCAGCGCCAGCTTGACGGGCAATGTGACTGATCCAGCCGGAGCTGCTGTAGCCGGAGCGGCGGTAACCGTCACCAACATCGACACAAATTTGACGCAGTCCACTAAAACGAACGGCATCGGGACGTACCTGATCAGGCCCTTGCCGATCGGCAATTACACGCTAACCATCGAGGCCGCCGGCTTTGCCCGCTATGTGCAGAAGGGCATCAGCCTGACGGTCAATATGGCCGCAACGCAGGATGTGCGCCTCAAGGTGGGCGCGGGCAAGTCAGAGACAATCTCTGTAACTGCCGATGCCGAGCTGATCAATACCACCTCGGCGGAGTTGGGCACCACCGTCAATGAAGCCGCCATCTCCCAACTGCCGCTCGACGGACGCGATCCTTCGAGCCTGGTTCTGCTGGCGCCCGGCACCGTGAGTGTTATAGGTCACGGCGGCGAAGGCATCCAGACCGGCTTCTCCTTCCCGACCGAGACCGGAGCATCCTCCAACGGCGGCCGCCAGGGCAGCACATTCTATATGCTCGACGGCGTCACCAACATGGACAACTACAACCTGCTGACCTCGCCCTTCCCGAACGCCGACGCCACCCAGGAGTTCAAGGTCATCACCAGCAACTACGGCGCACAGTTTGGCTTTGCGCCCGGCGCGGTGGTCTCCATCGCCACCAAGAGCGGCACCAATAATTTCCACGGCGGCGCCTTCTGGTACGTCCGCAACAACGACATGAACGCCACCAACTGGTTTAGCCACGCGACCGATACGCTGCGGCGCAACCAGTACGGCATTTATGCCGGCGGGCCGATCAAGAAGGATAAGCTTTTCGTGTTTGGCAGCTACCAGGGCACCAAGATCATCTGGAACTCGACCGACACGTTGACCTCCACGCCGACTAACGCCATGCTCGCTGGCGACTTCAGCGGCCTGGCCTCGGCGGCCGATCTGGCTTCGGGCACGACAGACATAAATGGCCCCTTCAAGACCATTGGCGGCATACCGAACCAGCTCGACACCACTAAAGCCAGCTTGTCTCCGGCCGCGGTTTATTTTGCGAAATATGGCATGCTCAGACGCACCACCATGGTGAGCAACAGCGCGACTCTGACACCCGGAGTACAAGCAAAAGACGGCGATATGATGTACACCTATCCCGCCGTCCACAACACCTACAACGAGGGCACGCTCAAGGTGGACTACAACCTCTCGCCCTCCCAGATCCTCACCTTCCGCTCGTATACCAACCTCTACACTCAACCGTCGTCCGACGTTCCGGGCAACATGGAGAGCGCTTACAACCACGGATCGTGGACGGCCACCTTCTGGAATCAGCAGGATTACTTCAACAACCTGTTGCAGCACACCTGGACGATCAATCCGAAGACGGTCAACACCATCTCGGTCTTCATGACCCAGATGACCGCGCACAGCGGCGCCCAGGAGTTAGGCAGCGACGGCAAGGCGATGTGCTTCTCCAATAATAGCGGGGATTCCAATGGGGTTAATATTGGGGTCAGCGAGCCCACGGGCAGCTGCTACATGGGCGCTCTGCGCATCAACTCGAACTACGGGTTTGAGAGCGGCTGGGATGAGCCCTCGGTGGAAGTTCGCACTACTCTCGGCCTGGTCGACACGCTGAACAAGCAGATGGGCAAGCACTCGATCACCGCGGGCATCGACCTGATGCATCAGCATGCGGTCGAGAATACGGAGTATCCGACTCAGCCGATGATCGGGTTTG
Organism: Occallatibacter sp.; assembly: GCA_049522175.1. Taxonomy (GTDB): domain Bacteria; phylum Acidobacteriota; class Terriglobia; order Terriglobales; family Acidobacteriaceae; genus Telmatobacter. The sequence goes on along the minus strand of JBEKOC010000003.1, from coordinate 9,671 downwards.
GAAGAAGTGGAACAGGGTCGGGCAAATCCCCCTTGCTAGCTACCAGCACATCCGTCCAGAACGATGACGTAGCCCTGGCTGATTATATGGTGGGCTTAGCACAGGGGTACATGCAGGGCGCCGGCGAGATTGCCGATGTGGCCGGCTGGCAGTTTGGACCCTTCATCCAGGACGACTGGAAGGTGAGTCCAAACCTGACCGTCAACCTGGGCCTACGCTGGGATCCGAACACGCCTCCCGTCTCCCAGGGCAACCGCGGCGCGGCCTGGATCCCCGGCCCGTACACGGGTAGCGTCAACATCGGTTACACGAATAGCACCGCCGGTCAGCAAAGCACCGTGTTTACCAACGCTCCCGCGGGACTCAACTTCCCCGGCGATCCCGGCGTGCCCAACACCCTGATGAACAGCGACTACGGCTACTGGGAGCCTCGCATCGGCGTGGCCTACCAGCCCAAGTTCCTGTCCAAAACCGTCTTCCATGCCGGCTTCGGCATGTTTACCGGTCCGCTGCAGTACTCGGAATACAACCATGCCGCGGACGTTGCCCCCTTCAGCCCCACCTTTAACTTCTCGGGATGGTGCTGGCCCTGCAGCCCCGATACTGCTATTCCTCAGACAGAAGGAGTTATCCCCTTTGATAACCCCTGGAGCGCTTCCACCGCCGGTTCCCCCTATCCGACAAGCCCCTTCCCAGGAACATTCCCCTGGGCGTCAATTTCCTACAAGCCGGCGAAAACCATTGCCATTCCCCATGGCCAGCAAGTCAGCCAGGTCTTCTCGCGCGACTTCAAGCTGCCCACGACGTATGCCTGGAACGTATCGGTTGAGCAGCAGCTCACCTCGACGACGGCCATCCACATGGCTTATGTGGGCAACGAAACCGATCACCTTTCGGTGCTCATCGACATGAACCCACAGTGGGCTTCAAAGTTGCCTGTGAACTCGAACTTCGGAGACATTTACGACGACCAGAGTTGGGCGACGGCGAGCTACAACTCGCTGCAGGTCAGCCTGGATCAACACGTATGGCACGGCCTCCAGGTGCAGTCCAGCTTCACGTGGGCGCATACCATCGACATCGCCAGCAGCAGCAACGTCTCCTTCGGCAATCCGGCTCTGGGCAATCCGATCAGCGCCAAGTGGAACCGCGGCAACTCCTACCAGGACATGCCGTGGAACTGGATCAGCAACTTCATCTACCATGCCCCCTCGTTCAAGGAAAAGGGCAAGCTGATGGAAGAGACGGTTGGCGGCTGGCAGTTGAGCGGCATCATCACCTTGCAGAAAGGCAACCCGTTCTCGATTGGCCAGTGGAGCTCGGACCCCGGAGTCGGAATGTGGAACGACCGTGCCGATACTACCGGCCAGCCCATCAATATGGGCGCGGGCAATCACTGGGATTGGGTGAACCCGGCCAAGGGCTACTTCAACCCGGGCGCCTTCATAGATCCGTATGGCGTCACCACCGGCCACACGACGCCCTCCTGTAACGACAACACGCCGGGATGGTGCGGTTTCGGCGACACGGGCAGGGACGCCTACTGGGGACCGGGCGTCTTTGGCATCGATGCATCGATCATGAAGAACTGGGTTGTGAAGCCAGGAAAGACCTTCCAGTTCCGCTGGGATGCCTTTAACGCCACCAACCATCCGAACTTCGCCAACCCGGCGTCCACCGTGAATCAGGGTGTTGGTACATTTGGCATAATCACCGGCACGAACGGTCATCCTCGCGTCTTCCAAGGCGCCCTCCGCTTAACCTTCTAACCATGCAAGATAAGGCCCGGACGATGCGGATCGTCCGGGCCTTTTTTCGCGCCGTATTGGCCAACCGCCGCCAGTTGACGAATACCGGGGTTCGTCCTCTGACGCAGTAAGCGAGAATGATAGAAGACGCATGAACGCCGTTCCACATCCGATTTACTTGCCCTCGCGGCTGCACGGAATCCCATGCGCAGTCAGGCTGATGCTTCATGGGCTTATGCTGGCAGTCATTGCAATGCTTGCGCCGGCAGCCGGAAGCGTTCAGGCTCAGCAACTGGCCGTTGAGACACTCACGGCGGGCAGCGAGGAGTGGAACTACACGATCCGCTCCTGGCAGTCCCAGGACGGTTTGCCGGAGGAGACGGTGCAGGCCTTTGCACAGACTCCGGATGGCTATCTTTGGGTGGGAACCAGCGGCGGGCTGCTGCGCTTCGATGGGGCGCACTTCCACCTGTTTGCCCATGAGAATACACCGGCTTTCAAGGAAAACAGTGTCTTTTGCCTGCTGGCTGCCCACGATGGCCGCCTTTGGATCGGCACCGACGGCAGTGGCCTGATTGAGTGGCAAAATGGCGTTTTTCGCGCTTATCCCGTCGCTCCAGGCCAGACTGCCGACTTTGTACGGGCGATTGCAGAGGACCACACAGGCTTGCTGTGGGTGGCAACCGACGATGGCCTTTATTGGGCCAAAAACGGCCGCCTGGAGCGCGCCGACAAGCCGCTGGGCTTGCCTGTCTTTAACGTACATGCCGTGCTGGAAGACCGCTCCGGCCGCATCTGGGTAGGCGGCTCGCGCCTCTACTCCCTGAAAGATGGCCAGTCTCGCGAGTATTCGTTGCCGGGCAATGACAGCAAGAATAAGGTGAAATCCTTCCTGCAAACCTCGGATGGGGTGATCTGGGTGGGGACGGTTGGCGGCCTGTACCGGCTGCCGCTCGGTCAGGACCGCTTTGAGCCCATGCCGGGGGTCTCCGGCACCATACGAAGCCTGCGCGAGACGCCCAGTGGCGAGTTGTGGGCCGGCTCTATCGGTGGGGGAATCTTCAGGATTCGCGGCAATCGCGTTACCCGCCTGAAGGCGCCCTCGACGCTGATCAGCAACACCGTGCTTTCCATTTTTGCGGACGTGGACCGCGACCTGTGGTTGGGAACCCAGGCCGGCATGATGCGCCTCAGCCGCACTCCGGTGCGTGTACTGGCCCTCTCCGAGGCTGCCGATTCGGATTTTGGCACAGTTGCCCTGGATACAGACGGCTCACTGTGGGCCGCTTCGAATCAACTGGTGCATGTGCAGGGAAACCATACTGCGCCGGTCAAATTTCCGGAACTGGGTGATGTACGGGTTCGCAATGTGCTGCGCAGCCGTGATGGATCGCTTTGGATCGGGACCGACGGTGGCGGCGCCTATCATCTTTCCGACAAGAGAATGACGCACTTCACAACAGAAAACGGCCTGGTGAACAATTTTGTGCGCGTCTTCCTCGAGTCCAAGGACGGCACTCTCTGGATTGGGACCGATAACGGCGTGAGTCATCTCGATCAAGGAGGCATGCATAACTTCACCGCGCAGAATGGGCTGGCTTACAACAGCATCCGCTCTCTGTTGGAGGACCGTGATGGAACCGTGTGGATAGGCACTGAGCGCGGTCTGAGCCAATACAGAAATGGCGGGTTTTATCACGACGCGATGACCACCGCGCTGGGCGACGAGAAGGTGTGGGCGCTCCATCAGGATATAGATGGCGGTCTCTGGATCGGCACACGCGCTCACGGACTTTATCGCTATCGCAATGGTCAGCTGTTTCACTACACTACGGCCAGCGGACTGGCCAGCGAAAGCATCTATTCCATTCTCGAAGATAAGCAGGGCCATTTCTGGTGCAGCGGTCCTTCAGGAGTGATGCTGGCCAACCGCGCCGAACTAGATGCTCAGGCTGGCGACACGCAACAGCAGCTTTCGCTGCGCATCTTTCGCGCCAATGAGGGCGGAAAGCCCGCACAATTTTATGGTGGAACGCAGCCGGCAGGCGCAATCACCAGAAGCGGCGAAGCCTGGTTTCCCACCAGCCAGGGGTTGTGGAGCATCCGCCCAGATGAGCTGGAGCGCCCGCTGGTCTCCAACCTCAATATCGATGCGGTCACAGTCGACGGCCGGCCGGTGCCGCTGACCGGAAAACTGAGCCTGGATGCCGGCAGCGGACGTTTGGAGATTGGGTACGAGCCGGTGTTGCTGCGCTCGCAGGACGGCCTTCGTTTTCGTTACAAGCTCGACGGATATGACCAAAGCTGGACCTATGCAGGCGCGCAGCAGAGGCTGGCGACCTACACCAATCTTCCCGCCGGGAAATACACATTTCTTGTGGAAACATGGGAGACGGATCATCCGGAACATGCGGCTCGCGCTTTGATTGAATTCGTCAAGAAACCCTATTTCTACCGGACACCGTGGTTTATAGCTTTCTGCGCATTGCTTGCGGCGCTGCTGTTCATCTTTGTGTATCAGGTGCGGATGAAGCAGATTCACGACCGCTTCAATGCTGTGCTGGCAGAACGAACGCGGCTGGCGCGTGAGATGCACGACACGCTTATCCAGGGCTGCGTCAGCATTTCCGCGCTGCTGGAGGCGGTGTCAAGCGGTGAGGTGGAAGACAGCGAGTCCAAGGCGCACATGATCGACTATGCAGCCACGCAGATTCGCGCCACCGTGGATGAAGCCAGGCAGGCCGTGTGGAATCTGCGGGTTGAGGAACGCGCCAGCGCTGATCTGGGAACGTCGCTTCAGCGCATGGCAGAACGGATTGGCCGGGAACATGGCGTGGAGATGGTCTGTCGCCTGCGCGGAAATTCATTCGCGATCAGCTTGCCTGCTACCCACGAATTGATGATGGTGGCCCGGGAGGCGGTATTTAACGCGATCCTGCATGGGCATGCGCAACAGATCATTGCGGAACTCGTTTATACGGACGAATCGCTCTCACTGGCAGTAAAGGACGACGGACAAGGCTTCGATGCTTCGAAGGCTTTCTCCGAGGAACACTTCGGCTTGCGTGGGATGAAGGAACGGGTTCACCAGTTCAACGGGAAATTTGAAATTACGAGTTCTCCTCATCAGGGAACCTGCGTACGATTAGCGATTCCCCGCACGGCCATTGGCCTATGATGCGCAGCACTCATCAGGTTTCCACGCCGGAGCAGAGCATGCAGACCGCAACGCCCTATAATTTCGTTATGCCGCCCATTCGCATTCTTATTGTCGATGATCATCCGATTATGCGGGTAGGAATAACGGCGCTCATTGGGTCAAGCAAGGAGATGGAGACAGTGGCGCAGGCGGCCAGCGGGGAAGAGGCTCTCACTTTGCACGCGCTTCATCACCCGGACATCACCCTGATGGATTTGCGTCTGCCCGGCATCAGCGGAGTGGAAACGATTCGCCGCATTCGCAGCCAGTCTCCCAAGGCGCGTTTTATTGTGCTCACCACTTACGATGGCGACGAAGACATCTTCCAGGCCATGGAGGCGGGCGCTGCCGGCTACCTGGTGAAGGGTATGCCCCAGGAGATGCTGGTCAACGCGGTCAAGCGGGTTCACGCCGGCGGCCGGTTTCTGCCTCCGCCCATGTCCAAGGCGCTGGCGTCGCGCATGCCCGACTCAAGCCTCAGTCACCGCGAACTTGAGGTGCTTGGACTGGTGGCAAAGGGAAAGTCGAATCGGGAGATTGCCGTCAGCCTGGGAATCACCGAAGCCACCGTGAAGTGCCACGTGAGCGTTATTCTGATGCGGTTGAACGCCAGTGACCGCACCCAGGCTGTGGTCATCGCGCTGCAACGGGGGCTGATTCACCTGTAAAAACACATTATTTGGTTAGCTCAACCTGGTACTCAGGAAGAGCTTCCACTGAGTACAGGGCTCCAGCCTGGCCATCCTTGCCAAATTTTGGCTGTTTGCCTGGTTCGAAGAAGATGGGGGACTTCAGGTTGAGTGGCAGGATCTGAAGCGTGAATGTGGCCGAAGCAGAAGCGAGAAGAAATCGTTTCAGACCGATTTGCCACGTTGTTCCATTGAAAAAATTATCGGTAAGCAGACGGCTGCCATCGAGCAAGCGCGCCTCGTCGCCCTGATAATGCACTTCAAGATAGAGATCGCTGAGACCATCGAGCCCGCCCTGCGGAAGTACAATTTTCCATTCACCTGCCTGATTAAAATTGGAGTCGTCTGGAGCCATGACCACGGAGCCATGCCGCCACGGCGCCTTCGGGCCCAAAACTGGAGCGGGTGCTATGCCCACAGCCCTTGTCTGCGCCAACTGAAGCGCCACATTTCGTTCTGGAACGCGAAAATCCAGATACTGAAAGAGTCCCGTTTGCTTGCCTTCCTCGGTTTTGGCTGTGGTGTTGCCGACAGTGAAGTTGCCGGCAGGAAAGAAGGCCGCGTTAAATGATGATTTGCCAATTTGTCGCAGAATAATTTGCGATTCATTGCTGTAAACCTGGGCCTTGGTCAGCACCAACTGGTCGCTTCCCGCCAAGTTAACTCTCCAAAGGTCTCCTGCCTGCTCAGCGTTAAGGAGCACAATGTGCGTTACGCCGCTGTTCCCGTGAATCGTAATAGCTGTACTCAATCCCGGTGCAACACCTCTCACGTTCAGCGTGTCTTCTGTTTTGGAGAGTATCCCCCGCTCAACGTTGATAGCTGAAGGGTCTGCAGCCAGAAACGCAAACTCCGCGGCAATGCCTGGAATGGCCTCGAAGAAGGCGTACGTCTCGCCGCCAGAGCGAATCTTCAGGAGGGGCTGGGCAGTCGCGTAGCGCAGCGTCACGCCATCGAGGTCAAGGTTCACGGGCCAATAGAAATAACTGTTGGCCGGAATGGTTATGGGCCGGGCTGGAATAAGCAGCGTCTTACCAGGAACGCGAACTTCAAACTGCGCCCCGGAGCGTGAAGGAAGTTCCTGCTCGCGGATGTAATTGTTTACAAACAAAAAGCCGCGCTGTCCATTCATCCGGATGGAGGCGCGAAGAATCGAAAAATCACCCGGCCCGCTTGGTTGCCGGTCCGGTTCAATGGCTCGCGCGGGAGCTAGCTCCGCGCCATAGTCTTCCAGAAAATAGTTGTCGAGCTTCAACTCACGCAGTTCAGCGTGCATTTCGCCGAATTCGCCGAGTGGTCCTTGAAAGTCATAACTCTTAACGGGGAGGTCATTCGGATAACCGGTGCGCTGTGACTCCTGGAGTGTGGTTAGCCGTCCATCCGGATTCTCTCCGCCCTGGTACATGTAATAGCCGAGAAGATTGACACCCGAGCCAATCATCACAGGTATTGTTGCTGGCACATCTCTCGCTGCCAATACCGGTCTGCGGTGATAGGTATCCTCAATGCCGCCGCCAACCTCTGCGGTAAGAAATGGCGTTTCGGCGCGCAGTTCGGCGTCGTGCCGGATGACGGCCGCGGAGTTACTGTTGATTGCGCCCATATTAGCGGCCACACGACTGACGAAGCGGAAGGAATATACATCAGCGGGAGGAAGGACTTGCGTACTTTCATCCCACGGAGCATCAGGATAGCCGCCGCCATAGGCGGGCAGGAACAGATCTTCCGGAATAACCGCATTGTCCCAGCCGGTTACGGTATACAAAGGCACATCCAGGCCGCTGTCAATGGCCATGCTCTTGAGCGCGGCCAGATGTGCGCGCCCCTGCCCCGGACCATTCGCCGCATACTCGTTTTCAATCTGGATGCCGATGACCGGCCCGCCGTCTTTCCACAGCAGGCCATGAAGCTGCTGGCCTATCTGCGAATAGAACTGTTTCACCTCGGCGAGATAGGCGGGATCATTGGAGCGCACCGCGCCTTTGTTGAGCACCCAGTCAGGAAGTCCGCCGTTGCGGACCTCCCCGTGGGCCCAGGGACCAATGCGCGGATAAAGCAACATTCCATGCCTGGCGCACAATTCGGCAAATTTTCTCAGATTGCGCTGACCGCTCCAATTAAACTGGCCTTCAATCTCTTCATGATGAATCCAGAAAACATAGGTCGAGATGACATCAACGCCACTGGCCTTCATCTTGAGTATTTCTTCTTCCCAGTATGTCTCCGGATAGCGCGTGTAGTGAAATTCGCCCATGACAGGAATCCAGGGCTTGCCGTCTCGCAGCAGGTACTGATTATTGATGGTGATCGTACTTCCGCCAGGTGCGCGATTCGTGCCAAGTTGCGTGGGAACAGGCCCAGGAGCAGCATTAGACGCCGTAGCATCAAAAACCAGGCGATTGGCAGGCGGCTGTGCGCACAGGCCTGCGGAGAAAACAGTAAAAAGTATTAATAGGGCAAGATGACGCATAAATCAGATGCCTTTCTCAGCTTGCATAACTCACAAAAAGTCCGTGATACACCGTAGTTAAACAATCCAAAGGTCATTTACCGCTGGCCCTTGAAAATAAAAACGACTCCGTCACTACGGCTGGCGCTTCTCTTCCAGCGCGTGAATCACCGGCAGTACATTGCCGTCGTTGTCAAAATAACTTCGTCCACGCAACTCGGCCTCGGCGGCCGGCTCCCACCAGAAGACACCCTGGCCGAGCCCCCGCGGAATCGCCTGCACGGCTGCGTTCACAGCACGAAGAAAATTCTCCTGCCCTTCCGGACTTTCCGGGAAATCGGCTTTTTTGCCGACGAAATCGCCAGGGGTCCAGTTATAGGCTGTTTCAACAATGATGATGGGATGCTGGTAGCGCAGCGCGAGATCGTGCAGATTGCCGCGCAACGTGTCGATGCCGCCGTGCCAGCGAGGATAGTAGGAAAGTCCCATTATGTCGAAGGGAACATGATGGGCAATAAGATGATCGAAGAACCGGACGGCCGCGTCATAGTCGCCACCGCGCTCGATGTGGATCATGATGCGCGGCATGGGCTGTGTACCGCGACCAGCGTCAATTCCTCGAATACCCGCCTTGAGCAAGCCAGCAAAGTTATCCCAGTGGTCCGGAAGTTTCCCGTCTGGCCATAACATGCCATAGCTGATTTCGTTGCCCACCTGCACCATCTCCGGCATGACGCCTTCGCGGGCAAAGGTGGAAATCGTGTCGCGCGTGTAAGCGAAGACCTGATCGGCCAGCTGCTTGTGCGTAAGCTTCTTCCACGCCTCGGGCGTGGGCTGTTTACCGGGATCGGCCCAACTGTCGGAGTAGTGGAAATCGAGCAGAAGATGAAAGCCCATCGCTTTGGCCCGCTTGGCCAGGGCCAGCGTGTAGTCCAGATCGTTGGGCAACTTGTCCGCGCTGGCCGCCGGATCGTGAAAGAGGCGCAGACGCACCCAGTTGTATTGGTGCTCGCGCAGGATAGCCAGCACATCCTTAGGCTGGCCGTCCTCCTTGAAGATCATTCCATCCCGCTCGCACTTTGCCAGGAACGAGACGTCCGCGCCGATGGCATAACTCTGCGCCGGCACATGAACTGCAATGCCCAGAATCAAACTAAACACCGCGGCGAATTTGAGGCAGATACGCATGTCAATATTTCATTGGCTTGTTGCTGTGGCAACGGAAAGAATTTATAGCTCTTTTCGCTGCCCGGTTTTCTTCCGGCGTTTGCATTCTCCCGGGGCCATCTGTCCACCTTATGCAGAGCCAAAGATGGCCTCCCATACTAACGACTTGCATAGTACTCCTTCCGGTATTCAACTTGTATCCGACTAAAGTCGGATTGTGAGGAATCACTTTGAATTTAGTGGTAAACAAGGAAGCGGAACGCAACCAGGTTCTCATTAAGCCGCTGTGCCGCTCATGAATTGCTTGCCGGCTTTGCCACCCGCAGACAGAGGGTAACTCCGCCGGCGAGTATGAGCGACAAAGACATGGCAAGATATCCGGCGCGCGCATTGCCGGTAAGCGCCTGAAACAGGCCAAC
>JBEKOC010000002.1:0-230082 GCA_049522175.1 Occallatibacter sp. | reverse complement strand
GATCCGGTGGTCCGCCTGAGCGCCGGCGAGGTACGCAAGCGAATCGCGCAGTACTATCACGAGACTGGCAGCGGCTCGCGGGTGCAGATCGAACTTCCGCTCGGCTCCTACGTGCCGGAGTTTCTGCTGCGGAGGCCGGAAGCACCCGAAGCGCGGCCAGAACCTGTAACAGAGCTGCTCCCTTCCACAGGAAACCAGGCGCCTGCGGGGCGTCGTCGTTTGGTTATCGGCATCCTGAGCGCGACGGCGCTTGTTGCAGCGCTGGCTGCAGGTGGAATCTATGCTTACAATAGAGCCTCTGCCGCCAAAGGCGCCGTCATCGACAAGCTTTGGGGACCGATGGTCAAGGCGGGGGAACCAGTTCTCATTGTCGTAGGAACGGGCAACAGCGCCATTCAATTGCCTCCAGAAAACGAAACCACCAGCTTTGGTGTTCACATTACGAGCCCCAGTCATCACATCTCCTTAGCGAGCGCGGCCGCGCTAGCAAACATTACAGGCGTTCTGCACCAGCACGGCGTCGCACACGAGGTCAAGGAAGATGCCGAGACCAGCCTGACGGATATACATTCGCGCAAACTGATCTTGATCGGAGCTAGAAATAATCCATGGACGATGCGCTTGATCAATCCTTTAAGGTTTCATTTCACGTCCGGCCCCGTGGCGCAGATTCAGGACACAATGTACCCCCAGAATACCGATTGGAGTATCGACTACAACAAACCGTACGCCTCCGTTTCCGCCGACTATGCCGTCGTGGCGCGCTTCCACGATTCAACCACCGAGGGACCGGTCATGGTCATAGCAGGCATCGGTCCCTATGGGACCGAAGCCGCGAGCGCGTTTGCCGCTACACCCCAATACCTTGAGCAAATCGCCAGGCAACTGCCCGCCGGCTGGGAGAGCAAGAATTTTGAGATGGTACTCAAGTCGGCAGTGATTGACGGCAAGGCAGGGCCGCCTTTACTGGTTTCTTCCGCGGTTTGGTAAGCGGCGTAACCTGGCCGTTCCAGGTTGTTGGCGTGACGTCTTCAACGAACGGTTGGTCTATAGCGGCGGATGTATTCGGCGAGGGTGTCCGCCACGACCTCATCCATTTCCACTAGAGAGGCACTGCGCTGAAGTATTGGGCTACTTCTTCCCAATTATTCACGCGCACAAAACCGGTGGCGGCCAGATTGTGGGGGGCAGAGTAGAGCAAGCCCTGGCCCTGAAAGCGGAGTATGTTTTTGGGCAGGTCGTCGATGAGATAGTCGGCGCGGAGGATGGACTTGTCGCCGCAAAAGACGTAGTTCGTTGGCGGAATGAAGGGAAAGTGGCGCTGCAGCCAGCGGTACTTGGAGCCAAGGGAGTTAGGGACGGCCATGGCCTGGGTGGCGATGAAGATTTCAAAGCGGGCGGAGAGTTGCTGCAGCACCTCCTGAGAGCCGGGCATCAGGGCCAGGTCCTCGAAAAAGTCCTCAGCGTCCAGGAAGGCGCGCAACTGCTGCTGACGGTCGAGGGGAGCGATCTCCCATAGGCCCTTGCCGGCCAGGTCCTGGGGCGTGACATCTTCATCAAAGGTCTGGTTGTAGCGGCGAATGTGCTCGGCGAGGGTGTCCGCCATGACCTCATCCATATCCACACAGATGCGCTGCATGGCTACTCCTCCACAGAGGGCTTGGAGATTTTGCGTTTGGGCTTGGCGTTTTGTTGCGGGGGTTCAGCTACAGGGGCCATCGACGGGTCCCAGTAGAGGAGGCGGGCGCAACTGTCGCAGGTGAGCAACTCGCCCTCGCGGAGCTGGTTCCACGTTTGGGGACGGACGCCCATGCGGCAGCCGGTGCACTGCTGATTTTCAACGCGGGCGATGCCGGAGCCGCGTGAGGCGCAGAGTCGGTCGAAGCGGGCGAGCAACTCCGGCTCGATGAGGGGGCGGAGGGCTTCGCGCTGAACGGCCTGGGCGGCCTGCTGGCGTTCTAAGTCGGCCTGGCGAAGACGTACGCGCTCGCGGGTCTGGTCCAGGGCCGCAGCTAGCGCCTCGACCTGGGCGCGGGCGGCGGCGAGGGCGGCTTCCTGGACCTCGGTGCGCTCGAGGCTGGAGAAGGCCTCGTTTTCCAGGCGCTCAGCCTCGGCCTCGGCAAAGTGGAGCTCGTGTTCACTGGCCTTGGCCTGATCGGTGGTGGTGAGGGTGTTCTGCTGGTCGCGGTAGCGGGCGGCCTTCTGGCGGTGGGTAGTGATCTCGCGCTCCAGTCGGGCGCGGAGAGAGTCCTCGCGGCTGAGGGCGGAGGAGGCATCGGCGGCAAGGCGCTGGGCGGCGGCAAGCGCGGTTTCGGCCTGGGCGATTTCAGCCGGCAGGGCACGCGCTGCCTGGGCAAGGTTAGAGCGTTCCAACTCCACTGCTTGCAGCTTTACGAGATTTTCAATTTGCGCTTGCATCCGTTGTTATGAAGTTTACGGCATTTGACGTGCGATAAGAAAATGGAGGTTGCGGAATCCTGCGACAATATAAGCCAAACGGGAGGCGGTTTTGACGGAAGATCGGCAATCTTTCTGGCGCAGGCATCGGTGGGTGAAGTGGGTCGCCGTTGGGTTGCTGGCGGCGCTGACGCTTGCGGCTGCGGTGTTGGGCGTGGTCCTGCAACGGGCAGAACCGTTTCTGCGCGCGCGCATTGTGGAGGGGTTGGAGGATCGCTTTCACGCGCGGGTCGAGCTGGACAGCTTTCATGTCTCGCTAGTCGATGGGCTGTGGGCCGAGGGCCACGGACTGCGTATTTGGCCGCCGGCGCGAGTGGCGGGCGTAACGGTTCCGCAGGGGCAGGACGAACCGCTGATCCGCCTCAATGAGTTTCGCTTTCATGCGCCGTTGGAATTAAAGCCGGGCAAGCCGATTCACGTTTCACTTGTGGAGCTGAAGGGGCTGAGCGTGCATCTGCCGCCAAAGTCGCACTTTGAGCATGTGGCTGATGCCGCAGCCGCCGGCAAATCAAGGAGCGCGATGGCGGGGTTGGTGCGTTTTGAAGTGGACAGGATGGAGTGCACCGGCGCCGAGCTGGTGATGGAAACCGACAAGCCCGGCAAGCTGCCGCTGGAATTTCAGATTGCGCGCTTCAAGCTGACCGACATTGCTGCCGGTGGGGCGATGGGCTTTGACGCAGAATTAACCAACCCGAAGCCCGAGGGGACGGTACATACGACGGGCAGCTTCGGGCCGTGGCATGGAGCAGATCTGGGCGAGAGCCCGCTTAAAGGGGACTATCGTTTTGAGCACGCAGATTTGTCCGGGATCACGGGGATTGCGGGGATTCTCTCGTCGACCGGCCACTACGAGGGCACACTGCGCGATCTGGTGGTGGACGGGCAAACGGAGACGCCGGATTTCCGGCTGACGCACTTCGGCGCCGCGCTGCCGCTGACGACGCGCTTCCATGCGCGGGTGGATGGGACCAACGGGGACACCTGGCTGGAACCAGTGGATGCGACGCTGGGCCATTCGCACTTTACAGCGCAGGGAGCGATTGTACGCGTGCCGGGAGCGGTGGTGGCGGGCGCGCAACAATACGGCGGCCACGACATCGCGCTCGCGGTCAACGTGGACAGGGCGCGGATGGAGGATTTTCTGCGCCTGGCCAGCCGTACGGGCAATGTGCTGCTGACCGGGGATGTGACGATGAAAACGTCTCTGCACATTCCGCCGGGAATGGCTTCAATCGATAAGCGGATGACGTTGAACGGCAGCTTTGCGCTGGATAAGGCGCTATTCACGAGCGAGAAGATACAGGGACGAATTACGGAGCTGAGCCTGCGCGGCCAGGGGCGGCCGGAGGATCTGAACACCACCGACCCGGCGAGCATTTTGTCCGAAATGCAAGGCAGCTTCCGTATGGCGGGAGGGGTGGTCACGCTGCCGGCGCTGGAGTACACCGTGCCGGGAGCGAAGATTCAGCTTGCGGGGACGTATGGGCTGGCGGACGGCGCGCTGAACTTTGCGGGCACGGCGAAGATGGAAGCCTCGGTGTCGAAGATGGTGGGCGGCTGGAAGGGAATGCTGCTGGCGCCGGCCGATCACCTTTTCAAGCGCGACGGCGCGGGGGCCGAGGTGCCGATTCACATTGAGGGAACACGCGAGGAGCCGAAGTTCGGCATCGATTTCGAGCATCTGCTGCCGGGCGAAAAGCGGTAAGGCTGGGCTTCGCCATCGCCAGAAACAGCCGGCTTACGCAGTGGCTCGAAAATCCTGTCTCCCGTCGATGGTGAACTTTGTCAGATTCTCGCACACAGCCGTATAATTCGTGTCGGGTATAGGAGGCTTCCAATGGCTTTGAGTGTCTTCGATACAGGCCTGCAAGAATTGCGCCGTAACTGGGGATGGCATCTTGCGATGGGCGTCGCCCTGATCTTTCTGGGCATCTTCGCCGTGATCGACTCGGTTGCCGTTACCGTGGTTTCAATGATGTTTTTCGGCTGGCTTCTGCTGTTCGGCGGCATCATCGAGGGAGTGCAGGCATTCCGGCATCGCCGGGGCGGTCACTTCTTCCTGCACCTGCTGAATGCGGCGTTGGCGATCGTTGTGGGCCTGATGTTGCTGCGGAATCCCCTGGCCGGTTCGCTGGTCATGACGCTGCTGATGGCCATGTACTTCCTGGTAGCCGGCTCCTTCCGTATTATTACCGCCCTGAGTGTGGATATTACCGGTTCAGGTTGGATGCTGGCAGACGGCATCATCACCCTGGTATTGGGAATTCTTGTCTGGGTACAGTGGCCGATAGCGGGATTGTGGGTCATTGGCTTGTTCATTGGCATCAACTTAATCACTTACGGGTGGTCGCAGATGATGTTGGCCTTCGCCTTGCGACGGCTTGGCGCAGAATAAGCGCCACAGAGAAAACCCTATTGCACCCTTTTCCCCGTTTTCAGCGCAGCAATCGCGCTCCTGTATAATTCTCCGTTGCTTCAAAATGAGGCAGCGGAGGAAGCAAATGGACCCGACTTATATGATTTTGCTGGGAATTGCAGCTCTCGTAGCTTTCATTTTCGTTCTCTCAATCGTTTTTGGCAGCTTCTTTACCGTAAACACAGCCGAAGTTGCCGTGATCACGCGCTTTGGCAAGTTTCTCCGGGTTGCTGATCCGGGATTGAACTGGAAGGTTCCATACATCGACACCGTCTCGGGCACCGTGAGCCTTCGCGTCAATCAGATTTCGCTGACCATGGAGACCAAGACCAAAGACAACGTATTTGTCACCATTCCGATCTCCGTGCAGAATCGCGTGCGTCCAGAGAAGGTCTTTGACGCCTACTACAAGTTGTCCGACCCGACGGCGCAGATTCAGTCCTATGTGGAGCAGGTGATTCTGGGCCATGTGCCGGGAATGACGCTGGATGAGGTCTTTGCTTCGCAATCGTCGATTGCCGCGGCGGTGAAGCAGGAACTGGACGCGGACATGGCCACCTTTGGTTTCGAGATCGTGAATGTGCTGGTGACCGACATTATTCCCGACGCCAAGGTAAAGTCGGCAATGAACGACATCAACGCGGCGCAGCGCGAACAGGTGGCGGCCAATGCGCGCGGCGAAGCAGAGAAGATTCTGGTGGTGAAGAAGGCCGAGGCCGAAGCGGAGAGCAAGGCGCTGCAAGGCCAGGGCATCGCCAATCAGAGGAAGGCGATCATCGAGGGGTTGCAGTCGTCCATCGAGCAGTTCCAGCAGGCCGTGGAGGGCACGTCGTCGCGAGAGGTGATGCAACTGGTGCTGGTGACGCAGTACTTCGACACGCTGAAGTCCATCGGCGAGAGCGACAAGACCAACACGCTGTTTCTGTCGCATACGCCGGGGGCGGTGAAGGATGTCGCGGAACAGATCATGGACTCCATGCTGGTGGCGGAGCGGGCGAAGGGGTGACGCGAGAATTCAGGTTCCCGCCTATTCGCCGGTTTTTTCTCGAAAGACCGGCGAAAAGGATGGGAGGACTGCCCGTCGCCCAATCCCATTCGAATCGGATAACAGCGGCTGTATCAGCTGGCTTGCCTTTGCACGAGGCAGGTTGACTCAGACCTCTCCCGCGGAGTCCGCGGGAGAACTAACCAGAGCGGATAGTCCTGTTTTAGGATGCCGCTTTCAGGGAAGCAGCTTTGAGCAGCTCCTTTTCCGCGCGCAACCAGTCCTGCTCCGCGAATCCATCAAGGCATCCGCGCTCCGCCCAATAACTTTTCGCAAGCCGCTCGATCTCCTCGCGAGAGGGCTTTGATCCTTGAGTAGATTTTATTTTTTTCGTCGCGGGCTTGCGGGCCTTTGCGGTTGCCTTTGCCTTTTTCGTTGTATCTGCCATTGAAATATCCTCCGTTGGAATTGCCGCCAACATACGGGGCATCCTCTTCAGGATACAGGAACTCCCCTGTGAAATGTCTCGCAATCCGGCTTGCGCACTTTTTTCTCAATTGCGGTAACGGTGATAGCGGCAAAGTAAATAGTTTTCGCTGCCTTGCCCGCGCGTGGCCCCGCGTGTTTGACTGTAGGTCGAAGAGGAACCGGCACAAATGGCTTACATTCTTGCACTGGACCAGGGGACGACGAGTTCCCGCGCGATTCTATTTGACCAGGCGGGCGCGATTGCCGCCGTGGCGCAGCATGAGTTCGAGCAGTTTTTTCCGCAGGCCGGCTGGGTGGAGCATGACCCGATGGAGATTCTGACCAGCCAGATGGCTTGCGCGGTGGAGGCGATGGGCAAGGTGGGCGCGCGGCCACGCGACCCCGGGGCCCCCACGGACAGGTCTTCGTCTGTGGGGTGGAGGGATGTGGCGGCCATCGGCATCACCAACCAGCGCGAGACGGTGATTGTGTGGGAGCGGGCGACGGGCAAGCCGATTCACAAGGCCATCGTCTGGCAGGACCGGCGAACTGCTGCGCAGTGCAGCCTTTTGGTTGAGAGTGGTGCTGAGGAAGAAGTCTCCGCGAAAACCGGGCTGGTGCTGGACCCGTATTTTTCCGCGACCAAGGTGGGCTGGATTCTGGACAACGTGCCGGGCGCGCGGGCGCGTGCTGAAAAAGGCGAGCTGGCCTTTGGCACGGTGGACAGCTGGCTTATCTGGCACCTGACCAGCGGGAAGCGCCACGTGACAGACGTGACCAATGCCTCGCGGACGCTGCTCTTCAACATCGTCAAAGGCGAGTGGGACGAGGAATTGCTGAAGATCTTCAACATTCCCAAAAGCATGTTGCCGGAAGTTGTGTGGTCCAGCCAGAAGGTGGGCGAGGTGACCACGACGCTGGGGCTGGGCGGCGTGGCCATTGCGGGCATCGCCGGCGACCAGCAGGCGGCGCTCTTTGGCCAACTGTGCTGGAAGGCGGGCGAGGCCAAGAACACCTACGGAACAGGCTGCTTCCTGTTGCAGAACATTGGCACGGGACGCGACGGCAACGGGACGGGTTTCGTACGCTCCAAACACCGGTTGATTACCACGCTGGCGGCCAGCGCCGAGAAGCGGCTGGAGTATGCGCTGGAGGGCAGCATCTTCATCGGCGGAGCAGTTGTGCAGTGGCTGCGCGACAATCTGAAGCTCATCGGCTCGTCGGCTGACGTGGAAGAACTTGCGGCGAGCGTGCCGGACTCAGGCGGGGTGGTGATGGTGCCGGCGTTTGTGGGGCTAGGCGCGCCGCACTGGGACCCGCACGCCAGCGGAATGCTGATCGGGCTGAATCGCGGGACGCACCCGGGACACATTGCGCGGGCGGCGTTGGAGAGCATCGCCTTCCAGGTGGCCGACGTGCTCGAGGCGGTCGAGAGCGAGACGGGCACGCCGCTGGCGGCGCTGCGCGTGGATGGCGGCGCGGCGGTAAACAACCTGCTGATGCAGTTCCAGGCAGACGTGCTGAATGTCCCGGTGGTGCGCCCGCAAGTGACGGAGACAACCGCGCTGGGCGCGGCTTATCTCGCCGGATTGGCCACGGGATTCTGGGCTGGGCCGGAGGATTTACGCGCCAAACGGAAAGGCGATGCTCGCTTTGAGCCGAAGATGGCTGCGAATGAGCGAGCCGAGCGGCGCGGGCGCTGGTCGCGGGCCGTGGAGCGGGCAAAGGGTTGGACGGAGTAAGGTTGGGCCAGCGAACAGTGGTCAGTGGTCAGTGGTCAGAAAACCGCTGGTTGGGGTTCGTGGTCTTCCAGCCTTCGCCCGGCCGCAGTTCGCGAATCTCGTTGAGCGGCAGGCCGTGGATGGGGCAGTCGGTCTGGCTGTCGGGATAGCCGGTCGAGCATTGCGGGCAGGTTTTCATTCGCTCAAGCTTCTGAATTTTGCGGCGCAGCCATTGTTCCACTCTGCGCCGGGAAGCGCAAAGGCGGATGGGTTGACATCACTACGGATGCGGATGGCAGCCAGGAACTGAAGGCGATAAGCTAGAAGCTACGACGCCATGAAAGATTCACTCTACGTCTCGAAGGAGAACTACCTCAAAGCCATTCTGGAGGCAGAGGCCGAGGGGAGAGAGGTGATTCCTGCCCTGCTGGCCCACAGGCTTGAAGTTTCAGCGCCAGCGGTGACCATGGCGCTCAAGCGGCTCAAGCGCGACGGCTTTGTCGAGGTGGGCGCCGATGGCATTGTGCGGCTGACCGCGACGGGCCGGGAAACCGCTTATCGTACAGCTCTGCGCCACCACCTGATTGAGCGGATGTTGACCGAAATCTTCGGCATGGAGTGGCACGAGATTCACGAGGAGGCCGAGCGGCTGGAGCACGCCGTCTCACCAGCCTTTGAAGCCAAGCTCAAGGAAAAGCTGGGCGAGGGCGGCGCCTGTCCGCACGGCAACCAGGTGCTTCCGGAGAGTCCGGCCAAGCGCAAGCAACGCGGCGAGATGCCGCTTACGGAGGCTGTCGAAGGCCGACGCTATACGGTGGTCAGTCTCCATGAGCGCGACCCAAAGTTGCTGCTTTTCTTGCACAGCAATGGCATCGGCCCCGGTCAAAGCCTGCGCATGGTCAGTCAGAACTATGACCAAAC
Source organism: Occallatibacter sp. (assembly GCA_049522175.1). GTDB lineage: Bacteria > Acidobacteriota > Terriglobia > Terriglobales > Acidobacteriaceae > Telmatobacter. The sequence goes on along the minus strand of JBEKOC010000002.1, from coordinate 221,114 downwards.
CGTTTCGATTGAGCTACCTGCAGGCATTGTCATTCTGGGTCACCCGGCCGCGGATGCTGTCTGGCTGCGGCCTGAACTTCCGTGATAATTAAAAAAATATGCACTCAATACTGATTGCAGATTAATACATTGATTAATGTACCTTGATAGAAATAGATAGAGAATTAGTGATATACAATACTACATAGTGGTACATTGGCATTTCGATTGCGTAAGATGTAGTGAGTCGAGTAAACTGGCGACTCTGCAAAGTGTGACCATTTGTACGACGGATTAAAGTCGTATAACAACGAGGCCGAAGAACTAAACGTCATCTACCGCCGTCCAAGTCGATTGCACTCGCAACTGGAATCGCTTACGACGCAGGAGGACATCGATGAAAAGGCCATCTGAAAAGAAATCCGAGAACAATGCGGGAATTCGCCCCGAAAAATGCAGTTCATTTGTTCCCACCGTTACACCTACACCTGCTGGTGGCTGGTTTACAGGAGTAACCCAGGTGTTTCGCTCTAATGCAACCACAGCTGTGGGCACAGTAGCTGGTGGGGCGCTCGTAAACAGCGCAAAGGATCGGTGGTAACCGGCTTTGAGCAGGATTTTCGTTCCCTGTTCACATACAGTAACATGCCGTAAGAACTGAGAAGCCCCAAACATACCTGGTGCAGTGGGAAGAAATGCAAACTCTGCATGTGGTAAATCAATGATGATCTGCGAACTCATTGGATGCATATTGTTTGGCAAACCAAGTGAGAATTGCACATTGACTGCCGCCGGAGGCAGTGCTGTTGGGAGAAACTCACCTCTCCATGCCTCTGCTGTTTGATTTCTTTGCGCGTATCCTTCGGATCGTTCAGTAACAACTTCATATTGGTGGGCAATCATTTGCCGAAGTTCTACTTTCACAACCCCAGTGATTTGATGCTGACTGTTAGTGGTTTGATTGAGAAAAGCCATGAACTTGTGCGCGTGAAGTTCCTCTTCAGGACTTAAAGGGATACGCGGACAAACAGCACCTCGATCAAGCGGTAAAGCAGCAACGCGGTCACGGTATTCTTGCCATATCGCAATTGATTCATCTACCGTTCGGCTCGGGATGCACCTAGTAGTAAACATCGTTATGGCTTCATCACGAGTCATCCATCCGGGCAGCAACCTAGCTCGGACTGTTGGTACAGCAACTGGAATAGTTCCCATTCTGCGCTCCTATTTCAAAAAGCTCGCCTGCGCAGCTTCTTTCGTTGGATAGGTAAGAAGCCTAAATCCTCCTGCTATACCTGTCTTCTCGAATTCTTTACTGCGGTGCAGTGTTGTATAGACGATTGCCCACGTATTCTTCGAATCCTTGAGAATCCTGGCAGCAATCAGTGCCTTCTTGGCTTCCGACACGTACACAATACCATTGTTCTTCTTGGCGATCTCGATACATGCTTCGCGCGTGCTCTTACCAAAAAGATCATTCGGAATCACCGATGGTTTAATCTCTTCGATTTGGTCCTTCGATTCTGGCACTTCTCGGAGAAGTCGCAGTGTAATCGAAACTGCATCTATTTCCCTATCGATCTCCTCCAATTCTGAAGTGTGTCGGAGCTGAATCGCCTCTTTCTCAGATTTCAAGTGCCGCAATAGAGACATAGCTTCGCTCTCAAACTTTGCTTGGTTACTCACGATGATCCCCACCCTCCCTGCTTAATTCTCATATGAGTTGACACGCTTACATACGCATGGGTTACAGTAAACCAAATTGGCGGAGGCGGGGGGATTCGAACCCACACCTGCTGTGTCAGCAGCAGATCTCGGATTAAAAGTCCGCTCCTGTAACCATTGAAGGCACGCCTCCCGCTAATCCGAAGATGAAAGGCCCGGACCAAAGTTGTACTGGCGTCTCACCCCTTGCCAAAGGATGCGCCTGTACTTCTCAACCGGGCCCTTCATCAAAAAGCGTAGCAAATGATTGATTAATCCGCTAGTAGGAATATAATCACCTTTGTGGAAAAATGGGTACATATTATGATGATTAATAGCGACAGATTCGATGTACTCTTGGGCGTAATTAAAAATAAGAAAAAATGTTAACCATGGTTAACTAGCTGTGGCATACTTTCTTGTATGGGCCTGACGGACTTTACCCCCTTACCGGTCATCCCCGGTCTTGCGCCGGGAGCCGAGCATCTGGTGCCCTCGCTGCCCGAGGTTCATGCGACGGTGCGGGTCTCGCGCTCGCCGTGGTTCTGGCGGCGGCTGGCGGGATTTCTCGGACCTGGATTTTTGATTTCCGTGGGCTACATGGACCCCGGCAACTGGGCCACGGACATTGCCGGAGGGTCGCGCTTCGGCTACACGCTGCTGTTCGTCATCATGGCGTCGAACCTGATGGCGGTGCTGCTGCAAAGCCTGAGCCTCAAGCTGGGCATAGCCACGGAGCGCGATCTGGCGCAGATGTGCCACCAGAGCTACGGCCCACGGGTGAGCTACGCGTTGTGGATCGGCGCAGAGATTGCCATCGCCGCCTGCGATCTGGCCGAGGTGATCGGATCGGCCATTGCTCTGAACCTGCTCTTCCACATTCCGCTGTTTTATGGCGTGCTGATTACCGGGACGGACGTGCTGCTGATTCTACTGTTGCAGCGCTGGGGCTTCCGCTACATCGAGGCGCTGGTGATTGCGCTTATCGGCACCATTACGGCGCTGTTCCTGGTGCAGGTTCTGCTCTCCCACCCGAATCATTGGCTGGCGCTCCGCGATTTATTTGTTCCGTCACCGTCCATCATCACCAATCCGGATATGCTGTACATTGCCATCGGGATACTGGGCGCGACGGTGATGCCGCACAATCTTTATCTGCACTCCTCGATTGTGCAGAGCCGCAAATATGAGCGGACGCCGGAGGGCAAGCGCGAGGCCATCACCATGGCCAACATCGACTCCGCGCTGGCGCTGACCGTGGCGCTGTTTGTGAACGCGGCGATTTTGATTGTTGCGGCGGCGGTCTTCAATCGCCGCGGCCTGTACGATGTCGCGGCTATCCAGGACGCCTACAAGCTGCTCAGCCCGCTGATCGGTGCGGCCTGGGCGAGCACGCTGTTTGCCGTTGCACTGCTGGCCAGCGGACAAAACTCGTCGATCACTGGAACTCTGGCCGGGCAGGTGGTGATGGAGGGATTCATCCACCTCAAGCTGTCACCGTGGCTGCGGCGGCTGATCACGCGCTCGCTGGCGATTATTCCCACAATTATCGTGGTGGCGATCACCGGCGAGCAGGGCACGGAGAAACTGCTCATCCTGAGCCAGGTGATTCTGTCGCTGCAGCTGAGCTTTGCCGTGGTGCCGCTGGTGCTGTTTACCGGCAGCCGGAATAAGATGGGCGAGTTTGTGAACGCTCCCTGGCTGCAAGGGCTGGCCTGGATTGTCGCTGTGCTGATTGCCGGATTGAACGGCTGGCTGCTGGTGTTGATGTGTCAGGGAAAAGCGTGAAACGAATTATCAGGTATAAGTAGCCAGCAAAATGCCAGGATTCTAAGAACTGATGGCCGATAGTTGACGGCTGTCGTACCATGTTTCCATGCGCATTCTTTCCGCTGCGGAGATGCAGGCCTGCGACCGCTTGACCACTGAGCGCTTCGGTGTGCCGTCCATTGACCTGATGCGGGCGGCTTCGGCGGCAGTGGCGGCCTTCGCGCGGGAGCAATTTCCGCGCGCCGTGCGGGTGACGGTGATCTGCGGCCGCGGGAACAACGGCGGCGACGGCATGATGGCGGCGCGGCTGCTGGCCGAGGCCGGGCTGGAGGTGACCACGCTGCTGCTGGGCTCACCTGATGGCCTCACGGGCGATGCGGCGGTGGCGTGGCGCGAGTTGACGAACCCCAGGCAAGGGCAGGTCCACATTATTGAAATGGCCGAAGAGCTGGCCCGGCACAACAGCGCGCTCACAGCCGATCTGATTGTTGACGCAGTGGTCGGCACGGGGTTCAAGCCGCCGCTGAAGGGTTTGGCTCTGGCTGCGCTGGAATGGGTCAATACAAGCAAAGCGGCAAGCAAGGCGCCGATTCTGGCTGTCGATCTGCCCTCAGGCTGGGCGGCGGATGAGACCAGCGCCCTGATGGCCGGTACCATCTTCCCCGCTGATGCTGTGATCACGTTTACAGCGCCCAAGCCGGCACACGTCTTCGGGCAGCTAACGCGGCGCTGGTCGCAACCCATCGTGGTTGCGCCTATCGGCTCGCCGGAGGAGGCGATGATCTCCGCTCTCAAGTTGGAGTGGGCCGGTTCGGCGCTGGCGCTTGCGCAGACGCCACGACTGGCTGCGGCCAACAAGGGCAACTATGGGCATGTGCTGGTGGTGGGCGGAACGCTGGGAACGGCGGGTGGCAAGACAGGCGCGCCGGCGCTGGCGGCACTGGGGGCATTGCGGGCCGGGGCGGGGCTGGTAACGGCGGCGGTTCCCGCGCCGGCGCTCGCGCTTGTTGCAGCCATTGCGCCGGAGCTGATGACCTGGCCGCTGGTTGCGAGCCCTTCGGGCTGTATTGGATCGGAGAATCTAGCACCAGAAACGATGGCCGCGCTCACGGCTGGCAAGACGGTGCTGGCCATTGGCCCCGGCATGGGGCAAAGTCCGGAGACGGTCAGATTCGTGACCGGGCTGCTCACGGCGACAAAAATTCCGGCGGTGATCGACGCCGACGCGCTGAACATTCTGGCGGCGGAGCCGGCTTTGCTGGCGAAGCTAACGAAAGGACGCACGCTGGTGCTGACGCCACATCCCGGCGAGATGGCGCGGCTGGCGGGGATCACAGTGGCCGAGGTGCAGGCCAACCGGCTGGAAGTGGCGCGCAATTTTGCCCAGCGAAACGGGGTCACGGTGGTGCTGAAGGGTTGGCGCACGCTCATTGCCCATCACGACGGCCGCGTGGTTGTGAACACCACAGGCAATCCCGGCATGGCCAAGGGCGGCAGCGGCGACCTGCTCACCGGGCTGATTGCGGGGTTGCTGGCGCAGCATCTGGACGAGCCAGCGCGAGCAGTGGAGGCGGCAGTTTATTTGCACGGATTAGCCGCTGACCTGGCTGTTCGCAGTGACGACGAACACACGTTACTGGCCACGGACACTCTTTCTCATCTTGCACAGGCTTTTCGCTTTGATTCGCGTGGGCCAACCGGGTATCTTTGGTTGCAGGGAGTGCCTGCTGCATCCCTTCAAGAGGCCACGCCATGAGTCAAGCCGCCCTGGACGCATTGATCCGCAAGCACGAGTTCACCAGTAGGAGCGGCGCGGAGACCATCGAAGTGGGCCGCAAACTGGCCGGGGTGCTGCAGCCGCCGCAACTGCTGATTCTGCGCGGCGACCTGGGCACCGGCAAAACTACGCTGGTGAAGGGCATTGCGCAGGCCCTGGATGCCGCCGAGGCGGACGAGGTAACCAGCCCGACGTTCACGCTGATTCATGAGTACGACGGCGCGAGGGAGGGTCGTCCGGTGAAGCTCTTCCACCTGGACGTTTACCGGCTGGAGGGCGAGCGGCAGTTGGAAACACTTGGCCTGGATGAGTTGCTCACGCCGAATGCATTGGTGCTGGTGGAGTGGGGCGAGAAGTTCAAGAGCATCCGCAAGAAATCTACCGGCGAGATCGTGATCGCTTCCGCCGGCGGAGACGTGCGCAAGATTACGGTGACGCTGAAGGACTAGCCGTCCAGGCTTACGGCGCTTGCGCGCCACCAGCGATGAAAACCTGTCGTAGAGGATTCTCGTACGTTCCGCTCTGGATGAACATCAAGGAGGTACAGATGCGTTCAATTCTTAATGCGCTAAAGTCGCAAACCCTGGCTAGAGTTATCAGCGTCTTTGTCGGAATATCCTTCTGGGGCTCTTCAACGATATGGTTGAGAATGATCGGCGTTATTCCTGAATCCTTTAATCCTAATCCTCATAATCGCTACACGATTGGCCAGGCTCACTCTCTTGGTTTGCAATCATTTTCCTACCAAACGGCGTTTGTAGCAGCTGCAATTCTTTCCTTGGCTGGTGCAATATTCTTGTGGCAGAGGAACTCCAAAGCCACTTTGTTTTTCGTGGCTTCATTCGCTTGTTATATTTATGAACAGTTTGCTTATCATTATACTGTTCCTGTGAACAGGACACTCATTTTCTACTTTCAACTGTCGGGCGTTATTCTCGGCGTTCTATTGTGTATATACGTTTGGTGGGCTACTTCGAAAAAGATGGAGCACCCGACCTGATGCGTTGTCTGCGAGTTTATTCTTTTCGGCGTACTAAAAGCCTATGAATCGAATCTCCTTTGAAGAAGTGCAAGCGACCCTGGAAAACGTGCTGATAAAGCTCGGCTTCTCGGCTGGGCGGGCGCAAGCCTGTGCGCAGCTTTTTGCCGAGACAACCTGCGACGGCGTGTACACGCACGGCATCAATCGCTTTCCGCGTTTTGTCGCGATGATCCGCAATGGAAACGTCGATGTTCACGCGGAGCCGCAACGGCTGGCCGGCTTCGGCACGCTGGAGCGCTGGGATGGACGCAAAGGCCCGGGCAATCTGAATGCGCTGGCCTCGATGGAACGGGCGATTGCCCTCAGCCGTGAGCATGGAGTCGGTTGCGTGGCGCTGGGCAACACCAACCACTGGATGCGCGGCGGCAGCTACGGTTGGCAGGCTGCCGAGGCGGGAGTGATCGGCATCTGCTGGACCAACACCATGCCCAATCTGCCTGCGTGGGGAGGAGTGGAGCCTTGCCTGGGAAACAACCCGCTGGTGATTGCGGTTCCGCGCGCGAGCGGGCATGTGGTGCTGGACATGGCGATGTCACAGTTCTCCTATGGCACGCTGGAAAGCTACAAAAATCAAGGCAAGATGCTGCCCGTGGATGGAGGCTTTGACGTGGCGGGCAAGCTGACGCGCGATCCTGCGGCGATTGAGCAGTCGCAGCGCCCGCTGCCTATCGGCTACTGGAAGGGCTCGGGGCTTTCCCTGGTGCTGGACATGATTGCCGCGATGACCTCGCTGGCCCGAGCGACGCATCAGCTTTCGACGGACTCGCTGCGGGAGGCCGGACTCTCACAGGTTTTTATAGCCATCAACCCCGCGGCCCTGGGGAACGAAGCGCGGCTTGCGCAAATTGCCGATGAGATTATTGCTTCGTTGCATCAGAGCCGGGCGGCGGAAGAAGACGCGAAAATCCGCTATCCGGGAGAGCGGGTGTTGCAGATTCGCGCGGAGAATCGCAAACTCGGAGTTCCCGTTGAGCCGGCGGTTTGGGAGGAGATCGTGAAGATGCAGAAGCTTGATTCCAACAACGGAATGCAGTCACAATAAGAAGGTTACAGGCAAGATTACAATAATTTCAGCCGGAGACAACACACACAGGATTATCAGGATGCTGAAGGGGTAGCGGGGAGGGTTACATCTTGATATCAACCTCATCTCCTTTATGATCCGGGAGCCCTATGACCAGGTCGTTCTTTTTAACAAAGTCGAAAAATGCTTTCTTGAATTTCTTATGATTCTCGGGTTTATTGAACCATACGCCATGCAAGTTAGCCTCATAAAAAATGACACATTTCCATGTCTTTAGAAGTTCAGGCTTATCTTTGCTGTAGTCATAAATTGCCTCAATAAAATTCCAGACGTCGAAGGCAAATGCGTCGTACTGGACAAGCTGATCGGATGTCTTTCCCTTCGGATGGGGTTGCGCTAAGTGCGGTTTTTCAATAATTAGCTTCTGAATCTCGGAATAGGTCTTATCAAGAGTGGCATAGAACGTGAATCTTTCTTCGTTTCCCGCGAGCCATAAAGACAACGGAACGCCGATAGCCAGAAGCACGGTTCCAATCGCAATCACGAAGTTTGCAACATAATACCAATGTAACCAATCCATAAGTCCCCTCCAAATGATCAGATCAGCCGCAGATGTTTAGGAAGATTCCTAAGCATCCGATCTATTCGGCTGTCGCTTGCCGTCATTCCGTAGACCTGGATATAACAGCTTTCAAGCCAGGCCCGGAGATGCTTTTTTTCAACAGTCTTAGGCAGTTCGCGTCTATAAACAAGTAAATCCATAGCTGGAGGCTTAGAGTTCGACACCGGAGGCATGATGTAGGAGAGTCCATCGATCTCCCGGCAGCCGAGCCTTCTATAAAAATTCTTTCTTCTTGTTCGATCGGTTATGTCTGCCATTTGTCTCTTATCTGAATCCACTTCAGCGAGAATGAATCGCTCAGAGGCTTTCTCGAACTTCACTGTTTCCTTGAAAAGATTCTGACCAATCCCCTGACCTCTACGATTTGGTGCAACAGCCATATATTCGAGCAATGCAGCATCAGACTTAAGAAAGCATAGAGTAATTGAAAAGCCTACGACCAATTTATCTTGGATAGCAACAAGGAATAAATATTCGGGACGCATAATCATGGATGAAAGCAGGCTCGCGGGCTTTCGTTCACTCTCCGGGTGGGATTCAATATAAATTCTAACCAGTTCGGCAAAAACCGGGTCGATGCCGGATTGTATTCTTTGAATTTTCACGAGATTGCTTATCACAATCGTATCCATTCTTCAGCCCCGCTGTCCGTCCAACAGTTTAGTGCTGCTTGCCGGGCAGCACAAAATGCTCGGCGCAGCGAGGCTCGTAGGAGTCGCCGGGCATTTTGATGGGGCTGTCGTAGGGGGCGGGCTTGCCTTCGATCAGCCGCTGCGAGTAAAAAGCGCGGCTGCCGCAGCTGCAGTAAGCAATACATTCCGTAATGATGCCGCCATAGGCGTTGACAAACCACGATAGGTTGAGCATTTCGCCGAAGGGCAGCGCGCGAAAGTCGAGGTCGAGGCCAGCAACCAGAACGTCATGGCCCGCATCGAGAAGGTAGCGCGCGAAAGCGAAGAGATCTTCGACGAATTGTCCCTCGTCGATGGCGATGCACTCCACCTTCTTGCCGATGCTCTTTTCCGTGGCGGCGATGACTTTAAGGACTTCCCAGGGATCGGCGGAGTTGAATTCCACGGCATTCATCTTGCCGTGTCCGAGGGGATTGCGGCTCTCCACCACGCCCGGCCCGCCCTTGGTGTCGTCGCTGGGCTTGAGGACCATGACATATTGGCTGGCGTACTGGCGGCGCATCTCGGCGCGCCGCAGCAGTTCCGCGGTCTTGTTGCTTCTCATCGGCCCCAGCATCAGTTCCAGTCTTCCCTGCATGATGACACCCTTAAAAAGATGATCGCACGTAACGAATCCAGCATAACATCGCCGAACAAGTTCGTCGGCTTAACCAATATTCCCTCAGGGGCTAAAGCCCGCGTTCTTTTTTATGGCAATTACGGCACGACTAAAGCCACCCCATGGACGAAGACCTGTTGATGGGGACCCCTACGAAGTCGTGCCCTGATACAAAGCGGGTTTATTCAACATGCTCTAGAACCCCATGATGTTGTAGCCGCAATCGACATACATGACTTCGCCGGTGACGGCGCTGGAGAGATTGCTGGCCAGAAAGAGGGCCGCGCCGCCAACCTCAAGCTGGTCCACATTGCGGCGCAGCGGAGCGCGGTCGGCGTGGGACTTGAGCATGTCGCCCAGAGCGCCCACCCCGCGCGCAGCGAGAGTTTTAATGGGGCCGGCGGAGATGGCGTTGACGCGAATGTTATTAGGGCCCAGGTTCCAAGCCAGGTAGCGGACTGTGGCTTCCAGGGCGGCCTTGGCCACGCCCATCACGTTGTAGTTGGGCACCACTTTTTCCGCGCCAAAATAACTCAGAGTCATGATGCTGCCGCCCTCGATCATCAGGGGCGCGGCGGCGCGCGAGACGGCGATCAACGAGTAAACGCTGACATCGTGGGCGATGCGAAAGCCCTCGCGGCTGGTGGCGATGAACTCGCCGCGCAGCTCCTCTACAGGCGCATAGGCCACGGCGTGGACCAGTATCGCGATCTTGCCGTATTTTTCTTTGATGGCGGCAAAAAGGGTTTCAATCTCCTGGTCATTGGAGACGTCGCACTGGAAGCCTGTTGCGCCGGGCAGCTCGGCGATCAGTTCCTCGGCGTCGGCCTTCATGCGCTCATTTTGATAACAGATGGCCAGGGTGGCTCCGGCCTCGTGCAGCAACTGGGCAATGCCCCAGGCGATGGAACGCTTGTTGGCCAGCCCGAAGACGACAGCCGTCTTACCTGCCAGATCGATCATGCGTGCTTACTTCCTCCGGTCCGTGTCTTGGGGATGCGGGACCTACCGTACCTTTAGAATATCAGAGCGGTTCTCCAATTTTCGTGGCCTTAACGGCTCCGTACGATGTGGCTTTTTCTTGACGAAAAAGCCACTTGAGGTCATTCGATTTCACCATAATGCGATTGGAGAGCCGCTCAGCCGCCCAGGTCTACCAGCTCGACCTTACCAGTAGGGCGGTTAAGAAAACGGGAACCAAGACGCTCAAACTTTTCAACGGAATCGGTGGCGAAGCAGCGGACTTGGTCCTGCGCGGACGGCGAACCTTTCTCTGCTTTCTGCAGGCCAAAGAGGCGGACGGCAGCTTCGGCGGTGGCATCGGCGGAATCGATGACGCGCATTCCGGCGGGCACAGCGCGTTCCAGCAGCGGACGCAGCAGTGGATAGTGTGTGCAGCCAAGGAGCAGAACGTCTGGGTTCATGCCCTGGGCGGCAGCTTCGGCGTTCAATTCGGCAAGGTAGATGCGGATGACCTCTGCGGTGACTTCCACCTGCGGTGCGGCAGACGCGGCTTGCGCCGCAAATGTTTCAGTGGTATTCCCAACTAATGGCCCGGTCCATCCCTCCTCGACCAGCGGGACAAGCAGTGGGCAGGCCTTTTCCAGGGCGCGCAAGCCGCGAGCGCGGCAGGCGGCGGCGTAGGCATGGCTCTGCACGGTGGCGTCGGTGGCGATGACCAGCACGTCGCCGGTGCGCGAGGCGGCGCGGGCAGCATCGGCGCCGGGTTCGATCACGCCCAGCACGGGGACCTGAACCGCGTCCTGAATGGCATCCAGGGCCAGGGCGCTGGCGGTGTTGCAGGCAATCACCAGAAACTCCGCGCCCTGCTGGCTGACCAGAAATTGCGCGCACTGGGCGGCGTAGCGGGCGATGGTGCGCCGGGACTTGGAGCCGTAAGGCAGCCGCGCCGTGTCGCCGAAAAAGGCAAAGCGTGCGCTGGGAATCCTGGCCATCAGCGCGCGCAGCACGGTGAGGCCGCCAAATCCGGAATCAAAGACGCCGATGGTGTGAGGCGTTGTTCCGGGATTGTTTTCAGGGTTGCTCATGGATGGACTTCCTCAGCTGTCAGCAGATCGGCAGTCAGGTAGGTGCGGGTCAGGTCGGCGTGTCCGGCGAGGGTAGCGCGTTGCTGGCCATCCACCAGAAAGCGCACCTGTGTGACGCGGGGCAGGTTGGCGCGCAGCGTGCCGCAGATGGAGAGCACGGTGAGCATCTCCGTCTCGATGCCGGAAGGATGGCTGGCGGCAAATTTGCCGGTTAGGTTGACAACCGCTAGCAGCGAGCCGGATTGCCGCGCGTCCTGTGTTGACGAACCAGGGGTTTTGAATCTGGATTCGCGGGGCAAAATAACTACGGTTTTGGAATCTGCGAATTTTGGCTTGCCGGCGGCGGGAACGGCGTCTGCAACCTCCGGGGCGGGCAGCAGATAAACCTGGGCCACTGAGCTTGCGCCGCCGGGGACGGGGTGGGCGGCATCAGGAGCTGCATATAGTTCGAGCAGCTTACCCAGCACGGCACGGGCGCGGGCGCCGGGGTCGGCGGGCAGCGGCAGGGAGTGAAGCTGGGTCATGATGGAACCGTCGCTGTCGTTGGCCACCAGCAGGGCTGCCTGCTCGGCGGGGGCCACGGCCGGAGCGCTGGTGGGCGCCGAGTTTTGGCCGGCGAGCAGCCGCTGGTGGGCGCGCTCGCGCAAGTGCCACAGCGCTGCGCCCATGGCCAGCGACGCCAGCAGCAGAAAGGTGAAGAGGTAGATCTGGTAGCGGGGAATCACGGCTGACGAGCCTCCGTTCTCCACTCGAGAAGCGCGGCAGCCAGCGCCGCGGCCACGCGCGCCTGGTAATCCTTGTTGTCCAGCCCGGCAATTGTCTCATGTTTGGCGTTCTGTTCCGGCGCAATCTCCACGGCCACCGCCGGGCAGGTCATGCTATCCACGGCAGGCAGAGAAGTGCGGCTCAGGGTCACGCTCATGCCGGCGTGCAGCAGCGCGGCGTTGAGCACCCCGGCCAGCTTGAGGCTGCGTGTTACCCAGGCGGCCTGCGCCGTCTTCCAGGCAGGAAAGCGAGCAGGCTGGGCTGGCGGCATCGAAGAGACAAAGAGGTAAATGCCGGAGCCACTTTCGGAGGCGTGCAGGCTGAGACAAGCCTGGGCCTGCGCGTGATTGGCGATCTCCGCTCTCTTGTCTGGCTCGACCGTCACATCGGAGTCGCGGGTGGTGACCACCTGGATGCCGCGTGCGGCCAGCAGCGACCGCAGCCGTACGCTCATGGCCAGTGTAAAGGTCTTTTCAGGCTGGCCGTTGGAGAGGCGTCCGCCGGTGTTGTCGCCGCCGTGGGCCGCATCGAGCACCACCACGAACCGCGCCTGCGGAGCGGGCGGAGCTGGTTGCGCGGAGGCAGGAACTCCGGCCAGTCGGGCCATAACGAGAGCCGTCAATGCGAATTTAATCCAGCGCATAAATCGTCAATCCGCTGAGTAGCTTGGGGAAGAAGTCGGTGGATTTTTGCGGCATCACGTCGCCGGCAAAAGCCACCTCCCGGAGTTGATCCATGGTAACGGGTTTGGTGAGGAATGTAACATCGGCCTCGCCGTTGTGCACCTGCTCAACGGCCTCTGCTGCGTCACGCAGATAGCGGAGGTTGGTCTGCTCGCGGACCTTTTCGGCGTCCAGACCCAGCAGCCGGTCGAGGACGATGGAGTGCAGGCAGCTCAGGTCGAGTAGGCGCTGGCGCTCGGGCAAAGCTGCCAACGCGGCGGCCACCGGCTCAGGTTTGGCGCGCAGCAGCAACACCCCGGCGCGAGTGACGGCGACAAAGGCCGTGCCCTGCTGGCTGTTCAGTGTGTTGATGAAGCCCGGAGAGTCTGCTCCATGCAATGGCTCGACCGTAAAAAACTCTTCGGCGGCGCGCGCAAAATCGGCCGGGTCAAATTTCGTCAAGCTATGCACCACGCGATGGGTGGGCAGAATCACCAGCCCGTCAGAGTCCATGTTGACAAAGGTCATCATCGCCGCGGATTCGGGAAAATCCGGCTGCGGCAACTCGGCGGCGCTAGTCTGTGTTTTGCCGCCCGCGTGTTCCTTCGCGTAGTTCAGCGCCGTCTCGTAGCGGTGGTGCCCGTCGGCGATGATCAGCTTCTTGTCGACCATGGCCGCGGTCAACCCGAGGATAGCTGCCGGATCGCTGATCTTCCACAGCCGGTGCAACACGCCGTACTCATCGGTGACCTCCGCATCGGTTGGGCCGGCGCCGTCGTAGAGAATCTTTTCCACGCTGCCGGCCGGGTCGGAGTAGAGCATGAAGATTTGCCCGAAGTGCGCGCGTGTGGCCTTCAGCAGGTTGAGCCGGTCGCTCTTGGGCTTACTGAGCGTCTGCTCGTGGCGGAAGACTACCTGTTCGGCGTAGTCGTGCAGCTTGCCCAGAGCGATGAATCCGCGCCGCTCCTTCACGGTTTCCGTTCCCGGAACCTTGAAGCGCTGCGAATAGGCGAAGATGCAGGGGTCAACCTCCTGCGCCAGCACTCCCTGCTTGCGCCAGGCGCTGAAGTCTCGCGCTGCACGCGAATAAACACTCTGGCCTAGCTCGGCATCACTGGACTCCGGCAGGCCCAGAATGATGCGCACCAGATTGTAAGGGCTGCGCTGGTAGTAAGCCTGTTGCATAGCCGGATAGATCTTGTCGTAGGGCTGGGTGACCACGTCCTCGAGATGGACGGCTGAGGGCGAGTAGCGCCAGGCGCGAAAGGGATAAATGCGGGCCATGCGGAAGGTCTTGCTCCCATATGCAACGGTTTGAACTTGCGCTTGAAAGCCTCATTCTGCTGACTTTGAGGCCGTTCCGCGCTGGCTCGATTGTATCTCAGGGGTCTTTGCGGACCTGCGTTTGCTGGCACAGGGGCTGACCCACGGCGGCCAGTAGCGTAAAGTGAAAAGAAAGGCCAATCCTTCACGGGGATAGCCTGCACGGATCACCCATGCTCGCAACGGTTCCTATGCGCCCTTTCACAATCGCGGTTTTATCGCTGCTTTTTACCGGAGCGGCTCTGTCGCTGACGGCGCAGCAACCGCCTGCCCCGCCGTCTCTGATCCAAACTCCAACCCAGGCTCCATCACTCACCGTGGATCGCGATCCGGTGCGCTCCCCTGATGGCGAGCCGCATGCGCTCCCAGCGCTGCGCAAGGAGGGCGACGGCTACGTTCTGCACACCGACGTGGAAGAGGTGGTGCTCAACTGTACGGCGCTCGATGGCAACCGCATGGTTCCGGACCTGAAGAAGGAAAACTTCCAGGTCCTCGAGGACGGCGTCAGGCAGAAGATCATCAGCTTTCAGCACACCGACCTTCCGGTCTCCATTGCGCTGGTGGTGGACAACTCCGGTTCCATGGCCCGCAAGCGCCCCTCGGTGAACAAGAGCACCCTCGACTTGATCGCGGCCTCCAACCCCCAGGACGAAGCCTTCGTGGTGAACTTCAGCGACGAGGCCATCATCGATCAGGATTTCACCTCAGATGTGAACCTGTTGCGCGCCGGGCTGAGCCACATCGAAGCCCGCGGCGGCACCGCGCTCTTCGACGCCGTAGCGGCCTCGGCTGACAAACTGGCGGCCGACGCAAAGCATCCCAAGCAGGTGATTATCCTCATCACCGACGGCGAGGATAACTCCTCGACCCTCACCAAGGATCAAACCATCCGCCGCGTCCAGCAGTTGTCCGGACCGGTCATCTATTCGATTGGATTGCTCTTTGGCGACGAAGATATGAGCCGCGATGAAGTGAAGAACGCGCGCAAGGCTCTGGAGATGCTTTCCACCGAAACCGGCGGCATGGCTTTCTTTCCTAAGAATATCGAGCAGGTCGACCAGATCGCCGCCGAGGTGGCCCGAGACATCCGCAACCAGTACACGCTGGGCTACCACTCCACCAAATCGACCACCGATCCCGGCTTCCGCCGCGTGGAGGTCACGGCCGAGGGCAAGGGCCAGGGCAAGCTCATCGTTCGCACCCGCACCGGCTACTTCCCGGTGGCGCGAGTGGCAAAGAAGCCCGCCATACTGGATAAGAAGTAGGCAGATGGATTTGTATGTTGAGATCATTGTTGGAGACATGACAATGCGTCGGCTTACAGTGCAGATTGGTTTGGTTGTGGCTTTGTTCGCGTTTGCACCGCCTGCGCGAGCACAAGGTTATGCCCTCATAGTATTAGAGCATCCGTTCCGTACTCAAAACTTGGCCGGAATCGTTGTGGACGCCATGGGAGAGACCGTTTCAGGGGTGGTAGTTGAGGAATGTGATGCGAAATTCACATCTGTTCATGCCTGGAACTCCGCAGGAGAGCCCCTCCCCGATGAGCAAGAAACAGACTGTGATAGGGAACCGAAGCATATTCTGAGTTCTACGACGACAGATGCGAATGGCCACTTTACATTTCCGCATCAGAAATCAGGAACAACACACTATCTCTATCTGCATTCCAATGGTTTCGACCCTATGAAGATCACTGTACAGCTTCGGCGTTTTGCAACGAAAAATTTGCGGATTAAGCTCGTCGTTGCAACCTGATCCATCCCCTCCTACCCCGCCGCGATAATCTAGAAGCCAGAGGCTCACCATGAAATACTCCACCCTTGCCGTTCATGCCGGGCAGTATCCCGACCCGCAGACGGGCGCCGTCAACGTGCCCGTCTACCTTTCCTCGACCTTTGAACTGACGGGCATCGGCACAGACCGGGGCTGGGACTACTCGCGCGCCGGCAATCCCACACGCGACCATCTGGAGGAGGCGCTGGCGGCGCTCGAAGGCGGCACGAGCGGCCATGCTTTCACCACCGGCATGGCAGCCATCTCGGCGCTGGTGGCGATGCTGCGCGCGGACGACCATCTGATCTGCTCCAAAGATGTCTATGCCGGCACGGCGCGGCTCTTCAACCGGATCGTGTCCGGCTACGGCATTGAGATCGAGTACGTGGACACGAGCAATCTTGCGGCGGTCAAAGCGGCGATCCGGCCTAACACGAAGCTGGTTCACATCGAGACGCCCAGCAATCCGCTGATGGTCTTGACGGATATTGCGGGTGTCAGCAAGATCGCCCACGCGCGCGGCATCGAGGTCAGCGTGGATAACACCTTTTTGTCGCCCGCGCTGCAAAGCCCGCTGGCGCTGGGCGCGGACATTGTGATGCACTCGACAACCAAGTACCTCAACGGCCACTCGGATGGGCTGGGCGGCGCGCTGATCGGCACGAAGCCAGAGCACAAGGAGCGTTTTTGCTTCGTGCAAAAGGCCGCGGGCGGAGTAATGTCGCCCTTTGAATGTTTTCTTGTCCTGCGCGGCATCAAGACGCTGCCCGTTCGCATCAAGCAGCACGAAGAGAATGGCCGCGCCGTGGCGGAGTTCCTTGCGACGCATCCCAAGGTGAGTAAGCTGGCTTATCCGGGACTGAAAAGCCACCCACAGCACGAATTGGCAGTGAAGCAGCAGAAGGGCTTCGGCTCCATGATGAGCTTCGAGGTCGAGTCGCGCGAAGCCGCGGGACGCTTCCTCGCGGCTATCAAGCTCTTTCTCAACGCCGAGTCGCTGGGCGGGGCCGAGTCGCTGGCCGCGCACTCGGCCACCACCACTCATGGCTCGTTCAACGAGGAAGAGCGTGCCTCGATGGGCATCACCCAGGGACGCATTCGCCTCTCTGTGGGCATCGAGGACAAGGACGACCTGATTGCTGATCTGGAGCAGGCGCTGAAGGCGGTGTAAGGAGACTCATGCCGGATTCAATGCTTCTGCTGGCCATTGACACTTGCGGCCCCACCGGCTCGGTGGCGCTGGGGCGGTTGGTTGGCGGAGAACTCCACATTCTGGGCGAGACGTCTCTTGGCGGGCAGCGACCCTCGGAGACTTTGGTGGCCTCCGCGTGTGAGCTTCTCGGAATGGCTGGAGTACAACTGACGCAGCTTAGCGCCATCGTCGTTGTCAACGGCCCCGGCGGCTTTACCGGCGTGCGCGTGGGGTTGGCCGCGGTGAAAGGGCTGGCCGAACCGGCGCAGATTCCGGTGGTCGCGGTTTCGCGGCTGGAGGTGTTGGCTGCGAAGGCCGGCGTTCAGGCCGCCGCTCTCGACGCGCATCGCCACGAGGTATTTTTGCGGGTCAGCGGGCTGGATGGCAAGGCCAGGGAATTGCTGGCTGGAGCCGCGGAGCTGGCGGAGATCGAGTTTGACCAGGGGCGAATTGCGCTGTGCGATGCGGCGGCTGAAGCGCTGCTCAAGGCGGCTTGGCCGGAGGCGCAGCTGGTGCGGACTTCGGAGCTCACTGCCGCCGATGCGATGAGGCTTTGCGCACTAAGGGTAGCAGCCAGAGAGTTCGTTGACCTGGCGCTACTGGACGGCAACTACCTGCGCCGCTCGGATGCCGAAATTTTTGGCGATCCGGATACGCCTGGGACGCAACGGCCGTGAGCACTTCTTTAACCGCTGTGAGGATTCGGCGCATGAGCCCGGAGGATCTGGACCGGGTGATGGAGATTGCCGCGAGCCTGAAGGAGGCGCCCCGCTGGACCCGCGAGAACTATGTTGCCGCGCTGGACTGTGATGCTGTGCCGCGGCGGATAGCGCTGGTGGCAAAAGGGCCGGAGCCAGCCTTCCTGTTGACGGGCTTTTTGGTGGCTAGCCTGCTGCCGCCGCGGGCCGAACTGGAGATCATTGTGGTCGATGCTCAATTCCAGCGCCGGGGTTTGGCGCGGAAGCTCTTTGCGGAGCTGGCCGGCAAATTGGTGCTGGCGGGGGTGCGTGAGGTTATTCTGGAAGTGCGCGCCTCCAACCAGCCGGCGCTCGGACTTTACCGGCGGTTGGGCTTTGTTGAAACCGGCCGACGGACGCGCTATTATCAGGCTCCGGCGGAAGATGCGGTTCTGATGCGCCTGGGGCTTGAGGGCTTTGAGTCTTAAGCTGCTGTGATGGTCAAACGAACCGGGCGTGATTGCGGTCACGCAAGGGGGCTTTTCAAGGCGAATTCCACAGTCGAGGTTACTTCCGGTCCTTTTTCGACTTGCGGTTTGCGCTCCGGGGGCGATATATGTAAGTGTTCCTTAATATTCGGAGGTGCCTGATGGATGAAGTAAAGGATTCCACGCTGAGCGCAGAAATTGATCGCCTGCATGCCGAACATCGCCGCTACGCTCAGCGGTTGGAAGAGTTGGTCCAGAAACCCTATCTCACTGCGGAGGAGCAGATTGAGGAAGTCAAGCTGAAGAAGCTCAAGCTGCACGCCAAGGATCTGATCTTCGCCCTGGAGCGCAGACTTCCGGTCGTCGCTTAGGTTTTTGAATCAACAGGGATTGCAGGCGAATTGCCGGGCGCCCGCCCGGCTCGGCCTCCCTTGGGCCAGTGTGCCCGGGAATCTACTCTGTGTCTGCCTGTTTCAATCATCCATCGAGCTAAATCCCCGTATAATCGTCTAGACAATGGTTCGTGACGGTTATATCTACGGTTTGAGCCTGCTGGCAGTGGCGGCTGTGCTGGCGTGGGCCACGGGCAACTGGGCGTGGAGCGTCGCGCCGGTGCTTCTGGCGGCGTTTTTTCTCTGGTTCTTCCGCGATCCCCAGCGGACAATTCCCACCGGCCCCGGCCTGATCGTCTCGCCCGGTGACGGGCTGGTGACCGAAACAGCCTCCATCAACACCCCCGAAGGCCCCCGGCAGCGCGTCAGCATCTTCCTCAGCGTCTTTGATGTGCATGTGAATCGTTCGCCCATTGGCGGCGTTCTCACCTCCGTGCGCTATCAGAAGGGTCAGTACATGAATGCCATGAATCCATATTCGGCTGACCGGAACGAGCAGAACATCGCCACGGTTCGCGGCGAAGGCATGGAAGTCACCTTTAAGCAGATTGCCGGCCTGCTGGCCCGGCGCATCGTCTTCAACCTGCGTGAAGGGGAGACAGTTGAGCGCGGCCAGCGTGTGGGCCTGATCAAGTTTGGCTCCCGCGTCAACGTGCTGCTGCCGGCCGAGGCGATCTTGCGCGTGAAGAAGGGCCAGCGCGTCCGGGGCGGCTCCAGCGTGCTGGCGTCCATGGCGGAGTTGGAGATGGCGTCCGTTGCATCCAGCGCGAAAAGGGCCGCGAGCGCCAGCGCGTTGCCCAACGAGTCCGACGGAGGACGCCGATGATGCACCCCGATACCAGACAGGTCAAAGCACGGGCGCGGGCGCAGTTGCGCCGAGGCATGTTCCTGCTGCCCTCGCTGTTTACCGTGGGTAATATCGCCGCCGGCTTCTTTGCCGTCCTCCAGACCATGATGGCGTTGACGGACGCAGGCAACGCGCACACTCACCTTGACTGGGCAGCCATCGCCATCATTCTTGCCATTCCCTTTGACGGGCTCGACGGCCGCATTGCGCGCATGACCAACACGTGCAGCGACTTCGGCAAAGAGCTGGACTCGCTGGCCGACGCCATCACCTTTGGCGTCGCGCCCAGCCTGCTGGCTCTCATCTGGGGCTTCCATTTCCTGCCCGATACCATGAATCCGGAGTTGCACGAGAACCTGCTCCACGCAGGCATCTTCATCTGTTTCCTCTATCTCATTGGCGGGGTCTCGCGCTTGGCGCGCTTCAACATCAGCCACGACCCACTGCCGCGCAATCCGGGGCGGCCGGACCGCAAGTATTTTGTGGGCATGCCTATTCCCGCCGGGGCGGGCCTGCTGGCTGCTTGCGTGCATGTTTGCCAAGGTTATCCGGTCGAGGCCTGGTGGGTCGCCCTTATCTGGATTGGAATCGTAGGCGTGAGCGGCTTCCTCATGGTCAGCACCTGGCGCTTCTGGTCGGGCAAGGAGCTCAGCTTTTCCCGCCGCCATTCCTTCCGGACGCTGTTTTTCATTTCGATTGCGCTTTTTATTATCATCAGGTTTTCCCAGGCTGTGCTGTTTTTATGGGCGCTGGTGTACATGTTCAGCGGCATCTGGGCGCGAGCAGCGTACTCCTGGTCGCGCCGCCGCCGCTGGCGTCTGAAGCGTGCGCCCGCGACTGTCTCAGAACCGAATCCGCTGGACCATTCCTGATTATTGCCATTGAACCAAAGGACGCCCGTGTACAAGATCGCCATTGCCGGAGCTTCAACCCTGGTGGGCCGGGAGCTGAAGGATGCGCTGTCGGATTCGCCCCTGGCGGCGGCCAACTTCGTGCTGCTGGACGAGGAGGAGGCTGAGGGCCAGCTTGACCAGGTAGGCGACGAGATCACTTTCGTCCAGGCCATCGCCCCCGACGCCTTTGACCGCATCGACTTCACGTTTTTCTGCGGCTCCGAGGATCTGACCCGCAAGCATTGGCGGGATGCGCTGCGGGCCGGCTCAACTGTTCTTGATCTCTCCGGGACCCTGGATCAGGAGACGGGCGTTGTGGTGCGCGCGCCCTTGCTGGACTCCGAGGCGGCTACAGTGGATTTGTTCACCCCCGCCGTGGTCCCTGCGCACCCCGCGGCGCTGGCGCTGGCCCTGGTGCTGGAACGGATGCAGCAAACTGCCTCGGTGCGCATCGCCTTCGCCACGCTGCTCGAGCCGGCCAGCGAGTTTGGCCGCGCCGCATTGGACGAACTGCACCAGCAGACCATGAGCCTGCTCAGCTTTCAGGGGCTGCCCCGCAACCTCTACGATGCGCAGGCGGCCTATAATCTGCTGGCCGGCCTGGGCGAAGCCGCCAAAGTGAGCCTGGCCACGGTGGAGGCGCGGGTGCGCCGCCACTACGCCGCGCTCTCCGCCGGTCGCTGGCCCGCATTGGCCCTGCAAGTGATTCATGCACCAGTCTTCCATGGCCACACCTTCTCCATCGCTATCGAACTGGAGCGGCCGGTGGAGATTGATGCGCTGGAAGAGGCTCTGAGCGGAGGCCGCCTGGACCTGGTCCTGGAAGAGACCGATTCGCCCTCCAACCTGGCCGCTACGGGGCAAAACGATGTGCTGGTTCGCTTGCGTCCCGAGTTGGACGCGCGCAATTCCACCTTGATCTCCCGCCTATGGTTATGGGCCGCCTCTGACAACCTGCGTTTGCAAGCGCAAAACGCCGTGGCTTGCGCCATGGACCTGCGCCGGTTGCGGCCTCAGGGGACGGTGCAGTAGGACCTCGCGAAACTACAGACTCCGGTCGTGATGTTCATGAGGATGTATTCGAAGGTTCTGACCTTCCTACGGCTTCGCGGCCAGCTTCGGCGGGTCGGTGGCGTACTCATCGCCAACGCGTTCCAGCAACAAGGCGCGACGGTCGGTGAGCAGTTTCAGGTGGTTGGTCAGCTCGATAAATTCCTTTTTCTGCTCAGCCGTGAACTGCGCTCCGCTCTGGCTCTCCTTGGTCAACTCATCGAGTCGCGCCTGCACGCGCGGCATCTCGCGATCAATCAGGATGGGATGAATCACTGGCGTTTTCGCCTGCCTCCTGGCCAGCTCATTGCGGTTGTTCTCGCCCCAGGCGGGCAAAACGCCCACATGGCCTAGCTCGACGCGCACGCCGCCTGGCCCGTAGTCCTTGCGCACGGCGGAAAAGAGGCCGATCATCGAGTCCCTCGGGTCGCCGGCTTTGTCCGGCATCAGCCCGTCCACATAGGTGCGCGACTGGTTCGACAGAAAATTGCCCAGCGAATAGAAGATGACCACGTCGCGGCCATCCTGAGTCCGATACGTCTCCACCGGCTGCAATACGTGCGGGTGGTGACCGACGATCACCGTGGCTCCGGCGTCGAGCATCTGGTGCGCCATCTCCACATCCTCGGGCCGGGGCGCTGTCGCGTACTCGGTGCCCCAATGAATGGAAACCACCAGAAAATCACACTCGGCGCGCGCCTTTTTTACGGCCTCCAGCACGCCGGCCTCGTCCATTCCCGGCGCGCCCTTGGATTCTCCGGGATAGGGGAAGAAGTTCACATGCGGCTGGTCGTCCTTATCGGGATTGCGATTGCCGTTGAGCCAGCGCGTCATGCCAAGCCAGCCCACTTTGATGCCGTTGGTCTCGGTGATCACCGGCTGCCAGCTTTGCTGGGCCGTGTCGCCGGTGCCGGCAAAGAGCATCCCACGCTCGCGCAGGTGCTCGCGCGTCTCGGCAAATCCCGCCCAGCCCTGGTCCATCATGTGATTGTTGGCGGAGGAGACAATTTTGATGCCGCTGGCTTTCAGCGCGTCGACGAGCGCGACGGGCGCGTCAAACATAAACTCTTTGGTGCCGCGCGAGTGCTCCGGCGCTACCGGGGTTTCGAGATTCACAAAGCCGAAATCGGCGTGTTGGAAGACGTCGGCGACATCGGCGAAGAGCGCGCTCCAGCCCGCGGCGCCGTCTCCAGCAGCAGCCGCGGCGGCGCGCACCGCCCCGTGCGGAATCACGTCGCCAGCCACGGCAAAACTGACCTGAGCCAGTTCGTGCGGGTAGGGGACGACAGCCGCCGCCGAACGGCTTGCATGAAAGCCAGCCAGCAAAGCCGCGCCGATGACGGCAAGGAGCACAACGGCCACGCCCGCCCAACGCAAATACTTCATTCTGTCCCGCATCGTCCTATTCATGCCGATCACTCCGTGTTGCAAAATCCAATGTCCGCGCCAATTCAGACCTATTATCGGCTGCTTGATGGATCGCAATCAGGATACAGGTTCAGCGCGACTGGAACTGTATGGCCCTCCCCCTCCGAGCGCTGCTTCCGCCTTTCGCGTCTATCCTTTACGAGCAGAGTGGGCGGGAACTGATACCCTTAATTCTGGATAGAATCCGGTCAGGCTCACCAGGGGATTGACCGGCAGGCAGAGGCATGGCGGAATTCATCATCAAGGTGGCTGACGAGCGCGGCCGCGTACAGGAGCAGGTGCAGACGGCGGCCAGCGCCGAGGAGCTGCGCGCCCGCTTTGTTCACGCCGGTTTCCATGTCTTCTTCGTGCGTCCCCGCTCGGGTTTTGGCGGTTTCAAGCGCGGCAAGGTCAAGCAGGAGACCTTTCTCATCTACAACCAGCAGTTCCTGACGCTGATTCGCGCCGGGTTGCCCATCCTGGGCTCCATCCAGATGCTGGCCAAGAACCAGAAAAACGCGCATTTTGCCGCGCAACTGGAGGACGTGTCCGCGCGGGTGAAGACCGGCGACGCGCTTTCAGCGGCCTTCGAGGCGCAGAGCGGCTTTCCCATCATGTACACCACCACGCTGCTGGCCGGCGAGCGCAGCGGCAATCTGCAGGAGGTGCTGGAGCGCTACATCAGTTTTCAGCGCACCTCGCTCACCTTCCGCAAGAAGCTGATTACCTCGCTGATCTATCCCTGCGTGCTGATGGCGCTGGTGGTCTGCATCATGTTTTTCATGTTCGCGTTTGTGATTCCGCAATTTGGCTCGCTCTATGAGCAGATGGGCAACAAGCTGCCGGCCATGACCATGCACCTGCTGGCCGTCGGCAAATTTTTCAACCACAACCTGCTCTGGATACTGCTGGCGGTAGCCGGCATAGCCTTCGGCGGCTACCGCTTCTCCATCACCGAGCGGGGACGCGACTTCGCTGACGGGGTCCGGGTCCGGCTGCCTGTCTTCGGCAAAATCTGGCTCAAGTATCAGGTTGCGCTCTTTGCACGCACGCTCTCCACGCTGCTCACCGGCGGCCTGCCGCTGGTGCCCTCGCTTGAAACCGCTGCCCGCTCCATCAACTCGCGGCGCGTCTCTCGCGCGGTTACTCATTCCATCACCACAGTGCGCGAAGGGCGCAGCCTGGCCGATGCGCTCATCCAGACAAAAGTTTTTCCCGACCTGGCCGCCGAGATGATCTCCGTGGGCGAGCAGACCGGAGCTTTGCCGCAGATGCTCAACTCCGTCTCAGAATTTTTCGAGGAGGACGTTGCCACCGCCCTCACCGCGGCTCTGGCGCTCATTGAACCAGCTATCCTCATCATCATGGGCATTGTGGTGGTCTTTATTCTCATCTCGCTTTACCTGCCCATCTTCTCGCTGGGTCAGGCGACCGGAGGTCAGGGGTAAACCATGGCTGAGGCAACCACGCTAGCTGTTCCACTCTCCGTCGTCCAGGACGAGCGCGCCCAGGCCGAAGCCCTCGCCCGCCGCTATCACGCCGAGTTCGTAGACCTGAAGAACTTCAAAATTCAACACGAATTGCTGCGCACCGTTCCGGTGGAGCTGATGTTCCGTTACAACTTTGTGCCCATCGAGCAGCAGGGCGATGCGCTGGTGATTGCGGTCAGTGACCCGTCGCGGCTCATGGTGCTCGACGAGATTGCCGGGCTGCTCTCGCACCGCATTATTCCGCGCGTGGCGACGCTTTCGCAGATTACCGATCTGCTGAAAAAAACCGAGCAGTCGCAGCGCGTGCTTGACGAGGCCAGCGAGGGGCTGACCTTCGACGTGCTTAGTGGAGACGAGAACGCGGACGAGAACATCTCCATTGAAAAACTGACCAGCGAAGAAGACATCAGCCCCATCATTCGCCTGGTAGATACCACCATCTTCACCGCCCTGGAGCGGCGCGCTTCCGATATTCACATCGAGACCTATGATGATTCGGTGCACATCAAGTACCGCATTGACGGCGTCTTGCAGGAGGCCATGGCGCCCATTGCCCGCGAGCATCACACCACCATCCTGAGCCGCATCAAGATCATGAGCGAGCTGGACATCGCCGAGCGCCGCGTGCCCCAGGACGGCCGCTTCCGCGTGCGCTATAAGAACCGCCTGATCGACTTCCGCGTCTCCATCATGCCCACGATTCACGGCGAGAATGCCGTATTGCGCGTGCTGGACAAGGAGTCGATGAGCGAAAAGTTCCACCATCTTACGCTCGACGTGGTCGGTTTTAACGACGCCGACCTGAAGCGCTTCCGCGCCTATATCCGCGAGCCTTATGGCATGGTGCTGGTCACGGGGCCCACCGGCTCCGGCAAAACCACGACTTTGTATGCCGCGCTCAACGAAATCAAAAGCGACGAGGACAAGATCATTACCATCGAGGACCCGGTGGAGTACCAGATTCGCGGCATCACGCAGATTCCGGTCAACGAGAAAAAGGGGTTGACCTTTGCTCGCGGGCTGCGCTCGATTTTGCGCCACGACCCGGACAAAATCCTCGTCGGCGAAATCCGCGACCAGGAGACGGCGCAGATTGCCATCAACTCCGCGCTGACCGGCCACCTGGTGTTTACCACTGTCCACGCCAACAACGTGGTGGACGTGCTGGGCCGCTTCCTGAACATGGGCGTCGAAGCCTACAACTTTGTCTCCGCGCTCAACTGCATTCTGGCGCAGCGGCTGGTGCGCACCATCTGCGAGTACTGCGCCCGCCCCGTCAGCCATAGCGACGAGGAGCTGCTGGCCAGCGGCATGGACCCCAAGGCGTGGCGCAAATTCGAATTTCGCGAAGGCCCGGGCTGCATGGAGTGCGGCGGCACCGGCTACCGCGGACGCACGGCGATTCACGAGCTGCTGGACCTGACCGACCCCATTCGGGAAGTCATCTTAGCCAAGAAGCCCACCTCCGAAATCCGCAAGCTGGCCCAGAAGGAGGGCATGACCTTTCTGCGCGAGTCGGCGCTGGATCGCGTCCGCCGTGGCATCACCACGCTCAAGGAGATCAACAAAGTTACGTTTATCGAGGCGTCAAGATAGTGAAATCGATCCTCAGCAATGCTAAATTTGGCTCCCAGCCCGGCGCGCGTCCGCCGGTTGCGGTGGAGCTCTCGCCTCAGGGCGTGCTGGCAGCCGCGTTGCCGGGGCCGGGCCAGCCGCCCGTCTTTGCTTTTGAGCCGCTGCCTGACGGGGTGCTCGTGCCCGGCATCGGCGAGCAAAATCTGCGCGCGCCGGAGCTGGTAGCCAACGCCATCCACGCCGCTCTCGGCAAGGTTTCGCCGCGCACACGCTCCGTCACGCTGATTTTGCCCGACACCGTGGTCCATGTCTTTTTCCTGGACTTCGATTCGCTGCCCGCCAAGGCTGCCGAGGCCATCCCCGTTCTTCGCTTCCGCTTGCGCAAGATGATTCCCTTTGAGGTGGAGCACGCCGGTGTGAGTTACCAGATGCTGGCCGAGAACAAAAACGAATGTAAGGTGCTGGCAGCCGTACTGCCCGGTCCCGTTCTGGCAGAGTACGAGGCCGTGGTGCGCGAGGCAGGCTACGAGCCCGGCGTCGTGCTGCCGGCCAGCCTTGTGGCGCTTGGAGCCATCGATTCGCCGGAGCCCGTTCTGGCCGCAAACCTGAGCGCGCTGGCGCTCACCACCTCCATCACCACGGGCGAGGATCTGCTGCTCTATCGCACGCTCGACTTGCCCGAAGACCCCGGCCTGCGCCTGCAGGAGGTGCAGCGCGGCATCAGCGTAGCCGCCGCCTACTTTGAAGACAAGCTCGGCTTTCATCCCCGGCTCCTGTACTATGCCGGCATCGGCGCGGGCGGCAACAGCACCGCGGAAGAATTTGCCGGCTGGATTAACGACCCGGGACTGACCGTCGTCGACCTGGCGCCGCGGCCTGAAACCGGTATGGCAACGCCCCTCGGAAACCTGGTGAGCCTGGCGGGCGTGGTCGGTGCGCTGGCGGGAGCAGCCTGAAATCATGAGAATCTCTCTCAATCTCGCCACTCGCCCCTATGCCGACATCGGGCCGGCCCTCAAGCGCCTGCGCATTGCCATGGCGGTGCTGGTGGTGCTCGGCCTGGGCTTCGGCCTGGGTCTGCACGCCAATCACCAGAAGGCCGAGGATGCTCGCGCTACCGAGCAGCTCGTGCAGAGCAAGATCGACGCCATCAACCAGGAACGCCAGGGCTACCAGGATTTGATGCGCCAGCCGGCCAACGACAAGCTGCTGAAGCAGGTTGCGGCGCTCAACCAGCTCTTCGAAGAAAAAACATTCTCCTGGACACTGGCCATGGAGGACCTGGAAACCGTTTTGCCCGGCGGCGTTCAGGCGACCACCCTGGAGCCGGTGCGCGACCCCAAGACCGGCATCATCACTTTGAAGTTGCGCGTGGTTGGACCTCGCGACCGCGCCGTCGATCTGGTAGAGAACCTGGAGCATTCCAGGCACTTCTTGTTGCCCACAATCGTGGGCGAGAGCACGGAGTCCACTGGTGGCCCGGGAGAAAAACTGGAGCCGCCCAGCGCCTCCACCCGCGTCAACTTCGAGTTGCTGGCGCAGTACAACCCGGCCGTGCCGGAAGATCGCAAAGCGCAAAAAAAGCAGGAGAATGAGAAGCCCACGGCCGACGGAGAGCATGTCCGTCAAAATGCTTCGCCTTCTCACGCGGCCCACAGCGCGCCGCCTCACGCCGCCCCAGCCCTGGCCGCTCCCGGACAAAAGCCCATCCCGCCGCCCAATCCCGGTCCTGGGCCGCATATGCTCAATCCGAAACCGAAACCGAATCCGAATCCGGCCATGAATCCGAAATCAAATTTGCAACCGGGAGGTCCGCGATGAGCAGCCGCACTCCATCCCTGTGGCGCGAGCGCTTGACCTCCCCGCTCACCTGGCACTACGCCGCCTTTATCGTGTTGCTGGCCGCGGTGATTACCCTCGCCACCCGCTTTGGCATGGATTGGGCCGCTACCAACGGCAGCTTCACCGGCGAGCTGGCTGCCAAACAGGTGCAGTTGAAGGCCCTCGACCTTCAAACCGCTCCGTTGCGCGGTCTGGACAAGCGCGTGGATGTCTCCCGCGCCCAGATGCGCGCCTTCTACTCCAAGCGCATTCCGCCCAACTACTCCTCCATTGCCATCCGCATCGGCGAACTCGCGCTGAAAGGCCCCGTCCGGCTCACCCGTGTGCAGTACACGCAGGGCGCTGTCAGCGCCGATCTCACGGAGATCTCCATGGACGCGGGCATCACCGGCGATTATCAGCAGATCATGCGCTTTGTGAACAGCCTGGAGCGTGACCAGACCTTCTTTGTTATTCGCGGCATGGCGTTGACCGGCCAGCAGGGCGGCCTGGTGAACCTGCGGCTGCGGGTCTCCACCTGGCTCAAGCCGGCCGACGTGCCCAGCGGATTGCCGCCCACTCCGAAACCCGGCGATGCGGATGCCGCACCCTCCAAAACTACAAAGGAGGGTCAATAGCCATGGCCATGCCCCTGGGAGCGGAAAACAAACGCCAGGTCTACATCCTGATCGGCCTTGTAGTGGTGATCGTGTGCGTGGGTGGCTACGAGATCAAGGATAATTTTTTTGCAAGCGCTCCCGCACCCGCGCGTCCTGTGCCAGCGGCGGCAACTCAGCCCTATGTTACCCAGCCGGCCCCGGCGAACGGCCTCGCGACTGCGGCTATCCCCTCCTCGTCCGGCGGACCGGAAGCCCAGAAGCTCTCCAACGCCGGCATCGATCCCGCTCTGCACCTCGACAAGCTGGCACTGAACGAGCAGGTGGAGTACCGGGGCACCGGCAGAAACATCTTCTCCGCCGTGTCGGCGCCCGCGCGCATCGAAACTCCAGTAGCCGGTGCTCGGCCCGGCCAGCCCGGACAGCCCGCCGTGAACGCGGCCCCGGCAGCGCCTGAAAAACCCAAGCCGCCGGCCATCGATCTGAAGTACTTCGGCTACACCCAGGCCAAAGACAAATCTTTGCAGGCTTTTTTCAGCCACGGGGACGACATTTTTATCGCCCGTTCCGGCGATATTATCGACCATCGCTACAAAGTGGGCGCCATCATGCCGGGCAGTGTCGAGATTACAGACATGGGCTACAACAATACGCAAACCCTGCATTTCCAGGCGAACTGAAGCAGCTGGAAGCTGAATGATGAAGCACGCCCCAATCCGCCGCTCCCGCCCCTCCGAGGAGGGCTACATTCTGGTTGTGGCCATCTTCATGCTGGCGCTGTTCACCATCGCGCTGGCCGTCGCCCTGCCCAAGGTCTCCAAGGAGATTCAGCGCGACCGCGAGCTGGAGACCATGCACCGCGGCAAACAATACGTGCGAGGCGTGAAGCTCTATTACAAGAAATTCGGGGCCTATCCGCCCAGCGTCGATGCCCTGGTCAAGCCCACCAACAACATCAGATTCATGCGCAAGAAGTATGCGGACCCGACCACCGGCAAGGAGGATTGGAAACCCGTTCGGTTCGGCCAAAACAAGGCTCCGACGGTCATGGGCTTCTTCGGGCAGGCGATTGGCGGGACCGGCGGCTGCCCGCCCAACCCATTAGGCGGAAATACTTCGCAAGGTGCCCTTTCCAGCGGAGGCATCGGAGGGTCGTCCAGCTCCCCGACCGTCGGAGGCACGCCCGGAACCTCGACCGGCAGCAGTTCAAACTGCGCTACAACCGGCCTGAATCCGAGCAGTGATACTTCAACCAGCGCCAGCGGAACACCCCCCACGGATCCGAATGCCGCCAATGCAAATGCCACTACTAGCTCGACCACCGGCACAACCCCCGGATCAACCACAGGCCTGAGCGGCCAGACCGTAGGCGGAGCCGGCATTATCGGCTTCTCGCCCAACAGCCCTAAGCAGTCGATTATGGTTTATAAGAAGAAAAACCATTACAACGAGTGGGAGTTTGTCTACGACCCGATCGCCGAGCAGATGATGCAGCAGGGCGGCAACGCCGCTAACATGGCTGGCTTCAGCGGCAGCAGTGGAACCGCTACAGGTTCGGGTTCTGGAATCGGAACAACCTCTAACAGCGGCTCAGGCTCCAGCTTCGGAGGGTCAACGAGCACCAGCAATCCCAGCGGAACATCTTCAACGCCTCCATCCACGCCGCAGTAATGGAAGCAGCGAGCCAGCCCGCCCGACTCTCCCCTATCGGCTCAACGCAACAAGGCCCGCCCCGCGAAAGGACGGGCCTTGTTCAGTGAGCAAACCCGGGTGAGACGCAATGCCGTTACGTGCTGAAGGAGGAGCCGCAGCCGCAGGTGGATTTCACATTGGGGTTGTCGAACTTGAAGCCGGCGGCTTCCAGGGTTTCAACGTAGTCCACCGTGCAGCCGTTCAAGTACATCAGCGAGGTGGCGTCCACAAAAACCTTAAGGTCCTCGAAGTTGAAGACTTTATCCATCATGCCGGCCTGGTTTTCAAAGGCCATGGAGTACTGGAATCCGGAGCAACCGCCGCCCTGGACGCCGATGCGCAGCCCGGCGGGCAGAGGGTCCTGGGTGGCCATGATCTCGCGCACCTTGGCTATGGCCGGGAGGGTCAGGGTAAGAGGCGCTTTCTTGACGGTTTCCTGTGCTGGTGCGGGGGTAGCTGTGGCCATGGAATCTCCCAATAAAATGAATTGCTTGCCGTAAACGTAACTGTACAGCCCCGCCAGCGGAGATACAAGCCCCTGGGCGGTTTCATCTCATTGGATGCAGCGACAGAGAAGAAAGTCGCAGATGCGGGCGATGGCGCGGCGGTTGATTTTCATGGCTGGAATGGCTTGATGAGCCAAGAGCACGCTTGCCCGCCCCTGAAAAGTCAATAATTTCCAGAAATCTCCTTGATTTTGTTGGCACAGCCCCACCCTTTCAGAGGTATGATGGTCACCGGGACGGCTCTTCTGCTTGACGGGACCGGAAATTCTATTTGGGTTCGCTGGTCTCCGGGGCTGGAAAGTTTTTCGAGGTGGGGCATGACGTTTGTTACTGGGATGATGATTTGCTGGGGCGTGCTGGTGGTGATTACCGGCGCCCTTATGTTGTATCGCGCCAGGCTGCAAGGCAACGAAACGGACGTGGTCTCTCTGGATGAAACCTTCGCAAGAGAGAGGGAAGAGAATGAGGCCATTGCCGCCAAGGTCAACAAGATTCAGCCGGCGATTCGCGTCCTGAGCTGGCTGGTTGCGATCACGACCGTGTTCGTGGTTTGCTACTGGGCCTGGGACATGGTCAAAAGTATTAAATAAATCGCTCTTTTCCAGCCTGCCTCGAGCGGCTGGCGGCGACCATGAGGCCGTCGCCGGCCGGCGTGGGCCTGTGTTTATCCCGTCCATAAATCCATTCGAGGAGCCGGTCAGTATCCGCTGGCCACCAGCCAGGCCTCGGTCAGCTCCAACTCCGGCTTCTTCTGGGCCGTCATCTGCGCATGGGCCAGCTTCACCAGCACATCAGCCTCCACGTTCACCGGAGCACCGGCGCTGAGCGTGTGCAGGTTCGTCCGCCAATAGGTCAGCGGCAAAATCGCAATGGTAATCGTCTCGCCGTCAAAATCGGCGATTGTCAGGCTGATGCCCTCCACGGCCACCGAGCCTTTGTGCACCATCCACGGGCGCACATTTTCCGGAACGCGAACCTTGAGCGTCCAGTCGGTGGTCTGCCGGTCAAAGTTGGGGCTGGACTCCGGCACGACAGGGTCAAGCGCGGTCATCGTCCCGCAGCCGTCGACGTGGCCCTGCACGATGTGGCCGCCCAGCGGGCTACCGGCGGTGGTGGGCAGCTCCAGGTTGACCTTGGCGCCGCGGGCGAGCGCGCCCAGCGAGGTGCAGTCCAGCGTCTCCTGTGCCAGGTCGGCGTGAAAGAGCGTGGGGTGTACGTCCAGCGCTGTCAGGCAAACGCCGGAGACGCCCAGCGAATCGCCCTCGCGCAGCCGCCCGGCTAGTCCCGGAGCCTCAACAGTAATCCGCCGCACCCCGCCCCGGCTTTCGAGGCCAACCAGCGTGCCCATCTGTTCGATGATGCCGGTAAACATAGTTCTATTCTATTTGCTGATCCCTGATCACTGTTTTTCAGGCCACGGATCCCTGAGCAGCGAACACAACCCCAAATCATTCCCATACCGCTCGACCTCAACCTCGGCCATCTGAATGGGGTTGGCCAGGCCTTTGAAAGCGGGAACGGCATCCGAGCCCATGATCTGCGGGGAAACGAAGAGATGGATGCGGTCCACGAGATTGCCGGCCAGCAATGCCGTGTTCAGCCGCGTGCCGGTTTCGGCAAGCAGGGTCAGGATGCCCTCCTCGCCCAGCTTGTCCAAAACTTTACCCAGCGGGACTCGCCCAGCCTCAGCAGGCAGCACTTCGACACGCACGCCACGGTTGGTCAGTTCCCGCACGCGCGCTTCGTCGTTCGAGACGGTAAAGATAACCAGATCGTTGTGCGCCGTGGCCACCATCTTGGAGTCGAGCGGCATGCGCAGGGCCGAGTCTAGCACCACGCGCAATAGCGGCCGGCGGCGGCGCAACCCGCTGCGATCCGTCAGCATCGGGTCGTCGGCCAGAACCGTGTCCACTCCGGTCAGTGCGGCGTCGGCTTGCCAGCGCAAGGGCTGCACTGCGGCGCGGGCTTGCTCGCTGGTGATCCAGTACGGCTCGCGCAACGTGTGCACACCCGGTGGTGGCGCGATGCGCCCGTCCAGCGTCATGGCCACCTTCATCAGGACGAAAGGCCGATGATGCCGGCTCCAGCGTGCAAATCCCTCGTTGAGGCGACGCGCTTCGGCTTCACAGATTCCAAGAACAACATCGATTCCTGCTGCATGCAATGCTTCCATGCCGTGGCCGGCGACATCGGGATTGGGATCGATGGTGGCCGCCACCACGCGCTTGATTCCCGCCGCGATCAGGGCTTTCGTGCAGGGAGGCGTTCGTCCGGCGTGGTTGCATGGCTCCAGCGTGACGTAGGCCGTGCCCCCCCGCGCGCGCGCGCCGGCAGCTTTGAGCGCGACAATTTCGGCGTGGTCGCGCAGGTCGTATTCATGCCAGCCCTCGCCGGCAACCTGTCCTGCGCCGTCCAGAATCACGCAGCCCACCGTGGGGTTGGGCGAGCTGACGGCGATGCCGCGCCGCGCCAGCTCGAGAGCGCGCTCCGTCCAGTAACGGTCCTGATCTACCTGTTGATTCATATGCAGGTCAAACGGGAACTCTCAAGTGTACATGAGGCTGCACATCAATCCGCCATCAATAATGCTACAATTCTAGCCAACATCAGTGCAGAGAATCGCGGCGGCTGTGACGCAAACAACGTACAGTCGTTCAGGTGGATGCAATGAGCAATCTTCGAACCTGGAATCGCAGGGAATTCTCGGTGACGCCTAACGGTTATTTCACCGTTCTGAGGCCTACCGGGTGGTTTTCCACGCTGCGTCTGCCGGGGGGCTTCCGCTATCGCGTGGGCCTGTCTGAGGAGACTGAGTTTTCGCAGGCACATCAGGATCCAACACCAGCGCCCCCGCCGGATCAGGAGGCTCTAATCCATGCTGACATCCAGGAAACGGCAATACTATCGCAAAGCATGATACCGAGCACGCATTATCGTCTGATGCGGCCAGCGTTGATTGTTTTGGTGGCAATTGCGATCACGTTGATAATTCTGTTTTGGCTCATGGACTATGTCCCAGAAATTGTAAAGCAGCGATACTAAGAAATGCTGCTTCTATTCACACGCAGCTGCACCAAGCCAGAACATGAGAGATCCCGCAGAACAAATTAGTGCATGCCAACGCAGTGAACTCGGTCGCCATACACCAACCATCGAGAAAATGACTCCTGAAGCAGAGATTAATGTACCCCACAGATAGATTCTCATCAGCAAGGGGTCATAGTACGGAAAGCCACCTATTTTAAGCGCGTACAGTGAAGACGAGATTGCCAGAAGTCCAGATGCCGTGGCAAGCGTGAAACCAATTAAGGAAAGTATCGAGAAAAAGGTCCACTGTTTCTCGCGCATTGTCCATCGCACCCATCCCCAAATCATCACAGCAGGCAACGCAAAATGAATTGCGATTGCATAGATCACAGAAACGGTTTGATTCATAAACTCATTCATCAGACACCTATTCTATTCCAGCAGCAAATCCACAAACTCCTCCGGGTCCGTTATTTGCATCGTTTTCGATTCTGAAGATCAGGGCGCGCCCAATAGGGCCTTTGCCGGGCGGGAAAGTATTGCGAGCCGCCACTGCGGTTAAAAAGAGGATTGCTCGGTGCGCTGGATAATCTCCTCCTGCAAAGCCGTAGAGAGATCGCAGAAATAGTCGCTGTAGCCGGCCACGCGAACAATCAGGTCGCGGTAACGCTCGGGCTGGGCCTGGGCCTCCCGGAGCGTGGCCCCACTCACAACGTTGAACTGAAGATGGTGGCCGTCTAATTTGAAATAAGAGCGCACCAAACTGTGCAGGTTGTCGATTCCGGCTTCGCCCTCTAAAAGGCTCGGGGAGAACTTCATGTTCAAAAGAGTTCCCCCGGTCTTGACGTGGTCCATCTTGGCGGCGGATTTAAGCACGGCGGTTGGGCCCTGACGGTCCGCGCCCTGAACCGGGCTGATGCCTTCGGAAAGCGGCTGGCCTTTGCGGCGGCCGTCGGGGGATGCAAGGCAGACCTCGCCGAAGTAGACGTGGCAGGTGGTGGGCAGCATCTCCAGGCGATAGGCGCCACCTTTCGTGTTGGGGCGGCCGTCGATGGCCTCAAACAGCATCCGGAAAGTGCGCGTCATCTGGTCATCCGCGAAGTCGTCATCGTTGCCGTACTTGCGGGTCTTGTTTACCAGCCGCTGGCGCAGGGCTTCCATGCCTTCAAAATCGCTGTCCAGGGCGTGGATGAAGCTGGACAGGGTCAATTCCTTCTTGTCAAATACAACTTCCTTGAGCGCGGAGAGGCTGTCGCTGATGCTGCCGATGCCCACGGCCTGGATGAACGTATTGTTGTAGCGCGCGCCGCCGGCGTTGTAATCCTTTCCGCGGGCAATGCAATCGTCGGTGATGACCGAGAGGAAGGTGTGGGGCATGCGGGTGGCGTAGAGGCGTTCGATCAGCTGATTGCCGCGAATCTTAATATCCAGGACGTGGTGGACCTGGATTTTGAATGCGGAGAACAGGTCTTCATAGCTCGTGAATGTCGCGGGGTCCGGGGTAATGGCGCCAATCTGCTTGCCGGTGCGCAGATCGAGCCCGCGGTGCAGGGCCAGTTCCAGCATTTTCACCAGATTGAAGTACCCGGTGAGGATGTAGGCTTCCTTGCCGAAGGCGCCCACCTCCACGCAGCCGGAGCAGCCGCCTTCCCGCGCATCTTCCAGGGTCTTGCCCTGGCGCAGTTGTTCTTCTACCACCGCATCGGCGTTGAACAGGGAGGGAAAGCCGTAGCCCTTGCGAATAACCTTCAGGGCGTGCTTGAGAAGATGGTCCGGAGTTTTGCGGGAGACCTGCATGTTGCTGCTGGGCTGCAACAGGTGCATATCCTCAATGATTTCCAGGAGCAGATGAGTGAGATCGTTGGAAGCGTCGGAGCCGTCGCGCAGCAGGCCGGCCAGATTGATGTTGGCAAAATCCGTGAAGGTGCCGCTCTCGGCCGCGGTCACCCCTTGCTTGGCGGGCGCGGTGTGGTTGTTGAACTTGATGAAGAAGCACTCCAGCAGTTCCCTGGCCTGTTCGCGGGTGAGGCTGCCTTCAGCCAACTCTTTTTGGTAGAAGGGCCACAGGTGTTGGTCCAGGTGTCCGGGGCTGAAGGCGTCCCAGCCATTCAGTTCGGTGATGACGCTGAGATGGCAGAACCAATAGTACTGCAGCGCTTCATGGAAGCTGCCGGGAGCATGGGCCGGAACGCGGCGGCAGACTTCGGCGATCTTGAGCAGATCCTGCCGTCGGGCCGGGCCGGCGGTCCTGGCTTCCACCTCGGCCAGCTCCGCGTAGCGAGCGGCCCAGCGCATGACGGCATCGCAGGATAGAGCCATGCCGCGCAACTCCTCGCGCTTGTCCAGAGCTTCGGGATCCCGCTCGAAATCCAAAGCGGCGATGGCCTTGGCGATATCGGCCTTGAAGTCCAACATTCCCTTGCGGTAGAGCTTGCCATCGGCCACCGTGTGACCCGGGGCGCGCTGTTCCATAAACTCGGTAAAGCAGCCGGCCTCATACGCGTCGATCCACTCCGGGGGCAGCTCCGCGAACATCCGGTCGCGCATGGAGCGGTCTTTCCAGTAGGGGATGATCTCCCGCTGGTACAGGTCGATTACCGGCGGAGCCACCTTGTACTGGGTCAGCGGCCGGGAATCCAGAATCCGCAGGTCCTGCACGCTATGGCAGGTCAGCTCGGGAAAGGTCGGCACAGCCTTGGGCCGGGGGCCGCGCTCGCCGACGATCAGTTCTCCCTCGCCCAGCCACAGCTCTTTATCTTCCACAATCGCGCGGAAGCACATCGCCCTCAGCACAGGCATGCTGAACTTGCCGTAGTTCTCCCGGTAGAAACGGGTGACGATCTCCGCTCTCTCGCCGGTGATGGACGGCGTTGCCGCCAGGCTTTCCCGGCGCAGCCGTTCGGTGCGTTCACTCATGGGCGGCCTCCGATGGTGGTTACAAGACCCCTGCCGCGAAATATCGCAGCCAGGGATTCGAGTCGTTGCCGGGTAGGGGCTTCGAGCCCTGCCAGGGTATATGCCATGCCCATGCGGGCGAACTTGGGTTCCCCTGTGCGGTGATAGGGCAGCAGATCTACCTGGCGAACTCCCGCAAGGGAAGAAAGGAACCGCGCCGCGGCCTCCATGTTGTCGTCATCATCATTGATGCCGGGAATCACCGGCACCCGAACCCGTATATCGCTCCGTATTTCCGCGTGCATCCCGGAAAGGGCTTTCAGGTTGTCCAGTATGATCCGGTTGGACTGGCCGGTAGCCGCCCTGTGGCGCTCCTCATCCATCAATTTAAGGTCGTAGAGAACCAGCGATGAACGTTGCGCAGCTTCCTGGAGATCATTCCATGGAGCAAATCCGCACGTATCCAGCGCCGTATGCACTCCTTCAGCGCGCAGCAGTTCCAGGGCTTCGATAAGGAATGGCATTTGCAGGAGGGGCTCGCCCCCTGAAAAGGTCACGCCTCCGCCGGACTCATCGAAAAAGATCCGGTCTTTCAGCAAGAGCTTGACCAGCGCGGCCGGTTCCATCTCATGGCCGGCCTTCTGCAAAGCGCCGGTTGGACAGGCCTCCAGGTCCATGTCGGTCAGTACGCGGGTTCCGTGCCCCGCCAACTCCTCTTCGCTGCAAAGACCGCAGGCCATGCAGCGGTTTTCCATTCGAACAAACTCGGCCTGGGGCATCCGGCTTTCCGGATTGTGGCACCACAGGCAAGAGAGAGGGCAGCCTTTCATGAATACAGTGCTCCTCAGCCCAGGACCATCCTGTAAGGAAAACCGTTGGATGTTGAAGATCAACCCGTGATTCACTCTGGCTCTTGCTGGCGTTTGAAATCCCACTTCCTCCGCCCTTTGACAGGCGCTGCTCCTTCGGAAACCCGATGCTTGGAGATTACTGCCCGAACGTGGGAATAGCAAATTCTAAGGCTTGTGTGTTGTTGCGCAATATCACCCCAGCAGCGAATCCACAAACTCCGCCGGTGAAAACTCCAGCAGGTCGTTCATCTGCTCGCCGACACCAACAAAGCGGACGGGCAAATTGAGTTCCTGGGCGATGGCCACGCAGATGCCTCCCTTGGCCGTGCCGTCGAGCTTGGTCAACAGGATGCCGGTTGCGCCCGCGGATTGCGTGAATTGCCGCGCCTGCTGTAACCCGTTCTGGCCGGTGGTCGCGTCCATCACCAGCAGCACTTCGTGCGGCGCGCCGGAAATCAGCTTGGCCGCCGTGCGGCGCATCTTGTCCAATTCGTCCATCAATCCTGTTTTGGTGTGTAGGCGTCCGGCGGTATCCACAATCAGCTCGTCAATTTTGTGTGCCTTGGCGGCGGCCATTGCATCATAAAGAACCGCAGCCGGGTCTCCGCCGTGCTTGGTCTTGATCATCTCCACACCGGAGCGCGCAGCCCAGATTTCAAGCTGCTCGATGGCTGCTGCACGAAAGGTATCAGCGGCGCACAGCAGGACGGTGCGATTCCTGGCGCGATGCCACGCGGCCAGTTTGCCCGCCGAGGTCGTCTTTCCGGTGCCGTTGACGCCGACCAGAAAGGTGACGAAGGGACCTTCGTGTGGTGACACCTGCGGTGTGGCAGCCGCCCCTTGTGGGGCACTGAGAATGGCGATCAACTGCTCCTTCAAGAGGGCTCGCAACTCCTCGCCGCCTTCGATGGCCTGGCGGCGGGCGCGGTCGCGCAGCGCGGTCAGAATCGTGGTGGTAGTTTGCACCCCCAGGTCGCTGGTAAGCAGCGCCGATTCAAGGCTTTCGAGGGTTTGCTCATCCACCGTGCGGGTGAGCGCGACTACCGTCTCAATGCGCGTGGAGAGCGACTCCCGGGTACGCGCGACGGCCTGCTTCATGCGGCTGAAAAAACCGGATTCAGAGGTTTCGGCCATACCAGATTCGGGCGTGGTCGAGAGAGTCTCCGAAATGTTGTTTCTGCCGCCAAACAGCGTCATCGTGAAGGGTTCCAAATTTGAGTTTAGAGCACGAAAGCGCCCCGCGGCAGGGACGAAGGAGGCAGGCTTGAGCGTCTCACTTAGAGCGATTCTCCAATTCACGTGCTCCAGCAAGTCAGGTGAAAGGTGGCTTTTTCTTAAGGAAAAAGCCACTCAGCGCCGTGCTTCCTGAGTATAGCTATTGGAGAACCGCTGTAACGGCAATATCGGACGGGGAACCCAGAAAAAAGCTGGCCCATCGCATACGCGATGGGCCAGCAGTGGGGAGGGTGGCTCTACAGGCCGCTACCCGGTTGTGCGGCCTCGGCGGTCACATCCTGCTCTGCCTGATCAGCTTGCTGGGCTTGCTGTTGAATCTCAGTAGCTGCGTTGGGATCGGGCGGAGGCGCGATGGCCGCGTATGGGGCCGGGGTCGGCTGAGCCGGGACGGTAGACGGAATCGCCGGCAACCCGCCCTTGCCCTGTTTGTTTTGCAACTCCTGAAGACCCTGGTCGATGGTCTCCCGCATATGGTTCTGCATCTCCTGCACGTCGGTCAGCGCCACGGATACCGTGGCTTGTATCTGGCACTCCTGTCCGCCCTTGCTGGCCAGCACAACCATATCGGCGGCCTGCGCGTCGGCGGGAGGCGCTGCATTCAACAACAGCACATCGCCGTCGCTCAGGGTGCACTCGGTTTGCGTGCTATCCACCACGTCCAGCGCTGTTCCCACCACGAAAACGTGCGTCTTGCCGTTGGCGACATCGCTCAGCAGGCGATCAATCCCGCTGGAGCCGGGGTCCACATCCTGCTGCTGCGAGTTCTTCGCCGCCTCGTTGTTTTCCAGCGCCAACGCGTTCCTCACCTCGTCGGCAATCTGCTGCTTGACTTCAGGCGTCAGCAAGGGAGGGCCAGCCACGGCCGGAGCCGCGCCATCGTTTTCGCCAGCCTCCGTATGAGCCGCATAGTCCGCTTGCAAATCCTGTGAAATTAAGTAGTCGGTCAGCCAATAAGATGCCGAGGGGTAGGAATCATACGGAGCAAAGTAGTAGCCGTAGTACCCGAACCAGGGAGTGCCTCCCCAACCCCACCCAAACATGATCGGGGCGGCCCAAGGGTTATAAGCCCACCCATAGAAGAATGGGGAATAGTAAACGCCTGGGGCGTAAACGCTCAGATAGGCGCCGTGATAGGGAAAGCCCATGTAGTTGCGGCTG
Organism: Occallatibacter sp.; assembly: GCA_049522175.1. Lineage (GTDB taxonomy): Bacteria > Acidobacteriota > Terriglobia > Terriglobales > Acidobacteriaceae > Telmatobacter. The sequence continues at coordinate 181,518 of JBEKOC010000002.1, read as the reverse complement.
TAAATGTGGCCGTGATATGCGTAGGTGCGCTGAGCGAAGTCGTGGCCGTGGTAGCCATAGCCGTGCTGCACGTATCCCGCACGGCCCTGCCGGTAGACGGAGCCGTTGTGGTTGTGGTCCAACGTCGAGACCTGGCGGCCGCCGTTCAGGCCGTGGTGCACATCCATGCCACGCTTGGCGTCATGAATATCGCTGGGCTTGCCGTTGGCGCGCGAACGAACCGAGTTGCCGCTGGCGGTATGGTGCTCCGTGGTTCCCCGGGCGGTGGTTGGCCTGGGGGAGGAGGGATGCCCGGCTGGCGTAGAGGGATGATTGCCCGACGGACCTGGCCGGCTGCCCGACGGACCTGGCCGGCTGACCGACGGACCTGGCCGGTTGACCGATGGTCCTGGCCTGTTGACCGATGGTCCTGGCCTGTTGACTGATGGCCCGCTGCCACCAGGTCTCTGCATCCCCCCGCCGCCGCCAGGTCTCTGCATTCCCCCGCCGCCACTAGGCCTCTGTACCGGCGCGGAGTGGGCGGCTGGCGCCGGATGGGATGCCGGCGGCGAGGGCCTGTTGCCGGCGTTGGCCAAACGGGCCATGCCCAGAAGCCCGGCAAGAATCATTGCGGCTAAACCAATTTTCGCGGCTTTGCTATGAATGCTCATGTTCATGGTACTGTTTTCCTCTCTCGAATTTCGGGTTACGCGCTTTGTCTAGATCTTCGAAGCCTAGTCAATGCTGCTTACTGTTCCGTTGATGAAGGTAACTGTCATTTTCAGGTCGGTGTAGAAGTACTGCGTCTTCGCTCCAACGACCGTCTTTTTCTGCGGCTGGCCGAAGTCGGTGATCACCTGAGTCCTGTTTTCGCCTATGGTAACGGTCGGCGCCGGAGGGGGCGGCGGCGGCGCAAGCTCGTCATATTGGCGCGCTGGCGGTGCGGGCGGGGTCACGACCTCCGGGGCCGGTTCCGGCGCGGGCTGCTCCGGTTGCACCACGCTCAGCACCTCGGCAATCAACTGCAAAGCCGCATCCGGCGTCGGCATCTGTTTTTTGTTGGGAAAAACAACCTTCAGATCGCCATGATAGCGGAGACCGTTATCATCGGGGTCGGTGAGGAGCTTGAAGACAACTCCGTCCTTCTGAGCCGTTATCGATAGAATCCAGCACTTGTCACCAGTGGCCAATATGCGCGGCGGAGGACCGTCGGGCACAGTCGCTGTCCCTGTTGGGTCCACCGATGCCACCGCTGCCGCCGCCATTATGGTTCCAAAAGCACCCCACGCTCTCTTCCCCGCTCCTCCCCCGATCTTGCCATCCTTGTAGGTGTTCGACTCCGTCAGGATGGTGGTCAGGGCAGACAGCCGCATTCCATCCTTGTGCAGCTCGACCACATCGCCGGGAGAATCAATGTCTGAATGGTTGGCCGCCATGGTTGTGATTTTGAACGCTGAGTTGAGTTTTTGTTGCAGATCAGCCTGGTTCCCGGCCTGTCCATACGCCCACGGTAGCGCGCTGGCCAACAGAGCAGAAGCAAACAGGCATACAGTTCGTTTCATAGAGGTCCTTCCTTGATGGCATAACTGGTTCGATGGAATCATAACACCGGAACACTGCTTCTCAAATGAACGATTTCTTAAATAGACTGATGCCTAATCAATGCTGCTGACTTTTCCGTCGATAAAAGTAACCTTCATCTTCAAATCCGTGTAGAAAAAGAATTCCTTAGGCCCATCGACCCCCTTCCTCTGCGGCTCGCCAAAGTCGGTTAATACCTGAGCCTTGCGCTCGCCGATGGTAATTGTCGGGGCGGGGGCGGGCGGCGGCGGCGGCGGAGCTAAATTATCATATTGGCGCGTCGCGGGCGGAGCGGGAGGCGCTACGGCTGCCGGTTCTGGCGCAGGCGCTGGGCCGCCCCCTTGCCGAACAAGTTCGATCCCGCTCATGTACAGCTTGTCCCCTTGTATTTTGAGATTCATGAAATGGATGTTCATGCCTCCGAGTTTCATATTTATTACCAGCCAATCCCCATCAACAGTGAAATTGCATTGAGTTTGCGTTCCACCGGGATTGTGTATGGAACACGAGCCATCGGGGAGAAAAATGTAACGTTGGCCTGACTGCTCCAGGAGATACTCCCCGGCCAACGTTGCATACTGTCCGCCTTGAGCCGGCTGGGCGGCTTGATTGTCCGTTGGCGCTACTGACAGCACCTCGGTAATCAACTTCATAGCCTCGTCTGCAGGCGGCATTTCTTTCTTGTTGGGAAATGGAATCTTCAGGTTCGCGTAGTAGCTGATTCCGTAGGTGTTGGAATCTCCATAGAGCTTGAAGAGTACACCGTCTTTCTGAACGGTAATCGCTAACACCCAGCACTTTTCACCTGTCACAAATGAACGCTGAGGGTAGACGGCGGAGGTGTCCGTGCCTGGCGACAGGATAGTAATTATGACATCGCCACCAAATCCCGATAAACCCTGTCCGATCTTCCCTTTCTTGCTGTTGTAGGTATTAGGTGGCGGCAGGGGCGAGGCAACGCTGTACATTATCAGCCCGTTTTTGTGCAGTTCGACCACATCACCGGCAGTAACAATGTCCGAGAGGTCGGCCGTTGGGGTCGTGACTTTGAACATCGAGTTGAGTTTTTGTTGCAGGTCGGCGGGATTCCCGGCCTGGCCGTACGCCCACGGAAGCGCGCTGGCTAACAGACCAGAAGCAAACAAATATGCGGCTCGTTTCATAGAGGTTCTTCCTTGAAGGCATAATTGGTGCGATGGAATCATAACACCGGAACACTGCGTCGCGTCGCAGTATGCAAGACAAAATTCTCCGCGCGTTCATCGAACTTGTTATTCCGCCAGCTTGCGCAGCCTTCCCTGTGGAAGCAACTCGTAGGGGTCGCCACGGTAGCGCAGGCGGCGCGAGCCGAAGTAACTTCTGACCCAGAAACAAAAGCCCATGAAATCGCGCAGGGGGTAGAGCCACGCCTTGCGGAAGGCGGCGCGGTCGCGGACCACGCTGCCCGCAACCAGCAGGCAGAGCAGCACGCGGTTGACGACGGTGATGGCCAGCAGGGCAAGGCCGAGTGCCAGGTGTCCGGCGGCGCCGAATGCAGCCAGGGCCAGCAGGCCAAAGGGAACGGCGTAGGTCAACACTTCGCCGAAGTGGCCCGCAGGCCGGGAGAAGCGCGTGCTGGTGGCCCAGCCCTGCTGATGCGCGATGCTCTTTTTGAACGAGGCGTTCAGAACGTGATGTTCGATAATGTAGCTGGAGAGCACCACGATTTCGCCGGCCGCGGCTGTCCAGTTGCCCAGCACAAAGTCGTCAGCGTAGTACTGTGCCACCTGCTCGAAGCCGCCGATTTTTTTCACGGTGCTCTGGCGCATGACTATCGAAGGGCCGAGCGCGAAGTGCATTCCTTCAAGCATCTCGGCCATTAGCACGCCGGAGGTCATCTCCACGCTCATGCCCATGGCCTCCAGTTGCGCCCAGAGCCCGTGGCGGGTGACGCCGCGATAAACGCACGTAACCATGCCGACATTGGGGTCAGCGAGCGGGGCGACCACGGAGGCCAGGTAATCGGGGCCAACGCGCACATCGCTGTCAGAGGTGACGAGGATGGGATGGCGAGCCTCGCGGCGCATGATCTCCAGCGAGAAGGTGCGGGCATTGGGCCATGGCGGCTCGCCGCAGGTGAGGATGCGCGCCTTGACCTGCGGGTATCGCGCGGCCACGCGGCGCGCCGCGGCCAGGCCGAGGTCGTCGCTGTGGCGCGCGCAAAAGAGAATCTCGTACTCCGGATAATCCTGTTCGAAAAAGCTGCTAAGGTTCCGTTCCAGGTCCGGCTCGTCGCCATGAACGGGCTTCAGAACGCTGACCGCAGGCAAAAAAGTGTGCGCTCCGGCGGCGGTAGCGGCGCGGCGGCGAAAACGGAATACGCCCAGGGCGACCATCAGGCTGTAGACGGTCGAGGTAATCACTCCAAAGACGGCAAGCGCGCCCAGGGCGAGAAGAGAAATATAGCCGAAGGTCATGGTGGCGTGGTCGATCTCAAAGCCCGGGCTGCACCCTGTCGACCATCCCCGGAGCTTTGGGCGGGGATGGAAGAAACCAGAAAAGCGGTGCGCCAAAATGGAATTTTACTCCAGCAGCGCGGTTTCACGCTCTTAGGCGGAAACAGAAGCAGGTCCCCCTCGGCGCTGCTCAGGGCAGGCTGCCGTATCCTATCGAATGTGCGCTTGTGCACGGCGTAAAGCGGCCAATCTAGGAAGGAGTTCAACAAACATGGCGAATCGAACCTGCATTGCTCTGACGGCAGCCGTCTTCCTGTTGCAGACGGCCGTGGCAACTTCACAGCAATCCTGGCAGCGATTGCAGAACCCCACGGCGGCCGAGGTGGCCGCGCAATGGAAGACTCCCCCGCCTGAATACGGGCCCGAACCCTACTACGGCCTGAACGGCCTCGTCAGCATTCCGCAGGTCGAGCGCGATCTGGACACGCTACATGGCCTCGGCTTCCAGGCGGTCACCGTGCAGGCTGGCTTCAATATGCCCTTCGTGTATATGTCGCCAGAGTACCTGGCCTTCTTCCGCAAATTTGTCGAAGAAGCCAAGCAGCGCAACATGCGCGTCTGGATCGTCGATGATGCCGGCTATCCGAGCGGCTTTGCCGGCGGCAAGTTCACCACCGAGAAGCCCGAGTTGCGCATGCAGGCGCTGGAGGTGGCGGAAAAGTTTCCCGTTGCCGGAGGCGCGGTTGTACATCACGATCTGGCGTCCGGCGTGGTGAGCGCGGCGGCGGTGGATCAGGACGGCGTGGCTGTTCCCATTCCTTTGCGCGGCAACACGCTGGATTGGACCGCGACAGCAGGCAACTGGACAGTGCTGCTGGTGGATCATGAATTCCGCACCTCGCCCACGCGCTCTGACACCAATCCCAAGCGTGTCAAGGATGGCTCGCAGTCGCTGGAAGATTATCTCGATCCCATTGCGACGGCGCAGTATCTGAGCTTCACGCATGAGCAGTACAAGAAGATTGTCGGCGATGAGTTTGGCAAGACGGTCATGGGTTTCCGCGGCGACGAGCCTGACTACTCCATCTCCGGCCTGCCCTGGACGCCGAAGTTCTTTGAGCGCTTCAAGGAGATCAAGGGTTACGATGTGCAGCCTTATGTCGCCCTCTTTGCGCAGACGCCTTCGCGCCGCGATCCCGGCATTGCAATCCATCTGACGCCTGAGCAGATTCGCATCAAGGGCGACTACTACGATGTCTTCTCGCAGATGTTTGCCGCTGGATTCTTCAAGTCGCAAGGAGACTGGTGCGCGGCCAACCATCTCGAATACCAGGTGCATCTGAACCACGAAGAACGGGAGATGGAGCTGACGCGCAGCGAGGGTTCATTCTTTCGCGCCATGCGCGCGGTCGAGGTGCCGGGCATCGACGCCATCTGGCATCAGATCTGGAAGGACACGATCTCCGATTTTCCGCGCCTGGCATCTTCGGCCGCACACGTCTACGGCAAGCCGCGCGCCTTCACCGAGAGCTTTGCTGCGTATCGTCCCGCTCCCGACGTGGAGATGGCGCGCTACATCCTCAACGAGCAGATGGTACGCGGAGTCAACCTGGTCGAGACAATGTATTTTCCGGCCACATCCGCGGGAGCAAGACCGCCTTCCGGTTACATGGGTGAGCCGGGATTTCCGGATCTGCTCGCCTATGTGCGCCGCTTGAGCTACCTGATGGCCATGGGAAGACCCGACGCCACGGTCGCGCTCTATCTGCCCTCCAGTTCCATGTGGCTGGGCAACGATGCTTCAGACACGGCGTTTGTCTCCACCGAGCGGCTGCTGAGCGAGCACCAGATCGATTTCGACATTGTCGATGAAGATGCATTGGCGCGCGATCTGAAGCTGCTCAAGGGCAGCTTTGAAACGCTCAGCGGCAATCGCTATCGCACGGTGATTCTTCCCGCTCCGCAGGTAATTTCCACTGAAGCGCTGGCGCGGCTGAAGGCCTTTGCGCAAGGCGGCGGAAAGGTCCTCTTCCTGGGTGGCGCGCCACAATTCATCGCGGGCCAAACTATGCGCGATGCAAAGCCCGCGACGGCGTCAGATTTTTTCTGGGCAACTGTGGTGGACGCGCAACTGCCGCCTACTCCCACGCCGCCCATGGAGCCTCCTGCCGCGCCGCCTGCGCCGCAAGCCGTTCCCGGCGAGGTTCTCGCGGCGGTCAACGCTGTGGTAGTCGCGCCTGTCCTCCGCATGGATGTGCCGGAAACAGCTTTGCGCGTGATGAAGCGGAGATGGAAGGATGCGGATGTCTATCTCTTCTTTAATGAAGGCGCGCAACCCAGCGATCACAAGGTCGCGCTGCTCAGCAAAGGCCGCATTGCGGAGGCCTGGGATCCGCAGGCCGCAACCGTTATTCCGTTGCAGTCTACGCGCGCGGGCAAAAATCTTGCTGTGCAATTGAAGCTGGCGGCTTATGAAACCCGCGTGATAGCAGTGCGCTGAGGGATCGCACCACAAACGCCAATCTGAAAATGTGCAGGTGCCCCACCCTCGGCGCGCTTTTGTTCTTGCGCCTAGGGTGGGAATCGGCATCCCTACAGCATTTTGTCGTCCACGCTGGCCAGCGTTGTATCCGCCGCTGCCCTGCTCCAGCCGATGCGCAGGTCCCTCACTCCGTGCAGAGCGAAAGCGCCATCCGTCCCGCGCGGAGCCGTCACGGCGAAGAAGTCCGCCCGCTCCACTTCCGTCAGATAAAACGCCGGACGAGCATCGAGAGTCGTGTTGGCAATCTCCACGTGGCTCATCTCCACGTTGCGCATGTGCCGCATGAAAAATCCCGACGCCGGCATGGACCCGAACATCGACGGCTCCGGATACTTGTTCTCGTTCTCTGGCGGTTCAATCTTGGCCATTTCCGCCGTGCCGCCGCCCGCTGTCTCGATATAAATGTTCGCGAGCTTCACATCTTCAATTGCATAACCCGGAATTCCGCTCAATACCGAGCTGATTCTCTGCGGCGCGTTGTAGCAATCGAGATTGCTGATAAGGATACGCCTCAGCGTCCCAACCTTGGTCGTCTCTTTGGGTCCGCGCAGCCGCGCGCCCAGCCGCATGAAGATCGGCCCTGAAACCAAATCGCGCATGGTCGTATTGGTAATGGTGATGTCCTCCAGCAGCGCGCCATCTACGGTTTCCAGCGCATACCCCTGGCAGCCTTCAAAGACGCAGTTGGAGATGGTGATGTTGATGAATCCGCCATTTGATTCCGTTCCGCACTTGATACGCCCAGTGCGCGGCACATGAAAGTCAGGCGTAAACTTTTTGAAACTTCCGTCCAGTACCGTGCCTAACTCGTAATATCCTGTCACCCAGCAGTTGGTAATAGTCAGGTTCCGCGTAGGTCGCGTATAGCCCAGCGCATAACTCGACTTGGGGCAGATGCCATCATCCCATGGCGAGTTGACCGTGCAATTGGAGATGCGCACATTTTGGCAGCAATCAATATCCATGCCGTCTCGGTCCGTATCGATCTTGAGATTGTCGATGGTCAGGTTATCCACACCGGTAAGCAGCAGCGCAAAGTGGCCTCCCTTGAGCATCGCAAAGTCGCGCAGCATCACATTGCGGCAGTTCTTCATCGCGATGGCCTTGTTGCCCACACCCGGCTGCTCGGCCTGATACATCGGATAATCGCCTCGCGAATATCGAGGCCGAGCGCTGCTCTGTGCCGACGCCGGAGACTGGCTGTTTGCGCCGGCGCCGGCCGGGGGTTCGGGACCGAAGCCTCTGCGCTCTGCTTCGGGAGGACGCCCAGGGCCGGCGCCGAAGCTGAGGCCTCTGCCCCAGATAAGCCCGGTTCCGGTGATGCTGACGTCGTGAATATCCTCGCCCCAGATCAGCGAGTTATGCCAGTGGTTATGACCGTAATCCTGGTAAGCGTCCCACTCGGTCTTGGGTTCGGCGGCGTCGTACACGCCTCCGTTGTAGCCAGTCGTCTCGCCGGGCTTGGGCGAATCGGCGGCAATGATGGCGCTGCCCACCTCCAGATGCAGGTGGACATGGCTCTTCAGGCGAATGGAAAAACACAGGTAGCTTCCCGCCGGGAAGAGCACCACGCCGCCGCCTGCGGCAGCTGCGGCTTCAATGGCTTTGTTCACTGCCGGCGTGTCCAGCGTCTTGCCGTCTCCCGTCGCGCCGTATGTGCGAACATCAAAGACAGGCGAAGCAGGGTTGGCGGCCGGTTTGCTGTCCTCTGATGAAGCAGCAAATGAAGCAGTGGGAATCGCGGCTGCCGCCATGCCGATTCCGCCGGTGCGCAGAAAATCGCGCCGCAACGAATTAAATGAACTCATAGGAATCTCCCCTGAGCATGGATTGTACATCCGGCAGACATTCCGCCAGAATCAGAAATACCGAGCCCGATTCAGCACAGCCTCGCAAAATCAATTGTCAAAATCCTTGCGCGGGCGCCCATCCTATCACTCGTATTCCACCAGCGCCATTACAATGGTGGAAAAGGTCGGCACCTTGAACTGCACGTAGCGCCCAACTTTCTCTGGAGCAATCTCGTTCTTCGAAGGCAACATGAGCACACGTTTTACCTCGTGCCCAACTGGCGTCTGAACGCGAATCGTGGCGCCCACGGGAATCTTCGGCGTTTGCTCCTGCATATTCAGGAGCCCTACAAGCTGCCTCTTCTTGTCCTGCTGGTGGAAGAGCGTCATCTCCACCGAGCGATCCGTCTCCACCTCAAACTTGTACGGCGGCGCCAGGTACCGTTTGAGTAGATTCAAAACTATGCCGGCCTCGACGCGCGAAGTTCGCGACTCGATGGGAGCTGCCACCCAGATCGTCTTGCCCTTCCCAAACGAGTTCACCACGATCGCTGGGTCTTGTCCCGGCATCTCCGCGGGCGGATCATTCCAGATTTGCGTAAAATGCACGCCCACTGTGTACCCCGCATCGGGAGGCACAATGGGCAAAGTGACGGCGGCCAGCACATCCGCTCCAGAGTGCGCTTTGCCTTTGACTACAACGCCCGGAAACGTGACGTTCTCCTGCGGCCAAATGAGTTTCCTCAACTCAGCATCTTTAGGAGTAATGTAGGTCGGCCACATCAGCGGGGTTGAGTCCGGGTTCTTCTTTACCAGCTTTCCCAACGTTCCCTCATAGCTGACGCCAAATACATCCTCCAGAAGAAAGCGCGGGTTTTGCTGATCGGGCGCGGACAGCGAGGAAGGCCCGCTCGCGTAGAGCACTCCGCCCTCTTGCACAAAAGTTCTGAAGCGATCCGCCTGTTCCGGCGTCATTTCCAGCACGCTGGGTAGGAGTACCGCGCGATAGCGGCTCAGTTGATCGAGCGTCACATTGGTTACAACGCCATAGGGTATGTGCGCCTCGCGTAGAATGCGCGCCATGCCAACAACCGCATCCAGATGCGGGAGATTATTCTCTTCATGCTGTGGCTCCGGCAGGCCAAGAGTCCGCGGGCCTTGCCGGGCTTCGCTGGGAGCGAGCACCGTGGCAGCAAGCCCATTAGCTTCGGGATCGTACATCGACGCCTTGTCATAATAGATTGCGACATCCGCCATTAACTCGCCGCCAAGAAAAGGCGCATACGCTTCCTGCTGCGCGTTCACCTGAGAAAAATATTGATATACACTGGGGTTCAGTTTGCCGCTCGGCTTGATCGAATCGATGAGCAGGCAGGCCGAAGAATGAATCGCCGGGATCATGGACTCCATCAGCATCTGCTCCACCGGCTTGGTGGTCTCAAAATCGTGCGAGTTGATGGTTCGCGTCGTCATAAACTCAAACGGCCGGGTATGCGTCAGGCTCAGGTAAGCCTTGCATACGAGCGAAAACTGGGCCGCTCCTCCGTAGAAGTCACCCCCGCAAAAGTCTGACGCGTCGTTCTGCTCCAGCGACACTCCCTTTTGCCACGAGCCGAATACTGTTCCGAACTGCTGATACACGGAGATGTTGCGCGTGCCCTTGATCGCCGCGGTGACTGCCAGGGCATACTCTCGCATCCACCGTTCTCTCGAAGCCTGGAATGCGCGCCAAACCGGATCTTTCCAGTTCACCATCCGCGGCGGTTCTGTGCCGTACTCTTTCCAGAATCGCTCCGTGCAATGAGGGCAGTAGCAGACCGCGGGCCAGAAGGTCATGTCGAGAAAAATGCCCTCAAAGTCATACATCCCCACAAGCTCGCGAAGGCACGCGAGCGAATGTTCCCGGTAGGGTGAGTTCACGCAGACTGTTCCGGTGCGGCTGTACAGCGGAGCATCGTATCCTTCTTCAGGAAGGATGCGCCAGTCCGGGTGATTCTCATACGCCCAGTCATCAAAGACCAGGCTGTAGTAGGCCACGCGATGCAATCCATGCCGGTGGCATTGCTCCATCACTTCGCCGAAATAGTCTCGCCCCTTCATCCCGGCGTGCATCTTGCCCAACGTTGTCCGCCATAGACAAAGCCCTACGTGCGAGTTGGCATATTGCATGAGAGACTGAAAACCGGCGGCGGCAATCGTATCGACGTACGCCACCGGATCGAACTCCGAAAGCAAGTTTCCCCAGTCGGGAACATGCATGTCTACCAGCAGCCGGCGATACGTCTGTGCTGGCCAATCGGCGTTAAGGCTCGGAATCTGCGCGGCATCGTGTTGCAGGATCGCTTGCAGCTCGGCATCCAGTTTCCTGGCCTCCATCAATGTACCTAGAACTCCAAGCCCTGCCAATTGATTGAAAGTTCTCCTGTTCATATCTTCTCCTCGCAAAAACAACGCCGGCCATGCAAACAACCACATGCGGAAACACTATTTTATTCCTGGGGCTTGGGAAGAAAAGGCTGTTAGAAGGAGACCCTTTCTGAGGTTGGATTGTACATCCAGGCATAAGCAGGGGGGCTGAACCTTCAGGCCCTTGAAAACGCCCTATCGTCCATGCCGTTCCCAAAAGATCGCCGGAGTGACAATCGGGTATCGCTCTCCGAGCGCAAGCAAATCTTTATCCCCGGTTATAAGGTAGTCAGCTTGTGCCGCGCGCAGGGTACCCAGAACCAGTTGATCGGCGGGGTCGCGCAGGGATTCATCTGATTCAGTGCCAGGTTCGACAATCTCCGCCAAAAACAGGAAACTATCCGCGAGATCGCGAATTTCAGCGGGAGTGAGCTTGATGCGCGGCAACCGTGGCAGGATGCGAACCATCTCATCGAGAATGTACCGCGACAGAACCAGATCGAGTTCGCCCTCCCGACAGGCGTCCAGGATACGTCCGGGAATACTGACGGGATAAGCGAGCGCCGACACCAGGACTTTGGTGTCCAGAACAACGCGCAGGCCGGCCATCCTACCCTTCAACTCCGCCGTTCACGCGCCACTACCGCATCAATCTCCGCCATGCCCTGTTCGGCGGGAACACCCGCATAAGCCTCGGCAACCCGGCTGCTCAGCTGGTCAAATCGATCCCGCATCGCGCGGATGCGCGCAAAGAGATCGGCGTCCACCAGGGCGGCAACGGGCTTGCCATCCTTGTTCACCACGATACTGGCCTTTCGGTACTGGACCTGGTTGAGCATCTCGCCCAGGTTCTGGCGAAAATTGACGGCGTTGACCTCGGTGACCATAGCACCCTCCGGTCATTATGACCAATATGATTAGCATGAACAATATGATTCATTCTGTCGAGAGGAGAGCCATCCTTATTTCGCCGAAGGCCGCTCCATGTGGTCGATCACCAGCGTCTCCACTGGCCCCTTGTCTGGAACCAGCTTCAGCCCAAGACCATTCAGCACCGAGTTGGCTACGTCGCCTAGATCTTCCGCCGCTCCCTCCGTATGATTTGGAGGAGAGCAATCAGAATTTGGAAACTTAAGCGTGGCGTCATACCGGCCATTTAGTCCGGTCTTGTCCTGAATCGGGCGCCCGACTCCACCGGACATCGACAAGAAGGCCGATAGGAACGATGCCAGCGACTTCATTGGGATCCCATACAGATGGACTCCGTCCTCACCGAGGACCAGGACTCCACCCCAATCCATTTTTTGCCCCTTGGGCAGATCGACCATCGGATCGGTCTCCTTGAACTTCGGCCTACCCTTAACAACCATCATCGAGTAAACAGGAAGCTCATTCACTTCACGATGCACCGTCAACTTGCAGCACTCTATATACATCGCTTGCAGCATTGACTGCAACATCATCTGCTGCGTCTCCGGCTTCTGCCACGCCGCCCGATCCTCATCGGAGATGCGCGCATCAATGTCGAAGTATTCCGAATTCGCCCAGTCAGGAAGCCCTTTGATTCGGTCATGCAAGTAGTACCCCGAGCCCCCGACTTGCGGAAGATAGGCCGTCATCAGCGGAACCCACATCGGTATGTGAGTTTTGCGATATCCCTCTGGAATAACCCCTGGCGCTACATTCTGTGGTATCGGCGATTTACTCTGCTGAATCGAGACCACGTCGAATCGATAAGCCATGGTTGGCGCCGATGTTGAGGCCGCAGTCGCCGCAGTCATCGAAGATACCGAGGCCGAAGGAACTACCGCCGTCTGTCCACACACCATTCCCGCGCAAACCAACCCTACCGCCAGAATCTTCCCGAACATCGCGTCTTCCTCCAAAAAAATCATACGCCGATATATCTTCGCAAAAGGCTGTGTGGCCGATGCGGCGCGTATTGACCAGGCGTGTCGGGCTAAAAGCTAGCAGCTAGCTTTTAGCAAACGCCGCGGCGTGGCTTTCCAGTTCCGGGTCCCAGTTCTTGGGCTGGTAGATGCAGCAGGGCTCCTGGGCGAGGGGGTCGCCGGTGAGGGCGTAGGCACGGGCGCGAGAGCCGCCGCAGATCTCCTTGTACTCGCAGGCGCCGCACTTGCCTTCCAGCTTGCTGGTGTCGCGCAAAGACTTGAAAATAGGCGCGTTGCGGTAGATCTCACTGAGCGGGGTCTCGCGGATGTTGCCCGCGTGGATGGGCAGAAAGCCGCTGGGGTAGACGTTGCCCACGTGGGAGATGAACAGGAAGCCCTTGCCGTCGTTCACGCGGCGGGTGGTCCAGTTGGCGGTGCGGGTTTTAGCGTCGCTGGTGGGTGCGCCTGGCTCATAAACCGTTGCAGCGGCGCGCTGAATGTTGCCCGGATGGCCGCTTCCGTGGCTTATTTTGCGCTCTTCCAGGTTGTTTTGCAGCAGGTAGCGGCGGTAGTGCATAGCCTCGGTGGTCTTGATCTGGAAGTTGACGCGGTTCGATAACGCGTAAATTTGCCCAAAAATGCGCTCAAATTCCTGTGCGTCAAGTAGGTCATTTAATTGCCCGCGTCCCACTGGAACGAGGAAGAAAACATTCCACATGACGATGGCCAGCTTCTCGAAGAGAGCGCATAAACCATCCAGATCATGGGCATTGTGGCGGCTGATGGTGGTGTGAACCTGGATGGGAATGCCGGCCTCGTTGGCCCATTCGATAGCCTGGATGGTGCGCGCATAAGCGCCGGGAAGTCCGCGGAATGCGTCGTGAATCTCTGGGGTCGAGCCGTCCAGCGAGATGCCCAGCCGGACCAGGCCAGCTTCCTTTAACTTGAAAATCGCCTCGCGCGTCAGCAGCGGCGTGGCCGAGGGGGTCAGTGCTACCTGCACGCCCTTATCAGCGGCATAGCGGATCAGCTCGTATACATCCTTTCGTTTCAACGGATCGCCGCCGGTAAAAACGAAGATGGGCACGCCCATGGCGGAAATTTGGTCAATCAGCGCCTTGCCCTCGGCATTGGTCAGCTCGTCGGGGTGAGCGATGGGTTGGGCGGCGGCGCGGCAATGCTTGCAGGCCAGGTCGCAGGACTGGGTGACCTCCCAGATGGCAAGAAAGGGGGTCTCGTCAAAGTTCAATCCGCCACGGGCGGGAATGTTGTGCATCGGTTGCATGAAACCTCCTAGGGCCTGTTGATTGGGCCAGCGCTGGGGAATAGAGCTGACTTTCGTCATTCAAGTAATCCAATGACTCTGCCGATAGGATGATTTCCCTCTGATAGGAGGGCACCATGAAAGGTTACAGCAGAGCCCCTTGAACTGGAAAATCGCTCAGGGGCACCGGATTCTGAATTAGAAGAACAGCCGTAGGGCCCGGCTGGATGTGATTTGGATCACCTTGTTTGATTCATTGGGTATTTTTTGACCAACTTTTGATAGACAAATTTCCCAAAAGGAGTGCACAATTCCCTTTCTGTAGATCTGTTGCTCTGGATTCCGCGCTTTTTTTACGAACGCACTGGTTTCCGGCGCATCGGAAGCTAGAGTTTATGTGACCTTATCGTGATTCACCGGCGCCGTGCTGCGCCATCGGGCGCCGTAAGCCAATGCAAGTCTGCCCATCGTCTGCCGCACCTCCAGGAGGTTCCCATGGCCACCGTCCTCAAGCCGGGCTGGAGCAAGCCCTCCACCATTCTGTTTGCCTCTGAGATTCCCGCCAATGAGAAGGCCTTTGCCTTTGCCCTGGCACAAGCCGTCGAGTTTGGCGCGGAACTGATTCTATTTCACGCCTATGACACGCTGGTGGTTTCGGCGACGGAAACTTCGAGCGTCCTCTACTACGATTCCAACGCAGCCGCGCGCGACGAGAGGGAGCATCTGGAGCCGCTGGCCGAGCGCGTCCGGGATGCGGGCGTGGAATGCGAGACGGTGGTGCGGCCGGGGCTGGCCGCTGACCAGATTCTGAACTACCAGCGCGAGCGGAAGGTTGACCGTATCGTCATGGGCACGCATTCTCCGGGTCCTATCGGCAAGCTGCTGGTGGGCTCGGTGGCCGAGGCCGTGCTACGCCTGGCCGGCGTCCCGGTTTACATCGTCGGTCCGGAAGTGGTGGAGAGCGGGCACAGCAACTTCGCCATCCGGACAATCCTGTGCGGCTTAAGCCTGCACGAGTCTAGCGCCATGGTGGCCGGCTTTGCAGTAGATCTGGCCTCGGAGCACAGCGCGCGCCTGGTTTTGCAGCATGTAATCCGCCCCCAGGAGCGGCATGAGATTCTGGCCGGCCGGAGCATCAATCAGATAGAGGACGAGATGGCGTCTCTGGTTCCGGTTGCGCTGCGGAAGAAGATCGCCGTGCAATCGACCGTGGCGCAGGGCGACCCCACCGAAGAGCTGATCTACCAAGGCCGGGCGCAGCAGGCCGACCTGATCGTGCTCGGCGCGCAGGGCGCATCGGCCTTTGCCGCCGTGGCTCGCCTCGGGGTGGTGTACAAGGTGCTGGCCCACGCACGCTGCCCGGTGATGACCCTGTCGCCGGTGGTGCTGGCGGCCAGCGGAGCTAGAAAAGAAAAGGTTCATGCGGGCGAGGTCTATCTAGCGGGGGTGTTTTAGATTGTCGCCCTCTCTCATGCGGGTGGCGGGAGCGGACCAGGAAAACGTCACCGCGGTTCTATGGATTCACGGGCGTATCGTCCACGTAGACGACGGTGCAGGTTTCCTTGTTATCTGCCGCATGCCGGCAACGCTCCAGAGCATTCCTGCGCGCCAGGTCCACGTTGATATTCGCCGCGGATGATCCATAGAAATGTTCGGAAGTGGCAAAAGCCCGGTGCGGGCCCTGCAGTAAATAGCTCTCAAATGCCTGTAGGCCGGATTCACTTAGCCCGGCGGGAGGCATGACGTTGGGCGGCTTGGGCTCCGGAAGCAGATCGGCCAAGGGGGCCAGCTTCTTCGCCTTGAGAAAGTCGTCCACGGTTGCTGACCATGCCTCGACGCGATTGAAGAGCATGTGCCCATTTTGTCCGATAGCGGGAGCAAGAACGAATTGATCCTGGCCGCCCTTTGAACGAAATGCCGCCTCGAATTTTTGCGCCTGCTCCGGTGGAAAGTATTTATCGTTCTCTGCGTATATCCAGAGCATCGGAATTCGAGAAGTCTTTCCGAAACTGCGGAAGGCATTGACCAGGTCACCCATATTGCACGCGGAATGGGTTGCCTGCGAACCTCTGCCCCCGGCAAAGTTAATGGCCGCTACCAGGCCGGGTGGGGCTTTTGCGGTGAGTGCAACGGTTGCGAATCCTCCGGCTGAAACACCGGCGGCAAGGATGCGGGTATCATCCACCTGCGGCAGCTTGCGGGCATAGTCGATGGCGATGCGCATGTCCTCCGCGGTATATTCACCGGCCTGCTGATAATTGGTCTGCGGGCACCGTGCGCCGTGGTGAGTATCATCTTCCCCGCCCGAGAATCCATTTCCGCGGCGCACGACCACCAGCGCGACCCATCCGCGGCGGGCAAACCACAGCGCCTGGGGAAGTTGTTGCCAGGGGTTCATTAGAGGTTGAGCCTCAGGACTAGGCGCGTTTCCGTGCGTAATGACAACCAGCGGGTGTTTGCCGGGCAGGTCCACGTAAACCAATAGCGCATCAAGACCGCTTGGCCCTGCCATTACCCAAGGAATCGAGATCTCGTGCTCGACATAGCGTTGCGAATTCGCGGCTGACGCCAGCAGAATCGGAATGCTGAAAAGAGAGAACCACGCTCGGTTTTTCACAAGAAGGATGATAGCCGAAGAGGGAGAGACATGGAATCTCCGGCCCGGTCCGAGTATACTGTCGTCAAGGCGGCAGTGTTGAGCCTGACCGGCCTCAAGCGAGGTGTGTCTTCCGCAGTGATTCAAGTGCACTGACATTCGACCTTCCAGCCTCGGGGACTTCCCGTTGGCGCGCGGTGGTTCGTGTGCTGCGAAGTCCCGTGGACTCCTTGAGTTGCGCCCTCCTTCCTTCCTGTTGTGCCCTCTGCGGCTCCTCTCTGCCGCATCTCTCTTCCGTGCCCATCTGCGATGTTTGCTGGACGGAGATTTCCGTACAGAGCGGAGAACTGTGCGTGCGCTGCGGCGATACGCTCGACGCGCCGGTGCTGGCCGGTCCAACGAGCTCCGGATTGTGCAAGACCTGCCGGTTGGCGCCGCCGCCGTTTATGCGGGCGGTATCTTACGGGCCTTACGAGGGCCGGATGAAGGCGGCCATCCACGCTCTCAAATATGACCGGTTGCATGCGGCGGCTCGCGGGCTGGGAGGGATACTAGCCCAAGCTATCGCCAAACTGTCGGATGAAGCGCCCGGCGAGATGCTGGTGGTTCCTGTGCCACTGCACCATTCCAAGTATGCCGAGCGCGGATTCAACCAGGCTCGCTCGCTGGCTTTTCATGCGCTTGCGGAGCTCGCCAAATCGAATCCTGAGTGGCGGCTCACGCTGGCTTCGAGCACATTGATGCGAATACGCGCCACCGAAAGCCAGTTCGGCCTGACTCCGCGCCAACGGCGCCTGAATGTGAAGGGAGCCTTCGAGGTCTCCGATCCGGCCGCGGTAACAATGAGGCACGTTCTGCTCATCGACGACATTCTTACTACCGGCGCAACCGCCCGCGCCGCGGCTCTGGCGCTGGCTCAGGCCGGGGCAGCCTCGGTGCGGGTGGCCACGCTGGCCAGGGCAGGACGCGTGTACGGCAATCGCCGCGGATCTTCCACACGGTTTGACGACGCGGAGGATTATTTTGTATCAGCCGGCAGATCGCCGGCCGCAACCATGCAAGAGGCAAACATTGATTCATCGCACGAGCAATCATCTTTTTGACGAGGGGAAAAAGGATGTCGCTGGGAAAAGCCATGATTCACGCACGCAAGCAAAAGTCCATTGCCAGGGCCGCGGCGCTGGCTGGTGAAAAGGCGACGATCCACTCCACGCACATCCTGCAGATGCCGGTGCTGGTGCTGAACGCCTCTTATGAGCCAATCAACATCTGCGGCGCACGCCGCGCTTTGGTGCTGGTGCTCAAGGGCATTGCGCGCACCGAGGAGGAGCACGGGCTGATTCTCCACGCGCAGCGCAGCCGCATTCCCATGCCCTCGGTGATCCGATTGCTGGAGTACCGGCGCATCCCTTACCAGACGCGAGCCCTCTCGCGTAAAAACATCCTGCTGCGCGATCGCAACACCTGCCAGTACTGCGGCGAGACACTGCCGCCCGCCGATCTGACGCTGGACCACGTGGTTCCGCGCTCGCGCGGCGGCAACTCGACCTGGGAAAACCTGGTGGCCTGCTGCCATCCCTGCAACCGCCACAAGGGCAACCGCATGCTCAGCGAGATCGACGACATGATCCTGCTGCGCGAGCCGCGCCCCTTTTCGCTGCACACCAGCCGCCAGATCATGCGCATGCTGGGGCGGGCGGATGACCGCTGGCGGAAGTATTTGTTCTATTGAAGCAAAACTTCCAGCAGCCATTTCATCCAAGTCATGTAACGCATCCCTCAGGGGTACCCCCACCCGTATTTTGGGCGTAAAATCCTTGTTTTCTTGAATTTACAGGCAGGGTTTCGCTGTAAAATATAGAAAACAAAGAAGTTCCCTACAAAATATTCCTAGCAAAGGAGTTACGGGACATTTTGGCCTCCGTCGGCCGATTCCGGCTGGAAAGCGGCGCAAAAAGGACGTGCCGGGACGATTGGAGGGAAAGCTTCTAAGGATTATTGTGCATGAAATGGGGAAATAATCTACAAAGCACCTGCGGTGCGGCATACGCTCGCTATTCGCTCGCAGAAGGTCTGTGATTGAGCTTAAAAGAGCGGTGCGGCAAACGGCGCTTGCGTGCCATGGGGTTCGTGGTAACCGAGGCTATGAGCTAGCTCTATGTGAGATTAGTATCTGTCGCCTTCTTCCTCCGGGATGCGAGCACCAGGCCGGCGATCAAAAAGCCGAAGGCCACAACCAAATATGCCTGAAAGAAATGCTCTTCGTGTCGAACTACATCGATACGACCCGAAAGCTCTTCAAACGATGGATTCAAACCGGCAGCAAACCGGTCACTGTCAACTACATTTTGAGCCAAGGTGACTGCTTGGTGGTTGACCCTTTTACCCTCCGATTTGTCGATTTCAGCCTGTTTGATCGCCAACTCTAGTTCCTTCTCATGATTTGGAACCGACAGCTCCCGACTGAACGCTTTCACTTGCTCATCTCCGAGCCGAGAGATTTTCTGTTCGGCCTGTACCCAGCTTGGAATCGAATACCCAAAAAGGCACAATGCAACCACAAAACAAAGCAGCGCCGCGAAGACTCGCATAAACCCTCCAAGTCTGTCAGTGTACTGCTTGCCGCTGCATGATCGGAACGGCGCAAGCATCGCACAATCAGTAGAATAGTCATGTACTACCTTTCCAAACAAGATGGAGGACAAATGGCTATTGATGACCCTGTCGAGATTGTGCTCCAACAAGCCAGAGAAGATGTCGATGCAGGCTCTGCCCTGCCTACTCGCTTAGTCCGTCTCGGGATGTCAGCTACAGCGGCAGCCGCAGCTTTGGCGAATTTTCCTTTTGTGTCGCAAATCATGACGACTCTTCTAGCATTCAGCTCTGTCAGATTTGAGAAGCGCTTTCTCCGAGTTGCCGAAGAGCTTGAGGCTCAACAAAAGCGGATCGAGGAAGCGATTCCAGACAAGAGCTACTACGAATCGGAAGAATTCCAGACTTTAATTGCACTTGTGCTTGAGCGGCTTCACACCACGCACGACTCAGAGAAATTGAAAATGTTTGGCGATGCATTAGCAAATGCCGGCACAGCCGAATTCAAGACCGATGACAAGGAAATGTTCATCCGGGTTCTCCGTGACCTCAGCGCGAAGGATTTAGAAATACTGAATAATGAGAAGCTGAAAGGCTGGCTCCCCCATTTGCACAAAATCGAATATGGAGCAGATGTGCTGAGCAGCTTGTCCCGCCTTAGCGGCTTTGGTCTGGTTATCGAGAAGCTGCACACGAAAAGACCCTCTTCTGGGACTAGTGGAAGCCCTCATATTGACGCAATTAGGCAGATGGAGGAACTGCTCACTTCTCCGCCGAGGCGTGCCTATCACCTATCGCCTTTCGGAGAACGATTCTTGAAGTTCATTACAGCAGGTCAGATTCAAGGCAGCGATAATCACGGGTGAACCATCCAACTCGCACAGGATAGACTCTGCGCCATCATTCAAGAATCCGTAGAATAGCCTTAGATGGCTTTTACCGAACAATACGATGTGGTGGTGGTGGGCGCGGGTCACGCCGGGTGCGAGGCGGCGATGGCAGCGGCGCGCATGGGGATGAAGACGGCCCTCATCACGATGAACCTGGACCTGATTGCGCAGATGAGCTGCAATCCGGCGATTGGCGGCGTGGCGAAAGGACATTTAGTCCGCGAGGTGGACGCGCTCGGAGGCGTGATGGGCGAGGTGGCCGACGCGGTGGGGATTCAGTTTCGGCTGCTGAATGCCTCGCGTGGTCCGGCGGTGTGGAGTCCGCGGGCGCAGTGCGACAAGCAGTTATATCGGGTAAGGATGCGCGAGGTGCTGGAGTCGCAGCCGGGGCTGCACATCCGGCAGGCGGAGGTGGTCGATCTGGTGATGGAAGACAGTGGACAGTGGACAGTGGACAGTGGACAGAGGCGGAGAGTTCTGGGCCTCAAGCTGCGCGATGGTCGCCGGCTGCTGACCGGGGCAACGATTATTACTACCGGCACGTTTCTGAATGGGCTGATCCACTGCGGCGAGGAAAAGTATCCAGCCGGACGCAGCGGGGAGCCGGCGTCAGTTTTGTTGGGCGAGGCGTTGCGCGCGCTGGGCTTGCGGACCTGCCGTTTGAAGACCGGCACGCCGCCGCGGCTGGATGGCCGGACGATCCGCTGGGAGGCTTTTGAGGAGCAGAAGGGTGACGCCGAGCCGACCCCCTTCAGCTTCCGGACGAAAAAGATTGTCCAGCCACAGATCAGTTGCCACATCGCCTTCACCACGCCGGAGACGTTGCGCATCATCCGCGCGAATGTGCATCGCTCGGCGATGTACTCGGGGCAGATCGCGGGGGTGGGGCCGCGCTATTGCCCGTCCATCGAAGACAAGATCGTCAAGTTTCCCGACAAGACGCAGCACCAGTTTTTCCTGGAGCCGGAGGGGCTGCACACCCACGAGGTTTACGTGAACGGCATGGCCACCTCGCTGCCCATGGAGGTGCAGTGGGAGATTGTCCATTCGATTCCCGGCCTCGAGCAGGCGGAGATGCTCCGTCCCGGCTACGCCATTGAATACGACAGCGTGGACGCGACGGAGCTGGACCGCACGCTGCGCGTGAAGGCATTCACGGGCCTCTACCTGGCCGGGCAGATCAATGGGACCAGCGGCTACGAAGAGGCGGCCTGCCAGGGAATCATGGCCGGGATAAACGCGGCGCTGATGCTGAAGGGCGAGCCTCCATTTACGCTGGACCGCAGCGAAGGCTATACGGGCGTGCTGATTGACGACCTGATCTCGATTGGGACAAATGAGCCGTACCGGATGTTCACCTCGCGGGCCGAGTTCCGGCTGCACTTGCGCATCGACAACGCCGACCGGAGACTGACCCCGTATGGCAGACGGCTGGGATTGATCGACGACGCGGCCTGGGCGGAGTACGAGCACAAACAGGTAAGGATGAGCGCGCTGGAGCGGCTGCTCATCACCCGCAAGGTGGACGCAGATCGGCTGGGCGCGGCGGGGTTGGGCGAGTTGACGGCAACGGCCGGACTAACCTGGGCGCAACTGCTGAAGCGGCCGGAGGTGGGCATTGAGGTGGTTTTGGGGGCGATGCGGGACGAGCTGGCCGGCGATCCGTTGCTGGCGGAGATGATTGCTCAGCCCGATCAAACTCCCGAAGCGCGAGCGGCGCTGCGTAATGAGGCGCGCGCCGTGGAGACCGAGATCAAGTTTGCCGGCTACCTGGATCAGCAGAAAAGATCTATTGCCATGCTGAAGGCCGCCGAGGAGGTCGCGATTCCTGAGTGGCTGGAGTACGGCATCATCAGCGGGCTTTCGCGTGAGATGCGCGAGAAGCTGGAGCGGGTGCGGCCCGCGACCATTGGCCAGGCCCGCCGCATTCCCGGCGTGACGCCGGCGGCCCTGGGGCTGGTGCATGTGTCAATCCGGCTGCAAGGAGCCAAGCGGAAGGACTATAGTTCTTTCTGAAGTTTCAGGAGTGTCTTGCGATGCCCGAAGATGAAGTTTCCGCGCAAATTCTGGCGATGGAGCAGGCCGCGCTCGACCGTTGGGGCCGGGGCGATCCAGACGGTTTTCTGGAAATCTCCGCTCCGGATGTTGTGTACTTCGACCCATTCCTTCCGCAGCGGATCGATGGCCTAGACGCATTGCGGCAGTACTACTCGGAACTGCGTGGAAAGATATTCATTGACAGCTATGAGTTCGTCGCTTCCGAGGTTCAAGTGCATGGCGAGATTGCTTTGCTGACCTATTGCCTTGTTTCTCGCGGAGGCGGCGACGAAATGCGCTGGAATACAACAGAGGTCTACCGGCGCGGCAGCGACGGTTGGCGCATCGTCCATTCCCATTGGTCGTTTACTCAGCCCGAACTCGCCAATTTGCAGGCGTGAAAGGCTGGAAGTGCCTGCAATGGACACCTCCTTTTTCAGAAGGCGTCACCTGGCGAATCGACTCATTCCGCCGCCACAGCGCTACTGACTGCCCTTGTCGCCCCTGCTGATAAACGGGATGTGGAAGGGCATCTCGTCGTTGGATTGCTTTTTGTGCTTGGGGCTGGTGTCCTCGGGGAGCCTGGTGCGCTGAGAGTTGATGCACAACCAACCTCCATGGGCGCGTTCGAAGACGTGGGTGAAAACGCCCTTTTCGTCCACCTGGGCAGAGCCGACCTTGTGATGCAACACGTATGTGCCGTTGGCCACCGCGATGTCGCCCAGCATGCGCACGGTGATTACCTTCTGCTCGAGATGGAGGGTTTTGTCTTCGCCGGTGATCAACTGGGCCAGCTGCTGGTTGCGGGTGGTGATGTCACCGCCGGCGGAAACGTCCACGAACAGGGGGGAGAGCACCAGTTCCAGGGCGTACTGGTCACGCACGTTGATGGCATTGTCCCAAGCGTCTTCGATCTTCTGAAATTCCTGAATCGCCGGGCTTTCGGCTGAGGCAGCGGCGGACTGAGGCGCGGCCAGAGCCGGTGCCGGATTCTGAGCTACAGCAGAACAGTAGGAGAGCAGGAAAACAGAAAAGCCAGCCACAAGACGAGTCATACGCACGATGAACTCCAGCCAGAACAGGGGGGCAAGGATCAGCAAATGCAGTTCTGGCAAAATTTGAGGGAAACAATCCCGGTTCTTAATCCCTATCCACTGATGATAGCTCTTGGACTCGGCAGAGCGGCAGTAGGGAGCGGAAAAAAGATACAGAGGCCCTAGGGCCTGTTAACACTACTGGGGTGGATGGCGTTGCGTGCGGAAATCCGGCCAGACGAGGCGGAGCCTGCAGGGTTTGGTTGTTCCAAGCACAAGGGCGACAACGAAGTATGGCCGGATTTCCGCCGCAACCCGAAGGGACGGGGCCGGTTTTCCCCATTTCGTTGTCGCTCGTCGCTCCAGTGATTGACCACAGTTCGCTTCTCGCTCCTAGAACTGGGAAAAACCGGCCCCCGTCGCCGCCATCCCAGTAGTGTTAGCAGGCCCTAGCTCAGCGTTTGCAAGTGTTCTGGATCGTGGAGGGTAACCAGGGAGTCTTCTATGGAAATCCATCCCTCCTTGCGGAACTGACCCAGAGTGCGGGTGACGGTTTCGCGGGTGGTACAGGCCATGGAGGCCATCTCCTCGTGGGTCAGCAGGAGCGGAAAGCGGAAGCCGCCTCCATCGAGGTGTTCGCCGATCTGGTGGGCCAGTTCGAGCAGCAGGCGCCCCAGGCGCGCAGCCACGGTGTCGGCCAGGGCGATGCGGCAGGCGTCCTGCAAGGCGAAGCGGTATTCCTGGCAGATGCACTGGACGGCGCGCATCTGGGCCTCTTTGTGGGAGCGCAGGAAGCCTTGAAACCGTTCGCGCTCGACAGGGCGGAGTTGGGCGGCAGTGAGCGTCTCGGCTGAAACCTCGTAGACGCCGTGGGAGAGAACCGCGTACAGGCCCAGCATGGAGCCCGGTCCGGCCACGCGGACGATCATCTGGCGATCCTGATGGCGCCCGGCGGTGAGCTTGAGATAGCCGCCGCAGATCAGGTAAAGGCAGCGCGCATCCTCGCCCTGGGTGAAGAGGGAAGACTGAGCGGGCAGGGAAACGGTACTGGTAGCAAGCTCAAGGTCGGCCAGTACGGCGCTGCCCAGGGAGCAGAACCAGCCGGGGCGGCGATTGGAGCAGGCGGCGCATCCCACCGGAACCTGCCGTGCAATGTGTTTCTGCCGTGTTTGCGCTGCTGTCGAGTTCCCTGTTTGCGCCATGGTCTTGTCCCGTCCGCCGCCGGTCCAAATCTCCCCATCCCGGTTCTTGACTCGCTCCTGAACGCAAAGCAAGGGCCGAATCGAGATGAAAAATCCCTGGCCTCCTGGGGAAGAGACTCTATCTGAAGAGATTTTGCCGGAGACGGAGCCCCCGTGGATGTGATGGGCCTCACGTCTATATAAGGCCTGAAAAGCCGGAGATTCTTCCTTGCGCGAGCGTAAGATGCACACGTTTCCACCAGTCCCGCGGGGCGGTATGCCGCCAAAGCAGTGTGGAGGGAAGCCGGTAACGGTTGCATGCCGGACATTTGCACTCTGGCCTCCAATGGGTGTGGCGAAGGTTGAAGGAATCCTGTTTCTCACAGCGCCAAGCCGCTGTCTTGCATTATTGCCAAGAGGGGTATCCTTTTATCCGGCGATTGCGGGTTTCGGGGCATTGTAATTGTCCAGGTGGCTGGTTCTGTTGGACATAGGCGTGAATAGTGTGCGTAATGGAATCCATGTCACTATGGGACAGGAAATCCTGACACGAAATGAGAAGCCCTCATATATGTGATGGGCGTCACCGTTTGGCTTGCCGAAAAGAAAGTAGGATTCAGCGCAGAAGTGATGCTCCGCACAATGAGCTCCTTCCGTAACAGGGCGGCTGACATGGCTGCTGCCGGAGCGGCGTTCCCCCCGGGGAAATAGCCGTTTTGAGTATGGGACACCGGCATGTGTATGCGGAAGTGGCTACGAGAGCACCCGAGGCGGTATTTGATGCATAGAGATGGGCCTGTTACGCGATTGTTGATCGGTGCGGCACCGGGGAAGAATCCGGGACTGCGAGTTTGTTGGATGTTGATGCTGGGCGCAGGAATGTTGTGCGTCCCCGTGCTGGCAGCTCCGGCACCCGGCGATAAGCCGGCCACCGCGCAGGTGAAGGATACCAATCCCGCGAATTATGTGGGCAGCGAAACCTGCGCCACCTGCCATGATGAGGTGTCCAAGAAGTTCGAAGATAATCCTCACACCAAAATAGCCCTCCAGCATGGCAAGAACGGGGTCACCTGCGAGGGTTGCCACGGCGCGGGCAAGGGGCACGTTGACGGCGGCGGCGATGTGAGCAAGATCTTCAACCCCTCCAAGGCCACGCCCAAAGAAGTGAACGCCAACTGTCAGGGCTGCCACGCGGGCGCGCATCCCAACTACGACCGTGCTCCTCATGCCAAGGCGGGCGTCAGTTGCCTCGGCTGCCACAATATTCACGCCAGCAAGGAGGAGCCGCTGCTGAAGGCCGCGCAGCCTGCGCTGTGCTTCCAGTGCCACAACGACGTGAGGCCGTTCTTCGATATGCCCTTCCATCACAAGGTGAACGAAGGCCTGGTCAAGTGCGGCGACTGCCATGATGTTCACGGCACCTTCGGGAACAACAACATCAAGTCCACGGCTGATCAGAACGCGATCTGCACCAAGTGCCACATGGAGAACCGCGGGCCATTCGCGTATGAGCATGTGCCGGTCAAAGCGGAAGGCTGCCTGGCCTGCCACACTCCGCACGGATCTCAGAATGCTCGGCTTCTGAATATGCCCACGATCAACACCTTGTGCAACCAGTGCCATAGCCCGGTCGCGGCCGGAACTGTTCATGGGGTGAACTCAGGATCGGCGGAGTTGCAGCCTTGCATTGACTGCCACACCATGATCCATGGCTCCAATATCGACCCGTATTTCAAACGGTAACGGAGTTGCGCCGCGCCCTCCGGAAGCATCGGATGGCGCGGCTCATGTCCCGGGCAAGCTCGGTTCACGAGTTCAAGATTTTTGATTTCAGCAACAATGTTTTTCCAAGTGAGGCTTCAATATGAAGAAGGTAGGCTGGTTTTCACGGCTGTCCAATCAACAGATCACTACCGCAAGGATGCAGCGCATCGCTGGGGGCTTTGCAGCCGCCATGTTCCTTCTGATGACGGGCATCGCTGCCGCCCAGATTCCCACGCCCAGTGAGCCGATGGCCGTCCCGGAGGGATATACATCCCATCAGACCGTGGACATCGGCGGGCACATTGCCGACATCAAGGGCAGCGGCGCCATGTACGACACGCTGGTCAACCAGCAGTCCGGGCCGCGCATTCTGGGCGCGACCTTTGAGTTACGCGCGCTGCCGGCCAACAAGCACCCCCAGGTTGATTTACTCCATGCTGTCGCCAACGGCTTCGGCGGCGATCCGTACAACTTCGCCAAGCTGGACTTTTCCAAGGGCAAGCTCTACGAGTTCTCGGGAGTGTTCCGCCGCGACCGCCAGTACTCCGACTACGACCTGTTGGGCAACCCGAATATCAACACGAATCAGTCGATTCCCATCGGACCCACCACCGCGCCAACGGGTTCGCTGGCGTGGCCCCAGCTGAATCACTCGACGGTGATGTTCAACACGGTGCGCCGCATGACGGACACCAACCTCACCCTCTATCCGCTCGCAACAGTGACCTTCCGCGCGGGTTACTCGCAGAACGTCTTCCAGGGTCCGGGCATGAGCCCCAGCTATACCATCGCCAAGTACAACGCCCTGCTCGAACAGTATCAGCGCAACAGCACTGACGAATTCACGATGGGTGTCGATTGGAAGCCCTATCAGCATACCAAGTTCAGCTTCGATGAGGTGATCACCCACTTCAAGACAGGCTCCTACTTTACGCTGAACCCGAACGGGTTCCTGGTGCAGGAGGCAGATGGAACGCCGGTCGACTTGGGCAACTTTGACAGCCAGACGGCCTACGGCATCGCCGGCTGCAATACCACCAGCATGGGCACAGCGCCTTACACCATCCTCTCGCCGGCGCAAACCGCCGGCGGCCTGCCGATCATCAATCCGGCATGCGATGTGGTGACCAGCTATACGCGCACGCAGCCGACGCGCATTCTCACCCCCACGGAGACCTTCCGCTTCCAAAGCTCCAGCATCAAGAACATCACCATGAACGGCAATTTGAGCTACACCAAGGCAGATATGAACCTGCCCAACTACTACGAGAACTTCCAGGGCCTGGATGGGGCAGCTCGCTCGATCACATACAACGCCAACGCCAGCGCAAAACGGCAGGTTGTCTCCGGAGACTATGGTGTTGTCTGGCAGGCTACAAAGAAGGTCAGCCTCTCCGAACAGTTTAACTACTCCGATGTTCACCAGCCCGGAACGGCCGTCTTCACCAACAAGACCACCTTGTCGACGCCCGCAGCCCCAAATCAAACCATCACCTACTCCGGCGCGCTGACCACGACTGTGGCTGCCACCGGCGCTTCCTCGATTACGGGAGCAGCCGCGATCAATACCCCCATGCCGGCCTACTTTGGCCAGAGGTTCTTTACCAATAACCTGACCGGAACCTGGGATGCTTCATCGCGCGCCACGCTCTCGCTGACCTATCGCTACCGCACGCACAGAATCGGCGAGGGCCTAAATGGCGTTGCCGATAACGCCCCGTTAGCCGCAGGCGCGGATAACAATGGAACGGTGACCATCAACGAAAACGGCGGAATCTTTAACGCCGCCCTGCGCCCCGCCAAAAATTGGGATCTTAATGGCACGGCCGAGGTGCTCTACGACGACAACGCATTTACTCCGGTGGGCCCGCGTCAAACCAGGCACTACAGGGTGCATACCCTCTACAAGCCAAAGCCCTGGGCGACGTTCTCGGGTGCCTTCAACGACCTGGAACGGCATAACAACACGAACCAAAACGCGGCCACCGCTAGCACGTATTACGGTCCGCTCAATCATGTCGATTACA
Source organism: Occallatibacter sp. (assembly GCA_049522175.1). GTDB lineage: Bacteria > Acidobacteriota > Terriglobia > Terriglobales > Acidobacteriaceae > Telmatobacter. The sequence continues at coordinate 153,511 of JBEKOC010000002.1, read as the reverse complement.
GCCGGGTTTATAGTCTCGGCGCTGTGATTTCGCCGAATGAGCACTATGGGCTGGATTTCAATTACGCCTATAGCGACGTATATGCGGCGACCAACATCTGCTTCCTGAGCGGCGCTGCGGCCACTCTGCCTGGCGCTGCACCGGCTCCAGGCTCTGTTCCCGCCTCCGCCACACAAACAGGCAATGTCTACGCGAATGGCGTCTGCAACTACAATACTGCGCACTCCGGCGCACCTGTTTTAGGGGAATGGTATGGCAGGGATTTCATGGATGCTCCTACGCAATTCGTGTCGGCGGCTCTGCGTTATTCCCCGGTCGACAAAATTCACTCCGGCATCGGCTATCGCATCAGTGATGTAAACGGCACCCGGTTCTTCAACGATGCACGCGACGTCAACGGCTCGCTGGTCTCCAAGTATCAGACGCCCTTTGTGAATCTTGCCTGGACGGTCCATGCTGGATTGATCTTCAAGGCAGAGTACAACTACTACGGCTACGGTGAGGGCGGTCCCTCCGGCTCGCTGTACTGCAGCACTTCAACCTCTACGAGTGCAGTACCTGTTCTCTGCAGCAGTTTAGCTCCAACCTATCTGACCGGTGTAACCGAACCAACATCCGGCCTGACCGCACCGCGGACCTTCCATGCGAACAACGTAACTTTTTCCCTGCATTACGCGTTCTGACAGGGCAGGGCTCTCTAACCAGCGGCGCAGTTCCCGAATGAAAGGAACTGCGCCGTTTCATGTAAGAGGTTAGATCTTGCCATTCCGGCTGCAACCAGAGCGACTCTTCTCTGTCGCAAGGGTTGTAGTATAAGGAAGAAAACTCCCGGTAGTTGCTTCTTTCGCGCAATCTGGCCGGCAAAAACTCAAGGAGGTTTGCAATGACAAAGGCGATTCAATCTCTGATGGTGTTGGCGGCTGTGGTTTGCCTGGCCAGCGCCGCGTGCCTGGCCCAATCCGGCGGCGAGGCGGTCTACAATGCCCACTGTAAAAGCTGCCACGGGTCTGCCGGGGTTCCCAGTCCGGGGATGGCCAAGATGATGGGCATCAAGTCCGTCTCTGATCCGGCCATCAAAAATCTCACCGTGGCGCAGATGGTTACCGCCATCAAGAACAACACGGGCAAGATGAAGTCGGTCTCGGGACTTCCCGAAGCGCAGATCAAGGAAGCGGTAATCTTCTATCGCAGCTTCCTGAACCCGCAACCATTACCGCCCGGCCAATAAGGGCCGTGGCTGAACGCGACAGGCCCGCCGTTACTGACGGGCCATCGCTACAGTTGCAACATTAATTGGTGCTGGCAGTGTTAGCCCCGCTAACACGCGCGTAGCGCGGCTAACTCCGCTAACACCGCTTGTGAGTGGGGGTATAAAGTGCAAGTGTTTCAACAATTCCGTGAAGGCTGGGTGCGCCCGGCGCTGTTTTTCGGCAACAATCCCATCAGCCTGGCCGGTGGAGCAATCACTACCGCCTCCGGCGTAACCATGATTGCTTATTGGCTGGTGGAACTCTTTGGCCGGGCCAATGACAACCCTTATCTGGGCATCATCTTCTTCCTGCTTCTACCCATCCTCTTTGTTGGCGGACTGCTTCTGATCCCTGCGGGCATGTGGGCGCGCCGCAAAAAGTTGCAAAAGGCCGGACAGATTCCGCTGGAGTTTCCCAAGGTCGATTTCAACGACAAGATCTTTCGTCGTGGCGTGGACATCGTTCTGGCAGCCACTATCGTAAACTTTCTAGTGGTATCTATAGCCAGCTATCGCGGCTCGGCTTACATGGATTCTCCGCAGTTCTGCGGCCAGAGCTGCCACGTGATGCACCCCGAGTACACGGCCTACAAGATCGCCGCGCACTCCCATGTGGATTGCGTCGCCTGCCACATAGGCGAGGGCGCGGCGGCGTACTTTTCCGCTAAGGTGAACGGCACCAAGCAGATTCTTGAAGTCACATTCGACCGCTACCCCACGCCGATTCCGTCGCCGGTTGAAAGCCTGCGCCCGGCGCGGTATACCTGCGAGGGCTGCCACACGCCGGCCCGGTTCATCGGCGAAAAGCTGCTGGTGAAGTCGAGTTTTGCCGACGATGAAAAGAACACCGAGACCCAGTCGGTGGTGGTGCTGCACCTGGGCGGGCGGGATTCGCTCTCTCATCTGACCGGCATACACGGCGTTCACCTCGGCCACATCGAGTATGTCGCCACCGATCCCACCCGGACATCGATCCCGTGGGTGCAGAAGCGGAACGACGACGGCACGGAGACGGTGTTTGCCACTGCCGCCGCTGGCGCTGGCGTGCCTGCGGGCGAACGCCGCGTGATGGACTGCATTGACTGCCACAACCGTGCCGCGCACACCTTTGTGACCGCGGAAGACGCGCTCAACCGGGCCATGGCCGAGGGCGCGGTAAGCCCCGATCTGCCTTGGATACACAAGAAAAGCCTGGAATTGCTCAAGGCGAATTACTCGAGCGAAGCCGAGGCAAGCGTGAAGATTCCCGTCGAGCTTGAAGCCTTCTATCGCGCCGAGCATCCCGAGGTGCTGGCCGCGAAAGCAGCGCAGGTCAAGTCCGCAGGCGACGAGCTGGTGATCCTCTACAGCCAGAATGTCTTCCCGTTTATGAAGGTGACTTGGGGCACGCATCCCAATCACATCGGGCACATGGACTATCCGGGCTGTTTCCGCTGCCATGATGGCGAGCACGCGGCCAAGGGCGGAGCCAGCATTACCCAGGATTGCTCGGCCTGTCATAACCTGCTGGTTGTGGATGAGGCCAAGCCCAAGGTACTCTCCGATTTGGGCATCCAATAAGAGCGTGTTTTCATCGGTTCCACAAAATCTCCGTGCCCCATCCTTTTCGCGTTCGTTGCGAAAAGGGTGGGGGACCACTAATCTGCACGTCCCCGTTCTTTCACACCAAACAGCCCAACCATGTTAGCCTAGCTCTTCAGTTCGAAGGAGCTCACCTCATGCAATCCAACCAGCCCATTCACTTCAATCTCGTCGCCGCGGCCCATGCCGCCATGATCGAACACGGCTTTCAGCCGGATTATCCCGCCGGAACCGACAAGGAACTGGCTGCGATCCAGGCTCATCCCGAGCTGCCCGCCGCCCCCGGCGCTCAGGATTTGCGCAATCTTCTCTGGTCCTCGATTGACAACGACACTTCCAAGGATCTGGACCAGATCGAATGGGCCGAGCAACTGCCTGATGGCCGTATTCGCGTGCTCATAGGCGTAGCCGACGTGGATGCGCGCGTCGCGGTGGGCACAATCCTCGACTCCCACGCCAAAAGCGAGACAACCTCGGTTTACACCGGCGTCAAGGTCTTTCCCATGTTGCCGGCCGAACTCTCCGAGGGCATCACCTCGCTCAACGAGAACGAAGACCGCGTGGCGGGAGTGATCGAGTTTACCGTGGATCAGGCGGGAACAGCGTCAGATGGAAAGGCTTACCGGGCTTTGGTCCGAAATCATGCGCAGCTGGCCTATAACAGCGTGGGCGCATGGCTTGAGGGACGCGGTCCGGCTCCTGCCAAGGTGGCCGCCAGCGCCGATCTGGCTGTGCAACTCAAACTACAGGACACGGCTGCCCAGCGCATGGTTGGCAGCCGCTTCCAGCACGGAGCGCTGGACCTGGAAACTATCGAGACGCGCCCGGTAATGCTGGACCAGGAGGCGGTGGAGATTGCGCAACTGGAAAAGAATCGCGCCACCTCGCTCATCGAAGAATTTATGGTCGCGGCTAACGGCGTCATCGCCCGGACCTTTGAAGACGCCGGCGTAGCCTCCATCCGCCGCATCGTGCGCACGCCCAAGCGCTGGGATCGCATCGTCGAGGTGGCCGCAGGGATGGGCACAAAGCTGCCCGTCGAGCCCGACTCCAAGGCTCTCAACGACTTCCTGCTGGCGCAGAAGAAGAAGGACCCCGACCACTTTCCGGACCTGTCGTTGACGATTGTGAAGCTGATGGGCCCCGGCGAGTACGTTCTGGTCAAGCCCAATGAAGTTTCGCCCGGCCACTTCGGCCTGGCCGTGCAGGACTACACTCATTCGACCGCCCCCAACCGCCGCTTCCCGGACATGGTGACGCAGCGGCTGATGAAGGCCTGGCTGGCCAAGGCGCCACAGCCCTACTCCGAAGGCGACCTCAATGCCATCGCGATTCACTGCACGCTGATGGAGGACAACGCCCGCAAGGTGGAGCGCGAGATGGAGAAGCGCATCGCCGCTGTTGTACTGCAACCGCGCATAGGCCAGAGCTTCCCCGCCATCGTCACCGGCGTGAATAACTACGGCGTCTTTGTCCGCACCCTCGACCCACACGCGGAAGGGATGGTCGTCAGCGGCGGCAAAGGTTTGGACGTGGGCGACAAAGTGACAGCGAAGCTGGTCTCCACCGATCCGCAGCGCGGCTTTATTGATTTTGCAGTGTGAACAAGTGAGTTGGTTTGCCCGCAAGAGGGCGTTGTCTCCCATCCTTTCCACGATAAGTCTGTGAAAAGGATGGGGAACCCGGCACCCGGCTACTTTTGAGCAGGGGCGGTTTGAAATAACATGGGGGCAAAGAGATTCAAGTAGTCTCTCCAGTTGCTCCAGGTGTGGTAGCCGTCGCTCTCGTGCATGATGGTGTTGATGCCGGCCTTGTTCAGCATGGCCACGGTCTCATGGCAGTTGTTGAGCAAGAAGTCGTGTTGACCGATAGCGAACCAATACAAGTGAAAGGGCTTGCCCGAATCGTGATACTGAGCCAGGTCCACTTCCTCAGCCTCTTTTAGGGCGTTGGGAAGCCAGCCGGAACTGAAGACTCCCACCCAGCCGAAATCAGCGGAATCTCTCAGCGAGACAGCCAAAGTCTGCATTCCGCCCATCGACAGACCGGCCAGAGCGCGATGATCGCGGTCAGTGAAGGTGCGGTAGTGAGAATCTACATAGGGCATGATGTCTTCTACCAGATCTTTATTGAAAACATCGTGTCCGATACTGCCGCTTCCGGAGCCCATGCGAAAGTCGCGTGAGATGTGCCCGGCTGGCATGACGACGATCATCGGAACCGCTTTGTGGGCGGCGATCAGGTTGTCAAGAATCGCGCCCGCGCGCCCGGTGACAGACCAGGAGTTATCGGTGCCGCCGGCGCCGTGCAACAGATAGAGAACGGGCAACCGCTCAGCACCATTCTCATATCCCGGCGGAGTGTAGATGTGCATGCGGCGCAGGCCGCCAGTGGCCTTGGAGTTGTAATAGACCACGCCGATCACTCCATGCAGCACTTCTGGAGTGTATTCAGAAAAGACGGCGCCGGGAACCTCGTAGATACTGCGAGGCTGATTCAGGGTCTGGGCGGAGATCGGGTTCCGCGGATCTGCGGCGCTGACGCCATCGACGATGAAGTTGTAGAGATAGACTCCGGGCTTGATTGGTCCAATCGTCATCTCCCAGATGCCAAGGTCGCCTTTGTGCATTGCGATGCCCGCGTTGAAGGTCTTCAGGTCCTCGGGGGTCATGCCCGGAGTGGTTTCAGGACCTTCTGCATTGAGCTTGACCTCGATGGCGGAAGGGGCCCAGATGCGGAACCGCACCTGCCGGTCCGCAAGCACTTCCACCGACTTCAAATTGTCGTTGGGTGTAGGCGCCGGAATGTTGAGTTGCGGAATTTGCGTTTTGTGCTCTTGTTGCTGGGCGTGAAGGCAAATGGCCGGAAGGACGTTCGCGGATGCAAGACAAATGATCACGGTCCGTACCGCAGAAGTCAGCAGAATGCTGGGACGTGCCATGGAATTCCTCCTTGCGACATGCTTTGAATTTAACGCGCGAGGGCGCATTCACAGGCCGCAAATAGAATTGATGATGTGGGTGATTGGTATTACATGAAAGCAGTCTCTAGTCTCTATCGAAGAGACGGAAGAGTCGGGCGGAAAGACTCGAAGGAGAATCCGAGGGCTGGCGATTGTCGAGTGCCCCATCCTTTCTGAAATTTTCTATCTATGCACGTTTGAAGAATGCCGTCCTCGGAACTGCCCAAGCCACCGAAATTGCCGGCATTCGGGCAATTCTCGATCAGCGAGATCGCGAAGCGTTTTCACGAAAAACTGGGATTTATGGCATTTCCCACAAATTCAATGACACGGATGATCACTGTTCAGGCAGCGGCTTATACTCTTGCCGGGCAATTCTGACACTGCAATCGGTTCGCCGCTCTATTTCGGCCCCTGCACCAGCCCGATCAGGTGGCCTTCGGGGTCAGTGAAGCCAGCGATAAGGCCGCCGTCGGGGATGGGGTGCGGGCCGAAGGCCGTCTTGCCGCCCTTGCTCTCGATCAGCACCAGCGCGGCGGGTATGTCCGCAACCGCAATATAAAATGTGACATGCCCGGCGTGATCTTCCCGGGCGCCGATGCCGCCGCCGATGCCAGAGCCGGGTTTGACCAGCGAATACCCCTCCATGGCGGGCGTAATCTCCCAGTTGAAAACGGCCTTGTAAAACTCCTCCAGCAGATTCTGGTCACGGCCAAGAATCTCAAAGTGAACGACGGGATGGGGATGGGGCATCGGTGCAGCCTCCTGTATATGGATTTGATTGTCACTTTACACGGCCTGCTGGAATAAATCTAATAAACACGGAAAGGGGAGGATTTCCGGCCTCCGCGCCGCATTGGCCCATTACACAGGCAAGTAATTGTCACCTTTGGCCATATAATTCCGTCTAAGGGAATAGCAGCCTTTGCGGAAAATGGAGTTTACCCTGGATGCGCGTTGAGTGAACCACGCGGTGCAGGGTGATTTATTCTATGAAGTGGCCCTCCGGTTCGACTCGACTTTTGCGTGAGCCGCCCAAAAGGATGCTGGCTCCACAAAAGAGGATCGGATGCGTGTAGGTTTCTCTTGGATTGCGGTTGTACTTTTTGCTGGAGCAGCCGTGACGGCATTGCCTGTTTGCGCGATAGCGCAGGAAGCGGACTCCGGAGCGGCTGTCGCCAGCGAGCTTCCCGAAGCTCCGCAGCCGTCGTCCAGCCTTCTGGTTGCCAGCGCCCCCCTGCCCGATTCCGGCAAATATTCTTCCTCGGCCGAACTCACCTGGCCATTTGAGCTGACCTTATTCCCAGACCTCGTGCAGGCCGTCCCGTCAGCACAGGGCGCCAATCACGGCGGTCAGCACCCCAAGCCCAGCTCCAACGATGCTGTCGACGCCAACGGCGTTCCCATCCCTCTTGATCGGCGGCAACCGAAGCGCATCCTCGGCTTCATGCCCAACTTCCGCTCCGTCTCCAGCGGGGCCGCGCCCCACCCTCCGGGCTGGAAGTACAATTTCACTGTCGCCACCCATCAGGCAACCGATTATTCCTCTTTCATCTTTCTCGGTCTCACCTCCCTTACCGCCGAAGGCGTGAATGAGCACCCCGCTCTGGGCAAGGGCGTTGACGGTTTTTATGCATATTCCTGGCGCGGCCTTTTGGATAAGACCGACGGCACCTATCTCGGCGCGTGGCTGTTGCCCAGCCTCATCCACGAAGACACACGCTTCTACGCCCTCGGCAATGGGCACAACATCGCAATCCGTGCTCTCTACGTGATCAGCCGGCAAGGCGTGACGCGCACCTATGGCGGCCGCCAGACGCCCAACATCGCCGGACTCGGCGGCAAGGTCCTCACCCAGGTGGTCTCACGGACCTACTACCCCACCAGCGCAACCAGTTTCAGCGTCCTGGCCACCAAGTTCGGCTATGCCTGCATGCGCGATGTTGGGTTCACCTCTATTCGCGAGTTCTATCCCGATGCCGCCGCGTTCTTTGTTCGCAAGCATCACGAGAAATTAGCCCGTAAGGCCATGCGGGACGCTGCTACCGTGCCTTAGAATTTCTGCGGTTTTCAATCAATCACGACGGTATTCGGAGGAGGCTATCTAACTGCTGGACGGAATTCTCGCGGCTTCACAAGCAGGCTTTTGAACCGGCTCGTTATGTTATTCTGCTACTAAACAGGCTCAAAGGATCGGGCAGGCAGTTCTTCCCAGCGGACCGTTTCGAGAGCAGCCGCCGACAGCACTACAGGTGAATGGATGCATTCAGGTTATTGTTATATCCCTACAATACTTCTTACGGGCATTGCCCTTCTGGCATCTCCCTCTCATCTGCTTTCGCAGCAACCAGGCTCCGCCCTGATCGTTGCCGCCGCCGCTGAACTTCCTGAGGCTCCGCAGCCGCAGCAAGCTCCTGCCGGGCAAAGCCAGACCACAGCTAAGCCGGCCCAGAGCGTCACGCACGACCTGCAGACAGGGCATATTAGTGGCACTGTACTTGATGTGAACGGTGAAATCGTTCCTGGAGCCAACGTCGTTCTCGAGGGCCCTGACCCTACAGATCGCCGCACGATCATGGCGAACGATAACGGATTCTTTGAATTCGAAAATCTCAAGCCGGGAGCTACCTATCACATTACCATCAGCGCCAAGGCGTTTATAAACTGGATCTCACCCGCCTTCGTTCTCACTCCGGGCCAATATATATCCCTGACGGACATCCGGCTTAAGCTCGAAGGTGGGCAGACAACGATAACTGTTTATTCTTCCAATGAACAAATCGCCACCGAGCAAGTCAGGTTTGAAGAGCAACAGCGCGTCTTCGGCATTATCCCTAATTTCTTCGTTGTTTATGACGCCAACCCCGTGCCGCTCACGACAAAGCTGAAGTTTAAGCTCACAATGAAAGTCGCCACCGATCCCATGACTATCCTTGGCGTGGGTGTTCTCGCAGGCATCGACCAGGCGGGAGACACTCCTGATTTCGTTCAGGGCGCGAAAGGTTACGGCCAGCGCTTTGGCGCTGTCGCTGCCGACGGCTTTTCCGACATCTTAATCGGAGGCGCCATTTTGCCATCGCTTCTGCACCAGGACCCGCGCTACTTCTACAAAGGCACGGGCACAAAGAAGTTTCGCATTCTGTACGCGCTCGCGCACCCCTTTATCTGCAAGGGAGACAACGGACGCTGGCAGGCAAACTACTCAAGTTTGGGTGGCGATTTGGCCTCAGCTGCCATCTCAAACACTTACTACCCATCATCGAATCGTAGTCTGGGGTGGACATTCGAGACTTTTTCCATCGACACCGGCGAGCGCTTGGTCAGCAGCTTGATGCAGGAGTTCATCCTGCACAAGTTCACGCCTAAAGCCAAAAGATAAAGCTATCGCTACGACTGCGTAAAGAAGCAATTCAGACAGCTGCTTGTACCCTGCGGCTTCTCCAAAGCAAAAAAAGCGGCGCGCAATTGCTGCTTGAGCGCGCCGCACGGAAAGGTTCGGGCCGGAGCAGAGCTTCGGCCTGTTTCTTATTGCCGGTTATGGATAGACGCCGCGTAGCCTGACAGCTTCTGCTACGCGCCCAATGCCCAGCATGTTGGCTGCGGTCCGCATCGAAACCTTGTGATCCAGATGAATCTTCAGGGTATCGGCGAACGAGGTCTTCATGATGCGTTCCAGTTTGGTGTAGACATCCTGCGCCTCCCAGAACAGGTGCTGCTCGTCCTGCACCCATTCGAAGTACGAGACCGTCACTCCGCCGGCGTTGCACAGAATGTCGGGGATCACGAAGATGCCCTTGGCTTCCATAATTCTGTCTGCCTCTGGAGTGATTGGCCCATTGGCTGCTTCGGCGATGATCTTGGTCTTCACTGCCGCGGCATTGTCGGCGTGGATGGAATTTTCCAGCGCCGCCGGCACCAGGATGTCGCACTCCATGGCCAGCAACTCGGCTGGAGTGATGGCCTCGGCGCCTTTGAATCCTGCAACACGCCCGGTGGACTCTTTGTGAAGAAGCAGCGCCGGTGCGTCCAATCCGTTCTTGTTGTAGATGCAGCCAGTCGAATCGCTCACTGCAATTACCTTGGCTCCTGCATTATGCAGCAGGTCCGCGGCATACGAGCCGGCGTTCCCAAAGCCCTGAATCACGACCCTGGCGCCCTTTATCGGGATCTTCAGATGCGCGCAGGCGTGCTCGATGGTGTAAAAAGCTCCGCGTGCGGTTGCATCGTTGCGCCCCAGCGAACCGCCAAGGGCAATCGGCTTTCCGGTTACCACGCCCGGAATCGTGTATCCCTTGGTCATGCTGTAGGTGTCCATGATCCACGACATGGTTTGCGCATTCGTGTACACGTCCGGCGCGGGAATGTCTTGCTCCGGTCCGATGATGGGAAGTATCCCTGCTGTGTAGCGCCGCGTCATGCGCTCCAGTTCGCCCTGCGTCATGTTCTTTGGATCGCAGGTAACTCCGCCCTTGCCGCCGCCGAACGGTATGTTCATCACCGCGCACTTCCACGTCATCCATGTGGCCAGCGCCTTCACCTCATCCAGCGTTACCTGCGGGTGATAGCGAATGCCGCCCTTGGCCGGCCCGCGCGCCGTGCTGTGTTGCACGCGGAAGCCCTCGAAGCGGTGAATACGGCCGTCTTCCATGCGCACTGGTATACTGACCGTCAATATTCGTTCGGGATACTTGATCACTTCCTGAATATCTTTGTTGAGCCCCAGCGCGTTCGCCGCCGTATCGAAATTCTCCAGCGCAACGTCATAGGCGTTATCTGCAACTCTCGTTGTAGCCATTTCGTTCCTCCTCTTTCGTTGAACTTGTTTACAGCATTTGCTAACCCAGCGCAGTGCCCGGGAACCGGTCTTGCAAGAAAATGCGCGGGAAGGATTGCTCCCTCCCGCGTTAAGTAGTACTGTTTGCGGAGGCTTAAACCAAGCCTTGATCAAGCATTGCGTCAGCAACTTTCAGGAAGCCGGCGATATTTGCTCCGTTCACCAGGTTGCCCGGCGTGCCGAACTTCTCGGCCGTTTCAAAGCAATTCTTGTGGACGGCGATCATGATTTTGTGCAGACGGTTGTCGACTTCCTCGCGGGACCAGGACAAGCGCATGCTATCCTGCGTCATTTCCAGCCCGGAGGTGGCAACGCCGCCGGCATTGGAGGCCTTGGCCGGCCCATAAAGAACCTTGGCGTCAAGGAATATCTTCGTGGCTTCAATCGAGCTGGGCATATTCGATCCCTCGCAGACAAGCTTCACGCCATTTTTCACCAGATGGGTGGCGTCCTTGGCGTTGATCTCGTTCTGCGTGGCGCTCGGGAAGGCGCAATCTGCCTTGATGCTCCACAGCGGGTTGTAGTCGAGCTTGGGATCGACAGGCGTGTACACGGCCTTGTTGTACTTCTCGGCGTACTCTTTGATGCGGCCGCGGCGATTGTTCTTCAGGTCCAGAACAAAGGCGAGCTTCTCGCGGTCGATGCCGGCGGCATCGTAGATCATGCCGTCGGAATCGGACAAAGTAACTGTCTTTGCTCCCAAATCAAGCAGCTTCTCGACTGTGTATTGCGAGACGTTGCCGCTGCCGGAGACCAGGCAGATTTTGCCTTCCAGCGTGTCTTTCCGCGTCTTGATCATTTCGTCGGCGAAGTACACGCATCCGTAACCAGTGGCCTCAGGACGAATCAATGAACCGCCCCACCCTAGGCCCTTGCCGGTCAATACGCCTGTGAACTCATTGCGCAGCCGCTTGTATTGGCCAAACAGATAGCCAATCTCGCGTCCGCCCACGCCGATGTCGCCGGCCGGAATGTCCGTGTCCGGGCCGATGTGGCGTTCCAGTTCGCTCATGAAGCTCTGGCAGAAGCGCATGACTTCGTTGTTGCTCTTGCCTTTGGGATCAAAATCGGATCCGCCCTTACCGCCGCCCATAGGCAGCGTGGTCAGCGAGTTCTTGAATACCTGCTCGAAGGCCAGGAACTTCAGGATGCCGAGGTTGACCGAGGGATGCAAGCGCAGTCCGCCCTTGTAAGGCCCGATAGCGCTGTTCATCTCAATGCGGAAACCGCGGTTGATTTGAACTTTTCCCTTGTCGTCGAACCAGGGCACGCGGAACATGATCACTCGTTCCGGTTCCGTGATGCGTTCCAGGATTTTCTCTTCCTGGTAATGCGGGTGGCGCTCCAACACGGGCTTCAGGGATTCGACCACTTCAAGAACTGTCTGGTGAAATTCCGGCTCGCAGGGGTTCTTGGTCCTTACGAGGTTGAGTATCTGATTGACATAGTCCTCCACAATCATCTTGCGGGACTCTATTGCTGCACTCATAAATCTTTCCTCCGAATTTCAGTTGCAAATGGGTTAATAAGCAATACGCCGCAAAATAATACCGCAGCGATCATAAGATGCCGGCAGCAGCGGTTCCGTCGTGACTCGCGTTACCGGATGCCAGGAACGCAATTTACTACTCTGGTAGTACTCGTCTGTGTTCTTCCTCCATAACCGGGCTTGTTTACAAGCCGCATTCGACAAGATCAACATGCAACCATTTCTGTCGGGGCACGATGGCTCTGCGTGTCCTTCATTCCGCGCTTGTAAACCGGCGCCAGCCAATTCCAATAAGCCTGCAAATGTCCGCGCGTCGCATCGAAGTACAACTTCTGCATCTCGCGCGTGATAGCGCCAATGTCGCCGTCTTTCACCAGATGATGATCGACCTGCGTCACAGGTGAAATGCCAACCGCCGTGCCGGTGAAGAAAATTTCATCGCAAACATAAAGTTCGCTGCGGTCAATGGGGCGTTCTACAACCTCAAAGCCGAGTTCCCGCCGCGCCAGCTCCATCACCGAATCGCGCGTAATGCCCTCCAGCACGTTCTCGGTTATCGGCGGCGTAATCAGCTTTCCCCTGCGGGCCATAAAGATGTTGCAGGTTGTTCCTTCCGCAACATGACCGCTCTCGTTCAGAAAAATCGCTTCGTCGAAGCCGCAACGGCGAACCTCGTCGCTGGCCAGCGCGCTGTTCACGTATGCGCCGCAGATCTTGCCCCGCGCCGGAATCGCATTGTCGTCAATCCGCCGCCATGAGCTCACGCCCGCGTGCAGTCCGCGGTCCGTTGGCAGGTAATCGCCAAAAGGCAGCGCGACCACCGCAAAGGCATCCTGGTCGTCGCAGCTCACGCCCACTCGCTCCGCGCTCTTGTAGGCCAGGGGACGAACATAGACATTTTCGCGAAAAGCGTTTCTGCGCATCAGCTCGAGGGTGATCTTGGTCAACTCCTCGGGCGACGGCGGAACAACAATCCGCAGAAAGCCGCAGTTCTGTTTCCAGCGCTCGTAATGTTCCACGGGGCGCATCACAAACAACTCCTGCTGCGATTCGTCCCAATACGCGCGAATCCCTTCAAAAACGCCTGTGCCGTAGTTCAACGCATGCGTCAGAATACCCACGCGCGCTTCGGCTAGCGGCACATACTTTCCGCCGAAATAAACAATCAGTTTTGGATCTCCATCAGCTCGCATAACACACCTCCTTGCGCGATTGTTGGCACAACTCCTTATAGATCTCCCGGCCCCGATTTAGCGCGCGCTTATTCAACTCCATCCAGCGCGGATTCTTCACCAGCCCGTGCAGCGCAGCGTCGATGTTGATATCCCGCACCACTCCGGTGATCTCCAGCAGCGAACCAAGCATCACCATATTGCAGGCTCTTGAATCACCCAGCTCGTTGGCCACGCGCGTGAAGGGGCACGTCAAAACATGAACGCCTTCCAGCACGCAATCGTCCGGGAAGGTGTCGCCGTTGTAGAGAATCCATCCGCCCGGCGGCACGCTCTTCACAAACTTCCGGAGCGAGGGCTCGTTCATCGCCACCAGCACCGTTGGATTCGTCACCAGGGGCGAATCAATCAGATGCCTGGACAAGCGCACATGGCAGTTGGATGTGCCCGAGCGCATCTCCGGCCCATACGACGGCAGCCACGAAACTTCGAGGCCCGCATCCAGCCCGGCCTCGGCCAGCACCTCGCCCAGCAGCAAGACTCCCTGCCCGCCAAAGCCGGCTACCCGCACGCGTAGATCCAGCTCCGGCGCACTCTCGTCGCGCGCAACAGGATTGCCTTTCGGCAGGCTCGCGCTGTCGATGCCAAGTATTTGCGGAATCCGCTCCAGCGCGGGCGCGGGCTCGGGCAACGGCCGCGGCTGCGCATCCTTGGTGCGATCAAGAATCACCTTTACCGGATACGTCTTGGCCAGCACATCGCGCACCCAGTGCTGCGCGTCAACTGGATTCATCTTGAAGATCGTTGGACAGGGCGCCAGCACCTCTATCAGAGAGAAGCCCAGTCCCTTCACCTGGTTTTCCACGGCGCGCTTGATGGCGCGTGTTGCCAGCGCGATCTGCTTGTTGTCTCCCAGGGCTACGCGCTCAATGTAGACCGGGGCCTCCAGTGTCGCCAGCAGTTCGCTCATGTGCAGCGGATAGCCCTCGTTCTCCGCCTTTCGTCCAAACGGAGAGGTTGCGCTCTTCTGTCCCAGCAGGGAAGTTGGCGCAAGCTGTCCGCCGGTCATGCTGTAAATTGCGTTGTTCACGAAGATGACCGTGATGTTCTCGCCGCGATTGGCGGCGTGAAGAATTTCGGATGCTCCAATCGACGACAAATCACCGTCGCCCTGGTAGCTGATCAGAATGCTGTCCGGCCTGCTCCGCTTCACTGCCGTGGCTACTGCCGGAGCGCGTCCGTGCGCGCCTTGCACATTGCCCACGTCAAAGTAGTTGTAGGCCAGCACTGAGCAGCCCACCGGGCTGATCAGGATCGTCCTGTCCTGGATGCCCAGCTCGTCGATTGCCCGCGCCAGCATTTTATGCACCTGCCCATGTCCGCACCCTGGGCAATAATGCGTCTGGTGCTGCAACTCTTCTTTGCGCGTAAAGCGCTCGAAGAATGATTTGGGCCTGCCGTGTAGAACTGCGTATTCAGAAACCATTTCGTTAGGCATGTGCCATCCGCTCCTCTTCACGCTGCATTGCCTGCCGGATTCGCCGCGCCTGGTCTTGCACAATCTTGAGCACTTCTTCGTGCGACGGCACGTTCCCGCCTACGCGGCTGAAAAACTCCACCGGCCGCGCTCCATTCAGCGACAGCCGTACGTCGTCCACCATTTGTCCGTTGCTCATTTCCACCACAACAAAGACTTGCGCGCTCTTGGCCAGCCGCTGGAAATACTTTGTAGGAAATGGGAACAGGGTAATGGGCCGCAAAACGCCCACCTTTAAACCAAGTTCGCGAGCCTCGGCGGCAACAGCTTTCAATATCCGCGCCACTATCCCGTAGCCCACCAACACAATCTCCGCATCCTCTGTCTGCCACTCTTCGGCGCGCGTTTCGTGCTCCTGCGCCAGGCGATACTTCGCTTCCAGGTGATGCTGGTGAGCTTCCAGTGCGTCGTTATCAAGATGCATCGAGGTGATGAAATTGCCGCGTGTCTCTTTTGTGCCTGCCACGGCCCAATCGGGCAACCGCGGCTCGAGGGCCGTCTGGGGAAACTCGACCGGTTCCATCATCTGCCCGATGAATCCATCCGCCAGCAGCACCACTGGGTTGCGATAGCGATCTGCAAGTTCGAAGGCCAGCGCGGTTAGGTCCGCCATCTCCTGCACAGAATGTGGCGCCAGCACAATTGTCCGGTAGTTGCCGTGGCCGCCGCCCTTAACCACCTGGTTGTAGTCGCCTTGTTCGGAGGCAATGTTGCCCAGGCCCGGACCGCCGCGGGTAATGTCGGCGATCACGCAGGGCAGTTCGGCTCCCGCCATGTAGCTGACGCCTTCCTGCATCAGGCTGATCCCAGGGCCACTCGAGGAGGTCATCGAGCGGATACCTGTGGACGCTGCGCCGTAGAGCATGTTGATGGCCGCGACTTCGCTCTCCGCCTGCAGGAACACTCCGCCGGTTAGCGGCATATAAAGCGCTGCCGCCTCGGTAATCTCGCTGGCAGGCGTAATGGGATATCCATAGAACGCGCGGCACCCGGCGAGAATCGCGCTCTTCACAATCGCTTCGTTGCCCTTCATCAGTTGCTTGTGCATTTGCTTGCTCCCGCGATCGCTGTATCAACGCCGTGCTCTTTGTCGGCCGGATGATGCACGATCTTCAAAACCGTAATCGCCCCCGGCTCGGGACACACCATAAAGCAGATTCCGCATCCCGTGCAGCCCGTGCCCGCATACGTGGCCGTGCGATAGCCATAGTGATTCAACTGCACGCTGAGGGCGATCACCTTCGGCGGGCACGCTTCCACGCAGAGCCCGCAACCTTTGCACTCATCCACGTCCACCCGCAGTACGCCTCGGTCCTGTTTGTCCGCATTCGCCATACTCACTCCTCTCCGGCAAGCCGTATGTTCTCAGGCAAGCACGGCCGCGGTTTTGCGCTCCATGTAATTGGAGCGCACCGCAAAATCTTCCAACTCTCCCCTGAAGCGCGGATCGGCAATGGCTATCAACGCCTCTGCCCGCTCGCGCAGTGTCTTCCCATGCAGGTACGCAATGCCGTGTTCGGTCACCACGTAATGCACGTCGGCGCGCGACGTTACCACGCCCGCGCCCGGCTCCAGCACCGTCGCAATCCGTGATACCGTTTCGTTCTTTGCCGTCGAAGGTAGCGCAATAATCGGCACTCCGCCTTTGGAGCGCGCGGCTCCGCGAATAAAGTCCACTTGTCCGCCAAAACCGCTATAAGGCTTGATCCCCAGCGAGTCCGAGCAAACCTGTCCCGTCATGTCCACCTGCAGCGCCGCGTTGATGGCTACCATCCTGTCGTTCTGCGCCACGACATACGGATCGTTGGTGTAGCAGATGGGCCGGAATTCAAATGCCGGGTTGTCGTGGATGTAATCAATGAGCCGCTGCGATCCCAGGATGAACGCAATCACTGCCTTGCCGCGATGCAGAGACTTGCGCTCTCCGTTCAGCACGCCCGACTCCATCAAATCGATCACGCCATCGCCGACCAGTTCGCTGTGAATTCCCAGGTCATGCTTGTCTTTCAGGCAGGCCAGCACCGCGTCGGGGATTCCGCCGATCCCGGTTTGCAGCGTTGCTCCGTCGGGGATCAGAGAGGCAACATTCTCCGCAATCCGGCGGTGCAGCGCGGTGAACGGCTCCGGATGCAACTCCAGCAGCGGCCGTGATGTTTCCACGATTGCCGAGATGCGGCTCACATGAATGGCCGTTTCTCCGTGCGTGCGCGGCATCCGCTCATTCACTTCGGCAATTACCGTCGGTGCGCAGCGGGTGGCGTTCAATGTGCAATCCACGGTTGTTCCCAGGGTCACGTATCCGTGGTCATCCGGTGGCGAAACTTGCATCAGCACTACATCCAGGGGCAGAGCACCGCTGAAAAACAAGCCTTCAATCTCGCCGAGAAAGATAGGTGTATAGTCGGCGCGTCCCGCAACCACCGCCTCGCGCACATTGTCACCCAGGAACAATCCGCGATGGCGAAATACACCATGGTACTCCGGCTTGGTGTAATTCGCCTCGCCCAGCGTCTTCATGTGGATGATCTCGACATTGCGCAGCTCGGAAGCTCGCGCTATCAGCGCCTCCACCAGAGGTGATGGTGTGCCGCACCCGGACTGGATCCAGACATGATCGCCGGGACGAACCATTTTCAGTGCCTGCGCGGCTTCCATGCGCTTCTTCCGATACTCTTCGCGCCAGTTCGTCACCGCTTGCCTCCGTGTTCGCGTCCGCATCGGGCGTGCTGTTGAGTTTCTTTGCGCCTGAAGATCATAGTCGACGAACGCACTACTTTGACTCTCGCGCACTTAAAAAGCTACGCTGGATTCCGGGAGTATATTTCTCCAAAACCCAAACTATTCTCGGCTTCGTAAAGATGCGCGGCTGTGACGCGCGTCACCCTGCTCACGTTGTTAGATACGGAGTATCTTCGGAAATATGATGGTTTCCGAATGTAAAGTTTTCACCCTAAAAAGATAAGAGTATTAATTACAGATACCGCTAAACTTTATAAGTGCTGCACCGGCAAAATTGGTAGATATTAAAAGTAGGCTGATATAATTATAACGTCAACAGAATCAACGACATGGCTAAATGTAGATGATGAACTGTTACCTTGGGAATATTAGTCTTTAGAGATCACATCATAGAAAGTGAATATCCTGTTTGCGCGGCACCGAAAACTTAATAAGTTGATGCAATACGCAATATGCATCTAACTACTCTATAGTTATGCTGAGTTATTAGTTATATAAGTATGATGCTCTATTCTATTGACATACAATTGCGCGTGCAAGAATATTTCTAACCAGGAAATACTTCTATGTCGTTCTTGCTTTTCTAAGACAACTGGATTCTAATCTTCTCGGATGAACAACCGCTTCCATTCCGTTGCAAGCCGCATGGCGCCATGCCCTGAGTATGCCAGCAGTGCGGTTCTGATACTGGCAGGATTCAGCGCCGTCATCGGCCAGATCGTGCTCATGCGCGAGATGATGGTCGTCTTCAGCGGAAACGAAATATCGCTGGGCATCATGCTTGCCACGTGGCTCTTCTGGACAGCTGCCGGCAGCATCCTGTGCGGCACTATCATACAGCGCGAAATCAACGCGCGGCGTACGATTGCTGTGCTCGAATGTCTGCTTGGTATCAGCCTGCCGTTTGCGGTCTGGGCATTGCGTGCCAGCAAAAGCCTATTTCAAACTGTCCCTGGCGAACTGGTTGGGCCGGTTCCGGTGCTGCTTGCGTCTCTGCTTTGCCTGAGCGTGTTCTGTGTAGTTGCTGGCGCGTTATTTGTGGCCGCAACACGCATGTATGGACATGAGCGTGCTGTTTCCTCTCGCGCCGCAACGAGCTCCGCATACCTGCTGGAGGCGGCTGGCTCCGCTCTGGGAGGTGTCGTTTCCAGCTTTGTATTGCTGCATTATCTTGAGCCGTTTCAGATTGCCTGCGTGGTGCTCGTCCTGAACCTTACGATGGCAATTGTTCTTTTGTTTCGGCTGGGCCGCAAGCAGATCGGTTTCGCAGCAGTCGCGGCGGCGCTCTTCGCAGTCTTTCTTCTTGCGGAGGTTGCGCCCTGGCTGGAGCAATCAGCGCAGCAGCGCCAATGGCGCGGATTTCATCTGCTTGCCTCGCGCGACTCAATTTATGGCAACATTACGGTCGTTGAAACGGGCAACATCCGCAGCCTGTATGAAAATGGCCTCATCCTGGCCAACTCGCCGGACGAAAGCGCCGCTGAAGAGGCGGTTCACTACGCGCTTCTGGAGCACCCGGCGCCGCGGCACATTTTGATGATAGGCGGCGGCGCCGGAGGTGCTGTCGCGCAGGCGCGGCGGCATCCGTCTGTCGAGCGCATCGACCTGGTCGAACTGGACCCCGCACTCATTGGCATGGCGCGACAATATTATCCCTCCGAATCCGCATTGCTCTTTTCTGATCCCAGGGTCCATCTGCACTACGCGGACGGACGGTACTATCTCAAATCCACGCGCGACACGTTCGATGTAATCATCGTGAATGTTCCCGACCCGCAGACCGCGCAATTGAACAGGTTTTACACGGCTGAGTTCTTTCGTTCCGCGCGCAATCACCTGACGCAGGGCGGAATGCTCGCTCTCGGTCTGCGTTCATCGGAGGAAGCCATTAGTCCCGACCTGGCGGAGTTCTTACGCTGCATCAACCGCACATTGCGAGAAGTCTTCCCATACGTTGTCGCTCTGCCGGGAGAGACGATCCACTTCTTTGCCGCAACGCGCCCTGATGTTCTAACGGATAATCCCCACGTGCTGGTTGCGAGGCTGCTCGAGCGCAATCTCAAAACGCGCTATGTTCGCGAATACTTTATTCCCTACCGCATGATGCCTGATCGCATGGCGCAGGTGCGTGATTCGTTGCAGCCGCTGGCAACGACACAAGTCAATCGCGATTTCTCGCCCATTGCCTATTACTTCGACGTTGTGCTGTGGAGCGCGCAGTTCAAGCCTGCCTATGCCGGATGGCTGCGCGCCGCGGCACAAGTAAATTTCACAACCATTCTCGGCGCTTCTCTCATTGTTCTTTTGATGATCGCGGCGCTTCTGGCGCTTGTTCCTGTTCGAGGGCAACGCGCCCGCGCGGCGGCTGGCTGTTGCATGGCCGCCACGGGCTTCACGCAGATGGCGCTGCAAATATTTCTGCTGTTATCGTTTCAATCTATTTACGGCTTCATCTTCCATCAGCTCGCCATCCTGATTGCTCTGTGCATGGCAGGAATTGCCTTTGGAGGTTGGCTGGGCATGCGCCGCATTCGCGGAGGCAACAATCCTCCCTGCCGCGCCGTTGCATCCACGCAGGTTCTTCTTGCTTTGTCTGCTCCTGTGCTGATGTTGCTGGTGAGCCTGCTCGCAAAACTTTCTGGGATGGCGGCAAGCTGGCTGGCCGCGCAGTGCGTCTTTCCTGCGATGGCCGCGCTTTGCGGTTTGTTGGGAGGCTACCAGTTTCCTTTGGTGACGGAGATGTATTTTCCGAAGGCCGACGGCCGGCGCAGGCTCGGCATGCTCTATGCCATTGATTTACTGGGAGGGAGCCTGGGCGCATTGCTGCTCAGCGGCTACCTTATCCCCGTCTTTGGTTTTTGGAAGACCGCGTGGCTTTGCGCGGCGGTGAACCTGGCGCCGGCGCTGCTTGCCGCGCGGACTAGCCTGGAAGCGCAGCCGATGCGGAGTTAGCGGAAGCTCGGTAGTGGTGCAGTTTCCGGTTTGCCGGTCATTCGATCAGAATTCAAGATCAGCGGCGGCAAATTGGAAACCCGGACGCTGGCCGACTTTTCAGGAGTAGTCCTCTAACTCCGTCGTAAGTGGCACCATCTATACGCATTTAGTCTCATAAAAAGAGAACCCGTTGAATCGGCCATGCCAGCCAGCATAGAGGTCTTTGACAAACCCCATCGATGACTGTGACCCATTCAGTAGAGCGCTGTGATGGTCTAGATTGAAATACCCCGCCCTACCGGACAGTTTCATTGTGGGGGGCGCAGCCGCAGTGTCATTGGGCAGGATGGCTGGTTTGTGACTCCAGCTTGCTCACGGCTCTATGTTTTCGCTTTAAGACGCCTATCATAATGTTGGAACGTGCTTCGGGAAATCGCGCCATGAACGAATCCACGGAATTGATCAGTACCTCGTAGCGGCCCAACTTTCCGAGGACGAGCGTAAGTCGGTCTAATATTTGATCGTCTCCGAACCAATTGTGGATCAAGCTCTCATATTCATACATGCGCGCCATTGCCGTGCAGTAGCGCGTAACCGCTAATTCAGGATCACTTGCTTCGAGCGCTCGTGTTTCCGCAATGAAAGCCCGGTTGGCATCACGTTCTTTGTGGTACTGCACTGAAACGCGCCAATCTACCGTTGGAACTTCCCACACTATTCTATCGCCAATCTTCATGACTGAAGCCATGAATATCGGCACTGTTCGCTTGCAATCCCCTAAGGCACGATGGGTATTCTCATCAGACAGATTCCCCATTTTCGCCAGGTCCACGAGCCGATAGCTTGGTAGACCGGGATATGCTCGGCGGGCTATTTTCAACGCGCACGCGTAGCGGTTATTCATGGGGACTCCATGCCTCTTAGCCGCTCTCCAAATGAACCCCATATCGAATGCCGCGTTGAATGTAACGATTGGAAGGTCTTCAATAAACTCTTTCAACTGAACCAATACCTCAGAGAGGGGCAGCCCGTCGTTGTCGACCATTGCTTGGGTGATTCCAGTAATTTGAGTGATCTTCTTGGGTACCCGCTCTACTGGCTTGACGAGGCTCTGGAAGGAGGAATGTCTGTCTGAATCACGATTAACTCGGATCGCTGCGACCTCAATGATTTCGTCCACCTCCGGGCTAAGACCCGTTGTCTCCAAGTCGAGAACAACAAATTCCCGAGGGACCAAAGATAAGTCAACGCTCCCTGGACCACTAGACCTGGCAGGCTCTTGGCGAAATTCTGGAGCAGACGGCACGGAGGGAGGCCGGGCGGTAGCCTCACTTTCTAGCAGCGGTTGGGATTCGGAACCCGGCCCGGTTGCGTTCGGTGATGGCGGCCATGGCGTCGCTGCCTCTTTCAGCGCCTTAGCATGAAAAGCTTCTCTGTCTGGGTCGACGTATTCCCTTTCATCTTCTGTCCGAGAGCTGGGCACCGAAGATCCCGAAAAAGCTCTAAAGATAGAGGCAAGGAAACCCATAACTCCTCCAAGCCGGACAGTATAACGCCGGGCACCCTGGAACGCAAGGAGCAGATTGAACTCCGAAATGTCTCACTCATAAGTTACTACGGCTTATGCTCGCCGAAGACAACCGCGGTGAAGCTGAAAATATCCGTGTCCTCATCCATCCAGCACGTGGGACTCATTCCGGCCTTGTGGCAGGTCTGCTCAAGAAACGTGTGCCGGTCCCATTTTTGTTCCACCGGAACCTGCGGAAGCAGAAGGCCTTCGCTGTCTCCGTTTTTCATCAACAGCCCGTGTTGGCCAACCTTGATCTGTTGAACGTCCGTAACGCGCCGCAGAGGCGACAGAACCGAGATTTCGTATTCCAGGCTGGGCAACTCCGATGCCGATACCGGCTGGAAGCGCGGATCTCGCAAGGCGGCCAGCGTGGCTGTGTCGCGCACGGTGATGTAGAGAGGCTTAACAGCGGAGGTGTAGCCAATGCATCCGCGCAGTTCGCCCGATATTTTCAGGGTCGTGAAGGCGCCGCGCTCCTGGTTCAGCGTTGCGCTAGTGCTGGCGGGCGGTTCATAAGCAAATCGCTGCTGAATCACGTATTCCACTGACTTGCGCGCCAGAGCGAGCAACTCGCTCTTCTCCTCCTCACTCAGCGAAAACGGAATTTCCGCTGCTTTTCCGCTGTCTGCTTTCACAAACACATCAGCGCTGTATCCGACCACGCGCGAGCGATCGCCCGTAATGTCGCCGGAATTTGCGTACTTCAGCACCTTTGCCTGGTTGGCTCCCATGCGCTCGGCGTAGATCATTGCGGCCACGATGGGCGCTCCGCCACAGGCCTCCCAGATCCCCGGCTGGCCCGGCCCGCGCCACTGGAAGTTGCGCGACATGCTGAAGTAATCCCACGCCTGCAGCGCATTGAGCGTCTTGTGATCGATCGTCACCGCTTCATCGTAGGGGTGGTAGTGCGACAGATCGGAGCTGGCCAGCACCAGCGTATCGCCCGGCTTGCCTTCGCTCTTGATCAGTTTGGCCAGCGCCACTCCCAGCGCGCGGCTGTTCTCGTAACTCTGGTCACCCATGATAATGGGCACGAGTTCAAAATTACCCAGCACCTTTTGCAGCCAGGGCAACTGCACTTCCAGCGCGTGCTCGCCGCCGGCCGATGTGGGATCGTGTCCCTGGCTCGAAAACTTTATTGTCGGGCTCATCTTCACCAGCTTTTCCGCGAAAGCCTTGTCCACCGGCACGTTCCCCAGCGGCGTCGCGTAGGCGTCGCCTTCATAGACAGAAGTAAAATCGAAGGCCTCATGGTGCGACGGCGCAATCACCACCACCCGCGTGTATTTATGTCCCTTCAACTGTGCGTAGATATAGGCGGCAACGGGTCCGGAATACTCGTAGCCGGCATGCGGCGCAACCGCGGCGATGATCGGATCGGTAATCTGCGGCCCGGTGACCTTGGCCAGCAGATCGTCGATCGTTGCGGAAAGAACCTTGGGGTCGGCTGGGTAAAAGCTGCCGGCGACCGCTGCCTGCCGTACCTTTTGCTTGCCTGCGACGCTGTCTTGCTTGATAGGCGTAAACACCAGCAAAGCCAAAAGTGGCGCCAACACCAAAAAGGCGCTTGGATTCATGGCGATATTCATCAACTAATCCTCCTCTGCGTTCTCATGCGTGCCAGATGCCGGGAATCGTCTGTTGGCAAAACGGGCAACTGTTCTTGCGGATCAGCACCTGGCTTGCGGTAAACCCCACGCGCTCCACCAGCATCTTGCGGCATTTAGGGCAATAGGTGTTCTGCGACGGGTGTCCGGGCACATTGCCAATGTAAACGTAGTGCAGTCCTTCGGCGTCGGCAATCTCCTTGGCGCGTTCCAGCGTGGGCACCGGCGTGATGGGCAGGTTCTTCAACAGGTACTGGGGATGAAACTGCGTAAAATGCAGCGGCACATCCGTGCCCAGGTTTGCCTTGATCCATTGCGCCAGGCCGCGGAACTCCTCATCGCTGTCGTTCAGCGTAGGCAGAACCAGGTAGACGATCTCCGTCCACTTGCCCATCTTGCGCAGTGTGACCAGCGAATCCAGCACCGGCTTCAGTTGCCCGGTGACAACCTTGCTGTAATACGATTCGGTGAAGGATTTCAGATCGATCTTGACGGCGTCCATCTTTCCATACGCCTCCTTCAACGCATCCTGTTGCATATAACCGTTGGAGACAACAATGCTGCGGACGCCGGCGGCGTGGCCCGCATCGGCAACATCCATCAGGTATTCGGCAAAGACCACCGGCTCGCTGTAGGTGTAGGCAATCGTGGGACATTCGTATTGCCCGGCGAGTTCGGCCACGCTTTGCGGCGGCATGAAGTGCGCGGGAACCTCTTCGGGGCGCGATTGAGAAATGTCCCAGTTCTGGCAGAATTTGCAGTTGACGTTGCAGCCCGCCGTGGCAATCGAGAACGCGGTCGTCCCCGGCAGATAGTGGAAGAGCGGCTTCTTCTCGATGGGATCGACGTGCGCCGCGCAGACCCGCGAATGCACCAGCGTGTAGTAAACGCCGCCGCGGTTCTCGCGCACGCCGCAATAGCCGCGCTCCTTGTCTCCCACCGCGCATTCGCGCGGACACAGCTTGCACTTGATCTTGCGGTTCGGCAGTTTCTGGTAAAACTTTGCTTCGAAAACATAGCGTGTGTCGTCTTCAGTCGCTGCGCCCGCGCCGGAAGGAATCGCGGCGGCAGGCTCGGCAACGGCGGCCATCCCCAGCGCCGCCCCAGAGCCCAGCGCCGCGCCTGACGCCAGGGCGCACTTCATGAACGAGCGGCGATCGAGCGGTCGGCCAGCCTGGTTCTTCACAACATCCTCGATATTCAACGCACAGTACATATTCAGCCTCTTCTCAACAATTTGGACGTGTGCCTCTTCCTCTTACACCTCGATGAGCGAAATCTTATTCGGGTCATTCGTGCCCAACCGGTGTTCGGTGTCAGCCGCGGTGGCAAGGTAACGCGGCGCGCGCTCCTCGGCCTCCAGCGTCTTCCATCCTTTTTCACCGCGCTTGCGTTCGATCATCTTCCAGCCGGCGTGGTCGAGCGCCACCGGATCCATGGAAACGAGCAGTGTGTTCGCGTTCCAACTGTGTTCCGGCTTGTATCCCGGCCCTCCCTCGTACATTGCCGTGGTTGCGTCGCATATCGTCAGCCGCATTTTCGAGCGAATTTCCGGCAGCATATTCAAATCCGCCACATAGGGATTGCAGCCGTCGGGATGGTACTTGTTGGGGTTATGAATCACGCCGTACATATTCTTGAGGGCGATGGTCACTCCCGCGCCGTCGTGGTCCTTCAGCACGGGCAGATTGATGAGCACGTTGGTGCGCCGGGTGAGAATCTTCGACAAGCAACTGCCCACGCTGCCCCAGGCCGCCAGTTCCTCCTCGTAGCCGGTGCGATCGGTGCCGTAGCACTGCACGCGGTCTCCGCCCACCGCAAGGTGAAAGCCAGCGCGCTCCAGCTCGTCGCTGTCCCGGTCCCAAACCAGGATGTCGCCGGCCTTGACGCCGGCCTCCTGCAACCGTTCGCAGATGGCCGCGACGAGTTGTACATTCGTGGAGATTCCCCGGCCTCCCAGGGTATTCACCTTCAGGCTGACCTTATCGCCGGGTTGAACCAGCTTTCTCCATGCTTCAACGGGATGATCGCGGTCGAAGAGCGTTTGCATCGCGCGGTCCGCCAGCGCCAGCATCCGTTGTGAATCCACCGCGGAGCCCGTGCCGCGCAGTTGCTCATCGCGCGCCACGACAACCCTTGATTTTGCCCCCACCGCCGCAGGTCCCGCGGCTGCCGGAATTCCGCCGCCGGCATACAGCAGCGCAGCGCCAGCGAAAGATTGCTTGAGGAAATCCCTTCGGTTGCCGTTGTGCGCGGTGCTCATTTGCCTTCTCCGCTGAACCCTCAGTCCGTTGGAGATCAGTCCATGAAGGGGCCAATTTCAACCTCTGCGGGCAGGCCCTTCTGTCTCCTGGGATAAACGGCTGCCAGGCTCTTCACTGCCTCAGTTTACGCTTAACGCTGCCCGGGCAGCTATGCAGTGATGGCTGGCACCTGTCGCTTGTCTCCGCTCGCGCAAGGTGCGCTTGCCAGAGTGTTTCCATCAAGGCAAATCGCGTATTGAATCCCTGCATGATCAAGAATTTCGGCTCATAGAATTGAGCGTTTTATCTCGATGCGGTGATTGTAGACTAAAAATGCGCATTGCTTCTCAGTCGGATGGCGGAGTCTTGCCCGGAGTTCCTTGTTTCTCCGGCCAGACTGTGCCGCACAACCCTGCGGATGCATAAACTGCGCATGAGGACACTTTTCGTGACAAAGACAGCTCAAGGCGCCCCGAATTTGCCAGCAAACCTATCCGCCAAGCGCGGTTACAACCTCTTTCTACTTGTCGTCGCGGGGTTGGGCGGCCTGCTTTACGGGATGGACATCGGTATCATTGGCAGCGCGCTGCCTTATCTGCAAGCCACATCGACGCTGACCGCCGCCGAGCTGTCCATGATTGTGGCGGTGGTGATGCTGGGCGCGGTCTTCTCCACGCTTTTTGCCGGGATGCTGGCCGACTGGATGGGCCGCAAGCCGCTGATGATCCTCAGCGGCCTCACCTTTGTCGTCAGCATTCCCGTGATCGCCCTCTCGCACGGCTATGCGCCCTTGTTTTTTGGCCGCCTGCTGGAAGGCGTCAGTGCCGGGCTGATCGGGGTCGTCATCCCCCTCTATCTCGCCGAGTGCCTGGCGGCATCGGACCGCGGCAAGGGAACCGGAGTCTTTCAGTGGCTGCCGACCGCGTCCATGGTCTTCGCGGCGCTGCTGGGCATCTACTTCAGTTATCACGTAGCCGCCGTGGCCCAAACCGGCGACGCCTCAGCCCTGTTCCTCTACAAAGATCACGCCTGGCGAAATCTCTTCTGGGTCGCGCTGCCTCCCGGCTTCCTGTTTGTGCTCGGCTGCCTGCTGGTCACCGAGTCGCCCCGCTGGCTCTTCAAACGCGGCAAAAAAGAACAGGCCCACGCTGCCCTCTTGCGCTCGCGCACCGAGCAGCAAGCCGCCGTCGAGTTGCGGGAGATGGAAGAGTCGGAGCGCAAGGCTTCCACGCTCACCTCCACCGGCAAAAAGATTCAGGACTCGCTTTTCCGCCGCAAGTATATGGTGCCCTTCCTGCTGGCCTGCATCATTCTCTTCTGCAACACCGCCACGGGCGTCAACGCGCTCATCGGCTACAACACCAGCATTCTACTGCAAAGCGGCCTCTCCGACCTCTATGCTCATTGGGGCTATGTCGTCTTCACCTCCATGAACTTTCTGCTCACCATCGTCGGCATGGCGCTGGTAGATCGCAAAGGCCGCAGATTTCTGCTGATTCTGGGCACCAGTGGCATCATCGCCTCGCTGGTCGGTGTGGGCATTCTTTTTCTGCGCACTGAATCCGTCAGCCTCGATGCGCGCTCTCAAGTCCAGGCCATGATTACTCCCGCTCAGGAGCTGACGTTGCGCTTTGATCGCGACGTGGCCGCCCGGCTGCTGGCCGTGCAGGGCGTCGCGGACAAGCGGCTTAACGCCAACCGCGCCTCGCTGGCTATCATTTACTCCTACGGCGACTTCACTGCCGCCACCACCTTTGTGCGCTCCGACGACCCCGCCGCCCGGCCCATTGAAATCACCCGCTCCAGTTGCGTGCCCGCCAACAAGGTTCTGGCATTCTTCAAAAATCCCCTCGGCAATCTGGAGGCCGCGCAGACCGCCCCGTTGCGCATCGAAAAAGCCCTCGTTGGCCAGGTGCCCAGCGCGCGCCACGGCTGGTTCGTTGCCCTGGGCCTCTTCCTCTTCATGGGATTCTTCGCCATGGGCCCCGGCGTCTGCGTCTGGCTGGCCCTCTCGGAGTTGATGCCCACCCGCATTCGCTCCAACGGCATGAGCATTGCCCTGGTCATCAACCAACTGGTCTCCACCACGCTCTCCGGCATCTTTCTGCCCTTCGTCAGCAAGCACGGTTACTCGTCGATCTTCTTCCTCTTCGCCGGCTTCACGATCGTCTACTTCATTGTGGCCGCCTTCTTTCTGCCGGAGACCAAGGGCAAAACCCTGGAAGAGATCGAGGCTCATTTTGAAGGGAAAGTGGCCAGCGCCGTCGGCTGACAATTTGAGTGTTCCTGCGCGGGCGGCATTGGTGTATTGACAATCGTATGTACACGTGGCACACTCGATTCCTATGAAGAAGCTCGCAGCCGCGCAGAAGCGGGAGATAGCCGCCATCGCCGCCAAGACCGACGCTACGATTGATTTCAGCGACATGCCCGAGGTGGTCGACTGGACAGGCGCTGAGGTTGGCCGCTTCTATCGGCCCGTCAAGCGTCCCGTGACCATGCGCTTGGACGATGATGTGATCGAATGGCTGAAAAGTTACGGTCGCGGCTATCAGACCAAGGCTAATCTGCTCCTGCGCCACGCCATGGAAGCCCACCAGCTCATCAGGTCGAAAGGCCGCGGCGCCGCATAGCTCATCAGCGGATAATAGCGATTGCGTAAATGCGTGTTGCTGGGATGAGCCGGTTTGCTTGCTCCTTGCGCCCGCCTGCCCGAAATGCGTATCGTTGTCTTGCAGCTTCAGTGTTTTCCGGAAAGTGACTCATGGACGTTCTGAAACGGCTTTTCGAGCAGCATTACCGGTTGCCCGCCGAACAGGTGCAGCCGCTTCAGGGCCAGCTCGGCTCCTCGGGGCGCGCCATCCTCCGTCTCACCGGCGGCGGAAAGAGCGCCATCGGCGTTCTCTATTCCGTGCGCGAAGAGAACGTCGCTTTCCTGGAGTTTTCCCGGCATTTTCGCCGCCGCGGCCTTCCCGTCCCGGAGATCTATGCAGAGGATTTGAATCAGGGCGCCTACCTCGAAGAAGACCTGGGCGACACCACGCTCTTCGATTTTCTCGTCAGCAATCGCGCCGGCGCAGCCATCGCTTCGCCGGCCATTGATGCCTATCGCAAGGTGGTTGCCGTGCTGCCGCGTTTTCAGATCGAGGCGGGCCGCGATTTGAATTACAAGGTCTGCTACCCGCGAGCTAGCTTCGATCGCCAGTCCATCGCCTGGGATCTGAACTATTTCAAGTATTATTTTCTCCGCCTGGCCGGAATCCCTTTCAACGAGCAGGCGCTGGAGAATGATTTCAGCCGCTTGACGAAGTTTCTGCTGGCCGCCAAATCCGATTATTTTCTCTATCGCGATTTCCAGTCGCGCAATGTGATGCTGCCTGGCGGCCAGCCGTATTTTCTCGACTACCAGGGCGGCCGCAAAGGCGCACTGCAGTACGACATCGCTTCTTTGCTTTACGACGGCAAGGCCGATCTTCCCCCCGAGCTGCGCCAGGAACTGCTCGACCACTATCTCGATTGCCTCGGCAACTACATCGACCTCAACCGCGATGCCTTCATGGAGCACTATTACGCGTACGTTTACGTGCGCATCCTGCAGGCCATGGGCACCTATGGCTTCCGCGGCTTCTATGAGCGCAAGGCGCATTTTTTGCAGAGCGTGCCTTACGCGCTGAAGAACCTGCGCTGGCTGGCTCACAATGTCAAGCTGCCCATCGCCCTGCCCGCGCTGTTGGAGGTGCTGCAAGGCATGTTGGCCTCGGAGAAATTGCAGGGCCTGGCTTCCTCCGCCGATCGACTGAAGGTGCGCATCTTTAGTTTTTCATTCCATAGAGAAATCCCCGCCGATGAATCCGGTAACGGCGGCGGATATATCTTCGATGCGCGCTGCCTGCCCAATCCGGGCCGTGAAGAGCAATTCCGCGCGCTTACCGGCAAGGACTCGGCCGTAATCGACTATCTCAATCAGCAGACCAGCGTGCACCAGTATCTGGCCAACGTGCAATCGCTGGTGGATTCGAGCGTGCTCAGCTATCAGCGCCGCAGCTTCAAGAGCCTCATGGTCTCCTTCGGTTGCACCGGGGGCCAGCATCGCTCCGTCTATCTTGCCGAGCAATTGGCTCAGCATCTGCGCGCCGGCGGCGGAGTGGATATAGCAGTCCGCCATATTGAACTGGAGAAGATGCTCCGATGAAGGCCATGATTCTGGCCGCCGGCCTGGGCACGCGTCTGCGGCCGCTCACCGACGATCGTCCCAAGGCGCTCGTAACCCTTGCCGGACGCACGCTGCTGGAGATTGCTCTCGCGCGCCTGCGCTCCTTCGGCGTCAGCGAGGTCATCGTCAACGCCCATCATCATGCCGAGATGATTGCCGATTACATCAAAGCTCATGACTTCGGCATGAGAATCGAACTCTCTCTCGAAGAAAATCTGCTCGACACCGGCGGCGGCCTCAAGAAGGCCGCACATTTCTTCAGCGACAACGGGGGAGAGCCCTTCATCCTGCACAATGTCGATGTCATCAGCGCCATCGATCTCGGGCAAATGGTGAGCTTTCACACCAGGCAGGCCGCTCTCGCTACATTGGCCGTTCAGCAGCGGGAGTCCTCGCGCCAATTGCTCTTCGATGAGGTAGGCCGGCTCTGCGGCCGTCGCATTGTGCGCGCCGCCAAGGCAGAGTCACCGGAGATTGAATGGGCGCGGCCTGCCGCGCAGGTGCAGCCGCTGGCCTTCGCCGGCATCCACGTCCTCTCTCCTCTAATCTTCCAGAAGATGGAAGAGCAAGGCGCATTTTCCATCATCGACGCCTACCTGCATCTCGCGTCTCGGGGAGAAAAGATCATCGCCTTTCGCGCCGATGAATACTATTGGCGCGATCTCGGCCGGCCCGAGAACCTCCTCCACGTCGCACAGGACATAGCCAACGGAAAGTACGCTATAACCTGACCGATCAGCTCGTGCCACCCCTATCTCAAAATTGGCGCCAGGGGTATGCAGATAATTACCCTCTATAGGCGCATGCTTGCAGTATGAACAAAACTGCGCCAAACTCCTCTTCGCTTGTCAGGGATGCGCCTGGTCCGTACCAGGGACCCCCACCCCCCCCCCCCACCTATACCCCCCTTGGGTATAAATTTCCCTAAAAACCTTGCAGATTATTTCCGTCTTTTTGTCCTTGAAAGCAGTGGAATCATATCGAACATGCGTAATATCAACAACTTCCAAGCATGTTCCACGCAGGAACTCGCACCCGACATCGCTGTGGATATTGGCTAAAATAGAACCATGACGCTCAAAGGAAAGATTGTTTTCGTTACCGGGGCCTCGTCCGGCATTGGCGCGGCCACCGCTCTCGCTTTTGCCGCCGAGGGAGCGCGCCTGCTGCTGGCCGCTCGCCGCGCAGACAAACTCGCCGCCGTGGCCGCAGCCGCTCTCAAGCGCGGCGCTGAAGCTGTTCACACCTTCAGCCTCGATGTACGCGACCGCAACGCCGTCAAGAAGGTCATCGAGAAGCTGCCCTCCGCGTGGGCGGCCATCGACATTTTGGTGAATAACGCCGGTCTCAGCCGAGGGCTGGATAAGCTCTACCAGGGCAATGTCGATGACTGGGACGAGATGATCGACACCAACGTGAAAGGCCTGCTCTACGTAACCCGCGCCGTGGTGCCGGGCATGGTGGAGCGGGGCCGCGGCCACGTGATCAACCTGGGCTCGGTGGCCGGCGAGATGACCTATCCCAACGGCGCGGTCTACTGCGCCAGCAAGGCTGCCGAGCGGGCCATCAACGACGGCCTGCGCATGGACGTGCTGGGCACGCCGATTCGCGTAACCAGCGTGGACCCCGGAATAGTGGAGACGGAATTTAGTTTAGTCCGCTTCCACGGCGATAAGGAGCGCGCCGCCAAGGTTTACCAGAACATCCAGCCGCTCACCCCGGAAGATATTGCCGAGGCGATTGTCTGGGCCGCGAGCCGGCCTGAGCATGTGAACATTGCGCGCGTGGTGCTGACCACGGTGCATCAGGCTAACGTCCTGCTCTTTCACCGCACTGCGTAGCAGCGGACGGGGAAAAGTCCGCAGGAGATCAGGCAATTTTAGCTCAGCGCTTTGATCTCATCCTCAATTTGAGCTAGGGCTGCTTCCAAGGCGGCATGACGCCCTGGTTGAGATTTTGTTTGTGATAAAACGCGTTTTCTTTGCAAATTGAGCACTTGTTTCTGACGTTCTCGTTCCGTGCGCACCTGTTCAGCCAGCCGGCGCGCATCCCCGTTGACATAGCCGTCAATGGATGCGACCTCCGGATGTTGCAAGACACTTGCCATCTGTTCCTCCACGGATTTACTTTCCCGTTCAGACGTCCTATCTTCATTCTACGGGACGTTAACCGCGTCGCGTCCCGCTTAGTGACGCGGCTCATCCCGGATAAGCTGGAGGTTTTCTCATGCACGCCTGGCAGTTTTCGTCGTTTGGCATTGATTCCCTGGAGTTTGCTGAGCGTCCCACGCCTCAGCCGGGCCCCGGCGAGGTGCTGGTTCGCGTCCATGCGCTTTCCCTCAACTATCGCGATCTGCTGATGGTGAAGGGACTCTACAACCCCAAATTGAAGTTGCCGCGCATCCCCTGCTCCGACGGCGCGGGAGAAGTTGCCGCTGTCGGCGAGGGCGTAATCCGCTGGAAGACGGGCGACCGTGTGGCCGGCATCTTCATGCAGAACTGGCTCGACGGTCCGTTGACTCCGGCCAAATCCAAAGGCGCACTGGGCGGCGACATCGACGGCATGTTAGCCGAGTACGTTGTTCTCCGCGATACCGGCCTGGTGCGGCTGCCTGAGCACCTCAGCTTTGCCGAGGCGGCCACACTGCCCTGCGCCGCCGTCACCGCTTGGAACGCGCTTGCAGCCGGCAACCTCAAGCCGGGCTCGACCGTGCTGATTCTGGGAACCGGCGGGGTCTCGATCTTTGCCTTGCAACTGGCTCGGATGATGGGCGTGCGTGTGCTGGGCATCTCAAGTTCCACGGCCAAGCTGGAGCGCGCCCGCTCGATGGGCATGGACGCCGGTTTCAACTACCGCGAAACTCCCGCCTGGGACCGCTGGGCGATGGAGCAGACCGGTGGCGAGGGCGTGGACCTGGTCGTCGAGGTTGGTGGCGTAGGCACGCTGCCCCGCTCGCTTGGCGCCATTCGCATGGGTGGCGTCATAGCCCAGATCGGTGTGCTCGCCGGAAATGCCGAGCCGCTGCCGCTCGCCCTCATTCTCCACAAACAGGCCCGCATTCAGGGCATCTATGTAGGCTCGCGTAAGGATTTCGAGGAGATGAATAAGGCCATCACCCTGACCGGTCTGCGCCCCGTCGCCGAGAGCTTCCCCTGGTCCCAGGCCCGCGAGATCATGGTTCGCATGGAGCAAGCTACACACTTTGGCAAGCTGGTGCTGACCGTGGAGTGAGAAGCTTGAATGGCGATTTTTTCTGGGTGGCATGCACGAAATTGACAACCGGCTTGATTCCCGGTCAAATTGCTGAAGGGAGATCATATCTCCGATGGACAAGATCCCATTTCATCATGTTGGAGTTGCAGTCCGGGATTTAGCCGAAGCAATCCCGATTTTCAAGAACCTATTCGGCTATGAAGTAACATCGGGCCCTTTCGACGATCCAATTCAGAACGTGTCGGTCTGCTTCCTGAGCCGCGGAGGGGGTGACACGGTTATCGAGTTAGTTGCCCCTCACGGCCCCAATTCGCCTATCGATCGCACGCTGAAAAAAGGCGGAGGAACTTATCATGTCTGCTATCAGGTGCCAGATATACTTGCCACCATCAATTATCTTGTCGAGCAAGGTTCATTTCTGGTCAGCGGTCCCGTTCCGGCGGTGGCCTTTGAGATGAGAGAAATCGCCTGGCTTATGACTGAGGTTGGCCTCCTGGTTGAACTGGTGCAGGCATAGCAGCAGCGCAACCAGATCCTGGTTGGAATATCCACGCCCTAGAAGGCCTTGTAGACAATATCGGGGGCATGCTGATTGAGCAGGACCGTAATAACCAGAGCACTCAGACCCAGAGCTGTTGCGTAAACCACGCGCGCATAGCGGCTGGTCAGCACCGGTCCCTCGGCGGTTTTGATCGACAGCAACGCCGCGCGCATCCATTCCCAAATCGCCAGTACGAGCGTTGCAGAAAGCCAGGTTGCCAGCCAGACGCCAAGCCACTGCGCCACAACAAGGGCTGTAGATATTTTTTCTAACTGTCTCCAGTCGGCCCAGAACCAAAACAGCGTGAAGGCAAACCAAATGAAGTTGAGGCCGCGGCCAAAAGCGATATAGACAACATTGTTCGCCAGAGCCTTGTAGCCATTGCGCCCCATGACACGCGCCATCGCTATCTGCCAAAGCTTGTTGATCGACATGCCTCCGCCTGTCAGTACGCCGAAGACAATGAATTCGGCAGTGCGTCCATGCCAGACTCCTATCAGGAAGAAGGTCACAAAGAAGCAGAAAACGCCCAGAAACGGTTGCATGGCACGCGATGATATGCGCCGCATCAGCGCCACCAGCAGGGGGTTGTAGACGTATGTCTTAAGCCAGTTGGAGAGCGTTATGTGCCACTGGTTCCAAAAGTCCAGAACCGAGGAAGCCGAAAAAGGCCGGTCGAAGTTCTCCGGCAGGCGCACACGCATCAGACGAGCCAATGCAATCACTATGTCAATGTAACCGGAGAAATTCGCGTACAGAAAGAACGGGTAGACGATTGCAAGCTTGAAGGCGGCATAGAACTTGAGCGAGAGTGGCACTGGCTGGAGCATCTGCGCCAGTGCGTCTTCATGCGCCGCGTGCAGCAGCATCGCCAGCACATTGACCTTGAAGAATCCACGAATGATGCGCTCCATTTGCAGGCCGATGACGCGCGGTCCCAGCGCAATTGGGTCCATGGCAAACTGATCGCGCGCGAACTCGTCATAGCGCTGAATGGGGCCGGAAAGAAGCGTAGTGAAGTTCAGCGTGTAAAGCAGGTAAGCGCCCGGTCCGATGTGCCGCTTCTCGCGGTTATCTCCCATTTCGATCAGCAGGTGCAGCACGCGGAAGAAGATATAAGAAAGCCCCAGCGTGAAATAGGGAGCATGCAAAAAGATGCCTTCCGGCAGAAATGTATATTTCTTCAGCCAAATATAAATGAAGATAACTGCCAGAATGCTCCACACGCTGGACCTGGTCCAGCCGCGCTCGAGCAGCACAAGCCCTGCGTAACCCAACAGCAAGAATCCGGCCAGCGGCAAAAAGACAATCGGGTTGTGTGCCAGCAGGCCAAGGAAGACGATGCTGGCAACCATCAGCACGATTGAGCGCCAGACGCGCGACCTGCTGAAGTTCGAGACCACCGCGACGGCCAAACCAAAGGCCACAAACTGGAAAGAAGCGGAATCCATCGTTATCTATTTTCCCCCATGATAACTTCCGGCGTGGTTGTACCATTAAGCGCAGGAATTGCTCCATTGGTGAGCTGTTTGGCAATCAGACCAGAGATAATCGCGTGCCCTCGAGCATCAGGATGGTTGTCGATCGGAAAGAAATACTGCCCGGCGCTTGGTATATTGCGGAATCCTGGCAATATATCGATATAGGTTCCGCCGTGCCTTTTAACGATCGTGCCCAACTCATCGCTCAGCTTGTAGGGGTCATAGCCAGCCGGCCACTCGCCCATGGAGATCATGGCTGCCCGTGCGCGACTCGGCACGAACACTACCGCCCATTGCACGCCCATAGCCTTGGCCCGCCTCTCAATATCCGCGGCGTAGCCATCGTAATCCTCCAGGTTGTGTTGCAATCGCGCGCTCAGTTTGGTTCTTAGAAACTGCGGACCAACGGCCCCCAGCAGGTATCGGTTCACGTACGAACTCTGATTTTTGAAGAAGAAAACCTCTAGTAGTGCGCCGCTGCGGGAGTGCTTGATTTGGTTAATGACCGTTGTCAGAAAGCCCCCGGTTCCCGACGCATCAGGCGCTTCAGGCACATCAGCAGGTGGATACACTGACGAGGCATACTGGATGTCATAATCCGTCATTACACAGAGAATCATGTCGGGCTTAGCCGCCAGAACATCATTGATACGCAAAACGACAACGTGCGGCGTTTCCCAAACCATGGCTTCATTGTAGAGTTCAACCTTGCGCCCTGTCAGCCGTGAAAGCTCCGCCGGAAGCAGCGTTGCAAAGGTCTTCTCTCTCGGCACAAGACTTCCCATTGCAGCCGAAGTTCCTACCATTACAATCCTGTAAGTCCCCAACGTTTTTGGGCCACACTCTGTTCCCGCACGGTGGCCACAGCTATTGAACCTGTATTCAACAACCCCGCTTCCGTGGGTTTCTCCTGTGCATACTGAGTTCGGAATCGCCCTGACACCAGTGGAGAAATCATTATGGTCTAAGCACTCATTTAGATTCGAATAAGGCATGGGGATCATCAGCCGCGCAATCAACTCGGTGCAACCCGCCAGAAGACAGATCGTCAACAGGCTGAGCATTGGCAGCAGAATCCAATCCCTGAGAGGCAGCTTCGTTTCCATCCTGTTTTCCGTGGCACGGGCATTCAACTGAGTCATCCGAGCGAGTTCTCCTTCACCTACCACCATGCCCGGCCGGCAAGTTGCGGCACTCCGCACTGCAACACCTTCACGATCAGGTATCC
This sequence comes from Occallatibacter sp., assembly GCA_049522175.1. Taxonomy (GTDB): domain Bacteria; phylum Acidobacteriota; class Terriglobia; order Terriglobales; family Acidobacteriaceae; genus Telmatobacter. The sequence goes on along the minus strand of JBEKOC010000002.1, from coordinate 116,918 downwards.
GACAATCAGGAATCCCGCAAGCGGCAGCAGCGTCAGCGGCTGACGTGTCAGTGTAGCAAGAAACACAAGACTGCTCAAAGCAAGGACTGTCAGTCGCCATGCCGGGTTGCGGCTCAAATTGACGAGCAGGGCGACGCCGAGCCCAAAGGCAACAAACTGGAAGGATGCGGTATCCATAGTTACTTACGCCTGACTGTTGCGAGGTCTATGCTGGTATTTTGCCGTGAATCTTTGGCGATCAAGCCCTCATCTAGAAATCCCTGGGCCAGATACGGCGCAAAAAAAGCCTGTCCTTTTGCATTCAAGTGCCCCTCGACCGGGTAATATAGCGTTCCAGGAGCGGTGAATCGGCTCAACGCAGATTCAAGATCGATGTACACTGCGCCATGCCGCCTCGCCATTGCCTCCACATCTCTTCCAGGTTTCCAGGGGTCCATTCCGGCTGGATGCTCGTGCATGGTCAACATGATTGCGACCGGGCGCTCCGGAATATACGCAAGGACTAATTTGGCGCCATTCCCCTCTGCCTGTACAGCTAAGTCGCCAATCATCGCGTCCAGCTCCTTCAACTGAGCCTGCCATGCGGAAGACGGATTGACCATAACCGATTCGTTCACCGTACCTTTTGCATACTGCATCACCGTCTGGGCGGGGCTCTGCAGCATCAGATTCTCTAAGAGTATCGGCGACCTCAGATTCTTCCTGATGCGATCCAGAAGGCTGGGGGCTCGTGTTGGAAACCGGAATGAGATTACGGAATTCATATCATTCGACGTCAGCACCCAGAGAATCGTATCCGGCTTCAGCGCCAATGCATCCTGAAATTCCCTGTGCGTAAAATACGGCGACCCGGTGGGAAGATTCTGCATGTCTACCTTTCGGCCTGTGGCTTGTGACAACTCAGCGGGTAACAACGCGGCGAAGGTATCCGCATAGGGAACATACATCCCGTAAGCGATGGACGACCCGATAACGACGATCCTGTAGGTGTCCGGCGGCTTTGGACAGGGCCAATCCGACCGGCAGCCACAACTATTTATCCGGGACTCGACCTGGGGACTCTCGTAGATTTTCGTCCAACACGTTGTGTCGTGGGGACGATGCGGGGTCTGCGCCTGATCTACTATGGCCGACATGAACTTGGGGCAATTGTTCGACTCTCCTTCGTTCCCCCAGACGACTCGCCCCGTAACTTCTGTGATGCAAAAGAGCGCAACAGTCGTACCCAAAGCAAGCAGTGGTAGAATGACCCAATCCCTGGCCGCCACTCCCCCTGTTGGCTTTTTCCTGCCTTTGTCCTCATCTTGACGCCTTGTTGTCATTTCCGAGGAAGCTCCTCGTTGCTCTCAAAGCAGAACGACTTAACTTTCATCGGCGCGCCTTCCGGTTCAGCTTTTGCAACATTCAGACTCCAGGTCGTCGATCCGTTCTCGGCCTGATTCTCCATTGTGAATCCAAGTTTTGAATAGTGATCGGCAACCAACCCATTCCGGGCCGTCGGCAGATACACGCCCGTCAGTCGACTAATGTTCTTGCGTCGCGCATGGGCGAGAATCTCACGCAGCACCATGTTCTCCACCTTGCGCCCGAGCACGCGGCAACTCATCAGCCAGGTGTCGATCTCCCAAACCCCAGTCTCGCCGGGCCGGCAGATCACCACGCTGATCATGCCGTTGTCGCCGAAGATGTCCGCCAGCCGAACCTGTAGCGTGAAGACCTCGGGATCGCTCTCTGCCGCGGCTACTTCCGGATCGGTGTAGCGGCGCGTGGTCAGATTGTACTGGTTGGATTTGTTGATAAGTTGCACGATGCGTGCTCTTCCGGCTGCGTCGAAAGGCTGGAAGGTGATAGCCATATCCAGCGATGCCAGGTATGCGTCCACGCCGCCAACCTGCTTTTGCAAATTGGCGCGCTTAGCGTTGTCCTGATAAAAGCCGGTACGTTTCAGATCCTCGTCGGCGAAAGCCACTGCTTCAAAGTAGCCTGCCGCCGTCAAATAACGCGTATAACAGGCCGGATCTTCGGGTAACTCTGGAACGGCCACTTGTGGAAGCAGTTCCCGCACCAAACCGCGCTCCACCGGATTGTCGTCGAGAAAAACCATCGCGTCGAGACCAAGCGACAGTTCCTCGGCAATCGCCTGAATGTTCGTGGCCTTATCGTTCCAGTTAGCTTGAAAAACGGCTATGTGGTCCAGCTTTAGCAGCATCTCCGGATGCTTTTCAAAGGGCTCGCGCGCCACCTCGTCGGTGTTCTTCGACGACACGGCGAGCACGATTCCGCGCTGGCGCAACTCCAGTGCAAGCCGTTGCACCGCCAGGTGCGCTTCGCCCGTGGCGTCGCCTTGCGCAATCTGGATGCCCTCCAGGCCGTCATCGCCGATCACTCCGCCCCAGACCGTGTTATCCAAATCCAGAATCAGGACTTTCCGGCTCTTGCCGCGCATGGCTGCAACCGTCCGCGCCAGGTGATCGGCGTATAGAGGAATTAACTCGTCGGAGAAAGGAAACTTCGCCATATTCCATAACTGCGTGTTGTGCCAATCGGCGAGACCTACCGTTTCCGCCAGCCCTGCTACATCCAGCAGAACATCTCCCGAGCCGAGAACGAAATTGGCAAGCTCGTGGTTGATGCACTCGATAAGGCTTCTCAGCGTCCCCGGCAGCACGCGATCCAGACTGCCAAAAAGCGTCTCTACAGGTGGAGCAAAGGTTTGAAAGATACAAACAGCATTTGAATGGATTTTGATGCCGTTGCGAAGCGCCTGCAGGTAGCCGATAACGCCTTGCACTGTTGTCGACGAAGCCTCAGCGTCTCCCAGCGAGAGCTTCAACGGCAGCGCGCGGTAGTCGAGCGCCAGAAGCACCGCATCCGGTTTCGAACTGTTCACCTTCGAGTCTGGGGTCAGAGCCTCCTGCGCTACCTGATCGTACGCGGGCTGGATAACTTCAAGTGCCACGCCATGTCGCGCCGCGCTTGCCGCCAACGCAGGCACGAGCAGATCGATCGTGGAATTGCTGAGCACTCCCAGCCGGAACGGCACAAGAGGCTCCAGCGACTTACCCTCCCTGCGCGCTCTGTCGATGACCTTGGCCAGCTTCGTCAGTTGGTTCAAGTCCAGCGCCGGCAAAGCCAAGGCCTGCAACTCGCGCCCCAGCTGATCCGCAGTAGTTTCCAATGCCTTCAGTCTACCGGCAAAATCCTGCGGCGCGCGCGGCAGCCATTGCAATTCGGCATAAAGTGGATTCATATGCAGTTACTTCCACTCCTGGTTCTTTGACACAAGACAAAGTCCAAACGGCCCGATTCTTTTTGCTCTAAGTTCGTTGCTTGATGAGCGCCACCAGGTCGCCAACCTTTTCCAGTTTGCCTATCTCAGAGGTTGAAAACTTGACCTTGAATGCCTTCTCAACGGTAAGTATAAGGCGAATATGAGTGAGACTATCCCATCCGTCAACGTCTTTGGCCGACAGATCGTGATTCACTGCGATTGAATCATCATCAAAAACATCTTGAAATATTTCCGCCAGCCGAGCGTAAATCTGTGGTTCGTCCATACCAAAACTTCCCCTTCCAGCACTACAGAATCCATGTTGTAGTTTAACAGCCGGAAGGATGTGATATTCCCTTCAGGAGAGGAAGCGGCTGCTCCCGGCAAAATCGAAGGTGCGCTCACGATGGCCGCAAAGCAGAGCCGCTGGTGGCTATTTTCCGATGCAGAAGGTGGAGAACACGACAATCTCCAATGTCCATAGTGCTTTCAGAAAAGGCACTCTCTCTGGCGACTCGCCAGCGACTCAAATTGTCCCCGTACCCCCTCTCACGGCTGGCAGCAAACTGATCCATAACGCGATGCGAAAGCCCCGAAGTGAACGGACGCTGGGGGCTTTCGTCCTGAATTTGCAAGCATCGCTTGCATTGGTGCAAGTATCCGGCCCTGATGCACAGAAAGCGGCCTGTGAACGCCTGCAAGCCCGCTGCCTACCTCAGAGATGCGCTGGGGCGCTTAGAAGAGTCTGGCGGGCTGGCAAGCATAATCGGACACTCGCTTGACGTTCCCATGCTTGCGCGAATCGAGCATCGAAACCGGCACGGTCATTTGTACACAGTTCACAACGTCGCCTGAGCGAAGGCAACAAGGCATTTGAAATGGGAAACCGCTTTCCCCGGCACTCCCCAAAGCAAGGCGTAATTTAACCAGCGCGGGGTGGGAGAGCCTTGCAGGACGGCGGTGAGGGCGGAATGAGCATCCCGGCCCGCCAGAGCCTCCACGGGGCGGCAAATTCATTCCAAGGCCAATTCGGGGGCATGGCTCCCGGTCCGGTGGAAGTGGTTTTAGATGTCCTCCCGCACGCCATTGTTGGAGGTGCATCTACGGCTCTGGCCACTGTCCCTTGAATCAGCCCCGCAATCGAGGCGCAGAATAATCACTAAGATTCTTGCCAATTGGATTGAATTTGTGGAGCGGAGCAAGGCGCAGGAATTGGCGAAAAGAGCAATTTGTGTCGCCTTTTTCTGCCAGATTTTTGTCGAGTGTCGATTCTAGCAAATGCTGCCGCCGGTTCTAACGTGCAGGATATATGATCGTTGCATCGTTTAACGCAGGGGGTCCGCAATGAATGCAAGACAGGCGAAACGACTCAAGGAAGACCCTGAACTCCTCAAGCGACTGACGAAGCACATCGCACTGAATGCGTTTCGGAACACCCACCTTGAAAATCTCCATAGCGGAACTTCTCCCTCCAGCAAGACAGGCGATTTTTCGGATGTTAAAGTCGTTTCGCCTTACGGAGAGATTCCTTGGTCCAAATTGTCCCGCTTCGATGATTGCGAGATGAAAACTCTTATGATCGACGTTGTAAATCACACCTATATGGTCATGGCAACTCTCTTTGTGACTACAAACGACATCGTTGACGAATTCTTTCTGTCGCTGAGTAAGCGAGATCCGGAGCCACAATGGAATGAACCCAAACTTCCTGATTATTTGTCTCAATCCCAATGAACGGGCAAAACAATTCGGGGCTGGTTGTGCTTGGCTTCAAGATCGCAGAAACGGTTCCATGTTGAGGAGTGGGGCATCACGTGAGCATTTTCGATCTCAGAAATTGACTGACGGCTAATCCGGATGATTTCCGCCAAATGCGATTGCTTCATGCGGGTCTTCCGACGAAGCGCCCTAAATCGCTCGGCAGTTTCGGATTTTTCGCACGGCCTAGAGTTCATTTTCCCGGTCCCTATCGGCGATTGTGCCACAAAAACAGAATCAGAGCCGGCGGAACAGGTCCGGCGAATCCGATTTCAGCCCCTTGCAGCTCACGCGGGGCCGGACGGCGTTACAATCCCTTCAGCAGTTCCGAGAGCGTTGTCTCCAGGGCAGAGGCGATTTTGCTGAGGGTGCGCAGCCCCGGCTCCCGTGTGCCACGCTCCAGGTCCGAAATATGCACCTCGTGGACGCCGGACTGCTCGGCAAGGTCAATCTGCCGCCAGTTCCGGGCGCGGCGCAGCTTCCTGATCCGCTCGCCCGTTGCCGTGCAAATATCCTTTGCCATGCGTCCATCATCGGGTTAGCCTTTGCGCTATATTTAGTGCATACACTCTCTGGAGTTTGAAAGGTGACCGATATGCAGTTGCACGGAAAGATTGCTTTCGCGTTGCTTGTCTCGATTGCCCTGCTCACGTCCGGTTGTGGCGGAGGTTCGACCAGCGGAGGCGGCACTCCCACCCCCACGCCTACGCCCACGCCCACACCCAGCACCACCAACGAATGGACTTGGATGAGCGGGAGCAGCACGTTGACACTCATGCCGAATGGTTTCGATGGCCAGTCGGGTGTCTACGGCACTTTGGGTGTTGCTTCCTCCAGCAATGTTCCCGGAGGGAGAGTGGGGGCCGTTAGCTGGACTGACAGCAGTGGCAATCTATGGCTTTTCGGGGGCAACGGTTACGATTCAGCCGGGACTCTTGGCCTTCTCAATGACCTTTGGGAGTTCAATCCAACCGCCAAGACTTGGACATGGGTAAGTGGAAGCAACACCGGAACTGGTGACGGGATTCTGCACGGTCCGCCGGGTGTCTACGGCACATTGGGTGTCGCCTTCGCCAGCAATGTACCGGGTGAACGAGATGCCCCTGTTAGTTGGACAGACAGCAGCGGCAACCTCTGGCTCTTCGGAGGCGCGGGCTTCGATTCGATGGGAGCATTAGGGAATCTAAACGATCTCTGGCAGTTTAGCCCCACCACAAAAGAATGGACGTGGGTGGGTGGCAGCAACACAGAGGGCGCATCCGACGTTTACGGCACAGAGGGTCAGCCTGCTGCCACAAACGTCCCCGGAGCTAGGTATCTTGCGATTTCTTGGACAGACAAGAGCGGCAATTTCTGGCTCTTCGGGGGCTACGGTAACGACCTTTGGGAATTCAGCCCCACGACCAAAGAGTGGACCTGGATGAGCGGGAGCGACACGGGACATGCAAACGGAGTTTACGGAACGCAGGGCGTTGCCGCCTCCGGCAATATTCCTGGAGGGAGGCAAGAGGCCGTTAGCTGGACGGACAGCAGCGGTAACCTTTGGCTTTTCGGTGGCGCTGGTTTTGATTCAACGGGGGCATATACGTCCCTTAATGACCTCTGGGAGTACAGCCCCACTACCAAGTTCTGGACCTGGATGGGCGGGAGCGACACGGGACAAGCAAGCGGAGTCTACGGAACTCAGAGCGTTGCCGCCACCAACAATATCCCAGGGGCACGGGTAAGCGCCGTTAGCTGGACAGACAACAGCGGTAATCATTGGCTGTGTTGTGGGCTGGGCCTTGATTCAACTGGTCGAAACGGCTGGCTCAACGACCTTTGGGAATTCAGCCCCACGACCAAACAGTGGACCTGGATGGGTGGGTCGGATACTACCTACGCTAACGCGACACAGTATCAGGCTGATCGAGGCCAGCCCGGCGTCTATGGTACAAAGGGAGTGCCTGCCGCTACGAACGCCCCTGGAGGCCGATATTCCGCTGTTAGCTGGACTGACAACAGCGGCAATTTCTGGCTTTTCGGAGGCGCGGGACATGATTCGACAGCAGCACAGATAGGCGATCTCAATGACCTCTGGCGTTACCAGCCCTAGCCGATGCGGCACTCCCGCGCCGCAAAGAAAGGAAATTCAAATGAATCGCGCACTCGTTTTTGTGTTGCTCGCGTTTTCCACTATAGCACCCGCTCAACTTCCACAACTCAAGAGCGGTTCCACGGTCTACATCGAACCGATGGGCGGATACGAAACATACCTCGCCGCTGCACTGGTGAAGAAGAAAGTCCCTTTGATTGTGGTTACCAACAAGAGCAAGGCGGACTACATCATCACAAGCAACGTCAGCCACAATGCACCGAGCACTCCAGCCGTGGTGGTCAACAATAGCGCGACCGCGACCGTTAACGAAGGAGAGAGCCCAAACCAGCAGGCGTGGAATCAAGGGTGGGAGTTGGGTAGCCAGAGGGCCGAGGAACGTAGGGCTGCTCATGCCGCCCTCGGATCAACCAGCGTGAGCATTTCCATTGTCGATCCGCGATCTTCACAAATTGTTTTCGCATATTCAGCAGGCAAGGCGGGGTCCAACCAGTTCCAGAAAACGGCGGAGGCTTGTGCAAAGAGCCTGAAAGAGTTCATTGAAAAGTCCGAGAAGCCAAAGAAATGAGGCATATCAAAAGTGATCATGAGACGCTTCATCTTGCCGTTGACGCTCGCTGGATTGATGCTGACAGTTGGCTGCCGGTCCTCTGCGCCCTCCAATTCGTCCGACAGTAGCGGGGACGCTGTTAATTGCACCGAACCAGAGAACCCGTATGACGAAGGCTCAGGGCACTACGCTGGCTATGAATGGGCGCAGAGCAGCGGCTCAGGGACCTGCGGCGGAAAATCCCAGTCATTTATCGAGGGCTGTGAAGAGTACGAGAGTCAGGAAGCTGAGTACCAAGAGTGCGAAGCCAAAAAGCATAACTAGCCGATTTGTCTTTCTTCAAATGGCGTTGTCCACGAAACGGGATTACTTTCAAAGGAGATGCCGATGAAAACCACATCCGCCCTTTTCTTCCTGCTCGTTTGCATTTTTGCTGCTGTGGGTCACGCTCAGGACAAAGACAAGCGAATGATGACTGATGCTGATTACAAGACGTACCTGACTCAAGTTGAAGCCGCGCTTCCCAAATGGGAGACGGCGCTCAAGAATATCAAGCCTGAGAGAGTCCAGAGAACGTCATACGCAACGGGCAAGTCGCTACTTGACATTGGCCAGATCCGCGCAGCCATCGCCGAACAAAGAGTGAAGCGCACTCTGTCTGGAGAGTTGGTTCTATTGGGTATCATGCAGAGTCTTCAGGATATGGGGCATGTGCTTTCCTGGGAACAGACAATGAGCGGCGGCGACACAACCTTGCGCTATTTCGGCTCCGAATTGAAAGCACTGTTGGATCACATCGATGACGATGTAAAGGCAAGAGTGGCGCTGCTTGACAAAAGCACTGTATTTCCCGTGGGTGCGCAACCAACGGGGTCATTGTACGGCGCAATTCGAGAAGAACGGCTCAAGAGAATTGAAGACAAAGATTACCCCATTCCCGTCGATAACGATTACAGAGGAGTCGATGGCGTTTGGGTGCCAGAATCCAACGACCCGGCGAAAGCCCTAGTCTTCCCCGAGCAAGTAAAGATTACCTGCATACATTCTGAGAACATTTGCCGAGAGTTAAAAGTCATCTTGGGCGAACTCGGTGGAATGGTATCAATCATTGACATTGATGAGACCGATTGGCCAATTACCTCCTGGGACGCACACGGTTTGCTTGCCTCTTACGGGCCAGACGTTTCTGCTACTGGGGCATCGGACAGGTGCCACAGCCACGTGTTGACAATGGCGTTTGGCTCAGGAGCAGTATCTACATCAGATATTCCAACTCATGAAAAGGGATGTGAGGAGTTCTTTGGAACAGACTCATACCGATTGGCAAGAGGAACCTACTATGTCGATACGACGCCAGGAAACGATATGGACAGACCCCATCCCAAAAAGTAATCAGCTTGCGCGGCTGGAATGCTCCGCCATCGCACGAACTCTTCGAGCGGCACTTCACCGGCAAGCAGTGAATCCCGGCGCAGGCGAGGATCAAGCCATGCCCTGCGATCCATTCTCAGACGGGGCCAAGCCGGAAACCCACTCCAGGCATCATCTTGACGACAACGGACTCACAGCCGTGCGTTGTTCTCTGATTTCGCGGCTTACATTTATCTGGCGGGCAATCCACTCCTCTATTTCTGTTTCGATCCAGCCTACAGCCCTGGCTCCCAGGGACACTGGCCTCGGGAACTTCCCTTCCGTTACGCGCAGATAGACCGTGCTGCGTGATAGGCCAGTGCGATCCAAAACGACCGGCAGTCTCAGAATCTTTCTTGGCATCCCTTTACCTCATTTGTTGAGTTGCATTGAAATTACGAGCGAACTCGCCGAGCGCACCGACCACAGCATCCGTGAAATCTGTCAGCAAACGAACCCGCAAAGACTCAGCCTCATTCGCTTCTTCATCCAGAAACGCACGAAGCTCCTCGACATCGTGCGACGAGAGCACCTGTACCCCGCGATGAGCCTCATTCTCCATACACAGGTATTAGACGTATTCTACACCACGACTGTCATATATGTATGATGCCCGCAGACGTACAAATCGTTAAGAGACACGGCAAGGTATGCGTTGTAGCCACAAAACCCCTTCGGGGTTTGGTGGCTCCACCACCATTTCCCCAATCCGCCTTCGGCTATTCGGAGAAATGGTTACGCATCTTGCTCAGGGCTACGCCCCGAGACCCCACAGAAAAGCTGAAGTCGCGCACACATAACCGGACTGACCTCGCCGTATAAATGCGAAGATGTTCGTTCAATAAGCGACTACCTTCGGGAGTGAGCGCCGGGGCTGTCGCGCACCTAAGCGGCCTATACTCAGAACCGTAATCCGAAGTAGAGACCGCTCCCAATGAGGGCCAAACAGAAGGACTGCTGCAACAAGTCGATTCGTAAAACGGCAAGGCACTTCTTCGTAAAAGGGGAACGAATCCGTTCAGAGTCCCGACATAACTTTTCACAGACCTGGTCGTACTCGCGCAACACTTCTTTCCTCTATCCGGAGCAAGATCGTTTCGCCCTGTGACTGCAAGGACTATGTAATCGCCGTCCGTTTGGGATTGTTGAGCTTATGGACGAACGCAAAATAGGCAACCATCACGCGAAACGTCTTGGACTTATTCACGCCGCCGAGAATCTCCCCGCCCACTCTCTCCAGCTCATCCGCAATCTCGTGGGTCAAAGGGAAGACGAACGAGGTGTCGATACTTTGAAATGGAATATCCAGCCACGGGCCGTTATAGAACACAAGAAGCTGCGTCTGAGCGGCCTTGGTTTTGAAACTCATGATGATGTGCTCGGCGAGGGCGTTCTTTCTGCGGATTTTGAGCACGCCAAAAAGCTGGCTGAAATTGCTCTTGGTAAATTTGGAATCCACGGTGAGCCGGACCTGTGTCCTTTTGTCTGCCGGAGCCACGATTCTACGTTTCGTTTGGAGTGCTGTTTTCTTCTGTGGGGTCATGTCGTTTCCTACTCGTGATGTAGTGTACATCAGAACTATATGAAGTCGAAAGAAGTGCGGTAACCGGCGGCAATCGCTCGGTTTCGAGCAAAGCTAACGCCGGGAGCATAGTGGATTCATTTCATGAAGAGGCGAGGGATTCAAGCCGAATGAACCGCAACAAATCTAACCGTGAAGGGGAGGGAGAAAAAGAGGCCGGCAAGGGATTCGCGGCGGCCGTTACAGGCCACGGCAAGGCGGGTATCAGGCACCGCCCGTCATGGCCTGCGGCGCAAGCGCAATCCGGCAACGCTACCGCCGCTCTAAATCTGAGTACAACAGTTGTGCGATGATGAGGCCCTTTCCATGCTTGCGCAATGCCTGCGATGCTTTCATTGGAGCATCCGGGAAGGATCGACGAGCGCCACATGGCAACCAACAGCGGCTAGACGGTCAAGCAGACCGGACAATCCCCACCCTCCGTCCAGACAGGATTTCCCGCTCAATCGGGCTTCCAATTGCCGCAGCGTAGAGCGGACGAATAGGTCAACATTCGTGGCAGTTGAGCACGGCGACAATTTGACGGGCGCGGCCTTCGGGGTCCAGGAGATAAGCTGGACACCAGCAGGCATGGCAGGACGGCGGGCAAGTTCGGCAAGCAGTTCCATCTTATGCTGGCGTAGCTCTTCCATCACCGGCTTTGCGGCAGTTGCCGGAATAATTCCCAGGCGGCCATCATCGACCATGAAACGACCTCCCGCCGACTCGACAACTTGAATGAGTTCAAGTGCGGAGTTCATAACCACGCCACCTCCGAATCGCCTCTCCCCCCGTCTTGAAGCGGAACTACCGGAACTCTTCTTTGTTCATGCGGGTTTGAAGCACTGTTTGCAACCGGAACAGGAGACAGTGTGTTCCGGATTGAAAATGCTGAATCAGCCAATAAAGACGCGGGGTGTTCCGTTGTTCCGGTTTGAAAAGGGGGGATTGGGCAATACCGGGACCAGGCATCCTCAAAATCTCTCCGGCGATAGCCCTGCGCTGTCTCAGTAGGCCCCAGCCGAATCTTTCCCGGATAGACTTTGAATTTCTTGAGTTGCCGCGCCAGACTGTTGGTCGTCAATGCCTTCCCGTGGGACCATTCGGCCCACGGGCGGCCTTCAATTTCGCATAGGTGTTCTGCCAGTACCGCCGAAGGAACCGTGTCTGCGCTGCGCTCATCGAAGACGCCGCGAATATCGGCGAGCAAGGTAACGCCCGTTGACGTGTCCCCGGCTCCCGTGGCCTTGAAAACTGCCGTCAATGCTTGAGTGAGTCTTTGGGGCCATTCGCCCCCGGCAAGCTGCGCGATGGCCAGCAGGACTTCGGCAATGTCGTTCTGACGCGGATTGAAACCGGAGATTGGAGCCGGGTGAATTGACCGGAGCAGGTCTGCCGCGCCGCGCGCCGCCCATTCTTCTGACCTTGCCTTGATTGGGGTGGCGGCAGCCTTCACAGCAACATGGCGATCCGGCTCGATTGTTTCTCCCGACAGCATCCGGCGCATTTCGATTGTGATTGAACGGTCTGAAACAGTATCCCAAAGCTCGCCGATGCCAGCGAGGCATTTTGGGCAGAAAGTGGGGAAGTCTTTAACTGCAAAATCCTTGCCCACACATCGCGTATAGGCCCCCTCTGGTTCGTACCCGGAATTGAGGATGCCGCGAATGTTTTCTGCTGTTTCCTTGTTCCCTTTCATTTGCGCGTCAAGCTCGTCCAGAAACAGCGTCGGGCGGGATGCCTCAACCACGCGGGCAAGCGCAGCACCAGACATTCCACTTGAGTAGCGGCCCCGGTACGCCACTGCTTTTAGAATCCGAAGTAGGGTCGATTTTCCGCTCCCTTTTTCCGGCGACGAAACAAACAGATAAGGCGTGACTTCAAAAGCGTTGAAGACGTAAGTATGCAATACCCATGCGGCCATGATGACGGCTTGCTCGTCCGACACAACGATATAGCGCCGAATCCAGGCTCGGCAGGTTTCGAGCAACTCTTCCGTGATTCTGGCCGCATCTTCCAGCGGCATAGGCGGTAAAGGCGGCACGATAGGCACCTCCGGGACTGTTGGCTGGCCACCAGCCGGGTAGCGTTCAACATCTCTTGCGATCTTCCGAACTTTTTCTTCATCATGCGGCGGGTCAAATGTCGCGTTCAATCCTTGCAGCGCGGCAAGAATTCCCTCCGGCGGCACACCCTCGGCCCGTAGCTTGCCAGCCAATTTGAAGAGCAGTGGCGTCCGCTTGCCGCATCCAATGGATGTTGCGGGCTGGGAAGACACACGGGCTGGTTGTACAGGCCTTTGGTGGAGGTCTATCAACCATTGCGGCATATCAGCCAACGGGACGGCCTCATCCTCGCACACATAATGGTGGCCGCTCGGATGCAGGCTGGGCGGGAGCAGAATGTAGCCGTTTTTCCCGCGCTCATCCAAACCAGTCCCCAGCTTCCCCGCGCTGATCGTAACGGCGAATCCTTCCGGCCAATTGAAAAGCAAGTGCTGGCCGCGTGGAGTTTTATGTGTGCGGGTCACCGGCAGATTCCAACCGCGCCGCGCCCATGCCTCCACGCTTGCCTTGCCGTCTGGCCCGTCAATGTCGAGTACGTACACTTTGGAATCAGGTCCGCAAGCCAAGGCCCAGTTGCAATCCCGATATAGGCGTGCCCATGCCTCAATCTGGTCCAGGGAACGGCTTGCCTTGCCGGACCAGTCGGACAGAAGCGGCGGTGCTTTCTGTCCTGCCTTTACCGGAAACACGTGCCATCCACGGCCAGCGGCGGCGGCGATTTCCGGTGGGAGCACAGGCACAACGGCGGTCATTGCGCACCGCCACGACTCGCGGCGATCCGGCTGGCAATCCACTGGTCAACTTCATGTTCAACCCACCCGACGGCACGCGCACCAAGGGAAATGGGCTTGGGAAATCTGCCTAGCTCCACCATGCGATAGATTGAGCTTCTCTTCCAGCCGGTTTTTTCTTTGACGGCGGGTAGCCGAATGATTTTGAACTTCTCATCACGAACGGAAACGGGCATAGTGGCCTCCAATGGACTGTTGTTGTATCGAAACAAATCGCAACGAACTTCTTAAAACTACCCCGGAAATCAGACTGCATGTTGCTCTTTGTATTGCAATTTGATATTACTAAATGCAAGTAGTTATTTCTGCGGAGGATGAGGTGTGCGAACCATTGAACCTTGGTCAAAACGAGGAAAGCGAGACTATCCCGAAATCATCGCAGACATTCTCAATGAGAAATTGCATTGGAACCTTTTGGCAGTTATGGCAGGAATTCCGGCCCCGATGCCCGGCTGTCCGAGTGCTCCGCAAGAGGTAAGAGACATAGCGGGGAAGGAGTTCTTGAGCGTTCTTCGGGAACTAGCGAATCAATGGCTTGACAGCGGCAAACAATCCGTAGAAGAGCCTTGGTCGCGCACCGCTGACTGGCGTTCGGATAAGTATCCGAAGACGATTATTGAGACGCTCTCGGAGTTCCGCGACAGAAACCCGCCGATAGTTCTCCCCAACAAAGACGGCCAATTCGACATTGTGCCAATGGGACCCATCAGGCACTCATCCTGGGCGACCATGCTTTCGCAATCGATTGACCCGCTACAGCACGCGAGAGACCTTGCAATTGCTCAATTCGTGTTGCTGCTTAGATCGAGTTGTCCCCAGCGGCTCTTTAGGTGCGATGAGTGCGGAAAGTTTTTTGTTCTGGACAGAGAGCCGAGAAAGGTAATTAAGCAAGGAACTTACTGTCCTAAATCTGAATGCAGGAAGCGAGCCTCAGCTAAGCGCATGAAATCTACAAGCGACAGGCGTCATAGTATCTTTGAGGGAATTGCCGCTGATGTATGGGACAAATGGACGCCGAATTGCGGACCACGAGAGGTGTGGATAGCGAAGCAAGTGAATTTGCGAACCGCGAAAATGAATGTAACGTCGGGGAAAAAATCAGCACGCAAAAGCCCATACAAGAGCATCACCCGGAGATGGGTGACGGAACACATGCAAAGAATCGAAGTTGAGGTTGGTAAAGGGAGGTCAGGCACCGCGTAAGATCATTCAAGCTGCTCCGAAGTTACCCACAATCACCTTGGACTCATTCATAATGCCGTCCACATAATCGGCCCACCATTGGAGCATCTTCTTTCGCTGCTCTGCGAATTCGGCAATGATGTACACAGCCCGTATCCCTACGGGTTCATGGCTCAGAGCCTTTTCGATCACGTCTTTGTTGAAGCCGCGCTCGGTTAGGAGCGTAGCGCCAGTTCTCCGCAGGTCGTGGATGGTGAGTGGGTCCATGTCGAATGTCAGCCCCTCCAGAGCCTTGTTGAGCGCATTCGCGGCAAAGGGCCTGACAAGGCTGCTCCGGCCCGGTAGAACCAGATCGGAATTCCCGGCAAGCGCCTTCAATTCCCGGAGCATCTCGGAAACCTGCGCAGACAAATAGACGATGTGCGGTTTGCCGGTTTTGGCGTTTTCTTCCGGGATAAGCCATTCTCCGGTCTCAAAATTCACATGCTCCCACCGTGCCAACAACAATTCCGACTTGCGGGAGAGCGTGAGCAGAATGATATGCAGTGCCAGCTTGAATTGCCGCCGCATATTCGACTGGTAGACGGTGCGGAGGTACAGGCGAATCTCGTTTGGGGAGAGCACACGGGAGCGTTTGCGGGCCTTGCCTATGTATCGGGTTGCCACCATCGCAGCCGGATTGAGAGTTACCAGTTGCAATTCCAGCGCGTAATCGAAAATCTGCTTTAGCACGTTCCGAAGCTGCATTGCCGCCGCGATGCGCCCATTGTCCCGCTTCCGGTACACCAATGCTTGCACGTCCAGGGCGTTTATATCCTTGAGGGTCATTTCTCCGAAAGCCGGAAAAACCTCGTTGTCGAGATAGCGCCGGATGCTCTTCGGATTTTTCCAGTTTGGCACGACCTGCTCTGCGAAGTACCGTTCCCCAAAAACCCTCATAGTGGGATTGGTGGTCAGCCCCGCACGTGCCAGTTTCTTTTCCGTAGCGGGAGACTTGCCCTTTGCCGTTTCCGTCGCCAGGTCGTCCCGCTTGTCCCGCGCCGCCTTTAGGCTCAGGGCCGGATATTGTCCTAGCGTCACCCGTTCCTGCTTCCCATTGAGCCGGTAGCGAAACATCCAGGACATTTTCCCGCTGGGGAGCACGTCCAAAGAAAGCCCCTTGCCATCGCTCTCCATATAGCGAGCGGTCCTTGGCTTCAAACCTTTGATTTTGGCGTCTGTGAGCGGCATTCTTGCCTTTCCGTGAGTCGCGGAGAGAGATGTCGTTGACTTTCCTATTTTGCGACTCACTGGCGACTCAAATCAGTTCGGCTTTCCTGAGTCGCTAGTGGACATTATAGAACGAGTATTTCCATATTTACAAGGCTTTGAAGGAGATTTCTATATTTTCTTGGAAACCGTTGAACCATACTTTACTTTCCGATGCAGAACGTCGAAAAAATTAAATTCAAAATGTCGTCGGGAGTGGTCTGGCCAGTAAGCGAGTCGAGAGCCCAGAGGGCGCGGTAGAGGTCCAGCAGAATCATCTCGTGGGGAATGGAGGCAGCGTTGGCCTGCGCGGCGTCGGCCAGTGCAGCCAGCGCTGCAGCAATGGCCTGCTGGTGGCGCAGGCTGGTCAACATTCCCGGCTCGGCGGCGGCTCCGCCGGTGGCCAACTCGAGAATGCGCTCGCGCAGCGCGGGAATCCCTTCGCCGGTGAGCGCGGATGTGGCCAGCGCGGGCAGATCGCCGCAATCGGGCAGCGGCCGGTCAGCTTCGGGCAGATCCCGGACCAGGTCGCTTTTGTTTACCGCCACCAGCGCGGGACGGCCCTCAACAGCAGCGAGCAGCCGTCGCTCCTCGTCGTTAAGCGGTTGAGTTGCGTCGAGAACGATCACCACCAGCGCAGCATCGGTCAGTGCCTCGCGGCTGCGGAGGATTCCCAACTGCTCAGCCTCCTCCAAACCTTCGCGCAGACCCTCGCGCAGGCCGGCCGTGTCCACCAGCTCCAGCGGAATACCGTCGAGAGAGATACGCTCGGTGACTGTATCGCGGGTGGTTCCGGGAGTTGCGGTCACAATGGCCCGCTCGCGCTCCACGAGGCAGTTGAAGAGCGAACTCTTGCCCACGTTGGGCCTGCCTACAATGGCCAGCGTCAGCCCGTCGTGAACGATGCGCCCGCATGCAAAGGAGGCATTCAGCGCAGCCAGTGGCGGCGTCAGCGCCTCGATGCGGCTGGCGATCTCGGCCTGGGTCGTCAGCTCTACGTCGTCCTCGGCAAAATCAATGCCGGCTTCGAGCAGCGCAATGAGTTCCACCAGCGACTGCTTCACCGGCCCAACGCGCCGGCTGAGCGCGCCGCCCATCTGGCTGGCAGCCAACCGCGCCTGGGTCAGCGTCTGCGCCTCAATCAGGTCGCGGACGGCCTCGGCCTGCGTCAGGTCCAGCTTGCCGGCCAGAAAAGCGCGTTGCGTAAATTCGCCCGGCTCCGCCAGCCGTGCGCCCAGCTTCAGAGCGCGGCCCAGCAGCAGTTCCAGCACCACCGGCGATCCGTGCGCGGCTATCTCAACAAGATCTTCGGCAGTATAAGAGTGCGGAGCGCCAAAATAGGTGACCACTGCCTCGTCGATGCGGGCGGCGGCGTTGCCGGAGTTTTCATCCAGCACGTCGGCCAGCCGCGCGCGGCCGTGCTCCAGCGGCTGATGCAGCCGCACCAGTTGCGCGGCAATCGACGCCGCCAGCGGCCCGCTCAGCCGCACAATCCCGATGCCCCCGCGGCCCGGAGGCGTGGAGACTGCTGCGATGGTATCGGTAATGGTTTCAGAGCCAGCCATTGGCTGTAGATAGTGTAGAAGCTAGAGCGGAACCAGAGTAACTGTGTCCTGTTAAATCTTATGCTGGGTCGCCGCTCCCTGATGGTCGCGTCGACTGGATCGCTGTGGTTTCGGGATACATCGACTCTGATTCCTCTATAGCCCAACCGTTTGCTCCACGGGTCAAGCTCGGATTCAGACGCGGTTCATTTCTTCTTCAAGCCCAGGCCTTCGAAGTATTTGATAACCTCTTCATTACCGGCGGTTCTTTTGTAACTTGCGAAGCCCATCTGCGTGCCTCTTCCCTCCTTGGCATATTCCAATACTGTATGACCCTTATAGTCCCGTACATTGATGTCAGCGCCATGCGCGAGGAGCAATTTTACCAGGTCAAGGTTTCCGGTTTCTGCGGCTCTCATTAAAGGGTAGACTCCGTTTATCTCGGGCATATCTACCTTTGCGCCGTGTTCCAGGAGCAACGTTACGGTTTGGGTCACCGATGTCGGAGTACAGGGAGAATCTTTTACGTCTTGCGGTCTCTTGGACCAGATTCCGGCATAGGCATCGCCGCAACCCCTCACCAGAGCTACGTCGAGCGGTGTAGCGTTATACGTTCCAGTGATATTCACGTTGGCGCCGCGTGCAAGAAGCAGTTTGGTGATCTCCAGGTTCTTATCCGTGATGAAATATAGGGCGACAGTAACCTGGGCTGGGTCCGTGGTATTTTTCAGCAATCGCGCCGCAATGTCCGTGTTGCCTTGCCACACGGCCTTATATAGCGGCGTAAAGCCAATGGAGTTGGGTCTTGTGTCCGGTTTTGCGCCATGGTCAAGCAGCACTTGCACGGTGTCGATCGATCCTGAATCGAGGGCAAAACTCAAGGGCGTGTCGAGGCTCTTGCTTTCAGCATTGATTTGCGCGCCGTTCTCCAGCAACAGCGCGACAACATCTTTATTGCTCTGTTGAGAGGCAATGTGAAGCGCGGTCATGCCGCTCCCGTCCACCGTGTTGATATTCCCGCCGTGAGCCAGAATCAGCTTGATGGCCTCAAGTTGGCCGACGTGCAGGAATTTCGAGGACTGCGCTTGAGTAACCGCAAGGATGGGTATCGAAGGCGCGGCCTGGGAGTTTAATACCCACTGAACTGCCTGCGAACTGGCGAAGTTGACGCTGACGCATGTGGTGAAGATAAGACCCTGCGTTTGGGTTTGATAAAGGAGATAGGTGGTTTTCAGAGTCATGGATCGGCCATCGTCGCTTACCGTGCCGTAAAGCGCCTGTGAACTGGCTGGAATGGTGCATGGGCCTACGTCAAAGGCAGAATATGCAGCTTGACCATCCACGGCTCCGTTCGTGACCGACGCGTTGATCCCAGCGCTATGAGAATCGCCGCTTTCCAGGGAGTAGGAGATTGAGCCGCTCAAGCTGCCGTTGGAGATGGTCAGGCTGGCGCCGGTGCATCCCGATGCGCATGCCCAGGGCCCCGCGAGCGCCAGATCCTTGTCGTGGCTGGCAAGATCGGCGGTTAGCTGATTCCAGTTTGCCTCCGCCTGCTGCTGGTCGGCGGCAGCTTGCGCCTCTGCAGTGCGTTTTGTGGCTAACTCCTTTTCCACCTCGATCGCATAAATCTGATCTTGAGCTTCCTTGACGTCCTTCTCCTCCATCTTCGCCAGCAAAGCCAACTTCAAGTTAGCAACTGCCGCATCGAACTGCCCGCTCGTTTTTTGAACCATTGCCAAACCGTAATAAGCATTGCCCCACCATGGAGCAATATAAAGCGCCTGCACGTATTCTTGAATTGCTGACTCGTATTCGGCATCCGTTTTGGCCTCTTTTGCGAAGACGGATCCGCGGATGTAGTGATGACGCGCATCTTCCGGTATCTCCGGAGCGGGTGTAATGGTTTGCGCGAATGCAATCGTCTTTGCCCGCAGCGCCGCATTTTCGGGATCCTTCTGTAGCTCGGCAACATACTGATTGAGCGTATCCTGCGGATTGGCAGTCTGCGCCGTAAGGCCGGTTGCGCAGAATAGCGGAAGAAGCATTAGTTCCAAAAGAATCGCTCTTGTTTTCATGGTTGCTCTCTCCGTGGTGCAGCATGTTTCAGTTGTGTTTCGAGCCAGGATCACAGGTAGGATTACCGCTAGCCATGCTGAACTTGCCGCAGCAACCTTCACACCAGGCTTTGTAAGCCCTTGTCCCGGAGCCGCTCCCACTGTACGGAGCGTTGTTGCAGTTCTGCGCCAGCACGGCGGAACTCAACGATATAACGAATGCTGACAGGATGAATATGCCTGGGGCATACTTCACCGCCGTCTCCTCATCCGTAACGGAATTGTACACCTGCACGGCTACGTATGATCAACCAGCAGGATGGTACACTCCGGCAAAAGGGAGATATGCATGGGAGCAACAAAGATTGAGTTCCGACTGCGCATGGTGATCATGATTCTCATCACCGCGCTGGGCTTCTGGGCGCCGTGGACTGGCAACTGGGGCCTGGAGCGCCGTACGCCGCTGTGGGCGTGGCTGGCCTTTGCGTTGAGCCGCCACGGCCTTGTCTCTATTGCCATTGCCGTGCCGCTGGTGATTGTCGTGGCAGCGCTCATCGCCGCCATGGGAGCGGTGCTGCGCATCTGGGGCGCGGCCTGCCTGGGCTACGACACTGTTCACCATGAGCAGATGCAGGCAGGCGCAGTAATGGCCGATGGGCCGTATCGATCGGTGCGCAATCCGCTCTATCTGGGCGGGTGGTGCATGATGGCGGCCATTTCGTTCCTGATGCCTTCCTCTGGCGCGCTCTTTACCATGACGCTGATGACGATCTTCTTTCTCCGGCTGATTCTGGCCGAAGAGGCGTTTCTCGCCGTTCAGCTTGGCGAGCCTTACCAAGAGTATCTGCGTGCTGTTCCGCGGTTGTTTCCGCGGCTGCGGACAATTCTGTCGCACACCGCCCCCCAGCCCACCGGACGCAAGCCGCAATGGCTCCACGCGCTCACAACCGAGATCAATCCCATTGGCATCTTTGCCGCGCTGGCCATCTTCTCCTGGAGCTATAACAACTGGCTGATGATCAAGGTGGTCTTTGTCTGCTTTGGCATTTCAATAATTGTGCGCGCACTGGTGCCGAGGGACAACGCTAATACTTAGTCTGGTTTCCGCGTCCACGTGGAGAGTCTTTCCGCAACCTGCAAGGATGTTTCAGCAGACTGTGACTTTCACGCACAACAAAACATAGGGGAAGAGCCAATGGCTCCTCCCCTTTGTTGTCTTCGGTCCAGGGATGCTGTGACTACTTCTTCGGAGGGGCGATCGCGTCCTTGGCGGCCTTGGCCACGCGGAACTTTACCACCGTCTTGGCCTTGATCTTGATGGCCTCGCCGGTCTGCGGGTTGCGTCCGATGCGGGCCTTGCGCTCCGCCTTCACCAGGCGGCCGATGCCGGGGATCACAAATACGCCGTTCTTCTTGGTTTCCTTGATGGCGGTCTCCGCCAGCAGGTCCATGAAGGCAGCGACTTGCTTGTTGGTTAATTCCATTTTTTCGGCCAGTTGCCGAGTCAGTGCAGTTTTCGTCAATCCAGTTGCCATCGCGTGTTCTCCTTTTCCTGTTCGGGCATGCCCTTGGGCGCGCCGGTGTTGCCTGGGCTTCCGCCGCGAGATGCGTTCCGCATGAAGGGGATCAGGCAATGCTTGTACAAAACACCTGTATTCATGCGGGTCGGAGTACCCGTCGTTCGTTACCATGCGACTTTACATGGGACAAAGTCAAGATAAAAATCAGTGATTTCCACACTTTTTTGCGGTTTTTATGGGATTTTCTTCTGTTTTTGCCTATTTTTGCCGGGATTTGCCGGTTTGGCAGGCTTTGCCGCACGGAAATCTCTCCCGTGACTAGCGCACATTGCGCATCATTTCAGGTCGAAAAGCACCTTGTAACTGGCCCCCATGGTTTCACGTTTCGTGAAAACGCTAATTGACAATCAACGTGAAGGTGGTGGAGTGCGTAAGGGCGGTGACACCGTTGCTGGACTGCGCGGTGACGGTTACGGTATAGGTTCCAGACGGGGTCGCCGGGTTAGTGGGTGGGCCGTGATTCAAGTAGTTGTAGCGCGGATTGCAGGCTGTGGCGCCCAGCATGGTAACCAAGCCAACCAGGGCCAAGAGCGAGAGCCGACTGAGCCAGCGGCGGCGGCGTGCTCCAAAGGCCAGACCGCCCAGCCCCAAAGCGCCGGGTAGCAGAAACGCCCAGGCAATGGGAGAGGGCCGGTTGCCCTGCGGGGTTGCCGGCGCAGAGGCGGAGTTAGACGCCGCGTAGGTCAGAATCACCATGTTGCTGGTGGGCGGGCAAGAGGAGGCGGGCGAACCGCTTGGACAGCTCTCTGGGGTGGTTGAGAGAATTTCCAAATTTTCAGGGGTGGCGCTGCAGGCAGCCCCGTCGGGAAGGCCGGAGCAGGAGAGCGTGACGAACATAGGAGCAGTCAACGTGGATGTGAACTCCACCGATGGAGTAACGGTAATGGTGAGGGATCCTGACTGGCCGGCGATGAGGGTGAGGGTGTTGGTGGTCGAGGCCGGGATGAAACTGGAGGTGGGAATGGCAATCGAAAACTCGCACTCCGTGGCTACACTGACGAGTACCGCTGGTGTTGAGGTCGAAGCCTGGTAGCCGGTGATTCCGGTAA
Source organism: Occallatibacter sp. (assembly GCA_049522175.1). Classification (GTDB taxonomy): domain Bacteria; phylum Acidobacteriota; class Terriglobia; order Terriglobales; family Acidobacteriaceae; genus Telmatobacter. The sequence continues at coordinate 94,759 of JBEKOC010000002.1, read as the reverse complement.
AGCTTGCGGTGAGGCTATGGCTGCCGTCCGCCAGATCAACCGATGGGCTGGCTGAACCTGAGGAACTCAGCGCCACACTAGCGAGTTGGACGGCGTTGCCATTGAATTCGTCATTGATTGTTACGGTGCCGCTGGTGACCGGGGTTCCACCCGCAGTGACATTGACCGTAAGAGGCTGCACGCACCCGTTCAGGGTGCCGGCGGTCAGTGTCGTTGTCGTGGATACGCTACCGGATACGGGCGCCGCCAGCGCGGACACAGCCAGCGCCATCACCAATCCTGCAACCAACACAAGCCGCGAATCGCGGCAGATTATGCCTCTCACTTGCACCTGCTCCAAAGATCAAAATCGAGTGCCGCCGCCTGTCGCAGCCCAGAATCCTATTGTATCCGGCGGGGGTGGACCGGGGCTAACCAGCACACAGCTATCTGAGCTGAAAAACAAACGATAAGCCCTGAAGCAACCCCTGCAATGGTTGGACGCGGAGAGACAGGATTGGGGAGTTGGGCTTCGAGAGTCAGCCGCAGCAGCCAAAAGAGGAGGCGATCAGGGCACAAAGAACGTAAACAGTGGTATGCTTTTGGCCATCGAACCTTCTTATCAACGCAAGGCTCTGAACGAGCTAAAAGAGGCGAGAGTATGGTATGAAATCCTGTCCGATATGCGATACGCCTTATCCGGATCAGCACACTAATTGCCCTACCGACGGGGCTGTGCTGATTGAGACGCTTGAGCTTGCGCCCGGCCATATTGTGCGCGGCAAATACCGTACCGTGCGCAAGCTGGGCCAGGGTGGGATGGGCGTCGTATATCTGGCCGAGCACCTGATGCTGGGCGGACAGTTAGCGCTCAAGTTTTTAGCCCCCGAGTTGAGCCGCAACCCCCAATTTATCAAGCGCTTCCGCCAAGAGGCGCGGGCTGCTTACCAGTTGCGCCACCCCAATATCGTCGAAGTCGTTGACCTGGATCAGGACGAGGCCGGCAGCCTGTTTATCGCCATGGAATACGTGGCCGGGCCGAGCTTGCGTGCGGTGCTTTACGAGGCGCCGCACGGCCTGTCCGTAGAGCGCGCCTTGAACATCGCCCGCGGCCTGGGCGCCGGCCTGGCCGCAGCCCACGCCCGGGGCGCCATCCATCGTGACATCAAGCCGGAGAACATCCTGATAGGGACGCAGCCCGATGGCAGCGAGCAGCCCAAAGTGCTGGATTTCGGCATCGCAGCCATGACCGAGGGCATCACCAATTTGAGCCGCACCCATGGGCTTTTGCTGACCCCGGAGTACGCCGCGCCGGAGCAGTGGCGGGGCACGCCCGCCGCCGAGCTGGACGGCCGCACCGACCTCTACGCCCTGGGCGGGGTGTTCTACGAGATGCTCACCGGGCGAACCCCGTACCGTGCCGTCAACATGGAAGGCTGGATGTACCAGCATTTGCAGGGAGTACCCCAGCCAATCGAGCGGTTGCGGCCAGAACTGGACAGGAAGCATCCGGGGCTGGGCAACATCGTCATGCGCCTGCTGGCCCGCGATCGCGAGCAGCGTTTCCCCTCGGCGGCAGATTTTCTGGAGGCGACTGCGCCCCGGCGGCCCGCTCCCCGCCCCATCACCGTGGTCGAAAAGACACCCGAGCCCTTGCCGGAGGAACCCACCCCCTCTACGCCGAAGCGCTCTGGAAACTTGACGTGGGTCATTGCGGCGACTCTGATTGCAATCTGCCTGGGAATCTGGACTGCGGTGAGGTTTTCGCAATCCACGACCGCGACGGCTATTCCGGTACTCAGCCCGCCAGGCGGCACCTATGCACAGGCGCGATCGGTGACCATCTCCGACGCAACCCCGAGTGCCGTCATCCACTTCACCAAGGACGGCAGCCCGCCTACGGAGGCTTCGCCTATCTACATGCTGCCCATTTCGTCGCTGCCCAGCGGCGGCGTAATCCGCGCCATGGCCACGGCAGAGGGCCACACGCCCAGCTCGGACATCACCGGGGTATACATCTGGTCCGGAACCGCCCAGCCCGCGGTTAACCCGCCGGGACCAACGCCTGCAGCGGCAGGGCCCAGCATCTACGACCAGGGCAAATCCGCCTACGACCGCAAGGACTACACACGTGCGCGGACGCTCTTTACGCAGGCCTGCAACAACAATGAGTTGAGGGCCTGCAACTACCTGGGATATCTCTATGCCCAGGGCCTGGGCGGTTCGCAAAGCGTGCAATCGGCGCAAGACGTGTACAAGAAGGCCTGCGATCAGGGAAACATGTCCAGTTGCGCCAGCCTCGGCACCACGTACCAGGACTTAGGAAACGGCACTGACGCCCGCAAGTATTTCAAGAAGGCCTGCGACGGTGGACTGATCGAAGGCTGCGATCTGCTACGCGGAGCGCAGTAAGCTGGAACTGCGAAAGTGATGAACCGGAGGGCGGGATTTACACGCTCTGAAGAAACATTATCCGGAGGCTCACGGGAGCAGCCAATGCATACAAACAAATTGGCAGGATGGATTCTGGCCGCGGTCCTGGCGATTGCAGCTACACCGGCGCTGGCGCAGCATGAAGAGGGACCGATTCTGCTGCCCAAACCGAAACCACAACCCAAGCCTGTGGCGCTGAGTGCCACGCTGCTGGTGATGTGTGACCTGGCCTGCAACTGGAAGCTGGACGGCGAGGCAAAAGGCCGCATCGAGGCCGGTGGTTCGGTCAAGGTGAAGGTTGAATTTGGCCAGCACGTAGTCGTTGCCGTGACCGAAGACAGAGCCGATCAAGTCAAGCAAATCAGCAAAGTCAACGCGGGCGGTCAAACAGTGGTAAGCATCGAGCTCAAGCTTGTTCGCGATGCACGGCTCAAGACCGAGCAGGAGACGAAGGACAAAGCAGCACAAGAGACACAGGAAGCAAGAAATAAAGCAGAGCGGGAAGCCAGAGAAAAGGTTATGCGTGAAGAGGCAGCCGGGGCCTGGACCGACCCGGCAACCAGCCTGATGTGGACGAAGAAAAACAACGGAAGCGATGTGAATTGGCAGCAGGCTACAGATTACTGCCGGAACCTGCAATTGGCCGGGTACTCGGGCTGGCGATTGCCGATGATCGACGAGCTGAAGGGTATTTATGACTCTAATATCAATAGTCCGGGACAGTGGCGCGACGGAACTGCGACTACTTGGCACGTGAAGGGTAATTTGCAATTGTCTGGTGATGAATGGAGCAACACTCAAGATAATGCTTATTCTTATACGGAAGCATGGATCTTCAATTTCCGTTCTGGGCATGAGACATCAACCCTTCCCGGCAGCAGCGCGACCACACGCGCTCATTGTGTGCGCTATTCGGGAGAATGATTGAGTGGTCATCCTATTAGTTACATTCGGAGCGGGTTGTGTCGCCGGTGACTTGCGATCCGGCCTGCAATTGGACGTTGCGCGGCCTGCAGTAAGCCTTGAGAGCGGAAGATACGTCTGACTGGTTAGCGGCAACAGATTCTTTTCTTCAGAGCTGAAGCCGGATCTGCAAGACGACTGGGAGGAAGAAATGCGCGGAAAGACGATAGCAGTTGGGGCGATGGCTGCGTTCTTGACGGTTGCGGCGCTTTCTGTGTTAGCGCAGGAAGAGGGTCCGATTCTGCATCCGAAACCTAAGCCGCAGACGGCGACGCTGCTGGTGATCTGCGACCTGGCCTGCAACTGGACGCTGGATGGCACGGCAAAAGGCCGCATTGACGCCGGAGGTCAAGTCAAGGCGAAGGTCGTAATTGGCCAGCACGCCGTGGTAGCCGAGACTGAAGACACCCTCGACAAGGTGGAAAATCCGGTCAAGGTAAATGCCTCCGGACAGACCACTGTGCATCTCTGGCTCCAGCCCGTGCGCGATGCCCGGCTCAAAGCCGCGCAGGAGGCGAAGGACAAGGCAGACCAGGAGGCAAGAGTCAAAGCCGCCGCGCAGGAGGCTCAGGCCAAAGCAGATCAGGAAGCCAAAGACAAGGCGGCGCAGGAGGAGCGCGTCAAAGCCGCGCAGGAGGCCCAGGCCAAGGCAGATCAGGAGGCGCGGGACAAGGCGTTTATCGAGGCCAGAGACAAGGCTTCGAAAGAGGCCCAGGCCAAGGCAGAGCAGGATGCGCATGACAAGGCCATACGCGACGAGTGGGAGAAAGAGCAACGGGAACGCGCGCGGGTTGCGCGAGAAGACGCCAACAGGGTCTGGACCGATCCGGCAACGGGGTTGATGTGGACCGGGAGGGATAACGGCTTTGCCTTGAGATGGAGGCCTGCGGTGGAATATTGCCACAGCCTGCAACTTGGGGGATACTCGGACTGGAGGTTGCCGTCGATTGACGAGCTGAAGAAGATCTACAATCCCGACGCACGGGCCGTCTGCGGTCCGGAAGGGCACATGGTTTGCCAGATCAAAGGCGGAATTCGACTCACTTCCGGCGTGGTGTGGAGCAGCAGCGGCGGAGATGAACCTCAGACTATGCGCGGTTTCATTTTCCGAGGCCCCGGCGAACCAAAAAAACATGTGCTTCAACTGGAGAAGCCCGGGAATAATTATGATCGCGCATTGTGCGTGCGCCGTCCGGGACAATAGTATTGAGTGGTTGCTTTTTGTGCATCTACTTTCTGCTTCGAAGCGGAGCGGGAGTTCATCCGGGGTGACAGATGCGTAGCTTATTCCTTTCTTTTGGAGTATGGTTGATAAACTCAAAACGCCGTGCAGTGTTAGTACTGATGAGCGCGGTACTGATGCTGGGCGCGGGGATAGCCCAGACTCAGCGGGAAGAAGGGCCGATTCTGCGCCCGAAGAGGCCGATTGCCAAGCCGGCGAGCCCGACGCTGCTGGTGATCTGCGACCTGGCCTGCAACTGGACGCTGGATGGCACGGCAAAAGGTCGCATTGAGGCCGGGGGCTCGGCCAAGGAGAAGGTCGAACTCGGCCAACACGTGGTGGCTGCCGCGACCGAAGACGGAATGGACAAGGACGAAAAGGAGCTCGATATCAAGGCCGGCGGGCAAACCATTGTGCACATCGCGCTCCTGCCCTTCCGCGATGCCCGGCTCAAGGCCGAGCAGGAGGCACGGGAAAAGGCCGCGCGCCAACAGCAGGAGCACGAACATGTTGCGCGGGAAGAGACTGGAGGGCTCACCTGGACCGACTCGGCAACGCGGTTGATGTGGACAAAGTCGGACAATGGCAGCGAGGTGAGCTGGGGGCAAGCGGTCGATTACTGCCGGAAACTGCGGCTTGCGGGGCACTCGGACTGGCGAGTGCCGACACTTGACGAATTGAATGGGATCTCCGATTCAGGCGCCAGCGTCTCATGTGACAGCGATAAGTCGAAATGCCACATCAAAGGTAACATTCGGCTGTCCACTGGCTGGGTGTGGGGGAGAAAAATCACAGATGTTTCTGGGCAGATCCATGTTTTCACATACGATCAGGCAATTTGGTCGTCAGGAATGAAAAGATACGAAAAAAAGTTTGATCGCGCATTGTGCGTCCGCCGTTCAGGCGAATGATGCGAGTTTTTTGGTCTCATGTTTTCCTCCGGTTCTATATGAGACGGGCTTTATCTGCTCTTGCTGCAACGCACCTTTTGAGTTGAATTCGGAGTGAGCCGATGAACGCAGGGTTTCGGGCAGCAATGGTGCTGATGAGCACGGTGTTGATGCTGGGCGCGGGAATGGCTTGGGCGCAGCAGGAGGAAGGGCCGATTCTGCTGCCGAAGAAGCCGGTTGCCAAGCCGGCAGCAGCGACATTGTTGGTGATCTGCGACCTGGCCTGCAACTGGAAGCTGGACGGCGAGGCGAAAGGGCGCATTGAGGCCGGGGGCTCGGCCAAGGCGAAGGTCGAACCCGGCCAGCACCTGGTGGTTGCCACCACCGAAGATGGAGTCGATCAGGCCCAGCAACTCAGCGATGTCAAATCAGGCGAACAAACGGTGGTGAGCATCGAACTCAAGCCAGTGCGCGACGCGCGGGACAAAGCCGCGCAGCAGGAGGAGGAGAAAATCGCGCAGCAGGCAAGAGACAAGGCGGCGCAAGAGGCTCGGGAAAAGGCCGCACTTGAGGCACAGCAGAAGGCCGCGCTGGAAGATGCCGGCAAGATCTGGACAGACCCCGAAACCCGGTTGATGTGGACAAAGAAGGATAACGGCAGCGACGTCAATTGGCAGAAGGCGATGAATTATTGCCGCAATCTGCGCCTGGCAGGTCACTCCGATTGGCGCTTGCCGGCAATCGACGAGTTGAACGACCTCTACGATCCCAAAGCCAAGGTTGCGGGGCAGATGGGCAGCGGCAGTCCGGCTACCTGGCACGTGAAGGGCAGCCTGCAATTATCAGGCTGGCAGTGGAGCAACACACAGGGAAACGCATCCTGGCAGGCATGGCTCTTCCTCTTCTCCAATGGCGAACGGTACTCCTCTCCCCTTTCCGGCAGCGGCCTGGACCGCGCGCTGTGCGTGCGTAGTTCCGGAGAATGATTTAAAGCTGAAGCTTGTTGCAGACTGCCTGTGACCGCGTGGCGTTATCCTAGATTGTTTGAGGAGAATGCCATGAGCCAATCCCCTGCCCGCCCCCAACTTGCCCACCTGACCGCCGCGCTCAACGAACTGCGCGCCAAGGGAACGTACTTCAAGCTCCGCATTCTGGACGATCAGCAGGCGCCGGTGTGCCACTACGACGGACGCAAGGTCATCAACCTGGCCAGCAACAATTACCTCGGCCTGGCCAACGACCCCCGTCTGATTGAGGCGGCGCTGGTCGCGACGCGGAAGTTCGGCGTGGGCTCGGGCGCGGTGCGCACCATTGCCGGAACCATGCGCATCCACATGGACCTGGAAGAAAAGATTGCGCGCTTCAAGAACGTGGAGGCCTGCGTGGTCTTCCAGAGCGGCTTTACAGCCAACGCCGGCGCGGTCAGCTCGATTCTGGGCAAGGAAGACTTCATCCTCTCCGACGAGCTGAACCACGCCAGCATCATCGACGGCGCGCGGCTCTCGCGGGCAACAATTAAAGTATTCCGGCATAAGGATACGGCCCATTGCGAAGAACTGCTGAAAGAAGTAGCCAGCGAGCCGGGCAAGAAGCTGGTGATCACCGATGGCGTCTTCTCCATGGACGGCGACATCGGGCCGGTGGACAAGCTCGCCGCGCTGGCGGAGAAATACGGCGCCATCATGATGGTGGATGACGCCCACGCCTCGGGCGTGCTGGGACGCAACGGGCGCGGATCGGTGGACCATTTCGGAATGCATGGCAAGGTGGATGTACAGGTGGGCACGTTGTCGAAGGCCATCGGCTGTTTGGGCGGCTATGTTTGCGGAACGCGCGACCTGATTGACTACCTCTACCACCGGGCGCGGCCGTTTCTGTTTTCCACTTCGCATCCGCCGGCAGTGGCGGCGGCGTGCATGGCGGCCTTCGACATTCTGGAGCAGGAGCCGGAGCGCATCGAGCGGCTGTGGGCGAATACCCGCTACTTTCAGGGCGAACTGAAAGGCGCAGGCTTCAACGTGGGCGGAGTGAATACGCCGGCCAGCGAGACTCCGATTACGCCGATCATCATTGGCGACGGGCGCAAGACGATGGAGTTCTCGCGGGCGCTGCTTGAGGAGGGCGTGATGGGAACTGGCATTGCTTTCCCGACGGTCCCGGAAGGCAAGGCCCGCATCCGCCTGATTCTGACCAGTGAACATACCAAGGCGCAGTTGGACCAGGCGCTGGAGACGCTGGAGCGGGTGGCGAAACTGACGGGAGTATTAGGATAGGGCTGACGAAACTGCAGGAGCATGAGATGCGAATAAGGACGATAGCCGGATGGGTGATGGCCATGGCCATGACAGTCGCAGCGCTATCGGCCCTGGGACAGGAAGAAGGACCGATTCTGCTGCCGAAACCGAGGCCGGTTGCCAGACCGGCGAGTCCGACACTGCTGGTGCTGTGCGACCTGGCCTGCAACTGGAAGCTGGATGGCGAGACAAAGGGCCGCATTGAAGCAGGTAGTTCGGCCAAGGCGAATGTCGTACTTGGGCAGCACATCGTGGTTGCCGTCACCCTGGACGGTCTGGACAAGGTAGAAAATGAGATCGAGGTCAAGACCGTTGGGCAGATGATCGTGCGCCTGGCTCTCCAGCCGGTACGCGATGCCCGGCTCAAGGCGGAGCAGGAAGCAAGAGACAAAGCAGATCAGGAAGCGCGAGATAAAGCCGCACGGGAACAGGCTGCGAGGGACGAAGCTGCCCGGTTGCAGGATCTGCGCGATCATGCCGGCGAGCGATACAGCCAAGGGAAGGCGCTCTACGACCAGAAGCGCTATCACGAATCCAGACCACTCTTTGAAAAGGCCTGCGACGGTGGGGAGCTGCGGGGTTGCGACGGTCTCGGCTTGCTCTACGCCCAAGGCTACGGCGTGAGTTTGGACTATGCCCGGGCGCGCACGCTCTTCCAGAAGGCCTGCGACGGCGGGGAGATGAGTGGTTGCTTTGGTCTCGGCTTGCTCTACACCAAGGGTAACGGCGTGAGCCAGGACTATGCCCAGGCACGTACGTTGTATCAGAAGGCCTGCGATGGGAGGGAGATGCGGGGATGTTCTAGTCTCGGCGCGCTCTACCACAATGGCTGGGGCGTGAGTAAGGACTATTCCCAAGCGCGCACACTCTATCAGAAGGCCTGTGACGGCGGGGAGATGCGGGGCTGCGCCAATCTCGGCCGACTCTACTCTCAGGGCAACGGTGTGAACCAGGACTATGCTCAGGCGCGCACACTCTACCAGAAGGCCTGCGATGGCGGGGAGATGAGTGGTTGCAGAAGTCTCGGCGTGCTTTATGCCCAGGGCAATGGCGTGAGCCAGGACTATACCCAGGCACGTACGTTGTATCAGAAGGCGTGCGATGGCGGAGAGATGGTGGGTTGCACCGGTCTCGGCTGGTTCTACGAAAACGGCCACGGCGTTACCCAGGACTACGCCCAGGCGCGCACGTTCTATCAGAAGGCCTGTGACGGCGGGGAGATGCGTGGTTGCACCAGTCTCGGCGTGCTTTACCAGAACGGCTTGGGCGTGAGCCAGGACTATGCCCGGGCACGCATTCTCTACCAGAAGGCCTGCGACGGCGAGGAGATATACAGTTGCAACAATCTCGGTATACTTTACCAGAATGGCCAGGGCGTGGCCCAGGACTCCGTTCAGGCGCGCACTCTCTACCAGAAGGCCTGCAACGGCGGCAACAAGCTGGCCTGCACGAACCTGAGCAAGCTGCCCTGAAGCGAAGTGAAAGGCTATCGTGCTTGACAAGTTACGCGATAAAGGCAAAGCGTCTGGAGATTCTAAGATAGAGGCATTATGATTGCTCATCTGCGCGGAAAGCTCATCTACAAACAGCCTGGCCAGGCCATCGTCGAGGCGGCTGGTGTGGGCTACGACGTCACGATTTCTGTGCCGACCTTTACGGAGCTGCCCTCGGTGGGCGCCGAGGCCGCGCTACACATTCACACTCATGTCAGCGACGATCAGATTGCCCTCTTCGGCTTTCTCGACTCTCAGGAAAAGCGCCTCTTTGAGCGGCTGATTACGGTGAGCGGCGTGGGTCCCAAGCTGGCAATCAAAATGTTGAGCGGGCTGTCGAGCGAGCGAACCGTGCAGGCCATTCGCGGACAGGACCACGCGCAACTGACGCATATTCCCGGAGTGGGCAAAAAGCTGGCCGAGCGGCTGGTGGTGGAGCTGAAAGACAAGCTCGATGACTTTGCCGTTGCGCCGGCGCCATCGTCCGTGCAGGGGCCGGCCGCAGAAGATGTTTTATCGGCGCTGGTCAACCTGGGCTATCAGCGCGCAGCCGCCGAGAAGGCCATCGAGCAAGCCGTGGCCAAGGAGGCCGCGCTGAAGGCTGATTTCGACGGGCTCTTCCGCGGGGCGCTGAAGGTGATCCGGTAAGGTTCTCCGCAGTTGTAAAGCTGCGCAGAATTCAAGTCTCTATGCACTAACTTTAGCTTTTACATGGAAAGCAAAACATCCAGCGGGCATTAGCCGTAGCGGAAAAAGACTTATCTTCGCGCGGAATTGAATTGCAGTTTTGTAATGAAGGCCGTGATTTGCTATCTGCCCTCCTGAGAGTAATATGATTGCGAATTCTATTTCCGCACCTTACTGCGCTGTAGGATGGTTTCGCCATGACGAACCGGTTGCTTGCAGTTGGATTGTGGACTGGACTCGCGCTTCTCAGCGGCCAGTCTGTCCCCGCGCAAACCACGCTGAAGACCGCTCCCATAGCCGTTAACGAGTCCAGGGCCCGCGCCATTCTGGCCGAGGGAACAATTCGTTTCGAGTTGCCGCTAACCAGCCCGGCCGTCACCGGGGAGCGCGCCGTTGCCTGGCTGCTCTCACCTGCGGGAGAGTCTTCGAGCGAGAGCAGCGTTGCCCTGCGCGAAGGCAGCCGCACGGCTTCGCTCAAGCTGCCGTGGCCCAGGGATGCGCACGGCAATTCGGCCACGGAGATTGGCTGGTACCGCATTGCGTACAGGATTGAAGCAAACGACGCGCCGGCGGCGCATGGCGTTCTCTCGGTGGGCGCGATTGCCTCCAACCTGCTAGCGCTGCGGCTGGCTCGACCGGAGACGCTCGTCGCCGGCAAGCCGCTGAGTGTGCGGGTTTACGCCGGCAATCCCATCACGCGCGCGCCCTATCGCGGGGTGCGCCTTCAGGCTACACTGGTTCTCGATTCCCCCGATGCTAAGACTAAAGCAGACAAGAGCAAGATTGCGGAGCGGACCACGGTTCGGACGGCTTTCACCGGAGTGTCAGGCGAGGCGATCTTCAACTTTCCAATCAAAGTTGAACCGGGGCAGGGTGCAACGCTCACGGTGATTGGCACCTTGACCGGATTGGGGACTGGCGCGCGCGGGATCGACTCGGGTATACGGGGCGTGGTGAACGCGCACGCCCAGGCGACCATAGAGGCCGATCTGGAGACCGCAAACCGGAGCACGATCCACATCGAGAGCGACAAGCCGCTGCACAAGCCGGGCGAAGTGGTGCATCTGCGCGCGCTGGTCTTCGGCGACGACGGCCACGCAGCGGCCAACAAGGCGATCACGCTGACCATCAGCGACCCGGACAGGAAGACGCTGCTCGAAGTTCCGCTCACCACCAACAGCTTCGGCATCGCCGCCTACGACTGGAAGACCACAGAGCATCTTATTACTGGGGAATACAGAGCAAAATTCGAGTTGGATAATTCGGATTCCGACAACTCCGTCGGCGAAACAATCCGCATTCAGCGTTACGAGTTGCCGGAGTTTGCTGTCTCCGTGGCCATGAATCGCGGCTACTATTTGGATGGCCAGACGCCCGTAGCGCACATCCACGCGGGCTATCTCTTCGGCAAGCCGGTGGCCAGCGGCTCGCTGCGCGTGGTTCGCGCCGAGAATCACCATTGGAACTCCAGGACGAGCAAGTTCGATGAGCCGGATGAAGTGGAGCAGAGCGCAACGCTCGACGCCAAAGGCGACGCGGAGCTTCACCTGGACGTGAAGGAGGATTTCGGCGATTTCAAAGATCGCCAATATGAACGCTACACCGACATTCGCTATCGCGCTATCGTGACCGACTCGACGACGGGGCGCAGCGAGCCGCGCAACTTCACCGTACGGCTCACGCGCTATCCGGTGCATATCTATCTTCGCGCGCTGGGCGGTAACGAGCGCGAAGGCGACTATCTGATTTCGACCAGCGATGCGGACGGAGCGCCGGCGACCTGCAAGGTCACGCTGGACTGGATGGACGATAAATCTCTACCCACGCACGCCGCGACGGTGGCCACCAATCGCTATGGCCTGGCCAGGGTGCATCTGCTCTATCCCGCATTGGCTTCAAAGAAGGATCGGTACGGCAATCATTCCAACACGGATATTCGCCTGACCGCGCACGACCGCGAGGGCCGCACTTCGATATTTGACGACGAGGTAAGCCCAGGACTCGCGGAGAACCTCTGGATTACTGTTGCGCATAACTTGCTGAAGCCCAGCCAGACCATCGAGGCAACCCTGCACGGTCCGGCAGGCAGCGTCATCGACGTCGAGGCGCTTTCGGAAGACGGAATCATCGCACACCAGCGGGTGCGCATGCACAGCACGGAGGAGCCGCTCACCGTCCCGGCCAGCGATGCGTTCCATGGATTGATTGCACTGCGGGCCTATTCGATGAACGGCGAAGTAGAGGGCTACCGCTGGTATCAGTCCACCGGTTACAAACCGGTTCTTTATCCGGAAGACCGGGAGTTGAAGGTGCGCGTGACCGGCTTGCGCTCTTCCTACGTGCCGGGGGCGGAGGTCGATGCCGGGATTGGCCTTCATGATGCGGCAGGCGCGCCTGCGCCGGGTGCGCTTGGCGTTGCAGTGATTGATACGGCGGTTGAGCAGCGTGCGGAAACCGAGGCAGAGGCGAACGAACGCTGGTTCGGCTGGTCCTGGTGGAATCAGGGCTCGAACGTGGGCGGCGTAACACGCGCCACCCTGGACCGGACGAATATGTCGCAGCCTGTGCCCGATGATCTCGACCTGGCCGCTGAGGCAGTGCTTTTGGAAGAGAGCAGACCGGGGATTCAAATTGAAGAGAGCAACAGCGACGAAGCGCGTGGAGAATACGAAACCGGAATGGAGCGAAGCGTGAAGCCGCTGGGCGAAGCGGTGCTCAAGGCGCGTCCGGAGCATCTGCCCGCCTCGCTTGAGGCCATCCAAAGCATCAGCCGCGCCGCCAAACTGGATGACGCATTGCTGCTCGACCCCTGGAACACACCGTACAAGGTCGCAACCAGGGTCGAGTGGCATGACGAGGTGGTTAGCCTGCAGAGCGCGGGGCCGGACAAGCATTTCGGCACGGATGACGATTTCATCGTCGAACTGGCCCGGCGAAATTACTTCGCCATTCCCGGCGAGCGGTTCGAAAATCTGGTGGCCGATGCTGCAAAAGCAGGACGGCCATTGCCGGCAAATGAGGATGAACTCAAGGCGCTGGCCCGCGCCGGAGGACTGGAGCTAAACAAAACGCTTGATCCACAAGGGAAACCATATCACTATGAGGTGCAGTTATGGCGGCGCAACTACACCATTCATGTTTTTCCGCACGATGCGGTTCTTCAGGATGGGCACTACACAGGCGAGGCCTGGAGTAGCCAGTCTATCGACTACTTCTCGAGTACCGAAGCCCGCATGGCGGCGGCAATCAACGACTGGACCAACGCAGGCAAACTGTTTCCCGAGACCGAGAAAGAGGCGCGGCAATTGTTTGCCACAGCGGGAATCGACTTCGACGCGCTGCGTGATCCGCTCGGCCATCCCTTCCAACTGCGCATGACGCAGGTGCTGGCCTACACGCGCGTGGAGAAGGTGACGGCCGCCGGCGGAGGCCTGGAGACGAAGAGCAAATCGGTAACGCACCTGATGCGCGCCCTGCAAATTGTGCGCTCATCCGGGAAGGCTGCCGGGGATGAGGCGCAGGAATTAGTGGCGCAGTTTCTGCACCCCATCACCGAGCAGAGCGGCAGCGATATGAAGCCGCAGGCCGTTGATGCGGGCACCTTCAAGGGCAATAGTGGCGCAATTGGCGGAACGGTCAGTGACCAGAGCGGCGCGGTCATCCCCAAGGCCAAAGTCACGATTAAGACCAGCGGGGATATTCTCGTCGCCAGCGGAGAGACGCTGGAGAATGGCATGTATCTGATTGCCGATCTCGCCCCCGGCTTCTACTCCGTGGAGGTTTCAGCGCCCGGCTTCATGAGCTATAAAATTCGCGAGGTTCATGTATCTTCGGCTTCGCTGACCACCGTGGATGTGACGCTGAATGTTGGCGCCGCGATGCAGACAATAACGGTGACAGCATCAGCGCCGACTCTCGAGACGATGAGTGCATCCGTCTCGACCGTCGTTGCTTTCGGCACCTCGGGACGCGCCAAAGTATCGGAACCCACCTTCACGCCGCGCCTGCGCCACGTCTTTGAGGAGACAGCCTACTGGGCGCCGTCGTTGGAAACCGACGCAAGCGGCCGCGCCAACATCCACTTCAAGCTGCCTGACAGCCTGACCACCTGGAAGCTGCACGCGCTGGCCTCCACCATCGATGGCCGCATCGCTTCGCTCGATCAGACCTTCAAGAGCTTCCAGCCGTTCTTTGTCGACCTGGACGCGCCGCAGGTGCTGACCATGGGCGACGAAATCACGCTGCCAGTGAACCTGCGTAATTACACGGCCCACAGCCTGGCGCTGCCGGTGACTGTAAAGCCGGCAGACTGGTTCACGCTGCTGACCGCGTCCACTGTGCAGGCGAACGTAGCCGCAAACGGGACAACGCCGGTGCGCGTGGGCCTGCGCGCGGCAAAGGCCGTCGAGGCTGGACCGCTGCGCATCACCGCCGCCAATGCGCGCGAAGGCGACGCGGTGGAGAAGACCGTGCGCGTTCATCCTGACGGAGAACCGCGCTCTGTCAACGAATCACGGCTGCTGCGCGAGGGCTCGATGTCGCTCTCGCTCGATCTGCCCGCCGATGCGATTCCGGGCTCAGTCCATGCGGAGCTGTTGCTCTATCCCAACTTGAGAGCCCATATTCTGCACTCCATGAAGGCGGTGCTGAAGCGGCCTTACGGTTGCGGCGAGCAGACCATCTCCTCTACTTATCCGAGCCTGCTTTACCTGGAGCTGCTGAAAACCGCGAAGAGCACTTCGCCGCTGCAGGCCGAGGCGCAGAGTTATCTGCAGCAGGGCTACGACCGGCTGCTGGGCTACTTTGGCGCAGGCGGCGGAATTACTTATTGGGGCAGGAGCGGCGAGGCGCCCGATGCAGCGCTGACGGCTTACGGCATCGAGTTTCTCGCCGAGGCCCAGCCTTACGTCAAGGTGGAGCAAAGCCGCATTGTGGATGCCGTGAGCTGGCTCGTAGCCAACCAGCAGGCGGATGGCAGTTGGAAACCTCATTACGGCGAGACCAGAGCGGACCTCAATCTTTACGTTGCTGAAGCCCTGCATCGCGCACTGGCCAGCGATGCGCTCGCCAGCCACATTTCAAATGATCTTCGCGAAAGAGCGAACAAGGCAATCACGCGGGCGATTGCATGGGCCGCAAGCTCGGCGGCCGCAGTGCATGATCCCTACGCGAATGCGCTGAGGCTGCGGCTGGCCGGCGACGCAGCAACGGCTGACCGCCTGCGGGCTGAGCTGAGCCAGACGGCCGAGCATGATCGCAACGGCGCGCACTGGACCCGCCCCGGCTATTCACCCTTCTACGGTTGGGGCCACGCGGGAGAGCTGGAAACCACGGCGCTTGTGCTGAGCGTGCTCAATTCGTCCAGTAACCAGGCTCTGCGGGATGAAGCACTCTACTACCTGCTGCGCAACCAGGACCGCTACGGCATCTGGTACAGCGGACAAGCCACGGTGCGCGTGCTGCAGGCGCTGTTGCCGTTAGCCATCGAGGAGACGAAGTCAACCGGCAACACGCAGCAGTTGCAACTGGCCGTCAACGGCGTTTCGCTCACCGGCACGGATGCGGAGGCGCTGCGCACTGATCCAAAATTGATTGACGCGCCGCGCTCGCTCGACCTGACGGCCCTGCTCAAACCGGGGCACAATGAACTGGCCTTCAGCAGCTCAAGCGGCGTGACTCTGGCCAGCGCGGAGGCCTCGGCGAGCTACTACGTTCCGTGGGCGGAGACAGCTGCGCCCGGCCAAACGAAAACGCAAACCGGCAAGGATTACGGACTCGACTTCGGCTACAGTTGCGCCGCGGAGAAAGCAACGGCAGGCCGGCCCATTGACTGCAGCGTAAGCGTGCGCCGTTTTGGCTCAAACAGCTATGGGATGCTGTTGGCAGAAGTGGGCCTGCCGCCGGGAGCGGATGTGGATCGAGTCTCGCTGGCAAAACTGCTGGATACCTGGGTCATCTCGCGCTATGAACTGCAACCCGACTGCATCGTCTTCTATCTCTGGTCATGGAGGGCAGAAGGATCGCGCTTCAGCTTCCGCTTTACGCCGCGCTTTGCCATCCACGCCAAGGCTGCGCCTGCCACGCTCTTCGACTACTACAATCCGGACCTGAAAGCGGTTCTCGCTCCACAGAGATTTCAGGTGACAGATCTGCCGGGAAAGTAATGTCAATGATTGACCATAATATGGTTATATGGCGACAAGTTTCTACCAGGGCTCTTTTCTGCGAACCTGCGGTTTTGCGTTAGGATATGTGCATCTTTCGAGGAAGCTTTCCGGTGAACATTTCTTTCAGACGTCTGCCGCCGGTGTCGCTTGTTTTGCTGGTCTTATTGCTTCTGCTGCTGCGCGCAGCAGGCTTTATGCGGCATCCGCTGAAGCCAAATCAAGTGGGCGACCAGCGGAGTTCAAAGAGTGATGAGGCTGGCGCCGGGCGCTTTGCACAGAACTGGAGTGACCGCTTCGGCGATGGCACACCGGATTTTCTGCGGCTCACCGATCCAGCCGATCAGGCCGCGTTTCGCCGCTGGTTTACCCTGATCGCCGAATACCAGGCGATTCGCCCCAGGGCCGGGCTTCCGGCGGAAATTACCGACTGCGCGAGTCTCTTGCGTTATTCCTATCGCGAAGCCCTCAAGCTCCACAACGACAGTTGGTTTCTGGCTACCGGGATCGACGTGCCGGCGCCGCCCGGGGAGATTCGCGCCTGGCACTATCCCGATACGCCGCTGGGCGCAGCGCTTTTTCGGGTGCGGCCCGGTAGTTTTGAGGCTGCCGACGTAACCAACGGAACATTTGCGCAGTTTGCCGATGCCAGGACGCTGGTGGAGCGCAATGCTTATTTCTTCAGCCGCGACGTGCACCAGGCTCAACCGGGCGATTTATTATTTTTTCGTCAGTTCGGACAAACATCACCCTGGCATTCTATGATTGTGGCCGAAGCCGGAGCGAGGGCGCGCGTTGTCTATCACACTGGCCCGGATCACGGACGCCCCGGTGAACTGCGTCGTATCTTGCTTTCCGAGTTACTGGATCATCCACAGCAGCAATGGCGGCCGGTTGCTCAAAATCCCAACTTTCTAGGCGTATATCGCTGGAATATATTGCGAGGAAACCCATGAAGCTGCGTAAGTCGCTGTTCGCCGTTGCGTCGATCCTTCTGTTGGCATGCGCCGCCGCGCGCGCCGACGAGGACGCGCCGCGTTCGTTTTCGCTCTCCACCACGCGCACCTTTGCGCCCGGAGAGAGCGTAAAGATACAGCTTTACACGCACAATGTATCGGCGCTGGAGTTTCGCGTTTACAAGGTGCGCGATCCGCAGAAGTTCTTTGAGGGGCTCAAGGATCTGCATAGCTTCGGCGTGCAGAGCCAGTCGCCGAGCGAGCAGATCGACCAGCAGAGCTTTCTGGAGTGGCTGCACGATTTCAAGACTCATCTCTGGTGGTGTGTGCGGCGCTTCTTCCGCGGCCAGTTTACCGACGAAGCGCGGGACAGCTTCCGCGAGGGCCAGGGCAAGCTGGGCAAGCGGAGCCAGGTGGTGGGGGCGACAGGGTTTGCGCGGATTCCACTGTTGAACTCCAGTCAACTGGTCGCGCGCTGGAAGCTGGTCACTCCGCCGGTCATTGTCAGCGAGACGCAGCAGTTACCGGTGGATGGTCTGGGCGCGGGTGTTTACCTGATCGAAGCGACCGACGGCGTCTATAAGGCCTACACCGTGGCCATCGTCACCAGCATCGCGATGGTGGAGCGGGCAAGCAACGGGCGGGCTGACTTGTATGTGGCGGACCGTAAGACCGGTGCGCCGATTGAGAAAGCCGACGTAGTTCTGTGGGCTGACGGACACCAGCAATCGACGGGAGAGACCAGCGCGAACGGCATGGCTTCGCTGACGATGACGGTGCGCGGAGGAGCACAGGGAGCGGTGCCGGAGAAGGTATGGATCATGGCTCAGCACGGAGCCGACGCGGCTATCATCACGCCCTATGGTTATGCCTTCGGACCTGACCGGTCGGCCACGATCACCTCTTATATCTATACGGACCGTCCTGTTTATCGGCCGGGGCATACGGTTCACATTAAGGCCGTGATTCGCCACCAGAAGGACGATGCACTGCTGCTGCCCGAGGACCGGACACTCGAACTTGCGGTTAAAGATGCAGACGGGAAAACGGTGCTCAAGCAGACTGCGCAGGTTTCGGCGCATGGAACGGTGACGGCAGACTTGACGCTGGAAGCCGATGCGGCGCTGGGCTACTACAACATCGAGTTCACGCGCAGCGATGTAGGAGGCGCGGGCAGCTTTTATGTTGAGGAGTATAAGAAGCCGGAGTACCAGGTAACAGTGAAATCGGCCGCGCAGCGCGTCCTTCAGGGTAATTCCATGCAGGCAACAATTGAGGCGCGCTACTTTTTCGGCGAGCCAGTCGCCAATACCAAGGTCAAGTACGTGGTGCATACATCGACGCACTACTGGTGGAGTGAAGACGAAGCCGAGGGCGATGAGGGCGGCGGCGAGGAGAGCGAGGGTGAATCGGATTACAGTTGGGGCAAGACCGAGCAGCAGGAGCACGAGGGCGTGCTCGACGCCAATGGGAGGCTCACGGTAACGCTGCCCACGGTAATGGACGACAAGCACTACGACAAGGACTACCGCATCGAAGCGCGGGTGACTGACGCGGCCAATCGCGAGGTCGCCGGTCATGCGACGGTGCTAGCGACATATGGTTCCTTCCGCCTGAGCGTAGAGCCGACGAGTTACGTTTTCTCGTCCGGCCAGACGCCCAAGGTAAAGGTGACGGCTCAGGACTACGACGGCAAGCCGGTGCAAACGCCGGTGCATCTTGCCGTCAGCCTGACGAAGTGGGACTCTACAACCTTCCAGCGGAGCTATACGGAGGTGGCCAGCCGCGATGCCGCGACTGGCGCGGACGGCACGGCGCTGGTCGAGCTTTCCACCATCACCGGCAGCGGCAGCTTTGCCATTACCGCGAGCGCGCAGACGCCGGAGAAGCGGACCGTCGAGGATAAGACCTGGGTTTGGATCTGGAGCGGAGCGGGCGAGTGGTACCGCCAGAATACGCAGGCCCAGATTGTGGCTGACAAGAAGAGTTATCAGGTGGGCGACGTGGCGCACCTGCTGCTAGTCACCGGCATTCAAGAGTCGTGGGCGGTAGTGACGGCCGAGGGCAATAGCGTGCAGTCGCGGCAATTGATTCATGCGACCGGCGAGAGCTTTGCCTTCGACGTTCCGATTACCAAACTCGCGCAGCCCAACCTGGTGGTGAATGCAGTCATTGTTCACGAAGACCAGTTGATAACCGCGCAAAAATCCCTGAAGGTCCCGCTGGTGGAGCGAACTTTGACCATCACGGTTACGCCCAGCAAGCCGCGTTACCTGCCGGGAGAAACGGGCAGCTTTGACGTTTTTGCTGTAGATTCTTCGGGCAAGCCCGTCGAGGCCGACCTGAGCTTTGGCGAGGTGGACGAGGCACTCTACTCGGTGCGTCCCGACGAGAGCGGCAACATCGTGAACGCCTTCTATCCGCGGCGCGAAGTGGCGTTCGATCCGCAGAGTTCCTTCAACTATTACTTCTACGGCGAGGCGGGAACCAAGTCTCCGCTGCTGGCCAAACTGAACGACGGGCTCTTCCATCCACGGCTGGCCGAGGTGAAGCCGGGCTCGGACCTGGTGGTGCCTAAAGTGCGCAAAGCCTTTCCGGATACGGCCTATTGGAATCCCAACGTCCACACCGGCCCCGACGGCCACGCGCGAGTCGAGTTTGCCTTCCCGGATTCGCTGACCACGTGGCGGACGACGATCCGGGCTATGACCGACGACGGCAAGGCTGGCGGAGTGGTGACGCGGGTGCTGGTGCGCAAGAACCTGATCGTGCGCCTCGCTTCGCCGCGCTTCTTCCGTCAGGGTGACGAGACGACGTTGCGAGTGATTGCGCACAATTATTTGGAAACCGTCAAGGATGTCACCTTTGCGCTCGATGTGAGCGGAGTGGATGTGATTGGCGGCCAATCACAAAAAATCAGCATCCCCGCCAAGGGCGAGAGTTATGTGGAATGGCGGGTGCGGGCGAGCACGACCGGCAATGTGGTACTGACGGCTAGGGCGCTGACCAATGAGGAGAGTGACGCGCTGGAGATGACGCTGCCGGTGCTGCCCTTTGGCGTGAAACAGCGGGCGGCAGGCTCGGGAGTGGTCTTCAGCGGCGACGGGCAGAGTCAGTGGAGTTATAACTATCCACCTGGCTCGGATGCGGGAACGCGTGGAATCACCATCACTGTAGCGCCAAGCGTGGCTGGTACGGTCTTCGATGCGCTTGACTATCTGACCAGCTATCCGTGGGGATGCACGGAGCAGACCATGTCCAGCTTCCTGCCCGATTTGATCGTGGCCCAGGCGGTGGACAAGCTGCACATCAAGCCGCCCATTGACCGCGCCACGCTGAACGATATGGTGAGCGCGGGCCTTGAGCGGCTCTATAGCTTCCAGCATGACGATGGCGGTTGGGGATGGTGGCAGGATGATCCCAGCCGCGTCTTCATGACCGCCTATGTGGTCAGCGGTATAGGGCAGGCCAAAGTTGCCGGCTACAAGGTCGATGACGGCCGCGGCAACAAAGGCCGCGCCTGGTTAATTTCCACGCTGACCGCGCATCCTGAGATGATCCCCGACCTGCGCGCTTACGTGGTCTATGCGCTGGCTACTACCGGCAGCGCGCCGAAGGAGGCGCTCGACAAGACCTGGGATAGCCGCGAAAAGCTGAGCGACGAGGGACTGGCACTGGTTGGGCTGGCTTTGGATGCGGCCGGTGATAGCCGCGCCAGGGAAGCGGCGGAGTTACTGGAAAAGAAGGCTAAAGCCACCGATTCCGATGCTTATTGGACGGGAACCTACGACGGTTTGCTCGATTACTGGGACGATACTTCCAACGAAACCACTGCCTTCGCCCTCAAGCTACTGGCGCGGCAGGACCGGTCGAGCGGCCTGCTGCCCAGGGCGGCGCAGTGGCTTGGCAAACATCGCGACGGCGATTACTGGTATTCGACTAAACAAACCGCTATGGTTATCGGCGGGCTGACCGACTACCTGGCCGTGAGCGGCGAACTGAACAACAGCTCTGATGTTGATGTGCTGGTCAACGGCGCAAGCGTGGGCAAGCGCCACTTCGGTCCCGGCGACGGTTTTGCGCTTCCATGGAAGATCAAGGTTTCCGCTGCGCAGGCTGCGAACGGCGGCCAGGTGACGGTGCGCAAGAGCGGCAACGGCATCACCTACTGGGCCGCCGAAAACAGTTGGTACTCCGCCGACCGCAGATCCTTCCAGCAAGGCCAACTGGCGCTCAACATCACGCGCGACTACTACCTGCTGCAAAAGCGGCAGGCGTCGCTTACGGACCCCATCACTTACGACTTGACTCCGCTCAAGGGCGCGGTCCATGTGGGTGATATCGTGGCCGTCCGGCTGGCGCTGAATGGCACAAGTTGGAAATATATGCTGGCCGAGGACCCGATTCCAGCGGGCACGGAATTCCTGCCGAACACCGGGTTGTACACGCTGAACAGCAAGCCCTCCTGGTGGTACGACTGGTATACGCGCAAGGAGTTCCACGACGATCGCGCGGCCTTCTTCAACACCGATTTCAACGGCCGCCGCGAGTACGTCTACCTGCTCAAGGTGGTCAATCCCGGCAAATTTGTCATCAGCCCGGCGCAGACCGGGCCCATGTATCAATCGAATGTGCAAGCCACTACCGATCCGGCAACTCTGGAGGTGCAGCCGTGATTTTATTCAAGGATTTGTTTGTCCGTCTGCGCCAGAGCTGGCGCTGGGTTGCGGCGCAGTTTGTGGGGACATTGCTGTTGATTCTGCTCGGGCTCGCGTGGACGCGCCTGCCGGAGAAGCATCTCTGGCAGGTGGCGCTCTCGCTGCTCGTGCCGTTGTTGTTGGTGATCTCGGTGCTTGCGTTGCAAGCCGGGACTCTGCGCAGCCTTGCCAACAACGACGGCAAGCGCGTCAAGATGGTCTGGGGCGCGGTCACACTGCTGCTCTGGGTTGCCATAGCCTGGATTGCCTGGGCAATTTTGGATTGGTGCGATGGCCAGATTCCGCAGTGGGCGGGTTACCTGAATTCGCAGGGTTCGGCCCATGCGCGAGCAAAGCTCTTCACATACGAGCACATCTATCTCTGGATGACCTGTCTGGAGTGGGTGCTGCGCTGGATCGTAGTGCCGGCCAAGGTGATTCCTTACGCGGCGGCCTCGGCGCAATGGGGCTTGCGGCTGCCGTGGCGGAGAGCGTTGCACTTGCTGTGGAATTGGCGCTGGTGGCTGGCGGTGGCCGTGGCAGCGGTGGTAGCCGTGTGGCTGCCGGGCCGGTTCTTTACCGCACCGCCGCATGGAACGGTCCTCGCGCAGGAGGGTCGTGTGGCGCTGAAGCTGGCCGCGAGTTACCTGCTGTCGGTGGGCAGTTGGGTTCTGTTGCTGGCGTGGGCGGCTGTGCTGTTTGGACGCCAGGAGCCGTTGCCTGAGAACGAGGACGCCGCGGAGTTGTTCAAGCGCCTGTACAAGAGCCGCCGCTGTATTTGGGCTCAGTTTAGCTGGGTGCTGCTGTGGATTGTGGTGAGTTGCACACAGAGATTCTTCACCGGCCAGAACGGCTGGCAAGCGATCCTTTCGGTTGTGCTTGGTGGGCTGCTGGTGGTGCTGGCCGTCGCGGCGCTGATTGTGCAGGCAGGGACGCTGCGCTCATTGCTAAGCGACGGCGGAAAGCGTGTCCGGATGGTTTGGGGAACGCTTGCGATGTTGATCTGGGCAATTCTGGGTCTGATCATCGCGATTTTGTTGGGTCTTTGGTATACACCATTTGCGCCTTTGGTCCTTGGCTGGGTGGTGACGCCAGCCATTCTTCTTCCCTTCGCGGCAGCTTCAGCAATGTGGGGATTGCGTTTGCCGTGGCGGAAAGTTTTGAGGTTGCTCGGCAACTGGCGCTGGTGGCTGAGTGTTCTGCTTGCCGCGATAGCCTGGGCGTTGGTGGAATTGATTTCTAACCATATTTTCTCCACGCAGACATGGAGCACCGCGCTGGTAATGTATGCAGCTTACTTGTTCGAGGTGGGCATTTGGGTACTGTTGCTGGGTTGGCTGGCTGTACTCTTCGACCGTCAGCCATCGCCCAAAGAGGAGCAATTACTGAGTCTTGGGATCGCTGGGCTGGAGGATAAGAACAAGTAGGCTTCGGTCAAGCCGCTATTATTGGAGAGCCGTTAGCGCGCTTTGCGGAACGCCGGTCCGCAGCCACTCCAGCAACTGCGCGCGGCCAAAGCGATCGAGAAGTTGTTGAGCGTACCAACCGGCGGCTCGGTGCGCGGCCTCGGACTCCGCTTCATTGGCTGCGCGAGCCAGCTTTTCGCTGATCTGCTCTGGAGTCAGCGCGGGCCTCGGCTCCCGTCGCGCATCGCCGGACCGCGCATCACTGGACCAGGCCTCCACCAGACCTTCGCGCAGCCAGAGCGGCGTCTGCGCAGTGGTTTGCTCTTCCACCAGTGCGTGCAGAAACTCGTGGAGCAGAGTGCCTTCGAGCAACTTGCGCGCGGCCAGAATGCGCAGGGGCTGAAGGGCTATTTGGTCACCTTCGGTAAAGGCTGCCACCCATCCGGGACCGAGCGTAGCGTTGCGAAAGGCCGGTGTGGAGCGGTAGGCCCTGACCGCAATTGTGCCGCGAGCAGTAAGCCCGCTACGGCTTTCGGCCATGGCCAAAGTACGCGCCAGAACCGGAAGGTGCGCAGCGTCTGTCGCCTCTTCGGTCTCCAGGGTGAAGCCCTGCCCGGCGAGCGTCTGCCACGCCTCGCCAGTCGTCACTTCCGCCAGCCTCGCGCCGGGGAAATACTGGGCTAGAATCTCGCGATAGCCGCGTCCTTCGCGTCCCATCTCCGCCGCGCCTGTCTGGCACAGGCCCACCCCGTGACCGGAACCGCGGCCATGAAAGTGAAAGATGTCGTCCTCCTCCACAATCTCAAACCAATTGCTGCGAATCTGATTCCATCCCAGGGTGCGACCCACGGCAAGGCGAAAATCCTCCGCGGAAATCTTCGTCGCGTCCGCCAGCAGCACCGTGGCGCGCCCTGACTCGCCGCGCTGAGCAACACTCAGGCTCTTCCATCCGGGAGCAACCAGACCCGCCGCGGCCAAGGCCCGGGTCAGCTCTTTGCGAGAGAGCGTCGCCGACCACTCGCTCGATCCGGCGCGTTGGCAGTAGGGATCGAGGCGCGATGGCAACGATCCTCGCGTGTCGTGATTGCCCGGCCAAACCTCTGAGGCTGATGCCGTCCGTCCTCCGCAGTTCTGATGAAAGTATGCGGCAGCGCGGCTTCCATTGCGCCACAAACTCTCTCCGGCGGTAGAGAGGGTCGCCGCGTGAGCCTCTGGTGTGGTGTGCCAATGCACCCACTGGCAATGGGTCGAGTCGCAAACGTCTAACCCAGCGTGTCTGTGAGAAGGCTGTAGCGCAAAGCTCCGCGCCACCACGGCCAGTGCCTTGCGAGACTCCGGCGTATCCGCCGCCCCGCTCTCTGCAGCCACAGCAAGCTCCACGTATCGCTCCACTGGCAGCGTAGCCACCAGAAGCAGTGCGCCCGATTGAGCCGTGACTCTGAGCGGATAGGCAAGCGTCAACGATTCCCCATGACCAGTCAACCTGTAACTGCCGGTAATAAGCAGTTCTGTTGAAGAGTGAGGGTGGCCGTTCGCTTCTGTCCAGGTCAGCCCCGCATCTTTTACTCGAACTGAAAGCGTCTCGAGTGGCATAGCGCGGCACTTCTCACAAAGACGAAATGTCGCTCCCGCATGTGGCGTGATAGTGACATCAGGATCGTGCCACAGCGTCCACAGACCCACGCGAATGGTGGAGCGAGGAGCTGTCTGGCTCACCGCAGTTGCAGTTGCGATCAGCAGAAGGAGCGCAGGCAGCGTGCCTCTCATGGCTTCCTCAAAGGCGAGAGCGCCAGCACTCTTGCGGCCACCAGCGCGGCATCCGAGCCGTGCCCTCTGGGCATGTAAACGGCCACCACCACCAGCGGCGAATCCGCCGGTGCAAAGCCCACGAACCAGCCGTGGGTAGCTCCGCCGCTCGTTGCGCTGGCAGTACCGGTCTTACCGGCAACAGGCACGCCGCCCAGCGCAGCGGCGTCCGCCATGCCGAAGCTGGCCGACTCGGATAAGCCCGCGCGGATGGTTCTAGCCGCCATGGACTCCAGGTGCGCCGACAACTCAATTGCCAACGACCGGTAAGCCTCTGCCAGTTCCAACAGCGTTACGCGAATCCCTTCCACACCCAGGGCCGCAAGCTGAATCTGCTCTCTGGTGCGTGGCATATCAAAGGCTGCCACATTCTCTCCTTCTTTCAAGCCCGTGGCAGCCAATAGGTTTCGTTCGCTGAGCGCTTTGCGCAACTCCTCCGGCGTGAGCATTCCGGCCAACTCCGCAAAATAAGAGTTGCAGGACCAGGTTAGCGCCTGCTCTGCATCCATGGGATCCGCTGCCGGATGAGAGCAGTTGAGCTGGTGGCTGCCAATATGCATCTTACGGCTGCAAGTAACCCTGCGCTCCGGGTCCCAACGCCCGGACGCAAGAGCGAAATAAAGGATGAGTGGCTTCAGAGTAGAGCCGGGTGTTGCCAGTGTTTGGCTCGCTTCGGCGATGTGGGTTGACGCCAGCAGATGTCCCGACCCAATGTCCAGCACCAGAACCCGTGCATCAGGTGCTTTGCTGATGGCCTGATTGATTACGCTCTGCCAATGCGCAGCATCTTGCGTCTGGTCCCGCGCCGCATGGCTCGCTTGTGTCCAGCCTGTCAATCCAGCAGTTGCCAGCCCCGCCAGCAATATCCCTGCTCGTTGCCACGATGACCGCATCCCTAAAGTATGAACCATGAGAAAAGAAATCGTTTGCCGTTATCGCTGATTGGCGGTTGCTACGAGGAAGCGCTCGAAAGAAGCACAGGAACATGTTATCGGGTAAAACTATGCGTGATTGACCCTGGCATTTTTGGACCACCTTGCTAGTAAATTTCGTCCAACGAACGCGCAAAGAGAGGCCGCTGGACGACCGCTCCCGACAAGCAAACATTCCCCGTGGCCACAAACCGGACCTTCACCTTAAGGTCAGAGTAAAGGGCATTTTAGAAGCTGTTTTCTCTGTGTAAAGGATTTCTCCGTGCCATTTTATTCGTTCGAACGGTCCGAAATTACTGGCCATCACGGCATTATATTGTTGATAATAAACAATTTATACTGCGTGGCGGAGAGAGGGGGATTCGAACCCCCGGTAGAGGTTTTAGCCCCTACAACGGTTTAGCAAACCGCCGCCTTCAGCCACTCGGCCATCTCTCCGTGCCTCAAGGGATTATACCGGAAGTTTGCTACCGGCGCGCTGGAACCCGGCTTGCGAACCTGGTTTGCCGCCGGGAGGTTTCGATTTGCCCTGCGGCTACTTGCCCGCCTTCTGGGTGGCGAGCTGGGCCGGCTCACCGAGAGCAGGACTGCTTACCAGTGAAGAGCTGTTGAACCTATCACAGAATTAATCTGCAAGGTTTGAAAATACAAAGGGGGGTGGGGGGTATGCCCTTCGCCTCACAGTTTCACAGTTTCACAGGAAATAGGGGGGGTGGGGGTGGGGGTCAGGGCATAGACCGGGCGGATGTCCGACAGATTGGACCGGGAACATGCCTGACACTTCGCGCTTTTGGTTGTTGTTCATGCATTGATTGTGCGCCTGAGAGGGATAATTATCTGCAAGGACTGGCTGTCCAGGCGGGTGCGCTTCGCGCTTGAGGTTCGCGGTCTCCTATCCTTTCGCAAAGCTGTAAAGTTGTGCTCTTTCAAAACATCAACATATTCAGATTTTCTACGCTAACTCTACCTCGATCTTTTTGGCCTCCGCGTCCAGCTTGGTGATTTTGAAGGTGCGGATCTGGCCTTCGGCGAGCGGCTCGGACTTGGCCTGAGGCGCGGGAGTATTGCCCTTCCAGCGGCTCTTCAGTTGCGAGGAGAGCGACGACAGATCGAGCTTGGGCACTGGCCGTGCGGACGGAGCGCCTTCGGCCACCTGCGGTGGGGCAGACGCCGCTTGCGCGGCAATGCCGGATTGGATGCGGCAAGTAGCGCGGATGCCGTCGCCTAACTCGACGAGTGTGAGTGCGAGTGTGTGTTCGACGACGCGGCCGGAGACCTGGTCGCCGGCCTTATGCTCGGCGATGTATTCGTCGATGTCGCCGGGGACAAGCTGCTTCATGCTGAGCTTGATCTGGCGTTTTTCCGTGTCGATGGCCAGAATTTGCGCTTTGACGATTTGGCCCTCGCGCAGTATTTCCGAGGGGTGGTTGAGGCGGCGCTCGGCGGTGATCTCGCTGATGTGGACCAGGCCTTCGACGCCGTCGGTGAGTTGCACGAAGGCTCCGAAGTTCATCAGCTTGGTGACGGGGCCCGTGATCTGCGAGCCGACGGGGAAGGTGCGCTCGATGTCAGTCCATGGGTCGGCGAGGGTTTGCTTGAGGCCGAGAGAGATGCGGCGCTCCTCGGGCTTGATGGCGAGGATGACGACATCGACGCGGTCGCCCTGCTTGAGCAGGTCGGAGGGGTGGCGCAGCTTTTTGCCGTAGGACATTTCTGAAATGTGGATGAGGCCTTCGACGCCGGGTTCAATTTCAACAAAAGCCCCGAAGTCGGCCAGTCGGGTGACCGTGCCGGTGATTCGCTGGTTGACGGCGAGACGGTCGGGAGCGGTCAGCCAGGGCTCGGGCTGAAGCTGCTTGAGGCCGAGAGAGATTTTCTGGGTTGTGGGGTCGATTTTGAGGATTTTGACCTGAAGTTCCTGGCCGACGGCGAGCACGTCTTCGGGTTTGGAGACGCGGGAGTGGGAGATGTCGGAGACGTGGAGCAGGCCGTCAAGGCCGCCGATGTTGATGAAGGCGCCGTAGGGCATGAGGGTGCTGACGGTGCCGGTGACGATGGCGCCCTCTTTCAGCTCCTCGCGGCGGGCCTCGCTGAGGCCGCGGGCCTGCTCTTCGAGGACGACGCGGCGATCAACGACGACGTCTTCATCCATGACGTCGAGTTTGGTGATGCGGCAGGTGATCTCCGTGCCGACCAGCTTTTCCAGCTCGGCCGCGTCCTTGGTTCCGCTGCGGCTGGCGGGCATGAAGGCGCGCACGCCGACATCGACTGTGACGCCGCCCTTGCGGACTTCAGTGACCGTGCCGACGATGGCCAGCTTCTCGGCAAAGGCGGCTTCCAGGGCAGACCAGTCGCGGGGCTGGGCCACTTTGAAGCGCGAGAGCTCGTAGTAGTGCTCGGTGTTGCGGCCGGTGACGGAGACGGGGAAGGTGTCGCCGGGGCGGACTTCTTCGGCGTTGTTGGAGAAAGCTGAACGGGGCAGAACGCCCTCGGTCTTGTAGCCGATGTCGAGGAAGACCTGGTCGGCGGAGAGGGAGATGACGACGCCCTGGAGCTGTCGCTGGCCGGGCTCGGATTTGTGCGAGTGGCTGCGCTCGAAGTCGTTGAGCAGGTCGGCGAAGGATTCTTGAGGCTCCAGAGACTCGGAGGGTTCGGAGGCGACGGGGGCGGCCGGTTCTTCGGCAGAAGGCTCTGGCTCTGGAGTAAACGCTGTTTCGACGACGGCTTCGGCGGCTGACTCCGCAACGGTTTCGGCGGAAATCTCTGCAAGGGGTTCGGCAACGGGTTCGGGCGAGATTTCGGGGGTGGGCTGGAATTCTTCGGGATTTTCGTTGGTCATGATGGTCTACTGATATATTTTCCCATGATTGGGTGGGGTGATGCGCGCGGTCTGTATTCGATACACTGAAGATGCCATGGAAAAGAGCCCAATAAACGAAATGACGGGGAACGAGATTCGTGAGGCGTTTCTGCGCTTTTTTGAGTCGAAGGGGCACCGGCGGGTGCACTCCTCCTCGCTGGTGCCGGCCAACGACCCGACGCTGCTGTTTACCAATGCGGGGATGAACCAGTTCAAGGACCTGTTTCTGGGGGCCGAGCGGCGGGAGTACACGCGGGCGACGACCTCGCAGAAGTGCGTGCGGGCCGGGGGCAAGCACAACGACCTGGAGAACGTGGGCTTTACGCGCAGGCATCATACGTTTTTTGAGATGCTGGGGAATTTCTCGTTTGGGGATTATTTCAAACGCGAGGCCATCCACTACGCCTGGGAGCTGGTTACCGGCAAGCGCGAGAAGGGCTGCTTCGAGATTCCGGTTGGCCGGCTGTACGTGACGATTTTTGAGGGTGCCGATGGGGTTCCGCGCGATGACGAGGCGGAAAAATACTGGATCGAAGCGGGCGTGCCGAAGGAACGCATCCATGCGTGCGGAATGAAGGACAACTTTTGGCAGATGGGCGAAACCGGCCCATGCGGGCCTTGCTCGGAGATTTTTTACGACATGGGGCTGGAGGCGGCGGAGACTCCGGGAGTCGATAAGCCCTTTGGGCAGGACGAGGCGCGCTACGTGGAGATTTGGAATTTGGTCTTCATGCAGTTCGACCGGGCGGCTGTGACGGACGCGAAGGGCAAAACGAGTTACAAGCTGACGCCGCTGCCCAAGCCTTGTGTAGACACGGGCGCGGGGCTGGAGCGGCTGGCGGCTGCGCTGCAGGGAGTGCCATCAAACTTTGACACCGACTTGTTCAAGCCGTTGATCGAAGCCGCTGTAATCCTCGTGAATCAAGCATCCGGTGGTCAACAAATGATAGAGACTACCGACTCCAAATCTGCCGCATCATTTAGGGTGATCGCCGACCACGCAAGAGCGGCAGTATTTCTTATCAATGACGGCGTGATTCCGAGTAACGAAGGGCGCGGTTACGTCCTTCGCAAGATCATGCGGCGCGCTATATGGCATACATATATCAACGGCGCGAAGACCCCCATTTTCCACTACATGACAAATGCCGTCATTCCGTTAATGTCGGGCGCGTATCCAGAGCTCGTTGATGCAAAAGGTCGCATCGAGGACATAATCAAGCGTGAAGAACAGCGCTTCTTCAAGATCTTGGAGGTCGGCTCGAAGCAATTTACTGATGCACTTGACGCAAGCTTGGAGCGGGAACTGCCCGGAATTATAACAGCGCCGATTAAATTCGATGATGAACTCGCTAGATCACCCGATACGGCGGCCTTGTTGAATCGTTCACTTACGATCAGCGGTTTACGCAAACTTGGCCGCCCAGTCATCTTTCCAGGGGCAGCGGCATTCCATTTATACGAGACATTCGGCATACCACTCGACTTCATGGTTGATGCAGCGCACGACGCAGGCATTGGCTTCGATCAGGAAGGCTTCGAGGCTGCCCGTGCCGAGGAGCAGGCACGCGCGCGCGCCAGTTGGAAGGGTGGGAGCCAGAAGACGGCTAGTCCGGCTTATCGCGATCTGCAGAAGACGGAGTTTCTGGGCTACAGGACGCTCACCGCGAACGACGCTGAGGTTTTGGCGATTGTGAAAGACGGCGCAGGGGTTCCGGCGGCGAAAGCTGGCGAACTGGTGGAAGTGGTGCTAAATCAGACCAGCTTTTACGGCGACGCGGGCGGGCAGGCGGGCGATACGGGTTTTTTCCTGACTTCTGATGGAAATTCTACGGTTGCGGAGATTACGGGCTGTGTGTTGCCGGTGCAGGGAGTGAGGGCGCATAAGGCTCTGCTCAAGGAGGATCTTGCGGTCGGCGATCATGTGCGCACTGTCGTCGATCAAGAGCGGCGCGACGCGATTCGGCGGAATCATACGGGGACGCATCTGCTGCACGCGGCGTTGCGGCAGGTTTTGGGGACGCATGTGAAGCAGGCTGGTTCGGCAGTGCATCCGGAGCGGTTTCGTTTCGATTTTTCGCACTTTGCGCCGGTGGCGGATGAGGAGTTGGCCGAGATAGAAACGATTGTGAATAGGCAAGTCCTGGCTGACACCAAGGTCGAAGCTATCGAGGACGTGCCCATCGACGTGGCGGTGAACGAGTACCACGCCATGGCGCTCTTCGGCGAGAAGTACGGCGACAAGGTGAGGGTGATTAAGGTCGGCGACTTCTCGACGGAGCTGTGTGGCGGGACGCACACGCGGGCCACGGGCGAGATCGGACTGGTGAAGATTCTAAGAGAGGAATCCGTTTCATCGGGCGTGCGCCGGCTGGAGGCGATCACGGGCTTTGGCTCTCTGGCCGAGTTCCGGCGCGGCTTTGAGGTGGCGCAGATCGCGGCGCAGATGGTTCCCTCGGTGGAGAATTTGCCGGAGGCTTTTCGGGGAAAGCTGGCCGCACAAGAAGACGAGCTGAAGCGGCTGCGGCGGGAGTTGGATGAGGCGCGGATGAAAGGGGCTGCCGGAGCGTTGGACGAGGCGCTCAGCCGCGTCATTGAAGTCAAGGGAACCAAGCTGGTGACGCTCAGGGCCGATGCGCTGGAGCGCGGGCAGTTGCGGACGCTGGTGGACAACCTGAAGCAGAAGCTGGGCGAGGGCGTGGTGGTGGTGGCGTCGGCGCAGCCCGATGATAAAGTCGCGCTGATCGCCGGAGTGACGACGGGGCTGACCAAGCGAATTCAGGCGGGCAAGCTGGTGGGCGCTGTAGCGAAGCTCGTCGGCGGATCAGGCGGCGGGAAGCCGGAGATTGCCGAGGCCGGGGGAAAAGACCAGTCGCAGATAGATGCGGCGCTGAAGGCCACAGCGGGGATTGTTGGGGAATTGCTGGGGTAAGTGTCTGCGTTGCGGCAAAGACTGTAAAAAGCCATAAAGAGCTGTAGTAGTAGATATCCCACCTTAGCGGCAAAAACAAAGACGCCGCGAAGGTGGGGCACCCACTTTCTTGAGAAATTTGTGAATTCCAGATCTCAAAAATCAAGAGTAAAAATACTGGCGCCTACTTGTTGTCATTGCCGGTCAGGCGGAAGGTGATGGTGCCCCAGAAGAGGCGGGCGCGCATCTGGACGGGCAGGTGGCGCTCGTCGTCGGTGTACCAAATCCAGATGTTGCCGCGATTCTTGACCACGCCGGCGTCGGCGGTGGGCTGCACGCGCAGGGTCTTGAATGTGCCGAGCGGGGTTTTGATCTCCTCGCGGCCTTCGATCTTCATGGTCACGGGCACCACGCGCATGGCGTCAAAGACAGGAATGACGAAGTTGTGTCCCAGGGCGATGGGTTGCGAAGAGGCGTAGAAGACGCCGGTGAGCAGGTCGGTGAGGCAGGCAGGTGTGCCGGATTCGATGTGCTTGGTTTGCTTTGTGCCCAGGTTTTTCTCGTCCAGGAAGGCGCGGTTCTGGGCATAGTCCAGATGGAGCGTTGAGTTGACCTGGCGGCGGCCCTCGACGGTCTGCTTGTTGAAATCGTAAGTGCAGCCCAGATCGCGGTCGAAGCTGGATTGGAAGCGGTCGCTGACATGAAAGAGCAGGTTGATGGCGCCGATGGTGTCGGCGCTGGCGGTGAGGTTCTCGCGGTCGCCGGCGGCCTCGAAGTGAAGAACGGCGGTTCCGGCAGGAAAAACCCGCCAGTCCACCGAATAGGTGAGGGTCTGTTTCAGCGGAAAGCTGAAGCCGGCGCGCGGCGGCGAGAGCGTGTGCGGCTGCTGGGCATAAGCCACAGCGCTCAGGACAAGTGCGCAAAGAACAGCGGTCAGGGATACGCGCGTTTTCACCGGCGGCATGGCTCCTTGCTGAATGGACGGCTCAAGTATCGAAGCCGCTTATCGCGGCAGATTCACAAATGCGGCCACGAGCGGCCGCAGAAGGAGCAGGCTGAGGTAAAGCAGCAGAACCCCTATGCCTGCATTGTACTCGCGATGCTGGAGGTAAAGCGACAGGGAGAAACTACTCGTTCCAGCGCCGGGGGCGCTTTCTTTGCCGGGGTGGCGGGCCGGGGTGAGGCGTGGAATCAGGCGCGGCACCCGTTGGCAATAGCCGCCGAATTCCGGGAAAGTGGCGCGCAGAAAGCGCTCTTCCGAGGCGATGACCGGCACGTAGATGGCTGTGAAGCCTAGGACAAGCGCCACGGCCACCAGCCAACTGAGCAGAGCCAGGGCAAATCCGGCGGCGATGAGCATGGAGCCCAGGTAGAGCGGGTTGCGTGTATAGGCATAGGGTCCGGTCACGGTGAGTTCGCGATTCTTTTTTACGGTGCCGGAGGCGTAGGCGCGCAAGGCAAGGCCGGGCAGGACCAGCGCCAGGCTCCAGGCCACGGCGGCTGGTTGGGGCGCGTGCCGCAGGAGCTCAAAAAGATAGAGTGCCGCGGTGAGAAAGCCCAGCGGGACGCGAATGCGCCGGGCAATGCGTTGCCAGCGGGCGATCCAGTCGGGTTGCGAAGCGTCGGGGTTGGTCATTAGGCGGTCTCAGGATAAAGCAAGGCGTCGGCGGCGCGCAGGACATCGGCAGGCTGGATGGTGAGCAGGCCTGCTTCCGTCGCTGTGCGGCGGGTGTGGTCGCGGCGGCTTTCCGGGCTGCGCAGGACTTTGAATTGAGTTCCGAAGGGGCCGTTGCGGCTGGGGTCGGTGGGTCCGTAGATGCCCACCACGGGACGGCCGAGCGCGCAGGCAAGATGGAGCGGGCCGGTGTCTCCGGCAATAGCCAAGGCAATGCGGCGGGTGAGGGCGATGAGTTGGGCTAGCGTACAGGGCAGCGGTGTGGCCGCGCCGCCGGTTTGCCGGCAAAGCTCCTCGGCCAGCGGCTCCTCGCCCGGTCCGGCGTTGACCAGCACGCGGAAACCACGGGCGATAAAGCTTTGTGCAACAATGGCATAGCGCTCGACTGGCCAGCGCTTGGCGCCCCAGCCTGCGCCGGGGTTGATGAGCACGGCCGACTGGCCAGAAGCTGGAGGCAGGATTTCATCGACCCAACGTTCAGCATCCGGGTCAACGGGCAGCCATGGCTCGACGAGCTTCAGTTCATCGCCGGCGATGGCAGAGGCTAGCTCCACGTCCTGCTCGATCACGTGTACGCCCTGTGTGACCACGCGCTTGTTGAAGAGCCAGCGCGCTGCCCGTTCGCGTGGTTCGGCCTCGCCGATCAGACGGCGGCAACCAGAGAGCCGCGCCACCAGGGCTGAGCGGATGGAGCCTTGCAGGTCGATTACCGCGTCGTACCTGGCAGCCCGGAGCGCCGAGCGCAACGCTTTGAATTCATGGAGGGTCTGGCGGCTGAAGGGGGCTTTGCGCCACTGCTTTGTGGCGGCAAAATGCAGGTGGTCAACGAGAGGCTGGGCGGAGTTCTCAACTGTTAGACGCCCAGTGCTGCCCTCTGCGGCCAGCAGAGCGCTCCAGCGCGGCTCGACAACCCAATCGATGACCCAATCGGGATGAGCCTGGCGCAGCGCCGTTACCGCCGGCAGGGCGTGCAGAATGTCGCCCATGGCGCTGAGCCGGACCACCAGCAAGCGAAAGTTGGAGTGCGTCTGCAAGCTCTGATTTTCTCACAGAGGCGAGTGAGGCGGATTTAGGATACAAGCCGGTTTACCAGCCAGTCGATGGCGGCGTTTTGATCCTCGATCTCGACACGAAGGCGCGCGGTTTTGAGCGGGAGGGATTCCGGGAAGTTGAAGACGAGACTTCCCTCGCGAACCAAATCTTTCTCAGTTGTAACGAGCGCGGTAGCTCCGACGGAGTGGGCGGCGGCGATGAGGCGGTTGAGGTCGCGGGCTGTGTAGCGGTGGTGGTCGAGGAAGGCGGCGCGGGCGGCAATGCGCAGGCCGGCGGATTCGAGACCGGCGAAAAACTGTTCCGGGTGGGCGATACCGCAGAAAGCGGCTACCGGGCCGTTGAATGTGGGGATTTCCATGGAGCGGCGCAGGCGCCAGACGGGACCTTGCCAGCGCGGCTGTTCTGTGCCTCGGTCAATGGGAATGATTTCGCGCAGATATTGCTCGACTTCCGGCTCATCGGCTGGGATCGCAAGGACCGTTGCCCGCTGCAAGGCACGCAGAGGTTCGCGCAGGTTGCCAGCCGGCAGCAGTCCGTCTGTTAAGTCGTTGCGATTCAGCAACAAGATGTCGATATCGCGATGCAGTTGGCGATGCTGGAATCCGTCGTCAAGCAGATGGACGATGTGGAGATTGTTCTGTTCGGATGTTGGTTGCGCATCGGTTTCGGCCAGCGCACCCGCATCGTAGCGCCAGGGAGCGACGTAGACGGGAAAACCGGTTTCGCGGGCAATCAGTAACGGCTCATCGCCGAACTCCTCGGCTGTCCCATTCGGATTGACGCGAGCTGCCCGTTTGCTCTTGCGGCCATAGCCTCGGCTGAGCACGTCCACTTTCAAGCCGCGCCCGTTGAGCGCCTGGGCGAGCGCAATGGTGAGCGGCGTCTTGCCCGAGCCGCCGGTGGAGAGGTTGCCGATGCTGACCACCGGGAAACGGAGACGGCGGACCGGCGCAGAACCATTCTCGATGCGCAGGTTGCGCAGGGCGAGACCCGCGGCATAGAACGGAGTCAACGGAGCCAGCCAGCGACGCCTCATTCAGTCTGGCCTCCTTCAAGGAGCAAGCTTCGCAAAGCTACCATGCAGCGGCCGGTTGCTCCAGCTTGCTGCACGAAAACCTGTCTGGCTCGTGCACCCATGGCGTTTGCGGCCTGGGAGTCTTGGAGCAAGCCGATCAGAGTAGCCACCAACTCTTCTTTGGTAGTAATACGAATGGCCTGATGGGCCAGCAAATCCTCGATAATGGAGCGGAAGTTGGCAAAGTGGGGGCCTATGACGATGGGAACGCCGAACTGCGCCGGTTCCAGCGGGTTGTGTCCCCCGGCGGAAACCAGGCTACCGCCGACGAAGGCCAAGCTGGCAAGCGAGTAGACCGATGCCAGCTCGCCGATGGTGTCCAGGAGAACGACCTGGCCGGGAATCAACGGCTTGAGCGAATCTTCAAGGGCGGAACGCCAACCAGAGCGCTGCACCCATGGAATGCCGGATCTCTCCAGCAGCGTGGCCACGGCGGCGAAACGCTCCGGATGGCGGGGCGCAAGAACCATCGCCAGATGCGGATCGGCCTGAAGCAGGTGCGGCCAGGCTTGGAGCAGCACAGCCTCTTCCCCCTCGAGCGTGCTGCCGGCCACGATAAGCCGCAGTCCGGACGACCTCTTCTTGATCAGGCGGGTTGCATTGGCCTCTACAGCGGAGCGCACGTCAAATTTCAGGTTGCCGGCAACCGTTACTCGCTGCGGCAGACAGCCGATGGATTTGAGGCGCTCGGCGTCGGTCTGGCTCTGCGCCAGCACCCGGCTGAGCCGGCTGAGGAAAGGCCGCCACAGCCAGCGCAGCCGCCTATAGTGCGGCCAGGAGCGATCGGAGATGCGGGCATTGACGACGGCAACCGGGATTTTGCGGCGAAAACAACTATTGAGCAAATTGGGCCAGAACTCGGTCTCCGCCAGGATGAGAAGGCGCGGCTGGAGAGCGCTGAGCCAGGCGCGCACAGCCCATGGCAGATCCAGCGGACAATAGAAGACTCGTTCTGCGCCAAAACGTTCGCGGGCCAGCGCCTGGCCGGTGCGCGTGGTGGTTGAGATGGCGATAAAGGAGCCGGGCAGCGCAGCCTCCATCGTTTTGACAAGGCGGCTGACGGCCAGCACCTCGCCGACG
The DNA here is from genome assembly GCA_049522175.1 of Occallatibacter sp. Lineage (GTDB taxonomy): Bacteria > Acidobacteriota > Terriglobia > Terriglobales > Acidobacteriaceae > Telmatobacter. The sequence continues at coordinate 58,183 of JBEKOC010000002.1, read as the reverse complement.
GAGACGGCATGAACCCAGATGAGGGGGCGCTCGCGATCCAATCCGGCAAGTTGCTTGCGAAGCCGGGATGGAACGTTTCCTAGACGCTCTGGTAATCCACAGTGGTACTTTTGTGTAGTTACCATGCGGAAGATCCACCAAGGGATTCCTGCGACCAGGACCACGAGCAAGGCCAGATTATAGACAAGCAGAGTCATGCGATTGGGAGTATCCTATTTACCGTTCCAATTCTCATATGATACAGGTGGTCTCTAATGATAGAGTCGAGGACGATGAGAGCTTTGTGGGCCATTCCGATGCTGTTTTGGCTGGCGTTGCCGGCTGACGGCAGCAGCCACAATCCGCCTCCGGTGCAGCCGGCCACGGCGTTTGCGGCGGTCGAAGTGCATGAGGGCGAAAAGGTGGCCATCGCCGCCGAACCCTATGATACGCGCGAGAAGCAAGCGATCTTCCGCGTAGATTATCTGAGCCACGGCATAATGCCCATCCGGCTCATCGTCACCAACAACGGCAACCGGCCAATCAGCCTGACAGAGGCGCGGATTCTCTTTATTACGGCCGCCGGCGACAAGATCCAGGTAGCCGAACCGGAGGATATAGAGCGGCTGATGACGCGCAAGGAGCGCGAGGGCGGCACGATTCCGCTGCCCGTTCCGCTACCCAATATCAAGCTCAAGCCCGCGGCAAGCATTGGGGAGATTGAGAAAGACTTCGACGAATTTGAGTACAACGCTCTGAAGGTCGAACCGCACACCACGCGCGCAGGGTTCCTGTTCTACGACGTCTCCGGGCTTGACCATCCGCTACAGGGCGCCATACTGCACCTGCGCTTGCTGCGCGACGCCGACGGCAACGAGCTGTTTTCTTTTGAGATTCCATTCGATAAATACCTCAAGTCGAAGTCCAGCCAGATGAACTAGCGTCTACGGAAAACCGCTGACGAAAGCCTACTCGTAGTAGGTAGCCGTGCAGGTGTCCGTCTCCCAGATGGTCACGTGCTTTACGCGGACGCGGCCCTGGGTCAGGGCGGCGAGCTGCTCGCTGGTCTGGTCGTAGAAGTACTTGGCCAGGTTTTCGGCCGAGGGGTTGAGCACGGTGAAAGGCTCCAGGTCGTTGAGCATCTGGTGGTCGATGCGCTCGATGATCGGGCGCAGCAGATTCTTGAGCAGCTTGAAGTCCAGCAACAGGCCGGCGGAGTCCAGCTCCGCTCCGGCCAGGGTGACGCGGACCTTGTAGTTGTGGCCGTGCGGGTTCTCGCACTTGCCCTTGTAGTTGCGGAGGTAGTGTCCGGAGGAGAAACCGGCCTCCACGGTGACTTCAAACATTTGTTCTGCTCAATTCTGCGCGAGGAAGCGCCCCTGAGTCTATTTTAGTGCTTTTTGCTGCGCCGCTTGCGACGCGCTTCTTCACTGCGCCGGTCCACCTGCTCAAAGAGGTGGCTCAGGACACCGATGAGTGCTGCGGCCAGGCAGGCCAGCACCAGAAAGAGCGACCCAGTGCGCCAGAGGGAGGCGTTGGCCGGCAGGCCGGGCTGAAGGCTCGACGGTACAAACGAGACCGCGCCCAGGAGCAAGGCGAAACAAAGCAGCGCGGCGGCCAGGATGTAGAAGTTGCGGGACATGATTTGTGGATCGGCTAAGTTAGCCGCGGCTACTGCGATTTTACGCGGGCCTACGCTGGCGTACATTATTCAAGATCGGATGCAGTAAATTCCCGTCTGGCGCCATGGCGTACGTGGAGTACTTCAACCAGTTTCTGTTTGTCCAGAATGCGGTAGATCACGCGATAGACATGAGGCTTGTGGCCGTAGAGCAAATGCCTGAATTGGCGGTTCTCGCGTGTCGATGGGCAGCGATGAGGCAGCCTTTCAAGGGTCAATATAGCTTCATAGAGCCCCTTGTACCACTTCAGCGCCGCTTCGGAATCGCTGGCGTGAATTTCCTCAAACACGCTGTCAAGGTCGCGCTCTGCACGATCCGTAATGTCAATGAGATATGCCATGCCTAGCTTCAAACTCGGCGAAGAACTCCCTGACTGGCCGGACCTTTCCTTTTCTTGCGTCATCCAAGCCTTGACGGATGCCTTCCTCGGCATCGGCTTGCGCGGCAATGTCGAGCAAGCGCTGGTAGGCCTCGGCGTCCTGCACGACGGCCGCAGCCTTTCCGTTCACGGTGAGCACCATGGGGCGTTTGCTCTTCCTGAGCTGCTTCATGAAGTCACTGGAAGAGCGGCGGAAAGTGGTCAACGATTGAATGTCTTTAGCAATATTGAGCATATTCGCCTCCGATAGAGCACCTTATTAGGTGCTCTAAGAATATCACTTGTTCGGGAATTTGAACAACGCCTATATCACCCGCTCAGACGTTAAGGAGCAAAGCGTCGTACCAGACATCAAGAAAATCACCAGCGAAAAGAAACCGATACCCGGGGGGCAAGCCGAGAAGGTGAGCAATCTCAGGATACTCTTCATACAGATGGCACGTATGAAGTGGAACGAAGAAGTCTGGTGCGTCCGAGAAATTTTCTCCGCACCATATATACCAGCCGCTTGTTTCACCCGCGACTGGATGTCGAAGACCATTGATTGGAGTCAAACCCTTCGTTGATAGTGCAAAACCAGTCATAGAGTTGTCGAGAGCTGCTACATACTCTGTTGCATACTGCCGACAAACTACCTTTTGCATCTCCTCGATTTGTATTTGCATGGTAACTCCAATTCATTCTCCCACGAATTTATCTGATGGAGCCTCAAAAAACTCCTCCACATCCGTAATCGACGCTGTCATGCGGTAAGGCGGCAAGCTGGCGAGGAAGGTCTGGCCGTAGCGTTGGCGAGTGACGCGGGGATCGAGGAGAACCAGGACGCCGCGGTCTTCGAGCGAGCGAATCAGCCTGCCGAAGCCCTGCTTGAGGGTGAGAACGGCAGCAGGAACCTGGTAGTCGGAGAAGGGTTTGCCGCCAGCCTCTTCAATCGCCTTCATGCGCGCCTGGATGACCGGGTCGTTGGGCACGGCGAAGGGCAGGCGGTCGATGATAACGCAGCTCAATGCTTCACCCTGCACGTCCACTCCCTGCCAGAAACTTGACGTGCCGAAGAGGACGGCGTTGGGTGTCGAGCGGAACTGCTCCAGAAGGGCCTTGCGCGGAGCCGTGCCGTGCAGCAGGATGGGAAAGTCGAGCACCGGCATGAGGCGCTCGTAGAGCGTGCGCATCTGGGCGTAACTGGTGAAGAGGCAGAAGGCGCGGCCACGGGTGATTTCCAGCACGCGCTGGATGCAGCGGGCGGCGGCCTCGGGAAATTCGGGATCGCGGGGGTCGGGCATCTCCGGCGGCAGATAGAGCAGGGCCTGCTCGCCGTAGCGGAAGTGCGAGGGCACAACTAGCTCGCGCGCTTCGCTCAATCCCAGGCGCTTGCGGATGTGCTCGAAGCCGCCCTGCACGGTGAGCGTGGCCGAGGTGAGCACGACGGTAGGAATCTGATCGAAGACCAGTTCGTGAAGAAGCTCGGAGACATCGATGGGCGTGGCCTGCAGATAAGTGGTGCGCGACTGGTGGCGGAGCCCGCTTGCTTTGCCGCCGGCTGAAGATTTGTCCAGACCGCCGAAGATGCGGCGCTCCATCCAATAAACCATGTTGCTGGCGTTCGATTCGAGCAGGAATTCAAACTCCGAGCGCAGGCGGGCGACGCGCTTGACGAGTCCTGGCGCCTCGTCTACGCCGGTCAGCACGTCGATCTCCGTTTCCATCTGCTGGAGCGTCATGCGTACGGCCAGGTAGAGGTCGCCGGAGGTTTCCAGGAATTGCTCGCGCTCACTGAAGGGCTGGCGTCCGTCGCCGGTCATGGGCAGGCCGGCAAAGAACATGCGCGCGCGATCGCGGAGTTGCTGGGTGAGCGTGGGCAGGCGCTCCGCGCCCTGCTTGCCACGCAGAATGGCGTCGGTATCGCGGGCTAGCTCTTCAAAGCGGATATTGCTGACGGAGAGGCCAAAGTAACTCGAAGCCACCTCTTCCAGCTCGTGAGCCTCGTCGAAGACCACGGCGAAGGCCTCGGGAAGAATTCCGGCGTCGGGCGCGTTGGCAGCCTCGCGCTTGACGGAGAGGTCCGCGAAAAATAGGTGGTGGTTCACAATAATGATGTCCGACTCGAGGGCCCGTCGGCGCATCTCGGTGATGAAGCAGCGGCGATAATCCGGACAAGAGGACCCGAGGCAGGCTTCGGTCCTGGCGTCGAGCTTCTGCCAGAGGGCGCTGGACTCGGGCATCCCGGAGAGTTCGGCTCGGTCGCCGGTTTCGGTGGTCTGCTCCCACTCGGAGATCTGGCGGTACTGGTCGATCTCCTCCAAACCTGAAAGAATCGGCTGATTGCGCAAGGTGACGAGTTTGTGGCGGCAGAGGTAATTGGCACGGCCCTTCATGTAGCAGACGTGCAGCTCGCCAACCAGCGTTTCGAGGAAGGGAACGTCGCGGAAGTAGAGCTGATCCTGCAGCGCCTTGGTGCCGGTGGAGACGATGATGCGCTGGCCGGTGCGCAGGGCGGGCAGCAGGTAGGCGAGGGTTTTGCCGGTTCCGGTGCCGGCCTCGACGATCAGGTGGCGGCGCTCCGCGAGAGCCTGCTCGACGGCTTTGGCCATCTGCAGTTGGCCGGTGCGGTACTCATAGGGCAGCGAAGAACGCGCCAGGATGCCGCCGGGCGCGAAAAACTCATGCAGCGAGGGAAGGGCGCGGGTTGGGTTTTCGCTGCTGGGCATGGGGAGCGGGCGCTCTCCCCATCATAGTTCTATCCGGCATAATCTACCGGCTGACTGGAATGCCCGGCATCCTGAGATATTCCCGCGTCAGAAGCGCGCTGCGACGGCAGGGTCGCAAGGCAGATCCATCGTGCGGCATCGGTCAATGGAGATGCGCGACTCCCGCAGAATGATCGCCAACGGGGGCAATTGCGCGTATATTAGGTTTGCCATTGAATGGCAGATAGGAGAAACCATGAAACACATTGCAGCTCTTCTTTGCGCCGTTGCCCTGTGTGGATCGGCCCTCGCGCAGGTGACCGCCTACAAGGACGGGGAAGACGGGGTCAATCGCACGCGTCCCGGAAACATAAAGGTGGTAATCGAAGGTGTCAATGTCGCAGGAGTGCACCCCATCGAGAATCTGAATGCGTTTGTAGCAGAGGCCAGAGGGGTACAGACGCAGAGCAGCATTGCTGCATACAAAGATGGAGAGGACGGAGTCAATCGTACGCGTCCGGGCAATCATAAGCCGGGCAAGATCACGATCACTAAGGATTGGTCCAACACGTTGGAGTGGTACACGTGGCGCAAGGCGGTGATTGACGGCAAGACGGATCGCAGGTCTGTCTCCATCATCCTGTATAACGACTCCGGAGTAGAGGTGGGTCGCATGAATTTCTACAATTGCTGGCCGGTCAAGCATACTCTGCCGGCGCTGGAGGCGAAAAACTCAGGGCACGCCACGGAGACGATCGAGCTGGCCTATGATTCGCTCGAATGGAAGGGCAAATAACGGAAACGAAACTCAGCGGAGGCGGATGCTGATTGGTAGCGCTACCGGGAATTGAACCCGGGTTTTAAGATTGAGAATCTCACGTCCTAACCCCTAGACGATAGCGCCACAGTTGCAGGAAACGGCCGTCAACGGCCACTAGATTAGTCTAACAAGAATTCCGTCTGCTGCCAAAAGCGGCCCGAACGGCTCAGATGCCCAGCTTTCGGACTTCGTCGTTGTAGTACTTGCGATAGAGGATCTCCCACTCCTGCGAGCCCTCGACGATGATCTTACGCTGGTTGGCAATCTTCGTCCGGGCGGAGGTATCGATTGCGGCCTCCTGGGAAAGCAGCACAGTGAGCGCCTTTTTCGCCTCCTGGCGGATGGTGTTGCGGTCTTCCAGAAAGCCGACCGCGTCGATCTCAGCCAAGGTGTCAGCCACGGTGTGGGCCAGCTTGTTGAGCTTGTCGGGGCTGATCCTCATAGCACCGCCTTGTACTTCTTGGTCAGTTCGGTCTTCACCTTTTTGAACATCTCGGCGTATTGCGCGCCGGATTTGCGCATCTCCTCGGAGTAGGCGTCCAGAATCACGCGCACCTCCTCGTTGATGCGGTCTTCCAGCGACAATTCCTCCACCATGGCCTCGTTGACGCGCGCCTCGGTTGCCTTCAAGTCGCTGGTGGCAATCATCTTGGCGTCGATGAGGTGTTTGACGGTCCGGCGGGCCAGATACCCGATGTAATCGCGGGAAAAGATCATGGGCTAAGGCTCAGGATACCGCATCGGACGGCTCGGTGTACACCGCAGGCAGGTTTCCACAATCTCACCCCACCAACCCGCCCGCGTCTGCGAAAATAAGAGTTGGACTATGAACATCGACAACCTGCTTCCCCTGAAAGACGACATGGTGGCCTTTATTGAGGGCCATGGCCTCAAACGCCTCCCCGGTTACGTCACCGATGACATCCCCTCTATTGTGTGGGAGGGCGATGGCAACCCCGACGCATGGAAAGACTTTGTGGAGATGGCCAAGCACGCCGGCGCTCCCTTTGTTACCTTCAGCGAGATGACGCTGGAGCGCGAGGAGATCGACGCGCTGATTGACGAAGCCAGCGAGATGAACTTTCCCGACGAGGAATCCACCGAGCTGGTGGAGGCGCAGTGGCTGCGCAAGTACGCCGGCAGCCTCGGCTATATCCAGCTGGGTTTCGTCTACCAAGGTGTGGCTTTTCTGCACGAGACCACGACCGAGTGGTATGAGCGCTTTCAAGGGCTTCTGGAAGACATCGAGACCTTCCAGGAGATCGTCATCGGCGACCACGAGCACCATCACGACGACGAGGACGAGTAAGAGCGGTGGGTACTGAAGGCAACGGGCCAGTTCCGCCGCAAGCTCGGCCGCGGGATAATGGCCGGAAGCTCCTCCGCCAGCGCTGGAGCTTCGTCGAGCCGCATCCAGCCGAGGCCGCCGAGCTGGCCAAAGCCGCCCGCCTGCCGCAGGTACTGGCCGAGTTGCTTGTGGCCCGCGGCGTCACACAACCTTCTGAAGCCTTCGCGTTCCTTAATCCTGAAGTCTCTCATCTTCACGATCCGCTACTCATGCTGGGCATGAATACCGCAGTCGAAAGACTGGAGCGGGCCATTGCCGCTCGCGAGCCGGTGCTGCTCTACGGCGACTACGACGTGGACGGCACCACCGCCGTCGTTCTGCTCAAGACAGCCGTCGAGATGCTCGGCGGAGTCGCGCGCTTCCACGTTCCCCACCGGCTGCGCGAGGGCTACGGCCTGCAATCGAGCGTGCTGGAAGAGGCTTACGCCGAGGGCGCGCGGCTGGTGATCACCGTGGACACCGGGATGCGGGCCTTTGCCGAGGCTGAAACCGCGCGCCGTCTTGGTCTTGATTTAATCATCACCGACCATCATCTGCTGGAAGCGCACGACGACGTCCCACACGCTCTCGCCATTCTTAATCCCAACCAGCCCGGCTGCGCTTACCCGGAAAAATTTCTGTGCGGCGCGGCGATTGCGCTGAAGCTGGCGCAGGCGATTCTGGAGCGTCGCGACCTGGCTCGCACCCGCGAGAAGACCCTGCCGAGTTTTTTGAAGATGGCAGCCATCGCCACCATCGCCGATGCGGTGCCGTTGAAGGGCGAGAATCGCGTTATCGCGGCCTTGGGATTACGTGAGTTGCGTCATCCGGCCGGCGCTGGCCTGCGCGCGCTTTTTGCCGTTGCCGCTCTCGATCCAGCCTCCAAAGCGCTCACCGGCTACGACGTGGCCTTTCGCCTGGCTCCGCGCATCAACGCTGCCGGACGCATGGATGTGGCCTCCGATATCGTCGAGCTGTTCACAACGCGCGACGAAGCCCGCGCCGCCGAGCTGGCCGCCAAGTTGGAGCGGCTCAACCGCGAGCGCCGCGAGACCGAGATCTCCGCACTCGCGGAAATCGAGAAGCGCCTGGCCGACGACTCAGAACTAGCCGCTGAACGCCTGTTGGTGATCGACGGCGAAGGCTGGCACCGCGGCGTCATCGGCATTCTCGCCTCGCGTGTTGTCGAGCGCACCGCGAAGCCCGCTATCGTGGTTAGCCTTGAGGATGGCGTGGCTTACGGCTCCGGCCGCTCGGTGGATAGCTTCCAACTACTCAACGCCATCGAGAGCTGCGCCGATCTTTTCACGCGCTTCGGCGGCCACGCCTTCGCTGTGGGCTTTGCGCTGCCTGCCGCTTCCCTGTCGGAGCTGAAGCGCCGCCTGCGCCTCTACGCAGAGGAGCACCTGGCCGCCCGCGAGCCGGAGCAACTGCTGCACATTCACGCCGAGCTGCCGCTGGACCGCATCACGAGCGTGCTGGTTGGCTGGTTGCGCAAGCTGGAGCCCTTCGGCCACGACAACCCTGAGCCGGTCTTCGTGGCCCGCGGAGTGCGCCTACTCAGTCCGCCGCGCGTGATGAAGGAGCGCCACCTGAGGCTGGAATTGGCCCAGGATTCGATTCAGCCTCCACCACTACCCGGATCAAGCGGCGCGCTACGCGCGGTTGGCTGGCATATGGCCGCCCGCGTCCTCCAGCTCGGCCTCGAGCAGGGAAGCCTCATCGACCTCGCCTACCGCATCCGCGAAAACGAGCACCCCGAGTACGGCGGATTGGAAGTTGAGATCGCGGGAATTGAAATGGCTGAAGGTTGATGAAGTTCAAAGATTCACAGTTACACCGAGAAGAGCGAAGAAACGGTGAAGTGGACCCCGGGGGGGAGGGTATGCTTTTCGGGGTACAGATCGGGCATATCCCTTACAGAATGAATAGTGTACAGGAGACATGGAAGAGGAATTTTGGACCAGGAATTAGACAGACTTCGCGGCTAAGATGGTTGTTCATGCTTTGATTGTGCGCCGGAGGAAGGTAATTATCTGCAAAGCGGATGCGAATTATTGCAGCTAATGATAAGCGACGCAGGTGGAACGGCCAGATTAGCGCGATAATCAGGGCCGGAATTGAACTGGCCCCCTCGGGCGAAATCACCGTGCCAGGAAAGCCGATTCGCGTGGCGCTGAACGAGATGTTTGCGGAGTTGGACCGGGCGTAATTTTTCGAACCACAGACAAGCCGACACCTGTTTAAGATTCGAGGGTTCCGCATTCCACCAATACTGAAAATGCCTTAGCTGCGCGCGTCGCTGCTACGTTTGCGGAAGACCACTTTCAGCTCGCGCCGCCAATGCTCGGTGAGGGCGATCAGCTCCCACTCCACCTGCGGAGATAAGTAGCGCAGCACCGGCTCGTTGGCGGGGTGGATACGCAGGGCCGGGCCGGCCAGCAGCAGGCGCGGCGTAAGCGGCGAAACCTCTGCCTCTGGAAAATAGCCCTGGCGCTCGAAGGCCGAGAGAGGCCTGCCGCCCTCGTTGCCTACCAACGGCTGCCGGTCGTTGTTGAGCGCGCGCACGCGAATCCAGTAGTCGAGAGCCTGCAAGGGCAGATGCAGATCCTCATCGGCCTTCAGCTCGATCACCGTCAGACGGCCGTTGCGGTCGAGCGTGAGCAGGTCCAGCAGGCCGCGGTCGCCGGTAGAGAGCGCGGGCACCTGCGAGTAGAGCATGTCGCCGCGCAGGCCAGGCATCAGTTCGGCAATCTCAGCGCGCAGGCGGGACTCCAGCCAGCGCTCCGGCTGCAGGCGGAAGAGCGGGTCGGTGTGCGCGCCGTCGCCGTGGCGGCTTAAAAACAACCGGGAAAACAAATCACGGCAGAGTGGCTCGTTCTCTTCCGTGAGCGGCGTCTCGTTGGCTCCCGCGCCAAAGCTGATCTCGTTTTCGCGGGCGAAGGTGTTGGCGGCAACGCCGTGGCGCACGCGCGCAAATTCGAGGCCATGCAGCAGCAGGCCAACTTCCGTGGCCGAGCTGGGCCGAATCTCGATCCGGTCCTGCGCGGCGGGCGGAACCAGCAAGAGCAATCGGTCGATTCCCTCCCGGCAGCGCTCGATGGCGGCATCGGCGGAGAAAGCATGAACCAGCCGCGAGTCCAGATTGCCGGTGTCGCGAAAGTCCACCACCGCAAGCTCTTCGCTGCGCTCGTCGAGGGTAAAAAGCTGAAAATCGGCGGCTTTATGGTTGAGCCAGGCCATCCGCTCGGCTGTGGTTCGCCAGGCTCCGGCCGGCACAATCACCTTCAGCCCGCCAAAGTGACGCCGCCCATCGCCGTGCTGGCGGCAATGATCCAGCCAGAGAATTCCCAGAGTGAGAATACCGTCGATGATGGCTCCCGACTCCGCCTCGCTCACTCCAATCACCGCCTCGGCCGCCGTGCCCTTCAGCAGCCGCCCGCGCACATAGGCGGGACCAAAGCTATGCTCCAGATCCATCGCCGAGCGGAACCCTTCAGCTTTTTCCCCGATGAATTGGCGGGTCAGCACGCGCTCCAGCAGTCGCTGATAGTTGCGGCGGGCGGACTCGCGCGCGGTGGGCGTGCGGCGGTCGCTGGTGGGAACCAGCTCCAGGGTCTGCGGCCTGGCCACACCCATGCGGCGAGTGGCCAAGCGCAGGCATTGCGCGCGCTCCTGCACTTCAACCACGGTGCGCATCAGGTTGCGCTCCTCGCTCCACAGTTGCAGCAGGCAGCGGCCATGCTGCTCGCTCACCGCGTAGCGGGCAGCGCGCATGTCGAAGAGCACGCGTCCATCTTCCAGTACTGCGGCTGCGGGGTGGTCGGCGAGGTAGGCTTCGATGGTTTGGGCAAGCCGTTCGGGTGACGCAGCCTCAGCGCCAGCGGCCATGCGGCCTCTACCAGCCCATGCGCGCACGCAGGCCGGTGATGTGCGCGGTGTGATGGCGCGAGTGCCATTCGTACATGGCCAGCGCCGTTGCCAGGTTCACGCGGCCCCGCTCCGGATGGTTGAAGCCCTTGCGGAAGTCGTCTTCGCTGAGCGACTCCAGCAGCGCCACCCAGCGGCCATGCAGCGCCTCAATCAGCTTGAGAGAGCCTTCAATGGGCAGGCGGCTGTCAGGCAGCTTGGCCCAGGCGGCCTCATCATAGACCTTGATGGTCGGCCAATCTTCGGTCAGCGCCGTCTTGCAGCGGATGTAGGCCTGGGCGTGGCTGTCGGCGATATGATGCACCACCTGGCGCGCGGTCCAGCCGCCTTCGCGATAGGGCGTGTCGAGCTGGGTGTCTTTCAATCCGGCAACTGCGGCCCGCAGGCGCTCGGGCAGCAGGCGCAGCGTCTGCATGTGCGCCGCTCGGATGCTGGGCAGGCTGCTGGCCGGAGGAGCAAAGCGGCCGATTGGATAACGAAGGTCGTCCAGTTCTGTCATGGCACGAACCTATCACATTTGCGCGCGGGGGTGAAATCGCGTTGAGTACACCGTCCCCGGCAGTGGTGCTGCTTCAGGACCGGCAGCCATTCTATGCGTGATGCGCATGATGATGGTGATGATGATGGTCGTGGTGGTGATGATGATGCTTCGAGGCGAACGCCGGGCTGGCAAACACCATCAGGAGCAGTAGCGCGGCAAGAATTTTCTTCATGCCCAAAATGTACCACGATCCATGCGCCGGCGATAGAGTCTCAAGTGCCCCGCATCAAGAGAGGAACGGGGGCTTAGGAGGATGCGGGCAGGGCGTAAACTCAAAGATACGATGAGTGTACCGGCAGCTTCCCCGCCTCCGAGTCATAAACGTTACTTTTTTGAGAAATTCGGCATCACCGAGCGGCTGCTGGAGCGCTGCCTGGGTGAGGCCTTGTCTGCCGGCGGCGACTATGCCGATCTGTACTTCGAGTCGGTTACGGCCACCGCATTGGGCGTGGATGAGCAAATCGTGAAATCGGCCTCTCAGGGCACGAGCGCCGGCTGTGGCATCCGCGTGCTCAGCGGCGAGCGCACCGGCTACGCCTACACCGACAACCTCAACCCCGAGCGGCTGCTGCACGCCGCACACACCGCCGCGCTGATCGCCTCTGGGCCGGCCACTCATATCGTGCAGGGCTTTACCGAGCCGGTTTCCGCCAACCTTTATCCCGTGCCGCTGGGCGGCTACGATCTGGACCTGGCCGCGCGGCTGGAGCTGATCTTGAGAGCTGATCGCGCCGCCCGTGCTTATGATCCGCGCATCGTACAGGTCCGCGCAAGCTACTCCGAGGAGCTGCGGCGGATTCTGGTTGCCGCCTCCGATGGCGCCTTCGCCAGCGACACCCAGCCGCTTTGCCGGCTTAACGTCTTCGTCATCGCCAGGGACGGCGAAACCACCACCAAGGGCACGGCGGGCGGCGGCGGGCGCGCCGGAATCGAACAGTTCACCGGCTCCAAAAGCCCGGAGACCCTGGCGAGCGAGGCAGCGCGGGGAGCGATTCTGCAACTGGGCGCCGTGGCTGCTCCGGCTGGTGAGATGGAGGTAGTCCTTGGTCCTGGATGGCCGGGGATTCTGCTCCACGAGGCAGTGGGCCACGGCCTCGAGGCCGACTTCAATCGCAAAAAGACCTCGGCCTTTGCGGGGTTGATCGGCCAGCAGGTGGCAAGCTCCAAGGTTACGGTCGTCGACAACGGCACCATCGCCGGACGCCGCGGCTCGCTCAACGTGGACGACGAGGGCACGGCGACGCAGGAGACGGTGCTGATCGAAGGCGGCATTCTGCGCGGCTACCTCACCGACAAACTCTCGGCGCGGCTGATGAATGCGGCAAACACAGGCAGTGGCCGCCGCGAGAGCTATCAGCACATCCCCATGCCGCGCATGACCAACACCTATATGCTGGCCGGCGACGACGCTCCCGAGGACATTCTGCGCAGCGTCAAGCGCGGCCTGTACGCGGTCAACTTCGGCGGCGGGCAGGTGGACATCACCAACGGCAAGTTTGTCTTTTCGGCCTCGGAGGCTTACCTCATCGAAGACGGCAAGATCACCGCCCCGGTGCGCGACGCGACGCTGATTGGCAACGGGCCAGAGGCGCTGAAGCACGTCTCCATGGTAGGCCACGATCTGAAGATGGACGAAGGCGTCGGCACCTGCGGGAAGGATGGACAGAGCGTGCCGGTGGGCGTGGGCATGCCGACGATCAAGCTGGATAGGATGACGGTGGGGGGGACAGGGCGGTGACTCGCTCTACATACATGCAATACATGCGCCCGGCCCGCGTATCATGACCGGTATGAACCTATTAGCGATTCAGGCGGCTATCTGTGAGGCTGGCTTTGACGGCTGGCTGTTTTACGACCATCATCACCGCGACCCCATCGGCGAGCGCATCCTGGGCATGGACCCCAAACTGCACGTCACGCGGCGCTGGTACTACTTTGTGCCCGCCACGGGCGAGCCGCGCAAGCTGGTGCACCGCATCGAGCAGGCCCGGCTGGACGCGCTGCCCGGAGCGAAAGCCTTGTATTCAAGCTGGCAGGAGCTGGCCGCTGGCCTGGAGGCGCTGCTCGGCGGCGCGCGTACCGTCGCCATGCAGTACTCGCCCAACAACGCCATCATGACCGTCTCCATGGCGGATGCGGGCACGGTGGAGTTTCTGCGGAGCATCGGTAAGCAGATCGTCAGCTCCGCCGATATGGTCAGCCAATTTGAGGCGGTGCTGAGCGAGGAGCAGGTGGCCAGCCACAGCGTGGCGCAGCGGGCCATCGACGCGATTTTGGCCGAGGGCTGGCGCGAGATTGGCCGCCGCCTGCGCCCGGGTGCTGGCCGCACGGGCGGACTCACCGAATTTGATCATGTGCAATGGCTCTCGGAGGCCATGCACCGCGAGGGGCTGGTTTGGGCTGACGGCCCCAACGTCAGCGTCAACGCCAACTGCTCCGACTCGCACTATGAGCCGACCGCCGAGCGCTGCTCGCCTATCCGCGAAGGCGACTTTCTGCTTATCGACATCTGGGCGCGGCTGAACACGCCGGGCAGCGTCTACTACGACATCACCTGGACCGGGGTGGTGGGGCGCGAGCCGGCGGAGCACGAGCAAAAGGTCTTCGAGATCGTCGTGAAGGCGCGTGATGCGGCTATCCGCGTGGTCGAGCAGGCCTTTGCGGTGGGCCGGCCCATCTGCGGCTATGAGGCCGATGACGCGGCCCGCGCGGTGATCCAGTCGGCCGGCTTCGGCGAGTTCTTTACGCATCGGACTGGACATAATATTGGCCAGGAGGTGCACGGCGTTGGCGCGAATCTCGATAATCTGGAGACCCATGATGTGCGGCTGCTGCTGCCCAACACCTGCTTCTCCGTCGAGCCGGGCATCTACCTGCCGGAATTCGGCGTGCGCAGCGAGATCGATATGATGACCGCTCCCGGCAAAGCGTGGGTGACGGGAGAAATTCAACGGGAGCTGGTGAGAATATAGGGACTAGGGACTAGGGATTAGGGACTCGGGACTAGAAAAACAGAGACCGGGTGAAATCTATAGCCCACATTTCTTTCGGATGTGTGAAGTTGCAAGGGCCAGGCGTTGAACTGGAAGCAAGAAGTTTGGGCCTATTCCCTATTCCCTAGTCCCTAGTCCCCGCTTTTGTGCGGTATAGTCAAAAAGGAATGGCAACTGAAGAAAACAAGAAGACTACGACACAATCCGGCGAGCAGAAGGGGTTTGTCTACCTTCCCTTGATTGCCGGCTGGCTGGTGCCGGGAGGCGGGCATTTTCTGCTGCGCAAGTGGGGCCGCGGGGCTGTTTTAGCGGCGGCAATCCTAGGCATGTTCGTGCTGGGACTGGCCATGCAGGGCAAAGTCTACGCGAACGCGCACGACATTCTGGACCTTTTGGGGCTGGCCGGAGACCTAGGCATTGGGTTGCCTTACGCCATCAGCCGGATGCTGGGCCTGGGCGATGTCCAAGTGATGGTGACCACCGCCGATTACGGCACGCGCTTCATCGTGGTGGCCGGCCTGCTGAACATTATTGCCGCGGTGGACGCGCACAATCTGCGCACCGGGAGGAAATCCTGATGGGCAATCCGATCTTCCAGCTTTCTCACTTTGCGGCGGTTGTGCTCTTTGCTCTTTTTGCGTCCACGGTCTTCGGCGTTACGATGCGCGAGAAGCCGCGAGACATGATCCGCTACGGAATTTATTGCTTTGTGCTCTTTGTGGCCGCGGCGATAGCGCTGAGCTGGCTGATGTATTTTATCGCGCGATAAATCTTCAATTGAAGTTCGCGGTTTCCCACCCTAGCCGCAAAAACAAAGACACGGCGAGGGTGGGGCACCCGAGTTTTCGTTGGATGAAATAACCCCATGAACAAGCCGTGGCACGCAGAAAACAAGATGCCGCCCAAGGCAACGCTGGAGCAGCGCATTCAGTGGCACAAGGAACACCAGAAGCATTGCGCCTGCCGGGAAGCGCCGAAGAGTTTGTTGTCCCGCATCAAGACCAAGAAATAAAAATATGTCCCAACATTCCGATCCACGGAATTCCTAAATAATTTTCAGGCAATGTTGTTCCGCTGCCAGACGGATGCGTCGAAGCGGTGCGCGCAATCGTAGCCATCGGCGCGGTAGAGCTCGATGGCCTCGGTGTTGGATTCGGTGACGGTGAGGGAGATCTCGGTGACTCCCATGCGCAGAAAGCAGGAGGCGGCCAGGGTGAGCATCATGCGGGCCAGGCCGCGGCGGCGGAAGTCGGGATGAACGCAGAGCTGGGTGATGTGGCCGCTCTCGGGGCTGACACGCGAACCCAGCACCAGGGCCACCATCTCCCGGCTGGCGCGATCCACGATCACGTGCGAGACCGTCGCGGAGAAAGCACCACAGCCTGAGAAGCGAACAATGTTGTTGAGAAAGCGCATCGAACCGTGAACCGAACGGTACTGGTCGTTGACCACGCTGTCGGGATGGCCGTGGTAGGCCGCGGCGATGAGCCGCCCGGCAGGGTTCAGGTCCTCTTCGCGCCAGGAACGCAGCTCCAGCCCCGCAGGCAAGTTCGCCGGGGGCGCGGGATAGTGGCCTTCGAGCTGCCGCACCATGAAGAGACGCCGGTAAATCTGAAAGCCCGCATCGAGAAAGACGCTGTCGTGGGAGCCCGAAGGGTGCAGCAGTAGTTGCGATTCCACGCGGTCCACCTGGGGCGAGTTCACCAGCAGCTCAATGAGATGGAGGAGCAGCGTTTCCTCGATCTGGCACGCGGACCTGCCCTGGGCGTGGGGGCCGGGCAACGCAAAAACGTCGCCGATGACCGCCTTGGTCTCCTCGTAGACGCAGAAGACATAGCCGATAATCTGGCCTGCCTCCAGGGCCGCGTAGCCGGGCAGCATGTGGCTATCAAGATATTGCATCAGCAGCCTGGCTGAAATGTTGTAGTCCCAATGCAGGCGTTGTTTCCATATCTCGCCCTCCGCCTCCAGCACGGGACGCAACACCGGCGCCGCAAAGTGCCGCAGATCGAGGATCTCGAAGGAAGCGCCTGATGCCATGCTTCTCCTCTGACGGCAGTGGTCAGTGAACAGTGGACAGTGAACGGCGTTTCGTGGTCATGAGCGATCACTGACCGCTGACCACTGTTAGTTTACTTGCTGTCCACCTTGTAAACCACCAGGCCCTGCTCCGGCCAATTGAAGAGCTGCTCATAGTGCCGGTCATCCAGCAGTTCTTCGAGCGCGGCCGTGGTGTGCAGGTCCACGCCGCCTTTACCGGTTACCTGCGCCACCAACAGGTGCTGTTGATCCGGCACGCCTTTCACCGTGTAGTTGACCACCTCGCGATTGCGATAGAAGGCAAGGCCATATTCGACGTCGCGCCGGACGCGGAAGACGGCCACCGTTTCATCGGCGGGAGCGGAAGCGGCCAGACGCTCGGCCAATGGGCGCGCGGAGTAGGAGCGGTCCAGCAAGTGAGCCACCTGTTTGGTTGCGCCGATGGCCGGAATGCCGAAGACCGGGCCGATGCCATAGAGATATAAAACCAGCACGACCAGCACGGCGGTGGTGACCAGGCGCAACCGGACCGCGCCGAAGCCTTTGACCACGATGATAATCAGCAGCGACGCGCCGGCGGAGGCAAGAACGGCTATGGTTAATGCCGGCCATGGCGGCATGACGCGGATGCACTCGCCGCCACACGCGCGGATAAAGGCAAGTATCTGGTCCCCCCCCAACGCAGGCAGGGGCGGCATCTTCGGGCTATGAATCACAAACCAGGGCAGCAGCAGCGCCACCATGGTCATCACGCCGCAGACCGCAGCGTGGTTCACCAGCACCCAGAGTTGGATTCCATACTGCCGGCGCCGGGCAATAAAGTCCCCGGTGAGGATGGTAATGGGTGGAATGGAAGGCAGAATGTAGCCCGGCAGCTTGGACTGCGAAAAGGAGAAAAACACAATGGGAATCAGCGCCCACAGAACAAGAAACTCGGGAAAGGCATCGCCGGGCTGGCCGGGGCACCGCTTGCACCGGCCGAAGTGGCGCTCCCGCCATTCGCAGAACGAGGTGCGGATGCCGTCAATCATCGCCCGCACCGCGATCACCGTCCAGGGCATCAGGGCCAGCAGCGCTACCACCGGGTAGTACCAGATGGGATGCTGGTGCTCATAGCGATCGGTGGCAAAGCGCTCCAGGTTGTGCTCCAGGAAAAAGACGCGGAAAAAGTCGGGATTCTGGTGCTGCACGGCGATGAACCAGGGCAGCACGATGGCAAAGTAGAGCAGCACACCCGGCCACCAGAAGGAGCGGCGCAAGAGCGACCACTCGCGGCGCAGGAAGGCGAACGCGGCCACAATCGCGATAGCCAGAGCCGGCGCCACCGGCCCCTTGGCCAGCGTGGCTACGCCGGTGAAAAAGTAGATGTCGAAGAGCCAGAACTTGGAATCGGTCTCGTACCAGGCGTACCAGCCCAAGAGGCCGATGGCTAAAGGCGCCGCCATCTGCATATCGGTGGAGGCGCCGCGGGCAAAGCCAATGATGCCGGCGCAGGCCACTGTAATCAGCGCCGCGTCCAGATGGCCGCCGGGGCGGAACCTCCGCATATGCAGGTAGATAAGAGCCACCATGAGGAAAGCGAAGGTGGCCGAGGGCAGGCGCGCCACCCAGTCATGCACGCCGAAGTCCTGGAAAACGAACATTGCCCGCCAGTAATAGAGGGCTGGCTTCTCCAGCCAGGGCTTTCCATAGAGGTAGGGAGTGACGCAGGCGCTCAGCTTGCTCTTGAGTGCTGACCCCAGGCTGTCGAGATACCTATGGCATCCGCTCCAGGTGACAAAATTGCTCAGTTTGCCCTTCCAGGAGACACAGTCGCTCAGTTTGCCCAAAGTCGGAACCGCGTCGAACCGGTCCAGCATCTCGTGGGCGATCTGCGCATAGCGGGGTTCATCGGCCCCCACCAGGCCCAGGTTGTCGCCGCCCACCAGGGGGGTCTGCCCATAGAGAAGAAAAAAGAGGACAAAGGCGAGAAAGACAGACGCTTCGCGGACGGTGGCCCAACGAGGCACCTGTATGCGCCAACCAGGGGGCGTTTCCGGAGCGGATGGTTCCTGAAGAGTTTCCACTTCCAGCGTTTCTCCAACAGAGCCTTTGCTTGTCTCATACAGGCAAGCATCTCCGGTACCGGTCAGGACAATTGGCGGGGGAGCTGACCGCTTCGGTTTGGGGTCCGCGTTTCCTTGAAACGCGGAGATTGTACTGCGCCTCGACAGGCTCAAGGCTAACAGATTCGGACGGAATCGGGGCAGGTTATTGTCCCTGCTTTCCGGCAGAGGGCTGCGGCGCAGCCGCCTTTTGCCGTTTGCGATGCCGTCCCATCAGCTCATCGATGCGTGCCTGAAAGCGCCCCGAGCGATCAGCCAGGAAGATGAGTTCGGGCACGTGGCGCACCCCCATTCGTTCCTTGAGCTCATAACGGATATAGCCCTTGGCGGCTTCCAGGCCAGCCACGGTATCTTCTTCGGCCTTGGCAATGTCCTGGACGGCGCTGTCCACGGCCACATACACCCGTGCCGACCTTCCGCCGGGATTCAACGCCACCTCGGTGACGTAGCAGAGATTGATGCGCGGGTCCACCAACTCGCCCTCGATGAGCACGCCGATCTCCTCGCGCAGCGTCTCCGCTACACGGTCCTGATGGTGCT
The DNA here is from genome assembly GCA_049522175.1 of Occallatibacter sp. Taxonomy (GTDB): domain Bacteria; phylum Acidobacteriota; class Terriglobia; order Terriglobales; family Acidobacteriaceae; genus Telmatobacter. Next base: position 39,160 of record JBEKOC010000002.1, on the reverse strand, counting down.
TCCGTGCTCTGTGTTCCGGCATGACTCCCTCCTGGTACGGGCAGACCATTCAGCATAGCAGAGGGACGCCGGCAAGCCGGATGCTTTCGGGTGGATATCACGATTAATTACCCACGCTTAATGCCCGGAATGTTGCTCGGCGCTCCTCGGATCATTTGATTTGAGAAAAAATGACAAGAAGAACATGGCGGCCGACCATATCCCTACGACCACATAAGCGTCGATGAAGGACATGGCGGTGGCCTGGGTCATGAACGCTCGATAGATCTGCGCCACGACGGCTATCTGCGTTCCAAAAGCTCCCAGCCCGGCGCTGCGGGCGTGCAGCGCCATGGCTTGCGCATTGATCGTCAAACCGGGATCTCCCGCACTCAGGTGGTCGGCCAGCCGGGCCAGGTGGAACTGCTGCCGCCGGGCCAGAACCGTTTGCACCACCGCGGTGCCGAAGCTCATGCCAATGTTGCGCACAAAATTGGTCAGTCCCGAGACAGCATCGCTCTTGTCTTGCGGAATACCGATAAAAGAGGCAGAAATTGTAGGGACAAAGATGAAGGCCAGGGGAACGAACTGCAGCAGCATGATGACCGCGGCTCCGCTAAAGCTGATGTTCAGGGACAAGAGCTTTGTCGATAGGTACATCCCGCCCGCGGATAGAAACCAGCCAAAGGCGATCAGGTGCTTGGCGGGAATTTTGGAAACGAGAAATCCTACGATGGGCATGGTTACCAGAACAAGAGCCGCGCCGATGGATACGATTACGCCGGCGTCTTCCGCGGTGTACCCCATGAGCATCTGAAGGAATTCCGGCATGAGAATCATGGAAGCAAACATCACCACGCCGGCAATGAAAATCATCAGGCATGAACTGGAAAAGTTGAAGCTCCTGAAGAGCCGGACATCGATGATCGGCTGCTTGTGCCGCCACTCCCACACCACCATAGCGCCAAGGCAGACGATGGCGATGATCACCAGCGAACAGATAAAATGAGAGGCCAGCCAGTCGTCTTCCTGCCCCTTGTCCAAAAGAACCTGGAGGGCCACGACTCCCAGCGCCAGCAGAGAGAACCCAACCGTATCGAAGTGCATCTCGCCGGGTTTGAAGCGCCGCAGAAATGGAGGATCTTCTACGAATTTGTAGGCCAACCCCAGGGCCAGGAGACCAAGCGGGAGGTTGATGAAGTAGATCCAGCGCCATGTGTAGTTGTCGGTGATCCACCCGCCCAGGATTGGACCCAGGGCGGGAGCCACCACCACCGTCATGCCGAACAGGGCAAAGGCGGCTCCGCGCAGCCGGGGCGGGAAGCTATCGGCCATGATGGACTGCGCCATGGGCTGCAGGCCGCCGCCGCCCGCACCCTGGATGGCCAGCGCGCACAGCAGCACCGGAAGGGTGGGCGCGATTCCGCAAAGCAACGACGCCAGGGTAAACAGCGTAATGCAGGTCATGAAGAACCGCTTGCGGCCCATCAAGCTTGAAAGCCACCCGGTGATAGGCAAAACGATGGCGTTGGCTACCAGGTAGGTGGTCAGCACCCACGTACCCTCATCCTGGCTGGACCCTAAATCCCCTGAAATGTGCGGCAACGCCACATTGGCGATGCTGGTGTCAAGCACCTCCATGAAGGCGGAAACCGCCACCACGACGGCGATCAGCCAGGGGTTGTACCTGGGCTTCCAGTCTTGATTGGGCTGCTCGTCGGCCAAGATACCCCTCGATCAAGATCTATTATAAAACGAAGCGGCTCGTTTCGTATATAATACACTAACGAAGGTACTACACTGAATCCGGCGAAATTTCGAGGATGCTATGCGCCAGGAGAATGTCGAATCCGAGTCCAGAGCCAAACGCCCCGCCGGCAGACCCCGCAGCGAGAGCTCGCGCGCATCCATCCTGGATGCGGCTTACAGCTTTCTCGAAGACCGCCCGGTTGCTTCCATCTCGCTCCTGCACATTGCCCGCAAGGCCGGTGTTAGTTCTGCCACGGTCTACCGCTGGTGGCCGACCAAAGAGGCCTTGTTGCTGGATGCCTTTCTCAACAAAGCGGACCGTGAACTTGTGCTCAAGAATGTAGGCTCTCCCTTGCAGCGCCTCAAGGAGTACATCCTCCAGGTGGGGCGCTTTTTCACCGGGGAAAGCGGCATCGTCGCCGCTCGCTTGTTAACGGCTCTTCAGGACAATCCCATCCTGCGCAAGGAGTTCCTGGAGCGTGTCTACCTGCCGCGCGAAAAGGAGTTCCAGGCGGTTGTGAAAGAGGCGATCAAGCTGCGCCAGCTCCCGGCCGCAATGGAGGTGAGCGTCTTTCTGGATTCAATCATCGGTCCTCTGCTCGCCCGGCTGCTGATTCGCCGCGAACAGATTGACGAAGCGTTTGTGCTCTTGGTCTTCGACCGGGTTGTGGCTGGTACGCTCGCTCAGGAGAGCGCCAGATAGTCTCCGATAGCCTGGTGCTGCCCTTACTGCCGGACGCATGCAATCTTCTGCTCAGCTCTCGATATAGTCCCAGAAGGCGTCGGTCAACTCCGCGCCCAGCTCGTTGGTCATGCGGCGGGCAGCGCGCTCCACCTCTTCGATCAGCCCGTGCAGGTAGTCGCGGGAGCGGGAGATGGCCACCACGCCCAGGGTGGCAGACTGCCAGGTCACTGCCTCGTCCAACTCCGCCACCGAGACGTTGAAACCCTGGCGAATCTGGTCTTTGAGCGAGCGCACCACCTGCCGCCGGTCCTTAAGCGACTGGGCGTGCTCGATGCGGATTTCGAGCGTCAGGTGGGCGACGGGCATGGCATCATAGGATTTACACCGACAGTGTAAGGCCAATTTCCGTCCCTGGAAGCATTTTTTTCGTTGCCGGCGGCTTTAATCCGCAAACTGCGCCAGTTGCTCCGGTGTGGGTTTGGGCGTACACAGGCTGACCACGATCATGGCTGCGACAGCCACGGGAAGCGCCAGAAAGATGGCGTCGCGGTCGGCCAGGATCTGCGGAAAGCGGTCCTTGACCGCATGAATATCCCAGACCAGGGTGACCAGCGTTCCAGCTCCGATGGCCGAGACGGCGCCCCAGGCCGTGACCCGTTTGGAGAAGAAGGCCGCCAGCACCACCGGGGTCAGCGACGCGGCGTAAACGGTGTAAGCCCATAGCATGGTGTGAATCACGCTGGCGGCGTGCAGCGACTGGTAGAGCGCCCAGCAGCCCAGCAGCACCACCGCCAGCCGCGAGACGATCAGGACTTTCTTATTCGAGGCCCCCGGCGCAATGTAGCGCGAAAAAACGTCGTTGACCAGGTTGGTAGCCGGCGAGAACAAGTAGTTGGAGGCCGCCGACATCACCTGGGCAAAGACCGCTCCCAGCAGCAGCGCGCCCATCAATGCGGGCAGCCCATGGCGCGCCGTGTAGGGGATGATTTCATGGGGGAGCTTGGCGACCTCGCCGGAGGAGTGGTACAGAGCCGTGCCAAAGACGGCGATGCAGACAATCAGCGTCTCCAGCAGAATTGCGCCCAAAAACCAGCCCACCACCGAGAGGCGCGCGTCCCGCTGCGTTTTGGCCGAGAAAAACTTCTGATACATCACCTGGTTTCCCAGCAGCAGCAGCAGGGTGGGCACCAGGAATTCCAGTCCCCGGATGACGCCGAATCCCACCGGCTGAAGCACATGGTCAGGGCTCATCCGGTAATTACCCAGCAACTGGAAGTACTCCGGCGGAAGCGCGTGATGCAGGCCAACCCAGCCGCCCGCTTTGAAGTAGAGCATGGGCGCGGCAACTATACAGATGCATGTGACCATCGAGCCGATAGCCACATCCATGTATGCCACCGACGACATGCCGGCCAGCGCCGTGGTGAAGATGACGAAGGCGGCGATGATGTAGGTGCCCATCACCGGTGTAAGCGTCTCGGGAAAGATCAGGTGCAGCACGTTGCCGCCGCCGGTGAACTGGTAGCTGGCAATCCCCACGTAGGCAAAGAGGATGGCAATGGTGCCCAGCACCCGCGCCGTCTGGTTGTAGCGGACCTCGAGCAGATCGGGCAGGGTGAACTGCGCGAATTTGCGCGCCCGTGGCGCAATGAAGTAGATGAGCAGCAGCGCCAGCCAGCCCCCGGCCGGCTGCCAAAGCGCGGCAAAGCCGTTCTGATAGGCGTTTGCCGCCCCGCCAAAGAGCGATCCGCCGCCGATCCACGAGCTGAGCAGCGTTAATACCAGCACGATGGCCGGCAGCGAGCGCCCGGCAACCAGGTAATCGGCCTTGGTCTTCACCTGGGAGGTACGATAGAGCGCAACCGACAGCAAAGTAACGACAATGACGGCCAAAACAGCTACATAAAGATGAGACATCCGCGGGGTTCCTCGCCGGCGTTACAGATTTCCGTCAGTGTAACGGATGCGGGCAATGCCCGGCGCGGCCATTTGAGTAAGATATCAATTGACCCCCATCCAACAAGTTGGTAGAATGTAGTTGCGGGGTGGAGCAGCCCGGTAGCTCGTTGGGCTCATAACCCAAAGGTCGCTGGTTCAAATCCAGCCCCCGCAACCAAGAAATTCAAGATTCTAAACGGCTTCCGTGAGTGACCCGGAGGCCGTTTCCACATTTGGCAGGAATTTAGGCAAATCTTGGGCAAGGAATTCCTTATCCAGAAGTGCTCCGAGTTCCCCGGCCACGCGAACATCATCTGCTATCACCAGATGCGTGTAACCCATTGTGGTCTTTGCGTCCGCGTGCCCGACGCGCTCTTGCCGAACAGCCATTGGAACGCACAACGAACCTAGCAGCGTGACATTCCCATGGCGGAAGGCATGAGTCTCCCATCCAAGCACAACTCCTTCAAAATTGGCTTCAGTACCTTTTTGACGAAGTTGTCCGGTTCTAGCCTCAGTCCACCCCCGCGCCGTTTGCCGGATTTGGTCAACCTGCCCTAAGTAAGGAACAATGGTTCACTCGCCTGACGTCCCTCAACAAACGGACGCAACTGTTTCGTCAGAGAGGGTGAAAGGCTGTAAATCCGTTGATTAGCAACATCGTTGCTCCGCTCTGCCTTCGGTGCCTTGAGTTTGCTCTTTTTTGTCCGCGACCTCTGCACCACGATGATGCATCGGCTCCGTACCGTCACGCTGGCGATTCATAACATCCTGAAGCCCAACGGACCCCTGTTCAGTTCCTAGCGCTGTGCAACTTCGACGCCCTCATCACGGACCAGGCCACACACTGCCGCTGTTTGTTGCGGGCTTCGGCCTTCTTCGGAAGGGACACCGAATTTGCGCTCAAGCCTTGTATTGTTCAGCGACTAGTCCATACTCGACCGCTGCACTACTCACGTTCTGTAATTCTTGCGAAACACTCTCTCAGATTTTCTTGTTATTACGCAGCAACCCATTCACGATTGCGTTCTCCACGGTATCGACAAAAAAGTCTGCATCCAGGGAGACCTTTTGTGAGTACTGGGCACGAATAGGAAGGGTTTTGTTTGTCTGCGCGGATTCGAGGTCATCCATGAAACCGGGAGACTTGACATCTGGTAAGAGAATCGAATCGTAGAATGCCCTCTGCTTATCGTGAATCAGTTCTATCGTTAACTTGTCCCACGGCCCAAGCTCATAGCCCGTCTCTTCTGCGAGATTCGAAAGTATAATCTCGCTGCAAGTATCGGCAGCGTGAAACAGTGCATTGCACAGCCGTTGTTCTAAGAATTTGTTGAAATTCACTTACCAAACATATAATGTTACAGAGTTTCAAGAAGTGAGTTTACGGAAAAGAACCACTATCATTTCCGGAAACGATCGAGGGCTTCAATGTCGAAAAAACCTTTTGCTCGTTTGTTGTTCATAGCCGCGAAAACATTGTTTGCATTTTTAACTATTTCAATCTTCAGTGCTCATGCATACGCTCAACTGCCCATGGTGTCCGTTAATAACTGGCATCTGCAGGATGCAGCCAAGGTACCGCAAGCGGGCACCGAAGTTGCGGCTGAAGGTTTTAATGCTGGAGGTTGGTACAAAGCCACCGTTCCTGGCACCGTGCTTACTACTCTAGTCAATAACCACGTCTATCCTGAGCCCCTCTACGGCGAAAATAACCGCCCGGATATTATCCCCGAAAGCCTTGCCCGCACCTCTTATTGGTATCGGTCCCTGATCGACATTCCAAAGTCTTATAAGGGTCAGCATATCTGGCTAAACTTTGATGGCATCAATTACTCTGCTGTCATCTGGGTCAATGGGAAACAAGTAGGAGTTCTGCGCGGCGCCTTCATTCGTGGTGTTTTCGATATTTCATCCTACGTGAAACCTGGTACGCGGGCTGTTGTGGCAGTCCTCGTTTCGCCACAGCCCCACCCGGGCATCTCTCACGAGCACACTCTGCGGAACGGCCTGGGAAACAACGGTGGTGAAACAGCCATTGACGGGCCAACGTTTCTCTCCACTATTGGCTGGGACTGGATTCCCGCCATTCGGGATCGTGACACCGGCATCTGGCAAAAGGTCTTTCTCTCGGCAACGGGTCCCGTTATAGTGAAGGACCCTCTTGTTACAACCAACCTGCCGCTTCCTCGAACTGACTCTGCCGATGTGTCCGTTCAAGCTACCGTGGAAAATATCAGCGACAAGCCTTTGAAGGGAGTGCTGCAAGGGAACATCGAAAACATAGCTTTCGAGCAGCAAGTCGAGTTGCCTCCGCATAACTCACAAATTGTAAAGTTTATTTCTTCAACTACGACCAAATTACACATCGAACATCCCCGCCTGTGGTGGCCCAACGGCTACGGCGCCCAGAATCTGTATAAGCTCCATCTGCAATTTACAGTTGGAAAAGACATTTCAGATGCGCAGGATGTGAACTTTGGCGTCCGAAAAATTACTTACAGTGTTCCCGGTTCTCCAAACCTCACCATCTCCGTCAATGGCGTCCCAATCTTCATCCGGGGCGGAGACTGGGGTTTGGATGAAGCACTCAAGCGCATTCCGCGTGAGCGGCTTGAAGCACAAATCCGTATGCACCAGTTGGCCAATCTAAATATGATTCGCAATTGGGTTGGTCAAAGCACGAGTGAAGACTTCTATGAACTCTGCGACAAGTATGGAATCCTGCTTTGGGATGAATTTTTCCAACCTAACCCGCTCGATGGCCCCGACCCAACGGATATCGAGACGTATATTGCCAATGTACGCGACAAGATCCTGCATTTCCGAAATCATCCATCCATTGCGGTCTGGTGTGCACGCAATGAAGGTTTCCCTCCGCGGAATATCGACGAGCTCCTCCGCAAGCTGATGGCGGAGCTTGAGCCAACTCGACTTTACCAGCCAAGTTCCACGGATGGTGGCGGAGTTCGCTCTTCCGGGCCCTACTATTGGCGGGTGCCGCGTGAGTTTTATGCCGTCACCGACGATTTCTTCAAGACCGAAACCGGAAGCGTCTCTGTTCCGACCCTGGAATCCATTCACGGGATGATGCCGGCAAAGGACTGGGAAACAATCAACGACGATTGGGCGGAACACGATCTGGCCAAGGGAAATCAGCATGGAGACACTTACCCAGGCGTTCTGGCCGGCCGTTATGGCAAGATCGCCAACCTGGCAGATTTCGTCCGCAAAGCGCAATTGGCGAATTACGAGGCCTTCCGCGCCATGTACGAGGGACGCAACGCGCAGCTCTTCCACCCTACCACTGGAATTATGACCTGGATGAGCGATCCGGCACAGCCGAGCTTTGTTTGGCAGCTCTACCACTACGACCTGGAACCCAATTCATCGCTTTTTGCCGTCATGCACGCCTCTGAACTGGTTCATCTTCAATTCAACGAGGCCAATGAAACATTGCAGGTCATCAACAACCTTCCCCATCCAATCGAGAAGGCCGTGGCGCGTATCTCAATTTACAATCTGGATGGAACAATTGCTTCCCATTATGAAATCAAGGTGACAGCTCCTCCATCTCTGACCACCACATTGGGAGTAGTTAAGTTTCCCCCATCGCTTGCTTCCACTCACTTTCTCAAGATGGAATTATTGGACTCAAGCGGTAAGATCATCTCCTCTAATTTTTACTGGCGCACACAGCCTGGCTATGCGGATGTTCTGACCGACCTTGATAAGCTGCCTACCGTGAAACTGGATATACATGCCGAATCCAGAGACACGGATGGCAAACGCATTCTCACAGTTACTCTGCATAATCCTACCGGCCACATCGCTCTAATGGCTCATCTCCAACTGCGTCGGCAAGGCTCAGGAGAGCGTATTCTGCCCGTCTATTACAGCGATAACTACATATCGCTCGTTCCGGATGAGACTCGGGAAGTGACCATCGAGTCTGCTCAGAAAGCTTTTGGCGGGCAAGCCTCTTTGATAGTGGTTGATGGCTGGAATGTCACCGTAACGCAGGCATTGACTCAAGGAGTATTCATCGCGCCAAACATCGACGCACAGCCTGAGCACTGGCCAGCGACCGGACTGCCCATTCAGGTCACCAACCTTCGCTGACAATGTTGTAAGCGACAGGTTGAAAACCCGTATCATTTCAGATTTCTGAAACCAATGATCAGTTTTTTGGCTGAATGAGTCGAGTGGCTACGACTGAGGATTTGACGGGCGCACCTGCAATCGCCTGTGTCTTGATCAGCACTTCAAAGTAGATGGGTATTGAGGGTGAGCTGGAAAAACCCAGCGCCTTGAGAAGATCGCGAAACCGGGGGGATTTACGAAAGGGCTCTGTTGCGGAGATGCGTTCCACAAGCTGCCCGCGCGGGTCATCTGAATGCTCCTCTACAGCCATACCTTCACCTGCATACATTGCATGTCCGTCTCCCAACGGGATGGACGGACGCCTGGTAACACCATGCCGCCGTCGCTGTGAAAGAAATCTAGCACACGCTCACCGACATCGCTAACGTGCCGATCCATGCATTATAAGACATGTATAATCAGCAGTTTATCAATCATTTAATTCCTTTCTTGTGAATTGAGTTTGTGTAATGTTGTTTTCGCATTGAAGCGTTGAGTCGTGCTCTCTTACGCACATTACTCCTGGATAACGACCTTGCAGACAGCAGCCAACTTTAACCTGGATTTAAGCGCCAAACCAGCACAGCCTTCTCTATTACTCTGGGTTGACCTGAATTTGACCGTGGTGCGACTTCTGACCCTGGGCACCGTATATATGCGCGCTTCTTCTCCGCGCAACAATCTCTTGCGCAGCGCCCGCATCGGACGGGCAGTCAGCCCGCCCGACACGGTTCAATTCAATTTCCCTACTTGCAATGCAGCGTGAAGTCGATCTTTTGCTCGACCTTGTTGGGCTCGAAGGTGGTGAGCTTGATCCACCCTTGGAAGTTTTTGAATTCCGGTGTATGCGCGCCCAACTGCCAGGTGTCGTATACAGAGACGGAGGTGTTGGCCTTGGGCAGATTGACCTTCTGCATGGCGGAAGGCTCGCTGGCGTCGCTCCTCTTGTAGCGATAGGTGACCTCGACCGGCGAGGTGGCAATGAGGCCCCAGTCGAATTTCAGGTTGACCGGGCAGGCCCCCGTATATTCAAAGCCTTTGGCAAGCTGGCCATTGGCGAACAACGCCCATCCGCCTACCCGGACAGTCGCTTTTTCCATAGTCCCGGTTCCCCTGGCCTGAGAGAGCGCGAACTGGCTGATGAACACGATGCAGAAACAAATTGCGCTTGCACGTACAATTTTGCTGGTTTTCATATTCCCTCCTTTGGGATTATTGCGGGTTGAGTGCTTTTGCGGAAAGTGGGCATCTGCCCCACTTTCCGCATCCATCGGCCGTTGTTCGTCTCGTTCAAAACGCGCCGAATCATTTGCTTTGTTTGCCCTTCAGGACGAAGGGGTCTCCCAGTTTGGACTAGCCACCAAAGCTGAGGTTCTTGGGAGAATCCATGACCAGTGTTACCGACCCTTTGGCGTCTTTGAACTCCCCGGTGGCGGCGTCCAGGTCTGATGAACTTGAATGCAATTCAGGACGAAGGGAATCGTCTGGTAGGAATAGCCGCCAGCGGTGATGTTCGTGGGAGTGTCCATGACCAGTGTTACCGACCCTTTGAAGTCTTTGAACTCCGCTGTGCTGTCGCCCAACTTCCACGTATAGTAGGCGATGGCAGAGGCATTAGCCTTGGGTACGTTGACCTGCTGTTCGGGTTCAGGAGTAGTTTGATCGCTCCTTACAATGTGATACGTGATCACGGTAGGCGCGGAAGCTGAGAGGATCCAGCTAAAATTCACGCTGACCGGGCATATTCCACTATAAGGAGCGCGGTGAGTAAGATCATTGCCATTGGCGTTCACATCATAATTTCTGATAGTTGCATTCAATGTCGAGGGTGTATGACCTTGTTGCGTGGGCTGGGTTTTTGTCTTGCCGGGCTCATCAGATTGAGCAAACTGGTCGAAAGACAGGATACAGAAACAAATTGCGATGATGTGTGCAAGCTTGCTGATTTTCATCTTTTCTCCCTTGAGTTCTATTGCGCTTTCTTGGCCATGAGCCTATGTTTTGCTGTGGCTGTCTCCAGATTCCGCATCGAATTTGTGCTGAAATACATACTGACTGTCCCCATCAAATCCGCTACGGGAGCTATCAAATCCGCTACGGGAGCTTCTTATCCTCGTCTTCGCTCTCTGGCGAGGGAGGCAGCAGTTCTGGGCGCCTTGATACCGGCCTGTCATTTCCCCCAGCCGTGCCCTCCTCGTTGTCTATGCGCTGGCCCCGCACCAGCACGGTGATCGTTTCCCGCTCCACCGTGATTTCGATGCGCTGGCTCACGGTTGCTTCAGCAGCGTTTTTCCTGCTGGCGGCTCTTGCTACCCGAACGCCGCGGGGTAAGATGTTCATGCAACCACGCCTCATGAACCGGCGTTCTGAAACCCGCTGTAGTGTCCACTTGAACTCCACAGGGAATCATCTGTCTTGAATTTCGGGATGAATTTTTTTGAAGATTTGTGAAGGATGTTATATTGCTGAACGCAAAGGAGTTGTACCGCTTCGACGAGTTTGAGCTAGACCCCGTCCGGCGCGTTTTATCGCACCGGAATGAGCCGGTTTTGCTCACGCCGAAGGCCTTCGACGTTCTTGCTTACCTGGTTTTGAACCCCGGTCGGGTGGTGACCAAGGATGAGCTGCTCAAGACCGTATGGCCAGACTCCTTTGTGGAAGAAGGCAACCTGGCCCAGTACATCTCCGGGCTGCGCAAGGCGCTGGGAGACAAAGCCAGCCTGATCGCAACTGTGCCCGGGCGCGGCTATCAGTTAGGGGCGCAGGTGATTACCACCCAGGCTCTTACCGAGCAGGGCCGGAACAGGCTGCCTGATGCGCACCCGGGGGACGTTCTTGTGCGGCGCGTGCGGGAGCATACCCGGATGGTTATAGAAAACAACTCGCCGGAGCACGCTTCCCTTGCTTTACCCGCCGCGACGCCCTCCCGCCGCAATGCCGTCCTGCGCTGGGGCGGAGTTGCCCTGCTGGCAGCAGCGTTGATTGCCCTGGCCGCAATTTTGGCGTGGAAGCACTTTGCTTCGCCTCCGCAGATCCGCAAAGTCATGGTTGCCGATTTTGCCAACACCACTGGAGACGCCGCTTTCGACCACACCCTGAAGCGCGCGCTGGAGATTGACCTGGAGCAGTCTCCTTACATCGATGTTATGAGCGAGCGAGAGGCCATGAACATCCTCAAGTTGATGGGACTCAACAGCGCTTCCGCCATCACCCCCGCGATTGCCAAGGAAATCTGTGAGCGCAGTAACCGCCAAGTGCTTCTGACGGGAAACATCGCTGCCATGGGTCAGGAATATCTGCTGACGCTGGAGGCCACCGACTGCGCCTCCGGAAAGGAGCTGGCCGGGGCAAAGGCTGTGGCTGCCGGCAAGGAAAATGCGCTTGTCGCGCTGGATTCCGTCGCCGACCATGTAAGAAGGGATTTGGGCGAATCCTCTCAGTCCCTAGAGAACTATCAGGTGCCGATCGTCGAAGCGACGACACCCTCCTTCGAGGCGCTGGAGGCTTACTCCACCGGGCAATATCTGGGCGCCCAGGGCAAGAGCGAAATCGAAACTTTGCCCTTCTATCAAAGAGCGGTCGAGCTGGACCCGCAGTTCGCCATGGCCTACGGCGCGATTGGATCGGAATACTACAATCTCAGTGAATACAATATCGCGTCGCAGTATTTCCGCAAGGCCTTCGAGTTAAGCGGCCGCATCAGCGCAAAAGAAAAACTGATACTCCAGGCGCACTACTATTGCGAGGGCGAGAAAGACGTGTTGCAAGGCATCCAGGTGTATTGGATGTGGGCGGGAGCCTATCCACACGATTGGGCGCCATGGCTGAACCTTGCCAATGAATATACGCAACTGGGCCAATACGCGCCCGCGATTGCCGCCGGCGAACGGGCTGTGGAGGAAGCGCCCGACCGAATTAAGGCCAAGGCCTACAGCGTGCTTGCCCGGGCCTACAGGCGCGCCAATCGCTTTGCGGATGCCAAATCCCTTGCTCTGCGCGCGCAAAAACGAGGCGCCGATTCTCCAGGATTGCGGAGCACTCTCCTACAGATGGCCTTTGCAGAGAATGATCCGGCTGCATTGGCGCGTGAAATCAAGTGGGGGGAAGACCATAACGGCGGCTGGTATTTCCAGGACAACCTGGCGGGAGGGGAGGCCACCACCGGACATTACCGGAAGGCTGAAGAGCTTTTTCGCAGCGCCTACGGTTCCGCGATAAACGAAAAACTTGTCGAAACCGCGGACGAGATTCTGTTGGACCATGCACAAGTCGAGTACGAGTTTGGCTTGCCTGAAGACTCACGCGCCACGCTCAAACGCATCAACTCCGTGAAAACAGCTTCGCCGGACCTTGCCATCCTGAACGCGGAATTGGGAAACACTTCATTTGCGGAGAGCTATTTGGCTGAGCAGAGCAGTAACACGCATCCAGGCACCCATATGGCCTACCTGAATCTTCCCCTGCTGCGCGCGGCGCTGGCCATGGGGCGCGACAAGCCCCTCGATGCCGTTGAGGCGCTGGAACCTGCCCGGCCCTACGAGATGGCCAACTATGCCGTCCTCACGCTACGAGCCGAGGCTTACCTGATGGCCGGACGGCCGGAGATGGCGACTGCAGAGTATCAGAAGATCCTTGCCAACCCGGGCATCGATCCTATCTCTCCTTTGTACCCGCTAGCGCACCTCGGCCTGGCCCACGCCTATGCTGCGCGGAACAATATTTCAGCCAGCCGCAGCGAGTATGAAAAATTCTTTGATTTGTGGAAGAATGCGGATGCGGACGTGCCCATCCTGAAGCAGGCGCGCGCCGAGTACTCCCGCCTGAAGTAATTGCGACTTATTCAGACAGAATTTTCAGCGGCTGTTGAGCCGCTCCAGCCCCTGCCGCGCCAAATCGGCAATCGCTTTGGCAAGCGTGCCTGAGGCGTTCAGTGACTCGGTCCGCTCCAGGCGGAGATTCAGTTTTTTGGCAAACGTGCGGAAGAAAATATCCACGTCGTAGAGGATTTCGACGTGGTCGCAGAGAAAGCCGATGGGCTGAAGCAAGACCGTCTTCGCGCCCGAGGCGGCGACGGATTGAAGCGTCTCTTCAACCGTGGGTCCCAGCCATGGCCCTCCGCTGACGCCCTGGCTCTGGAAGGCGAAAAACCATTGCGGAATCTCCGGTATGCGCTCGGCCACCAGTTCCGCCGTGCGCCGGGCCTCCACGGCGTAGGGGTCGGCGGGCTGGCCCTCGGAGGCCTGAATGGTGCGGGCGGGAACGCTGTGCGCGGTAAACAGCACCGGAACATCAGCTCCCACCTCCGCGCTGAGCTTGCTCCAGGCCGGGCGGAGCCGCTCGACAAATGCATTAATCAGCAGCGGATGCTGCGCCCAGCCCTCGGTTAAATCGATGCGCAACCCAGCCGCCTCGGCGGCCATCGCAGTTTCCAGCGCGCGGCGATAGAGTCCCACGCTGGTGCGGGAGTTCTGCGGCGCAAGGCACAGGACCGCGGCCTCTTCCACTTGGTCATTGTGCATCTTGCGGACCACGTCAGCAATGTAGGGATGCCAGTTGCGCATCGCGACGTAGACGGGGACAGACTGGCCGATGGCTGCCAGTTCCGCCGCAACCCTTCTGCCCTGTTCGATCGTGATCTCCGTCAGCGGGCTGTGGCCGATGAGCGCATAGCGGCGCTGAATCTCCTCAACAACCTCAGACGGCAGCGGCCGGCCGCTGGTCACGTTGCTGAGGTACTCGGGAATTTGCTCGACCGTCTCGGGCGTGCCGTGGGCCAGCAGCAGGACGGCTTGCTTAGCCATGAGCCTTCTCCAGATTCGCTTCCAGGCGGAACTCGCGCACCATGCGCACCACGGCCTGCACATTCTCCACCGGCGTGTTGGGAACGATGCCGTGGCCCAGGTTGAAGATGTGGCCGGAGCGGCCATTTGCAGCGCGCAGAATCTCGTGAACCCGCTGTTCCAGAATTTCCAATGGCGCAAAGAGCGTGATGGGATCGAGATTCCCCTGCACCGCATGAGCGTGGCCCACGGCGCGCCAGCCCTCGTCGAGCGTCTGCCGCCAGTCCAGGCCGATGACGTCGGCTCCGGTCGAGGCCATTTCGCCCAGCAGCCCCGCCGTCTCCACGCCAAAATAGATCACCGGCACGCCCATCTGCTGGACGGCGCGCACCAGGCGCTTGGATGCCTCAAAGGCATAGGTGCGATAGTCGGCCAGAGCCAGCGAGCCGACCCAACTGTCGAAGATTTGAATGACGTCCGCTCCGGCAGCCACCTGCAGGCGGCAATACTCCGTCAGCACCACCACGATCTTGTCCAAAAGGCTGCGCCACGCAGTGGGGTCCGTGTACATCATGCGCTTGGTGTGGATGTAGTTGCGCGAACCGCCGCCCTCGATCATGTAGCTGGCCAGCGTGTAGGGCGCGCCGCAAAAGCCGATGATGCCCAGGCGATTGCGGAAGTGCGCAGCCACTTTCTCGATGGCTCGGGCCACATAGACCAGGTCGGCGGCGCGGTCGGTGCGCAGAGCGCGCACGTCGTCAGTGGTGCGAACCGGATGATGCACCACCGGGCCCTCGCCAGCCTGGAACTCGAAGTCCAGGCCCATCGGCTCAAGCGGCAGCAGCAGGTCGGCAAAGATGATGGCCGCGTCCACGCCCAGCTTCTCGGCGGCGGTGATGGTGACCTCGGCGGCCAGCTCCGGCTGCTTGCAGATCTCCACCAAGGTGTGGTGTTTGCGCACCTCGCGGTACTCCTGCATATAGCGGCCGGCCTGGCGCAGGAACCAGACCGGCGTGCGGTCCACAGGCTGGCGCAGACAGGCGCGGACAAAGCGGCTGCCGTCGAGGTTGGCATTAGGGATGGGTGATTGCATACAGAAATGATTCTATTAGTTTTACTTCGTATTCACGCGCAGAATGCGAATCTCCGGGTAGGCGCCGTCCCAGTGGGGCGTGACCCCATCGAAGATCAGGCGAAACTCCTTCTCGCTGCCGGGCGTCAGCGGGGCCGCGGAGACTGGTTCCACGTCAATGTAGGGCTCGCGCACGCGGATGAGCTTGAGCGGCTGGGTTTCGTTCTGCGACACTTCGTGGGCGAAATCGCGGAAGAGCACCTGCACGGTAACCCCGGTGACGGTGCGGGAGCCCTGGTTGGCGATGTGGCCGTCCAGGTAAGTGAGCTTGCCTCCGGCCATGTAGCCGGATTCGCTCATCTCCAGGCGGGTCATCGAGAGGCTGCCCGCATAGGGGTCCTGGGGCGCGTTGATCGGCATGATCGTGGCCTTGCCGCGGGCGTTTACGTATTCCAGGCTCAGGATGGCCGAGGCGGTAACCAGCAGGACAATCACCGCGGCTAAAACCAGCGGCAGCCAGTTGCGCTGTTCCTTCTCGGCGGAAGGGGCAAATCCGGGCTCGTTACTCATGGGCGAAATTTTACACCGGTTAGCGAAGAAGTTTCCCATCTTTCTCGTATTTTGAGAAATAATAGGGAAGGCCTTGTTAATAAAACGATAATGTTAGTTACCTTATGTGAGATTCCGGCCAGGAGGAATGATGCCAGACAACAGTCCTCAAGATCAACCCGCAGCTTACACATTCCTGGGTAGCTCGCCGGCCGACGAGCTCCTCGAAATTGCACAGCTCTACCACAGGGAGGCTAAACACCTGCTTGCGCGCGCGCACGAGGCGCAGGCCGAGGATCGGCAGGAAGAGGCCAAGTTGTTAACGGATCTGGCGATCTCAAAGCGGGATCAAGCAGAGGAGTTTGAAAGGGCCGCCAGGGGCGAGGGTAGCGATCCCATCGTGAACGACATACTTAAAAGCGAGCAGTCGCTGCGCACAAACTTTACCCCTTTTACCTCAACCTATTCCTCCCCAGAGGGGGATATTCCGCCGGAATGGATAGAGGAGATGAAGCCGCGCAAATTAGGACCCATTGCTCGCGCCGTGGCCTGGATTGGGAGCTGGATCACTTAATGCACTCAACATGCCTTGGCCGGGGGCGTATACGTTTTACAGACTCATCAGCCAGCCCGGCGGCAACAGGCAGAACAAGGCCTGGTCAGGTCCATCGGCCGCAAGTTCCGTTTACCCCTCTCGGAAAGCAACCCCAGGAACCAATGTCTGCAACAGCAGTTTTGCGCCCGTTACCAACGGTATTCCCCGTCTCTTGTGTAAGAGAGATGCTTTTCAGTTCTCGACCGATAGGCATATCAGTGTCAAATTTTGTTCGGTTCTTAACATTTGTCCCGCACCCTCCGGGAATGTCGCGTGTCTAAGTATGCAGGCGAGAGAACCGGCCGGCTCCAGAATGCGTAACCCTTACCACTAGGCAATGAAAGGCGGACCAGCGATGCAGAACTATTCCCCAACCGCATCCCTCCCCATGGAAACGCCCCTCGGCGAGCAACGGCTCTCCCGGCAGACTGAGGATCTTGTCTACCAGGGTTTCACTATCGCCGCCATTCTGCTGGTGCTGGCTAGTGTGTGGATCTTCTGATATTCGGAACTGGCTGTTGATGAGCGTGGCCCGGAAGCTATGAGCCTGGTACGGCCTACGCCGCCCGGCGCATGGCCACGATGAACCAGATGGCGGTTCCAAAAAGCGCCACCAGGAAGATGAACGGCAGCGCAAAAAATGAAAGGTCGCCCCGGCCTCGGCGCGCCATTTCGATGATCGTCCACTGAACCCATGCAAAGAGGCATACCATCTCCATTTTCATCCAGGCGATCAGGTCCAGATTCAGCGCCTCAAGCCGCGGACGATTTTCTTCCGTAATCTCGACCGGGTATTTGAAGGACGAGGGGAACCGCGCCACCACCGTCATGAGCAGATAGATCGCCGCCGCCATGACCGGAAACAATGGCAGATCGGAGGGCGTGCCCCAGCCATTGGGATTTCCGGCCATGTCGAAGTGGACTGCAATCCTCGCTGGCAACTGCTTCGCTCCGTACAGCGCCTGCCAGGTGATCCAGACGATAAAAGCCAAGGCTGCCAGGCTGATTGCTTCCAGGGATTTACGCATGAAGTCCTTTTCGTAGCGGCTGTCTCAAAACACTACACTTCGCACCAAAACGCTACAGTGCCCGTCTCCGCGGCCTTGTTTGTCGCCCTGATTGTACCGAAATAATACAATCCGCTGCACGCTCTTAATTTTCTGATTGTATCGAAACAATACACTTCGCCGATTCAGCTCTTGATTTGTCGTGGACAAGCAATGGGCGGATAGCCCGGCCGCAGGTGGCTGGGAGTTAAGTCAAAGAAGCCATTGCGAGCGAATAGCAAACGATTGGCCCACCGCTGGCGATCACCCGAAGCGCGCGCGCTTGACGCTCTGCCGAAAGTCTTCGCCCACCATCTCCACGCGGACGCACATCTCGGCCAGCCGCGACCTCATGCGGTCGCCGATGCGGTCACCCAGCGTGTCCTCGTTTTTGGCGGGCTTGTTGCCCTTCTCATCGGCCTTGAAACCAGCGCCGGCTGGCAGGTCGGGGTAGTTGGTGGTGATGATGGTGGTCTGCTTGTCGTTGTAGCGGGTATTCAGAATCAACGCCACCGTGTCCCACACCCACTCATTGGGCTTTTGCGCGCCCAGGTCGTCCAGCATCAGCACCTCGGCGGCAAAGACCGGCTGCAGCAACTCCAGCTCCGTGGTCTGTACCTGCGGGTTGTAGCTGTTCTGGATGCTTTTGAGCAACTCGCGGTAATCGCAGAAGAGGCCGCGCACGCCGCGCTCCACCACCAGCCGGCGCAGCACGCCCACCGCCAGGTGGGTCTTGCCCACGCCGATGGAGCCAGTGAAGAGCAGCCCTTTGCCCGCGGTGTCCACCGGGTAGGCCTCGACGAACTTGCGCGCCGTCATGTGCGCGCGGCTCAGCGAGGAGTCGGCTCCGCGAAAGGCCGTCTCGAAGCCGTCCAGGGTATATTGCCGGTAGCGCTCGGGGATGTGGGCGGCGGCCAGGCGGCGCTCCTCGCGCTCCGTCTCCTGGCACTCGCAGGCGCGCGAAACCCACTTCCCGCTGGCGTTCACCACCCGCACCAGCCCCACTCCATCGCAGATCTTGCATTCGCTCATCTGGATTCAAGCCTAGCGCAAAGGCCGCCGGCGCGCCGCGGTGCGCTTCGAGGGACCGAATGTGGAAAAAGCCATGGCCATCTTCGGGCGCGGTTGCCTACAATCAGATTCGCTTGCTGAGAAGCGGTTTTCAGCGCTCTCAGAATGGAGACTCAGCCGTGAATCGAATTGGATTACGCAGTCTTTTCGCCGCGTTTGCCTTTTGCTGCCTGCTCGTTCCAGCCGGGATGCAGGGCCAGGAGCCCGGAAGCAAGCCGGTGACTCAGGCTCCAACGCCTCCACAGGCCACGCCCGCACCGGCAGCGGCCACTCCCGCGCCTCATCCGGATAACGACTACTGGAGGAAACACGATGAGCTGCTGAGGGTGGACTTCGGGTGGCTGGGGAAGTTCAAGGAGGCCGACGCCGCCCTGCCGCCGCTCGCCGAGGGCGAGAACCGCGTGGTCTTCATGGGCGACTCGATTACCGAGGGCTGGCATTTTACCGGCCCGCTGGGTTCCTTCCCGGGCAAGCCGTACATCAACCGGGGAATCAGCGGGCAGACCACGCCGCAGATGCTGGTGCGCTTCCGCCAGGACGTGATTGCCCTCAAGCCCAAAGTGGTGGTAATCCTGGCCGGAACCAACGACATCGCCGGCAACACCGGCCCGGAGACACCGGAGCAGATTGAAGACAACCTGGCCTCCATGGCGGATCTGGCCACGGCTAACCACATCCGCGTGGTGCTTTGCTCGATTCTGCCTGCGCTGGATTATTGGTGGAGGCCGGGAATGGCGCCAGCGCACAAGATTGTGGCCCTCAACGCCTGGATGAAGGCCTACGCGGCCGAGAAGGGCTACGTCTACGTGGACTTTCACACGGCGATGAAGGACGAGCGCGACGGCCTGCCCGCCACGCTGAGCAAGGACGGTGTGCATCCCCTGCCCGCCGGCTATGCGGTGATGACGCCGCTGGTGGAGGCGGGAATCGAGAAGGCGCTGAATTAGGTGCCGATAGGCCTATCGACGTTGTCCGGATGTTGGCTGGAGTTCGCGCAGACGTAACTCACTGCGGATGCGCCGGACGGCGTAGATGTGCTTACCATTAACCAGGAGTTGCGCGCCGATGGGAAAGTCCGCGATCCATTCGTCATCTTCCGTCTGGCCCCAATACTCTAACCTGTCCGGTTCCATACCCTTGATGTGCGGGTCCTTGAATTCTTTGTCTTTTTCGCGGTATGCGGTCATATCCACCACGACAAGGAATCCGTGACCGTAAGCGGCTACGTTGATGAAGGTGGCACCACCCACCGTTTTGGCCCTCCATTTCTCTTCTCCGGTCGTGGCATCCAAGCGAACAAAGAGCAGGTCGTAGCCGACAACTCCGATTTCGTTGGTTTCTGTGTTATAGGCAGGCTCGGAGGTAAGCGTTTCGCCATCGGTTTCGTACTTCCAGAGCTGTTTCCCGGAGACATCAAGCATATACACGGTGCCAAAGCGGCTCAGCAGGAGCCGGCCATCGGGCAAGGCGATAGGGCGAATCCGCTCGTCCGGCCAGACGTCGCGTTTCTGCGGTGTGAACGTCAGTTCCGGGCCGAAATGCCGTTCAGGCGGAATTTGCGGGGTCTGGGCCGGGGCAAGCGCGGATAAGATGAGGAGGGTAAGCAATAAGATACGCAATTTCATGTCGTGAATTGTAGTGCATTCAGCGGCGTGTGCAGATTGCGCAAATACCCCAATCCCCCTACAATAGAGAAGAACGATTGCAGGAAAGGTTTGTCTTCAGCGATGCCCAAGGAAAAGATTCATCCCAACTACGCCGCGGTGCAGGTTAAGTGCGCCTGCGGGAACCATTTTGAGACCCGCTCGACCCACAAGGGCGACATTCACGTGGAAATCTGCTCGGTTTGCCACCCGTTCTATACCGGCAAGCAGCGCCTGGTGGACACCGCCGGCCGCGTGGAGCGCTTCCGCCGCAAGTTTGCCAAGTCCGACGGAGCCAAGGAAGCTGCTGCAGCAGCAGCCAAGTAACCGCGCTCTGGCAACCGGATGGTACGATTGGGCCTCCGCCATGGCGGAGGCCCAACTTCGTTTAGCAACTCGAAGGTTATTTATGGCCGGCAAGGGCTTTAGCGTAAAGAAGAACTGGGATAACCCCAGGGAGCATGCGATGCCCGCTGAGGCGCGCGTGCCTGCCGAGGTGCGCCTGGGCAATGTCTTGGTGACTCCGGCCACGGTGCTGGCGCCCATGGCGGGGGTCACGGACACCGTCTTTCGCCGGTTTATTCGCCACGCCAGTTTGTTTACGGCTGCCGCGGCGCTCGATTCCCACCCTAGCGGCAATAACAAAGACGCCGCGAGGGTGGGGCACCCGCTTGAACCGTCCATCGACGCCGCAGTGAGCAATCTGCAATCCGGCTGCGGCCTGCTGATGACCGAGTTCACCTCGGCCGACGGACTGGCCCGCATGCGCGAGACCAAGCGCCGGCGCTATCTGACCTTCTATGACGACGAGCACCCCATCGGCGCGCAACTCTTCGGGGCCAATCCAGAGACGCTGGCCGAGGCGGCACGCATTGTGGAAGAGACCGGCTTCGACCTGGTGGACCTGAACCTTGGCTGCCCGGCCAAGAAGGTGGTCGGTTCCAACGGCGGCTCGGGCCTGCTGCGCGATCTGCCGCGCATCGGCGAAATCTTTCGCGCCGTGCGCCGCGCGGTGACGATTCCTTTCACCGTCAAATTTCGCCTCGGCTGGAACGACGCCGAGATTGTCTGCCTGGAGCTGGCGCGGATGGCCGAGGCCGAGGGGCTGAACGGCGTAGCGGTGCATGCACGAACACGTGAACAGGGTTACAGCGGCCAGGCGCGCTGGGAGTGGATCGCCAAGGTCAAGCAGGCGGTGAAAATTCCAGTCATCGGCAACGGTGACATTCACACTCCGGAAGCTGCTGTGGCCATGGTGGCCCAAACCGGTTGCGATGCGGTAATGATCGGCCGCGCCGCGCCATCGAACCCGTGGATCTTCCGGCAGATCGCCCAGTACACGGCCACCGGCAGCTATCAGCGGCCCACGGTGGAGGACCGCTACCGCATGATCCGCGCTTATTTTCAAATGCTGCTGGACGAGGCCGAAGCCACCAAGGATCTGCCCAAGGCCGCGCGGCTGGGTGAAACCTCCGGCAAGATGAAGCAGTTCGCCACCTGGTTTACGCACGGCGTGGCCGGCGGGGCCAAACTGAGGGCATCCATCTACCAGGCGCGGACCGGGGCCGAGGTGTTGGCGCAGGTGGACGCGTTCTTCACAGCCCAGTTAGCAGCCGGCGCGGAGCCGGATACTGCGCCTGAAGACAATGCCGCGGCTGATTTTCCTATCGACATGACGGTCTGCGACTAAACTCGCTCGACCGCCATCGCCACGGCGTTGCCGCCGCCCAGGCACAGCGCGGCGATGCCCCTGCTTTTGTCCAGCCGCTTCAAGGCATACAGCAGCGTGACCAGCACACGCGCTCCGCTGGCCCCGATGGGATGGCCGATAGCCA
This sequence comes from Occallatibacter sp., assembly GCA_049522175.1. Classification (GTDB taxonomy): domain Bacteria; phylum Acidobacteriota; class Terriglobia; order Terriglobales; family Acidobacteriaceae; genus Telmatobacter. The sequence continues at coordinate 17,075 of JBEKOC010000002.1, read as the reverse complement.
CTGCGCCGCCCTGCACGTTGACCTTGGCCGGGTCGAGACCCAGTTCGCGATTCACAACCAGCGCTTGCACGCTGAAGGCCTCGTTCAACTCGAACAGATCCACGCTCTCCAGCGGCCAACCGGCCTTGGCTGCCACCTTGCGCACGGCCTCGATGGGCGCCAGGCCGAACCACTCCGGCTCGCCGCCGCTGGTGGCCTGGGCGCGAATCACGGCCAGCGGCGCAAGACCCAGTTCGCGAGCCCGCTCGGCGCTGGTAACCACCAGGGCCGCGGCGCCGTCGCTCACGCCGGGAGCGTTGCCGGCGGTCACTGTCCCGCCTTCCTGAAAGGCCGGCTTGAGCCGGGACAGAATTTCGACGGTCGTCTCGGGGCGGATCGATTCGTCGGCAGCAAAGATCGCCGGTTCCGCGCCTTTTTTGGCCGGCGGAATCTCGACGGGCAGAATCTCTTCCCGGAAGAAGCCCTGCGCCGTTGCTGAGGCGGCGCGGCGGTGCGACTCAGCCGCAAAGGCGTCCTGCTCCTCGCGGCGGATGCCGTATTTCGCCGCGATCATCTCTGCTCCCACGCCCATGTGGAAGTTGTTGTAGACCTCCCACAGGCCGTCCTGGATCATGGCGTCTACCAGCGCGCCGTTTCCCATGCGATAGCCGCTTCTGGCCTGGGGCAGCAGGTAGGGCGCGTTGCTCATCGACTCCATGCCGCCAGCGACAACGATCCCGGCGTTATCCGTCTGAATGGTCTGCGCGGCCAGCGCCACGGCCTTCAGGCTCGAGCCGCAGACTTTGTTGATGGTCAGCGCGGCAGCTCGATTTGACAAGCCTCCGTAGAGCGCCGCCTGGCGCGCGGGGTTCTGGCCCAGGCCGGCCTGCAACACGCAGCCCATGATGCACTCGTCAATCAGGGCGGATTCGATCCCAGCGCGGCGAACCGCCTCGCGCACCGCCAGCGCCCCCAGCCGTGGCGCTGAAAAGCCCTGCAGCGATCCCTGAAACTTGCCTACAGGAATGCGCGCTGCTGAAACAATTACAACGTCTTTCATATCGAGGTCTCCCCGGCAGGAATGTGGAAGCGCAACAAAGCGAAAAAGATGCAGGGTCTTGTCATCAGCCCGGAAGCGCTGGCTCTTCGCCGCATGGGCCGCCTTGGCGGCGCACGCGATCAGTGGCGCCACAAAGCAAAGTAGGCTATCACGCAGAAGCCCGCGAAAGCCAACATAAACACCGTCAGAACCACCCAGAGTACGGTGTGGTGGCCGATGGGTTCTGGGGAGGGCGAAGGTGGAGAAGCCGCGCCGGGAAGCCCCACCATGCGCGCTATTTCGATGCTGATATTGTCGTTGCCGCCTGCCGCCAGGGCCAGCTCCAGCAGACTATGAGCAACGGTTTCCAACGTCATGCCGGGGGTGCTTACCGTCCTCTCGATATCCAACTCGGGGACGAATCCCCACAGGCCGTCGGAACAGAGCAGCAGCGTGTCCCCAACCGCCAAGGGATGCTGTTCGATGTCGATCTCCACCTCGAGTTGATGACCCAGGCTGCGGGTCAACACCGAGGCGTCGGGATGGTTTTTAGCCTCTTCCGGGGTAATCAGGTTGCGGCTGAGCAGAACCTGCACAGCGGAGTGATCGGTGGTAATGCGGTGCAGGCGGCCGGCGCGTACCAGATAAGCTCGACTGTCGCCGATGTGGCCGATCCACGCGCAGGTTCCGTCGGCTCGTTGCTGCACTACGGCCACAACCACCGTGGAACCCATGTGGTGGTTGAGCGTGCCCGGTATGCTGGCCGCTGCCACGATCTGTGCATTGGCGCGCGCCGCGGCCCCGCGGATGGCGTTGTCGACAGGATAATCGTGCGGTAAACCCGCTAGATGCGAGTAAAAATTCTCTACAACCATCCGCGATGCGGTGGCTCCCCCGGTGTATCCGCCAATGCCGTCGGCCACCAGCAGCAGGTCTCCCAGCGGGATGCTTACATGAAGGACGGCATCCTGGTTCTCTTCGCGCAGGATTCCGCGATCACATTCCTCGGCAAACAGAATGATTGGCTGTTCAGAGTTTGATTTTTTGCTCATTCCGGAACCTCACTTACAGGACCGAACCCGCGCTTTTCCGTGAGCGCGGACACATGCAGGAACTATGCAAGCTTACTGAAATAAACTTCTCGCTCCTCCGGCGGAATGTTCGTTGCAGTCGGCTGGCCTAGATCATGCCATGAGGCATTAGCCGAACGTTACGAATCTATGCCCGGCCTGTGCTGGGCTTATCTCAACGTCTTGTTTCCGGTCATCCGGCTTGGCTCTCTCTCTGGGGGATAAGAACAAGGGGACAAAGAGTTAACTTACTGTAACACGGACGCTTCCTTCCTGTGCAAGGGGATAAGATGCGGCGGCTCGATTATGCGCGGAAGGATCGCGCCCAGACAATATCTTGCCATAAGGCCGTAAATCTTGCCAAGAGCCAATTAACCCTGAATCTCCCCCAAAAACCGGGATGCCTGCCTGCGAGATGCGGCGCTGGGAAGCAGCCGCGCATTCAAGCAAACCAACGGTAACGACGGGACTTGGATTTCGCTCATGTTATGGCCGGAACTTAGCGATAAGTTGCTTGGTTTCTTCTCGGAAATCTGCCTCGGCAGAGTCAGGGAGTTCTCATGCACTCTTGGCGCCTCTCTGAATCCCCTCCGGCACAGTGGGCTCTCGTCTGTTTCGTTCTCCCCGCTACGGGCATCCGATGCGATAGTCTGGAATACGTACCGACTTCCCTTTCCCTCCGGTGAACCTCTTGATTGTTGAATTTGAAAACCTGACCAAGATTTACGAGTCGAAGCTGCGCGTGAAGGCTGTCGACGGCATCGACCTGGAACTGAAGCAGGGCGAGATCTTCGGCCTGCTGGGCCCCAACGGCGCCGGCAAAACCACCACCATCTCCATCGCCACCACCCGCACGCTGCCCACCAGCGGCACGGTACGCATTGCGGGCATCGACGTGGTCCGGCAGCCGGCTCACGCGCGGCGGCTCATCGGCGTAGTGCCGCAATTCAACACCCTCGACCGCTCTTTGACGGTCTACGAGAACCTCTACTTCCACTGCCGCTACTTCGGTTTTTCACACACGCACGCCAAGACGCGGTCGCTGGAGTTGCTGGCCCAGTTTATGCTCTCCGAGCGCAAGGACGTTTATCCGCCGCAGCTCTCCGGCGGACTGGCGCAGCGGGTGCAGATTGCCCGCGCCATCGCCCACCGGCCCACGGTTCTGTTTCTCGACGAGCCCAGCGCCGGCCTCGATCCGCAGAGCCGCATGGCCATGTGGTCGGCCGTTCAGGACCTGCACAAGGAAGGCATCACAGTCCTGCTGACCACACATTACATGGAAGAGGCCGACTCGCTCAGTGACCGGCTGGCCATCATCGACCATGGCCGCGTGCTGGCCCTCGGCTCGCCGGAAAAGCTCAAGTCCACCCTCGGTGCGCACACTATCTTCGACCTGAAATTGAAATCTCACGAGGGGCTGGAGCCACTCGTGGCCAGCCTCAGGGCGCGCCCGGATGTGACCAGCGCCGAGATTACCGCCGACGGCCTGCGCATCATTGCGGCCAGCTCCGAAGGTTTGCTGCCCAGCCTGGTGCAGGCAGGCGCCGGCCACGGCCTGCGCGACCTGCAGATTACCGAGCCAAGCCTGGAAACCGTCTTCATCGAACTCACCGGGAGGGACCTGCGTGAATAACTTCGAGCTGCAGCCGCGACTCTTCGTCAAGTCCTTCCTCGGCCTCTTTCTGCGCGACCTGCGCGTCCTGACGCGCGAGTTTATTCCTTTTCTGCTGCGCGTGGGCATGCAGCCGCTGCTGTTCCTCTTCGTCTTCACCTTCATCCTGCCGCGCATGGGCGGCGGCAATCCCATGGCCGTCGCCGGCGGCGTGGACTTCGGCACCATCCTGCTGCCCGGCCTGATGGCCGTGGCCATCATGTTCTCCGGTATCGCCGCCGTGGCTCTGCCGCTCTCCAGCGAGTTCGGCATCACCCGCGAGATCGACGACCGCGTCATGGGCCCGCTGCCGTTGTGGGGCGTGGCTTTGGAAAAGGTCTGCTTCAGCGCCATGCAGAGCATGATCGCCGCCCTGCTGGTGATTCCCATGGCTTACTACGTTCCCGCCGCGCCGGTGCACGCCGACATTCACAACTGGCTCCTCTTCGCGCTGGTGTTGCTGCTGGCCAGCCTGCTGGCCGGCAACCTCGGCCTGGTCATCGGGTCTACTGTTAATCCCAAGCAGATCGGCCTGGTCTTTTCCATCATCGTCGTCCCCATCACCTTCCTGGGCTGCGTCTACTACCCCTGGGTCTGGCTTTACAAGATTCCCTGGCTGCAGTATGGCGTTCTCTTCAACCCCATCGTCTACATGAGCGAAGGCCTGCGCGCCGCTGTCACCCCCGGCATTGCGCACATGCCCTGGTGGGCGATTCTGTTGGCGCTCGTCTTCTTCACCTCCGTGTTGGGGCGCTGGGGCTTCAAGGGATTTCTGGGCAGAGTGCTGTCGTAGGTTATAGGCTTCTAATGCGTGGAGCGATGTCTTCGTTGAGTGTGGCCGGGGGCTTGCTTCACTTTTACCGTGGATAAAGTCGATACAATAGAAGATCGATCTAGGGATTGTGACCATGCGGCTGTTTTTCAGAAATTTTCCGCTGCTTTTGGCTCCGGCGCTGCTGACGCTGGCCGGCTGCGGCAACGGCTCGGTCACGGCAAACCCTGCAAATTCAGCATTTTCCGTCACTCCCAGCACGCGTTCCATTGACACCAACTGCACCGGCTGCAATGCGGCCAATGCACAAGGCAGTTCAGTCCAGCAGTTTACGGCCACGCTGGCCGGCGGCGGCGCGGCAGAGGTCGTCTGGTCGGTTTCTGGCGGGGACGCCGTCAGCGGGCCGGGAAGCATTAACCAGCTCGGCCAGTACACGCCGCCCGGTTACCTGACCGCCGATCGCGCCGATGTGGTGGTAACCGCGACCCTGGCCGCAAATCCCAGCCTCCACGCCTACTCCGTTCTTACCGTGACGCCGGGATTCCTGCAGCCGCTGACGCCGGAGAATGCGGCTCTGGGAGCCAATGGCACGGTCACCATCACCGGCGTACTGGCCGAAGCGGGCGGCTCGGCCGGCATTCACTTCGAGCTGGCCGGCTCAGCCAGCGGCCAGGGTGCCGGGCAGGGTTCGCTGAGCGCAGTCACTTGCCAGCGCGACAACCAGGCATTTACCTCCTGCGCGGTCACCTATTCGGCGCCCTCCGCAGTGCCGTCGACCGGCGCAACCTATGTCGTGGCCACCGCGGGCGGAGCTTCGTCGGGGCCGGGGTCCCGAACCGCTGCCGTGGTGCTGGTGAACTCCGCCGGAGTCGTCAGCAATCCCGCCACGCACCAAGCCCAGCCGCAGGCGGCCATTTTGCTGGGCAGCTCGGGCGGCAACAACAACGACTATGACACCCGCGGCAACCAGATTGTGGACTGCTGCAGCGGCACGCTGGGCGCGCTCGTCGAGGACGCCGACAAGCGCGAGTACATCCTGAGCAACAACCACGTGCTGGCCATGAGCGACCACGCCGGCGTGGGTGACGCCATCATCCAGCCGGGGCTCATCGATAACAACTGCGCGCCGTTGGGCGACAGCGCAGGCGTTCAGCCGGTGGCTTCGCTGACCGGCTGGCTGCCGCTGAGCGCAAAGCAGACCAACGCCGACGCGGCGATTGCGCAAATTACCTCGCGCTCCGTGGACTTGAGCGGCAACATTCTGGAACTGGGCGGCCGTCAGGCGGACGGCACTCTCGCCGCCGCTCCTCCCGGCATCAGCTCCACTGGCGGGCGGGGCGAGGCCGCAACTCTTGATTTGCAGGTTGCCAAGAGCGGAAGAACTACTGGCCTCACCTGTGGCGGCATCTCGGCAGTCGATCTCGACGTCACCGTGGATTACTACCTGGACTGCGCGGAGACGCGGCCCTACCTGACCAAGACCTTCACTCATCAATTGGGGCTGAGCGGCAACCAGTTCAGCGACGCGGGCGACTCGGGCGCGCTGGTGGTGGATGCGGCAAACGCCGAGCCGGTGGGCCTTTATTTTGCGGGAGGAACCGACCTCTCCGGTGTCAGCCAGGGCGTGGCCAGCCCGGCGGCCGACGTGCTCTCCGAGTTAAGCGCGCAGTCAGGCGGAAGTTACATCTTCGTGGGCGCGGCCGACCATGCGGTCAGTTGCCTGAACTACGGCGACAACACCATCCCCTCGGCGCAGAACCGTGCACTCAGCGATGCGGAGACAGCGCGCGCCCAGCAGGCTCTCGGGCAGGCTCGGATGATGGTGAACTCGGCTGCTGGAATTTTGGGCGTGGCTACCGGCAAGAGCAGCGACCACCCCGGCGAGGCCGCGGTCATTCTCTACACCGACGAGAGCCGGCCGGTGAGCGTGCCTTCCACGGTCGATGGCGTGCGTACCGTCGCGATTCCCACCACGGCTCGCGCGGTGGCGTACGGCTCGGCGCCCAGGACTCCGTTCGAGGCCGGCGCCGTCAGCCTGCCGTCCTCAGCGCTGGCGCAGGCTACAACCATCAAGAATCAGGCAGCCGTTAATTTGATGCGGCAGAACCCGGCGTTTTTCGGCGTGGGAGTGGGTCAAAGCCTGGACAACCCGCGCGAGGCGGCGCTGGTCATCTATGTGGACCGCAACCGCCTTCCCGCGCAACTGCCCTCGACCGTGGACGGCCTGCGTGTACGTTATGTCGTTATGGACCGGCTGCACGTGACTCGCTCCTATGCGGCTCCCTCGCGGCTGCATTGCATGGCCAAGACCACGACAAATTAACCCGTAAATTTCGATCGTTTCAACCCGCCACGCTCCGCAGCCTGCGGGACTTACTCCGGCAAATGCCCTTTCTGCGGCTTCCCCACCGCGCTGAACGCGGACTTCTCGTGGACACCGGAGGAGTGATGAAAAAGAAAACTCTTGTCGTGGCCGGCGCTGGAGGAATTGCGGCCGGGCGTCGAAGATTTCGCTATTACGTGCATGATTTTGCATAGTAGACTGGTTTGTCGATTTTCTGGCCCCGGGATTTGGCGCCTATTCAAGAGGGGAGCGGAGGGAAAGATGATTTTAGTCACCGGCGACGTGGTTCTTGACCACAATATTTATGCAGGCAAACGACTCACATCTGATTCCCAAGCTGTAGTGGGGATGCTGCACCGGACGGAACCTGGAGGAGCCGCCTTGACCTATGGCCTTCTGAAAGCCATGAACGGCGTTGCCGCTGAAGCCGCAAAGAAGGGCAGCCAGTTTACGAAAGCCGACCTTTTCTTTGGAATTAAAGAAGCGACCAAGGACACTCTCCATGGTTGGCCAAGTGATTTTCAGGTAGGTGCCGTCTGGGATGCCTTCGATGGCCCGACAAAGGATCAGCATTGGAGGCTTTCTCAAACGCTCGGCTACGGTAAAAGAGAGGGCAAGGCGTACCCGGCTTTACCGGCACATGAATTAGACGGCAAGATGCCACATATCCTGGTCATCGATGACGGTAATCTTGGCTTTCGCTTAAAGACTGCGAATCAATGTTGGCCTAAGTGCCTGAATTCCAACAGAAAGAATTCGTCGCTCCAGTGGATCATTTTGAAGATGTCGGCTCCGCTGGCGCGCGGAGATCTTTGGAGAGAGCTGGCAAAAAACTGGAGCGACCGTTTGATTGTTGTGGTGAGCGCCGACAACCTGCGCCGGGAAGATATTCGCGTCAGCCGCGGGCTTTCATGGGAGAGCACCGTGGATGATCTGGTGGATGAAATCAAATCGAACCCCACAATCAATGAGTTGAAATTATGCCGCCACATGGTGATCACACTGCGCGGAGACGCTGCACTCTGGCTCGATGGGCCAGGGAGTGAAAAGCACGGCCCCTGCCGGCTGGTCTTCGATCCTGAGCGCGGGGAAGGCGAATGGGAAGAAGGCCAAATAAACGGCAATGCGTTCGGATTCCTCTCAGCAGTGACGGCTGCAATTGCCTGGAATCTGAATGAGGGTAAGTCTACCGGCGGGGTTAACCTTGTTCCTGCGCTCAAGGCGGGGTTATCCGCATCGCGTTTCTTGCGCGAGGAGGGTCACGGACCGGTCAAGGCGGGCGATATGCCGGGATTCCCATTCAATAAAACCGCGGGGCATCTACTATCTCCAACGGCAAAGTATGCCGCATCCGATGTGCAGTGTTGCGGGGAATGCTGCAAAAAGGAAAATGGCCCAGGCGACAAATGGACGATGCTGGGCCGAGCCGCTCACTCATCAGCCTTTCGAGGACCGCTCTACGGGCCTGCCCGGCGGCTTGCGCTGATTGGACCCACGGCGCTGAAGAATGTTCCCTGTGCGCGATTTGAGAAGTTGCTGACGATGGAGCGGCGAGAGATAGAAGCTTTGCGATCCATGCGCCGATTGATGCTGAACTATAGGGAGGGGAAAAAACAAAAGCAGCCCTTATCGCTGGCTGTCTTTGGGGCGCCAGGATCGGGTAAATCTTTCGGCCTGGAACAGATTGCGGCGGGAGTTTTCGGGAACGACAACCCCATTCTGAAGTTTAATCTTTCGCAGTTCAAAGAACCGGAGGAGTTGATCGGGGCCTATCACCTGGTGCGTGACCAGGCTCTCGCAGGCTTTACGCCGGTCGTTTTCTGGGACGAGTTCGACTCCGCCAACTACAAGTGGTTGCAGTATCTTTTGGCGCCGATGCAGGATGGCGCCTTCCTGGAAGGACAACTCTCTCACGCTATTGGGAAAAGCGTTTTTATTTTTGCTGGCGGCACCAGTCGCGACTTCGCTCATTTCGGTCCGCCCGAGAAAGCCGTCGCGAAAGAAGATCATGAACAGCGAATGGCTCGTTATGATTTTGTGATGAAGAAGGGGCCGGATTTCAAGAGCCGGCTGTCCGGTTTCTTTGATGTGCTGGGTCCCAACCCTGGACAGATCTTCGACCCGGCAGTTGCAATAAAAGGACTGGATCCTTGGGTGGATGACCCAACTGATGTGGGCTTCCCGGTGCGGCGCGCGATCCTGCTACGATCGCTGCTGGGGTTGGTGAAGAGCAAAGAAGGCGACATAGAGAACGAGATACACGACATTGATCACGGGCTGCTGACTGCTCTTCTGGAGATCAAGCACTACCGCAACGGCGCGCGATCCATGGAGAAGCTGATTTCCACCATGAAGGATAACGGCGGCCTGCCGCTCAAGCGCGCCCATCTTCCCCCCGATGACCTGCTGGCGCTTTATGTAGATAGTGTTACGGATTTCCATAATCTGATTCGGCGCTCGTACGCCTTTCTGGTACAAGCGGAAAAGCTCGCTCCCGTGCTTCATCAAGAATGGCGTGCTCATCTGAAAGCGAAAGAAAAAGGCGTGCCCTACGACAAGCCGTACGATGATCTCGATCAAGAAGGAAAGGCGGCCAATATCGCAGCCGCAAGCCGAATTCCTGACATTCTCGCACTGGCAGGCTTCGTCCTTGCGGAGGGAATAGCCACATCAAAGGAAATAAGAGAAGTTAGTAAGTCCCTTGAATCGAATCTGGATTTTCTCGCTGAAGCCGAACACCTGGGGTGGGAAGAGCAGAAGCGTATGGAGGGTTGGGTTTATGGTCCTCCGCCCAAAGATAACGAGAAGAGAACCCACCCGCTCTATATCCCATACTCCGAGTTGCCCGATGACGAAAAAGAAAAGGACCGCCGCACGATAAGGAAATACCCGGAGTATGCGCGGCTCGCAGGCTTCAAGATCGTAACCCGGCGAAATGGCGGTTAAGAAGAGCAGGTCAGCAATCGCGCGGAGAAGGGCGTTTGGTTTTCGCCTAGCGATTTGCAGAGTCACACGATTCTATTCAGCACCCCAAACGACCCTCCTCACACGCGGATGATGGGTCGATTCTGTTCCTGTGCATATTGCACGATCTTGGCCGTGCCGCCGCGCCCGCGCGCGGGCTTGCCATCCCAAACCGCAATCAGCACGTCACAATGGTCCACCACGTACCGGCCTGCCTGGGCGTAGGCATCGCGGCGCTGTGCTTCCTGTTGGTCAGCACAATCAACGATCATAGAGAACAGGGAGTCCGCCTTCGCCTGCGTGGGCGGGCCATGCTAGAGTGGAATTTCACAAGGGGTATGCGCGATGGCGGCTGGAAATCATCTTCCCGGCAATGGCGAAACCATCGACTTGCAGCAGCAGGTAGCGCGGTTGCAGGCGTTGCTGGAGGCTTCGCGGCAGGTCCACTCGAATCTGCGCGAGCAAGAGGTGCTCGCTCAGGTTCTGCGCATTGTGGTGCGCGAGCTGGAGATGGCCGGGGCGGCCTTTCCGGGCACCGGGCTGGCTTACGGCGACGCGTTTACGGCGGGCGCCGCGGGCACAGGCGCAACTTCTCAGCGGAGTTATCCGCTGGAGGATCGCGACGGCCAGCGCATGACGGAGCTGGCGGTTGCAATTCCGGACGGGCGCGAGCTGACGCTCTATGAGGCCGACTTCATCGAAGGGCTGGTGTTGCAGGCCGCGGTGGCCCTGGAAAACGCCCGCAACCACAAGCGCAACGTGGAGTTTGCCCGCGTACAGCAGGATCTGGACGCGGCCCGCGCCATACAGCGCTCGCTGTTGCCGCAGAATCCGCCTTCGATTCCCGGCTACTCGCTGGCCTTTCGCTCCGCCACCTGCTACGAAGTGGGCGGCGACTATCTCGACATCGTTGCCCAGCCCGACGGGAGCCTGCTGATGGTGGTGGCCGACGTGGCCGGCAAGGGGCTGGCCTCGGCGATTGTGTCGGTGAGTTTCCGCTCTGCTTTCCGGGCGATGGCGGCAGGTGGGCCGCCTCTGGATGAACTGGCGGCGCGCATGAATCAGCACCACTGGGCAGAGGGCGAGGAGGCTCGCCGCCGGTACGTGACTGCGATCTTTCTCCGGTTGCACCCGGAGGCGGGCGAGATCGAGGTAGCCAACGCAGGACACAATCCCGGCTTTTTGGCGCAGCCGGGCTGTGAGCCGCGCCAGTTTGAGGCCACGGGCACGCCGCTGGGGCTGTTGCCGGGAATGCAATACTCGAGCGAGCGATGCGGCTTTACGCCGGGGTCGAGGCTTTTGTTGTACACCGACGGGCTGACGGAAGTCTTCAAAGGGGATGATGAGTTTGGTCCAGAAAGGCTTCTGGAGGAGTTATCAGGGTGCCCAACCGGCAAGGCCGATGGTATTCTCGATGCATTGTGGGCTGCCATCGAGGCGTTTGCCGCCGGCGGCCCGCAGGGAGACGATATGACCGCGCTGGCGTTGTGCCGGAAAACGGAGATGCCGGAGTGAGCGCGCCCAGGTCCACCACCGCGCCCAGGCCTGCCACCGTTGAAGTCCGCGTGCCCTCGCGCATGGGCTTTGAAAAGGTGGCCATGAGCACGGCTGCCTCGGTAGCCCGGCTGATGGGCTTCCGCCAAGACCGCATCGAAGACCTGAAGACGGCTGTGGCCGAGGCTTGCATCAACGCCATCGAGCACGGCAACCGGCTGAATGAAAAGCTGAGCGTAGGCGTGATTCTGTCAGCCGGGCCCGATGCGCTGGAAGTGAAGGTCATGGACGAAGGCAAGGGCATGAACCGGCAGCCAGGCAAACAGAATACGCCGGACATCGACCGCAAGATGCGCGGCGAGGAAGACCCGCGCGGCATGGGCATGTTTCTGATTCAGGCGCTGGTGGACGAAGCGGAGTGGGTGGCCGGTGACGAGGCCAACAGCAGTTATGTCCGGCTGGTGATCCGGCTGGATAAGGACGCGGAATAACCGCAGAAGATACGGAGACGATTGATCGTGCAGAACGAAACCAAGGCGCGCGTTGAGCAGCTTACTTCTCCGGCCGGGAATCCGGTCACCGTCCTGCGCTTCGAGGGCGATATCGCCAGCACCTCGAAGGACGCGGTTATAGGCACTTACCAATCGCTTCCTAAAGGAACCAGTCTGGTGCTGCTGGATTTTACCAAGGTGGATTACATCAATTCGAGCGGCATCGCGCTGGTGATTCAGTTGCTGATCGAGGCCTCGAACTCCGGCCAAAAGGTGCGCGCCTTCGGGCTTTCGCCGCACTTTACCAAGGTATTCACCATGGTGGGCATCCCCAAGTACGCTGGGCTGTTTCCTACGCAGGCCGAGGCGCTGGCCGGACTGTAGAAGGTTCGTTCATCCACGAGCTGGCTCCAGCGCGGTTGCCCGGGTTACCGAGATCACGCTGATATCGTCCCGCTGCCCAAAGCTCTGCGCCGCGCCGGCCAGTTCCGCGGTACTCGCTGCCTTCCGCAGCAATTCAAGCACGCGCTCGAAGCCAAACAGATGCCCCTCCGCGTCCGTTGCCTCCACAATCCCGTCGGAGATCGACACCAGCCGGTCACCTTCCGCCATCTGGAAACAAAGGATGGGGAAGATCGCCTCCGTCATGATCCCCAGCGGCAGAGCGCCCTCCATCGCCACCGGCTCCCCATTCAGGTAGGGCGGCAAATGTCCGGCGTTAGCCAGCGTTACCTTGCCATCCCGGGCAATGTTGAGCGCCAAGCAGGTAGCCTGCGCATCGCCGCCGCGTCCCAGCAGCCGCCGGTTCAGCACACCCAGCACATATTCCGGCTTGGTGCTTGTTTCCGCCGTGCTGCGGATGGCCCCCACCAGCAGCGCCACCAGCATGCCCGCCTTGAGGCCCTTGCCGGTCACGTCGCCGGCCACAATCAGCAGGCTGCCGTCGGCGGGCCGGGGAATGATCTGGAAGAAGTCTCCGCCCACCTCTCGCGCCGGCCGGTACTCGCTCTCGATCACCAGCCCTGGCAGCGTGGTCCGCGCCTCGGGCAGAATCATCTGCTGCAACTCCCGCGCCTGCTTCACGTCCTGCTCCATTAGCCGTTGCAGACGAACTGAAACCAGCAGCCGGCGCAGCAGCAGCAGGGCCACCGTCGCCACCAGCAGCAGGCTTGCGCTGTGTGGCAGGTTGATGCCCACGCCTAAGGGAAACCAGACCACCGGGATATGCAGAACGGCGAGTTCGCCCCCAAACATCCCGATCCCCAGCAGCAGGATGGCCGGCAGGACCAGCCAACCCCCCAGCCTCCGGTTGCAGATGGCCTGGGCGATGATCCACACAAACAAGGCGAAGAGCAGCACCCGGACAATCAGGGAAGTCACATGAAAAGCGGCGGCAACCGGATGGGGAACGAAATTATAGAAGAGATCTTCGCCAATCATGTTGGAGATCATGAACAGCAGGGCCAGCCCGGCGGCGGCGCGCGGAATCCACGCCGGCCTTTGACGCCCGAACCACACCCACCACACCATCACCCATCCGGCGTAGATCAGCGGAGATAAAATGCCGGAGATAATCAGGCTGTCAGCCCAGATGCTCAGGTACCGTGTCCAGACATCGAAGGCGGACAGTGCGTTAGAAGCTGCCTGAAACAGGAAGACAATTCCAATCCAGAGATAGACCCGGTCGGAGCGGTCAAAGAGAATCAGGCTGAAGGCCACCACTGCCAGCAGGGCATACAGATGGGCCAGGATGGCGAAAGGCAGGTAGGCGCGCACCACTTCCAGCCAGCGCAATTGATAGCCTGCCGTCACCGCTCCGGCTTCGCCCAGCACCGGCGCGGTGTGGAAGCCTCCCGCATCGGGTTGGGTCGTCAGGGCTTCTGGCTCCATCCATACCCTGAAGGCCAGAACCCGCGTGGATGAACCCGCGTTCCCGCCGGCCGGTTGCGCAAGCGGAAACATCATCGGCTGCGCGTAATAGGTCACCGGCTCGCTTCCGGAGAAATCTCCGAAGCTGCCTATCAGTTCTCCGTTGTCGAAGACCTGGTAAACGTCGTCCACATCGGGCGGACCGGCCAGGGCTAGTTTTGTTCCCGGGTGCGCCTCCAGAATCACCCGGATGCGATACCACGCGTATCCCCAGTAACCGGCTTGGCCTTTGGCCGTCCAGCCGGGAACGTATCCGCTGTATCCGCCCACCGGATCGAAGGTCCCGTTCTTCGGCGTCAGGTCCACTGTCTCCCACTTTGAGTCGTCAAAGTCCGGCTGTGCCCAGAGCGGCTCGTGGTTCTGTGGGTCGACAGGCGAATCGCCGGCGGCAAACTTCCATGGCCCGTAGAGCGGAACGGCGGACTGGCCCAGTCTGATGTGCGCAGCGCCTTCGGTCCGCGCCGGCCCAGTCTGGTTTGCTGTGGACTGAGCCTCTGCCCCGGCTCCAATGCCCAGCCAGAGAAGAATCAGCAACGGAATGTGAAAGCGTTGTGCCATGGCGGGAATCTCTATTGCGGGCAGGAAGCCCCTGCACGAACTATACCGATTGAACCGGACAAGCGAAAATCTTCTTTTCAGGGCGCCGTGCTGGTTGTCGTATTCTGCCTGTGATGAATGATGAAAAAAACTCCGTTGAGCGCAGATTGCTGTATCCCGCCGCAATAATTCACGTTATCATTCTGAGTAATTAAGTCCAAATCTCGGTCAACGAGACCCGGACGAGAAAGATGAGGTCACCATGGCGAATCCCCCACGCAGCAAATCTCTGTCCGTCAAGCCTCCTCAGGCTATGTCCGTCAAGCCTCCACAAGCGATGTCCGTTAAGCCGCCCCAGGCAATGTCGGTCAAGCCTCCACAAGCAAAGTCCGTCAAACCTCCCCAGGCAATGTCCGTCAAGCCGCCGCAGTTTGTGGAGCAGGCGCGCGTCGCCCTTGCCGGAAGCAAGAAAGCTACGGCTCGCAATGCCCTCCGGCTGAGGGCTACGCCGGCCAGGACGAAGATGACCGTGTCGGTCATCGTCAAACGCAAAGAACCACTGAAGATCAAACTTCGCGGCGGCCGCAAGAGCGGCCCGGTTCGCGTCAGCCGCACTCAGTTCAAGAAACACCACGCCGCCGATCCCTCGGCAATCAAGCTGGTCCGGGCCTTTGCCCGGGAATTCCATCTCAAGGTCGAGCCCGATTCAACTGCTGCCGCGCGGCGCACGCTGCAGCTTACCGGCACCGCCGCGGACATGCAAAAGGCCTTTGGCGTGGTGCTCGAGCAGAAATCAATCAACGGAGCGGAGTACCGGGTCCGTGAGGGCGCAATTCATTTGCCCGCATCGCTGACCGGCGTAGTGGAGGCTGTGCTGGGGTTCGACAACCGTCCCCAGGCGCAGCCGCACTTTCGTGTCCATGCCGCCTCAGCAGCCGCGCCCAGCAGTTACACCCCGCCTCAAGTCGCCCAGGCATACAAGTTCCCCGCCAAAGCCAGCGGCGCCGGGCAGACCATCGCCATCCTTGAGTTTGGCGGCGGGTACCGGCAGGCCGATCTGACCGCATACTTCAAGACGCTCGGGCTCGCCGCGCCAGCCATTACCGCCGTCAGCGTGAACGGCGGCAAGAACGCTCCGTCGAACGCCAATAGCGCCGACGGGGAGGTCATGCTGGACATTGAAGTGGCCGCATCCGTGGCGCCGGGGGCTAAAATTGCGGTTTATTTTGCGCCCAACACCAGCCGCGGGTTTATCGACGCCATCACCACCGCGGTGCATGACACCGTCAACCAGCCGGGCGTAATCTCCATCAGCTGGGGCGGGCCGGAATCGACCTGGTCGCAGCAGACGATGACGGCGCTGGACGCGGCTTGTCAGTCGGCCGCTGCTCTGGGAATCACCATTACCGTGGCGGCAGGCGACAACGGCTCATCGGACGGAGCCAAGGGCAACAATGTTGACTTTCCGGCCTCCAGCCCGCACGTGCTGGCCTGCGGGGGAACCAAGCTCGACGCCAACGGGGCGACCATCGTCTCCGAGGTGGTGTGGAACGAGCTGGCCAGCAAGGAAGGCGCCACCGGCGGCGGCGTGAGCAACGTTTTTGCTCTGCCCGACTGGCAGGCCAGCGCGCACGTCCCGTCGCCGAGCGGCAAAACGGGCGGTCGCGGTGTGCCGGACGTGGCTGGCGACGCCGACCCCACTACTGGCTACTCAGTTCGTGTGGACGGCAAGACATCCGTCATCGGCGGCACCAGCGCGGTAGCCCCGTTGTGGGCCGGCCTGATTGCGGTGGCTAACCAGCAACTCGGCGCGCAGGTGGGCTACATCCAACCGGCTATCTACGCGGCAAAAGCCAAGGCGGCCTTCAACGATATCACCGTGGGCAACAACGGTGCCTTTTCCGCCGGGCCCGGATGGGACGCCTGCACCGGGCTTGGGTCGCCGATTGCCGGTAACCTGATTCCGCTGCTGGCGCCTGCCAAGGCCAGCGCCACGCGGCGTAAACCAGCGAAAAAAACCGCGAAGACGGCTAACAAGAAGGCTCGTTAGGAGTGAACAAACCCTACCCGTCTGCCCGTGCAGGCGGGTAGAGTTGTTTGTTGATTCATCTTCTGTAGGGCGGTTGGGAGTGCCTGAACAAGAATGTTCTCAGCGGCTGCCCGCTCGCCTATTTGAAAGAAGCGAGAGCGCTGGCATCGTCGTCGTAGATGTCGAAGACCGTGTACAGTTTGGTCAGCTGCAACAATCCTTGCACCTTCCTGGTCAGCTTCAGCAGCTTCACTTCGGCATGCTGGTTCTTGGCGGTGGTAAAGGCGCTCACCAACTCGCCCAGCCCCGAGCTGTCGATGTAGTCTACATTTCCCATGTTGAGCAGGATGTGCTTCGTTCCCTTGCCTATCAGGCCGCGAATGGCGTCGCGCAACTGCACGCTGCCCTCGCCCAGAACGATTTGTCCGCTAAGGTCCAAAACTGTAACGCCCTTCACTTCTTTGGAAGCAATTTTCAGAGCCAAGATCTTTCCTCCTTGTTGGTAGTACGTTAATAGAACTCTGGCGCTCCCGGACGTAAAACCCCGGTGTGCCCTGCACTGAATCGCTAAAAGACCGGCCTTCAGCCGCCGCCGAAGGTCCTGTTTAGTTACTCTATCCTTTTCCGCTCCCCCGCGCCAGATGCTTGACCAGCGTCAGCTCGGTTCCGGGATGCAGTTGCCGGAAGCGTACCTCGTCCATGAACGCCCGGATCAGGAAGATGCCGCGCCCCGAGCCGCGCAACAGGTTCTCCGGCGCGCGCGGGTCAGGCAGCGC
>JBEKOC010000001.1:0-262041 GCA_049522175.1 Occallatibacter sp. | reverse complement strand
ATCAAGCGCATAGCCGCTCGACGGGGCCAGCGAAGTGATCGTGAGCGCCGTCGACTGGTTGTTCGTCAGCTTGACATATTGAATGGCGCTGGTGGTGTTGACCGCCACATTGCCGAAGCTCAGGCTCGTAGGCGAAGCCGTGGTCTGTGCAGTTGCAACAGCCGTGGCTAACAGGCTGAACATCGCCATCAGCGACAGCGACACCACACTCTGGAACTTCCGCATGAGACTCCATCCACAATTCAACATTCGAATACCCTCCATCACTTCCACCAGCGGGGCAAGCCCTCGCTGTACGCACAAAACGTTTGTTTTCCCCTGATCTCGCTTAACTCGACAGACTTGAACTGTCCAAAATCCGATACAAACCCATCAAGCGTAATGAACAAACAAGCCATCCTTTTATTACATGAGGTTGCAGACAGATCCGCATAGGCCACAGAGTGGCCGGTAAAGAAGCAAATTAGAAGTCAGGTTGCTTGACGGGGAAACCATTGTTGGAAATTCTACTTAGCAAAGATGAAAATTGGCAAGAGATATTCTTCATTTTCATGTGAACATTTTGTATTAATTTGGAGTGTTCTTGTACGAAATATGTTTACGATTGGTATTGTGCGCAATGCAAACGCGTGCATTGCGACTTAAATCATTTAGATAGTTGAAGATACACATTCCTGCATAAAATTGTGCCGCTTTCTTCGGGCAGTCGTTGGTCAGCCGCAAGATGCTGGAGCGGTATTCTCACGTTCGGATGGAAGCCAAGCGCACAGCGATGGAAACCCTTGCCACAAGCAGCAGAATGGCGGGTTATGACACAAACCATGACACAAACGCTCAGACTTTGAACGCTCGCCCTGTCTAAATTATTGATTTAATTGGTGGACCTGGTCGGGATCGAACCGACGACCTCTTCCATGCCATGGAAGCGCGCTCCCAAACTGCGCCACAGGCCCACACGCTCGAAGGATGCAACTTTTCTATTGTCTCCGTTGGGGCGCATTTTCGTCAAACCCCGCCTGCTTCCAGCAGCCAACCCCGCTCCCGGCCCTATCCGGTCCGCCCCGCACTCACCATCACAACCTCTCCAGAGCGGAAAAACTAGCGTGACCGGGAACACTTTAGGGGTCTTCCGGTGTCTAAGACAATAGAGGGCGTGGGACACTTGGCTTGGAAGCAACTGTCCGTCTCCCGCGCACTCTGAGGCAGCATTGGATTTTCGACGGCGCTTTTTCAGCCGTTGGAGCGAGTGGCCGCAACCGGAAACCGGCTTTTTCGGTGCATATTTGGCAAGAGCCAAATGTGCTTCTGCTGCGGTTAAGTGGGAGGATTCTGATATGCAGGCGGACCTCACCATGGGCAATCTGGCTACTGCGCTGACCTTTGAATCCGAAGAGGCGGCTCTGATCGCGGAGCTGCAGTCCGGCTCCGAAGAAGCTTTTTCGTGGTTGATCGCGCGTTACCACCAATCGATCTACTCGCTTCTGGCACGAGCTGTGCAGGATCGTGACGATGCCGCCGACCTCACCCAGGAGGTCTTCGTGAAGGTCTTCCGGGGGGTGGGCAGCTTCCACGGCGAGTCGTCGTTGCGAACATGGATTTATCGGATTGCCCTGCGTGAGGCCTCTAACCACAGACGCTGGTGGATGCGGCACAGGCAGCACGAGATTCCCATTGAGCAGGAGATGGGCGAGAGGGAGAGTGGTAAGCCTGTGCTGCTGAAGGAGCTGCTGGTGGACACGGCCGAGTCGCCCTATGATCAGGCGTTGCACGAGGAGAATCGGACGCGCGTTGAGGCGGCCTTAAGCCAGGTGCCGGAACCATTCCGGACTACGCTGATTTTGCGCGACATCGAGGGTTATGTTTACGAGGACGTGGCGGAGATGCAGGGTGTGAATCTTGGGACGGTCAAGTCGCGGCTGGTGCGTGGGCGAGCGGCCTTAAAAGCGATTCTGACGGCTCCAGAGCAAAGCGTGCGTTTTCCCGCGCACGAGGGATTTGATATGCCCCTGGGAGAGGAGGCGCGATGAACGGCTGCGATGCAATGCAAACTCAATTTACCGAATACCTGGACGGCCGTCTGAGCGGACGCGAGATGCAGCGTGTCGCCGCCCATGTAGAGAGTTGCAAAAAGTGTGCCGGCGACTGGAAGTCTCTTGAGGAGATGCAGTCCTTGCTGGCCGCGCTGGGTCCGGTGCCAGAGCCCGAGGACCTGTTGTTGCGCATTCGCGTAGCCATCAGCCAGGAGCGGGCCCGCCGCAACCAGAGCGCCTTCCACGCCTGGAATCTAGCCTGGAGAAACACCGTGGGCCCCTTCCTACTGCAGGCCGCTGCGGGTTTCGCCTCTGCCGTGCTGTTGTTGGGCACAGTTATCGTGCTGGCCGGCATGTTTACCCAGCCAGAGAGCGCGCAGGCTACCACCGATGAACCGTTGGGAGCGTCCACCGCTCCGCGTTTCCTCTATTTGTCCAGCGAGGTGGGCGGCAACCCCATCGGCGATGTCTCTACACCGGTCGTAATCGAGGCCCATGTCAACGGAGAGGGCCAAGTTTACGACTACCGCATCGTCTCCGGACCCACCGACAAGGCGACTCGTGCGCAGGTGGAGAATATGCTTTTGTGGAGCCGTTTTGAGCCCGCTCGCCGCTTCGGCCAGCCGGTCAATGGACTGGCGGTACTCTCCTTCTACGGCGTCTCCGTACGCGGGTAAACAGAGGAGTTTTCAATAGCCCAGCACAGCGAGACTTATAGTACGCAGTGCTGGTACGCACTGCGGCTGAGGAGGCTGCTCGTGCGTATTTCCGCACCGGTGGCCTGGCCAGAATAAGGGCAGGCGTCGCTGCTGATTTTACTATTTGCGTACCCTTGGTTATTTGCGCCTTTTATTCCCCTTTTACGAGAGCAAGAAATGAGTCTAGGCTAATGTTGCGCAGTCATGCGCCAGAAAAGAGGAGTCCCCCGTGAAAAAATACCTCCGTATTACCCTTGCCGTCGCTGTTCTCGCATTCCTAGCGCCTATCGCTCTGGCCATCTCCCCAGGTGGAGGAAACCCAGTGCCGCCGCCGCAATCGTCAATCAGCCTTGTAATTGCTGTAGTTCTCTCTGTTCTTGGCCTCTGAAAACGGAGAGAATAGAAGCCGTGAGGTGGAATGAACCTTTCGGCGCTTGATCTTGCTTTGTGGGCGGCTAATTTTCTTGGTGAAGCTGTCCTTTTCTCCATCCTTATCTATCGGCGCAGGCGGAGGGAGTTCCCTGTCTTCACTACGCTCATCGGCTTCGAAGCCGTTATTCCCGCGGCTTTGTATCTGATTTACATACGTGGTTACTACGGATGGTACGCGCGGGTCTACTGGTCTCAAGCCCTGATCGATTTCATCCTGCAGTTGGGGGTGGTCTGGGAGATTGCGCGGATTGTCTTGCGGCCCACCGGAACCTGGGTCCGGGATGCCAGAAAGCAGTTCATCCTCTGGGGCGCGGCGGGCATCCTGCTGGCCGCAGCGCTACCATGGCTGGTCATGCCTCCGGCCGCAACTCTGCTTGGCCGCCTGCAGGTGCGGGGATTCCTATTCACCAGCCTGGTGGTTTGTGAACTGATCGCCGTGGTGACGCGAACCTCGAAAAGCCTGGGTCTGGGCTGGCGCAACCATGTGATGGCGCTGGGCAACGGGTGGACGGTATGGGCTGTGGTGGCCATCCTGGTGGACGGGCTGCATAGTTTCCCAGGCATGCAGCACTACTTTACGGTCCTGGAGCATATAAAGATGTTCGCCTACCTCGCTGTTCTCGGCTATTGGATGGTTCAGTTCTGGTTGGAGGAGCCGGCCCGGCAGCCGATTTCCCCCCAGTTGCATGCCTATATTGAGGCTCTGCATCAGCGAATTAAAAATGACCTTGACACGGTAAGCGCACAAAGGTAACATTCTCCAGATGACCTTTGCGCTTCCCTATCTCGTTTTTGGGGCCGTGCTGTGTGGCTTAGCCGCAGTAGTGATCGCCGACCGGCGCTCATCCCGCACAATGGTGCTGCTGGAATGGAATGACCTGGTTGCCGGAATCTATAGGCTGGACGTAGTTGAGTTGTCCGCAGTGGCGGTGGATTACCTTACCCCGCGCCGTGGTCAGATTGAAATGGAACCGAAGGAGATCTGGGAGTCCCTCGGCGGTTACGAAGGCTTGAGGCGGATGCGCGAGAATGCGGAGATCATGCTTGCCTTGGCCGCCTATGCACAGCGCTGGAACTTCGAGGAAGCAGTGATCGTCACCGAGCGGATGAGGCTGGATGCGGCTTCTTTACGACGCGCCGTCCGCCGTGTGGAAATCGGCATGATTCCAGCCAGATTGTTGCGTCGTTTCCGGCTTACCCTCCCCCTCCATGCCCAGGAGGCGTCTTCGGCTTATTACCTGATGCGCCAGCGCCTCCTTGCCCTCTATGAAACCAGCCACGTGAGCCGCTATCCCGCGCTGGCAGCCGCCCTGTAAGAAGAAAGTAAGACAATTCCTGCATCCCCAACCGCCCTGCCGTTAAACCGCTCCCTTTAACCCTGCCGATGCGTCTAGAATTAAACAGGGTTCTTCATGACATCCAGAGCATTTTCATTTGCCGCCGTTCTAGAGCGATTCTCCAATTCACGTGCTCTAGTTAGCCCAGTGAAAGGTGGCTTTTTCTTAAGGAAAAAGCCACTCAGCGTCGTGCTTCCAGTGTGTAGCTATTGGAGAATCGCTCTGCCGGCCGCTGTTTTTTACCTTTTCGCAGGCCTTGCGCCTGCCGCGGCACTTGCACAATCCTCCGCCAGCTCGTCCGCCGGGGAGCAGGCATCGTCTTCCTCGCCGGATTTTGTGCGGGAAAAGGCTCCTTCGCTGGTTGATCCCGCCGGTCCCACTATCTCGCTGGTCAGCGCCGAGCCGGTCTTCGTTATGGCCGCGGCGCTGAATGCCTGCGGCTACGATGACGGCCTGGAAGAGAGCGCCCCGATCCGTCAGCGCGTCCGCGACGAGATGAACCTGGCGCTCTCTAAAAGCGAAGATGCCCGCAACAAGCGCGACAAGCTCTGCCTGTATATCGCCCAGCACCGCATGACCGGCGGCGTGCGCGACATTGCGCAGTACATCTCGCTGGCTCTCTATCTGACCCCGCCGCCGGAGCTGGAAACCGCGGTCGAACTGACCGAGATGCCCCCTGATTCCACCCAGGTGGTCGAGGTCGTCCCCCTGCTGCGTGATTTTGTCGCCGCCGTGGACCTGCACGGCATCTGGCTGGTGGCACATTCCATCTACGATAAGGAAGCCGATCTGCTGCACGATCCGCTCTCCAAAATGATCGTTTCCACCAACCTGTATCTCAAGATGCCCGCTGAAACCTACAACGGAAGGCGGTTTGTGGTGGTTATCGAGTCCATGCTCTCGCCCCGCACCATCAACGCCCGCATCTACGGCACCGATTATGTGGTGGTGGTTTCGCCGGTGAATGGAACGATCCGCATGAGCGACGTGCGCCACACCTACCTGCATTACATGATCGAGCCGCTGCTCTACCTCAGGACCAACGCCCTCAGCCGCACGCAGCCCATCCTCAAGGAGATTCGCGAAGCTCCGCTCGAGTTTCGCTATCGCTCTGACACCGTGGCCCTCACTGTCGAGTGCCTCATCAAGGCCATCGAAGCGCGCATCATGGACACCGGTATTCCCGAGTACAAGATCCCGGCCAACATCGACCGCTCCGACCTGCTGCGTTATGAACGCGAACGTATAACCTACCAGCAGAAGGTGGACGCCGTCCGCATCGCCACCGTGCGCCACGACATGACGCAGGGATTCGTGCTCACCCAGTACTTCTATGGGCAGATGATTCAGTTTGAGAAGGACCCCGCCAGCCTGAAAGACACCATCGGCGAGATGGTCTACAGCATGGATATAGACCAGCAGGTGCACCGCGCCAGAGATCTCGACTTCGACAAGGAAGGCGACGAGGATGTGCTCTCGCGCAGTACGCCGCGCAAGTTGACCGGACTAGATCTGGCCGAGGCGCGCCTCGCTGCCGGCGACGTGGCCACGGCCAACGCTATGGCCCGCAAGGCGCTCGTCGCACACGCTGATTCTTCCAGCTTGTCTCCAGACGAAGCCGCCGTGAATGCCCGCGCGGAGTTCATCTTGGCCAGAGTGGCCATCCTCACCGGTCATCCCGATCAGGCCATCGAAGGGTTCCAGAAGACGCTGGCCGCCAGCAAGGATCCCCGCCTGCTCGCCTGGTCGCACATCTACCTGGGCCGCATGCTTGATCTGGACTGCAAGCGCGACGAAGCTCTGACCGAGTACAAAGAAGCATTGAAGACGCGCGACGGGCAGTTGGATACCCGGCTGTCTGCTGAGCGGGGCGTCAAAACAGCCTACGCTGTCAGGGGCCACAGTTGCGAAGACGATGCCGACGACACGGGCTCCCCTAGTCCCGCGCCGGCCAAGCCCCCAACAGCCAGCCCTCAGCCGGACAAGCCTGAGTCTGCATGGCCAAACGGCACGGAAAAGCCCCAATAATCTGGCAGGCATCCGCCGTGGGAGCGTAGAACGTCTAATAATGGGAAGGGGCTTCTCCTGAACCGGAAAACCGGTTTGAGCAGTGGCCCGGGACAGTTTTTCAACGCATTGGATCGAGGTGCAAGTGGAAGTTGTTCTTGCCGAACTGGAAGCCGCACTGGGGCATTGCTTTGCACGCACTGGGCTGCTGGTGCGCGCGCTGACCCATCGCTCTTTAGCCAAGGAGCGGGCGGCCGACGGGCAGGCCCTCGGCGAGCAGGCCCCTGCCGGCGGCAAGGCCGAAGCTACTGGTACGGGCGATAATGAGCGCCTGGAGTTTCTGGGCGATGCCGTGCTGGGACTGGTGGTCGCCGAAGCACTTTTTCTGCTTCACCCGGAGTGGCACGAGGGCGAACTGACCCGTGTCCGCGCCCAGTTGGTCAGCCGCCAGCATCTGGCCGAGGTAGCCTCAGCCATCGGCTTGGGCAATCATCTGCGCCTCAGTCGCGGCGAGGACAGGGGCGGTAGCCTCAGACGCAGGAGTACCGTGCTCTCCAATACCATGGAGGCCGTGCTGGGCGCGCTCTTCCTGGACGGCGGACTAGAGCCAGTCTCTGCCTTTGCCCGTCGCTGGGTGATGGGCGAAGCCGCCGAGCAGTTGGCCGAGCAGTTGCGCTCCGGAGCTGCTTTGGGCAACTATAAATCGGCGCTGCAGGAGCACTTGCAGGCCACGCGCGCCGGTACTCTGGTCTACCGGGTTAAGAGCGAAAGCGGCCCCGACCATCACAAGCGCTTTCTGGTCGAGGTCCGGCTCAAGACCGCCGATGCTCTGCCCGGGAAGCAACTGGCGCGCGGTATGGGCAGCACCAAGAAACACGCCGAGCAGGATGCCGCGCGGCGCGCGCTGGAGCGGCTGAAGGCAGCAGGGAAAAAGGCCGGCAGTGCAGCCGAAATCAGGCCGGGAGCCAACAAGGAGGAGGCGGCAGCGCTATGAGCACCACTGCCCAGGGGCCGGGCCCATCCTCGCATTGGTTCGCGCAGTTGCGGCTTCAACTGCCTACCGTGCCCGAGGCATTCGCCAGGTTGCTTTTACTGGTAGTCGTGGCGCTGTTTCTGAACTCCTTTGTGCTTCAGCCCTACCTCATCCCCTCTGAGAGCATGGAACGTACCCTGCTGGTGGGCGATTTTCTGCTGGTCAACAAGCAGGTCTATGCTCCGCCCGGCAACTTCACCCGGTATCTGTTGCCCTATCGCGACATTGCACGCGGTGATATTGTTGTCTTCCACCACCCCCAGCACCCATATCTCGTCAAGCGCGTGGTTGGCCTGCCCGGCGACCGGCTGCGCATCCATGATGGCCGGGTCATCGTGAACGGCGTCATCCTCGACGAACCCTATGCCGCTTTTGAGCCAGTTATCGGCTACAATTTCCGCGACGACTTTCCCACCAGGTTATGTATCGATCCCCAGGTCGACCCCGACTGGTGTACGCAGATGCAGAGCCTCACCCGTGAAGGCGATCTGGTGGTGCCCCAGGGCGAGTACTTTGTACTCGGCGACAATCGCAATCACAGTGCGGATTCTCGCTACTGGGGCTTTGTCGAGCGGCAGCAGATCGTGGCCCGCCCCCTGGTCATCTACTTCTCCCTCTCCCGGCCCTCCACCACAGATGTTCAACAGGTCGCGATGCTGGCCGCGGATGATAGACTCGGACACGACAGGCAGCTTTCTGCCCGGTTGACAGGCTTTGCCCGTTGGAAGCGCATTTTCCATATAGTGCATTAACGCAGTTGTCAGCCGTCAGCTTTCAGTTGCCAGTTAATAGCCCGGATTTCTAACCACTGTAGGCTGATTTCTGACTACTGAAAGCTGATATCTGATGGCTGACAACTAACAATGAGCGATAGAATGACCAAGAAAAAAACGCCCGCCCCCAAGACGCCGCCCGAGGCCCAGCCCGCTGAAGAGCGCGTAGAAGAGACGTTCCCCGAAGCAGTGGCTAGTATCTGCTCCATCCTGGTCATTGGCCTGTTCATCCTCACCTTTCTCGGCCAGAACTTTGTCATTCCCTCTGGCTCCATGGAGCAGACGCTGCTGGTGGGCGATCACCTGCTGGTGGACCGTATAACCCTCGCTCCGCCCGCCAAGTGGATGCCGCTGGTTCATTATCGCGAGCCAAAGCGCAACGACATCGTGGTCTTCATCAAGCCCGTGACGGACCCCGATGCGGATGGAAACCCTCAGTATCTGATTCTGGTGAAGCGGCTGATCGGCGTGCCCGGCGACCACATCCATCTGCGCGACGGCATTGTCTACATAAACGGCAAGGCCCAGAAATTGCCCGGGGATGCGGACAACTCTCCCAACCCACGCAATCTGCGCGATGCGGTTTTTCTGGACGAGTTTCCCTCCATTCCTCCCAGCACGGAACACGACGCCACCGAAGCATGGGCGGTCGATTTTCCCAACCACTTCGAGAATGGCGACCTGGTGGTCCCGCCCGGCAAGTACTTTATGATGGGCGACCATCGCCACAACAGCCTCGACTCGCGTTACTGGGGCTTCGTGCCCAGGGAGAACATCGTGGGCAGGCCTATCTTCAATTACTGGTCGTTTGTGACCCCGGAAGACCAGTACGAACAGCCCGGAATTGGCAACCAGTTGGCCTGGATAGGCCACGTCGCGCTGCACTTCTTCACCGAAACCCGCTGGAGCCGGACCCTCCATCGAGTGAGATGACAGCTAACAGCGACCAGCCATCAGCAATCAGTAAATGACCTTGGGCTCTGTAGAAGGCAACTGTAAACTGATAGCTGACGGCTGACTGCTGCAATTGATATGACCGATGACGCACAACCCCGGCAAAGAAAGCGCAAACGGCTTTGGATGGCCCTGACAGCGCTGGCGGCCATCCTGGCAATTTTGATTGTGCCCCCCTTTCTGAGCGTGAGCCGCTACAAAAGCCGCATCACACAGCTGATTTCTGCTTCGCTGGGCCGCCCCGTTCGTCTCTCCTCGGTCGAGGTGCGCCTGCTGCCCACCCCGGGTTTTGTCCTCTCCGACCTCACCGTTGAGGAAGACCCCGCTTATGGAGCCGAGCCGGTGCTCCACGCCAACACGGTTACCGCTTCTATCCGCCTTCTCTCATTGTGGCGCGGGAGGCTGGAACTGGACACCATCAGTGTGGATGAGGCCAGCCTGAACCTGGTGCGCGCTGTTCCCGGTCGCTGGAACCTGGACTCGCTCCTGCGAACGGCCACCTCCCAGGCTGAATCCGATGCGGGCAGCGATAGGCCCAATCTGAGCAAGTCCGTCAGGCTGCCCTACCTCAAGGCCACGCACTCTCGCATCAACATCAAAAACGGCGTGGAAAAACTCCCCTTTTCCCTGCTCGACGCTGAAATGTCTCTGGAACAGCAGAGTCCAGGCAATTGGCGCGTTCGGCTGCGCGGTCAGCCCGCTCGCACCGACCTCAGCATTGAACAGGGCGACACAGGCATCGTTCGCCTGGAGGCAAGCCTGCGCCAGGCTCCTGAACTGCGTCAGATGCCGCTGCACGTAGATCTGGAATGGAGCGAGGCCCAGCTCGGCCAACTCACCCGCCTGCTCCTCGGCGCCGACGCTGGCTGGCGAGGCGACCTCAGCGGCGAATTGCATCTCGACGGCACCCCCGAGGCGGCCCAGGTCAAAACCCGGCTGCGCGCCACCGGCGTCCATCGCGCTGAGTTTGCCCCGGTCGCGCCCATGGACTTCGACGCCAACTGCGCTTTTTTGGCCCATTTCACTGTTCGCGCCATCGACAACCTGGTCTGCGATTCTCCGCTCGGCTCGGGCCGCATCCGTCTTACCGGCAATCTGCCCCGTGAAACCGGCCAGCCCCACATATCCGTCGAGATGGACCGCATCTCCCTTGCCGCCGGACTGGATGCGCTGCGCACCGTGCGCAGCGATCTGGCTTCCGGCCTGGAAGTTACTGGATCGGTAAGCGGCAAGATTACCTACGCCCCCGGCGGCGTTGCGCCACAGACGCCTGCTTCCACCGGCCAGGTCCGCTCCGCCAGGGTTCATGTGGCGCTTCAAGGTCCTCTCACCGGCAGCCTCACGGTCCAGGGCCTTCAACTCAGCGGCAGCGGCATTAGTCAGCCCATTCGTGTTCCAAAAATTCTTCTGGTGCCTGTAAACCAGCCCTCTGGCGCTGGCCAGGTGCTGGCGGCCACCGTGGCCATTCCCGCCGGCGCAGCCGCTCCACTCAATGTTTCCACGCGCCTCATGCTCTCCGGCTATCAACTCAATGTGCGTGGCCAGGCTTCCATCAGCCGGGGCAGGGAATTGGCGCGCGTGGCCGGCATCAGGAATGTTACGGCACTGGACGCGCTTGCCAGCGACCCCGTCTCCGTGGACCTGACCGCCAACGGCCCCTGGCTGCTGCCAGTCAAGACACTGTCAGTTCAGGCGCTTTCGCTAGGCGACCTTTCGCCCGCTACCGTCACGCTCCCTTCCGAAGCCACGGCAGACAGCCTTACCGGAACTGTCACCCTGCGCAACGCCACATGGAAGGCCGACTACCTGGTCAACCCCGTCGAAATCTCCCAGGCCACGCTCCACCTGGCTTCCGGCGAGCTTCGCTGGAATCCGGTTGTCTTCACATACGGCCCAGTGAAGGGAACAGCCAACCTCATCCTGCCCTCTGCCTGCAATGCTCCCCAACCCTGTCCGCCACGCTTCCGGCTTCAGTTTGGCGAACTCGACGCTGGCGTCATCCAGGCCGCATTCCTCGGCGCGCAGCAGCCGGGCACTCTGCTCTCCACGCTGATCCGCCGCCTTCGTTCCAGGGCCACTCCGGCCTGGCCCATCCTGGAAGGCACGGTCAAGGCCGAATCCCTCATTCTTGGCCCGGTCACGTTCCACCATCCTGAGGCCACCCTGCACACGCTTGCCAACGGAGCTGAAATCACTGCCTTCGATGCCGCCCTGCTCGGCGGCCGCATCCACGGAACCGGCACTTACCACGCTGCCGCCACAGCCAGCGACAAGCCTACCTACACTCTGGAAGCCCAGTTTGACAAGCTCAGTCCGCCGGTCCTCGGCCAATTGATTGGCCTGCGGTTCTCCGGTGGGACATTCAACGCCAACGGCAAAATAGAGCTCACGGGCTTCGCCGCCGCTGACCTGGCTGCCTCGGCCAAAGGCGCTCTTCATTTCGATTGGCAGCATGGGACCGTTACCGCGGCTTCAGGCTATGTTCCTCCGGTCCTGGCGCGCTTCGACCTCTGGACCGCTGACGCCGAGATCATGAACGGCGCCCTAAAGCTCAAAGAAAATCAGGTCAAGCACGGCTCCCGCGCCACGCCGGTTCAGGCCTCCGTCACCCTCGCCGACCCGCCCAAAGTTGTCTTTCCCTCGCCCAAACCAGCTCCAGCCGCAATCAAACCAGTTCAGCCAAAGCGGTAATCCACCCTCTTGCGTCTGAGAATTGGGATTGAGGCCGTTTAACTTTCCGTTTACTTTGCCGCCGATTCCATCGCTTTCAGCGACTCGCCATACGGTGCGCGTAGCACGCCGCGTTCGGTGATGATGGCGGCGATGTATTTTGCCGGGGTCACGTCAAACGCTGGGTTGCGGATGCCTACGCCGCTGGGGGTTATCTGCTTGCCGCCATGGTGGGTGACTTCGATGGCGGGCCGCTCCTCGATGGGGATGGCGTCGCCGGTCGCCGTGGCCATATCGACGGAGGACCAGGGCGCGGCCACATAGAACGGGATGCCGTGTTCTTTGGCGAGAATCGCCACGTTGTAGGTGCCGATCTTGTTGGCCGCGTCGCCATTGGCGGCGATGCGGTCTGCGCCGACGACGACAGCCTGAATGTCTCCGGTCCGCATGAGGCTGGCGGCCATGTTGTCGCAGATGACCGTGGTGGGAATGTGGTCGGCCATCAGCTCCCATGCCGTGAGGCGCGCTCCTTGCAGAAAGGGCCGCGTCTCGTCGGCAAAGACGTGAATCTGCTTGCCCTGCTCGACAGCCGCGCGAATCACTCCCAACGCCGTTCCATAGCCGCAGGTTGCCAGAGCCCCGGCGTTGCAGTGGGTCAGCACACCGCCTTTGTCCGGCATCAGAGCCGCGCCGAAGCTGCCCATGGCCTTGCAGGCGGCAATGTCTTCGTCGTACATGGCGTGCGCTTCAGCCAACAGTTTCTGTTGAATCTCGGTCAAAGGAGCGCCCGACCCGGCCAAGTTTGCAAACAGCCGCTTCATGCGGTCGATAGCCCAAAACAAATTCACCGCCGTGGGGCGCGTTCCGGCCAGCCGTGCGCAGATGCGCTCGAACTCCGGCGCAAACTCGGCGGCGGTAGCAGCCTTGGTTCGCAGCGCGCCCAGCGCAACGCCGTAAGCCGCCGAGACACCGATAGCCGGAGCGCCGCGCACCACCATGGTGACGATGGCGTCGGCCACCTGCTCATAGTTGGCGGCGAGTACATAGCTCTCCTCGAGTGGGAGCCGCGTCTGATCGATAAAACGGACGCCTTCCGGAGTCCAGGCAAGCGTGGGAATCATGGAATTCCAGTGTAAACTGCGAGGGGTTTAACTGCGGCTGCATCCATGCAGCGGAAAGAAGCGCAAGCATGGAACACGGAGCCATCCCACCCTAGATCACCCCAACGACTAAGACCTGTCGTTGGGGACCCCGATACCGCAAAACCAAGAACGCGGCGAGGGTGGGGCACCCAGTGTAGCGGGATTACGGAATCCGCTCGTACGGATGGTAGACCGGCTCCCAGACGTAATCGCGGAGGTTTTTGCGGAGGGTTTTGTCGTCCACCTTTTCTGCGGTGCCGTCGGCCATGGCTTGCTTGGCTACGGCTTCAGCCACCACCAGGCTCACTTTGCGGCAATCGGCGACAGGCGGCAGCAACGGCGCATTCGGGTCTGCTAATGCCGGCGAGAGACCGGCCAGCGCCTTGGCCGAGGCCATGATCATGGCATCAGAGACTCGCGTGGTGCGCGAAACCAGAATGCCCAGCGCCAGGCCGGGAAAGATGAATGAGTTGTTGACCTGCGAGATGCGCATCAGCTTGCCGTTCACCTCGACCGGCTCAAACGGGCTGCCTGTCCCCACCAGAACACGTCCCGCGGTCCAGCGCAGCAGGTCAGCCGGCGTGGCCTCGGATTTGGAAGTGGGGTTGGAGAGCGGGAAGATGATGGGGCGCGCGGTGTGACTGGCCATCTCGCGCACAATCTCTTCAGTAAACGCGCCGGCCTGGGCGGATGTGCCCACCAGAATGGTCACCTTGGCGTTACGCGCTACATCCAGCAGTGAAATGGCGCCTGTGCCCGTCAGCTTCCAACCCGCAACGTCGGCTCTCTTGCGCATCAGTTTCTCCTGGCCGGGGCGGACGCCCTCGCATCCCTCCACCAAAAGGCCATGGCGATTGAAGGCATAGATGCGCTTGCGGGCCTGCTCCTCGCTCAGACCCTCTTCTTTCATTTCGTCTATCAGCAGATCGCTGATGCCCAGACCCGCCGAGCCGGAGCCGAACATAGCAATGGTCTGCTCCTTGAGCGGAACTCCGGTGGCGCGTACGGCGGCCAGCAGTGCGCCGGTGACGATGGCAGCGGTTCCCTGAATATCGTCGTTGAAGGTGCACAGCCGGTCGCGATAGCGCTTTAGCAGGATAGCCGCGTTGACTCCGGCGAAGTCTTCCCACTGCAAAAGAATGTGTGGCCAGCGGCGTTCCACGGCGGTCACGAATTCCTCGATGAACTCGTCGTACTCCGGCCCACGAATGCGGTGGTGTTGCCAGCCGATGTAGATGGGTTCGTGCAGGAGCGCTTCGTTGTCCGTGCCCACATCGAGCAGAATTGGCAAGCAGTGCTCCGGCGGAATGCCGCCCAGCGCTGTGTAGAGGGCCATTTTGCCGATGGGGATGCCCATGCCGCCGGCGCCCTGGTCGCCCAGGCCCAGAATGCGCTCGCCGTCCGAGACCACGATGCAGCGCACTTCGTCATAGCGCGGGTCGGCCATAATCTCCTCGATGCGGTCCTTGTGCGTATAGCTGAGGAAGAGTCCGCGGGGCCGACGCCAGATCTCGCTGAAGCGCTGGCAACCCTCGCCCACGGCGGGGGTATACACAATCGGCAACAACTCCTCTGTGTGGTGCGCAATCAGCGAGTAGAAAAGCGTTTCGCAATTGTCCTGCAAGTCGCGCATATTGCTGTACTTGCCAAAGGCGGTATTGCGGCTGGCCAGGACTCTCAGGCGGCGTTCCCGCTGGTCTTCCAGGCTTCCGATGTGGGGCGGCAGAAGGCCATGCAGCGCGAAGGCGTCGCGTTCCTCTTCAGTAAAGGCAGTGCCCTTATTCAGCCGGGCATTATGAAGCAGTTCGAACCCGTGAAGGCGGGTCTGGACCACGCTCTGGTGTGCCATGTTTGTCTTAATATCTTCGCTCATTGCAGCCTTCTCCTCGATGCCGATTGGATGCCGATGCTCTGGCCCCAGTCAAGAGCGATATCAATGCTAACGTTCGACGGCGGCGTTATTCAGTAGTGTGCATCACACCTACGGAGGTCTGGCGGCTTGCTTGCGATTACTCGAAGGTGAACAGCACAACCTCAGGGCAAGTGCCGAGGCGCATCGGCGGACCCCAGCTTCCCGCGCCGCTCGAGGTGTACACTTGCAATCCGCCAAAGCGCTGCAAACCGTAAGTGAAGTTTCCGAAGGCGCGGCGCGTGAAAAAGGTGAAGGGAAAGAGCTGTCCGCTGTGGGTGTGGCCGGAAATCTGCAGGCTGATGCCGGCCTGTTCGACGATGGGCAGTCGGCTGGGCACGTGATTGAGCAGAATGCTCGCCTTGCCGGGGTCCAGATGCAGGCTCTCCAGAATGGCGCGAAGGCGGATGGGAGAGCCGGAGTCGCCATAGGAGACGCCGGCAATTTGCAGGCCATCGATGGTGACCATTTCATTGGAGAGGGCGCGGATGCCGACGCCGCTGAGAAGTTCAGCGCAGCGCGCGGCGTTGCCGAACTCGTCGTGGTTGCCGGTCGAGAAGTAGCTGCCCAGGGGCGGCGCAAGCCGACTGAAGGGTTCGATTAACGCAGCGGAGTTGGCCCTGATGCCGTCGAAGAGATCGCCGGGGAAGAAGATAATCTCCGGGTTGAGGCGCATTGCCAACGCCACGATGCGGCGGCTGAAGCCGCGACCGTTCATATGGCCCAGGTGCAGGTCGCTGAGCACCAGGGCGGTGCGGCCGCGCCAGGCATCGGGCAGGCCAGGCAGTTGAATGGAAACGCGCCGGATACGCAGGATGCGTGCATTCACCAGGCCGTAGATTCCGGCCGCAACGGCCATGCTATAAAACGCAGCCGCGATGAACGGCTTGTCCACGTGCAGTTGAAGGGCAGTCAGCGCATAGCTGGTCAGCCACGAGAGGCAGGCCGCCCAAAAGAAGTAATTGAGAAATCCCAGCCAGACCGCGGCGAGCCTGTAGAGCAGTGTTACCAGGCGGTTGGCGTAGAAGAACCCCAGCAAAGCGGCGGGAACAAAGGAAAAAGCCAGCAGCAACAGCGCGGCCCCCAGCAAAAGCGCGGCTCGAGGACTGAGTGTCTGCCAGAAGGCGATCCATGTGCAATAGATAAACCAATGAGCAGCCAGCAATAGTGTTTGTATCAGTGCGATGCCAAACAACGGCCAGGCTTTCAATCCGGGATCTCCTTGCCTTCAATTCTTGCATGAGCGGCGCTAAGAAAAAGTTACAGAAGCTCCCTTCGCGCCCATGAAACAATCTTTTTATGGTTGTTTTGGCGGGTGGCGCGCTCGGACTCTACATCTCGATCCCCTTCTGCCGGTCGAAGTGCACCTACTGCAACTTTGCCTCGGGAGTTCATCCATCCAGCGAGCACAAGCGCTATGTGGACCGGCTCGTTGAGGATTTGGCCGCAGTCCCTGCATGGGCCGAGCAGATGGGCGTGGAGCTTCCGCGACGCGTAGACACGGTCTACGTAGGCGGCGGAACGCCCAGCCTGCTGGCGCCCGAGCTGCTGGTCCGGCTCTTTGCCGCCGTGCGCTGGGAGTTCGACCTGGAGCCGGACGCCGAGATCACCGTAGAATGTGCGCCCGGCCAGCTTGCCGATGAGATGCTGGAGGCGCTGGTTGCGGCTGGCGTCAACCGTGTCAGCCTGGGCGTGCAGTCGTTCATCGACCGCGAGGCGGCCCTGAGCGGGCGGCTGCACAATCGCGCGATGGCGCTCGCAGATGTAATGCGGCTGCGAGCCGCGCGCATCTGCAACCTGAATGTTGACCTGATCGCCGGCCTTCCCGGCCAGACCTTCGCCTCATGGGAGGAGTCGCTGATGGTGATGGCGGCGCTGGCGGATGCGGGCGTTCCTCACGCCAGCGTCTACATGTTCGAGGTGGACCAGGACTCGCGCCTGGGCCGCGAAGTGCTGGCTCATGGCGCGCGCTACCACGCCGATCTGGTCCCCGGCGACGATGCTGTCGCGCAAATGTATACGCAGGCCATCGAAATTCTGGGCCAGTCCGGCCTGGAGCAATACGAGATCTCCAACTTCTGCCGTTCCGGCTTTCACTCGCGCCATAATCTGCGCTATTGGCAGCGGCGGCCTTACCTTGGCCTGGGCCTCGATGCCTCGTCCATGCTGGCAGAGGGCGAAGACCACCGCGTCCTGCGCTCCACCACCACCGACGACCTGACGGCCTATCTTGCGGGCTCGGCTCCGGTCGAGACCACGTGGCTCACCCGCGCGCAGCAGCACGAGGAGGCCTGGTTTCTCGGCTTGCGTCTGAACGCGGGCGTTGACGTAGCCGCTATGCAGCGGGAATTTGGCGCGGCAATGGTCGAACCGGCGCTCAAAGTCATTGCGCGGCTGATTGAGACGGGTTTGCTTCTCTCCGACGGCAAGACGGTTCGGCTGACCGCGCGGGGACGGCTGCTCTCCAACGATGTATTTCAGGAGTTCATGGGGCTTGGGGTGGAAGCCGCCAACTTCACGGGTTGACAGTTTGCGTGCAGCCCGGTGAGCAATATGCGGAGGTTGAAACCCCCGCCTCCCTTGAGATCGAAGCCCCCTTCATGATTGATTTTTCCGCAGCTTGTAAAGTCTGAGTTGCTTTTGCTGCTTTTGCGGCGCCCTTTTCCATGGCAGCAAACTCCGGCTCCGCGCTGTTACCGGATACTATGGTTGCGAGGGTTCGATCAGGCTTCAACGCTAAATCAACAAGGAGGATCATGCCCAGTTCGCGCAGAGAGTTTCTCGCCTATAGTTCACTTGCCATGCTGGCTGCAGCCGTGCAGGCTGAGGCTCAGTCGCCAGCCGCACAGATGCAGGATTTGCCGCCGGGCTCTCCGCCCGCATTCGGCGCCGCTCCCGCGGTTGGGCCGGAGGTATCGCCCGCAACCTTTGCGGAAGCGGAAAAACTGGCGTGGTTGCAGATGACCCCTGGTGATCTTGCAACCGCGGCCAGCAACTGGCGCATGCAGATGGCGCCGTTGTTGGAGCGCCGCGCAGGACCGCGGAAGGTTGAGCTGGAGGCGACTCTTGCGCCGGCCACGCAATGGAATCCGAGCCTGCCGGGGATGGTGAAGCCCAAGCGGAGCGGCAATCACTTCGTCCGCAGCGGCGGTGCAGGATTGGCCCTGCCGGCCAATGACGACGACATTGCCTTTGCTCCCGTCTGGCAGCTTTCGCAGTGGATTGAGAGCCGCAAGCTGACCTCCACGCGGCTGACGGAGATCTATCTTCATCGGCTGGAGCGCTTCAACGCGCAGCTCCGTTGCGCCATCACGCTGACACGGGAACATGCCATGGACCAGGCTCGGCAGGCAGATGCGGAGATTGCCGCGGGCCGGTATCGCGGCCCTCTCCATGGGATTCCGTGGGGCGCGAAGGATTTGCTGGATACGGCGGGGATTCCCACGACGTATGGGGCAGAGCCTTATCGGAACCGAGTGCCCGCTGTGGATGCCTCCGTGGTGGAGCGGCTCAACGCCGCGGGCGCGGTGCTGGTGGCCAAGCTGAGCCTGGGCGCCCTGGCGCTGAACGATATTTGGTTTGGCGGGCAGACCATGAATCCCTGGCTGCTGGAGGAAGGCTCTTCGGGTTCCAGCGCGGGGCCGGGCGCGGCCGTGGCTGCCGGGCTGGTGGGTTTCGCCATCGGGAGCGAAACCGGCGGCAGCATTGTGAGCCCTTCAATGCGTTGCGGCGTAACCGGCTTGCGCCCCACCTTTGGCCGCGTGCCGCGCACCGG
This sequence comes from Occallatibacter sp., assembly GCA_049522175.1. Classification (GTDB taxonomy): domain Bacteria; phylum Acidobacteriota; class Terriglobia; order Terriglobales; family Acidobacteriaceae; genus Telmatobacter. The sequence goes on along the minus strand of JBEKOC010000001.1, from coordinate 243,281 downwards.
CGCCATGACGCTGTGCTGGTCGCTGGACAAGCTGGGGCCGATGGCTCGTAGTGTTGAAGATACGGTGCTGGTGCTGAAGGCGATCTCTGGGCCGGATGGGCGCGATTTAGCCAGTATGCCGAGCGAGCTTGCATTTGATGCAAAGGCACATGTGAAGGGCTTGCGCATCGGCTACTTCCCCGGTTGGATGAAGGAGGCTCCCGCGACGAATGTGGACCGGGCGGCATTGGAAGCGGTGAAGAAGCTCGGCATGACGCTTGTCGAGGTTTCCATTCCAGACTGGCCTTATGACTCGCTCAACCTGATTCTCTTCGCTGAGGCGGGCGCGGCTTTTGAGGAGCTGACTCTGAGCCACAAGGTAGACGAGTTGAAGATGCAGGCGCCCGACGCCTGGCCCAATTGCTTCCGCCAGTCGCGCTTCTTGTCGGCGGTGGATTTCGTCCAGGCGGACCGGTTCCGGCGCAAGGTGGCACTGGAGATGGCGCGGGTGTTTTCCGAGGTGGATCTACTCCTTGTGCCTTCGTTGCGAGACGAGATGCTGGTGATTTCCAACTGCACGGGGCACCCGTCGCTGACGCTCCGCGCCGGGTTTGTCGAAGTGTCAGAGGCGCGCAGCGATTGGGCGCCGGACCCCAAGCATCCGCTGCCCCGATTTTCTCCACCGCGCCGCGTTCCGCATGGGGTCACGCTGATCGGACGGCTTTTTGACGAAGGCGTGCTGGCAGAGGCGGGGCTGGCGCTGGAGAAGGAGTTCGCAGTGGCCGGCGAGCGTCCACCGGGCTTCTAGCATCGAGCGCGGGTTCAATGAGCAGCCACCTGCGCCGAATGAGGAGGCTCCTGCCGCAACGAGGCGGATGGGGGCCTTTACCAGGCCAGCAATTCGTCGTCGGAGCTTGCGGAGAGGAAGGCGACTGGGGCGGCGTTGGGTTCGGGAAAGTCGCCGGCGCACTGAATGGACTCAGGTCCGGCGGCCTTGGCCACCAGCAGCGCCTGTTCTGCTTCGCGCAGTACCACCACCGGGGAGCGGCCCATGCTGGCGGCGATGCCAAAGCAGGCCGAGAGGCGGACGGCTTCGCCGTTGATGCGGAAGGGTGCTGAGAAAACATCCATGCGCAGGCGCTCGGCCATCATCACCGCGTTGACGCTGGAGCAGCCGGGCAGGGCGATCAGGAACTCGTCTTTGCCGGCGCGGCCCAGCAAATCGTAGCTGCGCAGCAGGCGCGCGGTGCGGGCCGCCACCTGGCAGAGCAGCTCGTCGCAGGTCTCTGAGCCCAGCCGCGAGTTCCAGTGACCGAAGTCGTCGATATCCAGCAGGATCATGCACAGCGAACTCTTCATGCGCTGCACGCGATCGGTCTCGCGAAACATCATCGAGAGTATGGTTTCGCGGTTATAGACTCCGGTCAGATGGTCCATTTGGGCGTTGAGCGTGGCAGCCTCGCGCAGCAGCTCCAGCTCGCGCGCCCGGCAATAATTGCGCAGCACGGCTTCTACCCGCAGCCGTAAAAAGGCAGGCTCGGTCGAGCTGGGCAGCACGTCGTCAATCACGCCCTCGGCCAGCCGGTCGATCCACTCCTGCGTAACTTTGTCCGAAATCAGGACGATCGGGTAGCGGCGGCCGGTCGCATCGGCGCGCGCCGCGGACAGCAACTGCCCCATCTCCATGCCCGGCAGGTTGACATCGATCAGGGCCAAAGCAGGCGCGTGGGCAGAGGTTAATGCGGGCAGCGTTGCACCGGCGGAGAGATAGATTTCCACGCGCGCTCCACCGGCGGCCAGCACCGGTTCATAGTCAGCCAGCAACGCCGGCTCGGGCGATGCCAGAAGGTAGACGGGTGTGGAGTTGGCCAGCATGCTCAATTACCTCGATAGTGGATGCATCGGCGATAGTTAGAAAATATTTAGGGAGCGGCAAGGATTCTTGGGTGCCTTCAATAACTATTGGGTGGAAATGCAGGTGCCTTAGGTCATTGGCAGGGGGATTTAAGGAATCTGAGGAGCCAAACAAGCGCCACCTGCCGCATTTGACCACCCTTCCCGCAAGCCGATATATTCGCCTCGTTCTGTTTTGCGGGCGGATTGGTTCTCTTTAAGGATTGCTATCAGGCCCCGCGGAAAGCGGAACTCACCTTTCGATCACCGGCTCAAACCAGGAGGGTCCATGCCAGGACGCATTGCCGCAGCGTTATGCTGCTTATTCCTGTATTTTTCTGTCGATGTCTCTGCCGAGGTAAAACCTGCTGCCCTGTTCAGCGACCACATGGTTTTGCAGAGGGGAATGTCTGTGCCCGTCTGGGGCATGGCCGCTCCCGGCGAAGCGGTAAAGGTGACGCTCAACGGCCAGACGCGCTCGACCACCGCGGGCCATGACGGTAAATGGATGCTGCGCCTGCGCAAGTTGAAGGCCGGCGGGCCCTACGAGATGCGGATCCAGGGAACGAACTCGCTCATCATCCATGATGTTCTGGTTGGGGAGGTTTGGCTCGGCTCAGGGCAGTCGAACATGGCGTTTACGGTTTCCAAAAAGGCTGCGTATTATGCCGGGATGCTGGATGAAGACAAGGAGATAGCCGCCGCCAATTACCCAACCATCCGCATGTTCATGGTCAAGGAGAAGAAGTCCTATACGCCTTTGGAGGATGTGAGCGGCGAGTGGAAGGTGTGCTCTCCTGAGACGGTTCCCGGCTTCTCCGCCGTGGGCTACCTGTTTGCGCGCGACTTGCAGCAGCGCTTGCATGTTCCGGTGGGCATCCTGACGGTGGCCTATGGCGCCAGCACGGCGGAGGCGTGGGTGCCGCGCGAGGCGGTAGCAGCGGATCCGCAAATGAAGCCGATGCTCGACCGCTTCGACGCGCTGGAAGATTTCTACAAGACGCATCCGGGCGCCACGACGGCCGAGGCGCCGCCGCCCCCGCAGACAATCAACGGCAGGTCAGTCAGGCCCGGGCCAATGCGCGATCCTGTCGAGGATCAGCATGAGCCTACGGTGCTGTTCAACGGCATGTTGCATCCGGTCGTCCCCTATGGCATTCGTGGAGCCATCTGGTATCAGGGTGAATCCATCGTGGGCGGCAAAGAGGGGTTGGCGCTCTATCCGCACGTCATGGAGACGATGGTGACCGAGTGGCGCAAGCTGTGGGGAGAAGGAGACTTTCCTTTCTATGCGGTGCAGTTGCCTGCACTGAAAAATGTCAGCAACAACCCCCTGGTGCGCGAGGGTCAGGCGCAGATTCTCATGCTTCCAAACACCGGGCTCGCGGTCGCCATTGATGTTGGAGATCCCGACAATGTGCATCCCAAGAACAAAGCGCCTGTAGGCGAGCGCCTGGCGCTCATCGCGCTGGCCAATGTCTACGGCCGCAAGCTGGAATTTTCGGGGCCGCGTTACAGCTCGATGAAGACGGAAGGCCATGCCATACGCATCCGCTTCACACACGTGGACGGAGGGCTGGTCGCCAGGGATGGTCCGCTGAAGTGGTTTCAGATTGCCGGTGAGAATCATCAGTTTGTCGACGCGGAGGCAACCATCGAAGGAGACTCGGTGCTCGTGAAGAGCGACAAGGCGAGCACACCGGTTGCGGTGCGCTATGCCTGGGCCAACTATCCCATCGGCTGCAACCTCTTCAACGCCACAGGCCTGCCCGCCGCGCCATTCCGCACGGATGCATGGGACGCCATGACGGAGATTGCTAAAGAGTTTACCGGCAAATAAAAAGCTGCTTATTACAGCGCCGGCCCTCTGGCTCTAATCGACGAAGTCAACCTGCGGCGCGAAGGGGATGATGCCGCGTTCGTAGCCCGTCTTGAGCAGCTTGCGGATGGCCTCGCGGCCGTCAGTTCCATAGTCCAGCGTGCGCTGGTTCACGTACATGTTGACAAAGCGGCTGGCCAGTTCGACGTCCAGGTCGCGGGCAAACTGCATGGCATATTCCAGCGCCTGCTCGCGGTGATCCAGTGCGTGCTGGATGCTCTCGCGCAGGGCCTTGGAGATAATCTTGTGGGATTCTGTGCCCAACGAGCGGCGGATGGCGTTGCCGCCCAGCGGAAGCATCAGGCCGGTCTGCTCGCGCCACCACACGCCCAGGTCGAGTATTTTATTCAGTCCGCTGGCCGAGTAGGTGAGCTGTCCTTCGTGGATGATGAGCCCCGCATCGTAGGTCCCAGCCTGAATTGCCGGAATGATCTCGTCGAAGGGCACGGTCTCGGTCTGAATGGCCGGATTGAAGATCTTCAGCGCCAGATAAGCGGTGGTCAGTGTGCCAGGCACAGCGATCTTGATGCTGCCCAGCTCCCCGGGCTCCAGCGCCTTGCTGGAGACGATCATGGGGCCGTAGTCCTCCCCCACGCTGCCGCCGCAGCCCATCAGCATGTAGTTCTTCTGCAGGTAGGGGTAAGCGTGGAAGCTGATGGCGGTCACATCGTAGAAGGCTTCGTCCAGAGCGCGGCGGTTCAGGGTCTCAATGTCGCACAGGGTGTGGGTGAACCGGTAACCGGGAACGCGGACCTTATTGGTGGCCAGGCCATAGAACATAAAGGCATCATCGGAGTCGGGACTGTGGGCGATGGAGATTTCGATGGTCTCGGCCGGGCTGGCGTCCTGCTTGTTGTCGGGATTACTCATGGGGGACAAACATCCTTTCAATGAAGAAAGTTTGGAGGATTGGATTGAGGCTCTAAAGTTCTGTTTCGACCTCGGTTTCCTCTGCCGTGCCGGGAGACGCATCGGTCCCCGCTGAAGGCCTGGAGCGGCCTCGTTTGCGCTGTGCCCAGATGTGATGCGCCACACCGGCGGCTGCAATCAGCAGCGCCGTAAGCGAGACGAGTAGGGCAATCAGTAACCAGCGCATGGAAATAAACCAGGCACAGAATACCAGACGGACCTCAGTCCAGCGCAGGAATCCGAGCGCGGGATTGCGGGGTTCGACTCCATTCGAGGAGCGCGAAATAAACCCCAGCGGCACAGGAACTTTCTTGAAGTTTATGGTTTATACAAGATAAGGTGTATCCCATGAAGACCAGAATCGCTCTCATGCTATTCAACGTATGCCTTGTTCTCCCCTCACAGACTCCGGCGCAGGTCAAACAACCTCCCACTTCGACCTATCCGCAGATCGTCCGCATCAGCTACCTCGAGGGAGATGTGCGCATCAATCGCGGCCAAAAGACCTGGGAGAAGGCGGTCGCCAATCTCCCGCTCGAATCGGGTTTCAGCCTGGTGACCGGCACAGGGCGTGCAGAGATCGAATTTGAAGACGCCTCGACCGTCTATCTCGCCGAGAACTCCGTTCTCACTTTCAACGACCTGCATACCAAGGGAACTGTTCCGTATAGCGAACTGGCGCTGCTGTCAGGCACAGCATCGCTCCATATCCACCCGTACATCCCCGGCGATACATTCCTTCTGAGGACTCCCACGGATGATATCTGGACGAGCAATCCCTCCAAGACCAACGGCTTGGCCGGCAAATATGCCGATTACCGGATAAGCAGCTATATCGACGGGGTTGCAGTTGCGTCGCCGGAAGAGGGAATCGTCCGCATACAAGGATTGGCACAGCAAATCACCGGCAACGGTCAGACACAGTTTTATCGCGGGGGTGTCCGTATTGCTTCTTTGGACGCCAACGATCCAAATGCATTTGCCGAGTGGGACAAGTGGGTCGCGGAGCGTGTTGCTCAGCGAACCGCGGCAATGTCGGATGTCATGAAGGCTTCAGGATTGACTCAGCCGATTCCCGGCCTGGCGGAGATGAATGGTCAGGGCACGTTCTTTCCTTGCAAGCCCTATGGGACCTGCTGGGAGCCGAAAGCCGTCAATGACAGGCAGGCAGACAACAAGCAGCCCACAACCGAGTCGTCTTCCGCTCCGGTTTCCCCGCAACCCGATAAGCTCATGAAGGCTGATTCCGCTGCGCCTGTTCCGCTCATCGAATATGAAGACTATTTCCCTTGTACTCCAATAGGCATTCGTTCCTGGTATGCAACGGATCCGTTGACAGGCCGTGAGATCCTCGTCGATTCCGAGCTTGAGACGGATGCATTCGTCTACCCTTACAACTGGGCCGTTTGTCACGCCGGAAGCTGGATCTACCGGCACAATCATTATGTCTGGGTGGCGGGATACAAGCGGCACCACCATCCTCCTGTTCGCTGGGTCAAGAACGGGCGCGCCGCGGGCTATGTTCCGCTCCATCCCATGGACTTCAAAGGCCGGCCTCCCATCAATCGCAAGCATGATTTCTTCTCAGTGAGCAACAAGCAAGGCTTATCGGTCGAGCGGGTCAAATTCGATCCCGGCCATCCAATAGAGGCTCTCGACGCGTCTCCCAAAGAATTTCGCAAGCCGGATATACCTTTGCTAGCCCACGCGGAGGAGCCGCGGATGGAAGCTCGTCCAATGAAAGAAGCAGTCTTCGCAAACAAAGTCGCCAACACGCCAACAGCCGGCATTCCCATCAGCTTCGATCACAAGTCGCAAAGTTTCATGATGGCCCAACAAGTGATGCAGGGAAACAAGAGCGTAACGGTTACCGCGCCAATCACCAATCGTGGTGGCAGTCTGCAGGTACGGGCCGGCGGGGGCGGCTTGATGGGCGGCCCTTCTCGTGGTCCTGGAGGCGGCAACATCGGCGGCACTCGTAATGCTGGTAGCTACAATGGTGGCGCCGGTGCCCGTGCAGGAGGCGGCGGCTTCAGTGGCGCCGGTGCCCGTGCGGGAGGAGGCGGCGGCTTCAGTGGAGGTGGTGCCCGTGCGGGAGGCGGTGGCGGCTTCAGTGGAGGTGGTGGCGGCAATGCCGGTGGCGGCGGTGGTGGAGGCGGCGGTGGTTCGCATGGCGGAGGCGGTGGTGGAGGAGGGGGCCATCGCTAGGGAACTTCTGCTTAAGTCGATGTTTTGAAAGGGCACGGCTTTAGCCGTGCCGCATAGGTTGCAAAATCAACGCGGGCTTTAGCCCCTGAGGGAGTGTCAGATCGAAATAACGACTTGATCAGAGCTTCTCTAAAACCAGTCTCACCAATTGTTCAACGCAAATGCAATGTCATCAAACCCGGCGAAGGCTCTCCTCCAGCCAGTCGAGGTAGGGCTTGCTGGCCGCATCAACCTCCATAACCAGGAACTCCGGCGTCTGGTAGCTGTGCAGTTCGTGCAGCCGTGCTTCCAGGGCGGCCAGTTGCTCCGGCCCGGTCTTGATGAGCAGCAGTGTCTCCATTGCGGACTCGATCTTGCCCTGCCAGCGGTAGATGGACTGAGCGCCGGGAATCAGCGTAGCGCAGACGGCTAGCCGCTCCTCGACCAGCGCGCCGCCCAACCGCGCAGCCTCCTCCGGGTTGGCCGTCGTGGTCAGAACGAGACGAATTGGCGGAGAGGTTTCGGACATCGGGGGCATCCTCGGTCAGTGTACGGCAAGCGGCGAATCGAGGCCAAATGAATGCAAGCGAGTGAGATAATCGCGGCAACTGGCAGGGAACAATGCCTGATCCATTGCATGATAAGATGAGACACGTTTGGGAGTTGATCGAGGGAGTTTTTGACGATGAAAGCCTTTTCAACCGGCCTGCTGGTTCTGGTTGCGGCCGCGACGCTTTCTGCTCAATCCGATAAACCCAGCTTTGACGCGTTTAGCTTTGATGCGGGTAACAGGGTTTTCCGGCTGGATGGCGGCGGAGTCAGTTATGTCTTTGAGGTGAACCCGCGAGGTGAGTTGCAGCAGCTTTACTGGGGCGGACGTCTGGCCGCTACGGACAGTTTTTCGCAGGCTGTGCCGCTGCCGGAACATGCCTCCTTCGATGACTCCTACACAACCACCCCGCAGGAGTTTGCGGGCTGGGGCGCGGGACTTTTTGTGGAGCCGGCGCTGAAGATCAGCTTTGCCGACGGAGTTCGCGATCTGGTGCTGCATTATGAAAGTTACACAAAGACGGCTAGTGGATTGGATGTGGCGCTCAAGGATATCTCGCGGCCGATCTATGTGACGCTGCACTATGCAATGGATGCGGAAAGCGGGATTCTAGGGCGTTCAGCGACGATTGAAAACCGCGGCACGGAGACGGTAATGGTGGAGCAGGCCGCAGCGGCTGCATGGGCGCTGCCTCCGGCTCACTATACGCTGAACTACCTCACGGGGCGATGGGCGGGCGAATGGAATCTGACGCAAGAGGCGATTCGCCCGGGAGAACGGGTGATTGAAAGCCGCAGGGGTTCGACCGGGCATCAAGCCAATCCGTGGTTTGCGATTCAGGCTGGAGAGCCGCGCGAGGAACAGGGCGAAGTCTGGTTTGGCGCGCTGGCATGGAGCGGCTCATGGCGCATCACGGTCGAAGAAGATCAGTTGGATGCGGTGCGCGTGACGGGCGGCTACAATCCATTCGATTTCGGTTACGCGCTGCATGCCGGAGAGCGCCTGGAGACGCCAGTCTTCTATGGAGGCTATGCGGCCAATGGGCTGGGAGAAGCTTCAAGACTACTACATCGTTTTGAATTGAAGAAGATTTTGCCGCGCACCAAGGCGACAGCCAGCCAGCAGTTTCCCAGAGTGCGGCCAGTGATTTACAACTCGTGGGAGGCAACTGAATTCAACGTCAATGAATCCGGACAAATGGCGCTGGCGGAGAAGGCCGCGGCGTTGGGCGTGGACCGCTTTGTCATGGACGATGGCTGGTTTGGCCAGCGCAAGGACGACCACGCCGGACTGGGCGACTGGTACGTGAACCAGCAGAAGTTTCCCCATGGCCTGAAGCCGTTGATCGACAAAGTGCACACGCTGGGGATGGACTTTGGGTTGTGGGTGGAACCGGAGATGGTCAATCCCGATTCCGATCTCTACCGCCTGCATCCCGACTGGGTGCTGAATTTTCCCGGACGGCCTCGCACCGAAGGGCGCAACCAATTGGTCCTCAATCTGGCTCGTCCCGATGTGCGCGACTACGTTCTCGGCTTTCTCGATAAGCTGCTGAATGAGAATCAGATCGCGTTTCTCAAGTGGGATTCTAACCGCAACTGGAGTGAGCCCGGCTGGGACCAGCTTCCCGCGGCGGAGCAAAAGAAGGTTTACGTGGAATATACGCGCAACCTCTACGCGATTCTCGCCGAGTTGCGGCGCAGGCATCCGGATGTCGAGATCGAATCCTGCTCGGGCGGCGGTGGCCGGGTGGACCTGGGCATTCTTCGCTACACCGACGAGGTTTGGTCCTCGGATAACACCGATCCCTTCGACCGCTTGACGATCCAGGATGGATTCAGCTACGCCTATTCACCGCAGGTGATGATGGCCTGGGTCACAGACTCGCCGCATTGGCTCAACCAGCGCAGCACCTCGCTCAGTTACCGCATGCTCAGCTCGATGCAGGGTTCGCTGGGTATCGGCGCGGACATCGCCAAGTGGAACGGTGACGAGACGGCCACCGCCAAGCGCCTGATCGCGGCCTATCACCAGCTTCAGCCAACGATTGTGCAGGGCGATCTCTATCGGCTGATCTCTCCGCGCGATGGAAGCGAATTCTCGGCAACCCAAACGGTGTGCAGAGACAAAAGTCAGTCGGTTGTCTTTGCCTTCATCCATTCGACCCAGAAGGGGCGCGGCTTTCCTTTGCTGAAGCTGAAGGGACTGGACCCCGCGGCTCAGTACTCTCTCACCGCCATCGAGGGCAAAACCAGGCCGGGCACCCCGCCAACGGCCAGCGGCTCCTGGTGGATGAACCACGGGCTGAAAATGGATGATAGCTTCCGAGGAGATTTTCAAGCGTCTGCATTCCGTTTGGATCGGCAGTAGTGATTCTCCCGGCTTGCCCCACATCGTTGAGTAATGCAGGATGAAACCGGGGCCGTTAAACTGAAAATTGGGAGAAGAGCGATGGCAACAGGGATCAGGTTTGGCACCTCGGGCTGGCGGGCGATTGTGGCCGATGAGTTTACCGTGGCCAATATCCGGCTGGCGGTGGCGGGGATTGCCGCCTTCGTGAAGACTCAACCGGAGCCACACCGCGTACTGGTGGGTCGCGATCCAAGATTCCTCGGCGAGAGCTTTGTGGATCAGGCAGCTCGCGTGCTGGCCGGGGCTGACGTTACGCCAATCATTATTCCCGAGGCCGCGCCGACGCCGGCCATCGCCTATGCCGTGCGCGAGCTGAAAACCTCTGGAGCCATCAACTTTACCGCCTCGCACAATCCGCCGGAGTACAACGGCATCAAGTTCTCTACGCATGATGGCGCTCCAGCCCTGCCTCAGGTGACCAGGGAGATTGAGACGGCCATCGCCAGACTCAGCGCCGAGGGAAGCGCGATTGACGTGGCCAATCCTCCCGAGGGCGGCTTCAAAACGGCCGATGTGAAGCCGGCCTTCCTCAAGCGTCTGGCCGAACTGGTGGACCTGAAAGCCATTGCCAAATCTGGCATCAAGGTGGTCTACGACCCGTTCTGGGGAGCGGGGCGCGGCTACAGCTCCGATCTGCTGTGCTCGACAGGCGTGGCAGTCGAGACAGTTCACGATTATCGTGATGTTTTATTCGGCGGCCATGCGCCGGAACCCTCCGGTGAACTGCTGAGCGACGCCAGGGTAAAGATGAAGGAGATCGGCGCTCATCTCGGCATTGCCACCGATGGCGATGCGGACCGCTTCGGCATTGTCGATGCGGACGGCGCCTTCATCCAGCCCAACTACATCATTGCGCTGCTCTTCGACTACCTGGTGGAGACGCGTGGCTGGCGCAACGGAGTGGCCAAGAGCGTGGCCACCACCAACCTCATCAACGCCTTGGCCGAGTACCACAAGGTTCCGCTTTATGAGACGCCGGTGGGCTTCAAGTACATTGGCGAGCTGATCAACGGCGACAAGATCGCCATCGGCGGCGAGGAGTCGGCGGGGCTGACCATCCGCGGCCACGTGCCGGAGAAAGACGGCGTGCTGGCCGGCCTGCTGGTGGCGGAGATGGTGGCCACTCGCGGCAAGAGTCTGGACGTGCAATTGAAGGAGCTATTTGCCAAGGTTGGTTCCTACTATCCGATTCGGGAGAACTTCCGCTTGACCCAGGCAGGCATGGCCGCGTTCACTGAGAAGTTGAAGGCTGATCCAACGGAGCTGAGCGGACGTAAAGTCGCGCAAGTGGTCAGGACTGATGGGCTGAAGCTGATTCTCGCGGACGGCTCCTGGGTCTGCTACCGCCTCTCCGGTACCGAGCCGGTGGTGCGGGCCTACTCCGAAGCGCGCAGCGAGAAGGATGTGGAGACGCTCAGCGAGGCGGCCAAAAAGTTTGTGCTGAATTAGAAAGCGGGCTTTGATAAGGCACGACTTTACAGCTTGCAGAAAAATGCAAAGGTTGGAGCAAGAAGCGTCAGGGCACGACTTTACAGCTTGCGGAAAAATGCAAAGGTTGGAGCAAGAAGCGTCAGGGCACGACTTTAGTCGTGCCGTAAATGCAGCAAAATGAAGTGGGGCTTTAGCCCCTGAGGTCGGATGGGATTCTATGCCGGACGAAAAGATGCAAGCCAAAACAAGAGTCGCCGAGAGCCGGCAAGACGTCGTTTCCCGCTCCTTGTCAAAGCGTGTGCGGGAGTTTGCGCGGCGCGTGTGGCGTCCCGTGGCCTCTGGGTTAGCCGTAGCGCTGGCGCTGCTGCTCCTCTGGCACTGGATCAACGGAAAGAACGGCTTGTTGGACTGGCAACAAAAGCGCGTCGAAGACAGCGAGTTACGCAAGGAGATCAACGACCTCAAGCAGGAGAATGCCCGCCTGCGCGAGCGCATTGTTGATCTCAACTCCAATCCGGACGCCATCCGCGTCGTGGCGCATGGAACGCTGCACTATGCCAAGCCGAATGAGGTGATCGTCACCCTGCCACCCGAGCAGAAAACGCCAGCCCAGTCTGCGGGAGCGGCCAAGTAACCTGCATCAAAAATCCACGTGTGCCCGCACCGACCCTACCCAGACCGGTCCGCGATCACGGTTGTAGCCGGGGTTGTTGATGTGCTGCACATCGACTGCGTAGAACAATCCCCGCCACGCGTGCCAGTTGTAGTAGCTCTCCACGATGCTCTCGCGGCCGTAGTTCAGCTTTCCGTCGCCCAGAAGAAATCCCAATCCGCCCAGTTTCAGGTACTCCTGATGATCGCGCTTGATGGCGTTCGTGACCACGGCCAGACCGATCTTGTCTGCCGGCCGATGCCAGCGCGCGCCGGCGTAATCGCCGCCTGCCTCAACCGTCTGATCCACCTCGGTGTAGACGTAGGACTCGTGCTGGCCCTCGTTCCATCCGAAGCGGCCAAAAACGCGCAGGTTCTCCGTCAGCTCCTGCTCGGTGTTGTAGCCGAAGCCGTACTTGAGCGCGCCGTAGTGCTCGTGAAGCAGAATGTTGGGCTTCGCGTCAGTTCCGGCCAGGTACGCATTGACCGCCTCGCGGTAGTCGCCCATGTGGGCGCGGTTGGCAAAGAAGAGAACGCGCTCAGCGCCTTTGTGCTGAGCGATGAAGCTGTGACGCAGTTCAAACTCGCCATTCTGGCCGTGAGAGCGGCTGAAGGCCCAGTCCATGTTGATGCCGTTGGCCACCGTAGGCATGGCGAAAAAGCCGTAGCGCAGGCTCCACTTGCGGTCGTCGTACTCCGCCATGCCGCCTACCGTGTAGCCACGCGTGTCGGCGGCGTAATCCCATGCGCCGTTGTTGTCCACCGTCCAGTTCATGAACTGCAGGTGACTGTCGGAGCCGGGGTTATTGGCATCGAAAAAATCCGGCAATGTCATCTTGCCGAGCCGCAACTCGAAGCGGCGCACCGGCACGCTGGGCGCCAGACCAAAAAAGCCCGGCTCCTGGCTGGCGGCTTTCTGCGTTAGTCCAATGACCTGATGAATCTGGTAGCGGGCCATGTAGGGCGCGGTGCTCAGGGTGGGGTTGCGCACCACGTCCAGGTTGGTGAAGCCGGCCAGGCCCAGCGCCTGGCTCAGCCCGCGCCCTCCGGCGCTCTCCATGTCGAAGATCAGATCGGTGTTGTATCGGATGGAGCGCGTGGGCCTGAATGCGGTGTACAGCGTGCCCAGCAGGGAGGTCTTGTACTCTGTGCCGTTTAGAAAGCTGTTCGCGCCTTCGTACGGCGAATGAAACGGCAGATTGCCCTGAAAGATGATGTTGGCTTGTCCGGAGAGCCAGTAGCGGCCATTGCTATGGTACGGAGCCATGGTGACGATGGGACCCTCCTCTGTGGCAGGAGGCGGAGGGGTCGCCGCGCCGGACGGGCGTTCAACGCTGCCATGCTGGCCATCCAGAACGAGCAAGTTGGAACCTGTTACCGCCAACTGCTGCACGGTCACGAGTTGCGGTTCAGGCGCGGAGGGCAGCGCAGCGGAAACCTGGGTCCGGGCGGTTGCGGCAGTCAATAAGAGCGCCAGGCCAGCCAGCCGGCAGACGAGCCCCTGCCGCGAGCGGAAGAGCGTCGGGCTGTTGCGTCGGCGGGCAGGGAACATGGGGAGGCACTCCAATCGTAGTGCATGGCCTTGAAGATTAGGGATAGAATGAAGACGCAACCATACCCCCACTCCGTAGATACCATACCGGGGGTAGGTATTGTCAAGCGAAGGAGGACTTCCATGCCCACTCATGATCGGGAAAAGCTCAAGTTGGTGCAACGATTGAAGAAACTGCGCGGCCAACTGGACGCCGTGGAGCGCTCGCTGGCCGCCGATGAGGACTGCGGCGGCCAACTGATGCTGCTGGCCGCCGTCCGTGGCGGCGTCAACGGCCTCATGGGCGAGGTGCTGGAGACCCACATCCGCTTCCACTTAGCCGACGGCGCCAAGGAGCAGATCGCCCCCGAACTCGCCGAGGACCTCATCGACCTGGTGCGCGCGTACCTGAAATAGGGCACGCAATTACCGGCCACGGCTGATAGGAATATAATCGCCAAATCCAGATTTATCTATCGTCTTCGAGATTTGCGCGAAAGGAAGCTGTCTGCGCGTGCCGAGCGAGTTCTCATTAGTCAAGTGGTATATGGATTGCGTCACCGAGCAAGGCGATGCCGCAATTCTCTATTGCGCTGACTTGAACTGGCGTGGAATGCATCTGACATATGGCAGCATTCTCACCGTCCATGGGGATTCAACCGAAACCCATTCTTCGATGGCACAGTATCGGCTTTCCTCAAGCGGCGGCCAGATTCTTGTCGAGTTCCCGCGGCTGAATATTTCAGGCAGTTGGAAGGCGGATGCGGAGCCTTATCAGCGCACGGTCTTCGAGAATGAATCAGGATTGGTGGAGTGGAAGTGCCTGCAACCACGATCGCTGGTCAATTTGAGAGCTGGCGGGCGGGAGTATACGGGCCTTGGTTATGCCGAATGCCTGAGATTGACGCTGCCTCCGTGGCATTTGCCGATGCGCCAACTGCGTTGGGGACGATTCGTTTCAGCAGTGGAATCGCTGGCCTGGGTTGACTGGCAGGGCGCGTATTGCACAAGCTTTGCAATCCACAACGGCCGTGCCTGCGAAACGCTTTCGGTGTCGGACTCGGAAGTTGTAATTCCCAGCGCGACCCTGCGCATGGAGGAGAGTTTTCCTCTGCGCGCCGGGCGGCTGGGGACAACGGTTCTTCCCGGAGCGCCCGCGCTGGGCAAGATGCTTCCTCGCTCCTTGCGCAACATTGAAGAGCAGAAGTGGAGAAGCCGTGGAAAATTGAACGCGCAGGATGGAAGCAGCCATGGCTGGGTGATTCACGAGGTGGTTCATTGGAAGCTATGATTCGAGCTCATCTTTCCAAGGTGATCTACGGAGCATTGTTTGTCGTGGTGCTGCCGTTGACGCTGGTGTTGTGGGCGCAAGGCGCACGAGACGCGGTGCGCATCGCGGCCTTGCACGAGCCGGCTCTGGGAGCGATGCTGACGGCGCTGGGCGTGGCCATCGTGCTGACGGCGATAGTCTCGCTGTGGCGCTACGGAGGCGGCTTGCCCATGAACGTATTTCCACCGCCGCGTTTTGTGGAGAACGGAATCTATGGCCTCGTTCCGCATCCGATCTATGGCGGATTCGTGATTGCCTGCGCGGGTGTCGCCATTTTCTTTGGCTCATCCAGCGGATTGTGGCTTGTTACTCCAAGCGTGGCTCTGGGCAGCGCGGCGCTGGTGCTGGGATACGAACTGCCCGATCTACGCAATCGATTCGGAGCACGCGCGTTCTCTTTGTGGCTGCCAATGGACCGGCCTGAGGCTCCGTCTCTGCTGGAGCGCTTTCGCGTTTACCTGGTGGTGCTGCTGCCGTGGCTGGCGCTGTATGAGTTGATGTGGAGACTTGGAGGCCCCGACGGCGTGGCGACTACCTATTTGCCCTTCGAGAATCGCCTGCCGGTAATGGAGCAGACGGAGATTATCTACGCCAGCACTTACCTGGTCGTGGTGCTGGCTCCAATGCTCGCTGTCTCGGGGCACGCATTGCGGCGCTTTGCGCAGCGCGGCCTGATTGCCATGGCGCTTATCTTTCCGTTGTATTTATTGCTGCCGGTCTTTGTTCCGCCACGCGCTTTTAAGCCGGCAACTTTGATTGGCTACTTGCTGTTATTGGAGAGAACGCCTTATTCGGGAATCGCCGCCTTTCCGTCCTTCCATGTTGCCTGGGCATTGATCGCCGCTTCCGCGCTGGCCGAGGGAGGGCGATGGAAGAAAATCTTCTGGTGGACGTGGGCCGTGCTGGTCGCCGTCAGTTGCGTGACGACGGGAATGCATTCGATAGCCGATGTGCTGGCTGGGGCTGTCGCATATGTGCTGGTGATCCGCGCGCGCGAGATTTGGATGGCAATTCTGCGCGTTGCCGAGTGGATTGCGAATTCGTGGAAGGAATGGCGGATTGGGCCGGTAAGAATCATCAACCATGGCGGGTTCGCTACAGCAG
This sequence comes from Occallatibacter sp., assembly GCA_049522175.1. GTDB lineage: Bacteria > Acidobacteriota > Terriglobia > Terriglobales > Acidobacteriaceae > Telmatobacter. Next base: position 227,425 of record JBEKOC010000001.1, on the reverse strand, counting down.
GGATTCTGATAGGAATTAGCCTTATCGACGCGCTGCTTGGCCCTGGGCTCGAATTGCTGACGGTCAGCATCTTCCTCTGCGCCACAATCGGGGCAGCGCTCTGGGCGCAGTGGGTTGAAGGTTCACCCGCGCTGCTGCGCCCTTTGGGCTTCTATGGAGGAATGTTGGGAGCCATTTTAGGAGGTTCTTGCGCGCTTTTCATGCCTGTTAATTTGTGGGTGGTGCTGGCGGCGATTTGCATTGCGGCGCCATGGATTCAGGGCATCGGCAGATTGCGCTGCCTGGTTCAGGGCTGCTGTCACGGACGCGCAGCAGTGACTGTGCCGGGGATTCGCTACACGCATCCTCGCTCGCGCGTCTGCCGCCTGGCGCATCTTGCCGGGGCGTCCGTGCATGCGACGCAAGTCTATTCCATTCTGTGGAACGTGGTCGTGGGCTTGGCGCTTCTGCGCCTGTTGCAACTACATTCTTCCACGACGTTGATTTGCGGCGTTTACCTTTTGCTCTCGGGGGCAGGGCGCTTTGTTGAAGAGGCATATCGCGGCGAACCTCAAACACGGATAGTTTTCGGGTTGCGCTTCTACCAGTGGATCGCCGTTCTAATAGTCATTACCGGCGCCGTGATGACATGCATCCATGGCCCGGCTATGGCGCAGGGTTTTACCTGGCGCATCAGCTCGATTCTCGTTGCGGTGGGATGCGGCGCAGTGGCCTGGTTTGCTACAGGAGTTGATTTTCCTGAATCGTCGCGCCGCTTTGCCCGCCTGACATGAGGGTCGCGCGGAAGCTATAGACTTGTTGTGGACAGATTTTGATTGTCACAGGAGCGTTTCTCATGAACAGGATTTCCCGCCGTATTTTTATGCAGTTATTGCTGGTATTCCTGCTGGCGACCGCGTTGATCCAACTGGGTCATGCGGCGCCGGTGCTGATGATTTCCATTGATGGGCTGAAGCCCGAATACATTACGCAGGCCGATGCGCACGGCATGAAAATACCGTACTTGCGCACGCTGCTGCGCGACGGAACGTATGCCGAGGGCGTGGTGGGCATCTGGCCGACGGTGACCTATCCGAGCCACACGACGCTGGTGACGGGCGTTTGGCCGGCGGAGCATGGCATCTACAACAACATCGAGTTCGATCCGTTGCAGCACTACTCCAGCGCATGGCACTGGTATGCGCCGATGATTAAGGTTCCCACGCTGTGGAAGGCGGCGCGGCAGGGAGGCTTGCGCACGGCGAGCGTGGGCTGGCCGGTGAGCGCGGGGGCGGCGGATGTGGACTGGCTGATTCCGGAGTACTGGCGGAGCGCTGATCCGTCGGGCGGGTCGGGGACGCTGAATCCCGAAGACCGGTTGCTGATTGCGGCGATCTCGAAGCCGGCCACGCTGCTGAAGCAGTTGGAGCCGAAGGCAGGCGAGTACATGATGGGCAACGAAACCACCATCGGCGGCGACGAGATCAAGACGCGCTACACGGTGGAGATTCTGCGGCGGCTGAAGCCGGGGTTCATGACGCTGCACCTGAGCTCGCTGGACGACGCGCAGCACGCGCATGGTCCCTTCAGCGCGGAGGCGGATGCGGACCTGGAAGCGCTGGATGGGATGGTGGCGCGGCTTACCAAGGCGGCGGTGGCGGCGGACCCGTCGGCGGTGGTGGTGGTGGTGTCAGACCACGGATTCATGAACATCACGCACCTGGTCAATTTGTATATTCCGTTTTTGCAGGCGGGACTGGTGCAGGCAACGGTAAATCCAGCAACCAAGGCTCCAGTGGTGACGACATGGAAGGCCGAGCCGTGGGGCGCGGGGGGCATGGCGGCAGTGATGCTGAATGACGCGAACGATTACGAGACCGAGCAGCAGGTGAAGGCAATGCTGGACAAGCTGACTGCCGTGCCGGAGAACGGCATTGCGCAGATTCTGGATCGCGACGAGATCAAAAAGCGCGGAGCGTTTCCGGATGCGGCGTTCCTGGTGGTGCTGAAGCCGGGCTACTATGTGGGCGCGGCGACCAGCGGCGATCTGGTTACGGTGATACCGACGACGAGAGGCTCGCACGGGTTCTCGCCGGAGTATCCGGAGATGCGGGCGTCGTTTTTTGCCGTGGGAGCGGGCATCGCGCGCCACCGTGATCTGGGGGTGGTGGATATGCGGCAGATTGCGCCGACGGTGGCGAAGATTTTGAAGGTTCCCATGCCGACGGCCAAGGAGAAAGCGCTGCATGTGGAGCCGTAAGGGAAGAAACATTTATCGATGACAAATCATAGCTTGTAACAGGTGAGTGTGCCCTGCTTGAGGCGCAATGAAATGCGCCGAAAGCGGGGCACCTGTTTTTATGGGGACAAGCTGTTGACAGAAGTGCGAGATCAAGCTGAGGGAGCGCGCATGGAGGCGATGGCGGCGGTGAGGTCGGCGGAGAGGGTTTGCTGGGCTTGGGGAGTTAGTTTGGCGGATTGGCTGGTGAGATAGAAGACGTCGATGGCGGTTTCGCCTTCGGTGTCGATGAGGGCTACCTTGATGTCACATTGGTGGGTGCTGAGAGTGAGCGCGATTTGGCGGAGGAGTCCGGGCAGATCCTGGGCCACGACTTGCAGGATGGTGGAGTGGGTGGAGGAATCGGAGTCGAATTCCAGGCGGGTGGGAACCACGACTTTGAGATTGGCGGGGTGGTTCATGTGGCGGCGGGCTTCGAGTAACTGCTCGACTGGAACCTTGCGCGCGACCACATCGTGAAGATAGGCGAGGAAACGATCTCGCTCAGTGGGATTCAGCTCGATGGTGCGGAAAACGTCAGTGAACTGGAAGTTGTCGACGATGACGCCGGCGTCGTTGGAGAATGCTCCGGCCTTGACGATGTTCATGCCCCAGGCGGCGAGGGCGCCGGCCACGTCGGCAAAGAGGCGGCTGCGGTCGCGGGTGATGACGGTGAGGTCGAAGAGTTGGCGGTGAGGGCGCAGGTCAAGCTGGACGGGATCGTCGCCGAGGCGGGCGGCTAACAGAAAGTGGTCGCGGATCTGCTCGGGCAGGCGGGTTTGCAGGTAGCGCCGCGGCAGGCCTTCAAGGAAGTTCTGCAGCTCTTCGTACTGGGCGGCGGGAACCATGGAGTGGATGCGCATGAGCAAACCGGGGTCGAGGCTGGCGTGATAGCGAACCTCGTCGACGGAGCGGTCCATAAAGTTGGCGGTGGAGATGTAGAGCTGCCAGAGGTTCTCGGCCTTCCAGGGAGTAAGGGCCTCGGGGTTGACGGCCTTGATGTCGGCGTAGGTGAGCAGGGTTAGCATCTTGAGCATCTGCGGAGTGCCGATTTTTTCAGCGAAGGCGCGGATGTTTTCCGGGTCGAAGATGTCGCGGCGCAGGGCGCTGGACATTTCGATGTGCAGGCGAATGAGCTGGAGGACGGTTTCTCGTTCTTCGGCGTCGAAGTCCAGGCGGGCGAGGAAGGCGTCAGCCAGTTCGACGCTGGGAGTGATGTGATCTTCGGCGCGCCGGGCCTTGCCGGTGTCGTGGAGCAGGAGAGTGAGGAGGAAGAGGTCGAGGCGATCGATTTCAGGCAGAAGCTGGGCGAGGCGCTGATCGTATTCGTGGGCGGGCTGGCGCAGGCTGTGGACGTTGTCGATGGTGAGCAAGGTGTGTTCATCGACGGTATAGCGGTGATAGCTGTCGCGGATGACCAGGGCATCGATGCCGTGAAACTCGGGGATGAGCATCTCCAGAACTCCGAGGGCGTGCATGGTACGGAGGGCGTGAGCGGCGTGAGGCCCGAGCAAAACTTCGCGCAGCGCGTTCCACAGGTAAGGGCCTTCGGGAATGTGGATGGCGAGCGCAGGCAAGGCGTCGGAGATGCGGTCTTCAGCGGTTTGCGAGAGCGCGTAGCCGTGCGCGGCCATGAGGGCGAAGATGCGCAGGATGGCGCCGGTGTCGTTGAACTGCGCGCCGGGAGCGATGTCGAGGCGGCCCTGGTCGAGGATGAAGGCGGTGCCGGGGATGGTGACGCGGCGGCGTCGGAACTGGCGGTAGAAGCTGACCGGCGCGGGCACGTGTTCCATAAGCAGGGCGGCGCGACGGTAGACGACGCGGGCATGACGATAGTAGGTGCGCATCCAGTAGGCGGGGTCGGCGGTGCCGCGCGTCTCCAGGCCGATGGAGTTGGCGGCGGCTTCGTCCTGCGACTGCCAGTCGAGGGTGTTGTCGTCGCGGCCGTGGCGGAAGTGGAGAAAACATCGGGATGCGGCGAGGAAGTCGAAGGCGGCCTCGGCATCGCCGCGGGCACTTTGAAATACACTGCCGCGGTGGCGGGGCCACTCTTTGGTTTCTTTGAGGTGAAAGAGCAGGGCGAACCAGACGGCGAGGTTGTAGTCGCGCAGGCCGCCGGGACAATCCTTGAGATTGGGTTCGAGGTGGAAGATGGTGTTGCCGAATTTGGCATGGCGGACGCGGGCTACCTCGCCGAGCTTCTGGGTGATAGTGTTCCACTCGCTGAGGACCAGGCCGGGCAGGATAGTCTGTTGGATCTGCTGGTAGAGAGGGAAATGGCCAGCGAGGAAGCGGCGGTCGAGAGTGGCCAGGGTGAATTCGAGGTTGCCGGGGTCGAAGCGGCCCGCTTCCTTGAGGGTGCGGGAGCTGGGGCTGGCGCGCAGGCCAATCTCCCACATGCTCTGGATGATAGAGCGCACGGCGTCCTTGGTGTGCGCCTCGGTTTTGTCGTCGGCAAAGACGAAGAGCACGTCGATGTCGGAGTAGGGGAAGAGGTCTTTGCGTCCGTAACCGCCCAGGGCCATGAGGGCGAGGTTGGGGGACGGCTGGCCGGCGAAAACGCGGCGCCACATTTCGATGAGGATGCGGTCCACTACGGAGGTGCGGCGGCGGATGGCGGCGGCGCCGTCTCCGGTACGTTCGTAGGTCTGGCGGACGAGCGCCATCTCCCGCAGATACTGCTCCCGAAGATCGTCAACCGCCAAAGCGACTGGATTCATAAGATTTTTGATGGCTTGCCGCCGCAAGATGGATTCTTAACAGAATAAGCGAAGTTGGCGGGGAAGGGGTAATTTTGATTGGCGGGGAGGGGGAAAAAGAGCGGGCGGGAGGAGGCCCCACAGGTCGCAGAGAGTGACACTGGAAGTACATGCAATTTGATTTTGTTAGGCTTTGGAGCGCACTTTCATGCACACAGTTTTCTATATATAGCTAATAGAAAATGGCGGTTTTTCCGCGGGAAAACTGGTGAAAAACGTTCCTTCCAACGATCAGACGGCTTTGTCAGAATTCCCAGGTCTAAAAAACGGGACCCATTCTACAAGCGCATGGCAAGCTCCAGGGTAACCGTTCATTTTGGGGTGGTCAGACGTGACCATCCGCCTAAGAAAAAACTATTGCGCAGGGAAGTCGACGAACTTATCCGCGCAGGAGGGTGGGACTCTGCTGGATGGGGTTGTTTGAGATGGAGTTCCTTGGATAGTGGAGTCGTCGCCCACAGGGAGTTGGAGGTTGACGGGGCTGGGGCCGAGTTTTAGATCGGCGTGGTTGAGGGAGTAGGAGTAGGCGGCTTGATCGGTAAGCAGAACGCCGTCAAGAGTGGCGGCGATGCGGTGCTGCTGGTCGTAACCGTTGAAGGAGATTTTGCCTCCGCCCGAGATGCGGATGTTATGCAGGGTGATGTCGCGCATGGTGGGCGGGGAGTTGCCCTTGAGGGGGCCGTTGGCGGAGTAGGCGGTGTCGAGGGTGATGGGGTTGGGGGAGTTGCGAATGCAGACGTTGTCGTAGAGCACGTCATGAGTGAGGCCGCCGCGCGAGCCGTTGGACTTGATGCGGATGGCGTTGTCGGGGCCGTCGAGGGAGAGGTCGGTGACGAGGATGTGGCTGACGCCGCCATCGGTTTCGCTGCCTATGGACATGCCGTGTCCCCAGTAGAAGTGATTGTGACTGATGGTCATGTTTGTAGCGCCGCCGGGACCGCCCTTGATGGCCACGTTGTCGTCGCCGGCGCGGATGAAGCTGTGGGTGATGGTGACGTTGCGCGTGCCGTTGCCGGGATCGACGCCGTCGGTGTTGCGGGCGAGGCGCTGGGGCGTGTCGATTTTGAGGCCCCAGACGGTGAAGCCGTTGCCGTGATTGTAAGAGACGTGGAAATTGGGCGAGTTGCGGAGGGTGATGCGATAGAGGGTGAAGTTGTCGGCGTAGTCGGCGACGAGGATGCGCGAGACCTGCTGACGGCCGCCGGCGCGGGCCTGCTCGGCGAGATCCCACGGGGAGACCGATTTGCCGAGGAGCTTTTCACCGCCGCGGGCGTCGATGACGCCGTCGCCCATGATGGCTGCGCCTGAGACGTGATCGGCGGAGATGAGGGGCTTGCATCCGCGGCCGCTGGCCTGATTGACGAGGCCGCAACTGCCGGGGGATGTGGCGTAGAGTTCCGGATCACGTGAGGAGAAGAGGGTTGCGCCATTACCGACGATGAGGGCGACGCCGGAGCGGAGTACGAGCGGGCCGGCGAGGAAGGCGTCGGCGGAGGCGGATGCGCGCAGGAGGACGCCGAGACCTTGGGCGCAGTGATCCAGAGCTTGCTGAATGCGTGCGGTGTCGAGCTTGGACTCGTCGGCCTCGGCAAGGGTGCGGCCGGCGGCGGGGGCGAGCCTGGGGACGCTGTGGAGCTGAGCATCAAGCGTGGCGCAGAGGGCGGGCAGAACGGGCTCGGTGACGGCGCGCGTGTCTTGGGCGGAAAGACAGGGCGCGAGGCAGAGCGGGAGGAGAGCGAGGATGAGGCGGCGGGACATAGGCTGCTCCTGTATAGAGGTCTGACGGTTCAAGAGTACTCCATGGGGTGAGAAGAGGGCGAGGTTAGCGATTACTCATTTGTGTGGTGAGCCGTGATTGAAAGGGAGGAAAAAGACGATACATACAGCAGGCAGAGGAATTTCATCTGCCTGATTGATTTGTCAGGAGGGCATCATCGGCGCGCGCATGCGATTGGGGGATCTGCTGATAGGGGCGGATCTGGCCACGGGGGAGAGCGTGGCCGAGGCGCTGCGGCGCCAGGCTGCGAACGGCCGGCGGCTGGGGGACAACCTGGTGTCGATGGGAGCCATCGAGCAGCAAGCGCTGGACGGCTTTCTGAAGCGGATTCCCGCCGAGCCGGCGGATATAGCGGCCACGGGAATCGACGAGATCGATCTGCTGAGCCTGCTGATGCGGGTGATTTATACAGGCCATCTGGAGAGCTGCCGGCAGTATGTAGATGCGATACGGCTGCCGTATCACATCGTGTCCGACCTGGTGGAGATGGGCGTGGACCGGAAACTGCTGCGCACGCTGGGCATGCGCTCCTCCGACAGCGCCATCGACATGAGCTACGCGCTGACCGACGAGGGCAAGCGGTGGACGCTGGATGCACTGGAGCGAGTGAGTTATGCGGGACCGGCGCCGGTAACACTGGAGGAGTTCAGCTACCAGGTGAGCGTGCAGAAGCTGACCAACGAGCGAGTGAGCTTTGAGCGCATCCGCGCGGCGCTGGGCGAGCTGACGTTTGACGACAGCATCGTGGAACAATGCGGGCCGGCGTTGAACGCGGGCCGGGCGATGCTGCTGTATGGCCCTACGGGCAACGGCAAAAGCTCGCTGGCGCATGCGCTGGGCAGCGTCTTCAGCGACGTGATCTACATGCCCTACGCGATCATTGTGGAGGGGCAGATCATCCGCTTCCACGACCCCAGCGTTCACTTAGCGGTGAGCTTGACGGAATTGAGCGACGAAAGCGAAATGTCGTTTGTGCGGGCGGAGGAATACGACGCGCGCTGGGTTCCGTGCCGCAGGCCGTTCGTGGCCGCGGGTGGGGAACTGACGCTGGATATGCTCGACCTGCGCTACGACGCGGCCGGCCACTTCTACGAGGCGCCGCTGCACCTGAAGGCGCTGGGCGGGTGTTTCGTCATCGACGATTTCGGCCGCCAACTGGCGAGCCCGACCAGCGTTCTCAATCGCTGGATTGTGCCGCTGGAGAACCGGGTGGATTACCTGAGATTGCATACCGGCAAAAGCTTCAGCGTTCCGTTTGAGGAGCTGGTGATTTTTTCCACCAATATGGAACCGGAAGCGCTGATGGACCCGGCGTTTCTGCGGCGGCTGCCGTACAAAATCGAAGTGGGAGCGCCGAGCGTGGAAAATTTCCGGCGGATTTTTGACAAAGAGTGCGCGCGGCAGGGATTAACGCTGCCGGGCGATGCCTTCAACGCGATGGTGCAGCGGCTGAGGAAGGACAAAGGGATGGAGCTGGCGGCTTACCAGCCGAAGTTCATTGTGGACCAGGTGGTGGCGGCGTGCCGGTTCATGGGTGAAGCGCCGCATTTTGAGCCGCGGTTCATCGAGTATGCGCTGAAGAATCTGCGGGTGCGGCGGAGTGCGGCGTGAGCCACCTGCGGTAGGGCCAACTGCTCGCTATTCGCTCTAGCGCCGGCGAAAAACCTGTATCTGATTGTCAGGGAGAGATATAAATCCCAGGCCTTTCCCTTCAAACAAACCTATTTTCGACGGAGCCAACTTATCACCAGTTGGATACCACGCACCTCCAAGGCCGCGAATGGCCATCTCCACTTTTTCCGGCCTTACCAGGACTACCGTAATGGAATTTCTTTGCTCAGCCGACATTAGTTGAAAGATATCCCAGTCGGGAATCGGGGAGAACACATCGCGAGTTTTCATTCTCGCTGCATAGTATGGCGCATAGTCAACAAATGCAATGTCGTCGGCTCGAACAACGGATGAAACAAACTTTTCGACGCGGTTATAACTCCGATCTTGCCAATTATCTGCATAAACAGCGGCGTTAATGCCAACTCCGGCGGAAGCACAAAGAAAACATAACATCCAGGCGGCATATTTTACGGAATTTGACCGGCAAAGCGACAGACCATGACATACCGCCACCGCAAGCGGTATGGTCACCATGTAGCTGTAATAGGTCGGAAATTTGGAGGAGACTAACAATATGCAAAATAACAATGCGCAATACGCCAGCGTAAATGGGAGGACCGATCGCCACTGAATAATTTTCTGGCGAAGCAAATAGATCGCCAGAACAACAGCCGCAGCAAGAAGAAAAGGCAGGCTATAATCAACCGGTATTATGTTAGAGTGTTCGAGATGTCCTGACCTGAACCAGACAGCGAGCATTTTCAGGCCCAGATACTTCTGCGTATGAATGAAATGCAGATACTCCGGCAAGCGGCCGCTGACAAATAGTGCGGAGATCAAGCCGGCTCCCCCCACCCCAGCGCCCAAAAACGAAGTCATAATTTCTTTCCAGTAGCATCCGCGGAAGAACATAAATAGGACAGCTCCCGCCGTAAATAAAACCGGCAGATACTGCAGGCCTGCCCAAGGAAGGAATAGGCAAATTGCAAACAATAGAGTCAGGCGCAATATCGGTCTCTTCACAGACATCGACCAGAACAATAGTGAAAACAGGCAGGCACCGAATCCATCATATCTGCCGATTCTGCACGAAACTAATATGCCAAACTCAGTTGCCAGCAGAAAGAGCATGAGAATGCGATAAGAAAAGCGGCTGACAAAATTGAAACGCATTACGGCGGACCATACGATGCCGAATGTAGCCGTCATAAAGAAAACTTCGGCGCTGCGAACGGAGCGCATGGAAAACCCAAACAATTGAATCCAGGGCACCAGGAGAAATGAATACAACGAAAAGTTTTGTGGAAAATGGTGAATACCAAAACCCTGGCCGTGCAAATAGGCGATTGCAGGCTCAGCGAATGTAGTCTCATCAATGTGCGGGTATGGGTATAAGGTCGCGGTGGAGGCGTTGAAGACAAGGAAAGTCACCAGGAACAATAGGACGTAAAGCAGTTCGCGATGCATTGCCGGAAATTCTTTCATCGAGATTCTCCAGACACTACATCATACCAAGTAAACACCCTGGGATTGCCTGACTGCTGCTGTCGTGCTTCCATTACTACGGCGCAAATCCGGCGCCCACTTTGCCAGTTAGAGCGCCGCGCGATTCACCCTTTATCTACGGTCTTCAAATATGCATAGAGCAGACCTGCGCCAGGCATTGCGATTGGCGCCAGCATCATGTCAGGCACAATGGATATACGACCCTTTCGTCAAGAATTAGAAAGGGTGGTGCACCCAAGACTCGTCCGTTAGATCGCGGATTCGCCGCGCTCGTCGTTGCGGATGCGGATGACTTCGTCGATGCGGCTGATGAAGATCTTTCCGTCGCCAATGCGGCCAGAGCGGGCGGCGGCGAGGATGACATCGACGGCCTTGTCTTTCATCTCGTCTTTAACCACCATCTCGATCTTGATCTTGGGCAACAGGTCGACGGAGTATTCACGGCCGCGATAGAACTCGGTGTGGCCCTTTTGACGGCCATGGCCGCGAGCCTCCAGGATCGTCATACCTTCAATGCCCGCCTCGACCAGCGCATCCTTGACCGCATCCAGCCTGGAGGGCTGCAAAATAGCTTCAATTTTGACCATAAACAGATTCCTCGCTTTGACAGCGTAACAGGCGGGAGGGCTTGGTGGGGCCGCTCCCGGCAAATCAATTTCTTACGAGTTCAGGTCGTAGCCTTCTTCATCGTGCTGGGAGATGTCAAGTCCCTGAGATTCATGTTCCGGTGAAACGCGCAAACCGATGAGCTTGTCGACGACGAAAAGCAACAGCAGAGTTCCCACGATGGAGATGCACCATGCCAGGCCGGCGCCGGCTGCCTGGTTGAGCAACTGGCCCCAGTGGCCGTCTATGGCGCCGGTGGGCAGGGGGCTGCCGGCGGCGTTGTTGCCGAAGGCGGCGTTGATGGCGCGGGTGGCAAACAAGCCGGTGAGCAGCGCGCCCAGGGTTCCGCCTGCTCCATGGACACCGAAGGCGTCCAGCGAGTCGTCGTAGCCGAAGAAATTCTTAACCAGGAAGACCATAAAGAAGCAGACGAGTCCGGCGGCGAGGCCGATGGCAAGGGCCGCGAAGGGTTGTACAAAACCGGCGGCGGGGGTAATGGCGACCAATCCGGCAACCGCGCCGGAGATGGCGCCCAGGGCAGTGGGCTTGCCATTGTGAATCCATTCGGCGATGGACCAACCGACGGCGGCGGCGGCAGCAGCAAAGTGAGTGTTGATGAAGGCGCTGGTGGCCAGCGAACCTGCGCCGAGCGCGCTGCCGGCGTTGAAGCCGAACCATCCTACCCAGAGCAGGCAGGCGCCGATGAAGCTGAGCACCATGGAGTGGGGCTGCATTTTGGTGTGGGGGTAGCCGATGCGCTTACCGAGGTAGAGGCAGCAGACGAGCGCGGAGACACCGCTGGTGACGTGGACGACGGTGCCGCCGGCAAAATCGAGGCTAGGGAAGCGGCCGCCGGTAGCGTTGAGCAATCCGCCCACACCCCAGACCATGTGGGCCATGGGACAGTAGACAACCAGCGACCAGAGGGAGAGAAAGACCGCCATGGCGCTGAACTTCATGCGTTCAGCAAAGGCTCCGGTGATGAGCGCCGGGGTGATGATGGCGAACATGAGCTGGTAAATCATGTAGGTCTGCTCGGGGATGGTGGCGGCGTAATCGGTGTTGGGGGTGAGGGAGACGCCGCGCAGAAAGAGGTGCTCGAATCCGCCGATGAACCAGTTGCCGTGTCCGAAGGCCAGCGAGTAGCCGGTGACGGCCCAGAGGATGGTGACCAGCCCCATCATGGCAAAGCTCTGCATCATGGTGGAGAGGATGTTCTTTTTGCGGACCAGGCCGCCGTAGAACAGGGCCAGGCCGGGACCGGTCATCAACAGAACGAGGGCCGCGGAGACCAGCATCCAGGCGTTGTCGCCGGAGGATTGAGCAGCAGCGGCGGCGGCCTTGTTGGCGTCCACGGCCTGTTGCAGGGCGGCAATCTGGGCTTGGGTGGCCGGAGCCGAGGAGGCTGGGGCCAGGTCGGGGGCTGCGGCCATGGCCATTGCCGGGATTGCCAGCAGGGCGGAGAGAAACAGCAGTTTGATTCCACAACGTCGCATAGGGTTTCCACTTCCAGAAAAATGCGGTAAACGACAAACTTAATAACTGTCAGAGGCGGCACAAGCCATCGTGCAGACGTAAGATTGCGCAAGTCTTGCGAGAGTCTTAAAGATAAATATAGGTGTGGTCGAATAAGGAACCCATGAAGATTGTTAAAAAAACCACTCAACGTGGCCACAGACGAGCGCAGCGTCATGGAATCTTTATTGTCTCTGCGCTACATGAATTTTTCTCGCGACGCAAACCGGGCGGCGTTCGCCGCTTACTGCCGGACAGAGGTATAGTAGAGGCATGACGGCAACGGTAGAGCGGGATCGATATCTTTTCGGGGCGCTGGAGAGCAGCGCGACAAACCGCGCGAAGGTGCAGGAAGCGAGCTACGGCTATGAAGTGCCGGAGGGCATTCTGCTGACCTCGCTGGATTATGCGGTGAACTGGATCCGGAAGAACTCCCTGTGGCCGATGACCTTTGGGCTGGCCTGCTGTGCCATCGAGATGATGTCTACGGGCGCTTCGCGCTACGACATCGCGCGCTTCGGCGCCGAGGTCTTCCGTCCTTCTCCGCGGCAATCGGACGTGATGATCGTGGCCGGGCGGGTTTCGCAGAAGATGGCCCCGGTGCTGCGGCGGCTCTACGACCAGATGCCGGAGCCGAAATGGGTAATCTCGATGGGCGCGTGCGCCACATCGGGCGGGGTTTTTAACAACTATGCAGTGGTGCAGGGCGTCAACCAGGTGGTCCCAGTGGACATTTATGTTCCGGGGTGCCCGCCGCGCCCGGAGCAACTGATCTACGCACTTACGCTGCTGCAAGAGAAGATTCAGCGTGAACCTCGCAGCCTGCTGAAGACCTTGAATGTGGGGCAAGCAGAATCTTGAAACTAAGTTTTTCAATTAGGTTACCAAGGTAATTTTTTATTAGTTACACATAGTATCTAAAGATGTAACAGCGCAAACTCTTGATTGAAAAACCTCTTTCAGAAAGACAATGAATGATGGTAGTTTTAAACATGCTGTATTATCTGCGTGGGATTTCCCCCCCTTAAAACGTCGAGTACAGCAGGGGTCGTTGCAGTGGTTTGCCGCAGCTTAGTCTATTTGTCGCCCAGCATTTGTCGCCCAGATTGATTACGGAGGAAAAGCGAATGTTTCCAAGTGTTACGAAGTCTATAAGCCGATTTGCTGCCTTAGCAATTTTGGCGTTGTTGCCGGCTGCCTTGGTCGCCCAAGTTGTTCCGGCTGTGAAAGGGACGCCTAAAGACGATACCGCGTCGAGGTGGGACATCTTTGTAGGCTACAGTTATCTGTCGCCCCATGCAACCGATACAAGGACTGACGTTACTCCGAACGAGACTGGCTCCTACGATGCCGTTGCAGTCGGCGGGATATTCAGCGCTTCCTATTTTTTCAATCGCTATGTTGGTTTGCAAGCTGAAACCGGCATTCATGAGTGGGGCTCAGAGAATTCGAATCCTCCAGGGCAGACCGGAACACACGGCAACAACGACGGCTTTACGACCGTTGCCGGCGGCTTGATATTGCGTTATCCCAAGGGCTCCTGGAGGCCATTTGTGCATGCAAATGGCGGTGAGGCGCTGGTGGATGGCCCGGTTCACAACTGGTATACCTGGGGCCCCAGCGTGGCGGTTGGAGGCGGCCTGGACTACAAGCTGAGCCGTCATATATCGATTCGGTTAATCCAGGCCGACTATGAGTACATGCACATTAACTTTGGTGTGAATGACGGCGGGACTGTAGGCATCAATTCAGAACGCCTGAGCGCCGGCATTGTCTTTAACGCAGGCTCGATTGCGCCGCCTCAGCAGGTAGCGGTGTCGTGCTCGGCGAACCCGGTTACGATCTACCCCGGAGACCCGGTAACAGTGACGGCGACGGCGGGCGGACTGAATCCCAAGCTGAACACGGTTTATACATGGAGCGGCAGCGGGGTGACGGGTACAGGGGAGACAGCGACGGTGGCCACGGCAGCTCTTGCGCCGGGCAGCTACACGGTGAAGTGCGGCGTGAAGGAAGGCAAACCGGGCAAAGAAGGGCTCAAGCCCTGGGAATCCGCCGATTCCTCTGCCGGCTTTACGGTGAAGGCCTTCGAACCGCCGACCATCAGTTGTTCGGCCAATCCGGGCACTATCAAGCCGGGCGAGACCAGCACGATTACCGCGTCGGGAGTGAGCCCGCAGAACCGCCCATTGACCTACAGCTATTCAGCTACGGCTGGCACGGTGGAGGGCAGCGGGGCCACGGTGGTCTTTAATTCAACCGGAGCGCCGACCGGCGCGGCGACCGTCACCTGCAACGTAAGCGACGACAAGGGTCAGACGGCAACCGCGAACACCAACGTGCTCATCCTTGCCCCGTATGTGGCTCCGGCACCGCACGCCCAGGCGTTGTGCTCGCTCAGCTTTGCTGCCGACAAGCTGCGCCCCGAGCGCGTGGACAACGAAGCCAAGGCCTGCCTGGACGAGGTAGCGCTTGAGTTGCAAAAGCACTCCGATGCCAAGGTAGTACTGGTGGGCAATTCGGATGCCAAGGAGAAGGCCAAGACCGCCAGGGAGCAGAAGGCGGCGCTCAAGAACAAGCACCTCAAGGTTACGGACCCGGCCGCCGAGCGGGCGGTCAACGCCAAAGAGTACCTGGTGAAGGAGAAGGGCATTGACGCCTCCCGCGTGGGCGTGGTGACGGGCAAGGCCGATCGACAGACGGTGGAAGATTACCTGGTGCCCTCTGGAGCCAGCTTCGCGGTCGACGTACAAGGCACCACGACTGTGGACGAGAGCGCGGTGAAGGCCCAGGTTCGCAAGCCACTGACCGGCACGGGCCACAAGCCGGCAGCGGGGAAACCAGCGGCAAAGTAACTCCGCCAGGCTGCCGGAAAAGGCCAGCGGGGGAGATCCGGCGGTGGTAAAATCAATCTCCGGCCACCTCCTGTAACACCTGGGGGCCGGATATGAGCTAGATTGCGCGATTCTTGAGTCGACCCTGGAGGTTGGCCGGTTTGCCGGCCAACCTCTTTCGTTTTATGTCAATTTTCTCGTATTATTCGCCCTCGGGCTGCCACTATATCACATAAATCGTTTGCCAATCTGCCGGCTAAAAAACAAGTTTTCAGGAGGGACTATCCAAAGGTACGGGTATGGTACTATGATTCGGTATTGAAGTACCCCTCGTGTTTGTTGTGTTCCATAATTGATTTTCAGGATGTTCAGTTGTTTTAGTCAGGAAATGGCGCGCATATGCAAACCACTTCATCAACGTATTCAATCTGAAATCGTGGAGGAGAGTCACATGTATTCAAAGATTTTGAAGTCTGGTTGTATGGTTCTGGCTTTGGCGTGTTTAGCCTTTGTGTCGATCGGGTGCCAGAAGGCTCCGCCGATCACGCTGTCAGCCGTAGCCAACCCGCCCGCCGTTTACGCCGGAGAACCTGTAACGGTGACCGCTACCGCCGGCTCGGTGGATACCAACAACAAGAAGAACGTTGTGGTTTACAACTGGTCGGGAACCGGCGTGACGGGCAGCGGCGCGACGGCCACCGTGGCCACCGCAGCGCTTGCGCCGGGCAGCTATACGGTGAAGGCGGAAGTGAAGGAAGGCAAGAAGGGCGTGGAGGGCTTGAAGCCTGGCCAGTCGGCTGACGCAACGGCCAGCTTTACGGTGAAGCAGTTTGAGCCGCCGACCATCAGCTGCTCTGCCAGCCCCAGCACCATCAAGCCGGGCGAAACCAGCACGGTTACCGCAAACGGGGTGAGCCCGCAGAATCGCCCGCTGACCTACAGCTACTCGGCTACAGCCGGCTCGGTAAGCGGCAGCGGCGCTACGGCAGTCTTTAATTCTGCCGGTGCTCCGACAGGCATGGCGGGGATTACATGCAGCGTGACCGACGATAAGAGCCAGACGGCGACCGCGAACACCGGCGTCACCATCCTGGCCCCGTACGTGGCTCCGATCCCGCACACCCAGTCGCTTGGCTCGGTTGACTTCAGCAAGGATAAGGCACGTCCGACCCGCGCCAACAACGAAGCGAAGGCGTCTCTGGACGGAGTTGCCCTGGCCCTGCAGCGGCAGCCGGATGCGAAGCTGGTCGTGGTGGGCGAGGCAGATGCCAAGGAGCAGGCCAAGACCGCGAAGGAAGTAAAGGCCGCCAAGAAGAACAAGCACCTCAAGGTGGTTGATCTGGCTGCCGAGCGCGCCGTCAACGTCAAGGAGTACCTGGTGACGGAGAAGGGCATTGACGCGGCGCGCATCAGCGTGGCGACGGACACGAAAGACGCGCAAGCGGTGGAAACCTACCTGGTGCCAGCCGGCGCGAACTTTGCGGCCGACGTGCCCGGAACCACCCCGGTGGACGAGTCCGTGGTGAAGCCGGCTCCGGTCAAGAAAGTAGCTGCCGCCAAGCCCGCGAAGAAGGCTGCCGGCAAGAAGTAACCGTTTCACCAACGCCTGGCGCGGCAGGCCTCCGGGCCTGCCGCCAAGGGCAGCGCATTTTCTCCAGCAATTCCACGAAGGCTGGCCGGCTGGCCAGTTCGCCGGTCAGCTTTTTTGACTTGCTTGGAGCACTATCCAGAACCAGCCTCAGCGGCCAACAATCCGGCAAACACAGCGGCGGCGGATGGGCCTTCCATCATAAATAACGGCATTTGTGTGCCTGTAGTCCGGCAATCACGCCTTGTTTGTATACTCTTTCTATGAGCTTAGGGAGTTTCTTGCCTGCATGAATCGTCCGCACACCTGTTTTGATTTTTCCTTATTGTCCGAAGTTGAGCGAGTCTTACTTATAGTTTTGTTTTTGCTTGCTGTCCCCGGATTGCCGGCGCAGGCGCCGTGGAGCGCGATTGGCCCCATGGGGGGCGACGCGCGGGCCTTCGCAGCGGTTCCGGGCGAGCCTCACCATCTGTATCTGGGCACCACCAACAGCTGGCTCTACGAGTCGGTGGATGGAGGCGCAAGCTGGCGCCGGCTCTCGAAGCTGGACCCGGCCGACGACCTGGTGGTGGACCATATCGTGGTAGACGCGGCGCATCCGGGTATGGTTTTTGCGGCCGCATGGAAGCTGGACCAGCCCGGCGGCGGGTTGTGGGTGAGCCACGACGGCGGACGGAGCTGGAGCGCGGTCGAGGGGCTCCGCGGGCAGTCGATTCGCGCCTTTGCGCAAGCTTCTTCGAACCCCGCAATGCTCTTTGCGGGAACCCTGGAAGGAGTCTTTCGCAGCGCGGATTGGGGCGCCACGTGGACGCAGATCAGCCCGCCGGACAGCCATGAGATTCACGAGGTGGAGTCGCTGGCCATCGATCCGGCGGACCCGGATGTGGTCTACGCCGGCACCTGGCACCTGCCGTGGAAGACTACCGACGGGGGCAAGAGCTGGCACAACATCAAGAAGGGCGTCATCGACGACTCCGACGTGTTTTCCATCATCATCGATCCGGCGCAGCCGAAGATTGTGTTTGCCAGCGCGTGCAGCGGCATCTACAAGAGCGAGAACGCCGCCGAGCTGTTCAGGAAGATCGAGGGCATTCCCTCGACGGCGCGCAGGACGCGAGTGCTGAAGCAGGATCCGGCCCACCGGGAGGTGGTGTATGCCGGAACCACCGAGGGGTTGTACAAGACGGTGGACGGCGGCAAGCACTTTGAGCGTATGACCGGGCCGGATGTAATTGTGAACGATGTTTTTGTCGATCCGGGGGACTCGCATCGTGTGCTAATGGCCACTGACCGCGGCGGCGTACTGCTGAGCCGGGACGCAGCGGTCAGCTTTGTGGAGGCGAATGAGGGCTTCAGCGGGCGCAAGGTGGAGGCGCTTCTGGTGGAAAACAGCGATCCAGCCAGCGGCAATCCGGCGCGGATTTTTGCCGGGGTGGTGAACGACAAGGCCTATGGCGGGGTTTTCGTTTCCAGCGATGGCGGGGCGCATTGGGAACAGATGGCTGATGGGCTGGAGGGTCGCGATGTTTTTGCGCTGGCCAAGTCTCCGGAGGGAACGATTGTAGCGGGAACCAATCACGGGATTTTCGCGCTGGAGAAGAACGAAAGCACAAAGGATACGCCGGTATTTCATTGGAGCTCGCGCAGCACGATTCAGAACACGCTGGTGAAGACGGCCACGGAGACGCACTATGGAACGCGCGTCAACATCGAGAAGCAGGTAAAGGATACACGGCGCGAGATGGACGGCCGCGTGCGCGCGCTGGATCTATCCGGCGAGGCCTGGTTGGCCGCGACCCCGGGAGGCGTGTACACCAGCAAAGATAAGGGCGAGAGCTGGCAGGGCGGGCCGGTGATGGGCGTGGGGGATTATCTTGCGGTGGCCGCGCACGGAGCGCAACTGACCGCTGCCCGGAAGGATGGAGTGGTACTATCCACCGACGGTGGAGAGAGCTGGAGACCAATGGGCATTCCGGCCATGCTCACACGGATTCATTCCATTGTCTTTTCGACGGATGGGACGTTGTGGCTGGGAGCGCGCGAGGGCGTGTACTTTACGCACAACCTGGGCAAGACGTGGATGTGGGTGCATCGTTTTCCGTTGACTGACGTGGACGCGCTTTATTATGACGCACACCTGAACAGGATTCTGGTCAGCTCGCGGACGAGCGACCAGGTTTACTTGATCGATCCGAAATCGCTGGAGTGGAAGTGGGCTCAGACCGGGTACAAGATTGCCCTGGTGCGCGCGGTTGGAGAGCGGCTGCTGGCGGCTTCGCTGTATGACGGGGTGGTGGAAGAGCAGGGAATAGGGAATAGGGAATAGGGCAGTGGTGCAGTTTTCGAGTTGCCGGCAACTCAGGAGTTAAAGCCCGTTTATGGTGTCTAATATCAGTATGCGCAAGTCAAACCGTTGGATTGTGAAGGCCTCAGTATTTCTGCTTTCGTATTCTTTGGTCTCCTCGCAAGGCACGTGGGGTCAGGCTCCAGTGACGTCGACCAAAACTCCCGAACTATATTTCTATACTCTTCCTTCAAAGCAGCTCTTCGCACTGGGTGAGAGCGTAGTAATCGTCCTCCAGCTTTATAGTCGGTCGGAACAACCGATCTTGGTCAGTCGCCTGCAAGGCAATGAGTTTGTGAATTTCAAAGTGATTGGTCCTGACGGCAACGAAGTACCGTGGCAGGATGAGGCGCGAGCCGGTAGCAATGGATACTCACCCTCAGATTTCATTGTGCTGGGGCAATATTCGGAAACCAATGCAAAGAGAATCATTTCGCTGAAAGATGGAGCAGGGTTTGCCTTCGACAAGCCAGGTCAATACTCGCTCACCGCCGAATTCTCTATGGGGTCCCCAGAGATTTTCGCTCCGTTCGCAGGTCAGGCGAAGGTTCCAACGGGCTCCCTCCATTCGACAAAACTGGCGTTTTGCATAGAAGCATGCATTCTCGAACCTCTTCACGTGAGCAACAATGCCCCCCAAGCCGCGCTCAACGCAGTGCAAGTCTTCTACACCCACGTCACCAAATACCGACAGCTCGGGATTCCTTATGGGCGCGCAAAGAAAGCGCTCTGGCCACTTCTCAGCAAACGACTTGCTCAGCAGCTCGACAGCCTTGAAGCCTGTGACAAAGATTATTACCGGCGCTACGGCGAGATTCTTCGCGCCAACACATACAAGCCCGCGACACCTTGGTTGGAGGTGGGTTTGTTCACGGGTCCCAATGACGCAGCAACTCCACGCATTTTTCGAATTCTTGGCAGTAGAGCTATCGGAGAAAACCGCGTCGATGTTGAACTCGGATTCACAACCAAGCAGACCTACAGCCGCGACCTTCGTCTTTCCCCTTCGTATGACCACTATGAAGGTGTTGTAACCGCGATTCTGGAGAATAACCGGTGGGTCATCGATGATTACGTAGCGATGTACGAGAACGACGAACTGCAACGTCTATCTGCTGGATATCCGGAGTGCAAAGGTGGTCAGTGGGTGGGTGAAACACCTTACTGAAAGGCCGTTCGCGACTCTTGGAGGGCCTGCTAAACGTATTAGCGGATAGCCGGAGACTGCACTACTACCAGGATTCTGTATCATTAGCTTATGCAGACGGAGAGGGCGGAGACCCGCCAAACAGTAGCCTTTCGCACATACGACCCGCGGCTTGAGCCGATTGCCGGCAAAGTTCTGGCTGGCGAGCGGCTGGGATTCAACGACGGGATTGCGCTATACGGATCGCGGGACGTGCTGGCGGTGGGCTGGCTGGCCAACCATGTGCGCGAGCGGATGCATGGGGACGTGACCTACTTCAACGTCAACCGGCACATCAACCCGACCAATGTGTGCGTGGCGAATTGCAGGCTGTGCGCCTTTGGGCGCAAGAAGAATGACGCGGCCGGCTACACCATGGCGCTGGAGGAGGCGTGGGAGAAGGCGGCCACGGGCTACTCGGAGGCGGTGACGGAGTTTCACATTGTCGGCGGGCTGCACCCGGATCTGCCGCTGGAATATTTTCTCGATTTGGTGCACGGGCTGAAGGCGCGTTTTCCCAAGGTGCACGTGAAGGCCTTCACCATGGTGGAGGTGGCGTACCTGGCGCGGCGGGCGAAGCTGAGCATTGAAGAGACGCTGCTCAAGATGCGCTCCGCGGGAGTGGACTCGATGCCGGGCGGAGGAGCGGAGATTTTTGCGGCGCGCGTGCGGTCCATTATCTGCGATCACAAGATCGACGGCGAGGAGTGGCTGGAGACGGCGCGGCTGGCCCACAAGCTGGGCTTCAAGTCCAATGCGACGATGCTGTATGGGCACATCGAGAATGACGAAGACCGGGTGGACCACCTGCTGAAGCTGCGTACCGTGCAGGATGAGACGGGCGGCTTTCAGACGTTTATCCCGCTGGCCTTTCATCCGGAGAACACGGCGCTCGATCACCTGCCGGTGACCACGGGGCTGACAGACATTCGCCAGGTGGCAGTGAGCCGTTTGCTGCTGGACAACTTTCCCCACATCAAGGCATACTGGCAGATGCTCACCGCGAAGATTGCGCAGATTGCGCTGCGCTTTGGAGCGGACGACCTGGACGGCACAGTGGTGGAGGAGAAGATTTACCACGACGCCGGCGCGACCACGCCGCAGGGGATGACGCGCAAGGAGCTTTGCCGGCTGATTACCGAGGCCGGCCGGATTCCGGTGGAACGCGACACCCTTTACCATCCAGTGACGCGCACGGAAGACAGTTTTATTGTTGCGGTTTAAGCGTTTTATGATGATTTTTGGAGGGAACGATCTCGATGAATGAATTTAGCCGAGCCGCTATTACGGGATTTTGCTGGGGATTCGCATGGGGTATATTAGGCACAGTCGCGATTCTGTATTCCATTTACCTGGCTGCCTATCGCAAGGCGATCAAGGATTCACTCAAGCAGGTGAAGCCGTTGCGCTATACGCGCGTGCTGGATATGGTGATGACACAGAAGGCGGAAAAGAAAGAGGCCAAGAAAGCAAAGGCTGCAGCGAAGACCGCGGAGCCGCCGCAGTGAGCGGCGGCTTTTACAGCGAAATATAGATAGATAATCTATTTGATTTGATTCGAAAAGAAATTATCGTGATATCCCACCCATTCCGCAAAGAACGCGGAATGGATGGGGCACGGAGCATTGTTTTCATAGTAATTTCAGAAAAAACTAGGGCCGGACGACCATGCCGTTTTTCATCACAAAGCTGACACGCTCGACGGCGGTGATGTCGTCGAGCGGGTTACCGGGAACGGTGACGATGTCAGCGAAGTAGCCGGGCTTGAGCAGGCCGATCTGGCCCTCCCAGCCGAGGAGCCTGGCTCCGTTGATCATGTCGGCTTGCAGGACAGCCAGCGGCTTCATGCCGTAGCGGACCATCAGCTCCATCTCGACGGCCTGCGTGCCGTGCGGGAAGGGACCCACATCGGAGCCCACGGCAAAGGGGATTCCGGCGGCGACCTGGCGCTTGAACTCGCGAATCTTTAATTCGAGCATAGCCTTCTCACGCGCGGCGACGACGGCCGACGGAGCATGTTGCGCGAAGTAATCGAAGATGGCGAAGGTGGGGACGGCGGCGATGTTTTTCTCGCGCATGAGGCGCATGGTTTCGTCGCTGAGTTGGGTGGCGTGGTCGATGGAGGCCACGCCGGCCTGGGCGGCGTAGAGCGTGCCCGGCTCGCCCTGGGCGTGGACGCCGACCGTTGTGCCCAGCCTGCGCGCCTCTTCAACAGCGGCGGCCAGTTGCGCTTCGGTGTACTGGTAGGGCGTGCGCAGATTGCCGTCCACGACTGTATCGTGACCCGTCTCATAGATTTTGACGAAGTCGGAGCCCTCTTTGTGCTGCTGGCGAATGACTTCGATTAACTGGTCGCTGGAGTTGGCGTAATCGGCGTTGGAGAGCACGTGCTGAGCGGGATTGTAATGAATAGCGTCCTCGTGGCCTCCCAAAATATCGATGGCGTTGCCGCTGATGCGCATGCGAGGGCCGGGGATGAGGCCTGAATTGATGGCGTCGCGGAGGGCGGTATCGGCCGAGCCGGCGCCCTCGGTGCCCATGTCGCGCTCGGCGGTGAAGCCGGCCATGAGATCGGCCTTGGCGGCCTGGGCGGCAAGCAGGGTGCGCCAGGGAACCGACTCAACGACGGTTTGCAGGTCTTCGGCGCCGGGATGCAGGAAGAGATGGACATGAGCGTCGATGAGGCCGGGGAGCAGCGTGGCATCGCCGAGGTCGATGACGCGGGCTCCCTGTGGATGCTCGACGGAGCTGCCCACGGCGCGGATGCGCTCGCCCTGGACGAGAATCTCACCGGGCTGGAGGAGGGTTCCGGTATCGACCTGGAGCAGACGGGCGGCGTGGAGCACGATGGGCGGGGCGGTCGGCTGCTGGGCGGCAGCGGCGAAGGCAAGTGAGAGGGCCGCAGCGCAGGCGGACAAGGCAAAGTTACGCACATACGAAGGAAAAATCGGCATGGATACGACTATGCCGCATCCGGCCGGGGTTGTCCATGGGAGGTTTGTGGACAACAAAAACGCCGGACAAAACCTGGGAATCGCTCTAAAATGGGGAGGCCGGATGGTGGTGAACCCATGCGAACTATCACGTATGTGGGCGGGGTCATTCTTGGGCTTCTATTCCTTGGCGGCATGGTTTCTGCCGGGGCACAGACGACGGCGGTGAATGCTACAACGGTGCTGACGGTGGTGGACGAAGTTGGCGCGACGGTATCCGGCGCCCAGGTAATACTTCAGGAGCCGGGAGAGAGCGAGATTCGTTTCTCGACCGACTACGCCGGGCATGGGACGTATCTAATCAAGGGAAGCCAGCCCTACCTGCTGCGCGTCGCAAAGCCCGGATATTATGAGACGGTTGAGCCCCAGGCCGATCCGCAGGTTCGAGAGATCCGGGTGGTGCTGAACCACGAACAGGTGGTGGTGGAGCAGGTGAGCGTTACGGCCTCGGCTCCCGGCATCGATACGGAACAGATTCCCGACAAGCTCACCATGGAACTGCCGGAGATCATCAATGTACCGTACCCAACTTCGCGCGACATACGCAACCTGCTGCCGTTTTATCCCGGAGTGGTTCAGGACGCGACCGGCCAGGTGCATGTGTTCGGGTCAGAGACATGGGCGACGCTGGATATGCTGGATGGATTCGACATCCGTTCTCCCATGAGCGGGGTTCTTGCCCTGCGTGTCAGCGCTGACGCGGTTCGCTCCATCGACAAGGAGGCGACACGCTACCCGGTGGAGTATGGCAGAAGCACGGGAGGCGTGCTGGCGTTCTACTCCGGGAAAGGCGATAACACCTTCCGCTTCAATGCCACAAACTTCATTCCCTCGTTCAGAGACGCCAACGGAATTCGCTTTGACAAGTTTGTACCCCGGGTCACTTTTTCCGGCCCGCTGATACGCAACCGGGCATGGTTTTTCGACGGAGTGGAGGCGGAATTCGACGATATCTACATAGAGGGACTCCCCGCGGGGGCTGACACCAACCACCTGATCCGGGGAAGCAACCTGATCCGCTTGCAGACGAATCTCACGCCGGCCAACATACTGACGGGCGGCCTGCTGTTCAACGTGTATCATTCCCCCAACGAGAGCATCTCGACGCTGGTTCCACAGCCTAGCACCACCGACCGCAACACCATTGCCTGGCTGCCGTATCTACGCGATCAGCAAAGCTTCCACAAGGGCGCGCTGCTGGATCTGGGGCTGGGCGTGGTGCGCATCAGCGACGGCTACGAGCCGCATGGAAATACTCCCTATCAAATCACCCCGGAGATTTCCGAAGGCAGTTACTTTGAGAACGAGACCGGCCACTCGCAGCGCATCGAGGGGAACGCAGCGCTCTATCTGCCGCCGCAGCACTGGGCCGGGGAGCACGATCTGAAGGCGGGCATCGATGTGGACCACATCGGCTACGGCGAGAGCGTCACACGCGCGCCGGTGGAGTATTTGCGCGAGGATGGAACGCTTCTGCGGAGCAGCACTTTTCCCGCAACCGCGCCGTTTACGCGTCATAACATGGAAGCCAGCGCATACCTGCAGGACCGCTGGAAGCCGCACACCGGCCTGCTGGTGGAACCGGGATTGCGCCTCGATTGGGACGAGATCATCCGCAGCCCGCTTTTTACTCCGCGTTTGGCAGCAGTTTACTCGCCTGCCGCCGCCAAAGGCAGGACAAGATTCTCCGCGGGCATCGGGCTCTATTACGAGCACACGCAACTGGAGTACCTGGCGCGAGCGCTGGCCGGCATCCGCTATGACACTTACTACGAAACCGATGGCGTAACGCCGGTGGGCCCGGCGGTGGAGACGACCTTTACCGCCAGCTACGGATCGCTGCATGAAGCCAGGGCGGTGAACTGGAGCGCCGGAATCGAAGAAAGGCTGCCGGGTTCCGTTTATGTCAATGTGAATTATCTGCACAAGCGCGTGACCGATGAATTCGCCTACGTGAACCAAAATACTTCGTCGTCACTTTACGGAAACTATGCGCTGACGAATAGCAGGCGGGATAGCGACCATGCGACCGAGATCAATGCGCGGCGCACCTTTGCCGGCGGATACACGCTCTTTGCCGCTTACACGCGTTCCTCCGCCCACACGAATGCGGCCATCGATTATGTGCCGACGCTGTCGATGCTTGGCCCTCAGCAGAGCGGTCCTCTGGGATGGGACACGCCGAACCGCGTGCTCAGCTGGGGATGGCTGCCACTTCCGATACCGCAACTCAAGAAGCGCTGGGACTTTGTTTACACCGTCGATTGGCGTACCGGCTTCCCCTACACCCCGGTCAACGACAACTCCCAGGTGGCGGGCGCGGCAGGCTCGCAGCGCTTTCCGGATTACCTGTCCATCGGCCCGGGGCTGGAATGGCGCTTTCACTTTCGCCACGCGTACTTCGGGCTGCGCGGGGTGATGGAAAACATGACCAACAGCAGGGATCCACTGGTGGTGAACAACGTGGTGGATTCGCCGCAGTACGGAACGTTCACCGAGTACCTGGGGAGAGTTTTCACGGCGCGGATAAGGCTGATCAGCCAAAAGAAATAGCCGCGCTCTCATACAATAAGAGAGCGCGGCTCATTGCAGCGGATTCTCAGTAGGCGGGAATCCCGGTGAGGTGCTGGCCCACGATCAGGGTGTGAATGTCGTGCGTGCCCTCGTAGGTGATAACCGATTCCAGGTTCATCATGTGGCGCATGATGGGGTAGTCGTCGGTGATGCCGTTTGCGCCCAGGATGTCACGGGCGATGCGGGCACATTCCAGGGCCATCCAGACATTGTTCCGCTTGGCGAGAGAGATGTGATAGTGCTCCACCTTGCCCGCGTCCTTGAGGCGGCCAACCTGGAGGGAGAGCATCTGCGCTTTGCAGATTTCATTGGCCATCCAGACCAGCTTTTGCTGGACAATCTGATGGCTGGCGATGGGCTGGTTGCGGAACTGCTTGCGGAATTTGGCGTACTGCAGGGCGGTGTCGAAGCAGGACATGGCCGCGCCGATGGCTCCCCAACTGATGCCGTAGCGCGCCTGGTTGAGGCACATAAAGGCGCTCTTGATGCCGGCCGCGCCGGGCATCAGGGCGGTGAGAGGCACATGCACGTCTTGGAGCGAGAGGCCGCTGGTGTGGGAGGCGCGCAGGCTCCACTTGCCGTGGACATCGTAGGAGGAGAAGCCGGGGCGGTTGGTTTCCACCAGGAAGCCGCGGATTTTGCCGCCCTCGTCCTCATTTTTTGCGAAGACAACGGCCACGTCGGAGATGGTTCCTGAGGTGATCCAGAGCTTTTCGCCGTTGAGGATATACTCGTTGCCGACCTTGCGGGCGGTAGTGGTCATGGCCCCGGGATTGGAGCCGGCGCCGGGTTCGGTGAGGCCGAAGCAGCCCAGCTTTTCGCCGGTGGCGAGCTTTGGCAGCCAGGTATTTTTCTGCTCGTCGGAGCCGAATTCGTAGATGGGATACATGACCAGGCCGGATTGCACGCTGACAAAGCTGCGCACTCCGGAGTCGCCGCGCTCCAGCTCCTGCATGACCAGGCCGTACTCGACGTTGGACATGCCGGCGCAGCCGTAGCCCTCGAGGTTGGCGCCGTAAAAGCCCATCTCGCCCATGAGTGGGACCAGCTCGCGCGGAAAACGCTCGGTGCGGAAGCATTCCTCGATGATGGGAATGAGGTTGTCCTCGACAAAGTCGCGCGCGGTTTTGCGGACCAGCAGTTCGTCCTCGCTGAAGCTGGAGTCGAGGTTGATAAGATCGAAGCCCTGAAATTTGAAGCCCATGATGAACCTGCCATTCTGTGGAAATTACTCAAAACAGACGATTTTAGCAGATGGGAGGATGAGGGAACAGTGAGCAGTGGCTGGCTGGCGACGGGGGGATTGAAGTTCGCTGGAGGGAAGGAGGTAAAGTGGATGTACAATCAATGCATTGATTGATGCATGAGTGGAGGAGCCGATGAACCGCAGAATCGACGCGCACATGGCGCGCACACAGCTTGGACAAGTGATTGACCGGGCGGTCGAATACAATGAGCGGTTTATCGTGGATCGTCGCGGGGAGCCGGTGGTTGTGATTCTCAGCGTTCAGGATTATCTGGCCAGCGTACCGTCCGCGCCGGAATGGCTGCGAGAGGCTTGGGCCGGCGCGAAAAAACGCGACCTGGAGAAGCTGACGATGGAGGAGATCGACGCGAAGGTCAATGCTTCCCGGCGCGAAAAGCTGAATGCCGCCAAGGCCGCAGCAAAATGAACCGCGCGGTACTGGATGGGTGATCCAACGTTTTACTCCAGGAACTCACGTACGAAGGGGTTTTGGCTTCTGACCAGCTCGTGGAGGGAGCCATCAAAGATGATGCGGCCATCAGCGAGCATAAGGAAGGTGGTGCTGGGGTCGGTTTCGCCTTGGAGGAAGGGAACCATACATCCCTGTTGGGGGTCGAAGCGGTTGTTGCACAGCAGGAAGGCGTCCTGGATGCGGTGGGTGACCATGATCGAAGGGGTGTGGCAGACGTCGCGCTCCTTGACGATCAGTTCGATGATGGTGGTTGAGGTGAGAGGGTCGAGGCCGCCGGTGGGCGAATCATAGAGCAACAGCTCCGGCTGGTGGATGAATGCGCGGGCGATGGCTACGCGGCGGCGCATTCCGCCCGAGAGGCTGGGCGGATAGAGGTCGAAGGTCTCCTCCAACTCTACAAAGCGCAAGGCATCGCGGACGCGGAGGTCGATTTCGCCGTCAGGAACCTGCTCCTGAATCAGTTGGTAGGCAACGTTGTTGCGGACGGAGAGTGAGTCAAAGAGCGCGCCCTCCTGGAAAACCATGCCGGTGCGGATGCGCAGGGGAAATAGCTGCTCCTCGGGCATGTGAGAGATCTCTTCACCGAAAAGCAGGATGCTGCCCTCATCGGGGCGCAGCAGGCCGTTGGCGAGCTTGAGCAGGACACTCTTGCCTACGCCGGCCGGGCCGAGCAGGATGCGGGTCTCACCGGGCGCAACGGAGAAGCTGACGTTGTCCAGCACGGGTGGGCCGTCAAAGCCGATGGAGACGTTGCGAAAGACCACGACCGGGCCGGCATCGGCAGCTGCTTGCCGGCCGAAATGATCAGGGCCGGGCTGTTCGTAAGGGGAAGAGTTGCTCATATAGGTGGAATGAGGGTGAGCAGCACCTGGGTGAGGAGGAAGTCGACGAAGATGATAAACACGGAAGACCAGACGACGGCCTGAATGGTGGAACGGCCCACGCCCTGAGTGCCGCCGGTGGTTCTCATGCCGTAAAAGCAGCCGATGGAGCTGAGGATGTAGCCGAAAAAGAGCGGCTTGACTAGTCCCTGGACAATGTCGGGATAGCCGAGATGCTCCCAGGCCTTGTCCAGGTACTGGGTGCCGTTCTGGTGGTTCATGAAGACGGTGACTAGGCCTCCGCCGGCGATGCCGCAGGCGTCGGAAACGATGGTGAGGAAGAAGAGCATGCAGATGGTGGCAGCGATGCGCGGGGTGACCAGCTTGCGCATGGGGTCGACGCCCAGGGCGCGCATGGCGTCGATCTGCTCGGTAACCACCATGGAGCCGAGTTCGCTGGCCATGGAGCTGGCGTTGCGGCCGCTGACCATGACGCCGGTGAGTATCGGGCCCAGCTCGCGGATCATGGTGAGCGAGACAAACTGTCCGGTGACGGCTGTAACGCCGAAGGCGGCCAGCGTAGCCGAGGATTGCAGCGCCAGCACTCCTCCCGTGGAGAGCCCGGTGAGAATCACGATGGACAGGGAGCCGAATCCGATGATGTCGGCCTGGATGAGGAATTCAGGCCAGTAAATAGGGGGACGATAGAGGTTTGTGAAAGCGCGCACGGCAAACAGGAAGTAGTCCTGCACGGTCAGGACCAGGTTCTTGGCGGTTTTTTCGATTGCATCTATCGCCATGGGGTTTGCATGCCTTCGGGTTAAGTGAGGCGCCGCTCTCCTCGACAGGATAGCGCATTCCAGTGGCCGTGGGGCAGGAGGTGTCTTGCGCGGTATTTTCTGTCTAACAAAATGGGCGGCAGGGGTGATACCCCTGCCGCCGCCCGTCCCTGGGTTGTCTTGAAGTTACTGCAGCCGTACGATTCGTGCAAAACTCGCTGTTACTGCAAGAGCTTGGTTACTTCCTGCTCGACGCTGTTGGCCTGGGCCAGGGCGGCGATGCCGGTTTGGCTGAGAATCTCGTACTTGGACATATTCGATGTCGCCGAGGCATAATCGGTGGCCTGGACCGCGTTCTGCGCAGAGATCACGTTCTCCTGCTGGGTGCTCATCACCTGGCTAATGGAGTTGAGCGTATTTATCTGTGCGCCGATGTACCCGTCCATTGCGGCCACGTCGGTGATCGCCACGTTAAGATCGTTCAGCGCGGCCTGGGCATCGGATTGGTTCAACAGGTCGGTGCTGTTGAGTGACTCGCCGGAACTGTCAGAGTAGCCCATCGTCGCGATCCCGCCCGTGCCGGTGGGATCCGTTGTGAAGGTCGAGGAAGCCGCTTGCGCGGTTGCGAGATCCGCAATTCCATTAGCTCCGATGACCGGCGTTGAGACCCCGACGGCGTAGAAAGCGGCTGCCGCAGTGTAGGTTGGTGTGTCGGTGGCGGTGGCGGTGACGTCGGTAAGACTGTCGGCGGTTATGCTCGCCTTGGAGCTTGCCGACGTAAACGTATCGCTCCCGGTCCCCGCGGCACTGTAGGCAGCCGTGATTCCCCAGCCCTCGCCGTTGATCGTACCGGCTATGTCTGCCAGGGTGTCCCAGCCGGCTCCGCCGAGTACTTGTGTGTGGGTGTGGCCGGAACTGTCCGTGATGGTGAGGGTGCCGTTGAGAGTATCACCCTGCGTTACCTCGCCAGCATTTAATGCCAGGACACCAACCGCGCCAGGAGTGGTACCGCTCCCTACGCCCGCACCCGGCCCGGTGATCAGAATGCCGGTGTCTGCGGCGTGGCCCGCGGTGACAGCCTGGATTCCTGCCTGCGACGCCGTGGTGAAGCTTGCGGTAATGCCTAGGTTCGCAGCGTTGATGGCGTTGATCATTCCCTGGGCCGTGTCGGCGAAGCCGGTGGCGCCGCCAGCGGAAATGGTTGCAGTTTGCTGAGAAACAGCCCCGTTCGGCCCCGTCGCCATGTATTTAACGGTCAACGTGGAGGTGGGGTTGTGCAAGGCATCGCCCGCTGTCGCATTGGTGCCGCCGTTTGACAGATCGATGAACACATTGCCTTCGCCGCTGCTGTAACTCATCGCACCGTTGGTGTCACCCACGCTGGACTCTGAAAGCGCACGGATGTTCAAATCGTCTACTGACGAACCCGCCGTCGAGGAATCGCCGGTGTAGATGGCCACCTCGGTGCCGTTGAATACCTGCTCCTGGTTGTAGGTGGTCGTCGATCCGATGTTGTTGACCTCGGCCAGGATCGACTGGTATTCCTGGTTGGCGGCGCTCTCCTGGGTGGAGTTGAGGGTGCCGTTGGAGGCTTCCGTAGCCAGCGTAATGGCACGGTCCAGCAGACTGGTCACTTGCGAA
The DNA here is from genome assembly GCA_049522175.1 of Occallatibacter sp. Lineage (GTDB taxonomy): Bacteria > Acidobacteriota > Terriglobia > Terriglobales > Acidobacteriaceae > Telmatobacter. The sequence goes on along the minus strand of JBEKOC010000001.1, from coordinate 196,913 downwards.
AGGGCGCCATCGGCAACCTGCAGCAGCCCCACACCCTCCGTGGCATTGGTCTCCGACTGGGTCAAAGCCGCAGAGTTGGCGCCCAGGCCATTCACCAGCGAGAGACCCGCCGCGTCGTCCGCGCCGGAGTTGATCCTCGAACCTGACGACAACTGCTGCAGCACCGTCTGCAAGCTGCTATTGGTGTTGTTCAGGTTGTTTTCCGCGTAGATTGCTGAAAGATTATTCAAAACACCGAGGGCCATGGAAGGTAGCTCCTTTTGGATGCCCTGATTCGCACCATGCCCGGCAGCGCATTTTTCGTTCCGCCAGGCCCTCCGTTTTTCCCGGATGGGCGTTCTTGCATCTGCCCCATTCATCGGTCCGGTTGGAAATAACTTTAGTCATAAATTTAAGAATCGTTTTTGACCTCTCTGTTGCAGGCCGATTCAGAGTGTATAGCTTCCGTTCAAAACCTGTCCCAAAGCTATTCAATCGCTGTAGCGTTGCGCTCCACCTGTCTGTCCCAATTCGCAGCAGGAGCCGGGCGTTCCTCAGTCCCGGCTAGCCTCTTCAGATACTGCGTTTCCCCACGCCGGCAAGCCAATCGCACATAAAAAACGGCGGCAAGAGGTTCATCTCCTGCCGCCACCGGTATTAACTGCAACCGTATTTGCTCTCTGCCTGAAGCTTGTGCTGCAAAAGCTCCTTTGACTATTCAAATTCTGATGGAGGAACCGGAGGCGCACCCGGTCCAGAGGATGCGGGTGGAGGCGGCTGCGAAGGCGCCGTCTGGCGGTTGTACCCACCGCCCTGGCGCCAGTTGCCCTGTCCCAAGCCGCGTTGCCCGGCGCCGCCCAGGTTATTCGCGCGATTGGCGCGCAAAGCCTGCAACTCGGTCCACTGCTCGGCGGTCAGCTTGCTGCGGATGGCCAGCAAAAAAGCCGCATTAGCTTTTTCGAGCTCGGCCCGGGCCTGCGCCACCTTGTCAATCTGTGCCAGAATTTTAGCCTCGTTCGGCGGATCCTCCCGCACCAAAGGTTCCAGCGCCAGTTCGGCCTTCTGCAGATTGGCCCGCAGATCGATCAGCTTCTCGCGGTGCTGCAGATAAATGTCGTCAAACTCCTTGCGCTGCACATCGGACAGCTTCAGCTTCTCCACGAGCCGGGGATTGTTCCAAAAGCGTCCCTGGGCACTCTGAGGCCCGAAGGCATTTTCCATGGGAGAACGATGTCCCCCGAATCCCATTTCCATTCCTCCGCCGGCCCCCTGCGCCAGCGCAGTGCTTGCCAGCAAAACTCCTGCAATCGCCAATCCCCAACTCATCAATCCAAATGCCCTCATCGTATATTCTCCCTTATTGATCCAGGTACTGCTTCTGATTCCCAATTTTGCACTCACGGGGTTTCGTCCTCAACCATCAATTGAACCAGGGGCTCCATGGCGGTAGGAACTTCCCGCGATACGTCGCTGTCCACCTTGGCCAGCAAATCCTCATCTTCTTGCCGAGCCTGCTGCTCCCGTTGCAGGGCAATCAACCGCTGCTGCTCGGCCACGCGGGCCGCGGCAATCCTAATCTCCATCTGCCGCTGGTGATGCTGCCAGAACCCCGTGGATACGCCGCCGGCAACCAGAACGCATCCCAGCGCCCAGCCAACCGCCAGTCGCCAGACGTGCCTGCGCGCAACCGCCGTGACCACAGTCCGCGGACGGCTGAAGGCAGCATCGCTCCAGGCATGAACGCTCAAGCGAAAGTCCCTGAGCGCTTGGTCAAACTCCGAATCCTGTTCCGGTTTCTGCAAATTGTCGGCGAATTTGTCCTTGAACATCACCGTTTTCCTCCCAGTTCCGCACGCACCCTTGCCACTGCGCGCGAAAGGTGCGCCTTGACCGTGCCCTCACTCAGCCCGATGGCCTGCGCAATCTCGCTCAACTCTGCCTCTTCCACGTAGCGCAGCAGAAAGATCGTTCGCTGGCGCTCACTGAGCCTTTCCACTGCCCTGCTCACCTGCCCCACCCGCTCTTTCGCCAGCAACTGCTGCTCTACGGAGCGTTCGCCGCTGGGCAACCACTCGCTGGCTTCGTCCAATGCCACCGCGTTGTTCTGCGTATGCCTCCAGAACTGCATACGGCGGTTGCGCCAGTGGTCCTTCTGCAGGTTTATGGCGATTCGCATCAGCCAAGTCATGGCGCTGGAGTCGCCGCGAAAGCTTCGCCAATTCCGGTGCGCTTTCAGGAAACAGTCCTGGGTCAGCGTCTCGGCCAGGTCCACATCGCGCGTGGAGGCAAGCAGAAACCGGAAGATCTGCGGACGGTGCCTTGCAACGACAGCCGAAAACTCCTCGGCGGCTATCTCCTCTGCCATGGCCATGGTCATCGGTTCCAATGTAGTGCAGGCAGCCATCACTCAGGTAGACGCCTACACTGCACGCAAGTTTACAGCTTGAACGGCATTTCTCATCTATATAAAAGAAGGCGGGACTGACAAAGCCGCCCCGCTAACAGCAGCGCACAAACCGCGAAGACACTCAAACCACACAACAAAATTTGACGTACAGGAAACTCTCCTTGTGTAGCTGGATTCTGAATCCAGATTCTAAACCAGAAACACGTTGAAAAATATGTTTTACTTCACCACCCTTGAAGAGCCGGGAAGCAGGCATAGCATTAGGATCTTTCCGGCTTTTGCTCCGGATGAAGGCCTGGTGGCAGGGCTAACTTCAAAGAAAGGACGGCTATGGGGTATTACGGCCAAAACGGATACATCTATGCCAGGTTACAGGTTTCAGTAGGCCAATCCCTTTCTTCATAGGCGACCTGCCAATTATTGTATTCTTAATGGAGGAACGCTTGAAATCCTGTTGACATTGCCCCGGACCAAACGTCCTTATCTCGCGTATTCTCAGTCGATTGTACTTCTTTTTCAGGTCTTCCACTTTTATTCACCCATGGCAGCCGACGTGCAACAAAGCAGAAGGATGTTGGTGCTTCCCTGATGGAGACGAGTCTCTTCAACCGCTTGCAGGCAACACTGCTGGGCTTGGTCACGGCCGGCCTGGTGCTGCTGGCGGTGTTGAATTATCTTGAGGAGCGCCACTCCCAGCAACCCGACGACGGCGTCTGGTGGAGAGAAGCGGCCGATGGCAAAGGCCTGATAGCCGACAAGGTGATGCCCGACAGTCCCGGCTTGCGAGCGGGCATCCACGCAGGAGACCGGCTGACGGAAGTGAATATTCTTCCTGTCGGAACGGTCAGATCAGGGCTGCGCACCGGCATCCGGCCACAGGAGCCGCTGGCAGGCGTGAAGGTTCTGCCAGAGGAAGCCCCCACAAGCAGCGAGCAACCGTCCCTGGCCAGCGGGGCCAAGTTTACCCCCGTTGTGCGAACGGCGGACCTGGAGCGCGCGCTCTATCGCACCGGCAGCTACTTCCAGATCTACTACCACATTAGCCGCAGCGGCATTTCGCCGGGCAGGCCGGCGGAGTTGATTGTCGAGGTGATTCCGGAGCCGGCGGACCGGAATCTGGCAATGGGGCTGCGACTCATCGGCCTGGTTTATCTTGCCATCGGCATCTACGTGCTGTTTCGCCGCTGGACGGCTCCGCGGGCCACGCATTTCTATATGTTCTGCCTGGTGTCTTTCGCGCTATACGCGCTCAAGTACACCGGCGCGCTGGACGCCATGGGCCACTGGGACAAGCTGGACCAGTGCGTTTTCTGGATCAATGTGATAGCGGAATCGCTGCAACCAGCGCTGTTTCTGCACTTTGCCCTCAGTTTCCCCGAGGAGCGGTTCAAGAAGCTGCGCCGCCACTGGCTGCTTCCGCTGGTCTATGCGCCCGGCGCCGTGCTGTTCGGCATGTGGCTCTATGCGATCAACTTCTGGCAAGCCACAGGACTGCTCAAGCACCGTCTGGATCAGGTCAGCACCGGCTATGATGCTTTTTTCTACCTCTTTGCAGCCGGCCTGTTCGTACGCAGTTACAGCCTCGCCAACACCCCCTTGCAGCGCCAACAATTGAAGTGGCTCACCCGCGGCGCGCTGCTGGCGGTGATTCCTTTTACGCTGTTTTACGCCATACCCTTCCTCTGCGACTGGCAGCCGTACAGTTGGGTCACCAATCTGGCGGGCCTGTCCATCATCTTTTTACCGCTGACCTTCAGTTGGGCCATTGTGCGCTACCGGCTGATGGACACCGACCTGATCTTCAAGCGCGGAGTGGCTTACACGCTGGCCACCGGCCTGATTCTGGGAGCTTATTTCGGGGTGATTGCAGCGGCCGCCGGGATAGCCCACTATCGGCTGCCTGAGCCGGTCAGGGACTGGGGCGAGGGCATCGCCATTGTGCTGGCGCTGGCCCTCTTTGAACCTCTCAAACGAAGGATTCAGGGTTGGGTCGACAAGGTCTTCGACCGCCACCGCTACGACTACCGCAAGGCGCTGGTCGAGTTCGGCCGCGGCTTGAGTTCGGAGACCGATCTCCATGCACTGCTGGAGTCGATCGTCGAGCAGTTGCCGCACACCTTGCTGGTGGCGCGTGTGGCTGTTTTCCTGGCCAGAAGCTCAGAGGAACCGGGCCGCCTGTGGCTGGCCGCCTCCCACGGGTTGCCCGCCGAGGCCCTCGCTGATCAGTTGAGCATGGACCTGGACTTTCTGAACTTTGACCAGGCCACGGACCACTCGCACATCTTCCTGGAAAACACGCAGCAGGCCATGCATCTGCCCGAGGAGCAGCAACGCACCGCCGCCCTGCTGGACCTGAACTACTATCTGCCCTGCCGCGTGGCAGCGGGCCAGATTCAGGACAGCGAAGCCAATCTAGGTGGACCGGAGACCACGCGCACCATCGCCGTCATCGGCTTGGGCCGCACTATCGGCGGCGACTTTCTCTCCAGTGAGGACGTGGAACTGCTGGAATCGCTGGCCTCCTATATCGGCATCGCCTTACAAAACGCCAGCCTCTACGCGCGGCTGGAAGAAAAAATCGGCGAATTCGAGCGGCTCAAGGAATTCAACGAGAACATCGTCGAGTCAATCAATGTGGGCATTCTGGCACTGGATCTGGGCGACCGCATCGAGAGCTGGAACGCGCAGATGGAGGCCATGTATGCGCTCAGCCGCGCAGAGGCCATCGGCCAGGAGCTGAGCGTTGTCTTCCCGCAGGAGTTTATCGAGGCGCTGGAGGGATTTCGCAACGAGCAGGGCGTTCATCACCTGTACAAATTTCCGCTGACCACGCGCGCCGGCGAGCAGCGGATTGCTAACATCGCCATTGCGCCGCTGCTGTCGCGGGATTTTGTTTCGGTGGGACGCATCATCCTGGTGGACGACATCACCGAGCGCGTCTCGCTGGAAACCCAACTGGCGCAGGCTGACAAGCTCAGCTCTATCGGATTGCTGGCTGCTGGCGTGGCCCATGAGATCAACACGCCGCTGGCGGTCATCTCCTCGTACGCGCAGATGCTCGCCAAGCAGTTGAAGGGCGATGCTCGCCTGAGCCCGGTGCTGGACAAGATTACGCAACAGAGCTTCCGTGCCGCCGAGATCGCCAACGGCCTGCTGAATTTCTCCCGCACGTCGACCACCGAGTTCCGCGACACGAACCTGAACCAGGTTATCCGCGACACGCTCTCCCTGCTCGATCACCAGTTCAAGACCGCGCAGATTCTCGTCGATCTCGAGTTGGCCGCGGAGTTGCCCCCCATCTACGGCAATCCCGGCAAGCTGCAACAGGTTTTTCTCAACCTGCTGCTGAACGCCAAGGAAGCCATGCCCAGCGGCGGCCGCCTGCGCGTGGCCACGCTGCTCAACCGTAAAGACAACTACGTAGCTGCGCTGGTGAACGACTCCGGCAGCGGGATCGCTCCCGAGCACCTGAAGCGCATCTACGATCCGTTTTTCACCACCAAGAACGTGCCCCGGTCCGGCGACCGCCGCGGCACCGGCTTGGGGCTTTCCGTTTCCTACGGCATCATCCAGGAGCACGCCGGCAAGATTCATGTCGAAAGCGCCATCGGCGCCGGCACAACCTTCCATCTCCAGTTTCCCCTGTTGAGGAATACCGTTCATGCCTGAGGTAGAACCGCCTTTGAATTCGCCCACTCCCTCCACTGCCGGAGACTCCGATCTGGCTGACAGCCTGGCCCGCATTCTGGTTATCGATGACGAGGCCGCCATCCGCGAGTCGCTCGAAGTGTTGCTCAAGCTGGAAGGGTACACAACAAGAATGGCCGTTGACGGCGTGGAGGGGCTGCGGATTCTCGATCAGGAAAACTTTGACCTGATGCTGCTGGACCTGGCGCTGCCCGGCCAAAGCGGTCTCGAACTGCTGCCCCAGTTCAAGGAGCGCTATCCTGAACTGCCGATCATCATGATCACCGCCTACGGCACGGTGGACAATGTCGTCGAGTCCATTCGCGCGGGCGCGGAGAACTTCATCCAGAAGCCCTGGGACAACGAAAAGCTGCTGGCCGACATTCGTTCCGCCGTCGCGCGCCACAAGGCCGAAGAAGAGAACCTGCAGCTCAAGCGCACCCTGAAGCAGCGTTACAACTTTTCCAACATCGTGGGCAAGAGCGAGACGATGCTCAAGGTCTTCGACCTGGTGGCGCAGGTGGCGCCCAGCCGCTCCACGATTCTGATTCAGGGCGAAAGCGGCACCGGCAAGGAGATGATCGCCAAGGCCATCCACGCCAACTCGCCGCGCAAGGACAAGCCATTCGTCCCCATCAACACCGGCGCCATGCCCAGCGAGTTGCTGGAGTCCACCCTCTTCGGCCACGTCAAGGGCGCCTTTACCTCGGCCGTCGCCTCCAAAAAAGGCCTCTTCGAGGTGGCCAACGGAGGCACGCTCTTCATGGACGAGATCGCCACCATGGGCATGGACACGCAGGCCAAGATTCTGCGCGTTCTGCAAGACCGCCGCTTCATGCACCTGGGCGGCGTGCAGGAGATCCAGGTGGACGTGCGCATCATCGCCGCCACCAATATCGACCTGCGCAAAGAAGTGCGCGAGGGCCGCTTCCGCGAAGACCTCTTCTACCGCCTCAACGTCATCTGCGTTGACCTGCCGCCGTTGCGCGCCCGCCGCGAAGACATTCCCCTGCTGGCGCAGCACTTCCTCGACTTTTACGCCGGCGAGAACGGCCTCTCCCCGCGTAAGCTCTCCGCCGACGCCCTGCGCACCTTGATGGATTACGAGTGGCCGGGCAACGTCCGCGAACTGGAAAACTCCATCGAACGCGGTGTGGTGCTCTCCTCGGGACCGGTCATCGGATCCGACCTGCTGCCCGGCCACATCACCGGCCGCAGCTTTCAGGACGCCCTGCTGGAGCACAACCCCGACGCCACGCTGTTCAACATCCTGGAAGACATCGAGCGCCGCATCATCATCGAGAAGCTGGAGCGCTGCAACTGGAACCAGACCGACGCCGCCGAACAGTTTCACATTCCGCTCTCCACGCTGAACCAGAAAATCAAGCGGCTGAATATCGAGATTCGCAAGAAGGGCAGGGAGTAGACGAGGGACTAGGGAATAGGGAATAGGGAATACGACTCCGCTTTCCGCAGAGAGTAAAAAATACTACAAGGCACGCAGTGTGAAGCGGCGGGTTCAACGCTTCATTTAAGCCTGAATCCAGAGACGCGCAAGTCCCTTGTTTTCAGTGTACTGGGAAGCGTCTCAAGTTCTACTCTTCTTGAAAGTGTGGTTCATTGTGGCGGCGGATTGGCCGAAGATAAAGCAGACGAACTTGATGAGGTCCCATATGGGACAGGCCACGGCACCGGAGAGGGTGACTGTTTCATCTGCCTTTTTATTTGCCCATTTTCTTATTTATTTTTTCCATATATTTGTAACGAATAAGTTTCATTTTGTCCATACATGCCCCTTTTAACTCAGGGAGATCATTTGGTGCAGGAATCTGGCCAAGCGAACATTTCGTGGGAGTGGTTGTATCTGCTTTTGCATGAGTATTCCCACCCGTCGGAGTGGCTGTAGCTGCTTTTGCATGAGTATTCCCACCCGTGGGAGTGGCTGTAGCTGCTTTTGCATAAGTATTCCCGCCGGTCGGAGTGGTCGCCTGTGGCGCTGCTTGCGGTATCTGCTGGCTGGATTGCTGGGCTTGGGCTGGAACATGAGCGCCTTGAACGCCTTTGGCCGGCGCATTCGGGCGAAGATATGTATAAGCGATCACCAAAAGCAGAATCACGATAACCGCGAAAACGGCCTTGATGTAGAGATTTTGGTTCATGCGCTGGGTTCTCCTTTCAACCCTGCAACTCAACTCCTACCCGCTTTAAGAAAAATGATATATGGCGATTGCCCCGTATTTTAGCACAGCATGGGCACATCTCAAGTTCTACCGTTTTGAGAATAGGACTCTCAGTTTACCCAAATCGCCTTCTACCACACGCCGCTGGTAAGAAATTCGTGGATGGAGGCTGCGGCCTTGCGCCCCGCGCCCATGGCCAGGATTACTGTTGCACCGCCGGTGACGATGTCTCCGCCGGCAAAGACGCCGCGCTTGCTGGTGCGCATGGACGTCTCATCAGCTACGATGTAATTCCACTTGTTGGTGGCCAGGTCGGGCGTAGTGCTTTGGATCAGCGGATTGGCGGTGGTGCCGACGCCGATGATAACTACGCTGGCGGGCAAAACAAATTCAGATCCTTTGACCTCGACCGGGCGGCGGCGGCCGCTGGCATCGGGCTCGCCCAACTCCATGCGCACGCAGCGCGCGCCGGTGAGCCAGCCCTTCTCGTCGCCGAGGAACTCAACGGGGTTGGTCAACATGCGGAACTCGATTCCTTCTTCTCGCGCGTGCTTCACCTCTTCAGCGCGGGCGGGCATCTCGGCCTCGGAGCGGCGATACACGAGCGTCGCTGTCCGCGCGCCCAGTCGCCGCGAGGTGCGGACGGCGTCCATGGCGGTGTTGCCTCCACCGACCACAATCACGTCGCGATCGCGGCAGTCGTAGACCGGTTCATCGTACTCAGCGGCATTGTAGGCGCGCATCAGGTTCACGCGCGTCAAAAATTCGTTGGCCGAGTAGACGCCGTTGAAGTGCTCGCCGGGGACGCTGAGGAAGACCGGCAGTCCCGCGCCGGTGGCCACAAAAACCGCGTCGTAGTGTTCCTCGTTCATCAGCTCGTCGAGGGTAACGCTCTTGCCGACCACCACGTTGGTTTCGAACTCGACGCCCATGCGGCGCAGGTTGTCCACCTCGCCTCGCACGATGGCTTTGGGCAGGCGAAACTCCGGAATACCGTAGACCAGAACGCCGCCCAACTCGTGCAGGGCCTCAAAGACACGCACGCGATGGCCCTTCTGGATGAGGTCACCGGCAGCTGAGAGCCCTGCCGGACCGCTGCCGACGATGGCCACGCTCTTGCCGGTCGCAGGCGCGTTGGCGGGCAGGCCCAGCTTGCCGCTCATGCGCTCGTAATCAGCGATAAACCGCTCCAGGTTGCCGATGGCCACCGGCTGGCCCTTCTTGCCCACAATGCATCCGCCCTCGCACTGGTTCTCCTGCGGGCAGACGCGGCCGGTGATGGCCGGCAGCGAATTGTCCTCGCGCAGCTTGGCGGCAGCGGCAAGAAAGTCGCCGCAGCAGATCAGGGCAATGACTTCCTTGACCTTGACGCCTACCGGGCAATCGACGATACAGCCCGGCTTGGCGCACTCGATGCAACGCGAGGCTTCGGTGAGGGCGTCGGCCGTGGGCAAACCTTGGTTGACTTCTTCAAAGTTGCGGCTGCGCACGACAGGGTCCAGCTCCGGCATGTGACGGCGCAGAATCTTCATGCGTTCCTTGAGAGGAAGGACATTTTTGGCGGAGTTCGGCAGAGGAGTTTTCTCAGGCATGATGGGCCTCCTTCGCGGCCAATTCCTTGCGAAGCTCGGCCACTTGCTCTTCCCAGCGCTCCTGAAATTCTTTCAGTGAGGCGCACTCCTTTTCGCGATACATGGCGTTGCGCTGCATGAGCACCTCGAAGTTGACTTTGGAGGCGTCGAACTCCGGCCCGTCCACACAGGCAAACTGGCTCTTGTTGCCCAGCAGCACGCGGCAACCGCCGCACATTCCCGTGCCGTCTACCATGATGGAATTGAGACTGACCATGGTCTTGATGCCAAGTGGTCCTGTGATGCGCGCCACGGCCCTCATCATCGGCACCGGGCCGACGGCGAGGACAAAGTCGATCTTGCGCCCGGCGGCGATCAGCTCGTCGAGCTTCTTTGTGACCAGGCCTTGCTCGCCGTAGCTGCCGTCGTCGGTCATCACGTAGGTTTCATTGCTGGAGGAGCGGACCTCGTCTTCAAAGACGACCATTTCTTTATTGCGCGAGCCTTCAATGAAGACCACATGATTGCCGGCCTGCTTGAGCGCGTATGCCGTCGGTAGCGCCATGGCCGTGCCCACGCTGCCGGCCAGAATAACCGCCGTGCCGTAGTTTTCTATTTCCGAGGGATGGCCCAGCGGCCCGACGATGTCGAGAATGGAATCGCCTGTGTCCAGGCAATTCAGCAGCGAGGTGGTCTTGCCGACAGCCTGCACCACGATGGTGACCGTGCCGGCCTGCGGGTCAGAGGCCTTGATGGTGAGCGGAATGCGCTCGCCCTTGTCATGGAGGCGGAGGATGACGAATTGCCCCGGCTGGTGCTTGCGCGCAATGCGTGGCGCCTCAATCACAAACTGCTTGATATTGAGGCCTACGCTGCGGGCTTCCAGAATCTTGTACATAAAAGTAAAATCTCCGATTCTGCCATGGTTATCGGCAATTCGCCTCCGCAAACGGTTGAAAACCGGAGATTAAAACTAATTGCGCGCCAAGGCACAGGCGAACCCATCGCCTGTTGATAGGTTCATCTAGCATACGCGATTGGGGATGTGATGTGAGTCACCCGGGGAGCGGCGGAGAGAGGCGGTTTTGGCTGATCCGGCCCGAGACTTGGCTTTGATTCAGTCTTCCAGTTGCAAATCCTGCTCCACCTCGGCCTCCATGGCGGGGAGGATGGCGCGCAACTGCTCGAACTCCGGATTGCCGTGCAGGGGCTTGAGGCGCGGATCGGCCAGCATCTGGAAGAACCATGGGCAGCGGACCTCGTCCATGGCGCGCAGTTCGCCCAGGGCGGCCTGTTGGTCTCCCAGGGCGAGATAGGCCGCGGGCATTAACCCGCGCACCATGTAGCGTTCCCGGCCCAGCCATTGCAGCCGCTCGAGGACGGTACGGGCCTCGTCCGCGCGGCCAGCGCAGGCCAGCGCATACGCATGCACGGCGGCGGCAAGATCGAAGTGGGGCGAGCGCTGCGTAAAAGCTTGCGCAATCTCAGCCGCCTGTTCCGCCTCCCCGTGGAAGGCAAGAATCGTTGATCCGTAGAGACAGGTTTCATCAAGGTTGGGAAACAGAGCGAGCGTCTGGCAGATCAACTCCAGGCTTTCGGAGGCCTGCCCATCCAGGTGGAGGGCCCAGGCCAGGCGGTTCTGCAGCCTGGGTGAAAAGGGATCGATACGAATGGCCTCGCGCAGTAGCTCAATGGCTTCTGCAAAGCGATGGCGGCTGAGGGCGAACATGGCGCGCGCGCGCGTGGTCGAGGGGTCGTGGGGCAGATGAGCGCTGAAAGAGAAAGCCAGCAGGGCCGCGGGCAGGTTGCGGTCGAAGTGGAAGTTGATCCAGCCCAGCACGGGCAGCAGGGCTTCGGCCCGATGGGGAAGATCGGGGATCGATTCCGCCATGCGGTGCACAAGCTCCGCTGCCGCGCTGGGAGACATGAAGCCGTAGAAACCCTGTGCAACACACAGGCGCGCGAGATCGACCTTGGCGGAGATCAGCGTGGGATCCAGTTCGATGGCCCGCAACAGGCGCTGCATTCCGTCCTGCATGCGGTGGCGATGAAGAGTTTGCCACTCATGATGCCCGCTCAGGAATATCTCGTAGGCCTCCACTTGCCGAGGGCCGCTTTCGTCCTCGGTCTCATGGGCCGCGCTGGCGGCGGAGAGATCGATACAGGTATTCCCGTTTGGCAAGATTGCCGCATCGCCGGTGACCTCAATACCCAGACGATAGGCGAGCCGCCGCATCAGCTCCTGCTCCAGCACGCTTGTCCGGCTCTGCGGGGCGAGCAGATCTTCAACCCAGATTTGCGTGCCGTCCTCCACGCGGATCATCTCTGCCCGCAGCCGGTAATGCGAGAAGAAGGCTTGCAGGGTTCCAATCAGCACCAGGTCGGCCTTCAGTTCCTGGCCAATCTGCACAGCGGTGAGCCCGCGCTGCGCCAGGTTGAAGACCGAATCCCTGGCCAGCAGCGCAACGGCACAGCCGCATGCGCGGGAGAGGCTGGCGGTGGTCTCTTCTGCCATGGCTGATCCGAGATGTTCCGGAACCGAATGCCCGGTGGCGAAGGGCACGATAGCCAACCGAACATGCGTCCCGGGCGGCGCTGCACCGTCGCGCCTGATCTCGGCCGTGAAGCGGTAGCCCCGCTTGTAAACGGTCTGGATGCACTCCTCCGGCGCAAGCCGGGTGCGCAGGCTGGATATGCACTTGGGAACGCTGTCGGCCGTTACATTTACATCGCCCCACAAAGCATTTTTCAACTGCACGGGCGTGACCACCTGGCCGGCGTGCGCCAGCAGCAGCCGTAGCGCCGCCAGCTCTTTGGGAGGCAGGTGAACCACTGCATCGCCGCGCCACAGCGTGCCATCGGGCTCCAGCCGGAAGCCGGCAAAGGAACAAGCTGACGCTCGACCCCGGCGGCCAAGAGCTGTCTTGGAGTTGGTATCTCCACGCCGGCGGCCAGGGCTTGCCCCCGGAACGCCAGTATCTTCACTCCGGCGGTGAAGGCCTGCCTCCTCACCACAACGATCCAAAATCGCTCGTTGGGGATCCCGAATCACCGGGGACTCTGGATCACCGTGCCTGTTTACAGGACCCATCTCCGTGGCAGCGATATCTCCTCGTCGGCGACCAAGACTAGTCGCCGGGGACCCCGGGTCCGGCGCACTGCGCAAAGCTGACTGAGGCTCTTTCGTCGATGCCACTTCGCTTCCTCATCTCTTGAGCGATACACGGTTACTACTCTCTTGTCTATCTGGGCAAGATGAAAGCAGCGGCCATAGTGGTCGCGGGAATCTACGGGGGAAAGTTCGGAGGAGGAAAAGTGAAAACAGTCATTCCACAAACTTCTGTGCTCCAATGAGCCCAGAATATCTGTGACCTCCAGACTATACGTTTCCTATATGCATGAGGAAGAGTGTGCCAGAGTTCTTTATGAATTTTTTGTGCACTTAGTAACCCAAGTCGGATTCACAAGTAACCATAGAGTTATCACTGCGCACGAGAGTTTTCGCGTTACTAATTCCGGTTCAGAATGTGCTTCCAGGTGAAAGTGGCTCCGGCGGCGAGGATAAGGACAGACTTCAGAAAAACTTCAGTTATTTTTCAGAAGAAGCAGGCCCGGCGGCTGGCAAACTATCAGGAGGGAGTTTGCCATGTCCAACACAGTTTCCTACGCGCAGTGGTCACTTGAACCCTATTGCATTGGGACAAAGCTGCGCTCATTGCGCACACAGAAGCGGCTCACGCTCTCGCGCCTGGCGGCCGAGACACGTCTTTCCACAGCGCTGCTCTCCAAGCTGGAGACGGACCGCATGGTTCCCACGCTGCCCACGCTGGCCACCATCAGCCGGGTCTACGGGGTGGGCATGAGCTACTTTTTCTCCGAGCCCGCCAGGCACACGCTCTCCATTACGCGCAAGGCGCATCTGACAGGCAACAGCCGCGGACTGGAGTCGGTGAAGACGACGCCGCTGAACGCGATGACGGAAAAGACCCGGCTGGTGGCGCGACTGATGGAGTTTCCCGCCGGCGGAGTTTCTTGTGTCGCGGATTCCTGCCGCGAAGGGAGCGCCCTGGTGTACGTGCTGGAAGGAAAGTTGCAGCTGGATGCTGGCGGGATGCAGGAGGTGCTGGAGGCCGGCGATTGCGCCTGCATGGAGAGCGAGATGGCGCTGGCCTGGAGCGCGGCGGGCAAGCATCGCTGCCGGATACTGGCGGTGACGCCGGCCGGGCCGCGCGCGGAAGGCTGATGGGTGCCCCACCCTCGCCGCTGTCATCCTGAGCGAACGGGGCCCCAGGCGTTCTCTTCAGCCTTTCCGGGGTCCCCACGAACAGGTCTTCGTTCGTGGGGTGGAGATTGGGGGTGGTGAGTCGAAGGATCTGCGTTTCGTTCTATTGCGGCTCGGGTAGGGTACATATAACTCAATGTGGGTGCCCCATCTATTCCGCGTTCTGTAAGGAATGGGTGGGATGCCTCAACACTCTTCCTCGACCGAATTCATAACGACAACTGCTGGCGGAGTTTACCCGCATAGGGGGCAGTCTGTAGGATGGTTTGGAAATCAAGGAGCGCCACGCCATGCGACCCAACCTCAACCTCATGAAGGCAACCCTGACCGGCGCTTTGGGCGGGCTGCTCTTCGGCTTCGATACAGTGGTAATCTCCGGGGCCATCGATGCGCTGGTGCGGCTCTACAACCTGAGCCCGCAGGGCAAGGGCTGGACGGTGGCCATCGCGCTGATCGGCACGGTGGTGGGAGCGCTGGGCGCGGGCCAGGTGGGGCAGAAGATAGGCGGGCGCGAGACGCTGCGCATCACCGCGGTCCTTTATGTGGTTTCGGCTATCGGCAGCGGATTGGCCTGGAATTGGCCGGTGCTGATGATCTTCCGCTTTGTTGGCGGGTTGGGCATCGGCGCTTCCTCGGTGCTGGGACCGGTTTATATTGCCGAGTTGGCCCCGGCCAAATGGCGCGGCAGGTTGGTGGGAGCGTTTCAGTTCAACGTGGTTTTCGGCATCCTGGTGGCCTACACCTCCAACTACTTCATTCGCACGCTGCACCTGGGTGCGGCGGAGTGGCGCTGGCAGGTGGGCGTGGCCGCGCTGCCGGCCCTGTTTTTCCTGGCGCTGCTCTTCGGCATTCCGCGCTCGCCGCGCTGGGCAGCCTCCAAGGGACGCAACGATGAAGCTCTTGCCGTGCTCAAATTGATGGGCGAACCGGAGCCCGAGACGGAACTCGCCGACATCCGCGCCGCGCTGGCTGAGGAGCACGCCACCGCTCACGAGCCGGTCTTTCGCTGGAAGTACCGCTATCCATTGTTTCTGGCCATCAGCATCGGCGCATTCAACCAATTGGCGGGCATCAACTCCATTCTTTACTACCTGAACAGCATCTTCGCTTCGGCGGGCTTCAGCCAAATCTCCGGCGATCAGCAGGCCATCGCCATCGGCTTCACCAATCTGGTTTTTACCATCGTGGGCATGAGCGTGATCGACAAGCTGGGGCGCAAGACGCTGCTGCTGGTCGGCGCGGCGGGAACGGCAAGCTGCCTGGCGGCGGTCTCCTGGCTCTTTGCGACGAACTCTCATCCTGGCGCGCTGGTCTGGGTGCTGATTACCTACATTGCCTTCTTCGCGCTCTCCCAGGGCGCGGTGATCTGGGTCTACATCGGCGAGGTCTTTCCCAACGCCGTCCGCTCCAAAGGGCAGGGCGTGGGCAACGCCAGCCACTGGTTCATGAACACCGCCATCCAACTGGCTTTTCCGATGGTGGTGGCGCAGATCGGCCGCAGCGCTCCCTTCACCTTCTTCGCCGTGATGACCGTAATCCAGTTTCTGGTGGTGCTGTTTATCTATCCGGAGACCAAGGGGCAGACGCTAGAGGCTTTGCAGCGCAGGCTGGTGCGAGCGGAGTGAATCCTTATGTTCGAATGGACACCGAAGAAACTTTACATCGGGGAGGGAATCGGGGCAGGGGCTCTGGTCGCAATTTGTTCCTTCTTTCTCTTGCATCCCATCTTCGAATTGGAATTTCCAGACTGCGCGCCACACCAGATTGACGGCCAATGCGGCCTCGGCACGGCCGTGCAAGGCATCTTTTCGGCTTGTGGCGCACTCATTGTATGGCCGATTGCCTCATTTCTTCTCGTCCGGTATTTACTGCGTAGGCTGGCGCGCAAGACCGTGCAGGCGAAGTAGCACCGGCCCGCTAATTCGAGACTGAAGTCACCGGGCAGATAACCGGCGGCGTTTTATATAATCTGAAAAAGATGCCGGTGCATGCTGGAGCCCGGACATCCATCCCCGGCGTGAGGTCAATCATGCAGCAGACAGCGGCGCCAGTCGCAGAAAAGGGCAGTGAAACAGCGCGGGCCGCGTCTCAGGCTGGCATTGCGTCGAAGCACGAGACCCTGAAGACTGAGGAAAATCTACCCTTGGATGCCGCCAGTTCCCCGGAGGCCGAGGCATTCCGTAAGGAGATTATCCGCGCCGGCCGCAAGCTATGGGAGCGGCAGTATGTAGACGGCAACGGCGGCAACATCAGCGTCCGGCTGGGCTCGCGCTACGTGCTGTGCACGCCCACCATGCTCAGCAAGGGCGACCTGGAGCCGGCCGACATATGCCTCTCCGATCTGGACGGAAATATCCTGGCCGGAGACCGCTCGCGGACCAGCGAACTGTTGCTGCACCTGGAGATTTACAAGGCCAATCCGCGGGCCCGGGCCGTGGTGCACTGTCATCCGCCCTATGCGACAGCCTTTGCCGTAACCGGCGCCACGCCGCCCAACGGGCTGATTACCGAATTCGAGTTGTTCATTGGTCCGCCGGCGGTGGCTCCGTATGAGACCCCCGGCACCAAGGCCTTTGCCGAGACGGTGCTGCCCTTTGTCATGGATCACAACACCATTCTGCTTACCAATCACGGCATTGTCTGCTGGGCAGACACGGTGATGCACGCCGAGTGGCTGGTGGAGATCTTTGAAACCTGTTGCAAAACCTACCTGCTCGCCCAGCAGACCGGCAAGCCGCTCAGCTTCATTCCGGAAGGCAAGATACGGGAGATTCTGGCGCTGAAGCGGCGGCTGGGCTTCCCCGATGCGCGCCTCCATGATGTGGCCATTCCGGAAGAGGGAACCAGCGCCGAACTGGAGCGCCTGGTGAAGCAGGTGACAGTGCGGCTGGAAGATCGCGACTGATTTCCCGCGGATTGAAGGCTTAGTTGATGGCCTCGCCGCCCTCGGCAGCCTCAGGCAAAAAGTAGCCCCAACCGTTCTTCGCCGCTGCTTCGAGCAGTTCTGGAGATGGGTTGACCGGGAAGGCATTGCGCGCCATCTCCATCATGGCCAGGTCGTGGATGGAGTTGCCGAAGACCGCATCAGGGCGTGGGAGCCCCACGCGCTTGAGCGTTGTGGCCTTGCCCTCGTCGGTGGGTACATCCACTAGCTCACTGGTGATGAGGCCCTCGGTGACGCGCACCTCGGCGGCCAAAATGCGCTCTTCCGCAAATCCGAGATCGCGCACACCCTCTGTGACCACCCATTTGTTGGTCGAGCTGACGGCCCAGATTTCAACGCCGGCCTGTTTGAGCGCGGCCACCAGCGCAGCCATCTCGGCGAAGACGCGCGGCTGAACGAACTTGCGCACGTAGCGGGCGGCGGCGTCGCGCAGCTCCTGCTCGCGCAGGCCGGCGTAAATCTGCACCATCTCGCCGCACATATCCAGCTCGCTCACGTTGCCGGCCAGGTAGGCGCGGTAGCGGGTATCAACCCAGTCGCAGGTGGAGCGCGAAACCAGGCCTTTTTTCAGCGACCAGTCCATGAAGCCAAAGCCGGCGTCGCCGCCCCACAGCGTTCCATCGCAATCAAAAACAGCAACTTTGGGCTTGCTGTCAAAAACCAGCCGCTCAAACTCCGGGGCGGTCCACCGGGGAATATCAATCTGCGTTTGTGTCAAGCGTTCCTCTTGTCGTGCTCGAATGATTTGTCTATCTCTATTTTCTTTCAAATTGCATAATTTTGCACGTAAAGGTTTGATGAAGCGCCTGGTTGAGCAACAGGGGCGGGGGTTGCGGGCGGCATAGGTGCTGGCTCGTAGAGGGAACCCTCAAGAGCTTGCCGGCAGGCCTTGATGAAAATGCCGCCAGATTGTTTCGGCGGTTTTGCTCGATACTACCGCGGCCAGCGTTTCGGCGGTAGCATGCTGCACCTCGCGCAGGCTGCCGAAGTGGGTGAGCAGGCGCTGACGGGTTTGCGGGCCGACGCCGGGAATATTCAGCAACTCGGAATCGCGGTCGCGCATGGCGCGGCGCTGGCGATGGTAGCCGACGGCGAAACGGTGGCTCTCGTCGCGGATGAGCTGAACCAGATGCAGCACCGGCGAATGGCGGTCGAGAACCACCGGCTCCTGCTCGTTGCCGTAGAGGTAGATGACCTCTTCGCGTTTGGCAATGGAAGCCAGCGGCGGCAGGGCGAGGCCTGCCGCCGCGAAATCGAGAGACTCCAGCGCCTCGGCTGCGGCATGAAGCTGGCCGAGTCCGCCATCGACAAGAACCAGTGAGGGCATGGGCTGTTTTTCTTCGAGCAGTCGTCGGTAGCGGCGCTGGACCACTTCACGCATGGAGGCGAAGTCGTCCACGCCGGCCACGGTTTTAATTTTGAACTTGCGATAGGCCTGCTTGTTCATCTTGCCGTCTTCCCAAACCACCAGCGAGGCTACAGTCTCCGCGCCCTGAATGTGGGAGATGTCGAAGCACTCGATGCGGCGGGGCAGCTCGGGGAGCATGAGCGCCTCGGCAAAGGCCTCCTGAATGGCCTTGCGCGAGGGCTCGAGTACACGGAAGCGCTGGATGTAGGATTGCTTGGCGTTCTGGCCGGCCAAATCGACGAGCGAACGTTTTTCTCCGCGCTGCGGGACAGCTATTTCGATGCGATGGCCGGCGCGCTCGGTGAGCAGGGCGGCGAGGGCTTCACGGTCATCGAAGTCCGCCGGAACGAGAATGGATCGGGGGACATAGCGCTGATCAATGTAAAGCTGCTTGAGCAGGGAGCTGAAGATCGAGCCTGCGTGGAAGTGAGCATCGGAATCTTCGCCCGCGGCTTCGAGCAGCTCCGGCAGATCTTCCCAGAAGAACTCACGGCGGTCGACGATTTTGCCGGCGCGAACGTGGAAAAGGTTGACGGCCAGGCTGCCGTCTTCCAAGTGGTAGCCAAAGACGTCGGTGTCGTCGCCCTGCTCGGCGGTGGCGGCGCGCTGCTTTTCCTGGAGCTGGTGGATGGTGGAGAGCTGATCGCGCAACTTGGCGGCAGCCTCGAACTGCTGGCCTTCAGCGGCGGCTGTCATGCGCGCGGTGAGTGCGCGCTCTAGCTCGGCGTGACGCCCATCCAGCAGCAGGCGCGCATCGCGCACGGCGCTGGCGTAGATCTCCGGCGTAGTCAGTTCCTCGACACATGGGCCCAGGCAGCGATGAATGTAGTACTGCAGGCAGGCGCGCGGGTGATAGCGGGAGAGATCGACCTTGCAACTGGGAATCAAAAAGCTGCGATGGATCAGTTCCACCACGCGGGAAGCAAGGCTGCTGGGAAAGTATGGGCCGAAGTAGGCCGCGCCGTCCTTCAGCAGACGGCGGGTGACAAAGACCTTGGGATAGCGGTCAGCCATGGTGAGCTTGACGTAGGGGTAGCTCTTGTCGTCCTTAAGCAGAATGTTGAAGCGCGGCTTGCGTTGCTTGATGAGGTTGGTTTCGAGAGCCAGGGCCTCGGACTCGTTGCCGACAAGAATGTAGTCCAGATCGACGGCCTCGCGCATCAGCGAGCCGGTCTTGGCGTCGGCCTGGGAGGATTCCAGAAGATAAGAGCGGACCCGCGCTCTCAGGTTCTTGGCCTTGCCCACGTAGATGACCGTGCCCTCGGCGTTTTTGTAGAGATACACGCCGGGCTGGGTGGGCAGGGTGCGGATTTTCTCGTAGAGGTCCATGGGTCGGCGGAACTATCGAGGTTTTTTAAGCGGCGTGGTATTCGGCAGCGTAAGCACGGTATTGGGCAGCGTGATGGATTGATACGACGTCGCGCCAGACACGGGCTGAAAGGGTGTCGAGCTGTGATAGACCGGGGTTGAGGAAGTATTGACTACCTCGATGAACAGCTTCTGAGCGGCTGGCGCGCTGCCATTTCCTCCAGCATAGTTCAACAGAAAGTAGCCGGAATTGTCAGTGTAGGCGAAGCCGTATTGCGGAATGTATCTTCCGCCGGAATCGACGAAGAAAACGGAGAACCCCGCGACGGGTTGCAACTGCGCGTTGTAGACGTGACCTTGCAAGGCCCATCCTGCCGCAGCAACCTTAACCCTGGGCGCATTTCTCTGGGCCAAAGCAGGATTGGAGATTATTTTGACGGGTTCGGAAGCCCGGGTAACCAACCCTGCGAGCAGGATGACTGCAAGGAAGGCAATTTCTATGAACGTGCGCAGTTTGAAGTACAGATTGGAAGCGATCATGGTTACCTCTTCATGAATCTTAACCGTTAGTTGCGGGCAGAGATTTCGATTTTTTGTTCCCTGCCTTTTTCATAACTTGTCAAAATGCCTGAATCCGCCGGTGCCAACCAGCATGGTAAAGAAGATCAAAAAATTGTAGCAGGCATGGACCAGCGTGCTGGCGGCCAATGAGCGAGTAACCAGGCGCACCGCGCACAAGATCAGGCTGACGGTGATCAGCAGGAGAAACGGACCGAGCGAATGGCCTTGTTGATCAGCGTGCATGAGGGCAAAGGGGATGGTGGTGAGGGCGGAGGCGATCACCATGGAGAAGATGGACCATTGGGGATGGCCGTTGGCGTCGAGCGGGCGGGCGGGCTTGCCGGTGCTCCTTTCGATTGACCAGTCCCAGGCCGTGGCCAGGGCGGGCAGCAGGAAGCCGCGGAAGACAGTCTCCTCAAAGAAAGGCGCGAAGGTGACGCCGAAGCCGAACATCAGCCACGCGGCGCCGGGAGAACGAAAAATATCTTCGATGGGTGCATGCTCCGGCCCGGGCAGCAGCCACTGGTCCAACCCGGCCAGCACGAAGCAGCCCAGGGCAATGGCAGGCAAACGCCAACCCAGTTCGAGAGCCGTTGCGCCGCGCCAGTGGATTCCGGTAAAGAAACTCTTGTTCCACAGCAGCGGAAAGATAGGGATGCTGAGAGCCAGCGTGATGAGATAGAGGACCGCCTCGCTGCCCAGAAGGTAGTGAACATTGTTCTTGATTTGATCCTGCGTAGTGACGCCATCCAGATGGAAGTGCAGGGCAACAAACATCAACACCGTCATGCAGACAAACCCGAAGAGCAGGAACGCCGCCAGCAGGCAGAGATGGCCGAAATGCGGAATGCGCGTCGGCGCAACGGCCTCGGGCCGGTACCAGGACTGAAACAGCTCTGCTGCTTCTTCCTGGTTCGGCACAGCCTGCGGCAAAGTATGGACCGGTCGAAAAGATGGAATTTGCTCCATCTCGCGCGGCGTGTGTTCCTGGTCGTTCATGGCAGCTCCGTCTTCTTTCTGCGGGTTGCGGATATTTCTGTGGCCGTCTTCTTTGCGGTTGAGCGCCTGGCGGGCTCGTCCGCTACAACCTGTGCAATCGAAGGTGCATCCAGTATGACGGTTGAATCGATGCCGGCGGGATCATCGTCGGGTCCGGTGGGAGCAAGACGGCCGCTGCTAGAGGAGTAATAGCGCTTGAGAAACTGGCCGGTGTAAGAGCCGGGAGTGGCTGCAATCTTTGCGGGACGGCCCTGGCCGATGATGCGGCCGCCGTCTTCGCCGCCCTCGGGGCCGAGGTCGAGAATCCAGTCAGCGTTACGAATTACGTCGAGATTGTGCTCGATGATGATGACCGTGTTGCCCAGGTCGGTGAGCCGGTGAAGGACTTCGAGCAGCTTGCGCACGTCGTCGAAGTGCAGGCCGGTGGTGGGCTCGTCCAACAAATAAAGAGTTCGGCCGGTCTGGCGCTTCGACAGTTCGCGGGCCAGCTTCATGCGCTGCGCCTCGCCGCCGGAGAGAGTGGTTGCACTCTGGCCCAGATGGACGTAACCCAGGCCCACGTCCACCAAAGTTTGCAGCTTCTGGCGCACCTGTGGAACGTCGGTGAGTACGGTGAGCGCGTCTTCGATGGTCAGCTCGAGAATGTCGGCGATAGAATAACCGTGGAATTTTACGGCCAGCGTTTCCTGATTGTAGCGGCGGCCGTTGCAGATCTCGCACTGCACGTAAACGTCGGGCATGAAGTTCATTTCGATGCGCCGCTGGCCGTCGCCCTGGCAAGCCTCGCAGCGGCCACCGCCGACATTGAAGCTGAATCGGCCGGGCTTGTAGCCGCGTTCGCGAGCCTCAGGCAGCATGGCGAAGAGGTCGCGGATAGGCGAGAAGACCTGGGTGTAGGTGGCCGGGTTGGAGCGCGGTGTGCGGCCGATGGGCGACTGATCGATGCGCACCACCTTGTCGATCTGCTCTGCGCCGGTGATGGTGTCGTGCGCGCCGGGCTCCTCGCGCGAGCCATAGATGCTCTTGGCCAGCGAGCGGTACAGAATGTCGTTGATGAGCGTGCTCTTGCCCGATCCGCTGACGCCGGTGACCAGGGTCATCACGCCCAGCGGAATGCGAATCGTCACGTCCTGCAAATTATGCTCTCTCGCGCCGGTGATGGTGAGCCATTTGCCGGCCAGGGGCCGCGGGCGGGCGCGCTGCAACATTCCGGATGCGCCGGAGAGATAGCGCCCGGTGAGCGATTCCGGACAGGCCATGATCTCCGCGGGCGTTCCCTGCGCAACTACCTGGCCGCCCAGACGGCCGGCTCCGGGACCGAGGTCGAGAATGTAATCGGCGTGGCGGATGGTTTCTTCGTCGTGCTCCACCACCAGCACGGTGTTGCCCAGGTCGCGCAGCCTTTCCAGGGCCTGAATCAGCCGGTTGTTATCGCGCTGATGCAGGCCGATGGAAGGTTCGTCTAGAACATAGAGCACACCACGCAATCGTGAGCCGATCTGCGTGGCCAGGCGGATGCGCTGGCCTTCGCCGCCGCTGAGTGTGGCTGCGTTGCGGTCCAGCGAGAGGTAGGTGAGGCCCACGGCGCAGAGAAACTCCAGCCGTTCGGCGATCTCGTGGCGGATGCGCTCGGCAATGAGTGACTGGCGCTCCGTGAAGTTCAGATTGATGGCCGCGGACAGTGCACCGTTGAGCGGCAGAGCAGTGAAGTCGGCGATGGAGAGGCCGCCGATCTTGACCGCCAGCGACTCCGGGCGCAGACGCTTGCCGCGGCAGACCGGGCAGGGCGTGGCGGACATGTAAGCCATCATCGATTCGCGATAGGAATCGCTGCGCGCCTCTTCAATGCTGTCGCGCAGAAAGCTCAGAACGCCGTGAAAGCCGGTGCGCGGGCCTTCGCCTTTGGGCGGGCCGTAGACCAGAAGATGCTGCTGGCGCGGGGGCAGCTCCTCGAAGGGCGTTTTAAGGTCGATCTTGTAGCGGTCGGCGGCCAGATTGACGAGCCTGATGAGGTACTGCGAGGTGGAACCGGGGCCGAGGCCGTCCAGCAGCGGCTTGGACCAGTCGGTGATGACCTTGGCGGGATCGAGATCATAGAGCGAGCCCAGGCCGTGACACTCCGGACAAGCGCCGAAGGCGGAGTTGAAGCTGAAGCTGCGCGGCTCGAGCTTGGGCACGTCCAGGCCGCAATCGGGGCAGGCCATGGAGGAGGAGAACAACTGCTCCTGAGTATTCTGGCCGCCCGCAACGGCGACCAAAACCAGTCCGTTGGCCAGTTGCAGAGCCTTGGCCACGGCGGCTTCGAGGCGGCGTTCGATGGAGGGTTTGCCGGGGGGAAGCGGGGGCGCGTCGGCGGGCGGGTTCTTGAGCAGGATGCGGTCCACGACCGCTTCGATGGTGTGGTTTTTGCGGCGGTCGAGCACAACCGGCTCGGAGAGATCGCGCAACTCGCCGTCCACGCGGACGCGAAAGCCCTGCCGGTCAATCTGGTCAAGCAGCTCCTTGAACTCGCCCTTGCGTCCGCGGACGATGGGCGCCATCACGGTGACGCGCTCGCCGCGGCCCTGCTCCAATATGCGCTGGACAATCTGATCCGCCGATTGGTGGGCGATGGGCCTTCCGCAGTTGGGGCAGTGGGGCGTGCCGATCGAAGCGTAGAGCAGGCGCAGGTAATCGTAAATTTCGGTGATGGTGCCCACCGTGGAGCGAGGGCTGCGGCTGGTGGTCTTCTGCTCAATGGAGATGGCCGGCGAGAGTCCCTCGATGGAGTCCACGTCGGGCCGCTCGATCTGGTCAAGAAACTGGCGCGCGTAGGCCGATAGCGTCTCCACGTAGCGGCGCTGGCCCTCGGCATAGATAGTGTCGAAGGCCAGCGAGCTCTTGCCAGAGCCGCTGAGGCCGGTGACCACCGTGAGCGTGTTGCGCGGGATGCGCACATTGATGTCGCGCAAATTATGCTGGCGCGCCCCGCGCACCGAGATGTGAGTAATGGGCATGAGTGAAATTTTGTGCCCTCGTATCGAGAGTGTTTGGTAGTGAAAGAGTGAAGATGTGAAAAAGTGAAGAAGTAAATGTGTGAAGCGAGAATAGCTCAGTTTGCACTAATTCACTCATTCACTCCTTCACTCATAATTGTTTCGCAATTCAATTTTCACCGTACTAGAGCTTTTTGTGGCTGCCGTCGCAGAGAACCGGATGGGCGCTGTGCTTGCAACCGCAGAAGTACGCAGTTTTGGATTCGGTGGCGTCGAATTTTACGGGTGTGAAACCGGTGCCCTTGTGGCTGCCGTCGCAGAAGGGCTGGCCGGCGCTCAGGCCGCAGGCGCACCAGTAGTAGCTCTTGCCGGCTTCGACCTGGACGGCATAAGGACTCTTTTGGGCAATGGTTGGTTCGGACATAGGGGAACTCTCCTTAAAAGTTGGTAGAGATATTATCGCCGATTGGGGAGATTAGTTCTGCGGATTACTGGGCGGTTGCCCGGGCTGCGGTTGTCCCGGCTGCGGGCGCTGCTGCAACATCTGCTGTTGCATCTGTTGCGGGGTGCGCGGCTGCTTGCCGGGAGGGAAGCCGGGTTGGACGGGCGGGTGAGCCGGTTGTTGCTCCTCCGTGTCGGCGTCTTCGTCGCTGGCAGGGGCGGATTTGGCCGCCGGCGTTGGGGTTCCGGCGCGGCGAACACTGAGCACGATCTCGCGCGGGGTTCCCTGGCCCTGGTCTCCGACAAGGACGACGTTGTAGCCGGAGCCTTGCAGAAGCTGGCTGAGCACGTCACGCGCCGGGCCGGGGCCGTAGGCGCCAAAGACTCGCTGGTCAGTATCGAATCCTTCCACTGTTGCGCCGGTGGCGGTGGATACATCTTGCAGAATTTGCGCCAGGCTGGAATTGAGGGCGTTAATGCGCAGGCCCTGGCTGTCCCAGGTGACCGTGGCTGGAGCGGGTTTTTCGTTGGCGGGCCACTTTGGAACCTCGGGCTCGGGAGGTGTTGCCGGCGCAGCCGCTGCCTGCGCTGCCGGGGACTGAGCCTGGGCCGTACGCTTGTGCGGATGAGTCGGTTTGTGCGCCGGGGATGACAGGTTAGAGGGAACAGCGGCAGCGGGCGTTTGCGCACTCATCATCTGCGCCCCGCCCAGAATCACGACGAGAAGCGCTCGCAGTGCAACTCCACGCACGCGTAAAATTCCGAGTGAAACAGGCGAGTTGAACTGGAGGTCAGTGTGCATAATAACCATTCCCTGTTTCCGGCGGTCAAATATTTGCGCCGGGTTCCGATGATTGTCATCCGGCAGAAGCTGCCGAGCGCGGAAGCGCTGTCTGGACACGGCATTCCGTTGCCGCTCTACTGTACTAGACTAACAGTGACCGGCGGACGCTCACACAAGAGATTTTGCGCGCCGGGGAGGGCTCAACCGATGCGTTTCTGCTGGAAGGTTTTTGCCGCGCCGGCGATTCTATTGGCAGGTTTGGCCGCGCCAATGCCGGCGAGCGCCACAAATTGCACCACGCAGGCCGCGATGCTGCCGCAGGACCGCGATGCGCTTGCCACTGCCGGGGGACGGCTGGCCGTGGCCGTGGCCGAGCAGGATTTTGTTGCGCTCAAGGCTGCTCTGCTGCCCGAAGTGACCCAGGAGGACTGGGAGAAAATGCGAGGGGTGGTCGAGTCTTCCGCGTCGCTGATGAAGGACGGGCAGATTCAACTGCGCAGCCTTTACCTGCTGGACGCAACCAGCCTGGCCGCGTCCGCTGACGCGCAGTTTTTCTGCACCAGCGCCAGCGGTTCGATGACCGTGACCCTGACCATACCGGCGCTGCCGCCAGGCCGGTATGCCGTAGTACTGGCCGATTCGATTGGAACGCCCTACGCTGGCCAGCTGGGCTTCATCCTGGTCTGGGACGGCCGCACCAATAGCTGGAAGCTGGGCGGCCTGACGGTGCGGCCCGGTGTCCTCGACGGGCAAGACGGCGTACGGTGGTGGACGCGCGCCCGCGAACTGGCCAGTGCGGATCAATCCTGGGCCGCCTGGTACGCCTACGACACGGCACGGATGCTCCTGCTGCCGGTGGATATTCTCTCTTCGCCGAACCTGGAAAAACTCACGAGCGAGCAGAGGGCGATTAAAAATTCTCCGCAGGACGCGTTTCCCTTGACGCTTCCGGATGGTCCGCGCGCCTGGAAGATCGACGCCATGCGGCTGGACCCGACAATGCTGCATGCCGACCTGGGCGTGGTCTACGAATCGATTGGAATCACGGATCCGGCGGCACAGCGGACGGAAGCGACTGCCGTGCTGAGCGCGCTCCTGAAGGCGCAGCCGGGGCTGCGGGAGAACTTTCACGGGATATTGGCCTACGTGGTGAAGGACGGCAAGCGGACCCCGGTGCTCGAGCTGCCCATGGCGCAGATTCCGTAGAGGCAGTGGTCAGTGAACAGTGGTCAGTGATCAGTTCCGTGCCCCATCCGTTACGCGCGGGTGCTCCAGGTCCATCGCATTTGGGGACCTGGCAAACCACGAACCTCAAGCGAGCGAATAGCGAGCAGTTGGCCGCACCGCAGGTGCTTGCAGATTATTTCCCGCTTGCGGTGCACAATAGAAGTAGTCGCAAATGCGAGGCCCCTATGACCACCGTACAATCCCCAACGCGCGCAATCCCAGTCATGGTCCCTGGTCCATTTTCCCCGTTTCTTCCCCTAAAATCCACCCGACCCCCCACCCCCCCTATTTTATTTTCAAAACCTTGCAGATTATATGAACCATCATGGAATCAATAGTTTCCGTAATTCATCTGGCCGATATGTACCACATCGTGAGATTTTTGGCCTTCGGAAAATCACCGGAAAAATCCGGTTTTTCGCCCAAGAGGGAGTCGTTTTAGTCAAAAAGTCGTTTTTTCGCCAGTTGCTCGATCCTTTCGTGTACTTGGTGAAAGGATAAGGAAGGAAGAAGACAATGGCAGCCATCATCGATTTGCGTTCAGATACGGTTACGCGGCCCACGCCCCAGATGAGGGCGGCGATGGCCGCAGCCGAGGTGGGCGACGACGTCTACGGCGAAGACCCCACGGTCAACCTGCTGGAGCGGCGCGCGGCGGAGAGATTCGGCCGCGAGGCAGCGCTCTTTGTGCCTACCGGCACCATGGGCAACCAGGTCGCCATCCGCCTGCACACGCAGCCGGGCCAGGAGGTGATTGCCGAGTCGCGGGCGCACATCCTGGATTGGGAGATGGCCACCACGGCGGTCTTTTCCGGTTGCCTGGTGCGCGCCGTCGCCGCCGAGCGCGGCATCCTGACCTGGAAGCACATCGAGCCGGCCATCTACGCGCGCGGCGCCTTTCGCGCCTCGACGGGGCTGATTGAGATTGAGAACACCGCCAACCTTGCGGGAGGGAGTTGCACGCCCCTTGATGTTTTGCAGGAGATTTGGAATGGGGCAAAGGAGCGCAAGCTCCCGGTGCATCTGGACGGGGCGCGCATCTTCAACGCGGCCACGGCGCTGGGCGTCGATGTGAAGGTTCTAACCAGCGGCTTCGACACGGTGATGTTCTGTTTGTCGAAGGGACTGGGCGCTCCG
Organism: Occallatibacter sp.; assembly: GCA_049522175.1. Taxonomy (GTDB): domain Bacteria; phylum Acidobacteriota; class Terriglobia; order Terriglobales; family Acidobacteriaceae; genus Telmatobacter. The sequence continues at coordinate 169,023 of JBEKOC010000001.1, read as the reverse complement.
GTAGGATCGATGCTGGTTGGTTCGGCGGAGTTGATGGCGCGGGCGCGGCTCTTCCGCAAGGCCCTGGGCGGTGGAATGCGTCAGGCGGGCGTACTGGCGGCGGCGGGAATGATTGCGTTGGAGCAGGGCCCGGCGCGGCTGCACGAGGATCATGCCAACGCACGCCTGCTGGCCGAAGCCCTCGCAAAGATCAAACACGTCGCCATTGATCTGGACGCGGTAGAGACCAACATCGTCGTCTTCCGGCTGAAGGGGGTGAGCGCGCCTGATGTGGTGGCGCGGCTGAAGGCGCGCGGCATCTGGATGAGCGCCTTCGGGCCGGATGCGATCCGGCTGGTCACGCACCTTGACGTGGACCGCGCGGCCTGCGTAACGGCAGCCCTGGCACTGACTGAGGAGATTGAAGCGGCAGCCAAGGCGGCGTGAGCGCCCTCGCTATTCCGTGCTCTTACGGCTCCAGCAGAATCTTCCCGGTCGTCTTGCGCGCTTCCAGATCGATCTGCGCCTGCGCGGCCTCGGAAAGTGGATAGACAAACTCAGTCCGCAGTTTGAGTTCGCCCTTCGCGGCCCATCCCAGCACGTCTCCGGCTCGCCACTCCAGTTCCGCTCGCGTGGCCACGTAGTGCCACAGCGTGGGGCGGGTGATGAACAGTGATCCCTTGCCGCTGAGCTGGATCAGATCAAAGGGCGGCACCGGCCCGCTGGATGCGCCAAAAAGGACGAGCATCCCGCGCGGACGGAGGCAATTCAGGCTGCCTTCAAACGAGGTCTTGCCAACTGAGTCGTAGACCACATCGACTCCTTTGCTGTTGGTGAGCCGCCTGACCTCCTCCACAAAGTCCTTCTCCATGTAAAGAATCACATCCGCGGCTCCCGCCTCGCGCGAGAGCTTCGCCTTGGCTGCGGTGGAGACGGTGGTAATAACCCGCGCCCCCAGCCGCGAGGCCATCTGCGTCAGCAGCAGTCCCACGCCGCCCGCCCCGGCATGAATCAGCGCCGTGTCGCCAGCCTTGAGCGGAAACGTCGAATGGGAAAGGTAGTGCGCCGTCATGCCTTGCAGCAGCGCGGCCGCGGCCTGCTGCATGCTCAGTCCCGCCGGAACCTTGACCAGCGACGCCGCCGGAACCAGCGCGTACTCGGCATAGCTGCCCAGCACATTCACCGAGGCTACCGCATCCCCGGTGGCAAAACCGGCGACGCCCGGCCCCAGCTCCTCCACGGTACCCGCTGCCTCGCTGCCGGGAGTGAACGGCATCGCCGCTTTGTACACGCCCTTGCGGAAGTAGATTTCGATGAAGTTGACCCCCACAGCTTCCACGCGGATCAACACCTGCCCCGATCCCGGCTGGGGTATGGGCAATTCGGCCGGCCGTAGAACCTCCGGCCCGCCTGTCTCGTGAATCTGTATGGCTTTCATCACAGCTTCAGCATGAACCCTGGAGGCGTGCGAGGGCAAGGGGTGGGGCTTAATGCCTTTCTAATCCCTATTCCCTGATCCCTGTTTCCTGCGACAGCACGTGCGGCTCTTGCGACACGCGCAGGCGAACCATGCTCTCGATGGAATACGGCGTGCGCTGCCGTCCGGCGTAGAAGAGGCGCACTTGCAACTCGCCCAGCAGGCCGATGGCCAGCAACTGGATGCCGGCGACAATCAGCACTGAACCAATGACAAACATCGGACCATGGTGGCGCATCACGTCCAGTTGCGGATTAAGGATCTTCATCCCCAGCAAGGTGGACGCCATGCAACTGCCCGCCAGGATGCCCAACATGCCAAAGCCGCCAAAAAAGTGCAGCGGCCGATTCATGTACTTGAGCAGAAAGCGGATGGTCAGTAGATCAAAGAAAACTCCGAAAGTGCGCCCGATGCCGTAGTGGCTTTTGCCGCGTTCGCGGGGGACGTTGCTGATGGGGATTTCGCAGATCGATACGCCATACCAACTGGCCAGCGCGGGGATGAAGCGGTGCATCTCGCCGTAGAGCGGAATATTCTGGATGACCTCGCGGCGATAAGCCTTGAAGGTGGTGCCAAAGTCGTGGATGTCCACTCCGGAGAGCTTGGCCATCAGCCAGTTGGCGCAGCGTGATGGAATTCGGCGCATGACAAAATTGTCAACCCGCTCCTTGCGCCAGCCGGAGACCACATCGTAGCCCTCTTCCAGCTTTTCCAGAAAATTGGGAATCTCGCTGGGATCGTGCTGAAGGTCGCCGTCCATGGCCAGGATGAACTCGCCCGTGGCGTGGTCAAAGCCCGCGGCTAGAGCCGAGGTCTGCCCGAAGTTGCGGCGCAGTTTGATGATCAGCACGCGGCTGTCGACCGCGGCAATCTCGCCCATCAGCTTGCAGGTGCGGTCGTTGGAGCCGTCGTCCACCAGCACCAGCTCAAAACTCTCGCCCACCTGCTCCATCACCTGCTTCAGGCGCGCGTATAAGACGGTCACGTTCTCCTCTTCATTGTGAAAAGGAATGACAATCGAGTATTTGGGCATATCGTTAGTGTAGACTCTGCAACGATGAAATAGGTTTACATCTTTCTAATGAATGACGCCATTCCTTGCATCAACAGTACACGGAGACGCGTTGGGAAGTGAAAAGCTATCGCTCCAGATCCTCGAGCATAGCTTGCATCTCACTGACAGCATGGTGGTTGCCGCTGCGCGCCGCACATTCGATGCCGGCCTTCAGCCGGACGGTTGCTTCCTGTGTGCGGCCCGCCGTAGCCAGGGTTTGCGCGGACATGAAGTAGCCTGCCGTATAACCCGGATCACCGGCCAGCAGAGTGTCGAATTCGGCCAGCGCAGCGGCCGTCTCGCCCCGGCCGGCCAGCTCCATGGCCAACCCATAACGGGCAAAACTGTTCTTCGGGTCCAGTTCCAAAATCTCTTTGAGGCCGGCTATCTTATCCATATTGCTCGAAAATGCGGTCACTCAGCGCCGCGTGGATTTGCGTAATTGGCAGCGATTGCTGAAACTGGAACCAGGCGCCCTTTCAGGCCGGCTGCCGTCAGCTTCATTCTATCCGGCGGCACAGGATCTGAACGGTACACCAGGGAACGGAGCAGACCTCCTATGAATTCCATCGCAACTAACCCCGCGGCCCGCACCGTGGCCAGCACGCAGTCGGAAATGACCGAGCTGATTTTGCCCAACGACACCAATATTTTGGGGCACCTGCTGGGCGGGCGGCTGATGCACTTCATCGACCTGACCGCTGCCATGGCTGCCTACCGGCACGCGCGCACCTATGTCGTCACCGCCGCCATGGACCACATCGATTTCATCCGGCCGGTGAGCCTAGGCGATCTGGTCAACCTCAAATCGAGCATCAACCGCGCCTTTTCCTCCTCCATGGAGGTGGGCGTGAAGGTTTGGGCGGAAGACACCCGGACTGGCGAACTGCAGCACGTGGCCAGCGCCTACCTGGTCTTTGTTGCCGTGGATAAGGACGGCAACCGAGTGCGCGTGCCCCAGGTGATAGCGGAGACGCCCGACGAAAAGCGCCGCTATGCCGATGCGCTGCTGCGCCGCGAGCATCGCGAGGCCGAGGCTGTGCGCCGCAAACAAGAGAAGCAGGCCCACGACGCCCAGAAAAGCACGCAAGCCTGAGAACCTCAATCGAACGGAACCGCATCTAAAGAACAATCAGGTTTAAGGAGCAATCAAAAACTATGGCGCACTCGCCTGTTCTGCCTACGCCCGTCGCTTTACCGGGCATATCGAAGATCATTGCTATCGGTTCCGGCAAGGGCGGTGTGGGCAAAACCACTATCGCTGTCAACCTGGCTATTGCGCTCAGCAAACTCGGCCAGAGAGTGGGCCTGATCGACGCCGACGTCTACGGACCCAACGTGCCGCTGATGATGGGCTCCAGCCAGCAGCCGGCCGTGGGCGAGGACAACCGCATCCTCCCCAACATGACCCACGGCATCAAGACTATTTCCATCGGCTACATCTCCCCCGGCGACAAGCCGATGGTGATGCGCGGACCGATGCTGCACCAGATCATCCGCCAGTTTTTGCAACAGGTGGATTGGGGCGAGCTGGACTACCTTATCATCGATCTGCCTCCCGGCACCGGCGACGTAGTTATTTCGTTGGTCCAGACCGTGCCCTTGACCGGCGCCGTGGTCGTTTCCACGCCCAGCGATGTGGCCCTGCAAGACGCGCGCAAGGCTCTGGAGATGTTCGCGCAGGTCAACGTTGAGGTGCTGGGCATTGTGGAGAACATGAGCCACTTCACCTGCCCGCATTGCCACAAGGAGATCGACATTTTCTCCCGGGGCGGAGCCGAGCGCACCGCGCAGCAGTTCAATGTTCCTTTCCTGGGATCGATTGAGCTGGTTCCTGCCATTCGCGAAGGAGGAGACCGCGGCCTGCCCGTTGCGCTGGCCGGACCGAAGAGCCCGCAGGCTGCAGAGTTCTACGCCGTGGCTGAAAAACTGATGAAGCAGGCCGAGGAGACAGCCGCCGCTGCCACCGACGTAATTGAGATCAGCTAAACCGCCTGAGATGGGCCAGAGCGGATGAAAAAAGCGGGGCGTGCGCCCCGCTTTTCTTTTGATTGAAACTTCAATTTACCGCCAGTGTCCTTCCCGCAACTCCCAGTGATCGCCACGTTTTACCCACTGGTGTGCGACCCAACGCTGGCCCGGATGGGGCGGACGATCCCAGTGGCCACGAACCCAGACGTAGTGGTCGCCCTCCCAGCGGTGAAAGCCGTCGATCCACACAAAACCACGCTCCGGGGGCCGGCCGCGCTCTTCAACGATGACGGGCGGCGGCGGAATGCGAACCACAATCTGCGCAAACGAGACTGCTGGAAGCAGTGTGAAAGCCAGCAGCAATGCCAAAGCGATCTTTTTCACGATGAATCAACTCCTCCTGGGTTTGAGTTTTCTGGATTAAGTTTCCGGAATCATGCAGCCGTTCCGGCCTGTTAATCACTTCAACGTTGTAACCCAGAAATAGTTGCGCGTCAAGCCCATCTCTTATTGTGAAAAAGGAGAAAATAAGCGCTCTGCCAGCCATCGACACGGCTATTAACGACTGGCTATGATGACCTCATGAACAAGATTGCGATTTCCGCCGATGACCGGGTCTTTGTTCTGACCGGGGCGGGCATCAGCGCGGAGAGCGGATTGCCCACCTTTCGCGCCGCGGACGGGTTGTGGGCGGGCAACCGCATTGAGGATGTGTGCACGCCGGAGGCCTGGGAGCGTAATCCATGGAAGGTGTGGGAGTTCTACTCTGGACGGCGCAAGGCGGGCACTGAGGCCAAGCCGAATCCAGCGCACGTTGCGCTGGCGGAGCTCGAGCGGCAGCTTGGCAACCGCTTCTTTCTCTGCACGCAAAATGTGGACGACCTGCACGAACGCGCCGGCTCCCGGCGGTTGGTGCATATGCACGGCGAATTGTCCAAGGCGCACTGCGAGCGGAATTGCGGCCACGCTCCGGTCGTGGATCATGCGATTTATCGCAGCCTGGACGCGGTGGGCCGCTGTGCATGCGGCGCAAGGCTGCGCCCGCATATTGTCTTCTTCGGCGAGATTCCGCTGGAGATGGAGCGCATTCAGCAGGAGATCGATATAGCAACGCTGATGGTGGTTGTTGGCACGTCGGGGTCGGTCTATCCGGCAGCCAGCTTCGTTCATTGGGCGCGGCTGCATGGCGCACGCGCCGTTTACGTGGGACCGGAGCCGCCGCTGAACGCCTCGGCCTTTACTTACGTCTTCGAGGGGAAGGCGGGAGAGGCTTTGCCCGGCCTTTTTCAGGTGGAGTGAGTTTTGGCGCTGAAATCTTTGGCGCTGCGACCGGCACAGCCTCCGTATTACTTTCGCGCACCTTGATGTACTCCACGCGCCGGAAGCGTAACGCTGTCCAATCCTCATCGATGGCGACGGCGCGCACGGTGTCAAAGCCCGCGGCCCGAAGCGTGTCCCACCCGGTGTCGCGATTGAAGTCGCACGCGTACTTTTTGGACGTGCCCTTGGGATAGGCAAACCACACGATGGCATCACCCGGGGTGCGCGCGGCCACTGCCCCGGCCAGCGCGTCTACCTCGCTCTTGCGCGTGACAAACGCCAGGAAGAAGCCGATCTCCGGGACCGACTCGATGTTGTGGTGAATGGTGAGAATGGGAAGGCGCGCAAGCTCCGGCAAAAAGCTCTCGGGAGCATGCAGAACGAGGATCTCCTGCTGATCCGTGAGGTTGAGTTTTTCGAATATGTCACTCATGGAATCTCATCATATCCTCATTGCGGAAATAATCTGCAAATCCCCGGCATGAATTTGTTCATGTAATATCGGATTATCCCCGGCTTGTTTCACGCTCAAGAGGAGGCGTTCATGCCCAAGTCGAATCTATCTGCATCGCCCCAACAGCTTTCTGCGCATGAATCAGGCAAGCAGCATCCGCTGCGCATCGCCCTTTTTGGCTTTGGGACAGTGGGCAGTTCCGTCGCGCGGATTCTGGTTGAGTCCAAACCCGAGGGTTTGGAACTGACCCACATCTACGTACGCAGCATCGCGAAAAGGCGCGTGGACTGGGTTCCCGCGAGCGTGCGATGGAGCGAGGACGCTGATGCCGTGCTGGCCTCGGATGTGGACGTCATTGTGGAGCTGGCTGGCGGCCTCGATCCGGCCGGAGGCTGGGTGCGCAAGGCGCTCAACTCCGGTAAGAGCGTGGTGACGGCCAACAAGAAGCTCATCTCCTGCCAGGGCGTTGAACTGGAGCGGCTGGCCGCGGCGGGTGGCGGGCAGTTGAAGTACGGCGCTGCGGTGGCCGGCGGAATCCCCGTAATTCCGGGGCTTGAACAAGGGCTGGCCGGCGATCAGATTGTACGCATTGAAGGCATTCTGAACGGTACCTGCAACTTTATTTTGAGCCGGATGCAGGAGGGCGCCGAGTACGCTCCGGTGCTGGTGGCGGCACAGTCTAAGGGCTATGCCGAGGCCGACCCCACCGAGGACGTGGGTGGCTTTGACGCACGCGCCAAGCTGGCGATTCTGATGCGACTGGCTCTGGGCGTGGAGGTGAACCTGGAGGAGATTACGCCCCTACCCATCACTGCGATTGCCGCCGTGGACTTCAGCTATGCGCGCGACCTGGGCTGCACCATCCGCCAAGTGGCGCGCGCCGACCGCGCTGGCGGTAAGGTTGCTGCTACGGTGGGGCCGATGCTGGTGGACCTGCACTCGCCGCTGGCCTGGTCGCACGGCATGGAGAACATGGTGATTTTTACCGGCCGCTACGGCGGCGATGTGGTTTTTTCCGGTCACGGCGCGGGCGGGCATCCCACAGCAGTAGCCGTGGTGAGCGACCTGCTGGCCCTGGCGCACGGCTCGCGGCGCGTGGAGATTCCTTCAGCCCCGGCTCACGTCAGCGCCGAGTTCGAGGTTGCCCATTACATTCGCTTTCTGGTCAACGACCGTCCGGGCATTGTGGCCGAGATTACCGGAGCACTGGCCAAGGAGAAGATCAACATCCGCGCTATAGTCCAGAAGCCCGGCTATCCACAACACGCGCTGCCCTTCGTGGTCACCGTCGAGCCGTGCAAGCCCTCCGCGCTCAAGCGCGCCATGGAAGCCATTCGCGGCAGGAACTACCTGCTCCAGGAGCCGCTGGATTTGCAGATGCTGGAGTAGAAAAGCAGGGAACAGGGAACAGCAGAATGCCCCACTCGCCGTTTATCCCTTGGCCGCTATGACGGATTCGACGAAGAGGCGATGCACCCGCCGGTCGTGCGATAGCTCGGGATGAAACGTGGCTGCCAGGATGCGGCCTTGGCGAATAAGCACCGGGAAACCTTCGCGGCGGGCGAGCACCTCGACACCCGGGCCGATCTGGCTGATGCGTGGAGAGCGGATGAAGACCATCTCCAGCGGCCCACCGGCGAGCTTGGTTTCGGTGGTCACGATGACCGAGTCGATCTGGCGGCCGTAAGCATTGCGCTCAACGACCGCGTCGAGCACGCCCATGCTGCGTTGTGCCGGGTTCAACACTTCACGCGCCAGTAGAATCACTCCCGCGCAGGTGCCGAAGACGGGTTTGGATCCACAGAACTCCTTCAAAGCTTCAAAGAAGCGGTGCTTCTCGAGGAATTTGAGCATGGTGGTGGACTCGCCGCCGGGCAGCACAAGTCCGTCCAGGCCGGCCAACTGCTCCGGCTTGCGCACCTCGAAAGGCGACGCGCCAGCCTCGGTGAGGGCTTGCGCGTGGCTGGCGTAGTTGCCCTGGATGGCCAGGACGCCGATACTTGGCAGGTTTGTTTTCTTCAACGTTTTTCCCGGATGTCAGAGGCTTTTGTATATTTGCGATCAACCTCTGCTTCTAGTCATAACACCGGCATCTGGCGGAGTCCAGGCAGTTGATCTGAATATGACTGCAGCACACTGGTATGATTGCAGAAAGGTATCTATTGCGTTGCCGACCCGCGTGGGCGGTTAGCTCAGTTGGTTAGAGCGCCTGCCTTACAAGCAGGAAGTCGGGGGTTCGAGTCCCTCACTGCCCACCATTCAATCAAGTTGAAAATCTCTGTTGTTACGGTCCTATCAGACTCAGCCGAGAAGGCAGATGCGCGCAATCTCCTCCATCTGAAGCGGCGGTGCGAGGCACCTGCGGTGCGGGGACTTACCGTCCAGGCGGAGGCCTTTGGGCACCTGCAGTGCGGCAGACTTACCAACCTCTCGTCTGCAATTGGTTCTTTTCTTCGATAGCAGCGGCGGCGAGGCCCGTCATGGTTCCGGTGACCTGCGCTGCTACCTCGGCGAGAATTTTGGGGTCGTTGTAGTGGGTGGTGGCGACGACGATGGCCTTGGCGCGGGAGACGGCTTCGGTGCGCTCCTTGGGATCGTTTTCCACGTCCAAAGGCGTGGCGCGCTCCTTCATAAAAATTCCCGAGCCGACGAAGATGGCCTCTGCGCCGAGCTGCATCATGAGAGCGGCGTCGGCGGGAGTGGCGATGCCTCCGGCGGAAAAATTGGGCACGGGCAACTTGCCGGTTTGCGCGACCATGCGAATCAGGTCATAGGGCGCCTGATGCTCCTTGGCGGCGGCGTAGAGTTCCTGCTCCGAAAGCACGGTGAGGGCGCGCATCTCGCGGATGATCTGGCGCATGTGGCGGACGGCGAAGACGACGTCGCCGGTGCCGGCCTCGCCCTTGGTGCGGATCATGGCCGCGCCCTCGGCGATGCGGCGCAGAGCCTCTCCGAGGTTTCGCGCACCACAGACAAAAGGTGTAGTAAAAGCGTGCTTGTCGATGTGATGGGCCTCGTCGGCGGGGGTGAGCACCTCGCTCTCGTCGATGAAGTCGACGCCGAGTTCCTGGAGGATCTGCGCCTCTGCGGTGTGGCCGATGCGTGCCTTGGCCATGACGGGGATGGAGACGGCGGCGATGATCTCTTTGATGAGCGAGGGCTTGGCCATGCGAGCGACGCCGCCCTCGGCGCGAATCATGGCGGGGACGCGCTCCAGAGCCATGACGGAGGTGGCGCCGGCCTCTTCTGCGATGCGCGCCTGCTCGACGTTCATCACGTCCATGATGACGCCGCCTTTGAGCATCTCGGCGAGGCCGATTTTGAGGCGCAGGCTGGTGGCGGCGATGCGGTTGATTTCATTGGATTCGGGCATGGAGAGGGCCTCGCTTGGGGGCGGATTCGGGGCGGGATCGAAGCCCGCAAAACCGTTCCTTATCAGTGTAGCAGCGATGCAGCAGGCAGTTGAATGGCGTGGAACGGCACGGAGGTTACAAGGGACGGATTCTTAACCCTTCCCAATCCAACTGTTCCCTTTCTGGTCACCTTTCTGCTTGATTTCTCATCGAATGGCCTCTGCTCACCCAATGCCGCCGCCGGCCAGCGCGCAGCCGCTCAACGCGCCGCCGCGCGCGCCCGATCTGCCGGCAGTAACACAGACCGCCGCCGAACATGCGCTGGTGCCAACGCTGCACTCTCCGGAAGAGGTGGTCATCAAGCTCACTGCGCCGGTTGCGAAGCTTCCGGTGGAGCTGGAAGTGGCCATACCGGTGCGGGATTTTCGGGTGCGCAACCTGCTCACTTTGGAGCCGGGCCAGGTGATTGAGACGCAATGGGCTCACGGCGCGGATATGCCGCTGGCCACGGGCGCCGTGCGACTGGCATGGAGCGAGTTTGAAGTGGTTGATACACATCTGGCGGTGCGCTTGACACGGCTGGTGTGAAAAGGCAGGGACGTAGGGACTAGGGATTAGGGGGAAGTCGAACGATGAACGCGGGCGAGAAGATGGCGGCGGGTAACAACGCGGCGGAGGGCAGGTTGGCGGGCGTGCCGGTGGGCGGATTGGCAGGCTGGCTGCTGAGCCGGTTCAGGTCCGGCGGCCACAGGCAGCCGCGGCTCGCGTTGCTGGAACGGATTGCGCTGGCTCCGCGCCAGTCGCTGGCCCTAGTGGAGGCCGAGGGGCGGCGTTTTCTGGTGGCCACTTCGCCGGAGGGCGCGCCGGCATTCTATGCGCTGGATGAGCGCGCGCAACCGAACGGCGCGCGACCGGCCGCGAACAGGCAGCAAAGCGCGACACGGCCGGCCGAGAGGGTCTCATGGTAGCTGCCATTCTTTTGGCGGCGCCGGCTGCCGCGCCGCTGCTGCCCGACCTGAATGCGCGGCTTCATCCCTCGGACTCGACGCCGTGGACGATTCTTCTGGTCCTGACGCTGATAACCTTGCTGCCCGCGATTCTGATGGCAGTGACGCCAATGGTGCGGCTGCTGGTGGTCTTTCACTTCTTGCGCCAGGCGCTGGGTACGCAGACGGCGCCCTCCAATCCCACGCTGATGGGCCTGGCCCTGATGATGACCTGGTTTCTGATGACTCCGGTGCTCAACCAGGTGGACCAGCAGGCGGTGGAGCCCTATCGAGCGGGGCAGGTGACGGGCTGGGAGGCTATCGATCGCGGCGCGCAGCCGGTCAAGCACTTCATGCTGCGCTATGCGCGGGAAAAGGACTTGGCGCTGTTTACCGCTGCCGGGCAGATTGCGCGTCCCAGTAAGCCCGACGACCTTCCCATGCGGGTGGTGGTGCCGGCCTACATTCTCTCCGAGTTGAAGGCCGGATTTGCCATCGGCGCGGTGCTGTTTCTGCCGTTTCTGTTGATCGACATGGTGACGGCGGCGATCACCACCTCGATTGGAATGTTCCAATTGCCGCCGGTCGTGGTCTCGACGCCATTGAAGATTCTGTTGTTTGTGATGGTAGATGGCTGGAACCTGCTGGCCAACTCGTTGTTGAAGAGCTTTTGAGGAGGATGGAAGATGACGCCCGACCTGGTTGCCGAGTTGCTGCGCCAACTGATGAAGGAGGCGCTGATTCTGGCCGCGCCGCTGCTGCTGGCCACGGCCGTGCTGAGTTTTGTGCTGAGCCTCTTCCAGACCCTGACCAGTTTGCAGGAGCAGTCGCTGACCAGCGTGCCGCGCCTGGGCGCCATCGCCATGATTCTGCTGGTGGGGATGCCCTGGTTTCTGGGCCGGATGGCGGCCTACACGCGGTTGCTGCTGGAGGATTTTCATCGCTACCTGGGATAGGAAAAGCTGAAAGGAAACGATGCCCGACTGGACGAGCTTTTTGACCACCATGACGCTGGCCCTGGTGCGGGTGAGCGGGATGGTGGCCTTTGCTCCGTTCTTCTCCTCGACGGCGCTGCCCCTGCGCGCCAAGGCAGTCTTTGTGGGAGCGGTGGCATTTTTGCTGGCTCCGCTGGTGGCCGCGCTGCCCAACGCGCGGGTCACTCTTGGCTTTTCATCTCTGTTGGGGGAGCTGGCCGTGGGGCTGGTCTACGGCCTCACCCTCATGCTGCTCAACGAGATGCTGATCTTTGCCGGGCAGATTATCGGCCTGCAGTTCAGCTACTCGCTGGTCAACCTGCTGGACCCGGGCTCGACCATCCAGACACCGTTGCTGGGCGAGTTGTTTCAGCTGATGGGCACGCTGGTGGTGATTACCGCCGGCCTCGACCGGATCATGCTGGCCTCGATGGTGCGCAGCTTTCACGCGGTGCCGCTGGGCAGCTTCGCGCTGGCGCCCACCTCCGCGCTGGAGATAGTGCGCGCCGCCGGGGGCGTCTTTCTAGCCGCCGTGGAGCTGGCCGCGCCGGTACTGGCTGCAACCATGCTGGTGGAGGTGGCCGTAGCCTTGCTGGGCAAGCTCAGCCCGCAGTTGCCGGTGATGATGATGACCGTACCCATGAAGACCCTGACCGGCTTTCTCATTCTGACCGGCTGTCTGGCCTTGTGGCCGCGCTTCATCGAGGCCCGCTTCAGCGGGCTGCTGGATTTGGCGGAGCGGCTGATTACCGCGCCGGGCCAGGTCGCGGCTTTGGGCGCGGGAGGATAGCCGATGCCTGGAGAGCCCACCGAACGAGCAACGCAGCACCGGCGCGAGAAGGCGCGCAAGGAAGGCGACATTCTGCACAGCCGCGAGCTGTCGGCTGCGGCTGGAACCCTGGCCGGGGTGATGGTGCTGGGCGCCCTGGGCAGTCATCTTCTTATCACCTGGCACGATAACTTTGCCGCATTTCTCACTCTTGGATTTGCCGCCCGCTGGGAGCCGGCGGAGATTCAGCCCACGCTCTACGCCCTGCGGTGGCTGACCTTCGGCATTCTTGCTACGCCGGGGGTGATGATGGCGGCCGTGGCCGCGGCCTCGCTGGGCGCGGGCGTCCTGCAGACCGGCGGAGTGAGCTTCCATCCCGGCTCGGTAGGTTTCAAGCTGGATCGCATCAACCCGGTCTCCAACGTGAAGAACCTCTTCTCACTGAGGGCCGCTGCGCGGCTGGCCAAGTCGCTGATTCCGGCCAGCATTCTGACCATCTTTGCGGTGCAGCGCATCGGGCGGCAGTTGGCCATGCCCCCGTTTTCGATCACGCGGCTGGAGCTGCTGGGCGCGGATGTCTACGGGCTGCTGCTGGCCGCCGCCTGGCTGCTCTTCGCCTGGTCCCTGATCGATTACCTGGTGGAGTGGCAGAGCCGCGAATCGCGGCTGAAAATGAGCCGCGAGGACCTGCGCGACGAGTACAAGGAGACCGAGGGCAACCCGCAGATTCGCGGGCGCATCCGCAACCTGCAGCGCCAGGCGCGCCGCCGCAAGGTAAAGGCTGACGTCTCCAAGGCCGCCGTGGTGCTGACCAATCCGACGCACTACGCGGTGGCCTTGGGATTTGATTTTGCGACCATGGAAGCGCCCCGAATGGTGGCCAAGGGGCGCAACCTGTTGGCCGAGGAGATCAAGGCCGAGGCCCGCTGGGCGGGCGTGCCGATCATCGAGAACCCGCCGCTGGCCCAGTCGCTCTACCGCTCAGTGGAGGTCGGCCAGCCGATTCCGGTCGAGCTCTATGCCGCGGTGGCAGCCATTCTGGCCTATCTCTACCGCCAGCGCCTGGAGACTGAGATGCGCGAGCGGAAAGCGCGCGAGGCGGCGGCCAGAGCGCAGGCCCAGGCGCAATCGGGGCGTTCCGGCTCTGAATATCGAGGAGGTCCGCAATGAGCACTACCGCCCTGCCCACCAGCGCCATGCCCGCAGCGGGCTCGATCCTGCACCGGCTGCGCGAGTACGTGCTGCCGCTGGTGACCATCAGCGTGATCTTCGTCATGCTGGTGCCGCTGCCGGCCGCCGGGCTGGACATTCTGCTGACCCTGTCGATGGCCGCCTCGATCATTGTCTTCCTCTCCGCGGTGCAGATTCGCCGCGCTGTCGAGCTGAGCGTCTTTCCCACCCTGCTGCTTCTGCTGACGCTCTTCCGGCTGGCGCTGAACATCGCCTCGAGCCGCCGCATTCTGCTGCACGGGCAGGAGGGCACGGCGGCGGCGGGCCAGGTGATTCAGGCCTTCGGCCAGTTTGTGGTGGGGGGGAACTATGTAGTCGGCTTCGTGATCTTTCTGGCCCTGATCGCCATTCAGTTTTTGGTGGTCTCGCACGGGGCCGTCCGCACCGCCGAAGTGACGGCGCGTTTCACGCTGGATGCATTGCCGGGCAAGCAGATGGCTATCGACGCCGACATGAACGCCGGGCTGATCGACGAGCAGGAGGCTCGCCGGCGCCGCCAGGCGATTGCCCGCGAGGCGGAGTTCTACGGGGCGATGGACGGGGCGGCGCGCTTCAACCAGCGGGATTCGCTGGCCACGATTCTGATCACCGGCATCAACATCATCGCCGGCCTGCTGATCGGCACCCTGCAGCAGGGCATCGAGCTGGGCGAGGCGGCGCGCACCTACACGGTGCTGACGGTGGGCGACGGGCTGGTCACCATCATCCCCTCGCTGCTGGTCTCGGTGGCCGGAGGCATCACGCTGACCCGCGCCAACTCGGCCGGCGTGCTGGGCAGCGAGATCCGTTCCCAACTGCTGGCCAAGCCGGTCACCCTCTACGTGGCCAGTCTGGTATCGGCGGCCATGTGCCTGATTCCGGGCTTGCCCAAGCTAGCGTTTCTGGGCGTGGCGGCCATACTGTTTTTTGCCGGACGCCGGGTGGCGGCCAGCGCCGCCGCAGCTCCGCCGCCAGCTGCCGAGACGGGCGCAGGCGAAAAGAAGAAGGCCGGCGAGGCGCAGAACACGGATCTCGCCAACCTGCTGCGCCTGGAAGAGCTGACCCTGGAGATTGGTTTTCAACTGATTCCGCTGGTGGACGAGAAACAGGGCGGGCAACTACTGAACCGGGTGCGCTCGCTGCGCCGTCATCTCTCCGCGGAGATGGGCTTTCTGGTTCCTCCGGTACACATCAGCGACAATCTGCGCCTCAAGCCGCGCGAGTATCTGTTCAGCTTGCGAGGCATGGAGATCGGCCGTTGGCAGACGGAAGGGACGCTGTTACTGGCCGTCTCCAGCGACCCCAACAGCCGTCCCTTGGCCGGCCGGGAAGCGCGGGAGCCGGCCTTCGGGGTGCCCGCCATCTGGATCGATCCATCGCTGGAGGATCAGGCCATCGCCGCCGGCTACTCGGTGGTGGACGCGGTCACGGTAATCACCACCCATCTGGGAGAGCTGATCCGCCGCCACGCATGGGAGCTGCTGGGCCGCTCGGAGACCAAGCGTCTGATGGACGCGCTCAACGAGAGTCATCCCAAGCTGCTGGAGGAGATGGTGCCCAAGCTGCTCACCCTGGGCGAGGTGCAAAAGGTGCTGGAACAACTGCTGCGCGAGCGGGTCTCGATTCGCGACCTGGGCGCGATTCTGGAATCCATGCTGGAGACCGCGCCGGTCAACAAGGGAGTAGTCGCGCTGGTGGAGGCCGCGCGCCAGGCGCTGGGCCGGCGTCTGATCCAGCCGCTGCTCGACAGCGATGGCCAGTTGCCCGTTCTGCTGCTCGATGGGGCGCTGGAAGAAGAGATTCTGGCCACGCTTTCGCCGGAGACCGGACAGAGAATGCTCTCCGCAGGCTCGACGCCGGGAACTCCCGTGGTTCGCCGCCTGGCCGATTCTTTGAGGCGGCTTATCCCCTCCGCCTCCGCCGCGGCACTCCCCGTGCTTTTATGCCCTAGTCCTGCCCGCTACCACGTCAAGCGCTGGCTGGAGCCGGTGATGCCTCGTCTGGCGGTGGTGGCCGCCAGTGAGATTCCCGCGGAGATTCGCCTGCGTCCGGTGGGAACGGTGCGCTGAGAGTTTGGAGATTGAAAGAAAGTTAGCCAACTGAGCCAGGTTAGAGGTTTCAAAAAAGAGGCGGGGATGGGGAGCGAAGCGGTCAATACGGTGGCCAGCCAGAGGGCGCCGCGGCGCAGTGTCCCGGGGGACGGCTATCCGCCCAGCGGCGCCCAGCTGCCGGTGTTGACCAGCGAGCAGGAGCGGGTGCTGCTTGAGCACCTGCCGATCGTGCGCTTTCTGGCCCGCCGCATTCACGAGCGGCTGCCCCAGCATGTGGACATCGAGGACCTGGTCTCGGCCGGGGTGGTTGGCTTGATGGACGCCTTTTCGAAATTTGACCCGGCCAAAAAGGTTCAGTTCCGATCCTATGCGCAGTTCCGCATCCGAGGAGCGATTCTGGACAGCCTGCGAACGCTAGACTGGAGTCCGCGCGAACTGCGCCGGAAGGGCCGCGCGGTGGAAGAGGCCATCCGGGTGTTGTCGGCCCGGATGGGACACACGCCGGACGAGGCCGAGGTGGCCGTGGAGATGGCGCTGGAACTGGACGAGTACCAGCAGTTGCTGGGGGACTTGAAGGGCTTGGAGATCGGCACCCTGCACATGGAGCGCAACGAGGACTCGGGTGAGGAGGAGCTGGCCTATATTCCGGGCCGCCCGGAGGAAGACCCGCTGTTTTGCTGCCTCCGGGGCGAGCTGGAAGAGAGGCTGGCCGAGGCCATTCAGAATCTGCCTGACCGGGAGCGCCTGGTGATGAGCCTGTACTACTACGAGGAGATGACCATGCACGAAATCGGTTTGGCGCTGGGGGTGGTCGAGTCGCGAGTCTCGCAGGTGCATGCTTCGGCGGTGGTGCATCTGCGGGGCGCGCTCAAGGACCTGGCGGCGCGCGGGGCATTTGAGCGGCCGCGCACGCAAAAAGCGGCGGAACGGGAGCGGCGCTAAGAAAACAGGGAACAGGGACTAGGGAACAGGGATAGACAAGAATGGAAAAGACGCTCAAGCAGAACGAAATTGACGCCCTGTTTCAGGCGGCGCTCAGTTCCACGCCCGAGGCGCAGAAGGCCGAGGTGCGGGCTCGGGTTGTCGCCTACAATTTTTCCTCCGCAGGCCAGATCTCGACCGACCAGTTGCGCGCCATCAGCATGTTGAACGACCTGTTTGCCCGCAACCTGACGCATAACCTGGCCGCCTGGCTGCGCACACGCTTTCAGGTCAACCTGGTCTCAGCCGAACAGATTCCCTTCAACGAATTTCTGCTGCGCATTCCCGAGATCAGCTATGTGGCCTCGGTGCGCATGGAGCCGCTGGGCGCGATTGCGGTCCTGCAGCTGGACCTGGCCCTGGCTCCTCCGATTATCGATCTGCTGCTGGGCGGCGAGGGCCGGGATGGCCCGTTGCGCGAGCTGACCGACATCGAAGAGTCGATTCTGGCCAGCGTAGTGGAGATTATCTGCCGGGAGTTGACTGCGGCCTGGCAGCCGGTGGGGCTGAGCTTCAACTTCGAGCGCCGCCAGATGCAGACTCAGGTGGCGCGCATCATGTCGGTAACGGAAAAGACACTCTGCCTGAGCTTCGAAATTCGCATGCCGCACAGCTCGGGATTGCTCAACCTGGCTTTTCCGGCGGTGGTGGCCAACACCATCCTGCGCCGGCTGACCTCGGACTGGGCCCGGCGCCGCCGCCATGGAGGCGAGACGCGGGCGCGCATGGAGGCCGCGGCGCGCCGCATTCGTTTTGGCGCCTCGCTGCAACTGCCCGCGGTGCGGATGGCGGCCAGCGCTATTGAAAATCTGGAGCCGGGAACGGTTCTGCGCCTGGACCTGGCCGCCAACACCCTCTCGGAATGGAGGGTCGGCGGCCAGGCGCTCTCGCTGGCGCAGGCCATTCGGCAGGGAGCGCACCGTGCCGCCCGCATCGAACGGCAGGTTGATGAGGCACAGTTATGAAGAGCTATCTGGAGTGCTGGACCGCGGCCGCGACCGCCCTGTTCTCCCAGGCGCTGGCCGGAGAGCCGGAGCTGGCCGAGTCGTTGCCCAAACCCCTGGCGGCGGACGCCTTCGGTTTTGCCGCCACCCTCGCGGGGGATGTGGAGGGCCGCTTCAGCGTGGTCCTGGACCCCGCGATTCTGGAAACAACGCTGGTGGGCGAGGGCGTGGACCAGAAGGCTGGCTGGGCCGAGATTCTGAAAGAGGTGGCCAACGCCGCGGCCGGGGAGCTGCTGGCCAAGACCGGGAAAAAATGCCGGGTGGAGAAGTTCGAGGAGATTGCCGGAGAGAGCAAAGTCTCCAGCGCCTTCCAGTTGAAGTCCGGCGAGCGCGTTTTTACGATTCTGGTGCGCGATGAAACGCGCACGCCCAAAGCAGCGGCCCATCAGCCAGCGCCATCGGCCGATCCCCCGGCGCCTTCGGCGGGCATCAGCCCGGGCATCAATTTGCTGCTGGATGTCGAGCTGGAGGTTTCGCTGCGCTTTGGCTGCAAGGAGATGCCGCTGGGCGAGATTCTCGATCTCGGCCCCGGAGATGTGGTGCAGCTGGATCGCAATGTAACCGACCCGGTGGACCTGATCGTCGGCGACAAGATCGTGGCCTGCGGCGAGGTGGTGCTGGTCAACGGCAACTTTGGCTTGCGGGTAACCGAGGTGGCATCGCCCAGAAAGCGTCTGGAGAGCATCCGATGCCTCTTCTGAGCCGGGACCAGGGCGGGGACCAGGGCCGGGCATTGACCGGGCCAATCCGGCCGGCGCTCTTAAACGCAACCTATCGTGAGAGGCAGGCCCAGGGCGCGGAGGCGCTGGCCGGCAGAGCCGTGGGGGAGCAGAGCAGAGTGCGCAGCGCCCTGTTTGAAACCTGCGCCAATCCCGATTGCAGCTCCGGCTGGCTGCACCTGTGGCGCAGCCGCGGGGCGCCGGTCTTTGAGGGAGGCTGGAGTTGCTCGGCACGCTGCACGGCGGCTCAGGTGTCGGCCGCGGTGCGCCGCGAGCTGGACAGCCGGGGGGTCGCGCAGGAGAGTCATCAGCATCGCATTCCGCTCGGCCTGGTGATGCTCGAACAGGGCTGGATTACCTCCCGGCAGTTGCGCCTTGCGCTGGAGGCGCAACGGCTGGCCAAAGCCGGGCGGCTGGGCAGCTGGCTGGTGCGTCAGCAGGGAGTGAGCGAGCAACTGATTACTCGGGCGCTGGGTTTGCAGTGGAGCTGCCCGGTGCTGCCGCTGGAATTTCACGACGCCGAGGCGCTGGCCGTTCTGGTGCCCCGGCTGTTTGTAGACGCTTTTGGAGCTCTGCCGCTACGCGTGGCCGCGGGCCGGCTCCTGTATATGGGATTTGAAGACCTTCTGGACCCAATTTTGGCCCTGGCCGTGGAGCGGATGAGCGATCTGCAGGTGGAGAGCGGGCTGGTGCAGGAGTCGCAGTTTGGCCCGGCGCACGCCCGCATGCTGAGCGCGAAGTTTCCCGCCGTGGAGTTGATGGAGGCTGTCTCGGAGTCGGCGGTGGCGCATGCCTTTGCAAAAACCATCGAACGGGTGCGGCCGGTCGAGTCCCGGTTGGCGAGGGTTCATGACTGCCTGTGGCTCAGGATGTGGCGCCGGCCGCAGAGCGGACCGATGCCGGAGCACGACTCGATCCAGGACCTGATCTGCTCGATTGGGGTGCACTGAAGCGGAGACCGGGGGACGATGGGGCAAGGATTCTCAAGCATTAACCGGAAAAGCCGATAGGCATACCAGCGGAGGAGCCCAGGCATGAATGAAGTTCGGACCCTGATTGTTGACGATTCCTCGGTGATGCGCAAGATTGTAGAGCGTTCTCTCCGCCAGGCTGGTCTGGAGCCGCTGGTGATCTTCGAGGCCGGCAGCGGCATCGAAGGGTTGGATGTGTTGAAGGGCCAGCAGGTGGACTTGATTCTCTCCGATATCAATATGCCGGTGATGGATGGGCTGGAGTTCCTGCGCCAGATCCGGGCGCAGAAACTGGCTCCCGGCGTTCCGGTGGTGATGATTACCACCGAGTCGAGCGAAGAGCGCGTCAAGCAGGCCATCCTGGCCGGGGCGCAAGGCTACATCCGCAAACCGTTCACGGCCGAGCAGGTGAAGGAGCGGGTGCTGCCGTTGCTGAATGCGGCGTAGCCGGGAGGCGACGGTGTGTTGTTAATCGGTGTGCGCAGGGCCGCGATAGCGACAGCAGGGGGCAGCGGCAATAAGGAAATGGAGCGAACGATGACGTGTTCATTGCGGGAGTCCGTGCATCTGGTCTCCGATCCCAGGAATCTGGATGCCAGCGTGGAGGAGGTCTTCAGGATGATGCTGGGGGTCGACTGCCAGCGCTACTCGGGAGCAGTGGAGAACGTAGAGCCGGAGTCGGTGACCGCGGTGGTGGGCTTTGGCGGCCTGCTGAGCGGGGCCTGCGTCTTCCGCAGCGGGGCCTCGACGGCCATCAAGATAGCCGCGCACATGACGGGCATGGAATTCGTGGAGGTGGACGATACCGTCAAAGACGGGATCGGCGAAATCTGCAATATGCTGGCCGGGGCGTGGAAGGGCAAAGTGCCGGAACTGGCGGCCAACTGCGGCCTGTCGATTCCCACCGTGATCAGCGGGCGGGATTACAACATCCACGTGCAGGCTCCCGAGTTCAAGCTCCACCACACATTCAAGTTCGACAACGCCAGCTTTGAAGTCACCATCATCTGCGATGGCCTGCAATAAAGCAGGGACGAGGGACTAAGGGATGGAGGGACTATCCCCATCCCCCATTTCCTAGTCCCTTAGTCCCTAGTCCCTAGTCCCTTAGTCCCTAGTCCCTTAGTCCCTAGTCCCTAATCCCTATTTTTTATCCAATTATGATGCACTTCTAATCACTCCTGCACCCCTTCCGGTCATCCACCTGCAATACCTTCCCATGCACAAGGTGGGGTGGCCGATGGACAGTGGATACTATGCGGCGATGACCGGGCTGGTGACGCGTACCCAGGCCATGGATATTGCGGCCACCAATCTTGCCAATGCGTCGACCCCCGGCTACCGGGCCGAGCAGGAGTACTTTCGCTCGGCGCTGCTGGGGCCTGACGCCCAGGACTCACAGTTGGGGCAAACGGTAAACAACTATGGCCTGCTGGGAGGCGACCGGCTCAACATGGGCCAGGGCGAACTCCAGGTTACTGGCAATCCACTCGATATGGCCATCGAGGGACAAGGCTTTTTCATGGTGCAGACCCCCAACGGGCCGCGCTTTACCCGCGATGGCAGCTTTCATCGCACCCCGGCCGGACAGCTGGTGACGAATTCCGGCGATGTAGTGCTGTCGGCGACCGGCCAGCGGATTCCCGTTCCACCCGGCGAGGTGACGGTGGGCGTGGATGGCGTGCTCTCGGTGGCCGGCGGCGCGGTGGCTACCATCGGGGTCTTTACCTTTCCCGCCGGAACGCAGATGAGCCCGGAGGGCGCCAACCATTATTTTCCGCCCGAGGGAGTGGCACCGGTGGCGGCAAAGAGCGCCGCGGTCCGCCAAGGCGCCCTGGAATCCGCCAACCAGAGCCTGGTCCAGGGGTCTCTGAACCTGGTCCTGATGCAGCGCGAGGCCGAGATGATGCAGCGGGCGCTGAGCGTCTTCCACAACGAGTTCAACAAAATCGCCACCGAGGATCTGCCCAAGGTGTGAAAAACAGCTATCAGCAGACAGCTAACAGCAGACAGAAATGAATAGCCGGTGGCCGGAAATGAGAAGTCGGAGACATGTAGTGAAGATTGTATCGGCAATTCGGGCTAACGGACGCTGAAATCCGTTTGCCGCAACAGAGAACTGTTAGCTGCCAGCTGATAGCTGTTAGCTGGCGACGAAGGAGCCACAATGATTCGAGCAATGTATACAGCGGCCAGCGGCATGAGCGCGCAGCAGTTGAACTTGGACACCATCGCCAACAACCTGGCCAACTCCTCGACCACCGGATTTCGCCAGTTGCGCCTGGAGTTTCAGGACATGGTCTACCAGAATCTGGTTGTGCCGGGGGCAGCGCAGAGCCAGTCGACGGTCTCGGCGGGACTCCAGGTCGGTCTGGGCACCAAGCCGGCGGCCACCGAGGTGATCATGACCCAGGGCGAGCTGAACCAGACCTCGAACCCGCTGGACGTGGCCATTCAGGGTAGTGGCTTCTTTCAGGTGCAGCGGCCCGACGGAACCATCCAATACACCCGCGCCGGCCAGTTCCAACTCAACAGTCAGGGAACCATCGTGACCGCCGACGGCGACCCGATCATTCCCACCATTACGATTCCCGCCAATGCCACGGCGGTCACCATCACCCAGTACGGGGTGGTCAACGCCACCTTGCCGGGGCAGCAGAACCCTTCGCAGCTGGGCCAGATTCAGTTGGCGACCTTTCCTAACCCCGGGGGCTTGGAGAGCATGGGATCGAACCTGTTGCAGGCCACGCTCAGCAGCGGGGATGCGGTGCTGGGCAACCCCGGAGGAACCGAGGGTTTGGGGACGCTGCAGCAGGGGTACCTTGAGAACTCGAACGTGGACGTGGTCACCGAGTTTGTGCAGATGGTGCTGGCGCAGCGGGCCTACGAATCGAACTCCAAGGTCATCAAGGCGGCTGACGATATGTACTCCCAGGTCAACAATTTGACCCACTAAAGCGGGTAGGGACCAGGGACTAGAAACTAGGGAACAGGGATTGGTTTCTTGGCAGGGAGGACTGAGTGAGGATGGGGCTGAGAACGGCGTGGAGTACAGGGCTGATTCTTATCGCGGCCTGTGTGGCATGTGCTCAACCGCCTGTGGCGCCGGCTTCGGCTGGAACCATGGCTCAAAAGTGGATTGTTCGCGAGATCGACGATCCGAACACCGGGGACTATTGGTTGCTGGTACGCAATGACCAGATTCCCGGTGGGCCGGGGCGGCTGGTGCTGGCTGCGGCTCATCGCAATGCATCGGACGGCGCCGCTTTGCCGGCGGCGCGACTGTCGGCAGGAGAAGCAGAGTTTCTCCCCGTCATCCGTACAGGGGACCGGCTGATCGTCGAGGAGCACACGGCGCGCGTCGATGCGGTTCTGGAGGCGCGCGCGCTAAACCCGGCAGCCCCCGGAGCGATGTTTGATGTGCGTTTGAGGATTGGCGGACGTGTGGTGCGGGCGGTAGCCCTGGGGCCGGGCCGCGCGACCTTACATCCGGAGGCGGAGGTGCGGCCATGAGACTGAAACCGCTGAGGGCCGGGGTAGTCATCGCGCTGGTGGCGCTGTTTGCGGCTCTGCCGGCTCAGGCGATCAGTTTCAAGAAGAAATCGACGCCGGGGATCGCGGGTAAGGAAACCCCGCCCGAGGCGGCGCTCAAAAACTATATCGAACGGGTGCGGGCGCAGCAGGCGGCGGAGGTGCTTACGCCCGGCTCGATCTGGAACTCAGAGGGAAGGCTGGTGCGGCTGGGCACCGACGCCAAGGCGGTCCGGCTGCACGACGTGGTCTCGATTGTGGTGACTGAAAGCCTGGCGGCCACGACCGACGGACAGGTGAAGAACGCCCGCGCTTCGAGCGCCAGCTCAGGTATTACCTCGCTGTTCGGCAAGCTCAAGTCTTCGAACAATATGCAGAACCTGCTGGGCATGAATGCGGCATCGGCGCTCGCGGCGCAGGGGCAGAGCACGACCAACTCCAGCCTGTCGACGATCTTCGGCGCCGAGGTGGTGGACGTTCTGCCCAACGGGATGCTGGTGGTGCAGGCCACGCGCCAGTTGACCTTCTCGCAGCAGACGCAATTAATCAAGCTGCGCGGCCTGGTGCGCCCGGAGGATGTGAGCGCGCAGAACCAGGTGCAATCAACGGCCATGACCGATCTGGAGCTGGAAGTGACCGGCAAGGGCATCGTGAACGACTCCACCTACCGGCAGAATGTGGTGGTGCGCTTACTGCAGAGGCTGCTGGTGTTCTAAAAAACAGGGACTAGGGAATAGGGACTAGGGAATAGGGACTAGGGAATAGGGAATAGGGAATTCAATGCGCGTGGCGAGCAGGAGAACGGTGGAAGGCGACAGGGGCGCAAGCTTCTGGTGGTGGGTAGCGCTGGCTGCGGCGCTACTGCTGGCTTCGCTGCTGTTCGGAACCCCCGCCCACTCCGAGGCAGCGGGGCACCAGGCGCGGATCAAGGACGTCGCGACCATCGAAGGAATTCGGGACAACCAGTTGGTGGGTTATGGGCTGGTGGTGGGGCTCAGGGGCACCGGGGACAGCTCGCAGACTGTTTTTCCGGCGCAGACGCTGATTTCGGCGCTGGAACGGATGGGCATCACGGTTCCCCAAACCGGGGCCAACAGCGCCGCCAATATGCAGGTAAAGAACATGGCGGCAGTCTTTGTGGTAGCCACGATGCCGCCCTTCAGCCGTCCCGGCTACAAGGTGGATATCACGGTTTCCTCGGCCGGGGATGCGCGCTCGCTGGAGGGGGGCATTCTTCTGATGACCCCGCTTTACGGTCCGGACGGGCAGATCTACGCCCAGGCTCAGGGGTCGCTGGTGCTGGGTGGGTACATGGCTACTGGCGGAGGCAATACCAAATTGTCGAACCATCCAACCACGGGGCGGATTCCCGGCGGGGCGCTGGTGGAGCGGGCAGTGCCATTTGAGCTGAAACAGATGCACGTGGTCAGCGTGGAGCTGAATGATGCGGATTTCCATACCGCCGAGCGGATGGCGGCAGCGATTGACAAGACGCTGGGCGCCAAGCGGGCGCGCGTGATCGACAGCCGCCGGGTGGAGGTTTCGCTAATTCCTGACGAGGAGCTGGCATCGCTGCTGGACAAGGTGGAGGGCATCGAGGTGGAGGTTTATCCGCGGGCGCGGGTGGTGGTCAATGAGCGCACCGGAACGGTGGTGATTGGGGGCACGGTGCGCTTGCAGCCGGTTTCGATTCTGCATGGAGGATTGAGCGTCAACGTAATCTCCATCAACCAGGTTTCGCAGCCCAACGCCTTTTCGGGAGGAACGACGCAAGTGGTTCAGCAGACGAGCGTGCAGGCCACCGACAAGCCGGTAAACCGCATTGAGCTGAAAGAAGGCGCGACGGTGGAGGATTTGGTTCAGGAATTGCAACGGACAGGGGCAGGCGCGCGGGATGTGATCTCGATCCTGCAAGCCATGAAGGAGGCCGGCGCTTTGGAGGCCGACCTGGAGGTGCTCTGATGCTTTCGACGGCAGCGACATCGGCGGGTTTGGGGGCAACGGGGGCAACGGGGGCAACGGGGGTAGCAGGGGCAACGGGGGCAACGGGGACAGGCACACCAGCGGCCACGCCGCAGCCCCGGCTAGTGAAAGCGGCGCACGAGTTTGAGGCGCAGATGATGCAGGAGTTATTGAAGCCGTTGACCAGCGGGAGCAGTCTGGATGGGGAGGATAACGGCACGGCCTCTGGCTCGGGCGGGGCGCTGGGAGCGTTCGCGTCGGAGGCGTTGGGACGCGGGTTGAGCGAGCAGGGAGGATTCGGGATTGCCGACAGCATCGTGCGGCAGCTTACGACTGCAAGTAACAGGCAGGTAACCGCCCAGGTAACCGGGAATTTACACGGCAATACCGTGATGAAAACCCATGAATGACTAAAGTGATTAGTAGGGACGCCGATGAATTCGGCAAGGAGCAAGTAGTTTATGGACATTCGCAGCAGTCTTGAAGGATTGAAGTCGCTTCTGGGAACGCCCGCACCCGCACCTGCCACAACGACCCAGACGAAGAGCGGCGCGACGGCGGGCGGAAGCGCGTTGAGCAGCGATCAGGCGATATTCAGCAGCGCGGGGAGCGAAGTTTCGCAGACGGCCGGCGCTGAGGGCGTGCGCATGGACAAGGTGGCCAGCATTCAGGCGGCGCTGGAGGCGAAAACATACAACGTCTCCGCAGGAGCGGTAGCCGCGAAGGTTGTGGATTCGATGCTGGGCAATTAAGCGAAGCCGGATGGGCAAAGGAAGCGCTCCGGCCGGGGCGCAAGGAGCGATTGCGTTGCAGGAGATGGGAGAGCGCCGCGTGCGTCCGAAGCTGAAGGAGCTGGTGGTTGAAGCTTCGCGGGCGCTGGCGCGGCTGGATGCGGACCGGCTGGAGGAGTTGGCGCTCTCTTGCCAGGCCCTGAACCGCGACCTAATGCAGAGCGATTGGGAGCATGGGAATGCGGCCGACCGCGTATCGCTGGCCCTGGAGTGCAAAGAGGCTGAAGGAGATATGGCGATCTTCGCCAGGGTTCTGGAGGCGACGCGGGCCAACCTGAATGTGATGAACCGGCTGCGGGAGTTGCGCGCGGGGAGGCTGGAGTATCGCGAACCGCCGTCATCCGGGTGGGCACGAACGGAGAGCGGGCATGGGAACAATTAACTCCGCATTCAGTATCATGACGCAGGCTCTGGACGCCGATCAGCAAGGGCTGAATGTAGTGGCCAACAACGTGGCCAATGCCAATACTCCCGGTTACACAGAGGAAACGCCCAACTGGCAGGAGAATCAGCCGCTCAACATCGATGGAGTTTCTATCGGGCAGGGAGTGACGGAGACGGGCGCGACCTCCGAGCGGGACCGCGTGCTGGAGTCGCGGCTGGACCAGCAACAGCAACTGGCTTCGGCCTCCGGATCGCGACTGACGGCGCTGAATACGCTGCAGGCGCTGTTCACGCCGGACTCGGGTTCGTCCAGTTCAACCGCCGGAGACATCGGCAGCGACATTACCGGTTTTTTCAATTCGTTGTCGTCGCTGGAGGCCAATCCCACCGACAACGCGCTGCGCCAGAGCGTGCTCTCCACGGCAGGCATGCTGGCCGGGGACGTGTCCAACGCCGCAGCCAGCCTGAACTCACAGCGTTCGGCTCTGGACCAGGAGGCAGCCGGGGTGACCAGCCAGGTGAACTCGCTGACCTCGGCAATTGCGCAGCTCAACCAGCAGATTCAAACCACCTCGCCCAACGCCGACGCGGGAACGCTCGAAGACCAGCGCCAGGAGGATCTGAGCCAGCTTTCAAAGTTGATAGGGATCAACCAGATCACGACCGAGAACAACGGCCTGGCGATTACCACCACCTCCGGCCAGTTGTTGCTTTCCGGAGGGACGAGCTACCAGTTGACCACCGGCATGGTGAACGGGGTCACCGACTTCTTTTTGGGCAACCAGGATATTACCTCGCAACTGGTTACGGGCGGCGGGTCGCTGGGCGGCTATCTGATGGCGCGCGATCAGGACATTCCCAGCGCGCTCAACGCGCTCGATCAACTGGCCTACAGCATCTCCACAGAGGTCAACCAGCAGAACAACGCGGGGACAGACCTTGATGGAAATACCGGCACAACGGCTCATCCACTCTACATTTTCAGCCAACCAACCGCGGTGGCAGGCAGCGCGGCCAGCATGAGCGTAGTGATGACCGATCCGAACCAGATCGCCGCCGCCGGCGCGGGAGATGGAACGGGCGACAACTCGAATGCCACGGCTATGGCTGCCATGGCCAATCAAACGATTGTGAACGGCCAGACGCCGACCAACTACTACTCGAGTTTTGTGGCCAGGCTGGGCTCGACGGTTTCCAACGTGCAGACGGAGAATACGGCGCAGAATGCTTCGGTGACCCAGTTGCAAACGCAGAACGATGCGCTCAGCGGCGTGAATCTGAACGACGAGGCCTCGTCGATGACCACGCTGGAGCGCAGCTATCAGGCGGCCTCGCAGGTATTTGCGATGTTGAACACGGTGATGGCCGCGGCGCTGAACCTGGGGAATCAGACGACGGTGTCTTAAAGGCAGGGACTAGGGACTAGGGACTGGATGAGAGCATTGCGGCAATCGGCGGCGAGTCCAGACAATAAGTCACCAGCGGTTCATAGCAGTACATTGAGCTTGTGCGGAAAGATGCTACCGCGACCTAGTCCCTAGTCCCTGTTTCCTGGTCCCTGTTTTGGAGGAATGCGATGCGGGTGGATCCCTTTTACATTACGAACCTGGTGGGCTCGCTGGATCAGGCTCAGGCGAACGAGCAACAGTTGTCGTCCGAGCTGTCGAGCGGGGTGCGCGTGACCTCTCTGAGCCAGGATCCGGTAGCCTCGGGGGAAAATGTTCTGCTGCTCAACCAGATTCAACAGGACGACTCCTTCACGCAAAGCGCGAACCTGGTTACGGGCCAGTTGCAGGTGGCCGATTCGGCGTTGGGCAGCGTAGTTTCCCAGCTTACGCAGGCCATTTCGCTGGCTACCAGCGCCAATAACGGCACCATGAACCCGAGCGACGTCAAGTCCATTGCGAATCAGATCTCCGGCATTTTGAACGAAGTGACTTCGCTGGCCAACACCAGTTATCAGGGCCAATACATCTTTGCCGGCGGGCAGACTTCTACGGCGCCCTTTGCCACTTCGACGTCCACATTACCGGCCACAACCGCCTACAACGGGGATGAGAACGTCAACTATCTGCATACGCCCAATGGGCAGAAGATTCAGCTGAATGTGCCCGGCAACCAGATCTTTTTAGGCACAGGGTCGAACAGCGTCTTTGCGGCCCTCAACAGCCTGATTGCCGATTACTCCAGCGGCACGGTTGATGCCGGCCAGGCAGTGAGCGATACGGAAGCGTTGGGCACGGCGCTGAACTATGTTTCGCAGCAGCGCGTGACCATCGACGACTCCATGACCCAGGTCACCGCCGCCTCCGACGCCGTGAGCAGCGTACAGTCCCAACTGACTACCACGCAGACCGACCTGATGCAGGCCGACATTCCGACCATCTCCACACAGCTTTCACTGGCCGAGACGCAGCAGACAGCGCTGGAAGATGTGATCGCGCAACTGAATTCGACCTCGAATGATTTGTTCAGCAAGTTGCCGGTGTAACCACCTGCGGTGGGGCAGACACTCGCTTTTCGCTCGCACTGACTTCTTTGGCCGAATTTTTAGCCTCCCGCGGGAACTGGCCATCCAGGCGGGCGGCGCTAGAGCGCGACCTATTGCAATTCATACGCGTCCTCGCCTCACCATCTATACTCAATGCGAAGGAGCTTTCCATGCTTGCTTCGCTCCGTTTCCTTTGGAATGCAACACGCGGCCACCGGGTGGCGCCGTGGCGGAGCGAGTATCTGCGCTGGCGGATCGAGACCTACTCGGGCAAGCGAGCCGAAACGCTGACGAGCAAGGATGTGATGAGCTTTTTCTGGGCCTTCCGCTGGGAGCTTGTGAGCTATCTATGCTGGATCGACCACATGGATCGCGAAGTGCGGAAAAGCAGCTAACAACTTATAGTAAACAACAATCAGCGGCGACTGTATGCTGATCGCCGTTCACTGTAAACTGTCCACGGTATGAGATTTGGCTTATTACGCCTGGTTTGCCTGGCGATTCCTCTAGGTCTTGCGGCTGGCGCAACCGCTGGCGCGCAGCAGATGCCGCCGTCTGAACCTCCTCTTCCGCTGCCCAAAGCTCACGTCGAGATTCCCACCCTGCGCGTGACGGCCAATGAGGTGCTGGTGCCCACGCTGGTGGAAAAGCCCGGCGGGGGCGTGGTTTACGGCCTCAAGCCGCAGGATTTTGTGCTGGAAGATAACGGCGTGCCGCAGAAGATTCGCGTGCAGGAGGAGATGGACACGGCGCCGGTAGCGCTGGTGGTGGCGGTCGAGCAGGGCGGCGTCGGTGTGCTCGAATTCAACAAGCTGGCCAAGCTGGGCCCGTTGCTCGATCTCTTTCTTTCCGATGGCAAGGGCCAGGCGGCGCTGGTGGGCTTCGACTCGAAGCCTCATCTCATCCGCGACTTCACCCACTCCAGCGATGTAGTGAATGATGCCCTCAAACATCTGAGACCGGGCGACGGCGGAGACGCGATTCTCGATACTGCCAGCTATGCCGTCGATCTGCTGCAAACCCAGCCTAAAGAGTATCGCCGGGTGCTCCTGCTGATTTCTGAGGAGCGCGACCACGGCAGCAAACACACCAAGCCCGCGCAACTGATTCAGAAGATCGGCCAATCCGACGTGCTGGTGCTGAGCGTCTCGTTCACGCCGGCGCGCGCCGAACTCGGCCACGACATCAAGGACTCAGGCGAGGACCGGACCATGAGTATGATCTCGTCGCTGTTCATGCTGGTGCAGGCTTTCAAGAAGAACGTGACCAAAGAGATAGCCCACATGAGCGGCGGCGAGTACCACGTCTTCACCGGCGACAAGGCTTTTGAGAGCAGGGTGGTGGAGTCTGCCCAGCACGCACGCAACCGGTACCTCATCACCTTCAGCCCCTCCGATCCGACGCCGGGCCTGCACACCATCCGGGTGCGGCTGGCCGAGGACTACGGCGCACGCATCGTGGCGCGGGCCAACTATTGGAGGGAGGCGGAGCAGTAGTTGGCAGCGCAGGTGATTGTTGCGACGGGTATCCTGGGGAGTTCAACAACCGGCAAGTCCGTTTTGGGATGCGCTGACCGCAAGGGGTTTCCAGTCTGGTTCCGGCCGGATTCGGTGGACGATAATGGCGCTGCGGGGTGTTTTCGTGGTAATCTCTCAATAGACACTGAAGAGTGGACAGAGAAGACAAGAGGAGTAACAAACGCCGTGCTGGCGACCGCCAAGAAAACAACCCTGATTGAAAGCTTCCGCACCCACGATAAGGACACCGGCTCGCCGGAGGTCCAGATCGCGATACTGAGTGCGCGTATCAGCGAACTGACCGAACACTTCAAGACGCACAGTAAGGACCACGCTTCCCGGCGCGGTCTTTTGCAGTTGGTCAGCAAGCGCCGCCGCCTTCTGGACTACCTGAAGACGCACGATACCGATCGCTACCGCGACGTTATCGGCAAACTCGGTATCCGCAAGTAGCCAGAGAGCCGGCCCAGAAAGCCAACATTGACCCGGAAGCGCCCAGACCGAAGATTGGTCACGGCCCCCGTAATGAACAGGACTTGGGGCCATGGTGTACCTGGCGAAAGCGACCCGCAGCCAGGGACGACGCACAGCTATGGGCTGCGCGCGCCCCTGTTTCTCGCCAACTCACCTTTCGGCGCCTTCCACCCACAAGTTTCCCAAGCGAAAACAACGAAAAGAGGACACTATGTCTAAGCATGAAGTAGCAGTCGAGCTTGCAGGTGGCAAGCGGCTGGTTTTTGAGACGGGGCGCATGGCCAAGCAGGCCTCTGGCGCCGCACTGGTGAGCACGGGCGAAACCGTCGTTCTGGCCACCGCCGTGGCCTCTCCCGAACCCAGGGAAGGCATCGACTTTTTCCCCCTCACCGTGGATTACCGCGAGTACACGTACGCCGGCGGACGCATTCCCGGCGGATTTATCAAGCGCGAAGGCCGGCCCAGCGAAAAAGAGGTGCTGACCTGCCGCCAGATCGACCGCCCCCTGCGGCCGCTCTTCCCCGAGGGCTTCCGCAATGAGACGCAGCTGATTGCGCTGGTTTTCAGCGCCGACAAGGAGAACGACCCGGACGTGATCGGCATCAACGCCGCCGCCTGCGCGCTGGCGCTCAGTGACATTCCCTTCAGCGCCACGGTGGGCGCGGTGCGCGTGGGCCGCGTGGAGGGCGAGTTTGTCATCAACCCCACCTATGCCGAGCGCGCCGCCACCACGGTCAACATCATGGTCGTGGGCCACAAGGACGGCATCGTGATGATCGAGTCGGGCGCCAAGGAAGAGTCGGAAGAGACGATCTTGGCGGCCATCGAGTTCGGCCACGCGGAGATCAAGAAGATAGTCGCGGCAATCGAGGAGCTGGTGGCCCTGGCCGGCAAGCCCAAGCGGGCGTTTACTCCGCCGGAGTTTGACGAGGCTTACTACGCCGAACTCAAGGCAAAGATCGAAGACCGGCTCAAGGACGCGCTGGACACCCATACGCACCCCAAGCTGGAAAGCCAGAATCTGATCAAGGCGATCAAGGACGAGCTGGCCGCTGAGCTGCCCGCCGACGACCTCGTCGCTAAGAAGAAGCTGGTTCACTATTACGAAAAACTGCGTGAGCAAATCTTCCGCGAGCAAGTGACCAAAGAGCGCATCCGGCCTGATCGGCGCCTCTTCGACGAGATTCGGCAGATTACTATCGAGACCAGCGTGCTGCCCCGCGTGCATGGCTCGGCGCTGTTTACGCGCGGCGAAACGCAGGCTTTGGTTACGGCCACGCTGGGCACCACTGACGACGGGCAGCGGTTGGAGAGCTATGAGGGCGAGAAGAAGAAGCCCTTCATGCTGCACTATAACTTTCCGCCCTTCTGCGTAGGCGAGACGGGCCGCATGACCGGCACGGGCCGGCGCGAGATCGGCCACGGAGCACTGGCGGAACGCGCCATCACCGCGGTTCTGCCCACGCCGGAGGAATCGCCTTACACCATCCGAATTGTCAGCGACATTCTGGAGTCCAACGGATCCTCTTCGATGGCCACGGTCTGCGGCGCAAGCCTGGCGCTGTTTGATGCCGGCATAGCGCTCAAGGGCGCGGTGGCGGGCGTGGCGATGGGCCTGGTCAAGGAAGGCGACGACTACGCCATCCTCACCGACATCGCCGGCGCGGAAGATCATTACGGCGACATGGACTTCAAGGTGGCCGGTACGCGCAAGGGCATCACTGCGCTGCAGATGGACATCAAGATCGGCGGCCTGACTCACGAGATTCTCTCCCAGGCTATGGAGCAGGCGCGCCGGGGCCGGCTGTTCCTGCTGGACAAGATGGATGCGGCGCTGGACGGGCCGCGCACCGAACGCTCGCAGTACGCTCCGCGCATCGAATCCGTCATGATTCCCACCGACAAGATTCGCGACCTGATCGGAAAGGGCGGCGCCACCATCCGCAGCATCATCGAGCAAACCGGCGCAAAGATTGATGTGGACGACACTGGCCGGGTCAACGTTGCCTCCTGCGACGCCGAGGGCCTGAAGAAGGCGCTGGAGATGATCGGCAACCTCACCGCAGTGCCCGAAGTGGGCAAGGTTTACCAGGGCAAGGTGGTGCGGCTGGCGGAGTTCGGCGCGTTTGTCGAACTCTTCCCCGGCACAGATGGCCTGCTGCACATCTCCGAGATCGCGGAACACCGCGTGAAGGAAGTGAAGGACGAGCTCAGCGAGGGCGACCAGGTGATGGTCAAGGTACTGGCCATCGAGGGCAATCGCATCAAGCTCAGCCGCAAGGCGCTGATCAAGGAACTGAAGGCCAAGCTGGGCACGCCGGCTCATGCTCCGGTTGAAGTGGAAGAGGTGGAGATTTCCGCCTCCGAATCTGCAGCCGCGCCAGTGGCACCGACCAGGCAGAGCAAGCCGCTCAATGAGTTCGACGAGCGTCAGCCCACGTCCAACAAGAGCACCATCCTGATCGAAGGCGGAGACGACTTTGACGAGGTTGACGGCGAGGAGCTCGATGAAGAGAACGAACCGAACTTCAACCGCATCGAAGGCGCTCCGGTCCCGGCCGCGCAGCCGGCAGGCGCCGGCAGACCGAAGCTCGACAACAAGAATCGCCGCCGCCGCCGCCGCCCCGGTGGCGGACGCTGAGTTGACAGCTTCTAGCTAATAGCTTCTTTTGTGAAGCTGAAATGGATAAGGCCCGGAGCGTATCCGGGCCTTTTCGTTTCAGCAATCGGAATTTGAAGCAAATGCCGATGCACAAGAGGATCCCGCACGAGGCAGTTACTGGGTTATACAGGAATGTCTTGCGCCATCTCCAGGATCTCGTTACGGGCGAGAGCCGCTTCATTCTTGTTTTCATACATACGCTGGTCTGCCGCGATGCATAAAGACTCCATGTCGGAGGCATCTTCCGGGAAGACCGCAATGCCGATGCTGGCACCGGTCTGCACCACGCAACCTTCCAGCAACAATGGTTCCTTGAGTAGTTCCAGCAAAGCGCGGCATACTTGCAGTGCATCTGTACGGCTGGCGGGTACCTCCAGAATCACGGAAAACTCATCCCCGCCGGTTCGAGCGACAGTATCCGAGCGGCGTACCCGTCCGGCAAAGATATCTGCCACTCTGCGCAGCAGTAAATCGCCAACGTGATGCCCGAAGGAATCGTTCACATTCTTGAAGTGATCCAGATCGATGAGCAAAAGCGCCGTTTGGGCGTTGATTCTGCGGGCCCGGTCCAGAGCGCTGGAGAGACGATCCTGAAAAAGGCGGCGATTGGGCAATCCAGTCAGTTCGTCATGCAGAGCCAGATGTTTGTTGTGTTCAATCTGGTCTTCCAGCAGCAGAAGAATCATGCCTACGGCCACGATATATTTGGGCAGGTTCCAGACCTCGCTCTCAATCTGAACCTGCGGCAAAACGGCGGCCATGACCGGCGACACGACGAATACAGATGCCCAGGCAAGAAATCCGGCGATGGTGATGAATGCGCCAGCGGTGGCGCGCCGATATAGATAAAAGAAGTGGATGCAACAGCCGAAGAAGACGGTAAACAGCACGGCATTCAGCGCCAGGTCGAGGCCGTTGCCGGGATGATGTTGGAAGATCAGCAGGAAGGCCGCGAGGGAGCTGTATAACAGGACCGTTGCCCAGCGGAGCGGATGACTGAACCCGCGCAGCGATAGCAGCGTGAGCACCAAGGGCAACAGGCAGAAGAGAAGAGCGGACATGTCCAATGCCCAGGCAACGCCTGGTTCGTATAAGATAAGGCCGAGGTAGATGGTATTGATGAGCATCAGCGCAGCCAGCATCCACACGCTGGAGAGCTGCTTGCGATAGGGTACTGAGGCCCACATGAAAAGAATGCCGGACCAGATCAGGGAGGCGAGCACGAAAAACAGCGCCAGGGTTTCCCAGATGCCGGGAGCGTGCTGAAACATGCTGATGATAAAGTGAAGCGCAATCATGATCCAGGCAGTGAGCCAGAGCCTGGAGGCAGGCGTTGGGTTGTGGCGCGCTACAGACGCGAAGGCGCACGTCAGCAGCGCGACTGCCCCAACATCCGGCAATTTGCTCCAATCAACCAAATCACCCCCCTAGAGCGAACCAATATCTATCAATACAATCGGCTGTCTGGCATGAATTCTATAGCTTTTCTGGGTACATACAAAACTATTGCCACACTTGCGTAACCTGGAACCACGACCGTAAGTCTGTGCATAAGCCCGTAAATTCACTAAACGGCGATCAATTGGCGGCTGTCGATTCGCCTTTGGGTGCAAAGACGTTGCCCATGCGGTGAATCTCGGCGCCCACCCCGGCCAGCTTCTCCTCGATGCGCTCATAGCCGCGATCCATGTGATAGACGCGGTCCACGATGGACTCGCCGTCGGCTACCAGAGCCGCCAGCACCAGCGAGGCGGAAGCGCGCAGGTCCGAGCACATGACGGCCGCGGCAGAGAGCTGAGCCGGTCCGCGCACCGTGGCCGTACGGCCTTCCACTTTTATATTCGCGCCCATCCGCGCCAGTTCCTGCACGTGCATGAAGCGGTTCTCGAAGATGTTCTCGTGGACCATGCTGACGCCCTCGGCCTGGGTGGCCAGCGCCATGAATTGTGCCTGCATGTCGGTGGGAAAGCCGGGATATTCTTCGGTGGAAATGTCGGCGGCGCGCAGCTTGCCGCCGGAGCGCACGCGCACCGAATCAGCGCCGAGAATCTCCACGCGCGCGCCGGCTTCCTGCAGTTTGTTGATGACCGCGCTCAGGTGCGCGGGATTGCAATCGGCCACCGTCAAATCTCCGCCGGTGATGGCGCCGGCGATCAGAAATGTTCCCGCCTCAATGCGGTCTGGATTGATGCGGTAACGCGCGCCATGGAGCCGGCTGACGCCTTGCACGCGAATGGTGGAGGTCCCCGCGCCTTCAATCTTCGCGCCCATGGAGGCGATCAGCGCGGCCAGGTCGGCGACCTCGGGCTCGCGCGCGCAGTTCTCCATCAGGGTTTCGCCATTAGCCAGTACGGCGGCCATCAGCAGGTCTTCGGTGCCGGTGACGGTGATCTTGTCGAAGACAATGTGCGCGCCGTGCAATTGCTCCGCTCGCGCATCCAGGTAGCCGTGCTCCTGAGCGATGCGGACGCCCATCTTTTCCAGGCCCTTGATGTGCAGATCGATGGGCCGGCCGCCGATGGCGCATCCGCCGGGCATAGCCACGCGCGCCACGCCAGAGCGGGCGATGAGCGGACCGAGCACCAGGGAGCTGGCGCGCATGGTCTTGACGATTTCGTATTTTGCGACGGGGTGGGATAGCGTGCGGCAACGGATGGTGATGCTGCCAGGCGCGTCGCCCGGCCGGACCTCGGCACCCATGGACGTGAGCAGCCGCCGTTGGGTCGCGATGTCCCACACCTGGGGAATGTTTTCGAGAGAGATTTCGTCCTCGGTTAGAATCGCCGCCGCCATGCAGGGCAGCGCCGAGTTCTTGGCACCCGAGACGTGAATCGTGCCAGTGAGCGAATTTCCGCCGCGAATGACAAATTTATCCATGAAAGCAGAGGAGCTCCTGGATTTCTAGTGTAAATTGAGGGACGAATGAGCCTGGAAAGTGGAGTTTGCGAGCTGGCGAGTCAGCGGAACGACTTCGAAGCGATGTATTTGGGGCTGTTTTTGGGCTAAAAAACCGGATTTTTCCGGTGATTTTCATAGGCCGAATCTCACGATGTGGGAAATATCGGCCGGATGAATTGCGGAACCTGTTGATTCCATGATGGTTCATATAATCTGCAAGGTTTTGAAAATAAATAAGGGGGGGTAGGGGGGTACCTTTCAGCGGGGAACAGGGAAAAGGGATCAGGGAACAGGAAGCGCCCGTGCTACGGTCGTTGTTCATGCACTGATTGTGCGCCGGGAGAGGGTAATTATCTGCAAGGACTGGCCGTCGAGGCGGAGGGCGCTTATGCGCCATAGGGTTCGTGGTCTCCCAGGTCCCCAAATGCGAGGGACCTCCATCCCACGGACGAAGACCTGTTCCTTCACCCCAACGAGCAAAAATCACTCGTTGGGGACCCCGAGTCCGTGGGAACCCCGGACCTGGGGCACCCGCACTTGCGGTGCGGCCAGCGGAATTCGGCTAACAAGACATGGAACAACCGGCACTGTTATGATGCGCGCGTATGTTTGCGGAGAAGCTATGAACATCGTACGGCGGCTCTTGAAGCGGTATTGGAGCCTTCTGAGCCACTTGCGAAATTGCCCTTACGGAATTGCGAAACACAAGAGACAATCACCGCAGGGGCTAAAGCCCCGATCATTTCAAAGCACTTACGGCACGACTAAAGTCGTGCCCTGACACTTCTTGCTCCAACCTTTGCATTTTTCCGCATGCTGTGAAGTGGTGCCCTGACACTTCTTGCTCCAACCTTTGCATTTTTCCGCATGCTGTGAAGTGGTGCCCTGACACTTCTTGCTCCAACCATTGCATTTTTCCGCATGCTGTGAAGTCGTGCCCTGACACTTCTTGCTCCAACCTTTGCATTTTTCCGCATGCTGTGAAGTGGTGACTTGACACTTCTTGCTACGCCGCTGGAATTATTCGCAAACTATGAAGTCGTGACTTGATACAGCGCGCGACCGAGCAGAATTCTTTACAGCTCCAGCACATTATCCTCGATGGCCAGGCGGACGTTGCCGTCGGATTTTGCCAAGCGGCGGACGGCTTCGGGCTTGTCGACTTTGGCTTTGAGCATGACCAGGGCCACGGGGACGCTGCGCCCGGCGCACTTGATGGTTTCGACGGCGGTGGCGCGGTCGATTTTGCAGGCGCACATGAGGATGCGGATGCCGCGCTCGACGAGCTTGGAGTTCTGCATGTGGACATTGACCATCAGGTTTTCGTAGACGTAGCCGAGCCGGGTCATGGCGCCGGTGGTGATCATGTTGAGGATCATCTTCTGGGCGCTGCCGGCCTTCATGCGCGTTGAGCCGGAGATGACCTCGGGACCCACGTCGGCAATGATGACGGTTTCCGCGACGGCGGCCAGC
Organism: Occallatibacter sp.; assembly: GCA_049522175.1. GTDB lineage: Bacteria > Acidobacteriota > Terriglobia > Terriglobales > Acidobacteriaceae > Telmatobacter. The sequence continues at coordinate 131,568 of JBEKOC010000001.1, read as the reverse complement.
GGAGTTCCCTGATTGCAGGTGACGGCGGCGGTGTGAGCTCCGCGGGCGCGGGCGTAAGCCACGGCGGCCACCACATAGGGTGTGCTGCCTGAAGCGGAGACACCGATAACAACGTCCTTGCGGGTGGGGCGGCGGCGGGCGATGTCCCGTTGACCCAGCTCTTCGGAGTCTTCGTTGACCTCGACGGCCGAGGCCAGCGCCTTGGGTCCGCCGGCCATGATGTACTGCACCTGTCCAGGGGCGGTGGAGTAAGTGGGCGGACACTCAGCGGCATCCAGTGCGGTAATCCTGCCGCTGGAGCCGGCGCCAATGTAAATCAGCCGGCCGCCCTCGCGCAGACTGCGGGCCACCTGGTCGATGACCAGTGCGACCTCCGGGATTGCCTTCTTGACCGCCGAGGCAACCTTGGCGTCTTCATGATTGATAATGCGTGCGATCTCGAGTGCGGATTTGGTGTCAAATCCTTGAGAAGCCTCGTTCTGGCTTTCGGTGGTCAGTTCCTGAAGCTGGGAGGCCTGGTCTTTTTGCCTATCTTCCTTATGGGCGGCGGCCGGTTCCTGCGTCGTCGAGCTGATAAGCATCGCGTCTGTCCCCAATTTTTAATTGTATCTGCAAACCGGTCAACTAGAAATAAAAAATCGCTCAAAATCAAGCCGTTTGCCGGTTACCCCAGGTCCGAGGGGACCTCAAAAGTGACCAGTTCGGAGCGGAATCCACGGGTGCGAAATGCCCCGTAGGTGATGCCGGCAACCATCCAAACAGTGCCCAGCACCAGCGCCTTGCTGCTGAGATTGGCCCAGATGAAGGCGCAGATGCAAAAGCCCAGGGCAGGCGTTAAAAAGCCGCTAAAACCGCGGCGATTCGGTTGCCGCCAGTGGTGGGCGAAGGCCGCGGCATTGACGCCCATAAAGGCAATAAAGGCTCCGAAGTTGAGGCACTGGGCACCAATTTCGTAGGCTCCTCCGCCCAGGCGGCTGGCAAAAAACTCCAGCAGGCCGGCCCCGGTAAGGGCAAAGACTCCGACAGCCAGAATATTGTTGCGGGGAATGCGGTGTTTGGGTTCGATGGCGCCGAAAAACTCCTTGGGAAGGGCATTGCCACGACCCATGCCGTAGAGCAGGCGTCCGGCAGCCAGTTGCGAGCCCATTCCGGAACCCATGTTGGCGATGAGCAGGGTAAAGTTGACGATCTGAAAAAGAACCATGCCGCCGGCCTTGCCGCTGACCAGGGCAAAAGCCGACTCGACATTGTCGCTGGAAAATGGCTTTGATCCCCAGATGAGTTGCGCCGCGTAAACCTCCAGGCCGGAGAGCAGTCCGGTAATCAGGCAGACCAGGACCGTGGCCAGCAGAATGTTGCGGCGGGGATTGCGGACCTCCTCAGAGAAGGTGGAGATGGCGTCGAAGCCGATGTAGGTGAGCACGGCGACCGATGTTCCGGCAAAGACGCTGGAGAGATGGAAATTGGCCGGATCGTAGAAAGGATGCGTGAAGAAGCCGGGATCGTGGTGCAACTGCCAGACGGTGCGGACGACGCAGGCCAAAAATAGCAGCACAACGACCACCATGCCGGCGCACAGGGCCTCATTCATCTGCGCGGATGTCTTGATGCCGCGCAGGTTCAGCCAGGTGAAGAAGGCCGCGAAGAAGAGAATCCAGACAAAAAAGGAGAGGCCGGGAAGGATATTCATGGCGGCTTTGGCGCAGAAGGCTATGCAAATGAGCGGGTTGATCAGGTAATCCATCACCATCCCCCAGCCGACCACATAGCCGAGGGCGGAGTGCATCTCCTGGCCGACATAGGTGTAAGCCGACCCGGCGCTGGGATAGACGCGCGCCATACGGCCATAGCTGATAGCGGTGAAGAGCATGGCGATCATGGCGAGCAGGATGGTGGTGACCACGTGGCCATGAGCCTTGTTGCTGATGACGCCGTAGATGCCCATGGGCGCGGTCGGCTGGATGATGACCATGCCGATGATGATGAGGTTCCACAGGCCGAGCGTGCGGTGGAGGCCGATGGTTTTTGATGGAGTGTTTTCCGCGGCGGCCATGCGTGTCCTTAGCGTGCTGCGGCGGCAGCCGTGGGGGTGATGGTTTGGGCGGCGATGTTCCAGCCTGATATCTGCACGATGGAATCGGCGGGGGCGTTGTCCGGCAGCAGCGCCGTTAAGGTGCGCGACTCTCCGGGTACAAGCTCGATCCAGTTGTCGGACCAGAAGACGGGCGCGATGAGCCCGCCGGAGGGCGTGCGAACGGCAGCCCGAATCTGGAAGGCTAGTTCCACAGAGGAGTTGTAGAGATGCAGGCGCAGTTCACGGCCGCGAGGAGTATTCTCGATCTCCGCGCGTGCAGTTACCGTCGATGGCGGCAGGCTGGTCAGCGCCGCCAGGTCTTCGTGACGACCGGCGGGGGTGTGCGTGTAGTCGGTCTTGGCCCAGTCGAAGATGGTGAGCGTGGTGGGCACCCAGTAGAAGTTGCGGCTCACGACGGTTCCGGATGCGTCCGCAAGGGTCAAGTCAACGAACAGAATGCGATCGGAACCTTGATAAAGGCTCTCCGGGATGGAGAAGACGCGTTGCGCACTGTCGGCAGCCGCATCGACGACCGCCCGGTTGCTGTAGACATCTTTTCCCGCCAGGTTGTAAACGCGGATGCCGGCCTGGAGTTTTGCAACGGACGCATAGGTGCTGTTGACCACCACGATGGAGAGATCGTCGTAAGAATACTGAATATGCAGCGGTTCGCAGGCGTTTTTAACGGCAAAGTAACCGGCACCGGCATCGAGGTAGTAGTCGTAGAGGTGCCAGTTCATGGAGGGCCAGGCGTTGTTGAGCATCCACTGAATGATTCCGGTGGAGGCGTACTTGTTTTTGCTGTAGGCCTCGAACATCGCGCGCTCGGAGTCGTACTCCATGGCCTGCGCCATGCGCTCAAACTCGGCAGCCGAACGGGGCTTTGCGTAGATGGCTTCCATGGCCTGGTTGAGGACCTGGAGCGTGGAAAATTTTCCGCTGCCGTAGTGATAGCTCCAGGCATCCGACGGCGGCCATGCCTCGGCATCGGGCAGAAATATCTGCCGGCTAGCCAGCGACGGAATGGCCGGCCCGGAGCTGGTCTCGGTGTTGAAACCGTAAGCGCCGCCGTGTTGCCGGTCCACATACCAGTAGCTGGGCGCGACGTAATCGTAGGGCCCGGTCATCTTTACGCCGCTTGCGCCGGTCACCGTGGTGGGCGCGGCGGAGGCGGATGAGAGAACAAGGTTGGGCCAGTGAGTCTCGGACTCGACTTTTAGATAAGCGCTCTCCACATCGGCGGGTGGAGGACCGTCGCTGCCGTTGAGCCACACCAGCAGACTGGCGTGGTGACGCAGGCGCAGCATCTGAGCTCGCAAAGAGGCGGTGGCGATGGAGAGGTCTTCCGGGGTCCAGTCCTTCCAGTGCTCCCAGTGGTCGCAGCAGCACCAGCCAAGCATCACCAGGATGCCCTGCTGGTCGGCCAGATGAAAGAACTCATCGGTTTCCAGCTTGCCCTCCAGGCGAATGGTGTTCAGGTTCAGATCGCTCACCAGTCGGAACTGGTCGCGCAGGCGCTGGTCGTCGGAGCGCAGCAGCATATCCTGCGACCAGCCCGCGCCGCGAATCAGGATGGGCTTGCCGTTGACGCGGAAGAGGCGGCTGCCCGTGGCAGTCAGCTCCGAAGTGACCTCGCGAAATCCAAAGTCCACGCTTTGCTCATCCGTCGTTTGGCCTTTCACGCTGAAGCTCAGGGAGAGGCGCTCCAGATGCGGCTCGCCCATCTGACGAGGCCACCATGGCTTGGGATCGCGAATGCGCAGTTGCGGAAACTGCTCGGGAGTAAAGACGACTGTCCGATCCTCGTGGGCCGCCAACTCGACCGGCTGCTCGAGGCGAATGCCGGCGGCTGTGCCGGAGACCAAGCCCTTGATCGCATGATCGGTGGAGTTATGCAGCTCGGCGTAGATGGTCAGTTCAGCGGTGTCGAGCGTCTGGTTGAGGAAATGCGTGACGGCCAGCGGTGAACGCAGGGTGACCGCGCCGGTCGTTACCAGATCGACCTCGCCCGTGATGCCCATGTCCTTATCCGGCGGGGCGGGATTCCAATCGACCCAATTGATGCCCAGATCCTTTTCCGTGGGCGCAAAGGTCTCCACGGCCAGCACGTTCGTCTTGCCGGGCTTCAGAATCCCGGTCACATCCAAGTCATAGGTGCGATAGGCTCCGGCAACCTGGGCCGAATCATCGATTTTATGGCCGTTCAGCCAGATTTCCGCGCGATAGTTGATGCCGGCAAAGTGTAGCCAGAAGCGCGCTTCCTTTTGCGAGGCGGCGGGCGCGGTGAACTCGGTGCGATACCACCAGCCGCAACGGTAGGGGCTCTGCTGCGCCATGGGCAAATTGGCAAAGATGCGGCCAATGGGATAATCCGTGCCGGGAATCTGGCGCAGGTTCAGGCCGAAGTAGGGATCGGGAAAGACGCCCGCGGCCACCTGCGCGGCCAGCACGGTGCTGGGAACGGTGGTCTTTAACCACTTTTCCGCGGTGAATCCCTCCGCGGAAATCGTTTCGCCCGCGGCCTGGAGTTTGCAGGCCGACTGCATCTGCCATCCTTCGCGAAGCGGCGTTACGGTTCCGGCTTGGAGAGCTGCCGGAAGGGCGAGCAATACCAGGAAAAGCGGCGCAAGTCTTCTTTGCATGACGGCTGGAACTCCTTCATTCGCAAGAAGAGATTCTCTCACAAAGGCCAGCGATAAAGCCTTCAACAATCCTACTTAGGAATGCGTTGTTCTGTCCTTAGAGACAGGCCGCGGCATTCCTCTATCCAATTCCCTTCAGTTTCCGTAAATGACCTTCGGAATGCCGCAGAGCGCCGTTCGCTGCAAAGTTGCTTGCGTTCCAATTAACCCTGTGGTACAAATGAACTATTCCAGTTTGCCCCAAAGGCAAGCCTGGATTTCATGCAGAGTGGCTGAGGGACGAGCCCTGTGACGCCACGACAACCTGCCTGGGCAAACCAGGAGTATGGTGTCAACTCTCGCCCGCATTGGGGAACATGAGATTCGGGGGTCGCTTCAGCACTCTAAGTTGAGGCGTCTCGCAAGGTACTTCGAGTCCTTTCACGTTCGCTCTTTTGAGCCGGTCACGCGCTCGTATATCCATAGCCTCTCGCTGTTAGCGAGGGACGAATGACGATTGCTTACGAATTGCGCTGCCGGGAATGCGGAAAATCCTACGGAGTTCAACCGCTTTCCATCTGTGACGAGTGTTTTTCTCCGCTCGAAGTGATCTTTGACCTGGAGTATGCCCGCACCCGTTTTACCCGCGAGGCCATCCAACAGGGACCGCTGAATATGTGGCGCTATCGGGCGTTGCTGCCGGTAAGCGACAGCTATCAGCCGCAGACGCCGACGGGGCTGACGCCGCTGATGAAGGCTCCCCGTCTGGGCGCGCGCATCGGCGCCGGCAATCTCTTCATCAAGAATGACGCCGTCTGCCAGCCCACGCTCAGCTTCAAGGATCGCGTGGTGGCTGTGGCGCTGGCCAATGCGCAGGCCTTCGGCTTCGACACGGTGGGCTGCTCGTCAACCGGCAACCTGGCCAATGCCGTGGCCGCGCAGGCGGCGCGGCTTGGACTGAAGAGCTTCATCCTGATTCCGGACGATCTGGAGCCGGCCAAGATTCTCAATACGCAGGTCTATGGCGCCACGCTGGTGCGCGTCGCGGGCAACTACGACCACGTCAACCGCCTTTCCTCGCAGATCGCCGACCGCTACAACTGGGGCTTTGTGAACGTGAACCTGCGCCCCTTTTACGCCGAGGGTTCAAAGACGGTGGGCTTTGAGATTGCCGAGCAACTGGGATGGCGTCTGCCGGACAATATTGTCTGCCCCATGGCCGGCGGTTCTCTGATTATAAAGATACGCAAGGCTTTCGATGAATTGGTCACGCTCGGCCTGGTGGAGGACAAGCCGGTGCGCTTCTTCGGCGCGCAGGCTACAGGTTGCTCGCCCATCATCCAGGCGGTCAAGAACGGAACCGACGTGATTGAGCCGCAGCGGCCCAATACCATCGCGCGGTCGCTGGCCATCGGCAACCCGGCGGACGGCCCGTATGCAGCGCGCGTCATCCGCGCCACGGGCGGCTGGGCTGAGGATGTGTCGGACGTGGAGATTGTTTCCGCCATGCAGGAGCTGGCGGAGACCGAGGGCGTCTTTGCCGAGACAGCCGGCGGCGTGACCACCGCGGTCACCGCGCGGCTCTATGCACACGGGCGCATAAAGCCCGATGAGCAGACCGTCCTCTGCATTACCGGCAACGGCCTGAAGACCACGGATTGCCTGAACGGGGCGTACGAGCAGGGCCGGGCCATTCGTCCACGGCTCAGCGACTTTGAGGAGTTTGTGGAAGAGCACAGCGAATACAACCCGACACTGAGCCAGGATCTGGTCCTGGCGGGAGAAACCAATGGCCGTTAGAGTCCTGTTGCCCAATGCCTTTCAGAAGCACACCAACAACACACGCGAGATATCCAGCGCGGCGGCCAATCTGCCCGAGCTGATCACCGAGATCGAAGGCCGTTTTCCGGCTCTGCGCAAGCACCTGCGCGGCGAGGATGGGCAGATCCGCCGCTTCATCAATTTTTATGTCAACGAGGAGGACATCCGCTTCCTGGGCAATGAGAACTATCGCTTTCAGGAGGGCGACGAGGTGCTGGTGATTCCGGCCATCGCCGGCGGGTGAGGTTGACCTTGTGAGGCCGGGGTACTGCACGATATGCTTCCGATATGGGAGCTGCGTTGCATGTTTGATTGCCAACACTGACTCCTAAAGATTCGTTGGAAAGCTGTTCACCTCATGATTTTTCGTTCGATCCGGCGCGCGGTAGCGCTGTTGTTTGCTATAGTCCTGAGCATTATTCGTTACTGGCTGCTGCGTTTGCGCGGCCCCCTTTCCATGGAGCGCCGCGCGCTGTGGGCCCAGCAAACCGCCCGCTTAATACTGGCGTGCGTGGGCATTCGCTGCCGCGTCGAGGGTACTCCGCCCACGCGGGGGCTGGTCGTCTCCAACCACCTCGGCATCATCGATGTTCTCATCCTCTCGGCGAATATGCCCTGCTTTTTTGTTGCCAAAATAGAAGTAGGCGGTTTGTCTTTCTTCGGTTGGGCGGCGCGCACCTGCGCCACCATCTTCCTGGATCGCTCCAGCCTGGAGAGCGCCATGAGCGTAGCCGATCAGATGGTCGAGAGGTTCAAGCTGCAGGTTCCCGTGCTGCTGTTTCCCGAGGGCACCAGCACCGATGGCAGCCAACTGCTGCCCTTCCACCCCCGGCTCATTGACCCGGCCACCTCAACCGGAACGCAGATTACCACTGCCACCATCCGCTACATTCTGGAGGATGGCACGCCGGAAAAGGAGCTGTGCTGGTGGGGCGATGAGCCGTTTGGGGCGCATCTGCTGAAGGTGATTGGAGTTGCGGGGTTCACTGCCATTGTGCGCTTTGGCGAGCCGCACATCTACACCGACCGCCGCGTGGCCGCCGACACGACTCGCGCCGAGATTACCGCCGTGCGCGAGCAGATGGCGAGAGAGACTGACAATAGGGAATAGTGCCCGGCTACATGCGGCGGGGGGACTGGCTCCTTCGACATGTACAGGGCAGGGTGTCCATACAGACTCCTCATCCACCTGTGATGGGGCTGGCGGCATTGAGCATAATCCAAATGACAGGAAGAGAGAGGAGGGAGAATTGTCGGAGAAATTGGTGACGAGGAATCCCTATGAGGCTGGCCAGGCAAGGACGGTAGCGAATCGCCAGGTTTTCGTACCGCAAACGCAGACTTTTTCGGCACAGGTGTTCTTCTCTTCTCGCACTCTACCTCAAGAACGTTATAATTACTGAGATTCTGGGTCAAAAAAGGAGATCCTAGATTAATCTGAAGGCATAATCAACCAAGATGACAGATAACGGCCGATCTCCGGGAAGGGAATTAGAGGGCGGCGCGTACCTGCGCAAAGAACAGACAGTGACGTTTCGACTGCAACTGGGAGAGTTCGTCTTTTCCCGGAAGTCCTTCAACGCCGTTGTCCTTCACTTTGAATTGGGCGAACGCCCGGACATTGACGCGTTGGCGAAGGCCAACCTGGACTATGGATTGTATGATCTCGTGTTTTTTCCGAATGTCGACGCGACGCTTCGCACTGGCATCTTGCGTTGGTCTTCAGACAACTTATGGTACGCACCCGGAATATTCCCGCTCTATTGTGTGGACTTAACTTGTTCCTTCGACCAGTACCGCCGTCACTTCTCTAAAAGTGTGCGCAGCCATCTCAAGCGGGATCGGGAAAAGTTCAAGCAGCTCTCGGGAGGCGTAGAGTACTTTCGTGAATATCGCCGGCCGGAAGAGATGAGAGACTTTTATTTCGCCGCCAGATCAATATCGGCCAAGACTTATCAGGAGCGATTGCTCGGCGCAGGACTTCCGGATTCGCCTGAATTCATAGAGGACTTGATACGGCGCGCCGAACAAGACTTGATCCGTGGGTACATTTTATACGACAAAGACCATCCTGTAGCGTTCGGTTACTGCTCAGGACGTGACAGCCGGATAACATATCATACGACCGGGTATGATCCGGCATACGCAGATTACTCTCCAGGCCGCGTTCTGCTCTATTGCCTCTTAGAGCGCCTATATGCCGAAAGACGTTTCGAATTATTCGATTTCGATATGGGTGAAGCGATTTATAAATCCGTCTTTTCGACTCACTCATTTATTTGCGCCAACATCTACTGTTTCCGTCTATCGGCCAGGAACATCACATTCGTTATTGCCCACGCCGGCTTAGCGGCGGTTTCACGCACGCTCGTTCGGTTGACGCACGCTCTGGGTATCAAGGACAAAATCAAAAAATGGACTCGCGCCAACCTCCGGAGGTAAGCCTTGCAGCTAAAGCGACTGTTTAACCGCCTCAAATCAGTATGGGCTGAATCAGGTTTTAGCGGAGTGGTCCGTCTCTTTGCTGGCCGTTTGCTCGTACGGCACTGGACGAGCTATGTGTATGCCCTGGTTACACCCGCGAGGCCGGCGCGGATAGTGTGGCCGGAGACGGAATCGCTCGTTATTTACAACGCAGACGGGCCGCCGATTCCACCGACGCTATGTGACTTGATCCGTCGATATGAGCGTGATCTTCCCGAGTGTATTCATCACGGCGACTGGCTCTATGCAGTGCTCGTGAACGGAGAATGCCAGCACTTCGGTGGCGTCGGTTTTTCTTCGCGCCAGATACGGATTCTGGGTGAGCGATCCCGAATCCCGCTGATCGGCGCGTGTAACACGGTTCCAGAGGCTCGCGGGCGCGGACTCTATCGTCGGGCGCTTGCGGAATTAGGAACGCGTCTGCAGGCGGCCGGTTATGAGCGTGTTCTTATTGAGACTAAGCCGGAAAACTATGCCTCTCAGCGGGGAATTGATGCGGCCGGATACCAGTTGCAACGAATCATGAGTATTTGGATTTTCTTCAGTGTGATAGCTTTCGCGACGATTCGGATTAACAGCTCCGTTTCCCGGAAGCTCTGGCGGATCTGAATACCGGACAAGGTGCTCCCGTCGCGCTTCAGCAACATGCTGGAATCGATCCGAAATTCGCATGCGCAGCAGCGGCAACTGGCGGTATACTGTTCTCGCCGGGAAAGCAAAATGGAAATCCCGGATCAAGCGTAAATGAGCCGACGTAGCTCAATGTTAGAGCAACCGAATTGTAATCGGTAGATGGGGTGTTCAATTCCTCCCGTCGGCTCCACTTCTTAGCCATTATTTCCGTTTTGAATTGCAATTATGAAACCATGAATCGTCGCAATCATCAATATTCATAGGGGTGTGAAGGGAATTTCTAGAATACGAATCGGGAAAGAGCTGAGCTTTTTTCTCACTTCGTTCGATCTCTGTGGTTCCTCGTATAATCGTCGTTGAGGGGGAAAACAAGATGAGAATTAACGTTAAGACACTGTTTGCATTTGCCTTAGCGTCTCTGCTGCTCGGCTTTTTGGCGCACAGCTATCTTGGCCGTGGACGTGTCTGGCGGGATCAGGATTTTCACGGTTATTACTTCACCGCGCAAATCTTCCACGACAACCCCCATGCCAACATCTATGAAGGTGCGGGCAAAAGAAATCCGATTGCCCAAAGCGCGCCCAGTGACAGCGTAATCTCCACTTATGCCAAGTCCGCCGGAGTCAGCGAGGTTGGTCCTTATGTTTACCCGCCGCTGCTGGCCGACCTCTTTGTTCCTCTCTCCAGAATTCCAGTGTCTCAGGCTGCCGTCTTGTGGCGAGCTTGCAATTTAGCTTTTGTGCTGGTCTCCGTTTTGTTGCTTGCTCGCATGATGCGCATCTCCACTCTCAGTTTTGAATTTGTTGCGCTGGCCATGGCTGGATATTGCTTTTTTCCAATTTCCGAGGGCATTATGATTGGAAATGCCACAGTCCTCATGTTTGTGCTCTGGACTGCCGGCATTGCCGCCTATTTCGATGGCCGCGTGGTACTCTCAGCCGCGATATTTGCATTGGCTACAGCATTCAAAGTTACTCCCATTCTGCTTTTTCCTCTGTTTATCGTCTGGAAAGACCGGAGATGGATTGTTTCCTACATTGCCGCCTCCATCGGCCTTGTCGTGGCAATGATCGGAATCAACGGATGGCAAACAGTAAGAATCTATCCCTCGGTGATGTCGTCCATGAACAGCGGACTGCCGATATTCATCAACAAAGCTTTGGGTTCCCTGGTGGCCTGGATATATTACGGAAGAGTCTTATCCCTGGAATCGGCGCAAATGATCAGCGCCAACGAGCCCAGCAGCCTGGTGATCGCCACAACAGCAGTCAATGGAATCTTCTATCTGATTTGCCTGTTTCTTGTCTGGCGTACCCGGCATATCGAGCGTGCATCGAGAGCGGTTACGATTGCGGTCTTCGGTTTGATTACCACGTGCCTTTCGCCCGCTCCGTACCGTTATGCCTATACTGTTGCCTTCATTGCGCTGGCAATTTACTGGGTGAGGACGCTGCGCGCTCCTCGCACGCAACCCCTTCGTGCCTTGCTGCTTACTTTCACGACTTTTACGCTGGGCGTGCTTTTCTTCGATCTTGCGGCCGAAGCTCCCTTGCCTCGATTTATTCAAATCGTACTGGCGGCTTTATGGATCGTCTTCACCGTTTTGTTCAGCATCGACGCACTCTATCACGCCAGCGAGGACGAGCGGGTGAGTGAAGCGACAACTGCGTAGACTTGCATCGGTTCCGCGCTTCCGCGCGCAAAAATTCATCTGAATATTAGGGGATGTTCACACAACTGGTTCCACCGGATATGTTAACCCTACGGTGCATGGTTACCGCCATGCTGCCATCGCCGTCAGAGATTGCGCGAAATAGCGCATTCAAGCAGAATAGAACGCTGACGATGACCCATGAAGAGGAAAAGAGAATCTTGCAGAATTGCGACAAGGATACCTCGGCAGCAAGATCGAAGAAGGGGGTGCCGAGCGTAAAGGTCGTCACAGCCAGCAGTGCAACATGAAGGGAGCGGGTGGGGGTGCGAAGAGCCCTTACCCAGAAGATTGCAATAACTATAAACGCAACGGTATAGGCATGCCGGTATGAAACCGGCGCGATGCACGCTACCGCCAAAGCGAAGACTGCTATCGTGGCTGCTCGCGATGCGCGGTCGAGCTGCCGGCGATTGCGCCACGCAAGAAATATACAGGTGAGATAAAAAGCAACACTGACGATTTTCTCGACGATCGAGAGCCCGTGGACTGGTTTACCCATGACTTCCAGCGCCGATTCATAGGAGAAGAGCTTTCCGTAGTGTATCCATTCCACAAGAGAGCCGAGGGTTCTGTTAAACCCGCATAAAGTGCCGCTGCCCATTGCCGAAATGACCTTGGGATAGACGCTTACGGTGGGGAATCCGTTGATGGCGGCCATAACGGAGACAAGACCGAGAGAGATCGCAAGGTAAGAAACAATCCAGCGCCGGTCTTTCCAGATGAAGAAGAGGGGAAGAAGCAGAATTGGAGTGATCTTAAAGGCAGTTGCGAGAGCAAAAGCAGCGGCCGAGAGGATGATGCGGTTGTCGAAGTACGCAACGATGCCGAGCGTCCAGAGCGCGAGCATGACGACTGTGATCTGCCCGATGAAGATGGTCTCGTTGATGGGGAAGAAACTGAACGCGGCCATGGCTAGTACTACGAATTCAAAGCTGAGAATGGTCACGCGCAACATTCGGGCGAGCAGCAAAACGGACGCAAATACAAGGACCAGGTTGAATATGCGCCAAAGAGTAGCAGCGAGATGGGCAGGAATCTGGGAGAAAGGAGCGAGAAGGTCGGCAAGAAGAGGAGGGTAAACATAAAACCCGACAATGTCAAAACCAGCCGCTTTTGCGTGAAGGGCAAGAGGGCTGTCTACTGGGGCAACGCGGAGTTGTGGGTTTGTATCTGTCGCGCCTTCATAAAGGTTGGCATGAGGATTATCGTGGACGGTTTGCGCGGCAAAAAAGTAGACGTAAAAGTCAATGTCCGTGTTTGTTGTTTGGTGGGAACCAAGATACCGCTGCACCAGAGAACTTGTCAGCAGGGATATTAGCGCCACCACAAACAATATCTTGCCCTCGAAAAGTCTTCTAAGATGTCTCATGCAGTAGTTTCCATCCGATCTCGTGGTAAAAGCCATAATTTTCCTATTTCAAGGCGATTTCTGAGATAGTACCCTTCATCTTAGCCGATTCAGCGCCTGCTGAAAGACGCGGCCAGCAGTATTGAGAAGATTTCCCTTGATAGGAGGAGGAACTCCGTGATCATCAGGCAAAGCGTTTATATCATCGAAACCCACGGTACGAAACTTGTCGCGATGCTGTCCCAGGTAGGCGCATAGCTTTTCGAATCTGTTTACAACTTCATTCCGAATTCTAAGATTGCCTTCCCAGCGGCCGGAAAGCATCTCAAACGAGTGGCAAACGATTACAAAATGCCTCCAACCGCACAGTTCTGCTTGCTCAAGAGCGTGCATCATCTCGTTTACACTACAAGCGCATATCTGAGCCGGGCGAAAGTGTCCAGGGTAGTCGTGAAAAGCCGCCACAGGAATTTCGTGAACACCGAAAAGGTCATAAGGCGCTCCGAAAGAAGGAGGCATGAGCAATTTACACTTTTCGGGAAAGTCGACATTAAAACTGGTGTCATACTTGAATCCTGCACGCTGTAAAGCTTGTATCGTCCCTTCATCTGCCGAGTACCCACCTGCTCTGAATGCGATTGGCTTCAATGCGCCACACTTCTGTAACTGATCTGAGGCGAAGCAAATCAGTTGTTCCTGCTCGGAGCTACTGTAGCAATGCTGAAGATAACCGCGATACGGGACACTCAGGCCGGGACAGAACGGAATCCACTCACAATGAAGATGGAGTTGGATGTCGTGGCCGTCCTTCTGAATCCTGCGAATAATATCCTTTAGTGGGTCTATCCCGACTTCAGGAACCGCGGAAAACAAGCTTTCAACCATGAACGTGGCTTTAAGACCATTCCTGGCCAACACTTCCAACTCATAATCGAGCCCGACGCAACGATCATCGACCATCCCCTCTATATCTCTGCGTATATCTCGCTGGAGACTATCAGACCGCCAATCCTTATTGATGGCGTGGACCTCGGTGTCGATTGTGATCAGCACGTCAAGCATAGTTGCTTCTCTTTTCATTAGAGAATGCGATCAGGTTATCATGACTCGTTATCGGCGAGCAGGAGGCGGAGGTCGCGGAGGTTTTGGCCGGTGGGTCCGGTGACGACGGAGTCGCCCAGGGCGGTGAACATAGGGCAGGCGTCGAAGTTGGCCAAAGAAGATTTGAGGTGGAAGCCGAAGGTGTGGGCGCGAGTGACGGTGGTGGGGTCGGCGATGGCTCCGGCGGCCTGGGTGTTGCCGTCGATGCCGTCAGAGCCGGCGCTGAAGACGGTGAGGCGCTGGCCGGCGTACTGCTCGAGGTCGAGGGCGCAGGCCATGACGAATTGCTGGTTGCGTCCGCCGGCGCCGGGAACGCGATCCATGGTGACCGTGACCTCGCCGACGGAGATGAGGCAGAGGCGGGGGTGGATGGCGCGCAGTTCGTGAAAGCGTTTGAGAAGATAGCGGGCGGCTTCGGCGTAGTCCCAGTCGTCGCAACTGTTATCGACCACCACGTGAAAGCCATCCTGTTGCGCGAGGGCACGGGCATTTTCCGCCAGGTCGTGGCTGGAGAGGAGAAGCTCGAAGACGGAATCGCGGAAGGCGGGGTCTTCACTGGACATAGCCGCGGCTGCGGTGACGCGGCGGGTGGGCGTGGCCTCTGGTTTGCCGAAGCCGGGGAAGAAGGGCGGAAACCATCCCTTGTTGCCGGGGGACTCGGGCAGGTCTTCGCGCTCGAAGAAGGCGCGAACGGAGGGCGGGAGCTTGGATTTCAGATCGTACTTGTCCAGCAGGTGGCGCACCTCGGAGACGGTGGAGTGGTCGGGTGAGGTGGGGCCGCTGGAGAGCGCGTCGAGGGAGCGCAGGGGCACGTCCGGGAGCAGCAGGCTGACCTTGGCGGCGTCGGGCGCGGCGATGGCCAGGCGGCCGCCCTTGACGGCGGAAAAATGCTTGCGCAGGGTGTTGACCTCGCTGATGGGAGCGCCGGAGGCGAGCAGCAACTGATGGAAGGCGATGGTGTCGTCAAGAGAGATGCGCGGGTCGAGCGGGAGGTCGAAGATGGCCGAACCGCCGCCGGAGATGAGGAAGAAGACCAGCGTATCTTTGCGGGCGCGCTTGAGCATGGCCAAGGCGGCGCGAGCTCCGGCGAAGGACTCTTCGTTGGGCACTGGATGGCCGCCTTCGAAGTAGCGAAAGCGCCAGGAGCGGTGCGAGGGAAGCTGGTTGGAGCAGCAGACGCCGCGCAGGCCCTTGCGGCGAGTCATGCGGCTGAGCAGCACGTCGAGCATGGGGGCGGCAACCTTGCCCAGGGCAATGACAAAAATCTTTTTGTAGCAGGAGAGATCGATGGAGGCGGGACCGCTGCCGTCGGGCAGAAGGCGATGCAGCGTGTTGCCCTCGAAGCGTATGCGGCGATCGAAGGCGGATTCAATATTGCAGGCCTTGATGGCGCCGGTGAAGATGTCAGTGGCCGTGGCGTGCAGGGCATCGAGAGAGGAATCGGTGACCGGGGTCATCGGAGCTGCTCCTTAAGATTTCCTATGAGGAGACTGCCTGTGAGCCAACCGGCGAGCGCCGTCTGCATGGGCTCGAGTTGACCGGTAAAGAAGTGATCGGCGCGGGGAAGGAGCACCAGTTGCGAGGGTTTGGCAGCGGAGGCGGCGATGCCGGCCAACTGCGAGTCGGGATCGAATTCGTCACGGTCTCCGCTGAGGAAGAGCTTGGGAATGGTGCAGTTGCGGAGTTGAGGATAGGTGAAGTCCTTGCCATCTGACCACCCCTGCGACGAAGACCTGTCGCCGGGGACCCCGGCTGAGTGTGTGGGCAGGCCGAGGAGGGCCAGGGCGCGCACGTTTTTGGGAGGCTGGGAAGGCGAGCAACAGGCGCTGAGCGCCATCATCGCGCCGAAGCTGAAGCCGACCACGACCAGCGGGAAGCGGTACTCGTTTGCAAGCCAGTCGAGCGCGGCAAGGACGTCGGCGGATTCGGCCTGGCCGTCATGGACACCATGGCTTAGGCCCGTGCCGCGAAAGTTGAAGCGCAGAACCGGCCAGCCTAGCCCCCACTCGGGGTCGTTGAGGGCCTTCATGACGTGGTAAACCACCTTATTCTGCATGGAGCCGCCGCCCAGCGGATGAGGATGGCAGACGAGCGCGGCAAAACGGGCATCGGGCATGCCCTCATTCACCAGAGCTTCAAGCCGACCGGCCGGACCGCGCAGGCTCACGCTGCGCAGAGCGGCGGCAGCGGGGCTGGTTCTGGGTTGGGCGGAAGCGATTGTGGCGGTCATTCCACAAACTATTTTACGCGCTGGGGGCGAGCGGGTTACGCGCGGGGAAGTTGAGAGGCACCACGAGCTTCCAGCGTTAGACCACATGAATGAGTAATCAATCATGGACAAACGCGGGCGAGGACGCCCGCGCTACAGCCGGCCAGGAGGCCGGCGCTACATTCCAGCAATTACGAAATTGCGCGGTCACAGCACTAGAAGCTGCTTGTGGCGAGCAGTGTGCGGTATTCTGGCAGAGCCATGACTGATAGCCGGACAACATACAGTTCCGTTGAACCTCTTGACCCCATCCGGTTGACTCGCCAACTGTGCGAGATCGAGTCAACGACCTACCATGAGGGCGCGCTGGGCGATTTTCTCGCTAGTTATCTGGACGCGCGCGGATGGGCGGTGGAGAAGACGCCTGTGGAGCAGCCGACGGAGAGCGCCGACGCCGAGGCGCGCTGGAATGTCTATGCGGGAGCGGCGGGCGAGAGGCCAAACCTGGTGTTTTCCACGCACATGGACACCGTGCCGCCGTATATTCCATGCAGCGAGGACGACGAGTTTCTCTATGGCCGCGGGGTGTGCGACGCCAAGGGAATTCTGGCCGCGCAAGTGACGGCCGCGGAGGCGCTGCGGACGGCGGGATTTCGGATTGGGTTGTTGTTTGTTTCAGGCGAGGAGCGCGACTCGGCCGGGGCCATCGCCGCCAACCTGATGGCGAAGGGCAGCCGCTTCCTCATCAACGGCGAGCCCACCGGCAACCGCCTGGCGCTGGCCTCGATGGGCGCTCTGCGCGCGGTCTTCCGGTCCACCGGCACGATGGCGCACTCGGCTTATCCGGAGTTGGGAGACAGCGCCATACACAAGGTGATCACGGTGCTGGGAAGGCTGCTGGCGATGCGGCTGCCGGCCACGGAAGACGTAGGCCAGAGCACGCTCAACATCGGCCAGATTCAGGGCGGCTACGCACCCAACGTCATCGCCGACAAGGCCGAGGCGCAGGTGCTGGTGCGGCTGGTGGGAGATTCAGCGCCGGTACGCGCCGCGCTCACAGAAACTGCCGCCGGACTAGCCGAGGTGGAGTTCACGCTGGAGATTCCCTTTGTGCGCCTGCGCGCCGTGGAGGGATTGCCGACGATGATCGCCAAGTTCACCACCGACATTCCCAAGCTCTCCAACTGGGGCGAGCCGCTGCTGCTGGGGCCGGGGTCGATTCACGTGGCCCATACGCCACAAGAGAAGGTGGCGAAGATAGAGCTGCGGGAAGCGGTGGAGTTGTACATCAAGGTGGCGAAGCAGTTGCTGGGGTGAGCGCGGTGGCGAATTGCCGATGTACACTGGACGGTGCCGGGAGAATGTAATTGATAGCCCGGTTAAGGAGAGCACGGACATATGCGTAATCTGGTCTTCGTATTATTGCTTGTTCTTTCTCTGGGTATCTGCAGCGCTCAAACCACTTCCACCAAGCCCGTCGAGCCCGCTGCCATCGGCGTCATCTTCCGTCTCGATCCGTCCACCCAGGGGTTCAAGCCGCTTCCAAACGAACAGTGGAAAGCAAAAGGCAAAGCCGGTTGGACTACAGCCACCGGCTTCCTTATTGTTTCAGGTGAAAGCTCCACCTTCCGCATCAAAGCTGGTGAAAGCACCGAATTTGTGTTCATTTTAGGAAATCCAGAGAGTGTCAGTATTTACCGCTTCGACCAGAAGAAGAACGAACGCCAATTCGAAATGGTGAAATTAAGGTCAAATGGGAGAGAAAGAGAGAATATCCCAGGCATCCCCACTGACCTAACAAAATATGGGGATACATCCTATAAATTGGTTCCCAAGTCTCCACTAACGCCTGGGGAATACGCAATCGAATTTGGTAACAAGGTCTTTACTTTTGGTATTGACTAGTAGACAACAGCGATCCTCTGTAACTCTACGTTCGGCGTAATCCCTTGACCCGCGGTGCAGCCGACTGAAGGGCCAGTTCGGCGACGGTTGTGGTGTCCAGAACTCCCAGCATGGCTTCCTGGGCACGGACCCAGATGGGATGCGCCGGGCAAAAGGATTTCCGCTTGCAGACGGATCCGGAGTGGAGACAGAGGTTCAGGTTGATGGGGCCCTCGATGGCTTCGATCACTTTGCTGAGCGAGGCTTTGCGGCCGGCGGGCAAAATCTCGAAGCCGCCTGTCTGTCCTCGCCGGGAGGCGATGAGTCCGGCGCGGCACAAGGCCTGCAGCACCTTGGAAAGAAAACTCTGCGGGGCACTCGTGGCGCGGGCCAGATTGGGCAACAGGGCGCGCTCATGGGCGGGCAGCGTGGCCATGTGGATCATTACGCGTACCCCATAGTCGGCGGCCCGCGTCAGCTGCATGGTAGAGCTTGATTTTTCCATTGGCTTGCTCCCTCTAACTACTATGGTAATCAATCTTAGCGCGTAGAGCAGCCGTTCGTATGCAAATCGTCAGCCAGCGGGCAACCCTCGCACCGGGCGGTACGGCGGCAATGGGCCTTGCCTACGGCGACCGTGAGGGCATGAAACTCGTTGAAGAGGCGCGCCTGGCTATCGGGCGCATCGCCGGCGAAGGCCTGGCGGGTGAGGGCGGTCAGAGACTCATATCCCTTGCGATCGTGGCCGGGCGCGGGCCTCAGAAGCTGGTGGCGCTGGGCGATGCGCCGCAGGTACTCATCGGCTACAGGAACGGGATGGCCGAGGGCGTAGAGCAGGATGGCGTCGGCGGTCTCCGGGCCAACGCCGGGCAGGGCGAGCAGGCGGCGGCGCAGGATGGGGGTGGGAGCGGCGGCGAGCGACGCGAGCGAACCGGAGTACTCCTCGTCGAGCAGAGTTATGAATGCCTTCAGCACGGGCGCTTTACGGGTGTAAAAGCCGGAGGGCTGGATGAGACGCTGCAGCTTATTGAGGGTAAGCGAGCGCAGGCCGTCCACTGTCAGAGCACCGGCCGCGCGCAGGTTGTTGAGCGAGCGTTCGACGGCCTTCCAGGATGTGTTCTGGGTGAGGTAAGCGCCGAGGATGACCTCAAAGGGAGTTTTAGCCGGCCACCAGTGCTGGGGACCGTAGGCCCGGAAAAGCCGGTCGTGCATCCGGCGTAAGCGCCGGGCGGAGGTGGATTGGGTCGAGGTCACGGCTGGACTTAGAATAGCGGAGTTAGCGGAGTAGGCCGCGCTGCGCGCGTGTTAGCGGAGTTCCGGTTGGTTTCCCATCCTGGATGCAAAGTATCAAAAAGCAGGTTCTTCGACTCCGCCGCGCTACGCTCAGAAAGACAGCGGCGAGGTGGGCCTGGCTTTTCCACCGCGCGGTGTGCCTTTGCCCAGCCGCAGTTGGTAGACTGGTACGTTTGCTGTTTCAGAGCGAAACCAGAGTAAACGTGCGCTTACCGATATTATTCGAGGTGGCTTTTACTTCCACCCCACGGACTAAGACCTGTCCGCGGGGATCCCGGTAAGGAAAAAGCCACTTAGCAGAGTTGCTTTCGGTGTAGAGCTACTCTGGTTTCGCTATAGGAGATTTTTCCGTATGTCCAGCACTATGCAAGCGGTTGTCAAAGCTCAAGCCGCGCCCGGCATTGAATTACGCGAAGTGCCGGTGCCCGTGCCCGGCCCCGGCGAAGTTCTGGTTCGCGTACTGGCGGCCAGCGTATGCGGCACGGACCTGCACATCTTCAACTGGGATCCATGGGCGCAGGGGCGCATCAAGCCGCCGCTGATTCCGGGCCATGAGTTTTCCGGCGCGGTGGCGGGCGTGGGACGCGGAGTGACGACGGTCAAGGAAGGCGACCCGGTGAGCGCGGAAATGCACGTGGCCTGCGGCAAGTGCCTGCAGTGCCGCATCGGCCAGGCGCACATCTGCCAGCACGTGAAGATACTGGGCGTGGACGCCAACGGAGCCTTCGCCGACTACGTGATTATTCCCGAGACCAACATCTGGAAGCTGTCGCCTTCGATTCCGCGCGATTGGTGTTCACTGCTGGACCCGCTGGGAAACGCGGTGCATACCGTTCTGGCTGGGAATATCGCCGCGCAGACCGTTCTGGTGACAGGCTGCGGGGCCATCGGCTTGTTTTCGATTGCCGTGGCCAAGGCTTGCGGAGCGGCCCGGGTGTTTGCCTTTGAGATCAACGCGCACCGCCGGGCGGTGGCCGCCACCATGGGCGCCGACCTGGTTCTGGACCCCGCCACCGACAACATCGAGAAGCAAATTCTGGATGCAACGGGGGGCACCGGCGTGGATGTGCTGCTGGAGATGAGCGGCCATCCCGAGGCTATCCGGTTGGGCTTTGCGCTGCTCAGGACCGGCGGGCGCGCCTCGCTGCTGGGGATACCGTCACGGCCGTTCGAGCTGGACTTTGCCCGCGACATCATCTTCAAAGGCGCCACGGTGCAAGGCATCAACGGGCGCAAGATGTACGAGACGTGGTTCCAGATGGAGGCCCTGCTGGCCAGCGGCAAGCTCAACCTGGAACCGGTGATTACCCATCGCCTGAAGCTAGCCGAGTTTCCCAAAGCCATGGAATATCTGCGCTCGGGCGAGGCCATCAAGGTGGTGTTCAAGCTGGAGTAGGGCCGGAACGATCAGGGAGGCTCATGCAGGTGGCGGAGATGAAGAGTCATACAGAGTACCTGGTGATGGAAACCAGGAAGCGGCGGGAGATGGTGCACATCACCGACGAGGTGGAGCAGATTGTGCGGCGCAGCGGGGTCAAGGATGGGCTGTGCTTTGTTTCGCCGATGCACATTACTGCCGCGGTGTACGTGAACGACCTGGAGAGCGGGCTAATTGAGGATATTGGCGAGTGGCTGGAGGAGCTGGCTCCGGCGCGGCCCGATTACCGGCACCACCAGACGGGCGAGGATAACGGGGACGCGCATCTGAAGTCGCTGCTGCTGCACCACGAGACTACGCTGCCGGTGACCAACGGAAAGCTGGACCTGGGAACCTGGCAGCGGGTCTTCTACGCCGAGTTCGACGGGCGGCGCAGGAAGCGAGTGATCGTCAAGGTGCTGGGGGTGGAGTAGGGGTATAATTCTCATGTGGATTTGATTTGACCGTTCGACGTCGTATCCGCATGTTGGTGTTATCATCTCATGAAGGCTGCGTGATCCATGGAACAAAGATTTCTCATCGCTGCCGCAGGTTCCTACCTACGAACAGGCCAAAATCACGAAAAGCTGCTTTCAGATAAGCGGCTATTCCCAATCGGCGAGAACATTGGGTTCCTAAACTTAGCTTCAGATATCCAAGTCAAGTTCTATAATTCTGATCGTAAACTGATCATTGATGAAGCAAAAATCGAAAAATATAAGAACACCTTTTGTCTAAAATTGAAATCCGAAGGCTTGGAAGCTGCAATAAAGAGACTGCACATTGCTGATTTTCTTTTTATTATATGTGAAGGTACAGTCGAGCGAGCTACCGTCATACTTTACTTTATCGAAAAGGACGCATTCATTTTTGAAAGCTTGGAGAAACAGAATCCGACACTTCGACTTGAAATGTGTGACCTCCCGCCAGCGAAAATTACAATAATTGATGTGCCTTTGGTTATAACCGCGCTTTATAACCTTCTTGCACACGATAATGACGAATTGTTCTCAGTCAATACGCAGAGATTTCTTAATACGCCACATATCCTCGCTCAGCTATTTGCTCAAGTGATGTCCCTATCAAGTGCTGACAACATAAACTATATTTCCACTCTGCGTGTGGTCGCTGATCAACTAAGGGTGCTACTTAAACCTCGTATTCATAAAATTGAGAAAGACCATAATAAACTATGGTGTTCATTCTATGGAGAACGGCTTAGCTTTTTAGACGGCGGAGTTTCCCGAGTTGTGAGTTTGCCCGGGACTGAACCAATGGGAATCCGAGTAGGGATCTACACTGTTATACCCGGTGAAAGAGACCCCGAAAAGCGAGAATCTTGGAAATTGGAATCCTACGTCATTGGTGATGTGATGAATGACCATTCGATCATCACTGCGCCAAACTATCGGACTGATACAAAGCGCCTCCAAGAGGCCTCACGTAATATTCTGGAATTACTCAATGCTCTCCACTATATTGATCGAGCAAATGGAGACCCTCCCAGACTTCTTCTAGTGCACGGCCCGATTCAAAATCAATTCAATGTTTATGACGAAGATGATCCTTCTTACGTTCCTGGCTTGAGCAAAGAATTTCTAGCAAAAGTTGGAATCTCCATGGAAGATGTGACTACTATGATTGATGACATTCCAAGAAATCGAAATAAAATACTTCTATGGAACAGTTGCATTTCCATATATCTCTATATAATCAAACGTCTTTGGTCAGCAAAAGTGCCTATATTAGGCGTTGTCGAGCGTGCATCATCAGAATCAATGACTATAACTGCAATCAACTCACTGGTATCTGAAGGAACGATTCCGAATTCAACCGGCAAACGATTAAAAGATTGTATTAAACGCTATGAAATAGGCGATGAACTCCTCTTTGGTTGTATTTTGGAGGAAGGCGAGTATTTGCAGCCATTGGAGATCACTAAACAGAAGGAATTTGAGCACCGAACACGTGAAGATTGGCGACCGGTCTTAAAGCAGTACCCTTCAATCAGAGCCACGATGCTCAAGTGCTCCGCATTGAACTTTCCGTACCGTGTGGAAATGCCCAATGTTCTCGAGCTAAGCGAACTCAACATGCAGATGAGCCTGCTTTATCATATGTCCCTCCTTCTGCCAAACTATGCATTTCCAGTTGGAATTGACATCGCCGATAAGTATGTGAAGATCCCAGATTGGCTTTCCAAAGGCGTATCTTCACGGCTGACGGCAGCCATTCTAAAGAAGGTTCTTGAAAAAGGTGACATCAACAAGCTCATGCAGATTCGTCGATTACTTGCTTTGTCACCTCGGGATTTCTTTTACCGCCCGCGGGCATAAGGAGACTTCCAGATGAAGACATTCGATGTTCTGAACATTGGTACGGTAGTAGGCAATACATCACCCCAAGAGTTCACATTTAATATGAAGCGCTTTGCTGCCAAGTTGGGCGACCTCATAAATGTGGAGATGGAGATTCCTGCTGATGATCCGTCAGGTAAGCAACAGATGGTCATAGTATGGGGAAGAATCACTGAACTTCAACGTTTCAATCCATTTCTTCCAGCCGAGGTGGGCATGGAACTCGCAGATGAGGGGCTTGAACTCATTGATACTGTTTTGTCGAACTCCCGTGATCAAGTCGAAGCAACGGTCCTCGTGCTTGGAATGACACTACATGCTGCGCCTACTACACTTATCCCTCTTAACTATCCAGTCAAACCCGGTTCTATTGTTAAACAGCCGCCAGAAGCAGCAATAAAGTCAATTTTGATTGGTGGAGAGGACAATCAATCGAGGATTAAGATTGGAAGCTTGATAGGAAGAAAGACAGTAGAAGTTGCATTAAAGACAAACGCAATTGTTGCACGGCATATGGCAATACTCGCCATGACCGGCGGCGGAAAGACAGTGGCTGCAAGACGCATTATACGAGAACTCCTGAAGGCCAAGTATCCAATTGTAATTCTTGATCCGCATGGAGATTATTTGGGCTTTTGGGAGAAGCGGGCGCTTTTTCCTGATAATGCTATTAAGCTCTTTTATCCTTCTGTCACCGTCAATGAGCGCAATCGAGATCTGATTAGCTTTTTAGTTGAGCGAATGACACAAGGATTTACTGACCCACAAAAAGAAAAGTTCCATGATGCGATGGAGGCCGTCGAGATTAAAGCCGACCAGAGCATGCCTGTTGACAGATATATCGGGAAATTGATCCAAGAACTCAGTACCATGCCAACAGGACAGAGTAAGGGCACAATACCAGCGGTAAAAAGAGGTCTCAAGCTTGTTAACAGCCAGATGGCAGCAATGCAAATCTCAAACGAAGCACTAAGGAAACGATTATCCGAATACCCATTTGAACCGATGCCTGACCCCTCTACCGAAGCTCATAAATATGTGAGTCCGGGACAAGCCAGCATTGTCTATTTGGGTGGATACGATCATTTGACACAATCGACGATCGTGGCATTAATCCTCAAACATCTTTTTGAGTGCAGAGCCTCGATGTCGAATGAGATACCGCCATTCCTTACAGTTGTAGAAGAAGCGCACAATTTCATACCGTCCCATAGGGAGGGTCAGATAGAGACACCCTCAGTGGATATAATCCAGAAAGTTATTACAGAGGGCAGAAAATTCGGAACGGGACTCCTCCTCATCAGTCAAAGACCTAGTAGACTTGACGAAACGGCTCTATCACAATGCAATACATTCCTTGTTTTTCGACTTGTGAATCCGCGTGATCAGGAATTCGTCGGAAAGGTCATGGAGAATTTATCCAAATCCGATAGCAAACTCCTTCCTGGATTTGGGCATGGTCAAGGAATCATTAGCGGTCAAGCCGTGAGATTTCCCCTAGTAGTCCAGGTTGAATGGGATCAAGACCTACAACCCAATACGATGATTGGTGATGAGGACTTTGTGGAAGTTGTAAAACGTTGGAAGGAGTCACCTCAGGCCACCACTGTGCAACGTGGTCGGGAAATTGAATCTGCTTTAGATGCAGCAGAGAGATCATGACAATTATTTACTGCTGATTCACGACATCGTCGTCGGTGATCTTGCGCCATTCTCCCGTGGGATTGGCTGATCCCGGCGTGGAGAGATTGATTTTTGTGCGGGGCAGGACGACGAGATCGACGCGGCGGTTTTCGCTGCGGCCCTCGGCGGTGTCGTTGCCGGCCGCGGGGTGGTACTCGGAGTAGCCGGCGGCCGAGATGCGCTCTGGGAGAATGGCGTTCATATCGATAAAGAGGCGGGCGATGCGCGTGGCGCGGGCCGAGGACAGCTCCCAGTTGGAATCGAATTCCACGGTGTGGATGGGAACATTGTCCGTGTGGCCTTCGATGCGCAGGTCGTAAGGCGTGCGGCTTAGCGAGGCAGCGATCTGGCGTAGCGTGGGGAGTGTTTCTGGCCTGGGAGTGGCCGAGCCGGAGCTGAAAAAGCCGGCCTCGCGCAGGCTGATCACCAGCCCGTCACGGCCCATCTTCATGGAAACAGTGTGCGTGGCGACCTGGTTCGACAACCTCTGCTCCAGCTCGCGGTGCAGGCGCTC
Organism: Occallatibacter sp.; assembly: GCA_049522175.1. Classification (GTDB taxonomy): domain Bacteria; phylum Acidobacteriota; class Terriglobia; order Terriglobales; family Acidobacteriaceae; genus Telmatobacter. The sequence continues at coordinate 106,415 of JBEKOC010000001.1, read as the reverse complement.
CAGGTCATCCTTTACCCTTGCCGGCGACAGCACATCCTCTCCCATGACAATGTTCATGGGGATAGCCGGATTGTCGGCGCCGGCAGGCGCGCCATCGGCCGGCTTGCGCGAGGCGTCGGGAAAGATGCCCAGCGAATGGAACGCACTATCAATGGACTCAACCACCTGCGTCTGTTTTTTCTGATCGGCCTTAACGAAGGCGTAGAGCACCACGAAAAAGGCGAACAACAAAGTGATGAAGTCGGCATAGGAGACCATCCAGCGATCCTGGCTGACGGGATTTTTGCGCCGCTCTATCCTCATGCCGCGCGCTCCTTCTGCTTTTCCAGAGGGTCGTTCAAGAAGCCGGCCAGCTTGACTTCGAGCATGCGCGGGTTCATGCCTTCGAGAATGGAGATCACGCCTTCCAGCATCATCTCGCGGCGCTGATGGTCGTCGCGCAGGCGGATGCGCATCTTTCCGGCGAAGGGCAGGAAGAAGAGATTGGCGATGCCCACGCCGTAGATGGTGGCCACAAAGGCCACGGCGATGCCTTTGCCCACTTCCTGAATGTTGTCAAGATTCTTCATGACCTGAATGAGCCCCAGCACTGCGCCCAAAATGCCGATGGTGGGCGAGAAACCTCCGGCGGATTCGAAGACCATGGGGAGCCGTTCTTCGTTTTCCGCGGTGCAATCCAGGCTGACACGCATGATCTTGCGCAGTTCGGTTGGCTCGGTGCCATCGACGGCCAACATGAGGGCCTGTTTTAGAAACGGATCCTGAATGGTTTCGAGGTCGCTGTCCAGTGAGACGACACCATTGCGGCGAGCCTTGTTGGCAAAGGCGACCAACTGGCGGAGGAGCTGGTCGTTGTGCTTGCGGGGCGCGGAAAAGACGTGCGCCAGGCTGGCGAATGCGGCCAGCACGGTGGGAAGCGGAAACTGGAGCAGCACCGCGCCCATGGTGCCGCCAAAGACGATCAAGGCCGCGGTGGGTTGCAGTATTTGGCCCAGGTTGCCGCCTTCGATGAGCAATCCGGCCACGATGCCGGCGATGGCCAGGAATACTCCGCCAATGCTGCCTTTATCCATGAACACTCCTCAACAAAACTACGCGGAGAACGGGATTCACCCTTCAGCGGCGCTGGAGCGGGCTTTTTCCGGGCGGGGCCGATGGCGGTGGCTGACCGGAGATGTCCAGGCTGGTCAGCGAGGCTGCACGTTGCAGTTCGCCATAGGAGGGCAGCCGCTTGGCGACCAAGGCTAGAAGGCGCGCGCGATAGGCGAGCACGCGTTCCACAATCTCGGCCGTGTCCTCGCGCACAATTAGCTTCTCTCCATTGATCAGAGTCAGCATGGTGTCCGGGGAGGCTTCGGCGGTCTTGATCAAGTCGCTGTTTAGCACCATTGGAGTGCCGTTGAGCCGTGTAAGTTCGATCATTGCCGTAAAGCTCCTTCGGAGAAGTTATCGGCGAATGGCGGGAAAGGTTAAGAAATTAGGAAAGATGAAGAAAATGTGTCCCGGATGGGACACAAAAGAGGGGGTAATAAAGTCCTCAGGTCCTGCGCCGAAGAAATGGCCAGATGCGGCGGTTACCGCACCGGAAGCAGCGACCCAGGGTTGGTACAGAATATGGGAGCACATCCGGGAAAGGCCGCAAATTCACGCGTCCCAAAAGGAGAACCCCATGTCCCTGGGTGTCTTAAACAATCTATCCGCCGTTTACGCGGAGAACAATCTGAACAACAGCAATAACAGCCTGAACACCGTGCTGCAGCAGTTGTCATCCGGTTCGAAGATCAACTCCGGGGCAGATGACGCAGCCGGTCTTTCACTGGTCAACGGCCTCCAGGCCAACCAGCAGGCACTAACCCAATCGAAAACCAATGCGTCCGAAGGCGTGGGCCTTCTGCAGGTTGCCGATGGCGCACTCTCGCAAGTGACAAGCCTGCTCAACCGGGCCGTAACGCTGGCTACCGAAGCCTCCAACGGCACCCTCAACTCCTCGCAGGATACGGCGGCCAACCAGGAGTACCAGTCGATTCTGTCGGAAATCTCGAACATCGGTTCGACGACCACGTACAACGATGCCGCGGTCTTCAATACCAGCACCAACATCTACACCGGCGACGCTTCCACGACCGGCGCGTCGGTCGACAGTCTGAACATCCGCACGCTCTCCTCGTCCAACGTGGGCGACACCGGCGGCGTGATGTCCTACAGCACCGGCGCGAACAACGCGTTCATCAACCTGTCGAAGAACGGCGTCCTCGCGGGAGCGAATGATGAGTTGGCTGCTGGTGGCACCACCTCTGTCGATATCACCTACATGACATCTGGTGTAGGGGGAGTTCCTGTCGATCAAACCGCAGTAGTGAGCGCTGGCACAGGCACCAACTTTGCCAATACAACGCAAGGACTGATTAACGCCATCAACGGCGCAGGCCTGGGCGTAACCGCCAGCTTTACCACGGCATTGCAGGCTGGAACAGCGGCTGTGACTGCGGCAGGCGTGGGTCATAGCGGAGATACCGGCATAGAAATCTCAGGTACCGGCTCCGGCGTTGCCGGTGCTGCTGCTCCTGGGGTGAATGGCGTATTAGCGGGCGGACCTTTTACTGGAGGTACGCTCACCATCAACGGGAAAGCCATCACTCTCGGCACGGTAGGCCAGACCGACACACTGGCCCACTTGTTGACTTACATCAATGCTGGAAACTACGGTGTTACAGACACCGCAGGCACACTGACATCGCTGACCAAGGCGACCATCACAACCTCAGGTCTCGTGGGCGGCACCTATACGGCAGGAAACTACTACACCGCTGGAATCGTAGAAGATGTGACGAATCCACTGGTGGACACGGCCACCGCACAAACTCCGGGAGTACCGGTTTCAGATACCAACGGCGCGGGCGGCGTTGCCACGATCAGCTACTCAGACCTGGCTGGCCAGTCGTTGAGCGCAACCGATTTATCCACCCAGGCCGACGCCGAGACAGCTTTGACCGCTCTCAACACGGCCATCACCGACGTCTCGGCGCAGGACGGCTATGTCGGCGCGCAGATCAACACGCTGAACGCCGTCAGCCAGGTGCTCAGCACGCAGCAGGAGAATGTACAGTCGGCACAAAACGCGGTGCAGGCCACCGATTATGCCTCGGCAGCCTCCAACATGTCCAAGTACGAGATACTGAGCCAGACGGGCATCTCCGCCCTGGCGCAGGCCAACAGCGTACAGCAGGAAGTACTGAAGCTGCTGTCGTAAACCCGGGGTAAAGCCAATCACCCCGGAAGGGCGTCCGTAAGGGCGCCCTTCTTTTATGCCAGCGAAAAAACGCGGGCTGCAGCTTGCCTCTTTCAGCAGAGATGAGCTAAAGCCACACGCCTTGCAGGCCGATGAACTGTTTGGCAATCAAGGGATTCTGGCAAGATGCAAGGTAGCTCAATTTGAAAGCTATATTCATGAATTCTTTTTAATGTGCGTCAAGACCGGGTGGTTCTCCGGCTGCACGGAGTTAACACGGAGGAACGATGGGTACAGTAGGACTGAGTTTCGGGTCGGCGACCAGCGGGACTGGCTTCGACGTGAGTTCGACAGTGGCCGAGATTGTGAGCAATCTCCAGAATGTGGAGACGCCATGGAAGAACCAGTTAACTAAATTACAAAGCCAGGACACGGCGATCTCCAGCCTGGGGACGCTGCTATCCAATCTTTCCAACGACATGAGTTCGCTGAGCAACCCAACGGGCATTCTGGCCGAGAAGACGGGTTCCAGCTCGGACACGAATGTTCTGACGCTGACGGCGGCGACCTCCTCGGCGGTGGCCGGGACGCACACGGTGGAGGTGACGAAACTGGCGACAACGTCGAGCGGATACATGACGCAGATTGCCAACGCCAACGATCCATTGGCCGGTTCGATCACGCTGCAGGCGGGCAGCGGCACGGCGTTGACCATCACGCTGAACTCCACCGACAATACGCTGGCCGGACTGGCGGCGACGATCAATGCGTCTGGAGTAGGCATCAACGCCAGCGTGCTGACGGATTCCTCGGGATCGATGCTGAGCCTGGTTTCTGGCACCTCGGGGGCGGGCGGGAACATTGCCGTAAGCTCGAATACCATTGTCGCCACCGACAGCGCGGCGCTGAGTTATACGGGCACTGCGGGCAGCGGCACAACATACTCTACCGGCGCGCTGACGGCGATTGCCAACACGAGTGACACGCTGACCGGCTCAATCTCGGTCCAGGTGGGCAGCGGCGGCACGGCGCAGACCATCGTTATAGGCGCGGTGCCGAGCACGGGCGCGGCGGCGCATACCATCTATACCGGGAGCGGCGTCAACACACTCAGCGAGCTGGAGTCGTTCATCACCGCCAATTCGGCCAGCCTGGGGGTCACGGCGTCTCTCAATACGGCCGTGGTCGGCAGCAACGCAATCGGCACCATCCTGACGCTAACCTCCAATACCGCGGGCTCCAGCGGGACGTTGACCGTGAACTCCAGCCTCAATGACATCACGGGTACAACAGCGCTGGCTTATGCCAACCCGGTGGTGGGCGCGGATGCCAATCTGACGGTGGACGGCGTTGGCCTGACCAGCGCATCGAACACGGTGGCCAATCTGATTCCCGGCGTGACCTTCCAGTTGCTGGCGCCCAGCGCGACCAATGAGCAGGTGCAGGTGGTGATCGGCAACGACAACACCGATGTGGAGAGCACGGTAGCCCAGATGGTGAGCGACTACAACGCACTGATCAGCGGTGTGAACGCCCAGGAAGGAAACGACAGCTCCGGCAACGCCGAGCCGCTGTACGGCTCTCCCACGCTTTCGCTTTTACAGCAGCAGTTGCTGGGCGGGCTGAATATGCAAAACCCCAATGGCTATCTGACCTCGATCTCCACCAGCACCAATACGACTCTGGCGGGCTCGATCTCGCTTCAGGTGGGCAGCGGCGCGGCGCAGGTCATCACAGTCCCGACGACATCGGGGAACAACACGATCTCCGGGTTGGCCAGCGCCATCAACGCGGCCCAGATCGGTGTCACGGCCGCCGTGGTAACAAGCAACGGTCAATCGACCCTGACGCTGGCGTCGCAGACGGCGGACTCCGGCGGTACATTGACGGTAAACTCCAGCGTTGTTGCCACCAGCGACACGCAATTGAAATACACCGACGCAGACAATTACACCAGCACAACAGCAGACAGCGGCACACTGACCAAGATAACCAACGCCAGCGATGCGCTTACCGGCTCCATCTCCATTCAGGTGGGCAACGGCGTGGCTCAAACGATCAGCGTGCCGGCCTCTCCAGACAACAGCCTCTCCGACCTGAGAGACGCCATCAACTCGGCCAATATCGGAGTTACGGCTTCTGTGGTCTTGAACAACGATGGGTCGTCGAGCCTGGCGCTGTTGTCTAAAACCGTGGGGAGCGCCGGAGCGTTGACCGTGACCTCGAACATTCTGGATACCACCAACACCAGCAACGCGACTCTGAGCTACACGAAATCTTCGGACGTGAGCAATTTGACCAGCCTGGGCATCAGCGTGAACAACGACGGCTCGATTACCTTCGACGCCGCCAGTCTGGATTCGCTGCTGAACTCGGATTACAGCGGCGTGGCGGGCTTCTTCCAGAACGCGAACAGCTGGGGACAGACATTCTCGACCCTGCTGACCAATGCCGGCACCAGCGCGACGACCGGCATGCTGTCGCTCAGCCTGAACTCCGACAGCAACATCGAATCCACGCTGAATGCGGAGATTTCCAAGGAAAATGCCCTGATCTCCGCACAGCAGATCAGCCTTACAACGGAATTAGACACCGCGAACCAGATTATGCAGGAGCTGCCCACGCAGCTGGAAGGGGTCAACGAGCTCTACTCGGCGATCACCGGATATAACCAGAATACGAACGGTTAAGGAGCTATCTCCCCATGGGAAGTTATCAAACACATGCGCTGGATAGCGCTTCGGCAGTGGATCTGGTGGTGGCGCTTTATGACGGAATTCTGCGATTTCTTTACGCGGCCTCGGCAGCCGTGGAGCGTGGCGACGCGGAGGCGCGCCGGGCCGCGGTCAAGCGGGCACTGGACATTATCATCCACTTGCAGGCGCGGTTGCGCATGGATGTGGGCGGCCGGCCGGCGCAGGTGCTCAGCGAGTTCTACGCAACAATCTTCGCGCAAATTCTGCAGGCCTCGCAGTCGGCCTCGCGGCGGAAGTTCGAGCACGCCATTGAATGCGTGAAAAACGTACGCGACGCCTGGCGCCAGGTGGCCAGGGATCCTGAAGTCAATCCAGCCCCGCCGCAGGTGAACGGCATAATCTCCGGACGCAGGCAGGATAACTCCGATTACGCTTCGGAGCCTTCGGTGGGCTCCAGATGGAATGCGTGACTCATCCGGCAACCGTGAGTTCTTCTTCCAACTGCTGCTTCTGATAGAGGCCGGCATAGTAGCCGTCGAGGGCGAGCAACTCATCGTGGCGGCCTAACTCCACAATTCTTCCGTGGTAGAGCACGGCGATCTGATCGGCATGGCGCACGGTGGAGACGCGATGGGAGATCAGGATGGTGGTTGCATTCGCGGTGTAAGCGCGCAGTCCGCTCAGGATGCGCTCTTCCGTGTAGGTATCCACGCTGGCCAGAGCGTCGTCGAGGATGAGAATGGCGGGACGGCGCAACAGAGCCCGGGCGATGGCCGCCCGCTGCTTCTGTCCGCCGGAGAGCGTGACACCGCGCTCGCCCACTATGGTTTCAAAGCCCTGGGGAAACTCTTCAAACTCTTTGCGAATATGGGCCGCCTCTGCGGCTTCGAGCAGCTCTTCCGAGCTGGCGTGGGGCACACCAAAGGCAAGGTTTTCGCGGATGGTGGTGCTGAAAAGGAAAGTCTCCTGCGGCACCAGGCCGATGTTGCGCCGGAGCACCGCCAGGGGATAGTCGCGCACCGGCCGGCCGTCGATCAGCAGCGAGCCTTCCGGCGCTTCATACATTCTTGTGATGAGGTTGATGAGCGTGGATTTTCCCGAGCCGGTGGGCCCGACGATGGCCAGGCTGGAGCCCGCGGGAATCCTGAGCGAGATGCCGCTAAGGACAGGAGTCTGGTTATAGCTGAAACTCAGATCGCGGAATTCGATCTCGCCGTCGAGCACGGTGTCGGCTGCAATTGTGGGATCGGCGGCGCTGTCGTCGATGGCTGGCTCGGCGCGCAGCAACTCGTCGAGGCGCTTTACCGAAGCTGTACCGCGCTGGAAGATGTTCACCACCCAGCCCACGGCGATAATAGGCCAGGTGAGCAGAACCATATAAGTGTTAAAGGCCACAAACTGGCCGACACTGATGCGGTGGGCGATGACCTGGTGTCCGCCGACCAGCAGCGTGAGAATCATGGCGATGCCCAGAACGAACTCCAGCGTGGGCCACAACATGCCCATGAGCTGCACCAGCTTGAGGGAGCGGGCGATGTACTCGCGATTGAGCCGCTCGAAGAGGCCGATCTGGGAGTCCTCGCGGGCGAAGGCGCGCACCAGCCGGGCGCCGGAGTAGTTTTCCTGGGCTTGCGAGGAAATGTCGGAGAAGCTGGCCTGGATGCGCTCGAAGCGGTCGTGAATCCTGCTGCCGAAGTACTGCACAAGAACGCTGGCCAGGGGCATGGGCGCAAAAGCCACCAGGGTAAGCCAGGGACTAATGCGCAGCAGGAAAAACAGCGCGCCCACGGTGAAGAATACCGTATTGGCGCTGTACATGAGGGCCGGGCCGAGCAGATTGCGAACCGCATTCAGGTCGTTGGTCAACCGGGCCATGATGTCGCCGGTGCGATAACGCTGATAGAAGCCGGAGTCCTGCGTTTCGAGTTTGCGGAAAAGATCGTTGCGCAGATCGAACTCAATCTCTCGGGAGATGCCGATAAGAATCCAGCGCTGGGAGTAGAGAAAGACGCCTTTGACCATGGCGATGGCTACCAACAGGGCGGCAAAGAGCAATACCTTGATGCGCGTGTCACCGTGGCTCAACGCGTCGACGGCCCACTGTAAGACATGGGGATAGATCACCCAGTTACCGCCAATGCCATCGACGGCCATGCGAATGACCTGGGGAAACATCACCCAGATGGAATTGGTGCAAATGCACGATAGTGTGCCCCACAGGTATCCCCAGCGGTAGCGGCGCATGTAACTGTAGAGCGGGGCCAGATCGCGGAACATGGATTTATTGTACGGGGAGGCACCTGCGGTGCGGCCAATCGCTCGCTATTCGCTCGCATATGTATCTATCAAGGGACCGAAACCTCTTTTGATCGGCCGAGTGCAGCATATTCCCTGGTAATTAGCCGATACACATTCTTTGCCGGGTTCATTTCATCTTCCATTCTGCAATGAACGCCGGAAAACAGCCGATAGAGAAGACAGGCGACAACATATTGCAGTATCAATCTCTGCAATCGAGAGGCTGCCATGGAAGCCTCGCAAAGCATCAGCGAACCGCAGACAGGGGATCGCACCGAAGGCAAGGAGCGCCGGCGCAGCCGCCGTCATAACTGCGAGGGATTCGCCGAGGCCTGGGTGTTGAACCCCGAATCTTTGTTTCGCGGCGAGATTCGGGACATCAGCCAAAGCGGATGTTTCATCAGGAGCAAAGCGCGGCTGAGCCTGGTGCGCCACACCATAGTCGATCTTCGTTTCACGATCATGAACGGTCACTATCGCGCTGCTACACGGGTCATCAATATCCGGCCTGGCAAGGGCGTGGGGCTGGAGTTCATCTTTCCCGATTCTCAGCCGGCGGAGTGGCTCAAGAACCTGCTGGAGAAGCTCAGCGCCGCGGCCGTGCCGCCGCCGAAGCCAACGTGAGGAACCGGGCTAGGGCCTGCTAACACTACATGGACGGTGGCGACGGGAGCCAATTTTTCTCAGATCGAGGAATGAGGAGCGACGGATACCGGGTGTATCCTAGCGACGATAGACGAAGAGATGAGGAAAATTAGCCCCGTCCCTTCGGGCTGCGGCGAAAATCCGGGGTCCCCAGCGACTGGTCTTCGTCGCTGGGGTGGAAATCGGGCCATACTTCATTCTCGCCCTCGACGGTGGACCCGCCACAGCCTTCGGGCTCGGCTTCGTCTGGCCCGATTTTCACTCGCAGCGCCATCCGCTCAGGTAGTGTTAACAGGCCCTAGGTCGGCGTTCTCAGCAGCAGATAACCGCCCACCAGCCCAAACAATAAATCCGAGGACCAGGCGGCCAGTGCGGCGGGCAGGTAGTTCACGTCGCCCAGCGCGCCGAAGAGGCCGTCCACCACGAAGTAGGCGAGGGTAACGGCGATGGCCACGGCAATCCCGGTGAGCGAGCCGCGGCGGCCCATGGACAGCGCGAAAGGAATGGCGAGAGCCGCCATCACCACCGCCATCAGCGGATATGCCATCTTGTGCCACAGTTCGACGCGCAGGCGCATGGTGTCGAAACCGCTCTGGCTCAGATCGCCGATATAGCGATCAAGCTGGCCGAAGTTCATCTCCTGTGCCTTCTTGCTTTCCTTCTTGAAGTAGTCGGGGCTTTCGTGAATCTCCTCGAAGGAGGTCTTCAGGAACTCGCGGAACTCGCTGACGTTGGCTCCATTGATGTCGCGTTGCCAGCCGTTCAGGAAGCGCCAGGAATCGGTTTCGGAATTCCATACGGCGCGGGAGGCAAAGATGCGCCGGGTGAGCGCAAAGGTGGAGGGATCGAACTCGAAGAGCGAGAGATTGGCGAACTCATTGCGTCCCGTATCGAAGAACTGGTAATAGAAGATGCGGTCGGGCTCGCCGGTATGCGGCTGGCCGAAGATCCAGTTCTGCTCGGGGCGCAGGACGGTTTGCGGCGGCTTGCCCTTAATGATGTTGCGCAGAGCCTCCTGCCTGCGGTTGGCCTGGGGAAGATAATACTGGTCAAAGAGGAAGAGGCTGGCCGAAAGGCTGGCGGCGATGAGGACGATCGGAATCACCAACCGGTAAAGGCTGATGCCAGAGGCCTTCATGGCGATGATCTCCGAGTTGCGGTTGAGCACGCCGAAGGTGACCAGCACGGCGATAAGCACGGCCAGGGGGGTGATCTGGTAGAGCATGCTGGGGGTGAGGTTGATCAGGTATTCGCTGACCGTGGACCAGCCGATGTCGTGGCTCAGGATGTCCTTGAGCAGATCGAAGACGGTGAAGACCAGAATGAGGACGACAAAGCCGGTCAGCACCAGGAAAAAAATCTTGAGGAACTCTTTCACCACGTACTTGTCGAGGATGCGCGGAAAGACATGGCGGGTTTGGGCGCGCTGCGGGCGCGACTGAAACCTGCTCAGCAGCTTGGTCAAGGGAACATAGATAGGCTTGTCCGGAATGGCAAACAGCGATTCATAAAAGCGTGAGATCCAGGTGTCGATGGCGTTCAGTGCGCGGCCTCCGGAGGCCATCTGCCACACCAGGAGGAGACCGCCGGCGGCGAACAGCAGATTGGCCATCCATACCGCGAGAAATGCGGAGATCCAGTTTTGTTTGGCCAGGGCGATGCCGATCAGCGAAAGCGAGTAGTAAATGACGACCAGCGCGAGAGTAGCCACCCAGGCGGAACTCTTGCCGCCGCGCCGCGAGGTCACGCCCAGGGGAACGGCGACCAGCATCAGCACCAGGCAGGCCGCCGGATAGGCGAAGCGCTTCTGCAACTCAATCTGGTACTTTTTGCCTTCCGAGCCGCGGGTGTGCGCGCGCAGTTCGTTCATGCGCAAAGCGTAGATGGCGGTGTCCATGCGACCCAGATGCCCTTCGCTCTGCTGGCTTGCAGCCAGGGGCATATCGGAAAAATCAAACGTGGAGATGTTGTACTGTTGCGGCTGGCCGGCCACCGTCTCGTGATGCGATCCGTCGCGCAGCCGCATGAGCAGTTCCTGCCCGGCATCGTTGGCCACGGTGGCCGAGGCGGCGGTGGTGATCTGCGGCGCGGCGGGATCGGTGGTGTCGGCCATGAAGACCTGACGCCAGTTGGCCGCGCCGGTTCCCGAGCGCACGTCCTGCACGTAGAGGACGAAATTGTGAAAATCCTCATCGAAGACGCGCGGCTCAATTTCGTAGGAGGCCTGCATGGCAAGGGCCTTGTCCATCTCCAGAATGGCCTGATTGGCGCGCGGCGCCACATACAGGGAGTTGAACAGCCCCAGCAGTGTGCCGAAGACGGCCACGATGGAGGACACGCGCACAAAGTAGCCGATGCCCATGCCGGAGGCGCGCATGGCGATGATTTCGCTGTCCGCGGCCAGGCGGCTCAAGCCCAGCAGCACCCCCACCAGCACCGCCATGGGGATGGTGATTATGAAGAAATTGGGCAGCATGTAGAGAACGACTTCGAAAACGCTGATAAAGGTGGAGCTGTTGTGAACCACCATCTCCAGGATGTGGGGCAGTTCCTTCATGAAGAGAATGAAGGTGAAGATCACGCCGCCGATCACCGCGTGGGAGAGAATTTCGCCGGTAATGTATCGGGTCAGGATGCGCACGGCTAAGGCTAGTTTATCGTGCCGGGGCGATTCCGTGCGCCTGAAGGCGCCCAGCCGCGCAGGCGCAGGCTATTGGCCAGCACGCTGACGGAGCTGAGGGCCATGGCGGCGGCGGCCAGCCAGGGGCTGAGCAGAATGTGGAAGCTGGGGTACAGTACGCCCGCGGCCAGCGGAATGCCCAGCAGATTGTACCCAATTGCCCAGATCAGATTCTGGCGCATGACGCGCAGGGTGGAGCGGGCCAGGTCGAGCGCGGCGGGAATGGCACCGGGCCGTGCGCGCAGCAGCAGAACATCGCCGGCCTCCTGCGCCAGGTCTGCGCCCGTGCCCATGGCGATGCCGGCGTCGGCCTGGGCCAGTGCGGCTGCGTCGTTGATGCCGTCGCCCACCATGGCCACGCGCAGGCCGCTCGCTTGCAGCGCGCGAATGCGGGCCAGCTTGCCGGCTGGATCGAGGCCGGCTTCAACTTCGGTGATTCCCGCTTGCTGGGCGATGGGCGCGGCGGCGGCGGCCGAGTCACCGGTGAGCATCAGCACCCGCAGACCTGCGCGCCGCAATTCAGCCACGGCTTCAGCTGCATCGGGTCGCAGCGTGTCGCGGGCGTCGAAATAGCCGACAGGCACGTGATCCAGTGCCATCCAGAGCCTTGTAGCGCCCGGTTCCGGCGGGATCACGTCGATGGGCAGCAGAATAAAAAACTCCTTAAAGTACGCTTCATTGCCCAGCAGGCAATCGCGGCCTTCAACCCGGGCGGCAAGGCCGCGGCCGGGCAATACCTGCACGTCCTCAGCGGAGGGCCAGGCCAGCCCACGCGATTTTGCGGCGCCCACGATGGCGTGGGCCAGCGGATGGTTCGATCGCTCCTCGGCGGCAGCGGCGATGCGCAACAGGTCGTTCTCGTTCGAATTCCTCAGTGCATGAACGGCAGTCAGCACCGGCCGCCCCACGGTCAGCGTGCCTGTCTTGTCCAGCACGATGGCATCCGACGGCGCCAGCCGGGCAACTCGTTCCAGCGCCTCGCCACCCTTGAAGAGAACGCCAAGCTGCGCGCCGCGTCCCACGGCCACGGTGAGCGCGGCGGGCACGGCCAACCCCATGGCGCAGGGGCAGGCGACCACCAGCACGGCGACGGTTGCGGCCAGCGCCATCTGGAGCGAATGAATTGAGAAAAGCCAAATTACAAAAGTAAGCGCGGCCAAGGCCAGCACGATGGGAACGAAGATTTGGCTGGCGCGGTCGGCCAGCCGCTCCATGGGCGCACGTGAACTCTGCGCCTGAGCGGCCATGCGTGTAATCTGCGCTAGCATGGTGGCCTCGCCCAGCGACTCGGCACGGCAGGTTACAGCGCCTTCGTAGTTGAGCGAACCGGCCAGCACACGCCCTCCGGGTTCACGGTTGAGCGGAGTCGATTCGCCGGTCAACATCGATTCATCCACCGTGGTGCAGCCTTCCAGAATCGTCGCGTCCACGGGGAAGCGTTCTCCCGGCAGCACCAGCACACTGTCGCCCGGCTGAATCTCATCGAGCGGAACGATAGTCTGGGCGCCATCACGGATGCGGCGTGCGGTTGCGGGACGCAGGCGGGAGAGCGAATCGAGCGCGGCCAGGGCGCGTCGTTTGGCGCGGCCTTCGAGGCTCTTGCCGAGCAGAAGAAATCCAAGAATGAGCAGGACTGCATCGAAATAAACCTGCCGCCCCGCTGCGGGCCAGATGGTGGCGTAGGCGGAATACGCAAAGGCCACGCCCGTTCCCAGGCTGACCAGCGTGTTCATATTCGTAGTGCCGTGACGCAGGCCGCGCGCGGCGCTCAGATAGATACCGCGGCCGGCCCAGGCCATTAACGTCGCGGTAAGAATCAGCAGAAACCAGCGCAGCGGATCCGGCGGCAGAGCAAAGAACCAGGGCAGGCTGCGTATCAAGGCGTGGTCCAGCGAGCCCATTTGCGTTCCGAGCGGCATGGCCAGCAGCATGGCCGCTGCCCCGGCGATGAGTGTTGAAAGCGCCTTCAATTCAGCGCCGTTAGCGAGCGCGTCAGAGGAGGTTTGCGAAGACGCATCCGCCCGGGGAAGCACGGCATCGTAACCGGCTGCGCGAACGGCCTCGACCAGTTGCGCGGGCCTAACCAACTCCGGATTGAATACCACGCTGGCGCGATGGGCCATCAGGTCAACGCGCGCCAATTCGACCCCGGTTGTCGCGCGCAGAGCCGCTTCCACATGATGTTGGCAGGAGGCGCAGGTCATGCCCAGAATGGGCAGCGTGAGGGATTCTGTGGCCATGGATTGCGTCATGCTTCCAGATGCGCCGTGAAGCCGGCTTTGGCCAGGGCAATAACGGCAAGATCGACGGGCGCTTGGTTCTGGCTGGAGGTGAGCCGCGCCGCTCCCACGCGCACCTCGTTGACCACCACCCCTTCGACTGCGGCGAGCGCCTGCGTAACGCGCTTTACGCAGGAGCCGCAGTGCATTCCATCAATGTGCAGCGTGAATTCCGCCATGGTTCTCTCCCGTTTGTCTTTGATGATACGCCGGGTGAAAAGTTGCGCTATCGTAGAAGATTACGGGTTCGGAGGATTATGCAGCGTGAGTTTCCATTGGCGCCGCTGGTGGGCGTGGGCGCGGTGATTGTGGAGGCTGGCTGGGTGCTGCTGGTGCGGCGCGGAAACGAGCCGATGAAGGGCCATTGGACGCTGCCCGGTGGCTTGCTGGAGCTGGGCGAATCGCTCAGCGATGGCGTGCTGAGAGAGGTCCGGGAAGAAACTGGCCTGGTCGTTGAAGTTTTACAGCTGATCGAGCTGCTGGACCGCATTCATCGCGAAGAAACCCGCGTCCGCTACCATTATGTAATTGCGGATTACCTGTGCCGTGTCGTGGGCGGCCGATTGCAAGCAGCCTCAGACGCCGATGCGGTGCGCTGGGTGAAACGTGAAGAATGGAATAGGCCGGATACGGCTTTGGGCGCGCTCAAACTCGATCCGATTACCGCGCGGGTTATCGAGGCCGGCTGGCAAAGGGCTCAGGAGTTGGAGGGAAGATGAAAGTTATCAAGAGGTTGTTGTGGGTCGTGGGCGGGCTGATTGTGGTTGCCGGAATCGGTTTCTGGGCGCGCCCGATCAGTTACTACAACGAAGCGGTGTATCTGCGGGAGTGCTTTGCAGGCGTGGAGAGCCTTTCGGTTCAGGTTGCGGGCCATCGTGTGCATTACCTTGCACAGGGGCCGGCCGGCGGTCTGCCGGTAGTGCTGGTGCATGGGCTGGGCGGACATGCCGAGGAATGGCTTGATCTGTCGGCTTATCTCGTCAAGGCCGGTTACCGCGTCTATATTCCCGATCTGCCCGGCTACGGGCGCAGCGAAAAGCCCGTGGATTTTTCCTACTCGGTGCGCGATGAGGCGGAGGCGGTGGTGGGCTTTCTCGATGCGCTGGGGCTGAAGCAGGTAGACCTGGGCGGCTGGTCGATGGGCGGCGGAATTGTGCAGCATGTCGCCTTCAGGCATCCGGAGCGGGTGCGCAAGCTGATGCTCTTCGATAGCATCGGCATCGACCAGATGCCCACGTTTGATGTGGGGCTGTTTACACCCACGACGCCGGCCGAACTCGACCAGCTGGACGCGCTGCTGATGCCTAACCCACCCAAAGTGCCGAGCTTCGTCGCGCGGGATGTTCTACGCATCTCGAAGAAGAATGCCTGGGTGATTCACCGCGCGCTGGATTCCATGCGCACCGGCCAGGACGCCACCGACAGTATCCTGCCGCAGCTCAGGATGCCGGTGCTGATTGTGTGGGGCGCCGAGGACCGTATCACCCCGCTTGAACTGGGCGAGAAGATGCACCGCCTCGTGCCGCAGTCAGAGCTGGATGTCGCAGGTCCCGGCTGCGGCCACCTGGCTCCCCGCCTGTGCACCGCGCAGATTGGCCCCAAAGTAGTGGAGTTTGTGAAGAGATAGAGCGAGCTGCTGACTTGGTAGTATGTGGTGATGACTTTGCAGTCCATTCTCACGGCTCGACTCAGGTTGACGCCCGATACGCGGGAGTTGCTGCGCATGGAGTTGGACGATCCTGCCGCGTTCGCGAGTCACCTTGGAGTCACTCTACCCCAGGACTGGCCTCCCGGCGAATACGACCGCGATGCGATTCAGTTTTTTCTGGACAAGTTGATCGAAGGCGGGCAGGACGCGGTTGGCTGGTATGGTTGGCATGCGATTCTGGAAGGCAGCGAGCCGGCTGCCCTGGTTGGTTGTGGCGGTTATCTGGGGCCGCCCAACGAGACGGGCTGCGTCGAGATTGGCTACTCCATCTGCGAACAATGGAGAGGCCAGGGGTTGGCCCAGGAGCTTGTTCAGGCCCTGGTGAAGAACGCATGGGCGCTAGGCGCGAAGAAGATCGTGGCGCACACCAGCGAGGCGAATCCAGCATCCATTGCGGTCCTGCGAAACTGCGGATTTCAGCCGGCGTCAGATTCTGAGCCAGACCAGTTGCAATTCGAAATTGCACTCTGTTGACTTGTTGCCGTCAGAGCATTTTCGCTGTTCCGGTAATTGCGCATAGTGTCCTGAGTCAGAAATACGCAGCACAATAAACTGCTGTCATCCTGAGCGAACGGGGCTCCAGGCGTACTCTTCAGCCGGGGGGTGGTGAGTCGAAGGATATGAGGTTGTTCTTCAATAAACTTCTGACTCACCACAATAGAATGCCGTTGCAGAACGACGCCCTATACGCCGATCACGTCGCAGAGTTCCTTGACGGCGGCGGCGCTCTTCATCAGTGCGGCGCGTTCTTCATCGCTGAGCCTGATCTCCACAATCTGTTCCAGGCCGGCCGCGCCCAGTTTGCAGAGCACGCCCATGAAGTAGCCGTTGATGCCGTACTCGCCTTCAAGGTAAGCCGCGCAGGGAAGAATTTTCTTTTTGTCCTTGAGAATGGCCTCGGCCATCTCCACCGCCGCCGCCGAGGGCGCGTAGTAGGCGCTGCCGGTCTTGAGGTGCTTCACAATCTCGCCGCCGCCCTCGCGGGTGCGCTGGATGATGGCTTCGATGCGCTCCTTGGAGAGCAGTTCGGTGATCGGGATGCTGGCGACGGTGGTGTAGCGAACCAGCGGAACCATCAGGTCGCCATGACCGCCAAGAACCAGGCAGCTCATGTTTTCCACGCTCACCTTCAACTCCTGGGCGATGAAGCTCTTGAAGCGGCCTGAATCCAGAATGCCGGCCATGCCCAGAACGCGCTCGCGATTGAAGCCCGACAGGCGATAGGCGGCCTGCACCATCGCGTCCAGCGGGTTGGAGACGACGATAAGAATCGACTCGGGCGAGTAGGCAACCACATTCTTGACCACATCGGTCATGATTTTAAAATTGGTTTGCAGCAGGTCGTCGCGGCTCATGCCGGGCTTGCGGGGAATGCCCGCCGTGATGATCACCACGTCGCTGTTGGCTGTGTCGGCGTAATCGTTGGAGCCGGTGATGTGAACGTCAGATCGCTCGATGGGCAGCGCCTGAAGCAGGTCGAGCGCCTTGCCCTGCGGCACGCCCTCCACCACGTCGATCATCACCACATCGGCCAACTCCTTGGCCATGAGCCAGTGTGCCGCGGTTGAGCCGACATTGCCGGCGCCGATAATGCTTACCTTCTTGCGCATTGCATTCCTCCTTGGGGAATAATGAAACAGGGACTAGGGATTAGGGACTAGGGACTAAGCATTTGGGGTCGGAAAACTATTCCCTATTCCCTATTCCCTACTTTTACATGTTGCCGATGATGCGGGTGGCGAACTCACTGGTGCCGACCTTGGTTGCGCCGGCGGTCTGGCGTTCAAAATCGTAGGTCACAAACTTCTGTTGAATAGTCTTCTCCATCGACGTCTCGATGAGTTTGGCCGCTTCCTTCCAGCCGATGAACTCCAGCAGCATCACGCCCGACAGAATCACCGAGCCGGGATTGATGACATCCTTATCGGCATATTTGGGCGCGGTTCCGTGGGTGGCCTCAAAAACCGCATAGCCATCGCCGATGTTGGCGCCGGGAGCAATGCCCAGACCGCCGACTTGCGCAGCG
The DNA here is from genome assembly GCA_049522175.1 of Occallatibacter sp. Lineage (GTDB taxonomy): Bacteria > Acidobacteriota > Terriglobia > Terriglobales > Acidobacteriaceae > Telmatobacter. Next base: position 88,854 of record JBEKOC010000001.1, on the reverse strand, counting down.
GCCGCGTCGGAGATGTAGTCGCCGTTGAGGTTGGTGGTGGCAAGAACGCTGTAATCCTCGGGGCGCAGAATAATCTGCTGAAAGATGGAGTCGGCGATGCGGTCATTGATGAGCAGCTTCGATTTCCATGCGCCTTTGCCGTGGCTGTGGCCGAGGGAGTCGAGCACAGTCTTGATCTCAGCGCAAACCGCGTTCTGGTACTCCGGCGAAGCCATATCCAGGCCGGGCTCGATGAGCGCGGCGTTCTGCTCGACGGTGAGATTGGGGTTGGCATCGCGATTGCCCAGAATCCAGCTCTCGCGCTCGGTGACGGTTTCGGCGCGGAACTCCTGCTGGGCGACCTCGTATCCCCACTCGCGGAAGGCGCCCTCGGTGAACTTCTGGATGTTCCCTTTGTGCACCAGCGTGACGGTCTTGCGGCCTTCGGCCAGCGCGGCCTTGACGGCGGCTCGCACCAGCCGCTTGGAGCCGAAGATGGAGATGGGCTTGATGCCCACGCCGGAGTCGGGGCGCACTTTCTTCTTGCCACCCTTGAGCAGGTCGTCATTCAAAAATTGAATCAGTCGGGCGGCGTCTGCGCTGCCCTCTTTAAACTCGATGCCCGCGTAGACATCCTCAGTGTTTTCGCGGTAGATGACGATGTTCAGCTTCTCGGGATGTTTCACCGGGCTGGGGACGCCTTGGTAATACTTCACCGGGCGCACGCAGGCATAAAGATCAAGAACCTGGCGCAGGGCCACGTTGAGCGAGCGGATGCCTCCGCCCACCGGCGTCGTCAGAGGCCCCTTAATGGAGACTCTCAGGTCGCGCGCGGCGGCTACCGAGTCGTCGGGCAGCCAGTTGCCGAAGCGCCGGAAGGCCTTTTCGCCGGCGAAGATCTCAAACCAGCGGATGGCGCGCCGGCCTCCGTAGGCCTTTTCCACAGCGGCGTCGAAGACCCGCTCAGAGGCCTTCCAGATGTCACGCCCCGTGCCGTCGCCCTCAATGTAGGGGATGATGGGGTGATCGGGCACCTCATACTGCCCGTTTTGATAGCTGATCGGCTGGCCGTTTTTGGGCAATTCCAGCCCGTTATAGGTGGCTTGCATTGTTTTTGGTGGACCTTTCTACCAATATGTTAGAGGAGGAGGCTGGCCTCTTGGATTCAGGGATTGCGATGGCGGGTAAAGGGGCGCAGGTGAATTCAGGGAAGGTGTTTCCCGAAATGCTGCAATATCCCGGGTGAGGGGTAGTTTCCGAACAGTCGACGTCCCACCAAACAATGTCGAGCAGCTCTTGCTTGGTAGTATCAGCGAGTGCTCACACAGGTATATCCCAGATGTAGGTCCTTCTTTCCGGATGCTGCTGCGCTCTCAGGATCAAACATGGCCATGTCACTTGGAGTATGCGGTTCATCGAAGTGTCCCGGCCTCGCCTGCGGCGTTCCGTACACTTTTTCAACGACAAACCCCTCGCCACAATGTCCGTAAAGGACAAAACCACCGGTGAGGTCGTAACTCGCATAAGCCTGCCACGGCTGCAACTCTTTGCCCGATCTCGACACGCGGAAGACGATTGGGTGGTCTCCGGGCTCATAGTTGATGTACATATCGACCCGATACGCGCGGATTGCCTTGTCAGGTTTTACACCGGAATAGTCAGGGAACGGCAATTTCCGTGCACATGTACCCACGGATTGAATCTCTTCCACGAACTGGTAGGTATCGAGAGTGTAATAACCGGTAGGTGAGAAATCGATCGTGCCCTTCGATCTGACTCGACAGTCCCTGAGAACCTCCAACGGAGTCCAGTCACGCTCTCCTCGCACAAGTTGGACTGAGGCTTGCCCGCATTGCGGTTGGTCCAATTTCAGTTCAAACCACTTTCGGATTCCATCGTGAAATATCAGCTGCCCTTCCAACGTTCGGACATCCGATTCGACACTGGGTCCTGTCTCGCTGGATTTCGGGCACTCTTGCCCTGATGCGGACAAAGCCGCGCAGATCAAAAACGCACATGCCAACACGGAATCACGCATGAATTGTATATAACACAGGAATAATCTCGCTGCCGCGTGCCCAATCCTTGCGACATATTTGTTGATTGTCGCAAGGGTTGGAAACCACGAACCCCAAGCGAGCGAACAGCGAGCCATTGGCCCCACCGCAGGTGGTTGACATCACGATGCCTTCCATCGTAGCATCATGATGTGCGAACCACTCTTACCATCGACGACGACATTGCCGTGCTCGTGGAGCAGGAGCAGCGGCGCACGGGCGAATCCTTCAAGGGGACGATCAATACTCTGCTCCGCCGGGGCCTGACCGCCAGCCGCAATCCTCAACCCAGAAAGCGCTTTGTAGTCACCCCCATCGCCATGAACACGGGCTTGGGAACGCGTTATCAAAAAGTGGAAGACCTGATTGAGGCGCTGGAAGGGCCGATGCATCGATGATTGTCCTCGATGTGAACCTTCTCATCTACGCGTACGACAAGACCTGCAACGAACACGACCGGGCACGGGCGTGGGTGGAGGGTGTCTTTTCCGGCGACGAGACGGTTGGACTGCCATGGCAAACGATTTCAGCATTTCTCCGCATCCTGACCTATCCGGGCTCGTTAGGCGAGTGCTTTACGATGCCGCAGGCGTTGGGAATCGTTGAACAATGGCTCGAATTTCCCCATGTGCGGGTCGTCGTGCCGGGAGAAAATCACTGGCGGATCTTCCGAGAGATGCTGCTGAAGGGTGACGTGCGCGGAAAGCTGACATCCGACGCAGCCCTGGCCGCGCTGACCATTGAAAGTGGTGGTGTGCTCTACACAAATGACCGTGATTTTGCCCGGTTTCCTGGGCTGCGGTGGGTCAATCCGCTGCTGGAATCCTGAAATTTGCTCCTCGAATTGCGGCGGCTCGAAATGGTCCGGGCCGAAGCAGCCTCCGGCGGACCGAATTAATCCCCAAAAATACACAATGAAATCGCTGCAATTCGTGCTCCTATCCGTCTGGATGCGTTAAACTCATCCGGGTACGTTCATATCCAGGGCCGATCTTCAATCACAGGGAGGACACATCGAAATTGGGAAAAAGCATGGTCCCGAAGAAGCTGTTTTTCACCAAGGGAGTAGGCAAGCATAAGGAGCGTTTGACTTCCTTTGAGTTGGCCCTGCGGGATGCGGGGATCGCTTCGCAGAATCTGGTGCGCGTCTCCTCCATCTTTCCGCCGAACTGCAAGCTTATTCCGCGCAAGGAAGGGCTCAAATACCTGAGTCCCGGCGAGGTGGTTTTTGCGGTGATCGCGGAGAATTCGACGCGCGAGCCGCACCGGCTGCTGGTTTCCAGCATCGGTGTTGCCATCCCCGCGGATAAAAACACCTACGGCTACCTGAGCGAGCATCACAGCTTTGGTGAGACCGAAGAACAGGCCGGCGAGTACGCCGAGGAACTGGCGGCGGAGATGCTGGCCACCACCCTGGACGTGGAGTTCGATCCGGACAAAAGCTGGGATGAGAAAAAGGAGATTTACCGCATCTCCAACAAAATCGTTCGCACCAGCAACGTGACGCAATCGGCCGTGGGCGATAAGCGGGAAAAGTGGACCACTACGATTGCCGCCGCCGTCCTGATTCTGGAAGAGTAGCGATTGCATCCAGCGGAGCTTAGGCCAATCCCGCTGGCGGGGTTGGCCTTGCGCATCGTAGCGGAGGAATGTTCAGCGATTGATGGCAAATACGCGCAAATACAAAGTGGGACTGGTGCAGATGCGCATGGGCGCGGAGCCGGAGGCCAACTTTGCCGCGGCGGTGCACCACATCCGCGAGGCCGCACGGCTGGGCGCCAACATCGTCTGCCTGCCGGAGCTTTTCCGCACGCAGTACTTTTGCCAGCGCGAGGAACTGCGCTTCTTTGACCTTTCGGAGGAGATCCCCGGCCCGTCCACAGAGAAGCTGGCTGAAGTGGCGCGCGAGTTGCGGGTTGCAATCATTGCCTCGCTCTTTGAGCGCCGCGCGCCGGGGCTTTATCACAATACCGCCGTCACCTTGAACGCCGACGGGGCTATTGCCGGCATCTATCGCAAGATGCACATTCCCGACGACCCGCTCTACCACGAAAAATATTACTTTGCGCCCGGTGACCTGGGTTTTCTGGCCGTGAATACGGCTTTTGGCCGCGTGGGCACGCTGGTCTGCTGGGACCAGTGGTATCCAGAGGCCGCGCGGCTTACGGCGCTTCAGGGAGCGGAGGCTCTGTTCTATCCGACGGCCATCGGCTGGCATCCGGCCGAGAAGGCTGAGTTTGGAGCGGCGCAGTATGACGCCTGGCAGACGATTCAGCGGGCCCACGCCATCGCCAACGGGGTTTACGTGGCCGGCGTGAATCGTGTCGGCATCGAGCATGGCGAGGTCAAATTGCCACATGGTGATGTTGCGGGCAATCGCGTTGCGGGGCAGGGAATCGAGTTCTGGGGCGGCAGCTTTCTGGCCGATCCCTTTGGCCGCGTAATCGCCAAGGCCTCGCACGATGCGGAGGAGATTCTAATCGGCGAGATCGACCTGGGCCTGATTGAGGAGACACGCCGCAACTGGCCCTTTCTGCGCGACCGCCGCATCGACGCTTACGCGCCCATCACCAATCGCTTTACTGATCCCGTGAACGCGCGGCCGGCGGATGGAGATTCCAAGTAGAAATGCCTCCTCCATTGCCAGAAAAAACGCCACGCGAACTCGGCTACCGCATGCCCGCCGAGTGGGAACCGCACGAGGCCACCTGGCTGGCCTGGCCGCACAACCCCGAGGACTGGCCGGGAAAGTTTCAGGCCATCCCCTGGCTCTATGCGGAGATTGTGCGCCAGCTGGCCGCGCATGAGCTCGTGTATATTCTCGTCGAGGACGTCAAAGCTGAGCAGCGCGTGCGCGGAATATTAGAACGCGCCGGAGCTAATCTCGACCGCGTGAGTTTTCACCCGTGGCCCACCAATCGTAGTTGGACGCGGGATTCAGGGCCGATCTTTGTTCGCAATGCGGAGGGCAAGATCGGCCTGACGAACTGGCGATTCAACGCCTGGGCCAAGTACTCCGACTGGCCGCTCGACGACAAGTTGCCGGGGCGCGTGGCGAAGCTGCTCGGCTGCCCCGAGTGGAAACCTGCAATCAAATCAGCTGATGGCCGGGAGCACCGCATCGTCCTCGAAGGCGGCTCCATCGAAGTGAACGGCGCGGGCATTCTGCTCACCACCGAAGAGTGCCAGCTCAGCGAAGTGCAGCAGCGCAATCCCGGCGTTAGCCGCGAGCAACTGGAGCAGGCCTTTCACGATTATCTCGGCATCGATCAGACCCTCTGGCTCAATCGCGGCATAGTTGGCGACGACACCCATGGCCACATCGACGACATTGCGCGCTTCGTTGGACCTGCGACTATTGTCACCGCCATTGAGCCGGATACAAGCGACCCCAACCACGCGCCGCTGGCAGAAAATGCTTCCCGGCTCAAGGCCGCCCGCACGCTCGACGGAAAACAGTTCACGCTGATAGAGCTGCCCATGCCGCAACCGATCATTTTTAAGGGCCAGCGCCTTCCCGCCAGCTACGCGAACTTTTACATCGCCAATAATCTTGTTCTGGTTCCCACTTTCCACGACCCCAACGATCGCGTCGCTCTGAACATTTTGACCGCAGCATTTCCCGGCCGCGAAGTGATCGGTATCCACTCGGTTGACCTGGTCTGGGGCTTGGGGACGCTGCACTGCATGACGCAGCAGCAGCCGGCGGAGCTACCATCAAAAGCATGATGAACGATCGCATAGCCATGCAAGCCGCGCTTGATGAAGCCCGCCTCTCCGCGGAGGCCGGCGAGGTGCCCATAGGCGCGGTCGTAGTCTTTGACGGTGCGATTATCGCGCGCGGCGAGAATCGCGTGCTACGCGATCTGGACCCCACGGCCCACGCGGAGATCGTCGCCCTACGCGCGGCAGCAGCGGCGCTGGGCAATTACCGCCTGTCGGGCTGCACGCTTTACGTAACGCTGGAGCCCTGCGCTATGTGCGCCGGAGCCATGATTCATAGCCGCCTCGACCGCTTGGTCTTTGCCGCTGCCGACCCCAAGGCGGGCGCTTGCGGTTCGGTGCTTTCCGTACTTAACCATCCGCAACTTAACCATCAGATGCAGGTGGAACAGGGAATTCTGGCCGAAGAGGCATCGGAGTTGCTGCGAAGTTTCTTCCGCGAACGGCGTTAGCGGTAAACTAGCCGCATGACGGTGATCATGTATGCGGTCTCCTGGTGCGGGGATTGCCGGGCGACCCGGCGGTTTCTCGACTCCCACGGCATCGAGTACACCGAGATCGATATCGACAAGGACCGCGAGGCTTCGGCCGAGTTGGTGCGCCACGTGGGCAAGCGCGCCATCCCGCAACTGGTGATCGACGGCGAATGGTTCCAGCCCTATAGACCCGGCCGCGGCCTGCTGATTGATGAGCTGCACCAGCGCTTGGGAATTCCTCGCGCCTGAAACTTATCTCCTTGTATAATCAAGGGTTGGGGCAGGGCCGCCGAAACCGGCTCTGGCAAGGAGTCTCCCTTGATCGAACGCTATACTCGCCCGGCGATGGGCCGCATCTGGAGCGATGAGAAAAAGTACCGCTGCTGGCTGGAAGTGGAGTCGGCGGCAAGCGCTGTGTTGGCTGAGGACGGCGTAATTCCCGCCGCCGCGGCCGAGGCCATTGCCAAGGCCGGCGTTTCCGTCGCCCGCATTCAGGAGATCGAGGCCGAGGTGAAGCACGACGTGATCGCCTTCACTACGGCTGTAGCCGAAAGCCTCAAAAACCAGGGCCTGGACGCCGAGTCGCGCTGGCTGCACTACGGGCTGACCTCGACGGACGTGGTGGACACGGCGCAGGCGCTACAAATCAAAGAGGCTTCGGTTCTGATTCGCGCGGGCCTCGTCGAGCTGCTGGCCGTGCTGGAAAGACGAGCATTGGAGTTCAAGCACACGCCCACCATCGGCCGCACTCACGGCATCCACGCCGAGCCCACCACCTTCGGCCTCAAGCTGCTCAACTGGTACGCCGAGATGAAGCGCAACCTGGCCCGCTTTGACGCGGCAGCTGAGGATATGCGCGTCGGCAAGCTCAGCGGCGCGGTGGGAACATTTGGACATTTGAAGCCGGAGCACGAAGAAAAGATCTGCGTGCGGCTGGGTCTCAAGGCCGCGCCGGTTTCCACGCAGGTGCTTCAGCGCGACCGCCATGCGGCGTACATTGCGACGCTGGCCATCATCGGCAGCTCTCTGGACAAGATTGCCGTCGAGGTGCGCCACCTGCAACGAACCGAGGTGCGCGAGGCACAGGAGTTTTTCAGCGAAAAGCAGAAGGGCTCCTCGGCCATGCCGCACAAGAAGAACCCGATTACCGCAGAGCAGATCAGCGGCCTGGCGCGCGTTCTGCGCGGCAATGCCCAGGTAGCCTTTGAAGACATCGCGCTGTGGCACGAGCGCGACATCTCGCACTCCTCGGTCGAGCGCATCATCTTTCCCGACTCAACGATTCTGGTGGACTATCTGTTAGCCAAGACGGAAAACCTGATTGACCGGCTGCTGGTTTTTCCCGAGCGGATGAAGAAGAACCTGGAATCGACCGGCGGGCTGATCTTCAGCGGGCAGTTGCTGCTGGATTTGGCTGAGGCGGGAATGTTGCGCGAGGAGGCGTACCGGCTGGTGCAGGCTCACGCCATGCGCGCGTGGAAGGAAGACCTGAACTTCCGCGATGAAGTGGCGCGGGATGCGGCGATCAGCAAGCTGCTCGGCCCGGATAAGCTGGCGCGAACCTTCGACTACACGCGGCAACTGGGCAATGTGGACGCGATCTTTCGCAGGGTACTAGGTGAATAAGGGTGGAAGCCGCCAATCTCACTGTCGCACTCACCGGCGCATCCGGCGCTATCTTTGGCCGGGAGCTGCTGCGCGCACTGGAGGCCGATGAGCGGGTGGCCCGCGTGCATTTTGTGGCTTCGGAGAACTCGCTGCGGGTGATGGCCGAAGAACTGGGCCTCTCCGGCCGCAACGACATTCTCGAAAAGCTGATCGGCTCGCTGCCAATCAAAACCGTCCAGCACTCCGACGCGGACATCGGCGCGGCCATCGCCTCGGGCAGTCATCCCTCGAACGCAATGATTATCCTGCCCTGCTCCATGGGCACGCTGGCGGCTATCGCAAACGGGCTGGCCAACTCACTGATTGCCCGCGCCGCCGACGTCACACTCAAGGAGCGCCGCCCGCTGCTGCTGTGCGTGCGCGAGACGCCCTTCAACCGCATCCATCTCAGAAACATGACGCTGGCCGCCGAGGCCGGTGCTGTCATCTTCCCCTGCATCCCAGCCTTCTACAACCACCCCGCCGACTCGACCGAGATGGCCCGTCAGTTTGTCTGCCGCGTGCTAGCCCACGTTGGCCTGCCCCAGCCGGGCGCCAGTATGTGGAAGGCGGAAGAGTAACAGAAAAGAGCCGCGTTAAGAGGTCCTACTCGTGTGCGGAGGGGTCAATCAGCGTTAAATCCGTCTCTGGACTGAGCAGCCTATGCATTGCATTCGGCTCAACTGTAACGATTACTTCCAGAGTAGGCCTTACATGCGCTTCCAGCACATGCCCGCCGCGCGTTGACCCGTCCGGAAATCCGACCACCATGTGCGTGTGTACGGCAGGCTTGCCTTTGTAGAGCGCAATGTCGCCTATCATCGAAAGCACTTCTACTTGGCTATCAATTGAAATCTGCTTGTACATCTTGCGGGTTGGGTCGAACCACGCCAGACTGGCGCTTTCCAGCGCGCCGATCGCGGTAAAGTGAGCCGCTGTGACATGATACTGTCGAGCAAAATCCGTCAAACCGGAGAATGCTTCGTCGCCCTTGCTGAAAATGACTGCATAAGTTTTCCGGTTGCTATTCGCACTCAATAGTTCCACCGTCATGCCAGGCGCCAAGCCTGTCGCGACCGAGTGCGCCGGAGAAATCCAAACGTCTTGACCGGCCTGTTCATTTCCCGTCTGTGCTCCGGCCGTTGCCAATAGCCCGATCGCCAGTAAAACCCCTCCAGTTCCGCTCCATTTCATATTCTTCTCCATGACAAGATTTATACGCTACGACAATGTATACGCTGGACACGTCCCCGGATCATTGCTCGCGGCCAGTTTTGTCGACAGCGGGGTCAATCTCGTCTTCCAGACCTTGCAGGGAGGTTCGCTCCGCCGTAATCCTGCGCGTTGCCTGCAGTTTGCGATGAACGCGCTCCATCTGGTACGTGCGGAAGGCTTCGCGGAAGAGCTCGCTGAGGTTACGGCTCTCCTCATGGGCAACGGCAACTACCTGATTTGCAAGCTCTTCTGGAAAGCTGATGGTAAAGACGCGAGAGGCGCGGGAGCGTGGAGTGTTCATGCATATATTATGACAAAGTATTACAAATTCGTACAATAGCAGGGTTGCATCGCCCGATTTGCCCATTTTGTTCCCAGGCACTGGGTGACTTTGCATCTTCAAATCGCCTGCCCGCCTGTCTGCGGATGACCGGCGCCTATGGCCACTATGCCTTACTGACGATCCACAGAACAGTGCCAGAAATTTCCACTGTCCGGCCAAGCCAAGAGAATTATTGCGTTTCCGCAGAACTTCGCTTGTCACAAGGGGCAGGTCTTTCTATAATCCAACCAAGACCGCATTGGACACCGAGATGGTATGGGTTACCCGTCCTCCCGGCGCAAAACCGCCCTAAGGAGCGGTTTTACATTCCATGAGCGAACAATTTGAGCATTGATTTCCATTTTGGTAATTCCCAGGAGCACTAAATGAAGAAGTTAGTCTTAACATCTGTGTTGGCATTGGCGAGCCTTTGTCTCATGATAGCGCCCATGCTTCGTGCCCAGGATTCTTCGATCCAGATCAAGGATCCGGCAGAGTTCAACACCTTCAACAGCGCCTGTGGTCATTGCGCTGATCCCCCCGCACAACGCGATCCCTCAGCCAAGGCCTCGGCCCCGGCCCTGGAGAGCTTTTTGCAGGCTTATCCTCAGAGCGTCGTCAAGTCGACGGCTCTCGAATTGCTGATGGACACCTACCGGGGCATGGGCGACGCCGACAAGACGCTCGGAGCGGCCACCCGCCTGCTCCTGGTGGATCCCAACAACTTGAAGGCCATCATCTGGTCGGTCATCATCAAGGAGAACCAGTGCGCCAAGACCGTCAATCAGAAGACTGGCCTGAGCAGTGACCCGCAGACCTGTGACGATGCCGCGACACTAGCCCAAAAAGGTCTCTCGGTTCCCAGGCCCGCCAGCACCCCTGCCGACGAATGGAAGAAGTGGACCGGCGGAACCTATCCGGTGTTTCACTCAGCCATTGCCCTGGACGACGTTGCCTCAAAAAAGGATGTGAAGGCGGGAATCAACGAATATCGCACCGAGTTGATGCTCTATGCGCCCGAACAGACCCAGAGCGGGATGGGGCTGCAGGATACGCAGCAATTGGCGGCTTGCTATACCAAGCCGGAAGCCAAGGATTTGAAACTGGCAGTCTGGTTCTATGCGCGGGCATGGAACTTCGCTGCCCCCAGGAATAAGCCCGGACTTGATGACGCAATCAAGTATTACTACATGAAGTACCATGGCAACGACTTGAATGGTCTGAATGACATCAAGGCCCAGGCTGCGGCCACGGTCTTCCCGCCGGGAAACCTAGTTATCACCGCCAAGGCAACGCCGGCTCAAACTGCCCACGACGCATTGGTGGGGGGTGACCCGGCAAAGTTGAATCTGGGCGACAAGGAGTACATCCTGGCTAACGGCGTCAAGGATGACGCCGACAAGATGTGGGCCGTACTCCAGGGGCAGGTGGGGGGCACGCCGGTTCCCGGAGTCGTTACTGAAGCCACGGCCTCGGTTATCAAGGTCGCCGTAAGTAATGAAGCCAAAACCGCTAATCCTCCATACGCTGACTTCATCGTCAATATGAAGAAGCCCTTGGAAGACAAGGACATACCCAAGGTTGGCTACGAGTATAAGATGCCGCCCGCTACTACTCTGGTGGGAACCTACGCCTCCTACACTGTGATTCCAGCCACGGACCCCGAGGATCCTGCTACTGCGCAGATCGTGTTGAACGACGGAGAAGTCCAACTGGAGAAGAAGAAGCCCGTTACCCCGGCGCATAAGCCGGCTGCCGGACATCCTGCAGCGCATCCGGCGCATTGATCAGACGACCGGTCTGATTCGTTATTAACCTGCCGCCGGAGCCAGCGAGGCTCCGGCTCGACCCACTTTTCTCCTGGGCCTTAATAAAGGGCAGTCTGTAAAGGGCTGCCCTTTCTGTCTTTCCGCAACTTTCAGCCAAAAGCCTGCTCCATGCAATGATGGTAGGCTAGGGGGAGCATGGAACGATTCAGAATTCTCCCCGTCGTCCTGGCCCTTGCCGCCATCACACTGGTTTGCGCCCCTGCCAAGTCTCAGGAGGTGCAGACGGTTCAGAATCCCAATACGCCTCAACCAATACATGTGCGCAAGGCTGACCGGCGCCCGATGCCGTTTCCTCCCGGCAGCGAGACGCAGGTGCCTGTTGCTGCACTGGAATTTCGTCCCTATGACAGGATGAGCCCGCAGGATCGCGATCTGGCGGCGGACGCGGAGTCGGCCATCGGCGAGCGCGCCGGCTTTGCCAACCTGGAATTCAACCAGGGCAAGTGGAGTTACCAGCAGGTCGTTTGCCCCGCGCTGCCCAGGCATCTGTTTCTGCAATTCACGCGCAACAACGGCAAGGGCGACGTGAGCGTCTTTTCGGCATCCATCCCGCGCTCGGGCGACGGCCGCGTGCGCATCATCCCCATCCAGCGCCGCGGTTACTCACTCTTCTCGCCCGCGCCTATCAACGCGCTCACCATCTCGGCCTTCAACCACATCCGCGCCGAAGAGCACACGGACACGACCCCGGAGTGGCTCGCAACCGGCATGTGCTACGCTGCCTTGGCTGGCGTTCATCCCCAGATCGGGCCGCCCGAGGAGACCGCTATCCAGAAGCTTCCCGGGGCTCCAACGGGAAGAGAAGTGATTCCCCTGCACGGCGGCGCCGTGATTTCGTTTACGGATGTCGCCGCAATTCCCCGGCCCATGGAGTGGACCATGACCTTCAACGGAAAGGGAAAGCTGCTGCACGCCACACATTCAGCCGCGCCGAAATCGGGAGGGAAGGTTGTTCAGCAAACTCCGGCTGATGTACAGGGAATACCTGTTCAGTCGGAGGACCCGAGTTCGAAGGTAATTTTGATTAAGTGAGTTCGCGGTGAACACTGTTTACTGTCCACTGTTCACTGACCACTGTCATTCCCCCAGCATGATGCGTTGAATCCGCGTGGCGCGGCCGGTCTTGGGATCGCAAGTGACCAGCGCTGCGCACATTTTGGGGTTTCCTTTGGCGGCGTCGAATTTGCCCGGCATTCCAGTAAGAAACTTGCGCAGCACCAGCTCCTTTTCGACGCCGATCACGCTGTCATAGGGGCCGCTCATGCCCACGTCGGTCTGGTAAGCGGTTCCGCCCGGCAAGACTCGCTCGTCGGCGGTGGGAATGTGCGTATGCGTGCCCAGCACTGCGGTGACGTGGCCATCCAGATGCCAGCCCATCGCCACCTTTTCGCTGGTGGCCTCGGCGTGAAAGTCCACTACGATGACCTTTGCCCGGATTCCGGCGAGCAGCGCGTTGATGGCGTGGAAGGGATCGTTGGTAGTGTTCATGAAGACGCAGCCCTGCAGGTCGATCACCGCATACTCCACACCGCTTTCAGTTGTCCCCTCGTAAACGCCATAGCCGGGCAGATCCGGCTGAAAGTTCGCAGGACGCAGCACGCGGCGGGCGCGCTCATGGCTCCCGGCGGGGGCGGCGTTCAGGTAGTCGATCAGCTCGCGCTTGTCCCAGACGTGGTTGCCGGTGGTCAAAACGTCCGCGCCCATGTCGAAGAGCTCTTCAGCGATCTGCGGGGTCAGGCCAAAGCCGCCGGCGGCATTCTCCGCATTGATAATAGTCAGCTCAACCTCATGCGCCTGACGCAGGTGATCGATGTGCTCGCGCACAATCTTGCGCCCCGCGCTGCCGAAGATGTCGCCGACAAAAAGAATATTCACTGTGGGTCTGCGTCCTGATCTCTGTTCTCTGATCTCTGTTCTCTGTTTCTCATCAACGGAAACAAAATCACGTCGCGGATCGACTTGGAGCCGGTCAGCAGCATCACCAGCCGGTCAATGCCGATGCCCTCGCCGCCGGTGGGAGGCAGCCCGTAAGCCAGCGCGCGCACGTAATCCTCGTCCATCTGGTGAGCCTCTTCATCGCCATGGGCGCGTTCGGCTAATTGCTGCTCAAAGCGCTTGTGCTGCTCCACCGGATCGTTCAACTCGCTAAAGGCGTTGCCCAGCTCGAAGCCGCCGCAAAATAATTCGAAGCGCTCCACGTGCGCCGGATCGTCCGGTTTGGCTTTGCTCAGAGGAGAAACTTCGGTCGGGTAATCGTAGATGATGGTCGGTTGGATGAGAAACGGTTCCACCACCGCTTCAAAGAGGTTGTAGACCAATTTACCCACGGACGCGCCCTTGAGCGAATCGTAGTAAGTTGCGGTGATGGCTCCGTGAATGGTCTTCAACTCCGCGAGGCGCTCCGGGCTGAGATGCGCGGTGTCGCCTTCCGCCTTTTCCAGCGAGTTCATGGCTGCATGAAGCCGCGTCTGCAAGACCTGCGCAGAATCAAATGCCGTCATCGCCGGCTTGGCGCCCGCTTCCTCCGGCCAGAAGGCGCGGATGGCCTCCCGCATGGTGAGCCGCTGCCACTTGGCCAGGTCGATGGTGTGGCCGTTGAACTCAGTTTTGGTAGTGCCGTTCACCTCCCGCGCTACAAACTCGAATAACTCCTCGGTGATCTGCATCAGGTCGTGATAATTGGCATACGCCTGGTAAAACTCCAGCATGGTGAACTCGGGATTGTGCTGCGTGCTCACGCCCTCGTTGCGGAAGTTGCGGTTGATTTCGTAGACGCGGTCAAAGCCGCCGACGACTAATCTCTTGAGATAAAGCTCCGGAGCGATGCGCAGAAACAAATCCATATCGAGCGCATTGTGGTGCGTGGTGAAGGGCCGCGCAGCCGCGCCGCCGGCGATCTGCTGCATCATCGGCGTTTCCACTTCGAGGTAGCCGCGCTCGTCGAAGAATTGGCGGATAGCCTTGAGCACCTTGGCGCGTTTGACAAATACTTCGCGCGAGTCGAGGTTGGCGAACAGGTCCACATAGCGCTGGCGGTAGCGCAGCTCCACGTCCGCCAGGCCGTGAAACTTTTCCGGAAGCGCCAGCATGGCCTTGGCCAGGAAGGTCAGCCGCTCCACGTGGACAGTTAATTCTCCGGTCCGCGTGCGGAAGAGGTAGCCCACCACCCCGATGTGGTCGCCCAGGTCGAGGAGTTTGTAAAGCGCGAAGCCTTGCTCGCCCACGGCGTCGAGGCGGACGTAGATCTGCAAGCGCTGGCCGTCCTGTTGCAGGGTCGCAAAGCCGGCTTTGCCTTGCGCGCGGATAGCCATGATGCGCCCGGCCACGGCCACCGTCATGCGGCTGGCCTCCAGCACTTCCGCCGTTGCCTCATCCCACTTGGCGCGCACCTGCGGAACGGTGTGCGAGGCAGGGAACTGGTTGGGATAGGCCGCCTGCCCCAGCTTGACGATCTCTTCGAGTTTTGTCCTGCGCAGCTCGAAGAGGTTGCGCTCAAATTCCGAATCGAACACGGTAATTCCTTTGTGTGAACCGCTTCTCGGGTTCAACAGTCAGTATATCGCCCATTACGCGGGCCGTGATGAGGGAGTGCACCGCCGGGAAAGAACATCTTCCTGATACCGGCACAAATAATTTAGCCCCACCGGTCTCCTGCCATTTAGGATGGTTGCCATGAACCCCAGACTGGTTGTACTGCTTCTCTGCGCGCCGCTGCTCGCAGTGTGCGCTCGTGCCAAGACGATCCTGCCGGACGCCTGTGGCGACGACAGTGTCAAATTTGAAGTAAGCACGCTGAAAAATCAGCCCGCGCCTGCCCTCCGGCGGCTGGCAAGGCGCAGTTCGTTTTTGTGCAAGACCAGGACTCGCGTGGAAACCATCTTTCCTTTCACACTGTACGCTATGGAATGGACGGAGTATGGGTTGGCACCAACTACGGCAGTTCATATTTCGTATTGACCGCGGACCCGGGAGTTCATCACCTATGCGTGAGCGTGCAAAAAGAAAAGCATGAAGTCTAGGTGGCATCCATTACAGCCGAGCCGGGGAAGGTCTACTACTTTGCGGCCCAGTTCACGGAAACCAGGACTGGCGGTGGCGGCTATGTGGCCCCTACGATGGGGCCGAATGGGCTGCATGGAGGCGGACAAGTGATGGGAGGAGGCGCCATCAATGAAACCTTCAATTTGACGCAATTAGACGAGGATGCGGGCAAGTACCGGCTCAAAGCCTGGAAGCTCGCCACCTGGAAATCCAAATAGATTAGCTTTGCCCTTTCGCGCGGAAGGACGTCCATCGTGCATAATCACTTTGGATGCCCTTCAATCGCCCCATTCCGGACGATCAACCACGCCGCAAGCTTTCTGCGGGGATTCAGGGGCTGGTGCAGGCGGAAACAGTGATGCAGATGGCGCTTTTGCTGCCGTCAGCAGTTTTTATCGGCTGGCTGGCTGGAGCCTGGCTAGACAGCCTTCTGCATCAAAAGTGGATTGCGATTGCCGGGGTGATCCTCGGCAGCATCTCCGGACTGGTGGGTGTGATAAGGATGGTCATGGCTGCCGAGAGAGCTTCCCGTTCGGGAAACATAGCCCAGGATGGAACTGAAAAGGGACAGTCTGACAATTTGCCATGACAGAAGAATCACACCTTCACGATATTTCCGCTGCGGCTGTGGACGCGCTTCTCCAGCGGGCCATGCGCAACACGCTGATTCTGGGGCTGGTTGCAGCGCTTGCGGTGCTGATCGGCGGGGGCTGGCGCAGCGCCGCCATGCTGGTGACCGGAACGCTGATCTCCGCGGCCAGCATCCTGGAATGGCAGCGCCTGGTCCGCGTTATAAACGCCCGGCTTGACAAGCAAAAGACTCCCGCGAGCGCTTACGCAGTGGTTCTCTTCTTTGTGCTCAGGCTCACCATTTATGCCGGGGTAATTTATGGTAGCCTGAAGTGTTTCCATGGTTCGGTAGTAGCGCTTCTTTGCGGCCTGGGTTTGGCGGCAATGGCCATTGGCTGGGAAGTGATCCGCTTGCTCCGCGACTGAATACGCAGATGGCGGTCGTGGTTTCCGAACTGGAGGCAGAAAGACCCAAGTTTTCATGCCGGAATCGTTTTTGCTTGTCCGTTGGCTGAATGACCTCTTCATGGGGATCGAGGCCAGGGCATTTCAGTCGATTGGGATACATCCCGCCGAGGCCGCTCAACAGGCCGTTAAGGTCAATCAGGCCTTCGGGCTGGAACTGCTGGTAGTCGCCGGGCTGATCGCCTTTTTTATCATCGTGCGGCTGACGCTGGCTGTGGAGAAGCCCAACCCGGCGCAGCAGATCGCCGAAATAATTTATGAACAAATCGGCGGCTTGGCGGATCAGATCATCGGCCACGGCTACCAGCGCTTCCAGGCCTATGTGACCTGCATCTTCCTGTTCGTGGCGATCAACAACCTGCTGGGGGTAATACCCGGCCTCTCTGCGCCTACCATGTCGCCGTGGGTGCCGTTGGGCCTCGCGCTGCCTACATTTTTTTACTACAACTACCAGGGCATCTGGGCACAGGGACCAACCGGGTATCTGAAGCAGATTGCCGGGCCGATCTGGTGGATGGCCTGGCTGATCTTTCCCATTGAGCTTGTTTCGCACCTGGCACGCATCATGTCGCTCACCATCCGTCTTTACGCCAATATGTTCGCCGGCGACATGGTGACACTGGGCTTCTTCTCGCTGGTCCCAGTGGGCATTCCGGTTATCTTCCTGGGTTTTCACATTTTCGTCTCGCTGCTACAGGCTTTCGTTTTCATGTTGCTGTCGATGATTTATCTTTCCCTGGCGGTTTCGCACGAGCACTAGGATTTTGGTCTTAAGAATCTCGTTTTAGACGAGCAAGAAATTCGCCGGAGAGCGCTTCCGCTCCGGGCAAACGAACGGTCGCCAGCGTGAGGGGGTCAGCACGGTGAACCTCAACCACCCACTGGCGGCCAAATCCAAGGGAAGCAGGAGAACTATGCGGAAACTTCAATATGTGTTCATGGCCCTGGCGGTTCTTTGTTTCGCCGTTCCGGCCTTCGCGGATGGCGGCACGTCCACCATCAACCTGGTGCCCATCGGCGCCGGCATCGGCATGGCGCTGGCCGCCGGTCTTTGCGGCCTGGGCCAGGGCAGGGCAACCGCTTCGGCTTGTGAAGCGCTGGCCCGCAACCCCGGCGCTCGTGGCGGCCTGATGATCTTCCTGGTTCTAGGTCTGGCCCTCATTGAGTCCCTCACCCTGTTCACCCTGGTCATCATCTTAATCAAGGTGAGTTAGGCGGTTTACGCACCCAGCAATACGGCCTCACCCGTTGGGGTGGGGCCGTTTTGCATTTGTACCGGTTTTCGTGAGTTTCTAGTGTGCTTCCGGGGCCATTCTCCCCGGCTCACCGCGCAGCATCTGGATGGCCTGCTGGTAGCTCAGCGCCGCAGGGAGCGGGGCAAAATGGGTAAACTCCTGCACGGAATCGGAGTTTTTGGCCTTGAAGAGAATGCGCATATCCATCTTCAACCGGAGTCGCACGATCCGCCACTGATGGCCGCCCACATCGGCCTGATCGATCTCGACCCAGCCGTCCTTGTCCACCTGAACGATGCCCAGGGCAATCTCCTTGTCCTGTTGTAATCTTCCCGCCAGATGCACCACGCGCTCCTGGGCGGCATCGACCCAGATCTCGCCGGCCATGGCGGTCAGCACCCCGGTCTCCAGGTCTGGCGGGCTGAACTGCGGGTTGGGCTTGAAGGTGAACTTCTCCACTGTCCCGGTGACTGCCGTGCCCGTTCCCTCATACTCATAGAGGAATGCGGTGGGCAGTACGCGCAACACCTTCAAGGCGCGCGCCGTATCGTTGTTCTCGCTCTGTTTGCGATGCTGCTGAAGTCCGGGATCGCTGAGCAGCGCATCCAGCCGGGCCTCTTCCCGCTGCTCGTCGGCCGCGCTCAGCGGCTGGTCGCTGATAGCTATCAGGCGGGCCACATCGCCGTCGCGGGTCTCGGCAATCTCCTTGGTTGTGGTGATCCGCGGGCTGGACTTGCGCAGCCGGTAGCGCATGGGGTGGCTTAGGGAGGTCAACTCCCGGGTGGCGCGCGATTCAGTTGCCAGCGCCCGGCTGACCAGCTCCTGGGCCTGGGCAGGCGTGAGGGCGGCAGGGGCAGGCTGCCCCAGGGCGGCGCCGAAACAGGAAAACAACAGGAAAAATGGCAAAATGTTGCGCACAAGCTCTAGTTTAGCGGGCATGGGCCGTCCGTAGAGGGGGGATTCAATCCCTTTGTTTGTTAGACGCAAAGATGCCCCTTATGACACTTTGATTGAAGCCATGGGGCTTGGTTGCGTATAGTGCGTTCAGGGCCGATTATAAGGCTAGAACTTTCTTAGAGACTGAAGCAGACGGTTTTCGGCCAAAGCGCCCCACCCCCAGGGGAACATGAGCCGGTCCTGGCAAGCGCCGGGTTGCGTACTCTCTGAGTATTCTTGAAAGAAGGTCCGGGAAGGGATTTAGAACATGACAGTTGAAAGTGCTCAAGCGCGCATCGGCAAGACCGTTGTGATTTGCGGCGAAGTGAAGGGCAGTGAAGATTTGATAGTAGATGGACGGGTTGAAGGGACCGTGAGCCTCTCGGAGAGCCGGTTGACCATAGGCCCCAATGCAAACGTGGCCGCTGATCTCTCCGCCAAAGACATTCTGATCATGGGTAAGGTGCAGGGCAACCTGGTGGCAAGCGGGCGCGTCGAGTTGCGCGCCGGATGCCTTGTGGAAGGAGACATACGCGCTCTCCGCCTGGCGGTGGAGGATAATGCGGTCTTTCGCGGCAAGGTAGACCTTACGCAGGCCGTTTCCAGAGGATCTGAGGGCGCAAGCGTACCGCGGGCCGGTGGCGTTTCTTAATCGAAAGCGCACAACGGGTCGACCGTGTACCGGTTGCCGGACAGCAAGAGGATTTGACGGTGTTAAGCCACTGGTTTGACAAAAAAGAGGTGAGCGCTCCTTCCGCTATACTCCCGGGTTTTACCGGGACCAAGGCGCTGCGCCACTCGGGCGGATGGGTGGCGCTGCGCAAGCGGCTGGATGCTGCGAAGTCCACCCTCCAGGCCATCGACATAGGCTATACCTCCCCGGCCAATGTCGAATACCTGACCGGCCTGGGCCACAGCGTCTTTGTGACCGATTTGGTCCGCGATGCCTGCACGGGGAACTGGCAGACCGGCGTTGACGAGGATGGCAAGCCGGTCTGGAACGTCGAGGGCTTTTTGGAACAGTCGCTCGACTTCGCAGGACGTATGTTTGATGTGGTGCTGTTGTGGACCGCTCTCGACTATCTGCCTGAAGCCTTTGTGACGCCGGTGGTGAAACGCCTGTTTGAGGCTACGAATCCGGATGGGCAGTTGCTGGCCTTTTTCCACACCCAAACCCTGGGCGCGGAGGCGGTGCACCGCCGCTTCCACGTCACCCTCGGCGACGACGTTGAGGTGCAGTTGGCTCAACAGTTTCCCATTCAGCGTGCCTTTAGCAACCGCGGCATCGAGCGGCTCTTTGCCGCCTGGTCCGGGTATCGCCAGTTTCTGGCCAAGGACGGCGTCTCGGAAGTCATCATCACGCGCTGACGGCATCAATGACGAGAACGCCTTTACAGGGAGACTCCATGATGAGTTTGCAAGGAACGCGCATTACCTGGCTCGGACACGCCACCGTGCTGGTCCAAACCACCCGGGGCACCAACATCCTGATTGACCCGTTCATCGCGCAGAATCCTAAGTACCCAAAGGATTACGTTCTACCGGCGAAGATCCATTACATCCTGCTGACCCACGGCCACGACGACCATATCTCCGATGCGGCTCCGGTGGCTGGCACGCACAATTCCACCGTGGTGGCCATCCACGAGCTGGCGGCCTGGCTTGCCAACAAGGGGGTCGCTCACACGATTGGGATGAATCTGGGCGGAACCGTGCAACTGGACGATGTGGCGGCTACCATGGTGGAGGCCAAACACTCGTCAGCGGCGCAGGATGAACAGGGAAGCCACTATGTCGGCGTCGCGGCGGGCTTCGTGCTGACGATTGCCGATGGGCCCGTGCTTTACCATGCTGGCGACACAGCGGCCTTCGTAGGTATGAGGATGATTAACGACTTATACCGGCCCGAAGTCGTCATGCTTCCCATCGGAGGCCATTACACGATGGACCCCAGGGAGGCAGCGATGGCTGTGCGCCTGCTGGAACCTAAAATTGTTCTGCCTATACACTTTGGAACCTTCCCGCCGCTGAAGGGAACACCGGAACAACTGGCCGCGCTGGTTGATGCTGGCGTTCAGGTGGTGCGGTGGTTGCCAGGGGAATCTATCTAGATTGCTAAAGTTTACAGGCTATAGAGCCTGTTAACACTACCTGGGGTGGATGGCGTTGCGTGCAAAAAACCGCTCAGACGAGGCGGAGGACGAAGACTTTGGTGATCCCAAGGCGAGGACGACAACGAAGTATGAGCGGTTTTTCGCCGCAACCCGGTGGGACGGGGTCAATTTTCCCCATATCGTCGTCACTCGTCGCTTCAGTAGGCCGACTACAGCTCGCTCCTCGCTCCTCGATCTGAGAAAAATTGGCTCCCGTCGCCGCCATCCCAGATAGTTTTAACAGGCTCTAGAGATAGCGCGTGGGTTTCTGCGGTGTCAACTGGCCTGATGCCGCGGAAGGACCAGAAATGTCTTGGCTGCCCAGTCGCACGCCGGCGGGAGTTTCAGCGGCGCGGTAGTTGCGCAGGTCGCGCAGAATATCCTGTTTTTCGCGGGCATACTGGCCGGCCAAGTGAGTCAATGCATAGGTGATGATGTCGCTGTGGTGCAAGTCCTGCATGGAGGGATCGCGGCGCATATTCACCCATAAACGATGCACCAGTTGCACGTCGTCAGCGCTTAGCTTGGGCGCATGCGGTCCAATGTAAAATGCCTTAGCTTCGCCGTTGGTATCGACGACATAGAAGTTGAACTGGCGCTTGGGCTCCGGCAGCGCCTCCCACGCCTGCCCCAGATGAAAAGCCTGTTCTTCAGCGGTTATTGAACTGGAGACTCCGGAGACCACCGAATCCACCTCCAGCGAGCTGGCGGCCTGCGCCAGCGCAGCAAAGACATCCCCGGCGGGAATCATCAGCAGAGACACCTTTTTACCAAAGCTTTCGGCTACGGAGATGGCCTTGGTGAAAATCATCTGCTCGTGCTCGCTGAAGCTCTGGTCCGCGGCGCTCAGGTACTCTGGTCCGCCAACGCCCATCATGCGCACGCTGATCACCACCACATCCTGATCCGTGGTGCTGGTGTGAGAAAGCGTCCACTTCAGCGCGAAGGGGTTGGCTGCGTCGCGCATGGTCACCATCACGCCGCCCGGACGGATGGCCGCGGACTCCCGGCTTACTGTGTCCTGGTGCTCCAGTTGGAAGAAATCCTTCATCTGGTGTGCGGTCAGGGCATGCTTGCGCAGGTTAGCGCGTTCAGAAAGGGTAAAGATAACAAAGAATGCCGCGGCAAACAGGACACCGCTGATCGTGGCCACTGACTTGGTGAACAGGTTGACGATGGCCGTGGAGATCAGCACCAGGAAGACCGAGAACAACCCCACGGGAATCTCGAAGTTTCCGATGCGGATGTTGGGTGGAACCTTCCAGCCGCGCTCGCCGTGATACTTCCAGCGCAACACCAGCATGGCCAGGCTGTTGAAGGTAAACGACCAGATAACGCCAAAGGCGTATGCCTCGCCCAGGACGATCACGTTGCCCCGGCTGGCGATGATGGTGATCATCTGCAGGATGAAGACCATGTTCACGATGCGATAGCTGGTGCCGAACTTCTTGTGCGGCTTGCGGAACCAGTCGGTCAGCACGCCGTCCTCGGCCACGCGCATCAGCACGCCGGTTGAGCCAATCATCGAAGTATTGATAGCGCCGGAGAGAATCAGGAAGCCGACCAGCACCACGAAGATGCGGAAGGCAATGCGCCAGAACAATGGCCCGACCATGAACATAGCCAGACCGGCAATCAGGTTGTCCTGGTAGACGTGGGCTATTTGCCATGGCGGAATCAGCATGGACGCCAGCAGCGTGGCTCCGCCGGTGAAGATGAGGCTGTAGATGGCGATGACAATCGCTGCTCGCTTCAGGTTCTTCAGCTTGGGATGCTGGATTTCGCGGTTGACCTGAGCCAGGGTCTCCTCGCCGCTCATGGCCAGAATGGAGTGGCCGAAGGCCATAAGAATGCCGAACAGGCCCATCAGGGGAAGCAGTTGCGGCATCCCCTTCAGGAATCCCAGCGCATCGCTGCTGAAATCAAGATGGGAAGGAATGGGCGATGGAGGCAGGTGAACGCCGGGAGTCATAAACACCGAATAGGTGCCCCAGAGCAACAGAATCACCACCATCACGGTGGTGATCTGCATAACGCGCAGGGCCTTGCCGCTGGACTCCTCGATGCCCATGACGTTCTGCCACCAGTAATAAATAGTCACCACGGCCGCGAATATCGCCGAGGTGTGATTCATATCGAACTGGAAGGGATGATGATGCGCGTCCAACAGAGCCGGAGGAAGCCAATGGCTGGTGTTGGCCACGATCAGCAGTTCGTTCATCAGGCCTGTAATATATTGCCCTGCTGAAACGCCGGAGATAGGTCCGGTAAGGATGTAATCGAACATCAATGCGGATACGCTGAGCTTGGCAAAGCCGCCGCCCAGGGCTTCCTTTACCACGCGGTAGACGCCGGCGCGGGTAAACATCGAACAGCTTTCGACATAAACCGCACGCACCGCAAAGCTGAACAGCATGATGCCGAGGATGAACCACGGCGCTGCCTCGCCCACCATCTGCTCGGCGATGCCCCCGGCATAGAAGGCCGATGAGCCTAAATCATTCAGAACAATGGCAGCCGCGCGCCAAAAAGAGATGAACGTCAGCATCACCGAGGATGCCACGATGAGCTTGACGCGGTCGGAAGGAGGGGCAAAGGTCGTTCGGGTGGATGCCATTGCGATTGTGCCGGATCCAGGGCCGGCTTTCTTGGGTTGCGGGAGCTGAAATCATCGCCCGCACTCCGTTGAGTTTATGTCCATATCAAGACAGAGTCAATGTTCAAAAACAAGTCATGGAAAATGAAGCTCTCAGGCGCGTGACTCAGGCGGCTCGTCCTTGCCGATAAGCTCAATTCCATCCTCGACAAAACTGATGAGCACAACCACGGCGGAGCCCGCCAGGCCAACAAAAAACATCACTTCCAGCACGCGCATTGCAAAGATAGCCAGGAACATAAGCAAATTGTAGCCTTTTTCCCCGCCCGGTTTACAAGTTTCCCGTAGAATGTGCAGAACCAGTGTGGATTTCGGTAAATTATCTGGCCACAGCCGGAGGGTCCGCGTAGTAGCCGGTGCGATGGCGAATGTTGAAGGATTGGGGAGCAGACTTGGGAATGGTCACCTGTATGTTGTGGAAAGCCTTTCCAGGCTCTTGATTTTTTGGATAGTAGCCCAGCAAGTATTGGTTGCGCAGGTCGTCGCTTACTCGCGCAAAGGCATTGTCCAGCCCGCCGTCTCTCACATAGAAGCTTTTGCCGCCGGTCTGCTCGGCCAGGGTGATCAACGTGTGCTCTCCGCCCAGGTCGCGGCCGGCGCTGGCTTCGATGGGCACGTCAATAATGCTGTAGATCATCACTTCATTGCGCAGAGTCTGCTCCAGGGCCTGGGCGTAAGAAGCGTTGCTGGCGGTATCGTCGCCGTCGGAGATGAGCACCAGCGCCTTTCGCCCGGGATTGTCGCCCAGCCGTGCCGAACCCAGGCAGATGGCGTCGTAGAGCGCCGTAGCCCAATCGCCGCGCAACTGGCTCAGTCCGTGTTCGATCAGGCCCACCTTTTTGGTAAATGGCGTCAGCTCGCGCACCTCGGTGGCAAACTGCAAGAGGCTCATCTGGTCCTGAGGGCGCAACAGGGCATGGGCAAATCGCCTGGCCGCATCCGCCTCCTCTGCTATATCCTTGCGCACGCTGCTGCTGGTGTCGATGGCCAGCG
Organism: Occallatibacter sp.; assembly: GCA_049522175.1. Lineage (GTDB taxonomy): Bacteria > Acidobacteriota > Terriglobia > Terriglobales > Acidobacteriaceae > Telmatobacter. Next base: position 64,557 of record JBEKOC010000001.1, on the reverse strand, counting down.
TTAGGTTCAAAGGCAGCTCTGTATGGCGCTCGAAGAACGAGATCTGCTGTGGCCGGCCGTCCTCGGCGAGCGCAAAGTCGCTGCGCGTCAAGCCGCTCACAATGGCTCCATTCTGGTCGATCACGCTCACAAAGACGTTGACCAGCCTCACATCCACGTGCAGGGTGAGATCCTGCGCCGCCAGGGTGATGGACGCCAGAGCCAGCAGCGTGCAGCAACTGGTTTGCCAGCTTGCTTTCAACCCGCCCGTGAAATGAACACGCGCCTGCATTACAAAAGAATACCGCCTACCGATTAGACGCGGCAGGCGGCAATCCGCCAGGCAAGCCGAGCGGGTTACCCAAACTTGTACAGAAACCCCGAAGGAGTACCCCAAAGGTTCCGCGACCGGTCCTCATAGAAGATGCTGAACTCAATGCCGGAGATGTCGAAGTCGAACAGGGGCACGCGGTCGAAGGTATAGTCGCCGCGCACCGAGTACTCATCACCGCCGCAGTCAATCATCAGCGTGTCTTCGGCGGAGAGCCTTTCGGGATGGGTCAGCAGCATGCAGGCCACGGCAAAGGTGCCCAGACCGAACTCGTTGCCGGCCATGGCCACGCGGGCGCGGCGGGCTGAGCAGCCTCGATGCAACATGCCGAACTGTGTGGCCAACACCATAAAATCCTGGCCCTGCTGCTGATCGGCCACAATCTTTTCGGCCAGCTTGGTGCGCTCACTCTGGCGCAGGTAGGTCGGCCCCAGGCGGCCGACGATGCGGTTTTGAAACTTCCGCCTGGTGGCCAGAGCACCCAGCACCATCTCCGTGGCCTCGTTATAGGTTGGGGCCACCGCCTGCCACCGGGGAATGGCAAACCAGGCCTCCGCGCCCTCCAGCAGCGGCTTGCGCGCCAGCTTTTCCAGGCAACTGCCCAGCGTCGGAAACAGCTTTTTCAACTCTGTGACCTGAGCCTCAACCGGCCGCACCCGGTAGGTGGGCGGATAGGTTCGATTCGAGCCCACCTCTTCGTCCTTAAACTTGTCGCTGGCCGTGTGCCGGTGGATGATCTCCACCACCGAGGCGGCAACCTCTGCCTTCACCTTCTTGCTCATCTCCAGCACGGTCTGCGCGCTTTGCCGGTCCATTTGCTCGATGGCCATAAGGTAGGCTGCCTGGACGGCTTCTCCGAGAAACTCCTGCAGCTGGGTATTCTGGCTATCCGTCGTGTTCCCAGATAGATGCAACGGCGTAATAGTAGATGCTGCCGGCGTGATGGAAGATGTGGTCGCCATAGTCACCCTTTTCAGTGCACATCCGCGCACTGGATTCTGTGACTCTTATCGGCACAATCGCTGTTTTCAGCAGGGCAGTAGTACTAAAGTTGCTCTTTTTGGGGACAGGCGGCTGGACGGGCGGCACATTCGGTTTTCCTTGTACCCCTGGCCTACCTGACACCGTGTCTTTTACATACAAAAAGGCCGACAGGTTCGCCGGCCTTCATGCGATGGATCGCAGCCCATTTTACGCAGAGGCGCTAACACCCTGCCCAACTACCACCGGCAGCCTATCCGGCCTTGCCTTCAGCAGCGGCAGGGCCACGGCCAGCACGTCTTCAATGTGGCTGGCGTAGTGAATTGTGACGCCCTCGATCAATTCCGGCGTCAGGTCTTCATCCACGTCCTGGCGATTTTCCGCGGGCAGGATGATGGTTTGCACCCCTGCCCGGCGCGCGGCCAGGAACTTTTCCTTGATGCCGCCCACCGGCAACACGTTGCCGCTGAGGGTAATTTCGCCGGTCATAGCGGTCAACGGACGCACCGGCGTGTCAGTCAGCAGCGAGACCAGCACCGTGGTCATGGTAACGCCGGCCGATGGGCCGTCCTTGGGAATGGCTCCGGCTGGCACGTGAATGTGCAGGTCCAGCTCCTTGGTAAAATCCTCGTCCAGGCCCAGGCTGGCGGCGTTGGAGCGCACCCAGGTCAGCGCGGCTTTCATGGATTCCTGCATCACCTCGCCGATTTGCCCGGTCATGGCGAAGTTGCCCTTGCCCTTCATCTTGTTGGCCTCGATGAAAAGGATGTCTCCGCCGGCTGCCGTCCAGGCCAGGCCTACGGCCACGCCGGGGCTCTTGACGCGCTCGGCAACCTCGGTGTCCACGCGCACCTGGATGCCGCCCAGGAACTCCTTGAGTACCTCTCGCGTCACAATCAGCTTTTCCGTCTTGCCCTCGACCACGCGCCGCGCCTGTTTGCGGCAAACTGTCCCCAGCGTCTGCTCCAGCTTGCGCACCCCCGCCTCCCGCGTGTAGTGGCGCACGATGTGGAGCACCGCATCCTCGGGAAACTCGATTTGATCCGCAGTGATGCCGTTCTCCTTGATCTGGCGGGGAATCAGGTAGCGGAAGGCGATGTGCTTCTTCTCGTCTTCGCTGTAGCCCTGCAGAAAGATCAGCTCCATGCGGTCAAGCAGCGGCGGTGGAACCGTGTCCAGCATGTTGGCCGTGCAGATGAACAAGGTCTTCGACAGATCGAAAGGTACGTCGAGGTAGTTGTCGCGAAAGGAATTGTTCTGCTCTGGGTCCAGCGTCTCCAGCAATGCGGAGGCCGGGTCGCCGCGGAAGTCGCGGCCCAGCTTGTCAATCTCGTCCAGCATCATCACCGGGTCGTTGGTTTCGGCGCGGCGAATGCTCTGGATGATCTGGCCGGGAAGCGCGCCGATGTACGTGCGGCGATGGCCGCGAATCTCCGCCTCGTCGTGCATGCCGCCCAGCGAGACGCGCTGGAATTTGCGCCCCAGCGCGCGGGCAATCGACCGGCCCAGGCTGGTTTTGCCCACGCCCGGCGGCCCCACGAAGCACAGTATCGGCCCCTTCATGTCCGGCTTCAACTGCAGCACGCTCAGGTAGTCCAGGATGCGGTCCTTCACCTTTTTCAACTCGTAGTGATCTTCGTCCAGAATATCTTTGGCCTTTGTAATGTCGATCTTTGAGCCTGAGCTCTTGGCCCAGGGCAGCAGAGCCAGCCACTCAATGTAGTTGCGGGTGAGCGAGTAATCGGCGGCCATTGGTGACATGCGCGACAGCCGCGTCAGTTCCTTAATGGCCTCCTTCTTCACCTCTTCCGGCATTCCGGCGGCTTCAATCTTCTGCCGCAGTTCGTCCGTCTCGCGCTGGCCCTCGTCCTGTTCACCCAGCTCTTTCTGAATGGCCTTGAGCTGCTCGCGCAGGTAGTAGTCACGCTGCGACTGCTGCACCTGGTCCTGCACCTCGGACTGGATCTTGGTGCGCAACTGCTGCACCTCGATCTCCTTGGCCAGATGATGATTTAGCAATTCCAGCCGGGTGCCGATGCTGGGCGTCTCCAGCAGTTGTTGCTTGTCGTCGGTGGTCAGGAAAGGCAGCGAGGAGGCCACAAAGTCCACCAGCCGGCTTGGCTCCTCGATGTTCGCGGCAATGGTACGCAGCTCATCGGAGAGGGTCGGAGATTCGGTGACAATCTGCTGAAACTCCCCCGTTACGTTGCGTACCAGCGCTTCCATGCTGGCCGTAGCCTCTGGCGCCGTGTCCTCCAGAGTCTCCACCTCGGCCACCATGAAGGGTTCGGTCTGCGTGTAGCGCACCAGCCGTACGCGCTCCATGCCCTCGGTGAAGACAAATCGGCTCTGGTTGGGCATGCGCACAACCTTGTGGACCGTGGCCAGGGTTCCCACCACATGCAGGTCGGACGGCTGAGGCGAGTCCAGCCGCGGATCCAACTGGGCCACCACCACAATCGACCGTTCGTCGCCCAGGGATTCAATCAACTGGATGGAGCTCTCCCGGCCCACGGTCAGAGGTAAAACGGCGTGGGGAAACAGGACCGTATCCCTGACCGGCAGAACAGGAATCCGGCGCACGCTGGGGATCTCCTTTTGGATGAGTGGCTTAGGGGAGGGCGAGTTAGAGGGGTGGTTCGACATTGAGTGTCCTCGTATCAGCTTATCTTCATTATACGCCGCAAACTCTAAATAGTTTCAGGTATTATTTTAACTTCTGCCTTTTTTCCTCCTCCTGCAATCCGTGCAGACCCTCAGATACGGTCCAGTGCCTGACACAGTTCCTCTGCCTGTACTTGCGCCAGTTGTCCTATTCCTTGCAGCTCAGGGCTTACTTCAGCCGGAGTGATCCCGGGCATCCCGGACGAACGACGCGAATATAAACCACCCGATGCACCGCTTCGTTGCTGGCGGAATGCACTGCAACTGGAAGAATGTATCGGCTAAAGCCAGAGGAATGTGAGCGCCGCGGAGCGAGAGACTCGCAGGATTATTCAAACATCAAACACGCGGGTACTCAAAGAAAACCCACGCTCTTTTCCCGATGGCCGAAATGGGGCGATGGCGCGACAATCTATTGCTGAATCAGCGGCGGATATGATGCACAATCGCTATTCCTCGTTAGAATAGGAATAGGGAATAGAGATGCTTACAACGGATCGCTGACGACTGATTTTACGGCCAACGATTGTGCTACGGGGCGCTTTTCCCCGTGTTTTTTGGGGAGATATGGTTTTGAAGGCAAAGCCAGCAGGTCAATGCGGCAAGCGATCTTGGTACGGTATTCTCCTGGCCGGCCTTCTTGCCCTGGGGATTCCGTGCGGAACCAGTGGCTGGAGTCAGAGCGTTGCCAATTCCGGCGAAGGTGTCGCTCCAGCGACACTGATTTCTGTAGATTCCCTAGCCAGATGGGAGGGTTTGCCGGTACGGCGCATCTCCTTCGTTGGTGTTTCAGCTGATCGACTAGTCCCCCTGTCCGGCCATCTGGAACAGGCCGAGGGAGCGCCCCTGAGTGGAGAAAACCTGAAGAGGAGCCTGCGCAGGCTCTACCTGACCGGCCTCTATGAAACCATTGCGGTGGAGGGAGTGCGCGAGCAAGACGGCGTAACCCTCATCTTTCGTGGGACGCCGCGCATCTTCATCGGCAATGTCAGTGTGGACGGCGCCAGGAACGCCACGGTTAATACGCAACTGGAGCGCGCCAGTCAACTAGCGCCCGGCGCCCGTTTTACCCCCGCAAAACTTACCCAGGCCCTGGAACAGATGCGCATGTCGCTGGCTCAGGACGGCTTTCACGCGCCGGTGATTACCTACGCCCTGACGGCCCACCCGGAGGAACAACTCGTCGATATCGCGTTTCATGTGCTGAGCGGCCCGCAGGCGCGCGTGGGCACAGTGGAGGTAACCGGCGACCCGGGGATGAGCGCGGACGATTTTCGCCATCATGCGCACCTCAGAGCCGGTTCCCGCGTGGATCACGAAACCGGAAACCGTGCCCTGGCCGGGGTACTCAAGGTCTACCAGGGCGAGCAGCGGCTGGAAGCTGAAATCAAGCTCGAAAACCAGCAGTACGACACCGGGAGCAAAAAGGCCAATTTCCGCTTTTCCGCCAGCCGGGGGCCGGTAGTCAAGGTGCTGGTGGAGGGCGCCAGCTTGAGCGCGGCGCGCGTAAAGCGAGTGATTCCCATCTTCGAGGAAGGCAGCGTCGACGAGGATTTGCTCAATGAGGGCAATCGCCGGCTGCGCGACTACTACCAGCGGATGGGCTACTTCGACGTGAAGGTGGAGCACGCACCGCAATCCACGGCCGCCGGGCAAGTGACAATCCTTTACAAGGTGCGCCTGGGGCCGCGGCGGCGCGTCGAGCGGGTCTCGGTCGCGGGCAACCGCTACTTTGACTCAGCTACGCTCAAAGAGCTTCTCAGCGTTCATGCTGCCGATGCTCTCGACCGCCACGGCGACTACAGCCAGGCGCTGGTCGCGGCCGATGTCAACACCCTTCAGGCCCTCTACCAGAACAACGGCTTCTCCAAGGCAGTGATTACCCCGGAGACCAGCGCAGGAGTCGCAAAGGCCGGGGTCCCCAGCGATGGGTCTTCGTCGCTGGGGTGGAAGGCCGGGGTCCCCAGCGACAGGTCTTCGTCGCTGGGGTGGAAGGCCAATAAAACAGCCCCGCTCGCGGTGGTCTATCACATCGAGGAAGGCGAACAGCTGCGGGTGGGCACGGTACGCCTGGAAGGAAACGATCATGCGGACGCCGCCAGGCTCGCTCTTCTGATGAATACGGTCGCCGGGCAACTGCTTTCACCGCGGAATCTGGCCGGAGACCGCGACGCATTATTGATTGACTACATGAGCCGGGGATTTGACCAGGTGCGGGTCGATGTCTCCCAACAGGTTGAGCCGGCTGACGCGAGCAAGGTGGACGTTGTCTTCCACATCACCGAGGGGCGGCAGATTTTTGTGCGCAAGGTGCTGCTGACCGGACTGCATTACACTCGTCCCGAGACGGTGGCCAAGGCTATCACCCTGCATCCCGGCGACCCGCTCAACGAGACGGCGCTGATGGAAACGCAGCGCAGTCTCTACGACTTTGCCCTCTTCAACGAGATCGACACGGCCATCGAAAATCCCTCCGGCGAGGAAGTCAACAAGACCGTGCTCTTGCAAGTGGCAGAGGCGCGGCGCTGGGCCCTGACCTATGGCTTCGGCCTGGAAGCCCAGACAGGAACCCCGCAGTACAACTGCGGCGGCATCATCGCCAGCGGCGCCAGTTGCAACCCCAATGGCAAGGCGGGCGTGAGCCCCCGTGTGCTGGCCGACATTACCCGCAACAATCTCAATGGGCGGGAGCAATCCATCTCGCTGCGCGGCACCTATGGATTGCTGGAGCAGAAGATCAATCTGTTGTTCCAGAACCCGCACTTCGAGGGCAACCGGAACTTCGGCCTGACGATGTCGGGCGGCTATGCCAACAGCCTGGATGTGTCCACTTATGTGGCCTCCAAGCTGGAAACCGGGGTGCGTTGGACCCAGCACTTCAATGCGCGGGGATTTGCCTTCTCCAAGGCTAATACCTTCGTCTACGAATTCAACTTCCGAAGGGTCAAGGTGGAGGCTGACAGCTTGCAGGTCTATCCCAGCGAGATCGCGCTATTGTCCACGGCGGTGCGCGTGGCGGGTCCGGCGCTGACCTGGATTCACGACACCCGCGACTCGGCTCTCGATTCGCATCGAGGCTCATACACCAGCTTCCAGGAGTTTCTCTCCGGAGATGCGTTTGGCGCGCAGGCCAACTTCAACCGCCTCGACCTGTCGAATTCGAGTTACTACAGGTTCAATAAGGGGCGCGTCGTTCTGGCCCGCAACACGCGCTATGGGCAGGAGCGGGCCTTCGGCAAACTACAGGCGGAGTTGATTCCCCTGCCCGAGCGGCTCTACGCGGGCGGGGCCACCTCGCTGCGGAGCTTTGGCGCGAACCAGGCCGGGCCGCGCGATCCGGAGACGGGCTACCCCATCGGCGGGGCGGGCGCGCTCATCAACAGCACTGAGTTGCGCCTGCCACCGCCTACGCTGCCCTGGTTCGGCAATACGGTTAGTTTTGTGCTATTCCACGATATGGGCAACGTCTTCACCAACGCGGGCGATGCCTGGGCCAGCGCTCTCCGAGTTCACCAGCCGGAGCGCGATAACTGCAAGAATGTAGCCTCAGTCTCTGACCCCACGAGTTATGTTCCTTCTGGCCCCAAAACCTCTACCGGACAGCAAGGTACGTGCAGCTTCAACTACTTCTCTCACGCGCCAGGGGTGGGCTTGCGCTACCATACACCGGTGGGGCCTATCCGGTTGGATTTCAGTTACAACCTGAATCCGCCCATCTATCCGGTGAATTACAACTACTCGCTCACTAATCCAGGCTCTAACCCGCACGTGGGCGAAGGCACACACTTCAACTTCTTCTTCAGCCTGGGACAAACCTTCTGATGCGCAACCAGACTCAAACACGGCATAAGAGCAAGCTTGGACCCGCCGGCGTGGGCGCCATGGCGGCGTACCTGGTTGTTTTCGGAGCAACTTCAGCTCTGTCTCAGGGACAGGCTCAGAATCCGTCCCAGGCGTCTCCGCCTGCCAACGCCGTGGTGCTCGATCGGGTGGTGGCCGTGGTCAACAATCAGGCGATCCTGGCCAGCGACGTGGACGACGAGATGCGGCTGGCGGTGCTGGACCCCGGACAGGCAGGGCTTGGCGTTCTCACCCCTCAGCGCGCCCTGGAGCAGTTGATCAGCCGCGCACTCATCCAGCAGCAGATTCGCCAGGAGGATGTGCAGGCCGCGGAACCTTCGCAGGACGAGGTTAATGCCCGCCTCAAGGAGATTCGCAGGGAAGTTCCCTCCTGCATTCGCCTCAACTGCGCTACGGAACAGGGATGGACGGCGTTTTTGGCCGCGCATGGGTTGACGCAACGACGGGTGGAGGCCTATCTGCGCTACCGGGTTCAGATTTTGCGCTTCATCGAACAGCGCTTTCGCCAGGGGATTCGCATTACGCCGGAGGAGATTGAGAAGTACTACCGCGAAACGCTGCTGCCGCAGTATGCGCCGGGCGAGGCGATTCCGCCGCTGGACACGGTGGCCCAGCGCATCCAGGAGATTCTGCTGGAGCGGCAGGTGAACGTGCTCTTCGATGACTGGCTCAGGAATCTGCGCCGGCAAGGCGACGTGGAAGTGCTCGATCCGGCGCTCGAAGCCCCTGAAACTGCGCCTGGAGCAGGGAAGGGAGGCGCATGAGCGAGACCGAAGCAACTCCCCCTGTCCCGGTAGAGACTCAGCAGCCCGTTGCGCCTGAACCGGAGAAGCCGGTCGAAGCGAGACGCCCGAGCCGCCTGCGCCGTTTCTTCCTGCGTCATCTTCCCTTGTCTGTGGCGGTCATCGCGATTCTTCTGGCGGTAACAACTATCGCACTTTATTTTGCGGCAAGTTCTGCCGCGTTTGAGAACTTTGTCCGCCGCCGCATGGTGAACAGACTGGAGACGGCCACTGGCGGGCGCGTCGAAATCGCCTCTTTCCACTGGAGTCTGCTCAATCTGCAGGCCGAAGCCGGCGGGTTGGTCATTCACGGTCTTGAAGCGCCCGGCGAGGCTCCCTACGCCCAGGTCGAACGCGTGCGAGCGAAGTTGAGCGTGCTAGGTTTCCTGAGCCCGCGCATCCAGCTTGACGACTTGGAAATCTCCCAGCCCCAATTTCACCTGATCGTCTACCCCGACGGCTCGACCAACCAACCGCAGCCCCGCAAGCACAGAAAACCGGGCGAACCGGCACTCGACAGGTTCTTCGATTTGAAGGCCGCTCACGTGGTGGTCGTGCAGGGAGATCTGGACTACGAGAACCGCGCCGAGGACTTTGACTTCCAGGATCGGCACATCCCGCTCGACTTTGCCGCCGGCGATCTCTCTCTGCGTTTTGCCTATATTCCGGCAGCGGCCGGCAAATTGGAAAGCTACCGCATTGAAGCCGGAGTCCGCGATCTGGACCTCACGCGCGGCGCTTCGTCCAGGCCGGACAAAGCGCCGCCGGCGGTTCAGGGATTTCTCCAGACTACGCTGGAGTTGACGCGCAACGCCGCAATCCTACGCTCGCTACGCATTACCGCCAGCGGTCGCGGCGTCAAAGACCGGACACTGGAGATCTCCGGCACGCTGGATGACTTTGCTCATCCTCGCTGGCAGGGCAAAGCAGTGGGCGAGCTGGACTTGCGCCTGGTTAACCCCATCACCGGCTATCCAAATGCGCCGCAAGGCATTGCCCATCTGGACCTTACTGGGTCCGGTGAGGCAGGCAGCTTCCGCATTGATGGCGGTGTTCATGTTGAGGACGGCGCTTACATCGGGACGGGCGTTGTTGCCACCGGCTTTGGGCTCGATGCGCGCGTTCATGCCGATCCCCGGCAGTTGCTGATTACCTCAATCCTTGTCCGCCTGCGCCAAGGCGGCCAGATTGAAGGCGACCTTTCGCTGACTCCCTGGCTTACTCCGCCTCCGGCTCTGGCCAAAGGCAAAGCCCGCGCCGTTGCACATCCGCTCCCGCCCGCGGACGAAATCACCATCCCCGTCAACGGCAAGGTAGCGGCTCAATTCAAAGATGTTGCCCTAGACACCATCCTGGAGATGGTCTGCGACCCGCCCTTTCAGCATCTCGGCTTCGACGCGCGGGTCAGCGGCCCTGCCAACGCACTGTGGATCAAAGGCGACAAGCGCACCGTCTCCGTGGACGCCCTGCTCAACCTCACTCCGCCGGCGCAGGCTGCGCAAGGTAAAGTTCTTGCCGGCGGCCTGGTCGACGCCACGTATACCCATAGCGACGGTGCGGTTGATGTGCGCAAGCTGGTTGTGCATCTGCCCACCAGCCAAGTGGAGGCCCACGGACATCTGGGCGCATACCCCATGACCAGTCCCTCGGCGCTCACGGTCGATTTTCATAGCGGCAACATGGGCGAGTTCGATACCCTTCTGCGCGATCTGGGATTGGCACGCAACGGAAGATCCGGAACAGACGCCCTGCCCATCGCGCTCCACGGACAAGGAGAGTTTCACGGCACATGGACCGGCTCGCTGCTTGATCCCCACCTTGCCGGCTCCGCAAAAGCCACGCAACTGGGGGTCGAAATTCCTGGCGGGCAGAGCGCCAACTCAGCCCAGAAACCGCTCCAATTTATCCGTTTCGATTCGGCCGAGGCCACCGGCAGCTACTCGGCTGCACGGATAGACATTGGCCACGCGCTGCTGCGTCGCGGAAACGGCGAGATCGACATCAGCGGCAGCCTGGCTGCCGGTCTGCCTCCGGGGAGCGTGGTTCGCCGCTCGGCGCCTCCTCCGCCCTACGACGCCAATGCAGTGCTTCATCTTCGCTTGCGCGCTGGCCAGGTTAGCCTGGACAATCTGAGCCCGCTCACCGGAGAGAACCAGCCCGTGACGGGCTCTCTGGATGCGCAGATACAAGCCGACGGACCCATCCGCGCGCTGACTGGCTCCGGATGGGTGGAACTGGACAAGGGAAGCATCTACGGGGAACCTGTGGCGCGCATCCGGGCGCAAGCCAACATTGCTGGCCAGACCGTCAACTTGACTTCAGTAACGGTGAACGAGAACGCGGGAAAATTTGCGGCCACGGGCAGCTACGACATCCCGTCCCACCGATTTCAACTGGACGCCAGGGGCGCGGGGATCGATATGGCCCGCATTGAAGCTTTGCGCCGTCACGGCCTGGCGATGACCGGCAAGATGGAATTTACCGTGCAGGGTACGGGAACGCTCGACGACCCGCGCCTGGATGCCCACGCCTCCCTGACCGGCCTCGCGCTGAGCGAAGAACCGCTGGGCAGTGTGGAGTTGACGGCGCACACCGCGAACCGCTCCATCACGTACGACCTGACAACCCGGTTGGAGGCGGCCCAACTCACCGCGCACGGGCAGACGGCGCTCAGCGGGGACTATGCCACCCAGGCCAGGCTCGATTTCTCGCGGCTCAACATCGGCGCGCTCTTACGAATGGTTCATGTGAAAGGACTGAGCGGCGAGTCGGCGCTGGCTGGAACGATTACCCTTGAGGGGCCTCTGGCGCAGCCGGAGCAATTGCATGGCGAGGCCCGTCTGCAGGAACTGGCGGTGACGGTCTCCGGCGTTTATCTGAAAAGCGAGGGCGGCGCCCATCTTACCCTCGACCATGGCCTTCTCCATCTCGACCCTTTGCACGTAACCGGCGAGCAGACCGATCTGCGCGCTGAGGGCAGCCTTTCGCTCGAGGACAAGCACGAGCTGAACTTTGCCGCCAGCGGGGCAATCAATCTGAAAGTGGCCGAGACCATCGACCCCGACCTAACCGCCAGCGGCAACACTACCTTCCAGATTGAGGCGCGCGGGCCGCTGATGAGCCCCAGTCTCAGCGGCCGCATCGACTTCCAGGACGCGGCGCTCTCCCTAGAAGACCTGCCCAATGGCCTGAGCCAGTTGCATGGAACACTGGAGTTCAATCAGAACCGGCTGGAGGTAAGGTCGCTGACGGCCATGAGCGGAGGCGGCTTGCTCAACGTCAGCGGCTATCTGGCCTACCAGCATGGCATCTATGCTGACCTGACTTTTACCGGGAACGGAATTCGCATCCGCTATCCGCAAGGGGTCAGCTCCCTGGCCGACGCCACGCTTCACCTGCAGGGGCCGAGGAACAATCTGCTGCTCTCCGGCGATGTGCTCATCACCCGCTTCACGGTAAGCTCCGAACTGGACATCGCGGCATTGGCCGCGCAGGCCAGCGCCGCTGAGAACATCACGCCACCGGACGCCCCGTCCAACCACGTCCGCCTGGACGTGCACATTACCTCATCGCCGCAATTGAACTTCCAGAACGCCTACGCCAAGCTGGCCGGCAACGTCGATCTGCGCCTGAGGGGCACACTGGCCTCGCCCTCGCTGCTGGGCCGCATCTCCATCATCGAGGGCAGCGCCATCCTTGCCGGAACCCGTTACGAGTTGCAGCGCGGCGACATCTACTTCACCAACCCGGTCCGCATTCAGCCTTCCATTGACCTGAACGCCACCGCCCGCGTCGAGGACTACGACATTACCCTGGGCCTGCACGGAACGCCGGAAAAAATGGCGGTCACCTACCGCTCCGATCCTCCGCTGCCGGAGGCTGACGTGGTGGCGCTGCTGGCTTTGGGTCGTACCGAGAACCAGCAGCGGCTCTACACCCAGCAGCAGGAGGCCGCCGGCGCCAACCCCACCACCGATGCCCTGCTTGGCGGCGCACTCAACGCCACCGTCAGCTCTCGTGTGCAAAGGCTTTTCGGGGCTGGATCGGTCAAGGTGGACCCCAACTACCTCGGCGCCCTGGGCAACTCCACCTCACGCATCATCGTCGAGGAGCAGTTGGGCTCCAACGTAACCCTCACCTACGCCACCAACGTCAACACCACCGCCCAGCAGTTGATCCAGGCGGAAATCGCCGTCAACCGCCACGTCTCGCTGCAGTTGGCTCGCGATGAGTCCGGCGTTTTCTCCGTGGTTCTCAAAGCCACCCAACGTTTCCGCTGACGTGTGACGAATGCCGGGCGCAGTATGCCCGGCTTTCTTGTGCCTGACGGGACAACGCCTATACCGCGGGAGGGGTTGCTCTAAATTCCGGCTCCAAAGCGCGTTCCGCTCCGGTCCAGTGAATGCCGCCGCCCGGTTGAATGCGTCTCCACGGCAGCACGCCAGAGACCAAAAGCACGACAACGGCCGGCTCAATGGCCTGGCGATAATCCATGATCGGTTTGGTCATGTAGTAGGTCAACGGAAAGATGCAGATGAGCACCAGGTAGGGCCATAGGGCAACGCGATTCCCATTCCAGAATCGCCAGATGCCGCGCAGCATCAGCAGCGTAATGCAAGTGATAAAAAAACAATTTGGAATTGTGTATGGCTGCGCCTGCAACTCCGCGGCGGAGAAGCTCCAGTACCCTGTCCAGTAATAGACAATGCGGCGCAGCGATTTTGTAATCAAAAATGCATAGTGCGGATGATTATGAAAGTCATCCATGGACATGGAGTGCTTTTCCGCGAGATAGGCCGTTTCGCCCATGGCCAGATACTTGCGCAACTCCACCGGGCTGCTGGCCGGGTAAGGCCGTCCGTCAGCGCTGGGCGGCGAGGAGGTATCAAAGGGCGCATCGCCGAAGTCGTCGGCATAAAACTCCAGCCATATGTTGTCGCGGATGGGGCAGAGAACGCCGAGGGCCCGGTAGTTGCGCACAGTCCACGGCGTGAGTACGGCAATGAGAGCAACCGAGACGAGCGCGCCGTTTACGAACCAGCGTCCTCCCGCCTTGTAGACCTTGTAAAGCGCCAGTAAAAGCAGGAATGGAACCGAGGAAAGTATCGCGGGGTTGGAGTGCGCGGTAAGGCCGCAGAGCGCGCCCCAGCCCAACCAGGCCCATAGATTTGTGGTGTGGTGCAGGCGCTGCGCGATGCAGAAGCAGGTGGTGAACAGCAGGCCGGTCAGGGCATACTCCCAGACGCGCCCGGCGGAAAAATAGATGGCAAAGGGATAAAAGGCCCACACCCAGGCTGCAACCTTTGCGCCGCGCGCGCCAAGAGAATATTTTGCGCTAAAGTAGACCGGGATGCAGGTGAGGGCGCTGAGCAGGCTGTTGATGGAGAGGATGATGAATCCCGAAGTGAGCGTGTAGATGCCGAAGAGCTTGAAGACAACAGCGAGCAAGGCCGGGTACAGCGGCGACTCGATGGCGGTGGGCCCGCTGATGGGGTAGTACGGCGAGCTGAATCCATGCCCACTGGCCAGCGCGCGTGCAATCCAGCCCATCTCCCAGCCGAACTGCTCGTAGTATTTATCCGCGTCGGGCAGATCGCGATAGGTGAAGCAGACCACCACCAGGCGAATGGCAAAGGCGGCAAGAATGATGACAGGAAGCAGCCAGCGGGATAAGAACTTTTGTTCCGCTGGCGAGGAGTGATCTATAGAAGTCGCCATGCACACATTATAAGGGGGCAACAACGCGGATTTGTGTCCGCTCTGGAAACCAAACGCTATAGTACAATTCTTGTTATGTCGATCCCCGCGACGGAGTTTGATATCCCCGCCGTAAATGAAAGCCAGTACCAGTAAATGTATCCCGTGGCGGAGCAGGGCTGCCAGCGAGCTGCGTTGGAGATATGAGGAGAAGACTTGTGGCGAAATATCCGGCTAAGGACCGCATGAGAAGCAACCAACAAAGCGAGGCTGTCCCGGTAAGCGTAATTGTGCCCTGTCACAACGAGGAGGGGTGTATATCTGAGTTTCATCGCCGCATGAGTCGCGTTCTTGAAGAGATGAAAAGCCCCTATGAAATGATATTCATTAACGACGGCTCCTCCGACCGGACGGCGGAGAAACTCATGGAGATACAACGTCAGGATCAGGATGTTGTTATTGTCGATCTATCCAGAAATCATGGGCATCAACTGGCCTTGTCTGCGGGTTTGGACGTGGCCCGGGGTGAGAGAGTGCTTCTGATCGACGCCGATTTGCAGGATCCACCGGAGTTATTGCCGAAGCTGATGGCGGCGATGGATGCCGGGGCTGATGTGGCCTACGCCAGGCGCATGTCGCGGGCAGGCGAAAGCTGGTTCAAGCGGATGACCGCCGGACTCTTCTACCGGCTTCTTCGCGGGCTGTCACAGACCGATGTGCCTGTCGATACAGGCGATTTCCGCTTGATGAGCCGGCAAGTCGCCGATGTACTGCGGCAGATGCCCGAGCCGCACCGCTTTATGAGGGGCATGGTAGCCTGGGTTGGATTTCGTCAGGTCGCGGTGAATTATCACCGCGACTCCAGATTTGCGGGGAAGACGAAATATGGAATCAGAAGCATGGTGGGCCTGGCCATAGACGGCGTCACCGGATTCGCTTCGGCGCCTCTCAGGTTCATGTTTTATTTAAGCGCCGCGGCGAGTGTTGGCGCGCTCTGCTTTATTGCCTGGACAATTTATGCATACCTGTTTATCAAAGTCGTTCCCGGATGGGCGAGCATCATGTGCGTCCAGCTTATGTTTTCGGCCATCAATCTGTTTGCCCTGGGGCTGATTGGGGAATATGTAGGCCGCTCTTTCATCCAGGGAAAACACAGGCCGCTATTTATTATTCGCTCTGTGTCACGGGGGACTCGCAATGTGGACGCCGGGCCGGATGGTTCGTCCGGTAGCGTAAGAAAAACCAAGGGAGAGCTGTCCCATGGCTAAAGTGGAATTCGATGGTTATGCCGATACTTACTATGAAGATCATAAGAAAAACGTGGAGATAACCGGCGAGATTCCTGAGTATTTCGCCGAGTATAAGATTGCCGACCTGGCTCATCAAATCTCTGCAACGCGCGCTTTCTGCAGCCGGATTACGGATTTCGGCAGCGGCATCGGTTATTCAATACCCTACTTCCGGAAGTACTTTCCCGGCGCTAATCTAAGTTGCGTCGATGTATCCGCTCGTAGCATGCAACTGGCACAGGAGAGATTTCCGGGAAAAGAAACATACTTGTTGATTAAAGGGGAGATTATTCCCATCGAAGATGCCAGTCAGGATGTAGTATTTTCCGCTTGTGTGTTTCATCATATTCCCCACGAAGATCACCAGCAATGGTTAAAAGAGTTGTTGCGCATCACCAGGCCCGGAGGCGTTCTGGCGATCTACGAACATAATCCTTTGAACCCACTGACAGTCCGGGCCATCAATACTTGTCCCTTGGACAAGAATGCCCATCTTAACCTGGCCTGGAATTTGCGTCGCGCCTGTTTAGCGGCGGGTTGGTCAAGCGCGAGAATTGACTATAAGTTATTTTTCCCGCGGCCTCTGGCGTCCTTGCGTTCTCTGGAGCCGAGATTGGGATGGCTTTGCATTGGCGCTCAATACCGTCTTTTGGCCTTGCGCTGAAAGAATGAACAGGCCAATCTCCATGATGCGCACTGCGTTTCGGGAGCGGAGGCAATTTGGATTACGGATTTTGATAGTGGCATCGGTTATTCAATACACTGCTTCCGGAGATATTTTCCCGACGCGGCTATAATCCTGGCTTGGCGCGCGGGGGTTGAGCGTATAAATACTCCATAGCGTGTCTCCAACCCTGGCCTCACCTGCCTTTTCGTAATTCGGGTTCAAACTTCTCTCGTAAATATCTCCGGAACTGAGAAGCATTACTGTTGGAATCTCTCCTCTTTGCAGCATCCCTTCGACGCATCCATTTTGACAAATAGCCCGCATAGCTTCATGGCCCGTAGGATCGATAACCAAGGCAGGGAAGCGATTGTCGGTTGAAAACCATGGAAGGGAAAAGACTTCATACGAGGTGAAAATTGGCTTTTTCATCGGCGTCAAACGGTCGCGTAGCGCTACGGCATCTGCGTACTCGGCAGCAGTGGCAATTCCAATCGTTCCTAATGGGTGCCTGTGAGTCCCGCTTTGCGGCACTGTGGCTTGTATTGCTGGCTGTATACAGCCAAACAAAACGAGAGCGTTTACCAGCCGCCCTGGCGCTGTAAAAACGGCTATTTGTAGCAGCGTGGAGCCGGCAACAAACGCCTCAAACAGGTAGTTATCCCATGCGCCCGTTTTTGTCATTCCAGCCAACCCGCCAGCCAGCGCTATTAAAAGAATGATAGTGAGCATGCGGACAGTGTTATCAACCCGGCGCGTGCCAGCCGCAAGCAGCAATGCGATGGGAGCAAGTATCCAGTATGCGTTCGCAACCAGGGACTTGGGCGCGATTTGAAGGGCCCACGTGACGCTCCAACTAAAGTTCCGCGTAGCTACAAAAAGGTTAAATCGATACTCGGGGCTTTCGAGAAGAAGCGTGGCAGCGGCCAACACCCCAAATACCGTGGCCAGCACGGACAGATCGCGCCACCGCTTGTGAAACAGGAGGAAGAGGCAGACACCGGCAAGCGACAGAACCACAGATTGCTTGAACGACCATGCTAGATAAAAAAACACCCCGGCATAAGCAAAACCGAACCGTGGCTGCCGCACGACCAGCCAAAGGGCAATCATGACTAAAGCGATGGCGGGTATGTCAGGCCTTATGGTGATAGCCCAGTAGCGGACAATTGAGGCGCAGAACCAGAGGCCCACTGCAAAAATCAGCGATAGAATACTGCGGGCGCCGCGCAGCGTGAGATGAGCCTGCACGAGTTTCCACTGTGCTATTGCGCCCACGATCACGAATACTGTTGTAAGCGGGCGTCCCCACGTCATGATGCCAGCGCTACTTGCGCCAACCAGCCTGAGAAAGAAAGAGTAGGTTTCATAAAAGAGATAATTGTATGGGGTGACTGAAAACGGATATGCAAGGGGCCACTCGTAGATTGGAAAATGGTGGACTCCTTTCCAGACGGAATAGATTGTTGTAGGCTCGCCGCCGCTGGTCGGGAACAAAGCGCCATAATGCCAAACACTGACCAGGCGGATGAAAAATACCGCCAGATTCAGGATCACGAAGAGCAACACTGCCGCGACCCGAAGGTCCGAGATGCCTGGGACTGCGTCTCTTGATAGATGTTTCATGTTAGTTGCCTCATATAGTCACAGCAAGAAATAGTATATCGAAATATGTTTTCTTTGTGGCCCGGCTGGTTTCATGAGCAGAGAGGAGTCGTGCCGCCTGTGGGGCGATGCTGAAACACTTCTATCTCGCGATTGTATTTTTACGCAGGAATCCAGCAGACGCAAAAATACATACGACAGACATGATCGGTAGCCGAAACCGCGCTGCTCCTACCGGGTGCGCCATTGCCGAGACGGTAAAGAAATAAAGTAGCATCCCAAGAAGTAGCCATAGACAGGCGTCGTGCATACTTGCATGGAAGGCTCCGCGTGCCGCAAATAGGTACAGTCCTAACAGCACGATTGCAAAAGCGGTCTTCTCGACCGCTACCCATGGACTTGCTTTGGTTAGCGCGATCCCCTGGCGCGCCAGACTCTCGCTTACTATTAAGCTGGTGGCGTGTCCGGGGTTTTCGATATTCAGCAAGAGATCTAAACTCCCTGCGCCAAGCTCGAATACCGTCCTGAACAAGGATTTGAAACACAAACGTAAATAAGCGCCGAAGTGCGCTCGAATGACGCGGACAGCTTCAGAATGTATGAAGGCAATGCGCTGACCTTGGCTCCATACGGCCTGGCCGGGATTCTGTGCCAGGTAAGCCTGTGAGAGATAGGTTTGCCCAGAGCTACCTAGATATACATGGTAAAAATCGGGATAACCTAACTCATCACGTACAATCATGTAACTGCGGTGCTCTGCCTCGCCTATCACAGCAGGAAGGACAAAATCGTACAGGCCCTCATCCCCTGCGCTTGAAAACCCGCTATATCCGGTCTCAATCCAATTACGAATCTGCCAGGCAGCCAGCCACGGCAGCACGCTGATCAGCAGCACGGCGGGCGCCTTCCAGCGCAATCCGGGCACGCGCGCCAACACGACAAATAATCCCACAGCCAGCGCGGCCGGCAGGTAATAGGTGACTGGACGTACAAAGGTTGCCGCGGCAAGCCACAGCCCAGCCGCCACAAGCACTGGCAGATTACGCTCGCGCAGGAACATAGTCAGCCGCTCCAAGCTGAGCAAAAAAAGTGCGATGAAGAGGGGCTCCGACAGTAGAATAGATGAATAAATGACCGAAATCGGCTCAAAAGCAAAGATCCAGGCTGCGCCGAGTGCAATGCGGTCATCGCCGAAGACTGTCTTCCCGAGCTTCCAAACCAGGACCACGGATAACACCGAGAGAATCACGTTTGCCACAGCTGCCGCGGGTAAGCCTGCCAGACTGGTGATGGCCAAAAAAAGCGGATACCCTGGTGTGCGCAACAGGTCTGGCGCGCCATCCGCTATAAATCGGCCATGCAAAAGCAGATTGCGTCCCGGTTCCAGGTAACTGCTTGTGTCAGAGTCGATAAGTGCGCTGGTCCCATTCCGGGCAAGCGTTACAGCTAGCAGCGTAAAGCGAACTACGGCGGCTGCAATAACCGGCCACGCGAGCCGTGGCGTCCACCACTTAGTCTTAGATCTCAAATTTGCTGTCGAGTCAAGCGATTCAATGCTCATGTCGGATGCGATATGCGATGGCATATTGACGTCCTTTTCAATGTGAATGTATCGCCAGGATTTCTATTTTGATTCTCTTGGACGCAACCATTATAGCTTCTTGCATCCTGTTTGCGTCGAAAATGTCTGGAATTGGCTTTCTGAGTGGCTCCAACGGTACACGAGGGACCAAAACTCCGGCTTGTTCCGGCGCGTGGACTCCCGTTGGACCTGGTTTCAAGCGATTTCTCAGACACCTTTCCGCTACCTTGATCCTCAACATTCAGACTTATCGCTTCCTTCAGCGTTCTATCCGTCGCTACTGGCAAAGCTGCGATCCGCCGCACGATGCTGGTAGACAGCAGGCTCAGCGTCAGCCGTACTTCGTGCGAGCGGAAGCGATGTGGAAACCAGGCCCGGCGACGCGTCTTGCAACATTAGGAAAGACAACGAGGAACGCTTCCCGTCCTGGTCTGGAATGGTCCGTTTCCAGCGCCGGAGCTGCGGATTTTGCCATTTTGAAAGGGGCTTTTCCGGACGCCGTCGGGTGGCTGAATCGGGAATCGTCTTCCACCCCCATGCCCCGCAACCTTTCCGGGAAATTTGTGTCAATATCAAAGGAGCGGCATCTCTGCCGCGACGGTTATGATGCACGAATGAGGAGGAGTGTGAAAATGACAAGAACGATGCGTACCACCCGGACCGCGCTTGTGACGGCCACACTCGCAGGTACTCTTTGGGGCCTTTCTCAAGGATTTATGGCTATAGCTCAGACCCCTGCTCAGCCTGCGGCTCAGACCCCGGCTCAGCCTGCGGCTCAGACCCCGGCTCAGCCTCCAGCCTCCGCTGCAACCGCGCAGACAGCAAACCCCGAAGACAGCGCCGCCGAGGCCCGGCTGGACAAGAAGCAATTTCACGATGTGAAGGTGACCGTGGACCAGGGCATCGCCACATTGACCGGAACCGTGGACCTCTACGCATACAAAGCCGACGCCGACAAGCGCGTGCGCAAGGTCAAAGGCGTCACCGCGGTGCACAACCTGATTCAGGTTGGTGGTCCCACGATTCCCGATGAGGTGCTCGAGGATAAACTCGGGGAGAAGTTGGAATATGACCGCGTTTTCTACGGCAACGCCTTTAACGCCATCAGCATCAGCGTCCACAACGGCGTGGTCACCCTGGGCAACCATGCTCTCTCCTACGTGTCCCGCGACTCAGCCCTGGCGCTGGTTAGCTACTATCCCGGCGTCAAGGGCGTGGAAGACGAGATTCAGGTCGATCCTGTCTCCCTCTTCGACAACCGGATTCGGATGCAGGTTTACCGCGCCGTCTACGGCTTTCCGACTCTGAACAAGTACGCCATTGACCCCGGCAAGCCCATCCGCATCTCGGTGCAGAACGGCCACGTGGGACTGTATGGCACGGTGGATTCGAAGGCCGACAGGGATGTAGCCTTTATCCGCGCCAACTCCGTTTTCGGTGTCTTTAAGGTGGAGAACTTCCTGAATGTTGCACCCCCGCCTCCCCCAAAGAAGAAGAAAGTCGACGTGGAAACCGGTAAGTAAGCGGCGAGTTCGCTGATTGGAATAGCAAATAAGGCCGGCTGGAGAGAATCGTAAGATTCTCTCCAGCCGGCCTTGTGGTTTGATGAGCTTTCCAGGCCCGCTCCTCAGAACTTAACTGAAGGGGCTGTCTTTGCGCTTTCCGGGGCCGCGAAGTAGGCGGTATTCTCGTGGAATCCGGCCATGCCCGCCCAGATGTTGTTCGGGAATTGAAGAATGAATGTGTTGTAGTCCTGAATCGCGTCGTTATAGCGCTTGCGCGCTACGCTGATGCGGTTCTCGGTTCCCGACAGCTCGTCCTGCAAACGCATGAACTGGTCGCTGGAGCGCAGTTGCGGGTAGTTCTCCGTCAGCAGCAGCAGGCGGCCCAGAGCCGAATCCAACTTTCCGTTGGCCGCGATCTTGCCCGCCGGTCCTTGCGCATTCAACATTCCTGCGCGGGCGTTGGCAATGTCGCCAAAAACCGTGCTCTCCTCCTTGGTAAAGCCCTTCACGGTCTCCACCAGGTTGGGAATCAGGTCGGCGCGCCGCTCCAACTGCACGTCCACCTCCGACCACTTGCTCTTCACTGCCTGATCCTTTGCCACCATCTGGTTTCTGGCGCCGATATAGCTGCCAGCGACCATCAGCACGCACAAAACCAGAACGCCCACCACTCCCAGTGCAATCCAAAGTCCCTTGCTCATACTGTGTATCTCCTCCGGCTTCCAATCGAGGAAGCCTGTTCACAAATTTGAAAACCTACCAGCTTCCGCCAGCGCCGCCGCCGCCAAAGCCGCCACCACCGCCGCCGAATCCGCCAAAGCCGCCCCCACCGCCACCTCCTCCGCCAAAACCTCCTCCGCCGAAGCCTCCACCTCCGCCATAATAGCCACCACCAAACAACCCTCTGTGGCTCCATCTGCGCGGCAAAACGCCGATGTGAGACAAGAGGCGAACGAAGCTGAATACGCCGAAGAAGAGAAGATAGAAGATCAATTTCACCATGCCCGACGAGGCGTGTGTTGAACTACGGCGGTGAACCGGAACTGGCTCTTCGTTTTCCGAGAGCGTGACATTGGCGTCGGCGGCGATTACCTGCGCCATTTCGCTTACGGCCAGGGTAACTGCGCCGTCATAATCGTTGGCGCGCAGATCGGGAACCATCTCCCGGCCAATGTCACCCACCTTGCCGTCGGGCAGAATGCCTTCCAGATCGTAGCCGACATCGATCCGTCTCTTATGGTCGTCTACGGCCAAAAAGACCATGATGTCGCGGCTCGAGCCCTTTTTGCCCATCTTCCACTTGTCTTCCAGCGCGTTGGTAAATTCGGCCGCGTCCACACCATCCAGCGTGTGGATGGTGACCACGGCGATCTGTGCATTGGTCTGCGAGTGGTCAAGCTCGGCGCAGAGGCGGTCCAGCCGCGCAATCGCTCCCGGCGAGAGCACGTGGGCAAAATCACTCACATAATCAGTGGGTTGGGGCAGATCCTCCACCCGCTCGGCTTGTGCAGTCTGTCCGGCGAGGCCAAAGACGGCGATGCACGCTGCCACCAGCAGCGGGAAGACGGCGGAATGTTCGCGGCGATTGCCCCTCATCGCTTTCTATTGTACGGCACCTGCGGTGCGGCAGCCGCTCACTATTCGCTAGCATTGGCTTCAGTGAGCGGCTAATAGCTGCCTTTGCACTACACTTAAATGAAATGAACGAAACTCCGCAGCCCCAGCCTCCCATCGCCCGCAAAGACCACAAAGAGATCGCTCTGCACGGTGTCGTCCTGTCGGATGACTATGCCTGGTTACGTGACAAGGACAACCCCGAAGTCGCCGCCTATTTGGAAGCAGAAAACGCCTACGCCGAAGCGGTCATGGCTCCGCTAAGCGGCCTGCGCGACAGCCTCTACCAGGAGATGCTCTCGCACGTAAAGCAAACCGACGTCTCGGTCCCCTTCCGCGATGGCAACTGGTGGTATCTGACGCGCACCGAAGAGGGCCTGCAGTACGCCATCCATAGCCGCCAGTCCGGCACGGCTTCCGGGCCGGACGCTGACGCGCTGGAGCAGGTCATTCTCGACGGCAACAAGCTGGCTGAAGGCCACGCATTCTTCGACATCGGCGCGACCGGCATTTCCAGCGATGGCCGCTGGCTGGCCTACACCACAGACACCACCGGCTTCCGCCAGTACACGCTACACATCAAAGACCTGGCCAGCGGCGAGACGCTCCCCGGTGAGGTCGAACGCGTAGGCACCGTCGCTTGGGCCGCCGATAACCGCACGCTTTTCTACACCGTCGAGGACGAGGAGCAGAAGCGCCAATACCAGCTCTGGCGCCATGCGCTGGGTACGCCGCACTCAGCTGACGTCGTGGTCTACCAGGACGATGATGAGCGCTTCAATCTGGGCGTGGGGCGCACGCGCGACGGCAAGTTCATTGTGCTGGAATCCGCCAGCCACATCACCACCGAGTCGTGGGTGTTGCCGTCTGCCGAGCCCGAGGGCCAATTCACGCTCATCACTCCGCGCGACGGCGAGCACGAGTACTCCATCGACCATCGCAACGGCCTGTGGTTCATCCGCACCAACGATCGCGGACGCAACTTCCGCCTGGTCACCGCGCCGGTGGCCACGCCGGGCCGCGAACACTGGACCGAACTGATTCCGCATCGCGACGGCGTGATGATCGAGGAGATCGATCTCTTCGCCGATTACTTCATCGCCTGCGAGCGCGAGGACGGCCTGCCGCGTCTGCGCGTGGGCCGATTCCGGGGCGACGGGCCGGAATTCACGCCTGCCGGAGAGATCAGTTTCCCCGAGCCGGCCTATAGCGCGCAGCCGCACGTCAATCGCATCTTCGATTCGCCCACCTTCCGCTACGCTTACCAGTCGCTGGTGACGCCGGCCTCGGTCTACGAGTACAACGTGGCCACCGGCGCTTCAACCCTGCTCAAGCAGCTGGAGATTCCCGGCGGCTTCGACCGCACTCTTTACGCCAGCGAGCGCGTTCATGCCACCGCGCCCGACGGGGTCAAGGTGCCGGTGTCGCTGGTCTATAGAAAAGACAAGCGCGAGCCGGGGCGCAATCCGCTCTACGTTTACGGCTACGGCTCTTATGGATACGCGTTGCCGCTCAGCTTCAGCTCCAACCGGCTGAGCCTGCTCGATCGCGGCGTGGTGATGGCCTATGCGCACGTGCGCGGCGGCGGCGACCTGGGCAAGCCCTGGCACGATGCCGGCAAGATGCTCGTCAAGCGCAACACCTTCACCGACTTCATCGCCGCTGTCGAGCATCTCACAGCGGCGCGCTACGGCGACCCCATGCGCGTGGCCATCGAGGGCGCCTCGGCCGGCGGCCTGCTGATGGGCGCTGTAGTGAACCTCAAACCGCAGCTCTTTCGCGCCGTACTCTCTCACGTGCCCTTTGTGGACGTGATGAACACCATGCTCGACGCCACCTTGCCGCTCACCGTTCCGGAGTATGAGGAGTGGGGAAACCCCAACGAATCTGAATATTTTCGCTACATGCTGAGTTACTCGCCCTATGACAATCTCAAAGCGGCGAATTACCCGGCCATGCTGGTCAAGACCTCGCTCCACGACAGCCAGGTGATGTTCTGGGAGCCAGCCAAGTATGTGGCTAAACTGCGCACATTTAAAACCGACAGCAACCCGCTGCTGCTGGTGACGAATATGCAGGCTGGTCACGGCGGCGCAAGCGGCCGCTACGATTACTTAAAAGAGATCGCCTTCGACTACGCCTTCCTGCTCCGCGAGTTGACGCTGGTGTGATCGGCTAGGTGAGCATACTAAACGGATATGTTCTTTATGGCTGATTGATATTCGCACCTGCATTGCTTTTGGCTCATCTGGCTATCCATCCCCGGTAAATACCTGATTTTCCACCACTCCGCGCCAAATCTTCATGGAATCCTTATGCGCTGATCCTATAATTTAATCGAAAGTCTTATACCCTCATCGTTGCCATAAAGGAGAACCATGTCCACTGACTACCGCAATTTTCTTGCTCTCTCCTACGAGGAGCTGGAAGACATGAACCTGAAAGCCAAAGCCGACCGCGCCAATCGCGTTGATGCCGGCGAGATTCGCGAGAAGCGGTTGAAGTACCTGACCGACGAGAAGCGGATCAAGGCCGTGACCGTGCTGTTCACTGACCTCGAAGGCCGCCTGCACCTGCTCGACTACGACAAGAAGTTTCTGCTCGGCGCCCACGAAAACCTGACCTTCGACGGCTCTTCAATTCGTGGCTTCACCGCGCAGAAGGAGAGCGATCTCCGGCTGGGCATTGACTGGGGCGCCTTCTACTGGACGCCCTCTGACGTCTTCGGCAACGGCAAGGTGCTGGTCTTTGGCAACGTCATCGACAAAGACGGCACACCGTACTCCGGCGACCTGCGCGGCGTACTCAAGCACTATGCCGAGGAGCAGTTCAAGAAGAATGGCTACACACTGAATACCGCCAGCGAGATCGAAGGCTTTGTCTTTGCGGGCAAGGACGCCGAGCGCACTTATCACCAGACCGGCAAGTTCGAGTTCATCTCCACCGGCGGATACTACCACTCGCTGCCGCTTGATCCGCTGCGCCAGTTCATCGACACCTCGGCCGAGGTGCAGCGCGCCATGGGCTTCCAGAACGAGAAGGATCATCCCGAGGTCGCGCCCAGCCAATTCGAAATCAACTACAGCTATGCTGAAGCGGTGGCTGCGGCCGACCAGATTCAGCTCTACAAGCTGCTCACCCGCCAGATCGCCAACAACATGGGCTTCACGGCCTGCTACCTGCCCAAGCCAGTCGTCGGCATCAACGGCAGCGGCATGCACACCAACGTCTCGGTCTCCAAGGGCAAGACCAACCTCTTCTGGAACGAGAAGGGCGAAGAGCAGCTCGACGCCTTTGGCTGGAACTTCCTGGACCGCATTCTGACCAGCGCGCTGGACCTGTGCCTGATCTTCAACTCCAGCGTGAACGCCTACCGGCGGCTGGACCCGCACTTCGAGGCGCCCAACCAGATTCGCGCCTCGGCCGTTGACCGCGGCGCTATGATTCGCGTGCCCATCGGCAACCATCGTTCGATGAGGACCGAGGTGCGCGCCGTGGCTCCTGACGCAAACCCCTACCTGTCGCTCTACGGCATCTTCAAGACCGGCCTCGACGGCGAGATCTCCAAGGCGAAGGACCTGCGCGCTGGCGGCCGCTACCTTCCGGATAACATCCAGAAGGCGATCGCGGACTTCGAATCGTCGGAGTGGATCAAGAAGATTCTCGGCGGAGATGTGCAGGGGCGCTATGCCGAGTTGAAGCAGGCCGCGGCCAACCGCTGCCCGCGCGAGCTGGGCACCATCGTCAAGGGCTGCGAGGTGCAATTCCACCACGAAGTCTACAATCAGTCGCTGTGGAATTTGTTTTAGAACGACCGTTGCAGTTGCAAAAAACAAGGCGAAGCCGCAATGGCTTCGCCTTTGTTGCGTTCTATTGGTCTATTAACGACTCGCTCCGCCTGTGCTCTTAGCTTTATTGACCGCCTGCGCGATTTGTTCGGGATCACCAAGATAATAATGACGAACAGACTTCAGGTTATCGTCCAGTTCTTCTACCAGCGGCACGCCGGTAGGAATGTTGAGATCGACAATCTGCTGATCCGGCACGTCTTCCAGATACTTCACCAGCGCCCGCAGGCTGTTGCCATGGGCCGCGATCAACACCTGCTTCCCCGACCGGATGCTGGGAGCAATCAATTCGTGCCAGCAGGGCAGAAAGCGGTCCACCGTGTCCTTCAGGCATTCGCTCAAAGGGAGTTGTTCTTTCGTTAAATTGTGATAGCGTGGGTCCTTCCCCGGAAAACGCGGATCGGACTCTTCCAGCGCCGGGGGGCGAATGTCGTAACTGCGGCGCCAGAGTTTCACCTGATCTTCCCCGTACTTGGCTGCCGTTTCAGCTTTGTTGAGGCCTTGCAGCGCCCCATAATGCCGTTCGTTCAGACGCCAGTCGCGCACGACGGGTATCCACATCAGGTCCATCTCGTCCAGCGCCATCCACAGAGTGCGTATGGCACGCTTCAGAACCGAGGTGTAGGCGAGATCGAAGCGATATCCCTGCTCCTTCATCATCACGCCCGCTTGCCTGGCCTCTTCCCGGCCCTTCTCTGATAGGTCAACATCCGTCCAACCGGTAAACAGGTTTTCTTTATTCCAGATGCTCTCTCCATGGCGAAGCAGAACGACTTTGTACATTTCAAAACTCTCTTTCCTGGGTGCAAGGTTGGTGAAAACTGAAATTCACTTCTTTAGAATAACCTACGACTTGCCAGTGGAATGTGGCTTGCATCACAAATTGGTCATATGTTATGCATGAGCCGGACTTCATGCAGGAATGAGAAAATGCGACTCTGCATGTAACATGTTTATCCACAAAAGCTGTCATCCTGAGCGACCCGGCGTGAAGCGTAGGGGAGTCGAAGGATGACAATCCAAAGAGCAAAGGGAGGGAGCCGAAGCCCCCTCCCTTCCTTTGTGGCGAAGCCGTCTGCCCCACCGCACGTAGTTAGTCGTTATAGTTCAGCCCTTCCAGCCCGAGAAAGACCGCGCCGCCACCGAGTTCTTCTTCGATGCGCAGCAACTGGTTGTACTTGCAAATGCGGTCGGTGCGGCTCACTGAGCCGGTCTTGATCTGGCCCACGCCGGTGGCGACGGCGAGATCAGCAATGAAGCTGTCCTCGGTTTCGCCCGAGCGGTGCGAGATGACCGAGGTATAGCCGTAGCGGCGGCCCAGCTCGATGGCTTCCAGTGTCTCGGTGATCGTTCCGATCTGGTTCAGCTTGATGAGTATCGAGTTGGCCACGCCTTCTTCAATGCCGCGCTGCAAGCGCTTGATGTTGGTGACGAAGATATCGTCGCCCACAATCTGAATCCGTCCGCCCAGCTTGTCGGTCAAAATCCTCCAGCCTTTCCAGTCGTCCTCGGCCAGTCCGTCCTCCAGCGACACGATGGGATACTGGCGCACCCAATTGTCGTAGAAGGCCACCATTTCTTCGCTGCTCAACTCGCGCTTGTCGCTCTTTTTAAACACATACTTGTTCTTTTCCTTGTCGTAAAACTCACTCGACGCGGGATCAAGCGCAATGGCGATCTGCTCGCCCGGCTTGTAGCCGGCCGCCTCGATAGCTTCCAGAATCAGTTCAATGGGCTCGCTGTTTGACTTAAGCGAGGGAGCAAAGCCGCCCTCATCGCCGACAGCTGTGTTGTAACCCTTCTGTTTCAGCACGCCCTTCAGCGTATGGAAGGTCTCCGCGGCCCAGCGCAGCGCCTCGGAGAAGTTCTCCGCGCCCACCGGCATAATCATGAACTCCTGGAAGTCCACGTTCGAATCGGCGTGTGCTCCGCCGTTGAGGACATTGAGCATGGGCGTGGGCAGCACCGAGGCGTTCACGCCGCCCAGGTAGCGGTAGAGCGGAACCTCCAGCGTCTGGGCCACGGCGCGCGCGGCGGCCATGGAGACCGCCAGAATCGCATTGGCGCCCAGCTTGGCCTTGTTGGGCGTGCCGTCCAGCGCGATCATGGTCTGGTCCAAAAGCCGCTGGTTGGCGGCGTCCATGCCCTCCAGCTCGGGCGCAATCACGGTTTCCACGTTGGCCACAGCCTGCAAGACGCCCTTGCCAAGGTAGTGGCTCTTGTCGCCGTCGCGCAATTCCACGGCCTCATGCTCGCCGGTGGAAGCGCCCGAGGGCACGATGGCGCGGCCCAATGCGCCGCTTTCCAGGATTACGTCTGCTTCCACGGTCGGATTGCCGCGCGAGTCCAGAACCTCGCGGGCGCGGATGGCAACAATCTCAGTCATATCGCTCCTCATGATGCGGTGCTGTAGCCGGTCGTTCAGTTGGGGACGGCGATCCACGGCAAGAGTATCTCCGCCGGCGCTTTGAATGGTTTTCAGAAGCTCCTGCGCGCTCACAATTTCCTCTCCGTCCGAGGCAAAAAAATTACAGAACTCTCGCAAGAATTCTAGCAAATCGGCCTTCGGCGGACGATGGAATCGCGGTCACAGGAATCCTGACTTTTCCGGCATGGGAAGTGTGCCGGAGTGGGTTGACTTGGTTGATTCGTGCCCTTCAAGGCACTTGCACTGCTGTCCGCAGTCCGGCGGCTGCCGGTCTGCGTTAGCCTGAGCTTGGGTGGTTGGTGCGTTGATCCGTAAGGACTTGGGAGTCGCGCACACAACTCTTCCCTTCAGGCAGGGTTTAAATCAGAGGGTGATGACTTCACGTGCCTGAAAAAAGGAGATTTGGATGAACCGGCCGATTCTTGTGTGCACCTTGTTGTTGATGGCCTCTGCCGCTCTTGGAGCGCAGCAGGCGAGCGAGTCGAACCCCTACCAGGGAACCTCGAACCCACCCCAGGACGACACCATCGTGACCACCAGCACGCCCCAGGCCAAGCCGCCTGCCGGGCGGAAAGCCATGCCTGGCCAAGATCAGATGCGGGTTCAGCCACAAAATCAAGCGCCAGCCCATTCACAGCTCGCTTATGTCAATCCTGCAATGAGCGATCCTGACCCGGACAGCGGAATCGTTGCTGTCCAGCACAGCGCTTCTCCGCAGCGTCAGCCGGCATTGACCAAACGCCCCTACGCCGACGATCCGGACGGCGACATTGTGCATCCGCATCCGTTGCGCCCCGGCGAACTCCCTGAGGGAACAACGATTCGCGTCCGCCTGCTCGATCGGCTTTCGTCCGTGAGTAGCGAGAAGGGCGAGACCTTTCGCAGTCGCGTAGCCTCCGATGTGTTGCAGGGCGATCATGTACTAATTCCCGCTGGAGCGGAGATTGACGGCCAGGTGGTCGAAGTTTCAACGGGCCACCCGGGCGGTCATGGCTCCATGCACCTGCTGCCGGAGACGGTGATACTGGCTGGCGGCACGCGCTACAAATTACGCGCCGAGATCACCGGAACCCCAGGCGCCAAGTCCAAAGTAGGCTCAGAAGGCACAATCCTGCCGGCCTCGCGACTGAAGCGTGACAGTATCGAATATGGCAGCGCGGTGGGAGCCGGCGCAGCCACCGGAGCCATCCTGGGCGGCCCGGTCGGCGCCTTGGCAGGCAGCATGGTCGGGGCAGGCGTCATCACAACCCACCTGCTGGTCAGCCATCCCCAAGCCACACTGGAGCCGGGCACGGCAATGATCTTCACCCTGACGGAACCGCTGCAGTTGGCCCCGGCGCGCTCTGCTGAAGTTAGCGAAAACTGATTACTTCGCGCGGAATTCCCCCGTCCTGCTACACTCCCTGATGGGTTTCAGGGAGGGCTTTTCTATGTCCGAGATTCAGACGGTTGGAGTGGTGGGTGCCGGAACCATGGGCTCCGGCATCGCCCATGTCTTTGCCCGCGCGGGCTTTCGCGTGCTGCTGTGTGATACGGAGCAGCGTTTTATCGACCGGGCGCTTCAGCAGATTCGCGCCAACCTGGGCCGCGAAGCCGTCAAAGGCAAACTGGCCGAGGCCGAGATCGAGCCGGCTCTGACCCGCATCCAGCCCACCTTGGACCGCGAGGCTTTCAGCGCGTCGGAGCTGGTTGTCGAAGCCGCCTCGGAGCGCTTCGACCTCAAGGCCGAGCTTTTCGCCTCGCTCGACCGTATCCTGCCCGCGAGCGCCATCCTGGCCACCAACACCTCCTCCATCTCCATCACCAAGCTGGCTGCCCGGACTCGCCGTCCGCAGCAGGTGATCGGTATGCACTTCTTCAACCCCGTGCCGGTGATGGCTCTGGTGGAGATTGTCCGCGGCATGGCCACCAGCGATGAGACCTTCGCGGCGGTCCATGCGCTGGCCCGCCGTCTGGGAAAATCGCCGGTCGAGGTTAACGACGCGCCCGGCTTCGTCTCCAACCGCGTGCTGATGCCGCTCATCAACGAGGCAGCCTTTGCCGTTATGGAGGGCGTGGCCACGCCGGAGGCCGTCGATCAGGTCTTCAAACTGGGCATGGCGCACCCCATGGGGCCGCTCACCCTGGCCGACTTCATCGGCCTCGATGTCTGCGTGGATATTCTGCGCGTGCTCCAGGAAGGCTTCGGCGACCCCAAATACCGCCCCTGCCCGCTGCTGGTGCGCATGGTGGATGCCGGCTGGCTGGGCCGCAAATCCGGACGCGGCTTCTTCACCTACGAGAAATAACCTCCCAAATTGCACCGACACCTAATTCTGCGACCCGGACTTCGTCCTCTGAGGGTCGAATCAGGCTATTCTGGGCTTATTGGAGATTGTATGCATACGCAACAATTGGGCCAGACGGCCAAATCACGATTCCGGCCAAAGTTCGAGAGGATCTCGGACTGAAAGCGGGAGATCGGCTCTGGTTCTTCAAAGGCGAGAACGGCGAATACATTTTGAAAGTCAAGACCGGCTCAATCCAGGACGTAAAGGGCATGTGGAAATGGACTGGCAAGCCCGCGACAATCGAAGAAATGAACGAGACGATTGCCAAAGGCTGGGCGGGTCTGTTGACCTTCGAGGATTGAAAAGCTACCTCATAGAAAGGTTTTGAAAGGGCACGGCTTTAGCCGCCATTGAAAACGCGTAAGTTATTGACTCTTCAATTGGCAAAATGGGTAAGATAGGCGAGAAAGGTGCACGCGTAGCACAAATTAGCACAAAATCTGGCGCAGGACGGGCTGCATGCATGGGCCGAAACCTCCCCATTGGCGACCATTGGCCCAGCACTCCATGGCATACACTGATTTGGCAACTACCAGTGAAACCACAAGGGACTGGAGAGAAAATGCATAGTCTTCTAGAACTGAAGCTGAGTCTCGGTAGCCCCTCCCTCGTATTGGCAACACTTTGGGCAGTGTTCTTCACTTGTTATAGGCGCGAAAGCACACGGCCGTCCGCTTGGCTCGCTCTTCTGCTCACGTCGCTCTCTGGAATCGCCGCACTGTGCGCAGTAGTCTTTCTAAGCGACCTTATGAAGAGGTCAATCACCGATGTGAACTATGAAGCAATAGGATTGATTCTCGCAATTTCAGGATTCATTGCAGCTCTGGTGTGGTTTGTGCGGTCTCGGAATCTTTGCGCCGTAGGCACCATCATAACTGCATCATGGCTTTGTTACATTTGGTACCTTCAATTCCCGTAGGCGGGTGGCTCAGGTCCCAACGAAATTTCCTGTTGTTACACCGGCGGCAGCGCGTCCACCACAGGCACGCCTTTGGGCGGCGTAAAGCGGAAGGTTCCGGCGGGAAACGTCACATTCGTCTGCTCGCCGGTAAAGGTAAAGCGGGTCAGCGCGCCGTCGGCCTCTTCCATCTCGATTCCGGTAATCGTTCCATCCGCGGTCACCGTCAGCGTGAGCCGCGACACGCGTTTTTCCTGGCCTCTGGGCTGGCCGGTCAGCGTGAACTCGCCGTTTGCGGCGGGTCGCAGGGTCAGGTTGTCCAGTTCCTTCTCCAGTTTCGTGCGGCCCAGCAGAAAACGCAGCGGCGAGCGCAGATCGCTCAATTGTTTGGCCAAAATGCGCTGCACTTGGGAGTCGCCTTGCGAGTAGAACCAGGCAAAGGTGCCGTCCAGCAGGAAGAGCTTGCCGGCCGGCTCGCTGTACTCCCACTTCATGCGGCCGGGCTTCATCATCAGCAGCGTTCCGCTCTCCGTGCGCCGCATCCCCAGCCCCTCGTAACTCTCCGTAAAGCCGGCCCTGAGCGTGCGCAACTGGTTGTAGTGGAGATCGACCTTCTGCGCCAACTGGTGCGCTGCATCCTGCGTGGAGCCCTGCGCGGACGGGTACTTCGCGGAGTCCTTCGCGGACGGCGGGCGTTGCTGCGCGCTGAGGCAAGCAGCCGTCAGCGCAACAACCGCCATCCAGCCGCCGTGCCTGAAAATTCTGCTCATCGCAACTCCAACGGCTGTGTGCAGTTGCTTCCGCCCGCAGGATCGTACTTGATGACGCCGGACTCGTCGCTGCAGAAGCCTCGGTTGCCGGTCTTGCCCACCGTCTGAGGAACGGCGGTTACCGTGTAGCCCTCGACGCGCTCCATGCCGTTCTTGCTTATCCTGGTGCAGTTGCTGAGGTTGAAGATATACCCGCTTTTGAAGCCCGAAGCCAGATCGCCCGGCAAAACCTGCGCCGCCTCCGCCGAGGGCGGCCCTGCGCTCGGATCGCCTCCCAAAGCCCGCAGCGAGCAAGCGTAGCCCTTTGAGGGGTAGGTGACAGAGTACATCAACTCCGCCTGTTCGATGGTCTGCATGGATCG
The DNA here is from genome assembly GCA_049522175.1 of Occallatibacter sp. Lineage (GTDB taxonomy): Bacteria > Acidobacteriota > Terriglobia > Terriglobales > Acidobacteriaceae > Telmatobacter. Next base: position 31,367 of record JBEKOC010000001.1, on the reverse strand, counting down.
CAACGCCACGCGCTCATTGGCCTGGTTTTTCATGTGGCCGAAAGTGGGAATCGATAGGAGTACGAAGAGGGGGACGATACAGAGGAGAAAGAACGCGGCCACCCCCACAAGAACCCAAACGAAGATGGGAATGCGCCCATCGCCGGAAGCGGGCGGGGGTGTCGTGACTTCAAGGCCGGAACCCGGATTACCCGCGACCGATGAGCCCGCTCCGTTCATTGGACGAGTTCGGCGCAGTTGACTCCGCCGGCCGGGTCCTGTTTGAGCTGGCCGCCGTCGTCGTAACAGAAGCCCAGATCACCGGTCTTGCCCACCACCTCGGGAACCGCCGTGAGCGTATACCCGTCCACCCTATCCGAGCCGTTCAGCGTATTCTTTATGCAATTGGTGATGGCAAAGATGTAACCGTCCTTGTAGCCCTTGGCCAACTCCTCGGGCAGCATCTCCGAGGCCGTGGCGGAAGGCGGCTTGCCGGGATCTCCGCCCAGGTACTGCAGATTGCAGGCATATCCCTTGCTCGGGTAACTCTGCGCGTACATCATCTGCGCTTCGTGAATAGACTGCAAGGACTTCTTCGCCGAAAGCTCGCGGACGTGCTTCATCACGGCTTTATAGGTGGGGAAGCCAATCAGCATCAGGACGGTGATGATGGACATGACGATCAGCAACTCCATCAGCGTAAAGCCGTTGAGCTGCTTAACCCGGCGTGTGCGGCACTTCGAGTTCTTGCGATTCATACGATTTCCGTTCCTCTGTGAGCGTCTATAACTCTCCGGCCCATCCGAGAAAATCCTACAACGAATGGACGTGAAAGGGAAATAGGTCGCTCGAAAGCAGAGAATATTGCAAAGGATAGCAGTAGTCCGATTACTGCAAATTAGTCCGTAATCCCTAATCCCTTAGTCCCTAGTCCCTATTCCCTAGTCCCTATTCCCTAGTCCCTAGTCCTTAGTCCCTAATCCCTTAGTCCCTAGTCCCTAGTCCTTAGTCCCTAGTCCCTAGTCCTTAGTCCCTAGTCCCTAGTCCCTAGTCCTTAGTCCCTAGTCCCTAGTCCTTAGTCCCTAGTCCCTAGTCCCTAGTCCCTATTCCCTAGTCCTTAGTCCCTAGTCCCTAGTCCCTAGTCCCTTAGTCCCTACTCCCTGTCCTTCTGTCCGGTGGCGCTCTCCTGTCGCGACAGCTTGAGGCGAGCCGAGTCAAGCTTCTTTTGCACCTTGGCCACTTCGGCCGGCTCCACATCCACCGCGGCCGTCTTGGCAAACTCCGCCAGCGAGAGCTCCCACTGCGCCGTGGCCAGGCGGAAGCGGCCGGTCTTCTCGTAGAGCTCGCCCAGGTGATCGTGGACTGTGGGGTCCGTCTGGTCGCGCTCCACCGCTTGGCGTAGATTCTCCTCGGCCAGTTCGTACTCCCCCATCTTGAAGTACACCCAGCCCAGCGAGTCCAGGTAGGCGCCGTTCATCGGCTCCAGCTCCACGGCCTTGCGAATCATCTTGAGGGCGTCGGGCAACTGCTTGCCCTTGTCCGCCAGCATGTAGCCCAGGTAGTTGAGAATCATGGCGTTGTCGGGCTCCTGATCCAGCGCCTGACGGAAGAACTGCTCGGCCGGCTCGTAGTGCTTTTGCCGCTCAGCCAGTTCGCCCCGCAGAAAGATCAAATAGGCCTTGTCTTCCTTCTTAGAGGTCAGCGTCTCGGCCTTGTTGAAGTCGTCCTCGGCCTCCTTCCAGCGATGCGCCCGGACGCATATCTGGCCCATTGCCAGCCACACCTGGCGGTCCTCGGCGTTGTTGGCCAGCAGCCCTTTGGCCTGTGCCAGCCCTTCGTCGGTCTTGCCCAGGTCACTCATCTCTCCGGCCAGCATCAGTTGCAGGTCGCGATTCTTGGGGTTGGCCTCGACGGCCTTGCGCGCCACCTCGATGGCCTTTTCGTACTGTTTGGCGTCGCGCCAGGCGTCTACCTGCGACTGGTAGCCGCGCACCGCCGTATCGCCGCCCATGTCAATCATCTTTTGATAGGTGGCGATAGCCTCGGTTGTCTTGTTTTGCTCGTGATAGACCGCGCCCAGCCGTTCCAGGAAGATGCCGCGATTGTTCTTCTCCTCGGTGGTGTAGGCGCCGTTGGCGTGCGAGGTCAGCTCCACCATCTTCTCGTAGGCTTGCGCGGCATCGTCGTAGTGGCCCAGCACATCCAGCAGCAGCCCCTCATTGTAGCCGGCTTCCAGGCTGCTGGAGTCCATCTTGCGCGCCTTGCGGATGGTGGCAAGCGCATCCTCATACTTTCCCTGGCGCCGCTGAATCTCGCCGATGCGCACCAATGCGCTGGCATTCTCCGGATCGGCCTCGGCCAGCTCCCGGTAGCGCTTGAGCGCCTCGTCGAGTTGGTTGTCGCTAAGCAGTGCATGGGCCAGCACATCCAGCGTGCGCGGATCTCCCGGCTCGATCTCGTTGGCGCGCTGGTAGGCGGCGATGGACTCCTTGTTCCGCTTAAGCTGCTCGTAGGCCGAGCCCAGCGCATCCTCCATCTTGGCCGTTCGGTCGGCTACCGGAACCGCTTCGATTGCCTTGGCTGCCTGCTCGATGTCGCCGCTCTCGGCATACAGGCGGGCCAGGTTCAGGACCACCTCCTCGGAATCGGGCTCCATGGCCTGCGCCGTCTTGAACTGCTCTTCAGCCTTCTTGGGGTCATGCTTGATGGTGTAAAGCTGGCCCAGAACCATGCGATTCTCGACGTTCTTCGGCTGCAGCGCGACAATCTTCTCGAATTCCGCAATCGCCAGCGCCAAAACGTTGCCGCTGGGCGAGGCGGCAGGAGGCGCGTTCTGCCCTTCGCTCAGCGAGCGCAGGTAGATGCGTCCCAGCAGCTTGTGCGCTTCGATATCGTCGGGCGAGTTCTTCAGCAGCCTCCGCGCCGTGTTTTCCGCCTCGCGCGTGCGGCCAGTGCGGAAGTATAGGTTGGCCAGCGCCAGGTTCAACTGCGGCGACCCTGGGTCGGCGTTCAGCGCCAGCTTGTACTCCTCGATGGCCCGCGTCACGTACTCCGGCCGGCCCTCGCTGACCGCCTTCTCCTCATAGCCGCTGGCCAGCGCCATGTGATAGTACGCCTGGGCGCGGTCCGGAGGCGGCGCGGCAGCGTCAGCCTCATTGGCTGCGGCAATCTGGACAGGGCTGGCAATGGGCGCCTGGGCCGGGCTGCCCTTGGCGGGAGCGGCCTGTGCGTTGATTTCGGGCAGCGTGCTTCCCGGCTCATTCTGGGCGCAGGCGAGCCTGGCCGGATGCACAGCGGCGATTGCGGCGGCAAATACGAGCCAGAGGGGCAGTAAACTGAGTTTTCTTGTCATCATCCTGGGGATTCCATGCCTTTTCAGCCGGGCCGTAAAATACAGATTTTCAACGGCCAGGAGCCAAAAGGCACTACAGGCAGCCGGTGGGAGAAGCTCTGCCTACTGTAAAGACGATTCTAAACTGCATTGGGCTTGCGTGGCACGGAAGTTTGTTGGATTTTTCCGCTGCCAGTCCAAATCGATGCCGCTGGAGGGAGCAGGTGGCTTCACATCTTGCGGAAAAATGTCAACGGAGTAGCAAGAAGTGTCAGGGCACGACTTTAGTCGTGCTGCAAACAATAAAACAAATGTCGGGCTTTAGCCCCTGAGGGATGCTTTTCAGGAATTCCGCTTGATCTCATGCCCCTACGGAATGCCCAGCAGCTTATGAGTTTGCAGGCTCAATCTCCATAGCGGATGCTCAAGGCAATAGCGCAGTGCTAACTCGGTATAGGCCTCGCGGCTGGGCCCGTCCATCGGTTGCAAGAAGAAATGCCGGAAAGCAAGCGCCTCAAACTCCGCCGGATCGACGCCCAATTGAGGAAAAACCAGCTTCAGCTCATTCCCGCTGAGTTGCTTGAGCCCGATTTCCCCCCCTGCTCCGGCCTTGGGGCTGACCGTGAGCCAGTCCACCCCCTCTGGCGCGACAATCGTTCCGTTGGTCTCTACGGCAATCTCATAATTACGCCCATGCAGCGCGGCGATCAGCTCTGCGTCCAGTTGCAGCAATGGCTCGCCGCCCGTGCAAACCACAAATCGCCTGCCCAATCCGGATTTCGCGGGCCACTTCTGCTCGATGGCCCCTGCCAACTCCTCAGCCGTCTCGAATCTCCCGCCGCCTTCGCCATCCACGCCCACAAAATCCGTGTCGCAAAACCTGCACTTCGCCTCCGGCCGGTCTTCTTCGTGTCCCGACCAAAGGTTGCAGCCCGCAAAGCGGCAGAAGACCGCCGCGCGCCCCGTCTGCGCCCCCTCGCCCTGCAAGCTGTAGTAGATTTCCTTAACCGCGTAGCTCATAAAGGCAGCTTCTAGCTGCTAGCTCCTAGCTTCTAGCTCATTTTGTCAGAATTCGATTGCTGACCCTGCACAGAAAAGTCGAAAGCTAGTAGCTAGAAGCTAGAAGCTCGGTGCTGTAGCGGATCCTCCATCCCATTCTCCCTAAATCCCTTCCGCCTCAACGAACACGAATCGCACTCTCCGCACGGTTCGCCCTTCGCTCCCGGGTCGTAGCAACTGCTGGTTAGCCCGTAATCCACGCCCAACTCGATCCCCTTGCGAATAATCTCCGCCTTGGTGAGGGCGATCAGCGGCGTATGAACCCGCAGCGCCTGCCGCCCCTCAACCCCGGCCCTGGTCGCCAGATTGGCCATCTTTTCAAAAGCCTCAATAAACTCCGGCCGGCAATCCGGATAGCCCGAGTAATCCAGCGCATTCACCCCGATGAAGATGTCGCTGCTCCTGAGCACCTCCGCCCAGGCCAGCGCAAACGACAGAAAAATCGTGTTGCGCGCCGGAACATACGTGATGGGAATCCCATGGCTCATCGCCTCCGCGTCGCGCCCCTTGGGAACCTCGATCTCCGCGGTCAGCGCCGAGCCTCCAAAAATCCGTAGGTCGATCTTCGCAATGCGGTGATCCGCCACGCCGATGGCTGCCGCCACCCGCCGAGCCGCTTCCAGCTCAATCACGTGCCGCTGTCCATAGGAGAAGGAAAGCGCATACAACTCGTAGCCCTGGCTTCTGGCAATCGCCAGCACCGTAGCCGAGTCAAGCCCCCCGCTCAACAGCACAACTGCACGCTTTTGTTGGGTCGCCATATCAATGCCTGGACGGCTAGTCCTCTGCGCCCTTGCCAATATCGATCGACGGCGGAAGCGGATTGCTCTCGTCGATGGATGCCTTGAGGCACTGCTCCAGAATTCCCTTTGCTTCCAGGATGAACTCAATCGCATCGCGCCCTGCGCCCTCGCCGCCCCGGTGAGGCGTCACGTAATGGGCCTCGGCCTTCACCTGCTCCCGCGCATTGGCGGTAGCCACGGCCAACCCGCACTGCCGCATCACCGCCAGGTCGATCACGTCGTCGCCCACAAAGGCGATCTCCTCCAGCGTCACGCCTTCCTTGGCCATGATCTCGCGCACCGGACGCATCTTGAATGCCTCGCCCTGGTAGACAAACTCCAGCTTCAGGTCGCGCGCGCGCAGGGCCACGGCCTCCGTGATGCGTTTGGTAATCACGCCCAGCTTCATGCCGCCCAGCCGCGCCAGCGTCACGCCCGCGCCATCGTGCGCGTTAAAGCCCTTGGCCTCGATCATTTTGGTAATGGTCCCATCCGGCCCGGCCACCGGGGCCGGAATCACCCAGATGGTGCCGTCGGTCAATACGCCATCCACGTCAAAGAGAATGATTTTAATGCGCCGCGCGCGATCCTGTGCCGTGAGGGTCATGCTTTGATTCTAACAAGATGCTCGATGCTCCATCCTTCTGAGCGAAGCGGAGCGGAGTCGAGGAACCTGCTTTTTGAAATTCTCCGCGGAAAGGATGGAATATTACGATTCCCAAACGGTCCTCAAGTTGTCAGAAATTACACTGGTTTGAGAGGCTGGCCATGAAGTTTGTATTCCTGGTTGCGTGTGTGTGCCTGCCGGCGGCGCTGGCTCAAACTCCAGCTTCCCCCGCATCGCAGAATCCCGTCTTTACGATGCGCACCAACCTGGTTCTTGTCCCAGCCCTGGTCAGGACCAAAGCCGGAGAGCCGGTCTTCACACTAGCCGCAAAGGATTTCATTCTCACCGACGACGGCATCGAAGAGAAAATCAAGGTCTATGAGGACACGGGCAGCGAGCCGCTGGCGTTGGTTGTCGCCGTTGAAACCGGCGGCGCGGGCGCTCGCCAACTCAACAAATATCGCAATTTGGGCCCATCAATCGAAGCAGTTATTGGAGCCGTCCCCCATAAGGTCGCGGTAGTCGAGTTCGACAGCGCCCCCAGCCTGGCCCAGCAGTTTACCTCCAACCTGAACGCGGTGGCAGACGCCTTGCACGATCTCGAGCCCGGAGATCGCGGAGCCGCCATTCTTGACGGCCTGCGTTTTTCCGTCGATCTGCTGCGCAGGCAGCCTCCCGAATACCGCCGTGTCATTCTGCTTATCAGCGAAACCATCGACCACGGCAGCCAGGCGCAACTGGAACAGGCGCTCCATGACCTCAGCGGCACCAACACCGCCATCTACTGCCTGATGTTTTCTTCCGCAAAGTCCGCCGCCAGGAACGAAGCCTCGCAAATGTTTAGTTCCAGCACTCCCGGGCCTCCTCACGGTTGCATGAGCAAGGACCCTGATGCGGAGCCAGGCAAAAGCCGGTTCGAGCAGACCTACGACTGCCTCAGCCTGCTTGCGCCTCCTCTCAGAGCGGCCAAAATCGCGGCGATTCTGGCCTCTGACAGCCTCCAGCGCAATGTGCCGGAGAGCGTGGCGCGGCTGACCGGCGGCGAGAGCTTCAAATTTACCGATGCTCGCAGTTTGGAGAGCGGCGTCCTTGCCATCTCCCATCACTTGCCCAGTCGGTATCTTCTCAGTTTTTATCCGCAAGCGCCTCATCCGGGCTATCACGCCATTGGTCTGCGGCTGAAGGAATACCCGGACCTGGTGATTGAGGGAAGAAACGGCTATTGGGCCGACGAAGAAACAACGCCAGCAGCCCACCCCTGAGGAGAGATCGCTTCGTGCCCCATCCATTTCGCGTTCTTTGCGAAATGGGTGGGAATCCACGATATTCATGGCGCGCAAGCGCCGTCTGCCCCACCGCAGATGGCTTGCAGATAATTACCCTATTTCGGCGCACAATCAAAGCATGAACAAGTATCAGAGGCGCGGGCTTTTACTGACCACTGATCACTGTCTACTGTCCACTGAGAGGGGTACCCCCCTACCCCCCCTTATTTATTTTCAAACCCTTGCAGATTATATGAACCATCATGGAATCAACAGGTTCCGCAATTCATCCGGCCGATATTTCCCACATCGTGAGATTCGGCCACGCTCACTTGGGCGGAGCGGGAGCGAGTGGCGCGGCCAGCGCTTCCTTCACCAGCACCGCAAAGCGCGGAAAGGCAAAGCTGCCCGCTGCGTCGTCAATCACGTTCAACTGGCACACGTACTGGCCTGCCTTGAGTCCGCTGAGCGGCACATCGAGTTCCATGGCCACCGCGTCGCGGCCCTCCACATTGATTGTCTTGGCCTGCACCAGCGGCGTTTCGTACACCTTTGTCGAGCCTTGAAGCAGTTCCAGGCTGCTCAACACGTTGATTCCCGCTTTCGTTCCCTTGGGCTGGTCGCCAGCCGCCTTTTCCCTCGCCGGCGAGTAGATTTCGTAGAGCAGATACAAGTGCTGGTCGCTGCGGAAGACGTGGCTGATGTTGGGCACGTACTCCTGGCCGCCGCGTACCATAGGCGTGTTTTTCTTGCTCGGCTGACGCATGGACGCCAGTACGATGGAACTCATTTTCATCGGCGCCTTCTTCATTTCCGGCAGCGTGATCTCGGCCTCGAAGGAGCCCATCTGCCCGGTTTGATTTTCGCGCACCACAAATTTCAGGCGATACTTTCCTGGCGGCAGGTTGAAGCTGGTGGTGTACTGGATGTTTTTCTGCCGCGCCTGCAAGCTCGGATCGAGATTCAGCTTGACCGTCTCGCGCGCCTGCCCGATAGGCCGCTTGGCCTCGTCGATCACCGTGCCGATGATGTCCAGCGTGGCCTTGTCCTTGTCGCCGCCTTTGACGAACGGAATCTGCGAGCCGGGAACAATCAGCGAAACCGGCACAAAAAAACGGCTTTCGTCGAGGCGGAAGTAGAGCGCGTCCAGATAGACGGCCATATCGGTGGCCGGCAGGTCGCTGGCTAGCTGCTCTTCAAGATCGTGCTCGCGATCCTCTTTGCCCGCGTGCTGGAAGTCGGCCGGCGCATAGTAGCCGGGCCGGTATTCCAGCTTCACTCCGGGCCGGTTAATTTTAATGGTCAGCTTGCGATAGCGGCCGTCACGTGCCGGGTTTGAGCTGCGGAATCCGATGGCGTAGTAGGCCGAAGTGTCGCGCTGCACCTGCGCGAAGGCGGGAGCAAAGTCATTGGAATCGAGGAAGGCCTTGCCGCCGGTGTCGGAGCTGAGCGTGCCCATCACCTCCTGCGTGGCGAAGTTGGCGTTCATGTTGTTGGTGAGCGCGCCGCCGTTGAAGGCCCCTGTCCCGCGCAAGCTGCCGGTGGAGGCGTCGCCCAGCGGCGAGATGGCTTGCAGGCCGCGCGTGTCCACGCTGTAAATGGCCAGGTTGGCGCGCACCGCGGCGTTCACAGCAGCCCGCAGGGAAGCCTGGTTCTCGATGCCGTTGCGCGAGATGCCGCCGGAAAAGTACAGCAGCGATTTTTTCTCCGTGATCTTTTCCAGCGACTTGGCGACGGCTTTCAGCGCGAACAGCTCACGGTCGGTGTTGAGGTCGTTATATTCGCTCTCGTCGGGCGTGTAGCCGGTCGCGTCTTCCGCCTGGTTTGTGTTAGCCGTTGCTCCCTCGGCGAATCCCTGCCCTTCGGTGCCGTTGTAGACGGCGACCTCGTTGATGAGCGCGGTCTTGTCGGCGGTAAAGTCCTGATCCACCTTGAGCGCGTTGCCCAGCGAGATCAGCGCCACCAGATCCGCCGGTTGCATCTTGTTGCGCAGAAACTCCTGCGCCGCCGCCACACTGCGATCTAGGTCCTCGGGCTGCATCGAGGTCAGGTCGAAGAACATCACAATCAGCCGGTGATTGCGCAGCTCCTCGGGCTTTGCAACCACAACGGCCTTGTTCACGCTGCTTCCCGCTGCCAGCCCGCTCACGGTGGCCTCGTTGAGCGGCGCGGCCATTTCTACGGTTTCAAAATCAAAGGTCGAGATGCGCTGCTGCTTGCCGTTCTCCAAGACGCTGAAATCGCTCTGCTTAAGCCCGCTCACCAGTTCGCCGGTCTTGATGTCGCGCGCCACCACGTTGGTCAGCACCAGCTCGGCGTTCATCTTGAATACGAAGCCGCTCTGCGGCGCGTTGGAAACTTGCGCGGCCGGTGAATTCTGCGAGGGATTTTGCGCAAAGGTAAGGTTAGGCCGCGCTACAGCCAACACCAGCGCCAGCGCCGCAAATCCCGCTCCGGCCTTTCGCGCCCAACTCTTCATGAGTAGCCTTTCATGCTAACTTACTAACTCCGCAAACTCCGTTAACAAGCGCGTAGCGCGGCTAACTCCGCTGCTCTTAAAACCTGAACCTCGCCATAAACTGGAACGAACGCATGGCAGCTGCGGAGATCACTTGTCCGGCTGTGGGCGAGGTCAGGCTTGTATCCACGCCGGAGTACTGCACGGTGTTGAAGACGTTGTTGGCCGTGGCGCGGAACTCCATGCTGCGCATATCGCCCAGCTGCATCGTCTTGGAGAGCGCCATATTATTCTGTACAATTCCCGGACCGGCAATCGAGTTACGCGGAACATTTCCGAAGGCATTGCCATAACTGTCCGGCTTGGGCTGAGTAAAGACAGCTAATGAGGGATTGAACCACTCCTTCAGGCTGCCCGCTCCCGCCGTGGGCGAAACGTACGGCACAGCATAATTGGGGCGCAGTGTGCCGCTCGTGTTATGCGCTGAGTCGGAGACCGCGGCAGGATAGTAGGGCGTGAGCGGTGTTCCCGTGGCAAAGGTAAAGCTGCCGGAGATGGAAAATCCCTCCAGAATATGCGAGCCAACGCCGCTGGTAACCCAAAACTTATCCTTCCCGAAGGGCAGCTCGTAGAGATAAGTGCCGCTGATTTTATGGCGTACGTCGAAGCTCGAATTGCCTTCCTCGGCTCTCAGATTTTGCCAGTTCTGCGCCACCACACTCGATGTGCCGCCCACCGATCCGGCGTTGTCGATGGAGTGCGAGTATTGATAGTTGGCGCCGAAGGAAATGCCTTTGCTCAGTCTCTTGTTGAGCCGCAGTTGGCCCGCGTTGAACTTTGAGAAAGCCGCCGGCTGCTCGTAGTTGAAGGGCACGCTATTGGAGTTTGTGTCCGGACTGCTCGCGGAGTGGCGTGGCGTGCTGGTAATGTCCAGGTTGCTGCCCTTCGATCCGTTGTAGCCGAGGTTCAGCACTACGTTCCAGCGCAGCGTCTTCTGTATGTCCAGGTTCCACGCCTGCACGTAGGGCAGGTGGTAGTGAGTGTCGAGCGCATAATTGCCCGTGCTGTTCGACGTGGAAAACCCTTCTGCCAGCGTGAAGCAAGTAGACGGAAGATTCTGAGCGCAAGCCGCCGTGGGTTGACCGCTGGCAGTAACTTCCTGATGGGTCTGCTCGTTGGCGAAGGGCGGCTGGTGCGCCATCGTCGTGGCAAACGTGGCGTACTGGCTGACGGTGTAGTTCATGCCGTAACCAGCCCGCAGCACTGTCTGCTTCGGTAGCCGCAGCGCCATGCCCACGCGCGGCGCAACGGCTGTCTTGTAAGGGAAGACCAGCGAATCCGGAAGCCTGCCGTTGTAACTTCCCGTGCCTCCGGCCTGCGCTTCGTCGATAACGGAGAACTGCGCGGGGTACGTCGTGTTCGCCACCGGATTCGTATCAACAAAAGCCAGATGACCGAATTTCTCCGTGTAAGGCGCGAAGAACTCGTAGCGCAGGCCGTAGTTCAGCGTGAGATTGGTCCGCGCGCGCCAGTCGTCGGTTACATACGCGTCCCAGACGTTGTCGCGCAGGTAGCTCTTGGCCGCGGAGGCGTCGATGCTGTCCGACTCCGGCAAACCAAGCAGAAAATCCGCCAGCGACGAGCCGGTCGCTGTATCCTGCGCGGCATCCTCGGTGAACAGGCCTGTGAAGGTGAATGAGCCGGTGGAGTTGGAGCCGCCAAGAAAGTCGCGATGCACGCGGCGATAGTCGCCGCCAAAGCGCAGGTTGTGCTTCAAGTGAATCCAGCTCAGCACCTCGGAAAACGAGATGGTCTGCGTGAGCGAAAAACTGGGCTGCTGTTCGCTCATTCCGGTGAAATTGCTGAGCGTCACATTGGGCAGGCCGTAGTTGAGCGGCGAGCTATCCGTGCCGGCGATGCCGGCATCGTCAGCAACATCGGTCTTATTCGTGAAAAAGTTTGTCGTCTGGTTGTGCGCGCGATTCCAGTTGACGTTGAAGATATTCGTTATTTTGTGGTAACCGATCGTGTAGCCGGCCTGGAGAGAGTTCGAGCTGGAGGCGCTTTTGCCGCCCAGTTGCGGAAAGACGTTGACGTTGTCCGAGGCCGAATCGGTCCAGTTGTAGTTGAAGTTGATACTCTGGCGCAGCCCTTGATTCTGCATCCTGCGCCCTCCGCCGCCACGTCCGAGTCCTCCGCGACCGCCGCCGGGCAGCGTTGCATTCTTGCCCAGGCTGCGCATATAGCGCGCGCCGGCCTGCGTGGTATTCGTCTGTGCGGTAGTCAGCAGATGGTAGTTCTGCGCGTAGCCGGACAGGTTGGGCGAGGGAAAGAACGGCTGGCAGTTCGTCCCGCTGGAATAGGGATTCGGGCAAGTCAAAAGCCAGGTCGCCGCCTGCGCTATGCGGCCGGAGGGTATCACGTTGGCTGTACCGTTGGTAATCTGCAAGCCGGTCGTAGGATCGTAGATGATCGGCAGTCCGGCAGCGTTGAAGTAGCCCGCCCGCTCGTTGACTGTTCCGAAGCTGCCGTCCGTGGGCACGGTTGCATACTGGTCTAGCGGACTGGAGCTGCGCTGGCCGCTAAGGGTCAGGAACATCATGTCCTTGCCGCTGGGCTTGGTCAAACCCGGCAGATAAGGCGCGCTCATGAAGGCAATCCCGAAGCGGTTGGTTCCGGAGGGCGGCTGCTGCTGCGCCTGGCCGCGCAGGCTGAACGGCTCCGCATTGAGCGCCGAGTTGCTTCCGATCCAGAAAATGGCCCCATGCGGCTGGTTGAGGTTGAAGTTGCGGAAGTTGCCGCGTCCACCACCACCTCCGCCAAATCCGCCCGGTCCGCCGAATCCGCCGCCTCCACCGAAGAGGCCGCCTCCACCGCCGAAGTTGCCGCCACCTGGCCCGCCTGGCAAAACTCCCTGCGCGCGCAGCGTTTCCACCGCATCGCGGACGCGGTCCGGATCAAGACCAGCCAGCGGGCTCACTGCTCCTGTTTGGCCGCTGATGGCCACCGAATCGTCGCCGAAATCGGAGTTGCCGGCAATCGAGGGCAGCGCCGCACCAGACAAACCGGATGGCCCGGCTTGGCTCTCGGTGTCTGTTCCCAGCGCACTAATCAGGCTCAGGTTTTGCGCGCCATTGGCCGAGAGTTGCTGGATGGCTGACTGGACGGCTTGCTGATTCTCGGTCTCGCTCTCCTGCTGCTGGGCCGCCCGCGAGGCCAGCATCAGATCGAAGCTCACCGTCTGGTCGCGACTGACTGCGTTGAGCACCGCCTCCTGCGAGCCGGGAGCAAAGCCCGCAAACTGGGTGCGGATTACGTAGCGGCCATTCTGTGGAATGATCAGGGCCCAGGCGCCAGTGATGTCGGTGGTGGTGGAAAAGCGCTTGCCGGTGAGCGTGTTCTGGGCGGTTACGGTCACGCCGGGCAGGGGAATGTTGCCGCTTTTGACCTGGCCGTGCAATTTTCCACCCGTAATCACCGGTGCGGGTGGATTCTGCGCAGCCTGTTCACCGGCGCCCGGCGCGCTCACGGGCGCGGCGGGCTGGGCCGCGGGCGTTGCCGGTGACTGGGCCAGGATGGCAAGGCCGCCAGCCACAAAGATTCCCGCCGCCACCGCCCACTTCATGGCTTCTCGCCGCATTCACGCTCCCTGGCCTTTTGCGCTCGTACTCATTCAGACGGCCCACGCACCGCGAAGGTTTACGGTTTCTCGCATTCCGTGCGGAATCAGCCGCCCGGCGTCCTTGTAACTTCGGTTTCCAGCCGCAATAAAATCCCTTGCATTCCCGCCCCGCCTATGTTAACTGTTATGTTAATAATCTATCGATTGCTACCGCGAAAGTAACTCCGGTGGCAATGGAACAGGACTTACCTATGTTGAAGATCGGCACCACCATCCGCGCTTTCCGCCTGCAGAAGGGGCTTTCCCAGGGAGACATTGAAAAGAAGACGGGCCTGCTGCGCTGCTATCTCTCGCGCGTGGAGAACGGCCATACGGTGCCTTCGCTGGACACGCTGTCGAAGATTGCCCGCGCGCTCGACCTGCCCATCACCCAGTTTTTTTCCGACGACACAATGGGCAAGCAGCCGAACCTGCAAAAGCTCTCCGACGAGGAGTTGCGCTTTCTCAACCAGATACGGCGCTATTCCACCAACCTCAACGAGAGCGACCGCAAGTTGTTGCTGGCAATGGTAAAAAAGTTCGCCGCCTCGGCGACGCGCTAAGCGCCAGTCTTAGATTTCATTTATACGTCGTTGCCCAGGTGGAAGATAGGCTCGGCGCCCTTCGCTCCAGCCAGTAAAGCCTGCTCTTCAGCCGCGTTCAGCGGCTTGTAGTCCTGCGCCACATCCATTGCCAGGCGGAAGTAGCGCTCGTCTCCCGGCGGAATGGCAGCGGTGATGGGATGGCCGAGAGTCCAGCGCAAGCCCAGAGAGGCTTCATCAGGGAATGCCGCAGGCTGATACCAGCATTTTGGCTCGGGATGATTATGTTTCTGCTCGGCTGGCCACACCGTCTTGGCCATGGACTTCAGGGCCAGGATGCCCATCTTCTTTTCCTGTGCCCGCTTGAGGATCTGCGGGCCAAAATTGGCCTGGCTGAAGAGAACCCAGTTGAGGGGGAAGAGAATGGTGTCGAAGTTGTACCGGTCCATGGCGGCCAGCGCGGTCTCCGCAGAATGGACGGAGAAGCCGATAAAGCGGATCTTGCCTTCTTTTTTGGCCGCCTCCATAGTCTCGATGGCTCCGCCGGGGCCGAGTACCTTGTCCAGGTCTGTCATTTTGGTGAGAGCGTGGAACTGGTAGAGGTCAAGGTGGTCGGTCTTGAGCAGTTTGAGAGACTGCTCGAGGTCCGCGCGCGAGTCGTCCTTCATGCGGCCGTCGGTCTTGCAGGCCAGAAAGCACTGCTTTCGATAAGGCGCGAGGGCGGGCCCGAGCCTCTCCTGCGCGTTACCGTAGCTGGGCGCGACATCGAAGTAGTTGATGCCGCGATCCACGGCCTCAGCGACGATGTTGGAGGCCGCGCCGGACTCCTCGTTCATCACCACAATTCCGCCGAAGCCGATGATGGAGAGCTGCTCTCCGGTTCTGCCCAGTTCGCGGCGGGCGATGGGGCTGGTGGGCGTCAAGCCCGGCGTGCTGGCCTGGCTGGTGCATGCCACGGCCGCGGCTGCGATGGCGGCCTGCTTGAGAAATACACGGCGTTTCATCATCTGCCTCCGGAGAGTTGGAGCGAGCGGTCCTGCTAATGGAAACTATTCTTGCACAGAATTTGTGCGGCGGGGCAGCGCCTTAACGCGGCAACTGGGCTAGGTAAAAGCTGGACAGCACCAGCATCCCCACCACCATCACTGTGGCGGCGCGGCGGCGGAAGAGAAACAGTTCGCGGGAAGCGCCAATCCGCGGCACCAGCGGGGCCGCAAAGATCAAGCCGCACATGAAGCCGCCCAGGTGAGCCATATTGTCGATGCTCACCCCTGTATGCCTCACCACGACGCCCAGGCTGATGGTGAAGCCGATGACCAGGTTGATGGCGGCAAAGTAGATCACCGACCTGCGCAGCTTGTGCAACTCCAGCGGAGGCACGGGCAGCCGGTGCGACTTGAGCAAAATAATCAACGCTCCGGCGATGCCGAAGACCGCGCCCGAAGCGCCTGCGCCGGCCGGAAACGCAGTCAGGCTATGGTTAATCGCCCATTCCGGGGAAGGGGAGTACTTTAGCCAGTTTACGAAGGTAGACAGTAGATTGCCTGCCGCGCCGGTAAGGATGTACACCGCCAGCACGCCCGCCGAACCCAGCAGCGGCTCGGCCAGCAAGCCCAGATTCCACAGGCACCACATGTTTCCCAGCAGGTGAATCCAGCCCACATGCACAAACATGGCGGTAACAATGCGCCACCACTGGCTGTAGACAAGCACGGAGCCGGCGTTGTCCGCGCCCCAGTACATCATCAGTTGATCGGCAGTCGAACCCCAGACGCTAACCCCGCGCAAGGTCATCACCATAAAAATCAGGCAGTTAAAGGCTACCAGCGCATAGGTAGCCGGCGCGTAAGACCATGAGGGACGTCGCCGGCGAACCGGGGGCGGCGGAGGATTGAAATTCTCCTCCGCGCGTAAAATCTCCGGATTGGGTTGAGCACCGGGATCCACGGCAACGGGTCTTTGTCGCTGGGGTGGTGGAGTAGGGGAAAAACTACCCATTCCTCAACTCTAATGCATTTTCAGTAATTTCGCAGGTGCAAGCTCACGACTCTGGCAACATCCGGCCACTGCACCATTATGGGTTTGCTCCTCCGGCCTGCGGATCGTTGTACTCTGGAGCTTGGCGAACCCCCAAAGGAGTGGAACTGTGACTTCGGAAAAGCGGATTCGGCATGCGCTGCTCAGCGTGACGGACAAGACCGGACTGGTGGAGTTTGCCCAGGCGCTGGCCGGCTTTGACGTGGAGCTCGTCTCCACCGGCGGAACGGCGCGTGTCCTGCGTGAGGCCGGCCTGGCCGTCAAGGACATCAGCGAGCTGACCGGCTTTCCCGAGATGCTCGATGGCCGCGTCAAGACCCTGCACCCCCGCGTCCATGGCGGCTTGCTCTACATCCGCGGCAACAAGGAGCACGAGGCGGCTGTGGCCGAACACGGCATCCAGCCCATCGACATGGTGGTGGTGAACCTCTACGCCTTCGAGAAAACAGCCTCTCAACCCGGCGTCGCCTTCGGCCAACTCATCGAAAACATCGACATCGGCGGCCCGTCGATGGTCCGCTCCGCCGCCAAGAACTTTGAAGATGTGGCCATTGTGACCCGCGTGTCGGATTACCCGACGTTGATCGAAGAGTTGAAGGCTAACAACGGTGCGCTGAGCCGGGAGACCCGCTGGCGGTTGGCGCGTCAGGCCTTCTCCCTCACCGCTGCCTACGACACGGCCATCGCCAACACGCTGGATCGTATTGCCGAAGCTCCCGCTCCCGATGCGCCTGCCGCAACAGGCACAACTAATCTGCCCGATACCCTGCGCATCAACCTCCCGCTGGCGCAGGCGTTGCGCTACGGCGAGAACCCCCACCAGCGCGCCGCACTTTATGCCGACGGAACGGGGCAGGGAATCGCCGGCGCTCGGCAACTGCAAGGCAAGGAACTCAGCTACAACAACATCGTCGATCTCGATGCCTGCTGGGAATTGGCGCAGGAATTTGACGAGCCTGCTGTCATCATCGTCAAGCACACCAACCCCTGCGGCGCGGCCACCGGCTCCACCATCCTCGAAGCCTATCTCAAGGCGCTGGCCTGCGACCCGGCCTCGGCCTATGGCGGGGTCATCGGCATCAATCGCACGGTGGACGGCGACGCGGCCGCAGAGATTGCCAAGCTCTTCGTCGAAGCCATTGCAGCGCCCGGCTTCTCCACCGATGCCCGCGAGCGCTTCGCCGCCAAAAAGAACCTGCGCCTCGTCGAGGTCCGCTCCGCGCCTCCGCGCTCCGTTGTCAAGCACGTTTCTGGAGGATTGCTGCTGCAGGACGCCGACACCGGCCGCATCAACGCCGCCGCGCTCGACCCCGGCTTGAAGGTGGTCACCTGGCGTCCGCCCACCGCAGAGGAACTGCGCGGCCTGCTCTTCGCCTGGCGCGTCTGCAAGCACGTCAAATCCAACGCCATCGTCTATGCCCGCGACGCCCAGACCCTCGGCGTCGGTGCGGGCCAGATGAGCCGCGTGGACGCCGCCCGCTTCGGCGCGATGAAGGCTGTGCTCCCGCTCAAGGGCTGCGTCGCCGCCTCCGACGCCTTCTTCCCCTTTCCCGACGGCCTGGAAGCTGTAGCTGCCGCCGGAGCCACCGCCGTCATCCAGCCCGGCGGCTCGGTCCGCGACGATGAAGTCATTGCCGCCGCCGACAAGCTGGGCATGGCCATGGTCTTCACCGGAATGCGCCATTTCCGGCATTGAGGGCTAACTCAGAGCGTTGCTTTGGCTTTAGGAAATCCCCTACAATCTGGCAATGAATCCAGGATTCTCCATTTGCACGGTATTCGCTGCTGGATTTCTTCTTGCATCTGCCGGCAGCGCGGCTAGCCAAACGTCGCCTGCGCCTGTCGGCATATCTTTCCTTAATGGCATCGACGTAAGCATCAACGGAAGCGCGCCATTGCACTTTGGCCAGGATACAGGGCTTTCTTCCGATTTCAGTATCACTCCGGAAAAGGCTCAGCAGCTTGGTTTGCCGGTTACCGGCCATCACATAGCACATTTCTCCGACAAGCAGGAGGGTCCTGGGAAAGATACTGACATCGTCCGAGCCACAACGCTCACCGTGGCAGGCCACACCTTCACCGGACCTGAAGGCGTGACACTGCCGGATGCGCATAAAGACGGCACACTTGGCATCACGCTCTTTCGCGATGTTCTTTTAACGCTGGACTTTCCGCACAACCAACTCAGCGTTTCAGATGGCGCGCTACCACTCCCGAATGGCCGTGATCTCCTCGCCTATACGACAAACCCGGATGCGGCCTTCGGTCCACTCCGCGTTACTCCAACCGTCACCATCCAGCTTGCCGGTCAAACTCTGTCAGCACTGTTAGGCACCGGTGCACGCAAGCTGAATGCAGACGTTATTGTGCCCACGAAGATGGCGGCAACACTTCCTCTTAGCATGACGGGATCCGCGATGATGACGGACGCTGCGGGGAACAAATACCCTTCGTACACAGCCAGGCTGAACGGCGACCTGATATTGGGCGACATTGTGCTGCACAATCCCACGGTGCTTATCTCCGACAGGCTCGGTTTCGTCAATCTGTCGCGCGTGTTGAACTCGCTTGAAATCACAATCGATCAACACAATCATAGGTTGCGAGTTACCATGCCGAGCAACGCGCCTTCTGTGATTCAATGAAAAATTAAGAGCCTTTGTGCCCCATCCTTACGGTGTTCCTGTGTTTGTTGCAAGGGCGGGAGACGACAAAACACGCCTCAACATCGTCAAGGCCGTAACTGCCGCTTTGATGTGTGAAGCTGCGCACCATGAGTAGGCCCACCAGTAATATGCCGCTTCTCACCCAACTTTAGTAAACTCAACGGCAGTATGTTTCATTCCTTCCGTACGACTCGCCGCTCCCGTTCTGCCTTCCGTCTCTCCGCGCTGGCCGTGGTCATGATGGCCCTTGCCTCACTGCACGCGACCGCTCAGGGCACGCACCTGTGGACCCAGTCGCGGCTGGAGGAGTTTGAAAAAGGCACGCCACAAGGCGTCGCGCTCACCAATGACGGCCATCTGCGCACCGGGCCAGCCTTGACCGAGCTGGCCACCACGCCCACGACCTACGTCTGGTCCGTCACCGTGGACAAGTCCGGCACGGCCTACGTGGGAACCGCCTCCCCGGCTACGGTTCTGCGCATCACGGCAGATGGCAAGCCCTTTACGCTCTTCGAGAGCAAGGATCTGTCTGTGCAAGTCGTCCGCCTCGGCCCCGATGGCGCGCTCTATGCCGCCACGTTGCCCAGCGGCAAGGTTTTTCGGCTCAAGCCCGATGCAACCACCAGGCAGGACGAGGCAAGCGCTGAACTCATCTTCGACGCGGCAAAACTGGACGACGCAACGGCTGGCGAAGTCACGGCCTCAGGCAAAACGGCCGACGGCAAGGATTTAGGCAAAGCGAGCGACGGCAAGGCCAGCAACAGCAAGCCAACAGTTGAAAAGACGGCTGCAGACAAGGAAAAGGCACAGACCCCGGAAAAACCCGGCGCAAAATCGCATTACATCTGGGAGATGACCTTCGACTCCGCCGGACGGCTCTACATCGCCACCGGTGGGCCGGGAGCCATCTACCGCGTCGATGTCTCCAAGCCCGGCGCCAAGCCGGAGGCCTTTTTCAAGAGCGATGAGCAGCACATCCGCTCGCTTGCCTGGGACGTGCAGGGCAATCTGATCGCCGGCACGGACGGCTCCGGCCTGGTCTACCGCATCAGCCAGCAGGGCAAAGGCTACGTCCTCTTTGAAGCGCCCCGCCGCGAGATCACTGCGGTCACCGTCTCCGCCACCGGCACCATCTACGCGGCCAGCGTGGGCGACAAGAGCCGCAACCCGCTGCCGCCGCTGAATGTGCAGGGACCCGGCATGGGCACTATGATCACCTTCATGCAGCCGGGCTCGATGCAGGCGGCCAATACCAGCGCTTCTGTCCCCGAGGGCAGCGAAATTTTTGCTCTAACGGAAGGTCAGGCTCCGCGCAAGCTCTGGGCCGGCAAGGACGAGATCGTCTACGCATTGGCCGCGCAGCCGGAAGGTCTGCTTGTGCTTACCGGCAATCGCGGCCGCGTCTTCCGCATCAAGGACGACGGCAGCTACGCCGACATTGCCCACCTGGCCTCGCAGCAGGGGCTGAGTCTGGCCGTCGTGCCGGGCGCCAAAGGCCAGCCGGACAGCCTTCTCATTACCACCGGCAACACAGGCAAGTTATTCACACTCGGACCAGCCGCCGACAAGCACGAATTCGCCAGCGACGTGCTCGACGCCGGCGCGCTGGCCCGCTTTGGACGCGTCGAAGTCCAGCCCGGCTCGTCCAACTACGAACTGCTGACCCGCTCTGGCAACGTGGAGCAGCCCGCTCGTGGCCGCAACGGCGAAAGCCGCGCCGATTGGGGCTGGTCCGACTGGCAGCCGCTTAAAGACGGAGCTGTAGCCTCGCCCGCCGGCCGCTTCCTGCAATGGAAGGCTGTGCTCCATCCGAATGGCTCGCTGGGCGGCGTGGGCGTCAACTACCTGCCCGTCAATGCCGCCCCAGTGGTGGACGAGTTGGTAATCGTTCCCGGAGCGCGCTGGAACTCCCAGAATCAGCCCGCCGGTCAGCCGCCGATGGTCAACATCGCCTTTCCTGCTGCTAGCCCGAACGCTGGCCCAAACGCTGGCCCAAACCCCAGCCAGATTCCTGGAATGAATCACGATGCCGCTGCAAACGCTCCCTTGCAGGCCGTTAAAGATCGCACCGCCGTCACCGTGCGCTGGGCCGCCCACGACGACAACGGCGACGAGTTGACCTACTCCCTCTTCCTGCGCGGAGATGGCGAAACCGTTTGGCGGCTGCTCAAGGACAATCTCCGCGAGAAGGCCTACAGCTTTGACGCCACACAGATTCCCGATGGCGGCTATCAGGTCAAGGTCGTCGCCTCCGACGCGCCCTCGCACACCCCCGGCGACGCACTCAGCGGCGACAAAGTCAGCGAGCGCTTCGAGGTGGACACCACGCCGCCTGTCGTCTCCGCGCTTCATGCCGTCGAGGAAGATTGCAAACATTTGCCCTGCGCGAAGCAGTTGCGCGTGGTCTTCGACGCTGAGGATGCCTTCTCGCCCATAGCTCGCGCCGAGTACTCGCTCGACGCCGGCCCTTGGCAATACATCGAGCCGGTGGGCCGCATCTCCGACTCCCGGCGCGAGCACTATGAGTTGCGGATCTTTCTTGATGTGGTTGCGGGCAAGACGAGCGAGCACCTGATCACCGTCCGCGTCTACGACCGGCACGACAACGCGGGTGTGGCCAAGACGGTGATTGCTGCGGAAGAGAAATAAATCAGGTGAAGCGGTCGCGCAAGTAGAATAGATTCAATGTTCTTCGAGCTGTATGTGGCAAACCGGTATCTGAGGGCCAAGCGGCGTCAAGCCGTGGTGGGCGTGGTTACCATCATCTCCATCGCCGGCGTGGCCGCGGGCGTGGCTGCGCTCATCATCGCCCTGGCCATCACCAACGGCATGAGGCAAGACCTCCAGGGGCGCCTGCTCGGCGTCTCGGCGCACGTAGACCTGATGCGCGTCGAGTCCGACGGCATACGTGACTGGCAGCCTCTGCTCGCCCGCCTGCGCCGCGTTCCCCACGTCACCGCCGCCGCGCCGGGAATCTACGGACAGGTGCTGGTCTCGCGCGGACCCCGCGCCGGCTTCGCGCTTATCAAGGGCATCATCCCCGACCAGGAGCGGACGGTCAGCAGTCTGCTCGGTACCATCATCTCCGGCTCGGCCAAAGACCTTGAACCGGAGGCGCGCAACAAGCTCGCGCAACAGGTTCCCGGCGAAGGCTGGATCAACGCGCCTTACCCGGCCCTGGTGCTGGGCAAAAGCCTGGCTGATACCATCGGCGCACAGGTGGGCGACAGCGTTCTCGTCACCAGTCCGCAGGGCGAGCTCACCCCGCTCGGCCTCGCGCCCAAGTACCAGCGCTTCCGCGTCGCCGCCATCTTCCAGTCGGGTTTTTATCAGTACGACTCGGCCATGGCCTTCATGCGCCTCTCAGAGGCCCAGCGCCTCTTCAGCGAGCCTGACCTGCTCTCCGTCATCAGCTTCAAGGTGGACGACCTGGACCGCGCTCCGCAGATCGGCCGCGCCATCGAGCACGAGGCTGGACGCGGCTTCATGACCTCCAATTGGATGGAGCAGAACCGCGAGCTCTTCCGCGCCCTCAAGCTGGAGCAGGTGGTCACCTTCATCGTCATCGCGCTTATCGTCATCGTCGCCGCGCTCAACATCCTCATCGCACTCACCATGATGGTGATGGAAAAAACGCGCGATATCGCTGTGATGATGAGCTTCGGCGTCCAGCCCTCTCAAGTTCGCCGCATCTTCCTGCTGCAAGGCTTCCTCATCAGCATCCTCGGCACGGCTCTTGGATTGGTGCTCGGCTATCTCGCTGCCTGGGCCGGTGGCTACTATCACTTCATCCACTTATCCGCCGAAGTCTATTCCATCGACACGCTGCCCTTCGCCCCGCGCCCGCTCGACGGCATCATCGTCTCGGTAGTTTCTATAGGGATTTCACTGCTGGCCACGCTGTATCCATCGTCGGCTGCATCGCGTATTCTGCCGGCGGAGGCGCTGAGGTACGAATGAAGGCTCACTGCGGCGTAATAATTCCTCCCAGCGCATGACGCCGGGGCAGCACGATTCCACGATGATCGACCTCAGCCGCCAGCATGCCGAGTTGATCGGCAACATGCAAGCTGGTCTGCTCAACCAGCGCCCCTCCGCACGCCGGACACCAATCCGCCACGGTTTTTTCACCGAGCTCGGCCCGGCACTGGCTGCAAATCCGTTCCATAGTCAAATCTTACCGGATTGCTCCGGCACTGCACTCAGCGCCAGCCCCGCCGCAGGCCTTCTGGCGAGCCAGATAAATCTCGATCTCGCTGCGCAGAACCGGCGCGCGGTTCGTATCCTTCACCTTGGCGCGATCGTCGGCGGAGGCCGCAACCGTCCCGTTCGCAATGCCCTCCAGATTTTTCAGGTTGCGTTGCCAACGGGCAATCACCGCTGGCGGCATGGTTCCCAGCCCCGCCGGAGTGAAGGCTCGCGGCGGAATCTGCGCCGCGAGGCCCCGAGCGGCCAACTGCCGCCGCAGTTGCGGAAGGTGGCCGCTGCCGAAGACAAAGACGATGCGCCGGGCCGCGCCCGCTTCCGTCAGGCAGTTTTCCACGATCTTGCGATTACGCTCGTGCCAGGCGCCGGCCGCGATGTCGGAGGGCGTGTTTTCTCCAATCACCTCCTCGAACATGCGATCGACCATGGAGAGATACTGCGCCGAGCCGATTGTATAGTCGTACAACGAATCGCCGGAGAAAGCGGCAAAATAGGCTTTCGCCTTGTTCTGCGCGGCATCTACCGCGGCGACCTGCGCCTTGTTCACAGATTCCTGTTGCGCTCCGCGCTCCTGCCAGAAAAAGCTGACCCGCCAGTCGGCGGGAATGAACCGCGCGCCCCACTGCGGCGCCATCTCGGCCAGCATGGCCGCCTCGGGCGGGAAGTTGCCTTCCATCGGCCCGTTGAAGGCCTCCGGTGTAATCTCTCCGCAGACTACATCCGGATGCAGCGACCGCACCTGAGCCTGCAAATCGATGAGTGAGTAATGATAGCGCTCCTCAAAGTGCATGTGATGCACGCTGCCGACAAGAAAAATCTCCGCAGCGGCGGAAACGGACTTCGGCGTTCCATCCTGTGCCGCTAGCAAACTAGCCGGCAAGAGAATCAAAAGAACGAGGCCGCACTTCTTCATGGCGCAACCATAGCAATCCGGCGGTGCGCCGCGTATGACCGCTGTCACAAGTGCTGCCATGTGTGCTTCGCAATCCGAAATCGTCAGCCACACCTCAGGTCGCCGCAGGCAGCCAGCCCCACCGCAGGTGGCCAGCTAAACTAAAGCTATGCACCCTCCCGTTCGCCTGGTGGCCATCGACATGGACGGCACGCTGCTGCCCACCTTTGCGCAGGTTATCAGCCCGCGCACGGCTCGGGCGCTCAAGGCCGCGCAGCAGGCGGGCATCACCGTGGCCATCGCCACCGGACGCCGCACGGCCTACACCACTCCACTGCTCGAAGGCCTCGGCCTCAGAGCGGATACGCCCCTCATCACGTCCAATGGAGCGGCGATCCGCACCCTGGGCGGAGACTCGCTGGGCCGCTGCCACCTTCCGTCAGAAACCGCGCGCGGGTTGTGCCGGTTGTTGCGGCCCTTCGGGGCTCTGGTCTTCACCTTTGACCGGCCCGGTCGCGGCGAATTGGTGCTTGAAGACCTGGAACAGGCAAATGGGCGCATCGCCATGTGGGTCGAGGCCAACCGCAACGCGATCGAGGTGGTCAAGCCGCTGGAAGATGCTCTCGTGGACGGCGAAGACCCCATTCAGGGCATGGTTTGCGGTGGCGTGACGCCGATGCGCCAGGCCGAGCAGGCGCTCAGGACCAGTTCGTGGGCCGGCTCCTGCGAATGCATCAAGACCGAGTATCCGGCGCGCGATATCTCCATCCTCGACCTGTTGCCGCCGGGCGTCTCCAAAGGCTGGGCGCTTCAACAACTCGCAACCCTGCTGGGCGTGGACCGCAAAGAGACCATGGCCATCGGCGACAACTGGAACGATGTGGATATGCTGAAGTGGGCCGGTCAGGCCGTAATCATGGGCAATGCGGCGCAGGAGTTGAGGACGCTGGCCAAGACGCGCGGCTGGAAGCAGGCTCCGCCCAACAATGAAGACGGCGTGGCCGTGGTGCTGGAAGTCGCTATCGCCAAGCGCGCCGCTGTGGCTGGTAGGTCAGGGCTTTAGCCCTGACAACTAGCCTGGAAATTCAACGCGGGCTTTAGCCCCTGAAGGATGTGTTTTGAGGCGTAACCTCACATTTCGCCGATTCGCGGTAGTCCTCGCCGCCTTCGCAACCTTGTCTATATCCATTCAAGCCGCCGAGCGCATCACGCTGCGCAACGGATTCGAGATCCGCTGCGATCATCACGCTGAAATCGCAGGCCGCACAAGACTTTACCTGAGCGCCGGCGAGGACAACTACATCGAGTTCCACGCGGAGGAGATCGCCGAAATCGAGAAACTTCCCGACCCGCCGCCCGCTGCGAAATCCGATGCGTCTTCCAATCCATCCGCAGCCAGCTCGCATTCCCGTAAGGAAACCAGGCTCTCCCCAGCCGATCTGGGCGAGATGCTCACCAGGGCCGGCCATGAGCACAATCTCGATGTGGATTTGCTGGCCAGCCTGGTGAAGGCCGAGAGCGGCGGAGATGCCCGCGCCGTCAGCCGTGCCGGAGCACAGGGCCTGATGCAACTAATGCCCGCCACCGCCAAGGACCTGGGAGTTGCTGACAGCTTCAAGGCAGACGAGAACGTGCGCGGTGGGGTAACGTATTTGGATGCGCTGCTCACCCGCTACCACGACAACCTGGCTCTGGCTCTGGCCGCTTATAACGCCGGCCCGGATGCGGTGGACCGCTACCACGGCATTCCCCCCTACCGCGAAACGCGAGCCTACGTGGCGCGCGTGATTCACGAGTTCAACCGCCGCGTACTAGCGCGCGAAGCCGAGGCGAAACGAGCTGCTGCGCAGGCCCGCCAGGCAGCATCTGCGCCGGTATCGCAGCAAAAGCCTGACCGCTAACATTATCTTCATGGTAGGGTGAGAAACTAGACTGAAGAGATAATCATGGCAGCGTGAACGGAGAAGCCTTGAAAAAGCGTGAGTTGATTCTGGGTTCGGTGGTGTTTCTGGCGCTGGTTGCGCTGGTTGTTTGGGGGCGCGACAGGATTCACTTTGACTTTGGAGTATTTGTCGCCCAACTCAAGCTGGCCGACTGGCGCAAGATCGGCATCGCCTTCGCCTGCATCTACGTCTGCTACCTCTTTCGTGCCGTGCGCTGGGCGCTGCTGATTCGCCATATCAAAAAAGTGCCTCTGTTTTCGCTGTATGGAACGCAAGTCATCGGTTTTACCGCGGTGGCGCTCATCGGACGCATCGCCGACCCTGTGCGCCCTTACCTGGTCTCCAAGAAAACCGGCCTGCCGCTCAGCAACCAGATCGCCGTCTACATCGTCGAGCGTCTCTTTGACTTCGCTTCCATGGCGCTGATCTTCTGCTCTGTCATCCTGCTGGCTCCCGCGGGAGCGCTGCCGCACCCCGAAGTTATTAAAAATGCGGCTTATGGCGGGTTGGCCGTCACCCTGGCCGGTGCGCTTTTTCTGGCGATCGTACGTTTTACAGGTGGAGCGGTGGCGACGATTCTCGAAGACGCCTTCAGTATTGTCTCCAAAGGTCTGGGACGCGCCATCGGCGATAAGATTCGCGCCTTTCGCGCCGGCCTGGATACGCTGCGTTCTTTCTCTGACTTCGGTATTGCCTCCTCGCTCTCGCTGGGCATGTGGGCGCTGATTACCTTTGCTTATCTGGAGATCACCACGGCCTTTGTTCAGTGCCCGGAACTGAAGGATTTGACGCTTGCCAAGTGCATCCTGCTGATGGCCTCCAGCCTGGCGGTCAGCGGATTCCAGCTGCCGGTGCTGGGCTGGTTCACGCAGATTGGCGTGGTGGCTGCCGCCATGTCCGGCTTCTTCGGTGTAGCAGCCGAGCCGGCCACCGCCTGCGCGGCCACGCTGCTGGCGGTCACCTTCCTGAGTATCACGCCCGTGGGCATCGTCTGGGCGCACCTCGAGCACGTCAGTCTGCGCAAGGTCACCGCAGAAAGCGGCCACGCCGGAGAGACACTGATTGTGGATGAGCCGGTAAGCTAACTTGGGGATACTACGAAAAATAAATTTCTTGCACAGGTCAAGCTGAGGGCACGGGAAGCGTAGCGTCCTTGCCCGGCGCCAGCACTGGCTGAGTGAAGCGGATGCTCTCCGGCCCCACCGCCCCGCCGGTCATGATCATGCTCATGGCCTGCTCCATTGTCAGATCGGTTTCCGTGACTCGGCTGATGGGCAGAATCTGCAAAAAAGCCGAGGTCGGATTGATGGCGCAGGGCACCAGCACTGCGGCCAGCAATTCGCCGGTGGCCTCGTCGGTCATGGTGCGCGTAAGGAACCCGATGGATTTCTGGCCGGCAATGAGAAAGTCCACCAATACCACGCGCTGACTGGATTCTTTCTTGGCCATCATGCTGTCCAGTAACTGGCGCACTGACGTATAGATCTTGGCGACAAAGGGCAACCGCTCCAGCACGGCCTCGAAGATATCGAAGGCCTGGCGGCCGATCACCAGGGATGTGACCCGGCCCACAACATAGAGCATTACTAGGGTCAGCACGATGGCCAGAAGTGACTGCACCAATGGATGGCGGAGCCAGATCTCCGGAAAAAACGCTGCGAGCAGTTGGATTACCGGCATGCCGGCCTTGGCCAGTTCGTCGAGAAGAAACTTGAAGATCAGGAAGGTAATGGCCAGCGGTCCGATGGTGACGATGCCGGCCAGGATGTTATGTTGCAAATCGCGCAGCGTACGGGCAAGAACTGGTTTCACGTGTCACTCCTGCGAGTAATTGAACCGTACAAAATAGACCGGCATCAACCTCAGTTTACAGAATAACCGGGAATGGTAATTTCATGAGTTGTAGATGTGAATTGAGTTGATCTTAGGTGCAAAAAAACTCCGGCGCGCCAGGTCAGCGCGCCGAAGCAGAACATCATTTGTCACAGCAATGTTAGTTAGGCTGCCAGAAGTTTTGCAGGCATGTGGCGGCAGGCAGCGGAGTCGGATTGAAGACCGTGTCTCCCCAATGTCCGCAGACCATTACGGCGGACGGCCGGTCTAATGCAGAGTTTTGGCTCTGTGCATAGCTCATGGTGGCATTGAACCACGTAGGAACCACCCCTGCGCCATTGCCGATGCTCTGGCCGACTTGCGTGTTCACCGCGCCGCCGTCGAACATCATCTCGGTGCGCGAACCCATTACGGCGTGAAGGCCCTTGAAGATATTCCACCAGGGGCCAGCCCAGTTGGAGACATCTGCAGCAGACGGAACCACGTCGCAGGAGTGGATGATCCAAAAGTCCAGCTTGCCGTGATTGGCCGCGCCATATCCCTGGCTGGCGGGAATCTGGTCGATATGTACCACATCGTCGCCCGCGTCTTTCGTAGTAAACAGCCAGTGATTGCCATGACCCTCGGTCAGCGCCACATTCACGTTGTTTACAAACGATGCCTCAGACGAGGTGTACATCCAGGGTTGCGCCCAGTAGTATTGCGCCTTGGTGAACATGATCCCTGTTATCGAGCTTTGCAGCCCGTTCCAGAAGCCATTGGCCTCGGCCACAAAGCCCGAAGATTCGCCTGAACCTGCCGAGGCCGCCGGAGCATCGCGTACCACATACATGCCAACGATCGGATCACCCTCGGGAACCTCGGCTTTCTCAATGGAAGCAACCTGCTTGGGGGCCGCTCCCGGCTGCGGTCCGGCTCCGGGCGTCAGCTCGGCGGGCAGACTGCCTCCGCCGTAGGACAGATAGATGGCCAACCAGTCGTCGGAGGCCATCACCGCCGCACTCGCCCCTGTAGATGAGTGTGGATGCAGTTTGACAGTCGCGCGAATCACGGGAATCATCATTTCGCCGCCGTTGTCGTAGTAAGCAATCTCCACACCTTGCACCGAGACATCCCAGGTTCCTGTCATCGGAGTCAGCCGCTTGGCAATTTCGTCATGAATCTGCGCTGCGGTTCGTCTCTCGGTCAGATTCGTGGAAAGCTTTCCCATCTTCCAGCGCCGCACGACGCCTTGGATGTTGCCTTCCGGGCCCACCGCGATAGCTGCCCGCGACCCGGAGCCAAATACCTTGTATCCCTGCACCGTGCGGGTGACGGGAACATACGTCAGTAAGAGCTGGGTTTCAGAGGGCTGAGATGTACCGCCACCCAGTTGCGCTACAGTGCTCACCAGTGGACGCGCCGCGCCAACCGTGAAAGCCGTATCGTCCTTGGGGAAAAAGTCAGCCCGCGCGAACGTCAGCTGCGCAAGCGTCACCGCTTGTGCCAGATGTGTGTCTCCTGCCCCGGCAAACCGTATGCCTTTTATCTTTTCAAGCTGAGGCAGAATCTCCGCTTCGCCTGTCTGCTGATTCCAGTAAGCGTGCAACGTATTCTGCTCGGCAACGCCTACCATTTGAGGCGGCGCAGTCTTAGCCGATATAAGCGTACTCCGGGACAGTGGTTGAATGAGCTTCAGATCCACACCCTTCTTGGTAAGCGTTTCACGAAGAAATGCTTCCGGCGGGGCCTGTGCAGTAAGTTTCACCGTGGGCAGTGTGGCGGGAATCTTGGGAATCATGTTGACGGGAAAGTTTACCTGGGCGTGTGCGGGTTGAAATGCAAGGCCAAGGAAGCAGGCAAACCCCAGCAGTATCAATGCTGCGCGGGATCCGTGCCGGACTTTATTGCTGATGGGCAGAGTGCAAAAGTTCATCTTGATCCTCCTTATAGGGCAATCCTGAACTGGCTCAACTCGTTTCGCGATTCCAGTGATGGAGGTCGCCCTGTCTTAATGGTGATGCCGGATTAGACGCCAAACTATCCTGGGGCAACCGGCACTGCTGGGAATGACTGCCCGGATTCAAGCGCGGGGGCTGGAACCGGGGGAGCTCTCAGCATTCCCGAGGATAATTAGCCGGATCTTCAACGCGGCTTTCCGGCTCCGCCAAAGTATACTCCACGAATATTTAAATTAGGATAGGCAACCTAAAAAGAACAGTTATTCGTGCCATCAATTGATATTTTGCTTATGTCAATACAGACTTGAAGGGTTCGGCCCCCTTTTTACAGCCCTGTGACGCCGGACGTTGCCAGTTGTATTTACACAGGGCTACTATTCGCCCTAGTTGGTCCGGGTTTGCTCTCCATCCCCCGGTCGTTTGTCTTCTATGTCGTTGTTTCTAAGTTCCCAGAGCTTCACCAACGAGTGGCGCTTTCCGGCGCACGCAGACGGAGTGTCTTCTCATGGCGTGGTATGCCTACTGTATCGGTGAAAGGCAAGCTTTTCCTGAATTGGCCCGTCATCGCAAACCCATTCCGATGGAATCGCTCCTCGGAGTCAGCGGAAACCAGGTTTTTCTTTACCCCGCCAGCGAACTGGCCGTCATCGTAAGCGAACACAACCCCTCCGATTCTCTCAGCCAGAAATCCGGCGTTGACCATGCACGGGTTATCGCCGATTGTTTCCAGCACTCTACGGTGCTGCCCTTCCGGTTTGGCACCGTCTTCCATGACGATGAGAGCCTGCGCAAATCCATTCGCTCCAATCAGCGCCAGTTCCTCGGGCACATCGATAAGTTGCGCGGCAAGGCCGAGATGCATCTGAAAATTCTGGTGGACGATTGCGGCGGCCATGCTGCTGGCAAGCGTTTGCCGGCCGATGGCGCGAGCCGGGAATATTTCACCAACCTGCGCGAGAACGCCACCCGCCAACGCGAGCGCCAGACCCGCGCCCGCGCCGTCAGCTTCCAGATGCACCGGCTCTTCGCGCCTCTAGACGAGGAGGTGAGCTGCCGGTTGGCCGATAAATGCAAGATGACGCTGGATATAGCCCACCTGATCGACCGCAGGTGCGTGGAACGCTACCTGAACAAGTTTTCCACGACCTGCACTGCGATGCGAGAGTATCAGATGCAGCTCTCCGGTCCCTGGCCGCCCTACCACTTTGTCCATCGGCTTACCTGCGGTGGTCACTCCCACCTGCAGCAGCTGGCGGCGATTCAAGTTTCAGCTGTCATGCCGGAGGCCCCCGTGCCGGAATCGGTCCACGCTCTGGCCTGAGGCGGCAAAGACGCACAAATGCCCTGTGCCCTGCATCCTGAGCGAAGCAAAGTTGAAAGCCTGCCCTGCGCTTGCCCAAAGGAGCCTGCTTCGTGATTTTCCGGCTTAAGGGCGGGTAGAAATAATACAAGCGCAAAAAGGCCATCCCGTCCTGCAGGATGGCCCTTTATTGATGAATTCCAACTGCGACGCTGTCCCGGTTCTTGCCTACTTGAAGGAAGCGATGGCGCTGGCCTCGTTGTCCTTGATATCGAAAACGGTGACCAGCTTGGTCAACTGCAGCAGATCGTGTACCTTCCTGGTCAGGTTGAGCAGCTTGACCTCCGCCTGTTGGTTCTTGGCGGTGGTAAAGGCGCTCACCAATTCGCCCAGCCCCGAGCTATCGATGTAGTTTACGTCTCCCAGGTTCAGCAGGATCTTTTTCTTTCCATTGCCTATCAGGCCGCGAATGGCTTCGCGCAGTTGCACGCTGCCCTCGCCCAGTGTGATTCGCCCGCTAAGGTCCAATACGCTGACGCCAGCCACTTCACGGGAAGCAATTGTCAATGCCACGGCTATTCCTCCTTGTTGTTATAACGATTATCACACTTCTGAAGTTCCAGATGTGTTGAAATTCCTGCGTGCATAGCACTGCTGCGGTAAATGATTTCCTCAATCCGTCACCAGTGCCGGGCATTTGCGCGTTATGCTTTTAGTCTCCCCCGCGCCAGATGCTTGACCATTGTCAGCTCGGTTCCGGGATGCAGTTGCCGGAAGCGTACCTCGTCCATGAACGCCCGGATCAGGAAGATGCCGCGCCCCGAGCCGCGCAACAGGTTCTCCGGCGCGCGCGGGTCAGGCAGCGC